>NZ_JBSSBS010000001.1:2855000-4460242 GCF_054058995.1 Nocardioides sp. HB32
CCGTACCGGCAAAGTAGCGCCCATGACGAACCCGGTGATGCTAACCACCCGAAACTCATCGGACCGGACCCTTCGGGGCGAGGCCGGTGGGCGGAGCGTGGGACCCGATCTGGTAGTAGTCAAGCGATGGGGTGACGCAGGAAGGTAGCCCAACCGTGGCGATGGTTGTCCACGGGTAAGCAGGTAGGGGGCAGTCCAGGCAAATCCGGGCTGCTGTGTTCGATCACGACCCTGAGATGTGATGCCGAGCCCGTATGGGTGAAGTGGGTGATCCTATGCTGTCGAGAAAAACCTCTAGCGAGCTACGCGCCGCCCGTACCCCAAACCGACTCAGGTGATCAGGTAGAGAATACCAAGGCGATCGAGCGAACCATGGTTAAGGAACTCGGCAAAATGCCCCCGTAACTTCGGGAGAAGGGGGGCCGGATCCGTGAGCAGACTAGCTCTGCGAAGCGGTGATGGCCGCAGAGACCAGGCCCAAGCGACTGTTTACTAAAAACACAGGTCCGTGCGAAGTTGTAAGACGATGTATACGGACTGACTCCTGCCCGGTGCTGGAAGGTTAAGGGGACCTGTCAGATACCTTCGGGTATCGAAGCGGAGAACTTAAGCCCCAGTAAACGGCGGTGGTAACTATAACCATCCTAAGGTAGCGAAATTCCTTGTCGGGTAAGTTCCGACCTGCACGAATGGAGTAACGACTTGGGCGCTGTCTCAACCGTGGACTCGGCGAAATTGCACTACGAGTAAAGATGCTCGTTACGCGCGGCAGGACGGAAAGACCCCGGGACCTTTACTATAGTTTGGTATTGGTGTTTGGTTCGGCTTGTGTAGGATAGGTGGGAGACTGTGAAGCATTCACGCCAGTGAGTGTGGAGTCAACGTTGAAATACCACTCTGGTCGTACTAGATGTCTAACCTAGGACCATGATCTGGTTCAGGGACAGTGCCTGATGGGTAGTTTAACTGGGGCGGTTGCCTCCTAAAATGTAACGGAGGCGCTCAAAGGGTTCCCTCAGCCTGGTTGGCAATCAGGTGTTGAGTGTAAGTGCACAAGGGAGCTTGACTGTGAGACAGACATGTCGAGCAGGGACGAAAGTCGGAACTAGTGATCCGGCGTCGGCATGTGGAAGCGACGTCGCTCAACGGATAAAAGGTACCCCGGGGATAACAGGCTGATCTTCCCCAAGAGTCCATATCGACGGGATGGTTTGGCACCTCGATGTCGGCTCGTCGCATCCTGGGGCTGGAGTAGGTCCCAAGGGTTGGGCTGTTCGCCCATTAAAGCGGCACGCGAGCTGGGTTTAGAACGTCGTGAGACAGTTCGGTCCCTATCCGCCGCGCGCGCAGGAAACTTGAGAAAGGCTGTCCCTAGTACGAGAGGACCGGGATGGACGAACCTCTGGTGTGCCAGTTGTCCCGCCAGGGGCACGGCTGGTTAGCTACGTTCGGAAGTGATAACCGCTGAATGCATCTAAGCGGGAAGCACGTTTCAAGATGAGGTTTCCCACCCCCTCGAGGGGGTAAGGCCCCCAGCAGAACACTGGGTTGATAGGCCGGAGGTGTACAGCAGCAATGCCCAGCCGACCGGTACTAATAGGCCGAGGGCTTGTCTTACAAACCCTCAATTGAACCTACAAAGCCTCGCGTCCACTAGAGATCTGATTGATCAACTGAATACTTGGTCGATGTCGTGTGCAGACACCACGACACCGGTCGCAAGAGTTACGGCGGCCATGGCGAAAGGGAAACACCCGGTCCCATCCCGAACCCGGAAGTTAAGCCTTTCAGCGCCGATGGTACTGCAACCGAGAGGTTGTGGGAGAGTAGGACGCCGCCGGACATTCTTTCCCAGCAGGGCCACCCGATAAGGGTGGCCCTGCTCGGCATTTCGGGGCATGTTCGGCCGACCTCCCAGCGACGTCCGGCCCACCTTCGATCCACAGTGCGGATGAAAACCGGGCTCTGCACAGCGCGGCTCCGCCCCGGCCGCGGTTGTCCGTCCTCCCGCGGAGTGTTCTTCGCGGAGGTGATGTGCGATGTCCGCACCGAAGTCAGGCTCGAGGACCGAGCCGAAGAGCAGAGCCGCGACCGAGGCCGCCATGAGCAACGAGGTCCGGCTGGTCGGCCGGGTCTCCCAGGATCCCGAGGAGCGGGAGCTGCCCAGCGGCGACACCGTCTGGACGTTCCGGGTCGTGGTGCCCCGGACCGTCCCCGCCGGCAGGTCGCGTCAGAGCGTCGACGCGATCGAGTGCGCGGCGTGGTCCGCCCGGGCCCGGCGGTCGGTGAGCGGCTGGTCGGCCGGCGACGTCGTCGAGGTGGTCGGCGCGCTGCACCGGCGGTTCTTCCGGGCCGGTGGCGCGGCGGCGTCCAGGGTCGAGGTCGAGATGGCGTCGGGCCGCGTCATTCGTCGCGCAGCGAGCGGATGAGCACGCCGACGCTGGGCTTGGGCTGGAACGACGTGGCCTTCTCGGGCAGCAGGCGGTCGGCCGAGCTGGTGGCGAGCACCTGGGCGAACTCCGGTGCGGGCATCAAGACGGCGAGGCCGGGGCGCTTGGCGACGCTGGCCAGCGCCTCGTCCACCGCGTGGTGGTACCCGACGCGGGTCGGCTGCGGCGCCAGCGCGGGCAGCACCCGCTCGTGCAGGACCTCGACCGCCACGCGTCCCGGCGGCAGCTCCAGCCGCACGGTCGCCCACGCCCGCCCGTCGGTGGCGGCCATCGTGTCCGGGGCGAGGGCGGCGACCGCGGATTCGGCGTCGACCTCCCCGAACGTCGCGCCCACCTGCTCCACCGCGGCGCGCAGGCAGCCGAGCGTGACGTGACCGAGCACCCGGTGGATGGGGCCGAGGAACAACGGGGTGTCGTCCTGGTCGACGAGCATCGCCAGACCTGCGTCGGTCGCGGGACGGGGGTCGTCGTGCTGCATCTGGAGATAGGCGGCGTACCGGTGGTGCCCGTCGGCGATCAGTGCCTGGGTGGGGGAGAGCCAGCCCTCGAGCGGGGCGAGGTCGGCCGGGTCGCGGATCGCCCAGACCCGGTGGTGCTGGCCGCCCCGGTCGGTGAACTCACGCAGCGTCGGGCCCGCCTGGGTGGCGTCCATCAGGTCCCGGACCGCGGCCGGGCCGCGGTGCACCAGCAGGATCGGCGCCGGGTTCGTCTGCATCTCGGTCATCCGCGCGGCGAGCTCCTCGACCTGCGCCGGGTGCACGCCCTCGTGGGGGAACACCGCGACGTCGCCTCGCCCGGCCGCTCGGTGCGAGATGTCCAGCGCACCGACGAGGCCGCGCACGGTGACCCCACCGGTGGTGAACTCGTGCAGGTAGACGGCGGGGTGGTCGTCACGGCTGAGCTGGTCCCGCCGCTCCCACCGCTGGAGGCGCTCGGCGACGTCCTGGTAGGGCCGCGTGAAGGCCCGGACCGAGGACGGCGCTCCGATGCGCGACGGGGCGAGGGTCAGCCCCCGGAAGGGGAGGAGCCGCAGCGGCCGCGCCACGTGCGGCGGGGGGACCAGGGAGCCGGCGTCCATCGGAGCATCGTAGGGTGCGGGCACATCCGCATCCCGAGGAGGCACGCGTGCTCGGCTCGTCAGCGCAGGCCCTGTGCCGAGCCTACGATCTCGCGATGCTCGACCTCGACGGCGTCGTCTACGTCGGTGGCGACGCGGTGCCGGGCGCCCCCGGGCACCTCGCCCAGGCGCGTGCGGAGGGCCTGCGGCTGGCGTTCATCACCAACAACGCCTCGCGGCCCCCGGCCACCGTCGCCGAGCACCTGCGCGACCTCGGGGTGGACGCGAGGACCGAGGACGTCGTCACCTCGGCGCAGGCCGCTGCCCGCCTGGTGGCGGAGCGGTTCGGCGCCGGTGCCCGGATCGTGTGCCTGGGGGCGGACGGACTGCGGGAGGCGCTCGAGGCCGAGGGCCTGGTCCCCGTGGGCGCCGACGACGACGCGGTCGCGATCACCACCGGCTACGGGCCCGACGTGCGGTGGTCGGCGATCATGCGCGCCGCGGTGCGGATCCGGGACGGCCTGCCCTGGGTGGCGAGCAACACCGACCACACGTTCCCGGCGGCGTTCGGGGTCGCGCCCGGACACGGCGTGCAGGTGGAGATGCTGCGTCGGTTCACCGGGGTCGACCCCGAGGTGGCGGGCAAGCCGGCTCGACCACTGCTCGACGAGACCGTGCGCCGGGTCGGCGGCGAGCGCCCGCTGATGGTCGGCGACCGGCTCGACACCGACATCGAGGGCGCTCGGCACGCAGGTCTCGACTCGCTGCTGGTGCTGACCGGGGTCACCGGGCTCGCCGAGCTCGTGGTGGCGCCGGCGGATCAGCGTCCGACGTACCTGGCACCGGACCTGGCCGGGCTCCTGGCTGCGCACCGGGCACCGGCGGCCGCCGGCGACGGGTTCGAGCTGGGGGGCTGGCGGGCCGCGACCGACGGCCGGAGCCTGGCCGTCTCCGGCGCGGGCGATCCGGCGGACTGGTGGCGCGTCGTCGCCGAGACGGCGTGGGACCACCTGGACCGGAGCGGCGAACCGGTGCACGTGTCCGCCCTCGAGGTGCCCGCGCGATAGCCTCGGAGCATGACTGAGGAGCCCGAGACGGTGCCGTCGGATCCGGAGGCCGTGCGCACGGGGGTCTCCGGCGTGGACGAGGTGATCGTCGCCGTCGAGGAGCTCGAGGAGCGCCCGATCGAGGAGCACGTGGGCGTCTTCGAGACCGCCCACGAGCAGCTGCGCCGGGCGCTCGACGCGACCGACGACACCGGCGACCACCCGGCCTGACGTGCCACCGCGACGGCTGCGCCTGGATGCCGAGCTGGTCCGCCGCGGCCTGGCCCGGTCGCGGGAGCACGCGAGCGAGCTGATCGCGCAGCGTCGGGTGACCGTGGCCGGCGCCGTCGCGACCAAGCCTGCGACGGGGGTGACGACCGACGCCGCAGTCGTGGTCACGACCGACCCCGACCGCCCGGAGTACGTCTCCCGCGGCGGCCACAAGCTCGCGGGCGCGCTCGCGGTCTTCGAGCCGGAGGGCTTCGTTGTCGAGGGTCGCCGCTGCCTCGACGCCGGCGCCTCGACCGGCGGCTTCACCGACGTGCTGCTGCGACACGGGGCCGCCCAGGTGGTCGCGGTGGACGTGGGCTACGGCCAGCTCGCCTGGAAGCTGCAGTCCGACGAGCGCGTGCTGGTGCGCGACCGGGTCAACGTCCGCGAGCTGACGACTCGGATCACCGATGGTCCCGTCGACGTGGTGGTCGGCGACCTCTCGTTCATCTCCCTCGAGCTGGTCCTGGACGCCCTCCTCCGCGTGACCGCGCCGGACGGCGACCTCGCGCTGATGGTCAAGCCCCAGTTCGAGGTCGGCAAGGACCGGGTCGGCAAGGGCGGCGTCGTGCGCGACCCGGCACTGCGGGCCGAGGCGGTCGCCCACGTCGCCGCCGCCGCGGCGTCCCGGGGCTGGGGCGCGCACCAGCTGGCCACCAGCCCTCTCCCGGGCCCGTCGGGGAACGTGGAGTTCTTCCTGTGGCTGCGTCGCGGCCCGGCGACCCTGGACGAGGAGGCCATCCACACCACGGTGCGCGCCGCCGCACCGGTGGGGGCGGCGGGTGAGAAGGTGGACCCGTGACGAGCACGGAGCCGACCCGTCGCGTGCTGCTGGTCGCCCACACCGGGCGCGACGACGCACGCGAGGTGGCCCGTGCGTTCGCGAAGGCGCTGAGCGCCAACGGCGTGCTGGTCCGCCTGCTCACCGGCGAGGCGCTGGACCTCGGGTTCGAGGAGCCGGACGGGAGCTTCGAGATCGTCCCCGAGGAGGCCGCCAGCAACGACTGCGAGCTCGTGGTCGTCATCGGCGGTGACGGCACGATCCTGCGGGCGGCGGAGCTGAGCCGCGGCTCGGGCACGCCGGTGCTCGGTGTGAACCTCGGCCACGTGGGCTTCCTGGCCGAGGCGGAGTACGAAGACATGGAGTCGACGATCGAGGCCATCGTCGACCGCCGGTACTCGATCGAGGACCGGCTCACCCTGGACGTCACCATGCACCGCGAGGGCGAGGTCGTCGCCCGGACCTGGGCGCTCAACGAGGCCAGCGTCGAGAAGGCCGCGCGGGAGCGGATGCTCGAGGTCGTGGTCGAGATCGACGGCCGGCCGCTGTCGCGGTGGGGCTGTGACGGCGTGGTCTGTGCGACCCCGACCGGCTCGACCGCGTACAACTTCAGCGCGGGCGGCCCGATCGTCTGGCCCGGGGTCGAGGCGCTGCTGCTGGTCCCGATCAGCGCGCACGCGCTGTTCGCCCGCCCCCTCGTGGTGGCGCCGGCGTCCGTGCTCGCGGTGGAGGTGCTCGCCCGCACCGACGGCTTCGGTGTGCTGTGGGCCGACGGCCGACGCTCGTTCGACCTGCCGCCGGGCGCCCGGATCGAGGTCCGTCGCGGTACCACTCCGGTCCGGCTGGTGCGCCTCCACGAGGCGCCGTTCACGGACCGGCTGGTGGCCAAGTTCGGACTTCCGGTCGAGGGCTGGCGCGGCTCGTCCGAGCGGCGGCGGAGGGACAGCGGTGCTTGAGGAGATCCGGATCGGCCAGCTGGGCGTGATCGACTCCTCGACACTGGAGCTCGGTCCGGGCCTGACCGTGATCACCGGCGAGACCGGCGCCGGCAAGACCATGATCGTGACCGCGCTCGGCCTGCTGCTCGGGGGACGCGCGGACAGTGGCGCGGTGCGCACCGGGGCGAAGAACGCCCGGGTCGAGGGCGTCGTGCGCGTGGGCGCGCTGCGGGAGTTCGCGGCGTCCGTGGAGGAGGCCGGCGGCGAGGTCGAGGACGACCGCGTCGTGCTGGCCCGGAACGTCTCCGCCGAGGGGCGCTCGCGTGCCTTCGTCGGCGGCGCCGCCGTGCCCGTGTCCTCGCTGGCCGCGGTCAGCGAGCCGCTCGTGGCCGTGCACGGCCAGTCCGACCAGCACCGGCTGCTCCGGGCGCGCGCCCAGCGCGAGGCGCTGGACCGGTTCGGCGGGACCGAGCTGGCGACGCTGCTCGCGACGTACGCCGACCTGTACCGCCGCCACGACGCCGTCGAGCGGGAGCTCGCCGACGTCGTCGCCCGCGCCCGGGAGCGGGCCCAGGAGGCCGACCTGCTGCGGTTCGGGCTCGGCGAGGTCGAGGCGGTGGCCCCGGAGCCGGGCGAGGACGCCGCGCTCGCCGCCGAGGAGTCACGGCTCGGATTCGCCGACACGCTGCGCACGGCGGCCGAGCAGGCCCGGGAGGCGCTCTCCAGCGAGCAGGGCGACCCGGACGCACTGGCGGCGACGTCTGCGGCCCGCACGCTGCTTGACGGCGTGCGCGAGCACGACGCCGAGGCGGGCGAGCTCGCCGACCGGCTGGCGGAGATCACCTACCTGCTATCCGACCTGGCGGCCGACGTCGCGTCCTACGCCACTCGCATCGACACCGACCCGACCCGCCTGGCGGCCGTCTCCGAGCGACGCGCGGCGCTGACCGCGCTCACCCGGAAGTACGGCGAGAGCATCGACGAGGTGCTCGCCTGGGCCGAGCGGTCGGCGACGCGGCTGCTCGAGCTCGACGGCACCGACGAGCGGATCGAGGTGCTGCGTGCCGAGCAGGAGGTGCTGCGCCGCGACCGGGACGCCGCCGCCTCCGCACTGACCGCAGCGCGCGGCGTGGCCGCGGGCCGGCTGGCCGAGGAGGTCACCGCAGAGCTGGCCCTGCTGGCGATGCCGCACGCCCGGCTGACCGTGGAGGTCCGCCCGAAGGAGCGGTTCACGGCGTCCGGCGCGGACGAGGTCGAGCTGATGCTGGCCGCCAACACCGGCTCCGAGCCCCGGCCCCTGGCCAAGGGCGCGTCGGGCGGCGAGCTCTCCCGCGTGATGCTGGCCCTCGAGGTCGCGCTCGCCGGCACCAGCCCGGTGCCGACGTTCGTCTTCGACGAGGTCGACGCGGGCGTGGGCGGCGCGGCCGCGGTCGAGGTCGGCCGCCGGCTCGCGCAGCTGGCCCGGAGCGCCCAGGTGCTGGTCGTGACCCACCTGCCGCAGGTCGCGGCGTACGCCGACCGGCACGTCGTGGTGGAGAAGTCGTCGGACGGCACCGTCACCAGCTCCGGCCTCACCGTCCTCGACGACGAGCAGCGCGAGCGCGAGCTGTCCCGGATGCTGGCCGGACTGGCCGACTCCGACACCGCGCTGGCACACGCCCGCGAGCTGCTCGACGTGGCCCACTCCGAGCGCTGACGCGCCCGGCATCCCGCGGTCCGCCGATCGGGCCGTCTGCTTTGGCAGCATGGGGTCAGTGCTGAGGAACCCCGTTCGCCAACGCTCCACGGTCGGCCTGCCCGGCCTCGTCGGCACCGCCCGCGTGGACCGGAGGACCCGCGCCCTGGTGCCCCGGCTCCGTCCCGGCGACATCGCCGTCCTCGAGCACGTGGACTTGGACCGGGCGACCGCGCAGGCACTGGTCGACGCCCGGGTCGCCGCGGTCGTGAACGCCACGCCGATGATCTCCGGCCGCTACCCGAACCTCGGACCCCAGGTGCTGGTCGACGCCGGCGTGCTCGTCGTCGACGGGGTCGGCACCGAGGGGCTCGCGGCGATCCGCGACGGCCGGGCGGTCCGGCTGCACGAGGGGTCGGTGTACGCCGACGACGTGCTGCTCTGCAGCGGGCGGGCGCTCGACGGTGCCACTGTCGCGGCCGAGCTGGATGCGGCGCGCAGTGGGCTGGCGACGCAGCTGGAGACGTTCACGCACAACACCACGGAGTTCCTGCGGCGCGAGGAGGACCTGCTGCTGCACGGGCGCGGCGTCCCGCGACTCCGCACCCGGATCGCCGGGCGACCGGTCGTCGTGGTCGTGCGTGGCCACGACCACGAGCGCGAGCTGTCCGCGATCCGCCCGTTCCTGCGCGAGCAGGACCCGGTGCTGGTCGGCGTCGGCGGGGGAGCCGAGACGCTGCGCGCGGCCGGGTTCACCCCGGACGTCGTGGTGCTGGACGCGCACGCCGACGACGCCGAGCAGCCGAGCGCGAAGACCCTGAAATCGGCCCGTGACGTCGTGCTGCGCACCGAGCGCGGCGGCGGCAGGACGCAGGTCGAGTCGCTCGAGCGCCTCGGTGTACGCGCGCTCCGGTTCGAGTCGGGCGCGATCCCCGAGGACGCGGCCCTGATCCTCGCGGACGCCGCCGAGGCGGCGGTCATCGTCGGCGTCGGCATGCACGCGACGCTCGAGGACTTCCTGGACCGCCAGCGCGCGGGCCTGGCCAGCACCTACCTGACCCGGCTCAAGGTGGGCCCACGCCTGGTCGACGCCGCCGCGGTGCCGCACCTGTACTCCGGCCGCGTGCGCCCGTGGCACCTGCTGCTGGTGCTGCTCGCCGGTCTGGTCGCGCTCGCGGCCGCCCTGTCCGTGACCCCCGTCGGCCAGGACTGGCTCGACACACTGCAAGGACTCGTCCCGTGATCTCGTTCCGCCAGCACGTCGTCTCCCTCGTCGCCGTCTTCCTCGCGCTCGCCGTCGGCGTGGTCCTCGGCGGCGGCCCGCTCAGCGACCTCGGCCGCGACGACCAGCCGGCCGCGGCCACCACGCGCCAGCAGGACGAGGTGCGGCAGACCGCGTCGTACGGCGACACGTTCGCCAGCGCTGCGGCCGGCAGGCTCTACGCGAATGGCCTGGACGGCAAGGCGGTCTCGATCCTGGTGCTGCCGGGGGCCGATGCGGACACGGTCAGCGCGCTCGGCGCCGAGGTCCAGTCCGCGGGCGGCACCGTCGCCGGCACGTACGACGCGCACCCGACGCTCACCGACCCCTCGGAGAAGTCGCTCGTGGACACGCTCGGCAGCCAGCTCGCGCAGCAGCTCGGGTCCGGTGCGGTCAGCCAGGACGCCTCGACGTACGTCCGGATCGGCCAGCTGGTCGGTCTCGCCGTGTCCGGCGACGAGCTGCCCGGCTCGGACGCTGCGTCGGTGCGGCAGAGCCTGGACGGCGCCGACGTGCTGACCTCGCCCCAGGGCGCGCCCCGGGCGCCGGCCGTCCTCGTGGTCCTCGGCCGGTCGACCGACCCGGCGATCCTGGCCGGCCTCGTGAGCGGCCTCGCCGACAAGGCCACGGGCGTCGTGGTCGCGGGCGACACCACGTCCGCCACCGGCTCCGGCGACCTGGCCGGGCTGCGCGGGGAGCCGTCCGCGGCGCAGGCCGCAACCGTCGACGGGGTGGACACACCGCTCGGCCGGGTGACCGCCACCCTGGCCCTGATCCGTTCTTTCACGGTCCAAGGTGGATCCTTCGGTGCGTCGGGGTCGGACGGAGCCGTCCCTCTCACGTAGCATGGAGTTCCGTGATCAACGGGACGCCCACCAAGCACGTGTTCGTGACCGGAGGCGTCGCCTCCTCGCTCGGGAAGGGCCTGACGGCGTCCAGCCTCGGCAGCCTGCTCAAGGCGCGCGGACTACGCGTGACGATGCAGAAGCTCGACCCCTACCTCAACGTCGACCCCGGGACGATGAACCCGTTCCAGCACGGCGAGGTGTTCGTGACGAACGACGGCGCCGAGACCGACCTCGACATCGGGCACTACGAGCGGTTCCTGGACACCGACCTCGGCCAGATCGCGAACGTGACGACCGGGCAGGTCTACTCGAGCGTGATCGCCAAGGAGCGCCGCGGCGACTACCTCGGCGACACCGTCCAGGTGATCCCGCACATCACGAACGAGATCAAGGACCGGATCCTGGCGATGGGCGGGACCGGTCCGGACGGGCAGCGCGTCGACGTCGTGATCACCGAGATCGGCGGCACCGTCGGCGACATCGAGTCGCTGCCGTTCCTCGAGGCCGCGCGCCAGACCCGGCACGAGATCGGCCGAGACAACTGCTTCTTCCTGCACGTCTCGCTGGTGCCCTACATCGGCCCGTCGGGCGAGCTGAAGACCAAGCCCACCCAGCACTCCGTCGCCGCGCTGCGCCAGGTCGGCATCCAGCCCGACGCGGTCGTCTGCCGTGCGGACCGCGAGCTGCCGCCGTCGATCAAGAAGAAGATCTCGCTCATGTGCGACGTCGACCAGGACGCCGTCGTCACGGCCGCGGACGCGCCCTCGATCTACGACATCCCCAAGGTGCTGCACCGCGAGGGACTCGACGCCTACGTCGTACGCCGGCTCGACCTGCCGTTCCGCGACGTCGACTGGACGGTGTGGGACGACCTGCTGCGCCGGGTGCACCACCCGAAGGAGGAGGTCACCGTCGCGCTGGTCGGCAAGTACGTCGACCTGCCAGACGCCTACCTGTCGGTGGCCGAGGCGCTGCGTGCCGGCGGCTTCGCGCACGAGGCCAAGGTGAACCTGCGCTGGGTCGCCTCCGACGAGTGCCAGACCGAGGCCGGAGCCGCGAAGAACCTCCACGACGTCGACGCGATCTGCGTGCCCGGCGGCTTCGGCGTCCGCGGCATCGAGGGCAAGCTCGGGGCGCTGACCTACGCCCGGACCCACGGCATCCCGACCCTCGGCCTGTGCCTGGGCCTGCAGTGCATGGTCATCGAGTACTCCCGGTCCGTGCTGGGCCTGGAGAAGGCCGGCTCGACCGAGTTCGACCCGGACACCCCCGAGCCGGTGATCGCGACCATGGCCGAGCAGGTCGCGTTCGTCGAGGGCGCCGGTGACCTGGGCGGCACCATGCGCCTCGGCCTGTACCCGGCCTCTCTCAAGGAGGGCTCGATCGCACGTCAGGTGTACGGCGAGGCGCAGATCGACGAGCGCCACCGGCACCGGTACGAGGTCAACAACACCTACCGCGACCAGCTGGAGGACGCCGGACTGGTCTTCTCCGGCACGTCCCCGGACAACCACCTGGTCGAGTTCGTGGAGCTGCCCCGCGACGTGCACCCGTACTACGTCGCGACCCAGGCCCACCCCGAGCTGCGCTCCCGCCCCACCCGGCCGCACCCGCTGTTCAAGGGCCTGGTCGGCGCCGCGATCGAGCGGCAGAAGGAGCTGCGGTTCCCGATCGACGAGACCGGGCTGCGTCGCGAGCCCGAGGACGACTGATCCGGTGCCTCCCGAGCTCGCCGACGTCCCCGGGCAGTGGCCGGTGGCCGAGAGCCGCCTCGAGTACGACGGGGGCGGCTGGGTCGTCCGGCTCCGCAACGACCTGATCCGCCGCCCTGGGCACCCCGACGAAGAGCCGTTCTCCCGGCTGGTCGTGGAGCACCCGGGCGCTGCGATCGTGCTGGCGCTCGACGCGCAGGACCGGGCGCTGTGCCTGTGGCAGTACCGGCACGCCGTCCGGGAGACGCTCGTCCAGCTGCCGGCGGGGCTGCTGGACGTCGACGGTGAGGAACCGCTCGACGTCGCCCGGCGCGAGCTGGCCGAGGAGGCCGGGCTCGAGGCCCGGTCCTGGACGCACCTGACCTCGGCGTACTCCTCGCCGGGGATCACGGCGGAGATGTCGCACTACTTCCTGGCCCGGGACCTCACCGAGGTGGGTCGCGGCGACTTCCAGCCGGAGCACGAGGAGGCCGAGATGGAGCTCGCGTGGATCCCGTTCGCGGACCTCCACGACGCCGTCGCCGGGGGGCGCCTGCGCGACGCCCACCTCGCGCTCGCCGTCCTCCTCGCCGGGAGTAGGCTCGCGCCGGTGCCCCGACGGAGTGGCCCAGATCACCAGAAGGAGCAGGATTCGTGAAGGTCGGCGTCCCCAAGGAAGTCAAGAACCACGAGTACCGGGTGGCGATCACGCCGATCGGCGTGCACGAGCTCATCGCGCACGGGCACGAGGTCCTCATCCAGCAGGGCGCCGGTCTGGGCTCCCAGATCACCGACGAGGAGTACGTCGCGGCCGGCGCGACGATCGTCGGCACCGCCGAGGAGGCCTGGGGCACCGACGGGAACGTCGACATGGTGCTCAAGGTCAAGGAGCCGGTCGCCGAGGAGTACCCGCGGATGCGGGAGGGGCTGACGCTCTTCACCTACCTGCACCTGGCCGCGGACAAGCCGCTGACCGAGGAGCTGATGCGGCGCAAGGTCACCGGCATCGCCTACGAGACCGTGCAGCTGCCCTCGGGCGGGCTGCCGCTGCTGTACCCGATGTCCGAGGTCGCCGGCTGCCTCGCACCCCAGGTGGGCGCCTACAACCTGATGAAGGCCCAGGGCGGCCGCGGCGTGCTGATGGGCGGTGTGGGCGGTGTCGCGAACGCCAAGGTCGTCATCATCGGCGCCGGCGTCTCCGGGCAGAACGCCGCGAACATCGCGCTCGGCATGGGCGCGGACGTCACGCTGCTGGACACCGACCTGGACAAGCTGCGGATGTCGTTCTGGCGCTACAACAACCGGGTCCACGGCCTGGCGTCGTCGAAGCTGGCCATCGAGCAGCAGGTGATGGAGGCGGACATGGTGATCGGCGCGGTGCTGATCCCGGGCGCGGCGGCGCCGAAGCTGGTCTCCAACGACCTGGTCTCGCGGATGAAGCCCGGCTCGGTGCTCGTCGACATCGCGATCGACCAGGGCGGCTGCTTCGAGGACAGTCACGCCACCACGCACGACGACCCGACGTACCAGGTGCACAACTCGACGTTCTACTGCGTGGCGAACATGCCGGGCGCGGTCCCGAACACCTCCACCTACGCGCTCACGAACGCGACGATGCCGTACGCCGTGGCGCTGGCCGACAGGGGCTGGCAGCAGGCGTGCCGCGACAACCACTCGCTGGCCCTCGGCCTGAACACCTACGACGGGCGGCTCACGAACGGCCCCGTGGGCGAGGCGGTCGGCATCGACGCCGTCTCCCTCGACGAGGTGCTCAGCTGAACGTCGCGGCATGAACGACGTCCAGCGCGCCGTCCGGACCTACCTCGACCACCTCTCGGTGGAGCGCGGCCTCGCGGCGAACACGCTGACGTCGTACCGCCGGGACCTGCGGCGGTACCAGGAGTACCTCGCCGAGGTCGGCATCGAGGACCTGGCCGGCATCAGCGAGGCGACGGTGTCGGGCTTCTTGATGCGTCTCCGTGAGGGCGACCAGGGTCATCCGGCGCTGAGCTCCACCTCCGCCGCTCGCACGGTGGTGGCGGTGCGCGGCTTCCACAGGTTCGCGGTCGCCGACGGCCTCGCGACCGTCGACCCGGCGAGCGGCGTCAAGCCGCCCGCCCCGGCGAAGCGGCTGCCGAAGGCGCTGCCGCTGGCCGACGTCGAGGCCATCCTGGAGGCGGCCGGATCGCCGGCGACCACCCTGGCGCTGCGGGACCGGGCGCTGCTGGAGGTGCTGTACGGCACGGGTGCCCGGATCTCCGAGGCCGTCGGTCTGGACGTCGACGACCTGGACCTCCCGGACGCGGGGGAGGTGGTCGGCACCGTGCTGCTGCGCGGCAAGGGTGGCAAGGAGCGGCTGGTGCCGGTCGGGTCGTACGCCCGCGAGGCCGTGGGCAGCTACCTGGTCCGCGGGCGTCCCGAGCTGGTGGCCGCCGGGAAAGGCACGCCGGCGCTGTTCCTCAACGCGCGCGGCGGCCGGCTGTCGCGCCAGTCGGCGTGGGCGGTGCTGGTCAAGGCTGCCGAGCGGGCCGGGGTGACCAAGGACGTCTCGCCGCACACCCTGCGACACTCGTTCGCCACGCACCTGCTCGACGGCGGCGCCGACGTCCGCGTCGTCCAGGAGCTGCTCGGCCACGCGTCGGTCACGACCACGCAGGTCTACACGCTGGTGACCGTGGACAACCTGCGGGAAGTGTTCGCCACTGCCCACCCGAGGGCCCGCGACTAGTGTCTTGATCGCGTAGGCCTCGCGCTGCCTCGCTACGTGGCCGAGATGATGCGATCGAGCAACCACGGCTTGGCGAGTGCAAGGGGAAAGATGTCGACGTGAGCGATCTGCTGGAAGTCATCACCGCGGCCGCTGCGAACCGCGGGCTGACGCTGTACCCGCACCAGGAGGAGGCGATCCTCTCCCTCCTGTCCGGGGACAACGTGGTGCTCGCGACGCCGACCGGGTCCGGCAAGTCGCTGGTAGCCGAGGCCGCCCACCGGGCCGCGCTGGCCGAGGACCGCGTGTCCTTCTACACGGCGCCGATCAAGGCGCTCGTCAGCGAGAAGTTCTTCGCGCTGGTCGAGGAGTTCGGCGCCGCCGACGTCGGCATGCTCACCGGCGACGCCTCGGTGAACCCCGACGCGCCGATCATCTGCTGCACCGCGGAGGTGCTCGCCAACATCGCGCTCCGCGAGGGATCGTCCGCCGACGTCGGCCTCGTGGTGATGGACGAGTTCCACTTCTACGCCGAGCCGGACCGGGGCTGGGCCTGGCAGGTGCCGCTGCTGGAGCTGCCGCAGGCGCAGTTCCTGCTGATGTCGGCGACCCTCGGCGACGTCACCGACCTGGCCGCGGACCTGACCCGGCGCAACGGGCGGGAGACGACCGTCGTCGCGGACGCCGTACGCCCGGTGCCGCTGACGTTCTCCTGGGTGATGACGCCGCTCGCGGAGACCCTGGAGGAGCTGGTCACGACCGGCCAGGGTCCGGTCTACGTCGTGCACTTCACCCAGAAGGACGCCGTCGAGCACGCCACGACGCTGCTCAAGGCCGGCTGGGTGCCGAAGCCCGACCTCGGTGACCGACTGGATCAGGTCCGGTTCGGGGCCGGGTTCGGCAAGACGCTCTCGAAGCTGCTGCGACGGGGGATCGGCGTCCACCACGCGGGGATGCTGCCGCGCTACCGCCGACTCGTGGAGCAGCTCGCGCAGGCCGGCCTGCTGGGCGTCATCTGCGGCACCGACACCCTCGGCGTCGGCATCAACGTGCCGATCCGCACCGTGCTCTTCACGGGCCTGACGAAGTTCGACGGCAGCCGGCAGCGGATCCTGCGGACCCGCGAGTTCCTGCAGATCGCCGGCCGCGCGGGCCGAGCCGGCTTCGACACCGCCGGGTACGTCGTGGTGCAGGCGCCCGAGCACGTCATCGAGAACGAGAAGGCCAAGGCCAAGGTCGCCGAGCGGCAGGCCGCGGGCAGGAAGAACTCGAAGGTGCAGCTGCGGAAGCCCCCGGAGGGCACCGTCGTCTGGACCGAGCAGACCTTCGACAAGCTCGTGGCGGGGGAGCCGGAGCCGCTCGTCTCGCGGATGAAGGTCGACAACGCGATGCTGATCAACGTCCTGGCCCGGGACGAGGACGCGTTCCCGGTGCTGCGGCGGCTGCTCACCGACAACCACGAGGACCCGCGCCAGCAGCGGCGGCTGGCGCGCCGCGCCCTCCGGCTGGCGCGGTCGCTCGTGCACTCCGGCGTACTCACGCGACTGGACGAGCCGGACGCGCTCGGCCGCCGCTACGTGCTCACGGTCGACCTGCCCGTGGACTTCGCGCTCAACCAGCCGCTCGCGCACTTCGCGCTCGCCGCTCTCGACGTGCTGGATCCCGAGGCGGTGGAGCACACGCTCGACATCGTGTCGGTGATCGAGGCGGTGCTGGAGGGGCCGCGGCAGGTCCTGATGCAGCAGCAGTTCGCCGCTCGGGGTGAGGCGGTGGCCGAGATGAAGGCGGACGGCATCGAGTACGACGAGCGGATGGCGCTCCTCGAGGAGGTGACGTGGCCACGGCCGCTCGCGGAGCTGCTCGAGGCGACGTACGAGATCTACCGGCAGCGCCACCCGTGGCTCCCCGAGGACGCGCTGCAGCCGAAGTCGGTCGTGCGGGAGATGTACGAGCAGGGGATGTCGTTCACCGACTTCGTCGGGCGCTACCAGCTGGCCCGCTCCGAGGGGCTGGTGCTGCGCTATCTGACCGACGCGTACCGCACGCTGCGGCAGACCGTCCCGGACCAGCACCGGACGCCGGAGCTGGAGGACCTGGTCGAGTGGCTGGGGGAGACGGTGCGGCAGACCGACTCCTCGCTGCTCGACGAGTGGGAGGCGCTGGCGGACCCCTCACACGTGCGGTCGGACGTGGCTCACCACGAGCCGCCGCCGTCGCCGCGGCCGATCTCGAAGCAGGCGCGTGCGTTCGCGGTGATGATCCGCAACGCGATGTTCCGCCGGGTCGAGCTGGTCGCCCGCGACGACCTGGACGGCCTGATGGCGATGGAGCGCGCCGCCGCGGACCGCACCGACCCCCCGGGCGAGGTCGTGATGACCCGGTCGGCCTGGGACGAGGCGATCGAGGAGTACTACGCCGAGCACGACCGGGTGCTGCTGGACGCCGATGCCCGCGGCCCCGACCTGCTGGCCGTGGCCGAGACCGGGCGCACCTGGCAGGTCACCCAGACCGTCCACGACCCCGAGGGCCACCACGACTGGGTGATCGAGGCCGAGGCCGACCTGGATGCCTCCGACGAGGCCGGTGAGCTGGTGCTCCGGGCGACCGCGATGCGGCGGCTGGGCGGCTGATCTCCCGTCGAGTGACGTGAACTGGCTGTCAGAACGGCGATTTTCCAGCCAGTTCGCGTCACTCGACGGTCTCGGCGCAGCCGAGCAGACAGTCGTCAGAGGAGGCAGTAGCCGAAGGGGCAGGAGTCCAGCCAGGACAGGCCGCCGTTGAGGGAGGAGATCTGCTTGGCGCCGGTCCCGTCGTCGACCCAGAGCAGTGCCCACAGCGGCTTGCGGGCCTGCGCCTTCGCGGTCGCGGTGACGGTGGACGCCTTCCACGAGCGGGAGGTGTCCGCGGCCGGGCCGATCTCGGTGATCGCCATCCGGGGCACCCGCTTCGCCACGGCGGCGTACCCGTTCATCGAGGGCGCCTGGGCGCGGTGCGAGCCGGTCGAGGGGTAGTAGGAGTCGATGCCGGCCACGTCCACGGCGGCCGGGACCAGCCTCTCAGGCGCGGTGATGCCGGTCCGGTCCGCCGCGGCGAACGAGTAGGCCCACAGCACGTTGTGCACGCCGGCGGCCCAGGCGCGCTGCTGCATCGCCCGGTACACCTGCTTGAAGACCGTGGCGCTAGGCCGTCCCCACCAGAACCAGTCGCCGTTCGCCTCGTGGAACGGCCGGAAGACGACGGCCACGCCCTGGTCCTGGAGCGCGGCGAGCACGCCGAGCTGCTCGTCGAAGCCGGCCCAGAAGGTCTGCGCCTCCGGCGACGAGGGCCGGAGCAGGGCGCCGAGGTCGTGCCAGGACCGGTCGTGGTAGTCCCCGCCGGTGTGCGGGTTCGGCGCGTGCCAGGACGCGGTCAGTACCGCCCCGCCCTGAGCGCAGGCGACCAGGTCCGAGAACGCCTGGTCGAAGAACGGGAACTCGTAGGTCCTCGTCTTGCCGAGCTCCCACAGGTCGAAGCCGACGACGGAGACCCGCCGGCCGCCCAGCGCCGTCAGCGGGTCGGCGTACAGCTGGCTCGACATGTTGAGCTGCTGCCCGACACCCATCAGGCCGGCGCCGCGCCAGCGGTCCAGCCGCGCGGCCAGGCAGCGCGCCGCGAGGCCGGCGCCCGGGTCGGCGAGCGCCGGCCTCGGCGTGCACGTCGAGGGCGCGTAGACCTTCAGCGTCACCGGGCTGGAGGTCGTGGCCGGCGTGCCGTTCCACGACTCGGCCACCACCCGCAGCCGCCGGGTGCCCGCGGCCGTGGTGTCCAGCGGTACGACGGCGCGGCCGGCCGCGTCGGACGTGCCGTCGGTGAGCGGCACCCAGCCGCCGTCGGTGTAGGTCTCGACCGTCAGCGGGCGACCCCGCTGGGAGGTGGTCAGCCGGGCCACCACCGCGGCCGGCTCGCCGACGGTGACGACCGGGGGAGCGAGGCGCACGCTGACCGTCGGGCCGCCCCGTTCCGGGCGCGCGGACGCAGGGGTGGCCCCGGACGCGATCAATCCCCCCGTGAGCAACCCCGCCAGCAAGACCGTCACGGCCCCCCGTGGTCGCACACCCGGAGTCTAGGGTCGAGGACATGAGCGACGTCGCGACTTCGAAGAATCCGCAGGCCGGCCGGTACGAGGCCCACATCGACGGCGAGCTGGCCGGGTTCGCCGAGTACCAGCTCACCGACCGGCTGGTGGTCTTCACCCACACCGAGGTCGACGACCGGTTCGAGGGCCGGGGCGTCGGGTCGGCGATCGCCCGGTTCGGTCTCGACGACGTGCGCGGGACCGGCAAGCAGGTGCTGCCGCTGTGTCCCTTCATCAAGGGCTGGATCGAGAAGCACCCGGACTACCAGGACCTCGTCCACGCCGTGCCCCGGAGCACCGCGACGGACTGATCCGTCCTCCACAGGGCTGTGCACAGGCAGGGGGTGGCCTGTGCAACTGCAGGCGGCGCAGTGCACAGTCCATCAACAGATTTCGCCATCGGGCTGGGGGTTTCCCGCTTCGGCTTGTCGCTGTCGGGGGGCGCACCTAGAGTCGCCCGCGAGTCGACCACAAGTCGTCGAGTCGACATATGGATGAGGGAGCGCTCGATGAACGCAGGCGGCACGTTCGGTGGAGGCCCGACCTCGGCGCCCGGCGGCAGCGTCGCCGGCACGATGCCGCCCGTCGTCCGCACCCCCGTCCCTCCTTCCCCCGATGCACCAGATCCCCGAGAGGACCACGTGGCCGACGCCCTTCCCTTCGAGCGCCCCCCGGCCGAGGCCAAGCTCGGTCCGACCGGGCGCCCGATGCCCGACCTGCCGGAGCCGCGCCCCGTGACCGAGCGCGGCCAGGCCCGCGTGATCTCGATGTGCAACCAGAAGGGCGGCGTCGGCAAGACCACGACGACGATCAACCTGGGCGCCTCGCTGGCCGAGTACGGCCGCAAGGTGCTGCTCGTCGACTTCGACCCGCAGGGCTCCCTGTCCGTCGGCCTCGGGCTGAACCCGCACGAGATGGACCTCACGATCTACAACCTGCTGATGGACCGCGAGGTCGACATCCGCGAGGTCGTCGTCCCGAGCGGCGTGCCGGGCATGGACCTGCTGCCGTCGAACATCGACCTCTCCGCCGCCGAGGTGCAGCTGGTGCACGAGGTCGCCCGCGAGCAGACCCTCCAGCGGGTGCTCGCCCCGGCGATGGCGGACTACGACGTCATCCTGATCGACTGCCAGCCCTCGCTCGGCCTGCTGACCGTCAACGCGCTCACCGCCTCGGACGGCGTGATCGTGCCGCTGGAGTGCGAGTACTTCGCGCTGCGCGGTGTCGCGCTGCTCAAGACCACCATCGACAAGGTCCGCGAGCGGCTCAACCCCAAGCTCGAGATCGACGGCGTGCTCGGCACCATGTACGACGGCCGCACGCTGCACAGCCGCGAGGTGATGGAGCGCCTGGTGCAGGCGTGGGGTGACAAGGTCTTCCACACCGTCATCCGGCGCACCGTGAAGTTCTCCGACTCCACGGTCGCGGGCGAGCCGATCACGACGTACGCCTCCGCGTCCGCCGGCGCCGAGGCCTACCGCCAGCTGGCCAAGGAGGTGCTGGCTCGTTGTCTCGACGAGTGAGCCTTCCCGCTGCCGACGACCTGTTCCGCCCCACCGCCCCGGCTGTCGCGCAGCCGACGTCGCAGCGTGCCGACGAGGAGCCGGCAGACGCTGAGGACCGCTCCGGTCCGAAGAAGCCGAGCGGACGGGTCCGGCACGACGAGAAGATGACGGTGTACGTCACCTCCGACGAGCTGCTCGACCTCGAGCACGCCCGGCTGGTGCTGCGACGCTCGCACGGGCTGGCGGTCGACCGTGGCCGCCTGGTGCGCGAGGCGATCGCGATGGTGCTCGCTGACTTCGAGTCCCATGGCGACGACAGCGCGCTGGTGCGACGATTGATCGAGGAATGACCGCCCAGCAGGAAGCCCAGGACACCGCGCCCGCCTTCGAGGTCAGGCTCGACAACTTCGAGGGCCCGTTCGACCTGCTGCTGAGCCTGATCGCCAAGCACAAGCTCGACATCACCGAGGTGTCGCTCTCGACGGTCACCGACGAGTTCATCGCGCACGTCAAGGCCGGCGGCTCGACGTGGGACCTGGAGCAGACGACGTCGTTCCTGCTGGTCGCCTCCACCCTGCTCGACCTCAAGGCCGCGCGGCTGCTGCCGCAGGGCGACGTCGAGGACGAGGAGGACCTGGCGCTGCTCGAGGCGCGCGACCTCCTGTTCGCGCGGCTGCTGCAGTACAAGGCGTTCAAGCAGGTCGCGGCCGTGCTCGCGCAGCGGCTCGCCGGTGAGGCGAAGCGGCACCCGCGCATGGTCGGGCTGGAGGAGCGGTACGCCGGGCTGCTGCCCGAGGTGCTGATCGGCATCGGCCTCGACCAGTTCGCGCAGCTCGCGGCGAAGGCGATGGAGCCGAAGCCGGTCCTGGAGCTCTCGCTGCACCACATCCACGCCGCGAAGGTCAGCGTGCGGGAGCAGG
Source organism: Nocardioides sp. HB32 (assembly GCF_054058995.1). Taxonomy (NCBI): domain Bacteria; kingdom Bacillati; phylum Actinomycetota; class Actinomycetes; order Propionibacteriales; family Nocardioidaceae; genus Nocardioides; species Nocardioides sp. HB32. Next base: position 2,876,264 of record NZ_JBSSBS010000001.1, read on the forward strand.
CGGCCCTGGTGGTCGAGCGGCTGCAGCGGCAGGGAACGATGACGTTCCGGGCGCTGTGCGGCGACTCACCGGACCGGCTGACCACGGTCGCCCGGTTCCTGTCCCTGCTCGAGCTGTTCCGCGAGGGCGCGGTCGCGTTCGACCAGGTGACGCCGCTGGGCGAGCTCACGGTCCGCTGGACCGGCGACGAGGACGCGGACGTCGAGGACCTGATCACCGACGAGTTCGACGGCGCGCCGCCCGAGGCGGCGCCCGCAGCTGAGGGGAACGATGATGACCGAGACGACTGACGAGACCCTCGACGTACCCGTGGCGGAGCTGCGCCCGTCCCTCGAGGCGCTGCTGATGGTGGCGGACCAGCCGCTGGACGAGATGGCGCTCGCGACGGCTGTCGGCCACCCCGTGGAGGCCGTGGCCGCGGCGCTCCGGGAGCTCGCCGCGGAGTACACCGAGCAGGGCCGCGGCTTCGAGCTGCGCAACGTCGGCGGCGGCTGGCGCTACTACACGCGCGACGAGTACGCCGCGGTGGTCGAGGGCTACGTCCTCGACGGGCAGCAGGCGCGACTCACCCAGGCCGCGCTGGAGACGCTCGCGGTGGTGGCCTACAAGCAGCCGGTGTCCCGCGCCCGGGTCTCCGCCATCCGCGGGGTGAACGTCGACGGCGTGATGCGCACGCTGCTGACCCGTGGCCTGGTCGAGGAGGCCGGGCAGGACCACGAGACCGGAGCGAACCTGTACCGCACCACGGGCTACTTCCTGGAGCGGATCGGTGTCACGTCGCTGGACGAGCTGCCGGAGCTGGCGCCGTACCTGCCGGACATGGACGACCTCGAGGACGAGCTCGCCGAGATGGCCCAGTCGTCCGGCCAGTCGTCCGCGCCGACGCCGGAGGCCGAGCCCGAGCAGCCGCACCCGCACTCGCCGCACTCCGGCGACGGCACCGAGCCCGACGGGGGGACCGAGCCGACGTGAGCGACGAGGTCGGCCTCGAGACCGACGACGACGGACTGATCCGGCTGCAGAAGCTGCTCGCGCAGTCCGGCGTCGCCTCGCGGCGCAAGTGCGAGGAGCTGATGCTCGGCGGGCTGGTCGAGGTCGACGGCGAGGTCGTCACCCGCCTGGGCACCAAGGTCGACCCGCGTACGGCGGTGATCCGGGTGGACGGCAAGCGGCTGCCGCCGATCTCGGAGAAGGTCTACCTGGTGCTGAACAAGCCGCGCGGTGTCGTCTCCACGATGTCGGACCCGGAGGGGCGCAAGAACCTCGGCGACCTGGTCGCGGACCGGCCCGAGCGGCTGTTCCACGTCGGCCGGCTGGACACCGACACGTCCGGGCTGATCCTGCTGACGAACGACGGCGACTTCGCGCAGCGGATGGCCCACCCGTCGTACGAGGTGGACAAGACCTACGTCGCGGAGGTCGAGGGGGAGGTCTACCGGCGGGTCGTCAAGCAGCTGCTCGAGGGCGTCACGCTCGAGGACGGACCGGTGACCGTGCGCAGGGCGCGGATCGTGGAGGCGTCGGCGTCGAAGTCGATCGTCGAGCTGGTCGTCCACGAGGGCCGCAACCGGATCGTGCGCCGGCTGCTCGACCACGTCGGCCATCCGGTGCGCCGGCTCACGCGCACGGCGATCGGGTCGGTGCAGCTCGGCCGGCTGCCGGTGGGGGAGATGCGCGACCTCAGCCTCGCCGAGCTGGGCGAGCTGCTGGACGTCGCTCAGCTGTAGTCGTCGCCGGGGCGGGCGGCGCGAGCCGGCGACCGGTCTCGATGCCGACACGGAGCAGGTCGGCGAGCCGGGCGTCGGGGTCCGGCACGGCGCCGGTGGCGATCCCGCGCACCGCGCAGCGGACCACCTGGGGCGCCGAGCGCCGGCGGAACTGCTTCTCGGTGAGCGGGTTCCCGTCCAGCCACTGGCGGGCCCAGGTCTCCGCGCCGGGCACCCTGTCCAGCGCGTCGCGCAGGCCCGGGACGAGCAGGCCGAGCGAGCCGGCGAGCTCCTCACAGCGGATCAGGCCGCCGGCGAGTGCGCGCTGGAGGTACTCCGGCACGTCCACGATCGCCTCGCCGGCCACCGCGGCGACGAACTGCACGTCCCACGCCAGGCCGGTGCCGTGCACGCCGATCACCGAGGGGATCAGCACCGCCAGGTCGCTGCGCGCGGCGTCGGTGCTGTGGTCGTTGACCAGCCGGGCCAGCTGCGCGAGGAGCGGATCGGTGCAGCGGGGCTTGTCACTCCAGGGTTCGTTAGCGAGGACGGACGCCATCTCCATGAAGCAGGCACCCTTGCGGGGCGACCTGTGCTTGCCGCGGGAGAGTGTCGGAAGGCCGTCTGGAACACCGTACGAGACCACCATTGCTCCACGATCCGCCTGTGTCGCGGCATTCGCAAGAGGTCATCGGTAATGTTCGGTACATGCGGGCGCTGGCGCCGTACGTCGCCTCCGTGGTCGCGTACGACGTCGACCTCGGCGGCCCGGGCGTGCACCGGGGGCTGCCGTCCACGACCCTGACCGTCGTGCTCCCGGTGGGGGCGCCGCTGGACGTGGGCTGGCGCGGCCGGCCGGACAGTCGCACGGCGCGGTGGTCGACCGTGTCGGGGCTGCACGCGGGACCCGCCGAGATACACCACAGCGGACACCAGGCCGGGGTCCAGCTGGCCCTGACGACCGCCGGAGCCCGAGCGTTGTTCGGCGTCCCGGCGGCAGCGCTGGCCGGGGAGCTGCTCGAGCTGGACGACGTCGCGCCGTGGCTGCGCGACCTGCCGGAGCGGCTGTCCGGGACCCCGGCCGCCGCCCGGGTCCCGCTGGTGCAACGCACGCTGGTCGGGGCGCTGCAGGAGGTCCCCCCGCCGCGGGCCGAGGTCGGGCGGGCGCTCGCGCGGCTGACCCGGGGCACCTCCGTCCAGGCCGTGGCGGACGAGGTCGGGTACAGCCGCCGCCACCTGAGCTCGCTGGTGCGCGCCGAGTGCGGTGTCGGACCCAAGCACGTGCAGCGGATCGGCCGCTTCCAGGCCTCGCGCCGGCTCGTGGGCCGCGCGCCGCTGGCCGAGGTCGCGCACCGGTGCGGGTACGCCGACCAGGCCCACCTCACCCGCGAGTGGGTCGCGCTCGCCGGGTGCCCGCCGACGACCTGGCTGCGCGAGGAGTTCCCGTTCCTCCAAGACGTGGGTGCTCGACCCGGGGAAGAGTGAGTCGCATGAGCACTGCAGCCGAGATCAAGCTCTGGTACACGATGTCCTTCCGGGACGCCGAGGCGATGATCGCCTGGCTGTCCGCGATCGGAATCGTCGAGCACGCGACGTACCGCGACGAGAACGACCCGTCGGTGGTCGTGCACGCCGAGTGGCTCTGGCCGGGCGGGGGCGGCCTGATGTTCGGCAGCGACCGCCCCGACGGTGCGGTGACCAACGTCGGGGGCTCGGCGGTGTACCTGGTCACCGACGACCCTGACGAGGTGTTCGACCGGGCCGTCGGCGCCGGCGCGACCGTGGTCCGGGAGATGGTCGACCAGGACTACGGCGGTCGCGGTGGCAGCGTCGAGGATCCCGAGGGCAACCACTGGTCGTTCGGGAGCTACCAGCCGTCGTAGGGCGGCTCGCCGCGCGACCAGCCCGCGGCGCATGAGACCGGACCGGCCGGGCCGTCGAGCCTCGCTAGCCTTGCCGCGTGGCAGTCAGGGCAGTGCGAGGGGCGACCCAGCTCGACGAGGACGTGCGCGACCACATGCTCGACCGGGTGGCCGAGATGGTGACCGACGTGATGACGGCCAACGGGCTCGAGGTGGACGACTTCATCTCGGTGGTCTTCACCGCGACCTCCGACCTGCACTCGGAGTTCCCCGCGTACGCCGCCCGCCGGTTGGGCTTCGGCGACGTCCCCCTGATCTGCGCCCGCGAGCTGGAGATCGAGGGGTCGATGCCGCGGGTCGTGCGGATGATGGCGCACGTCGAGACCGACCTGCCGCGCTCGGACGTCACGCACGTCTACCTGCACGGAGCCGCTGCGCTGCGCCGCGACCTGACGCGGGTGCGGGCGGTGCCCGATGCGGAGTGAGCTGGCCGGACCCGTCGAGGTCGTCGGCACCGGCCTGCTCGGCACGTCGATCGGCCTGGCCTGCCGCCGCGCCGGGATCGACGTGCTGCTCACCGACTCCGCGCCCGAGCACGTGCGCACGGCGTCCGGTCTCGGCGCCGGCCGGCCGCGTCGCCCCGAGGACCGGCCGCAGCTGGTCGTGGTCGCCGTGCCGCCCGACCACCTCGGCGCCGAGATCGTGCGCGCGCTGGAGGGCTCGGACGCGTACGTCACCGACGTCGGCAGCGTGAAGACCGGCCCGCTCGCCGCGGTCACCGGGCGTCCGGGTGCCGAGCGCTACGTCGGCAGCCACCCGATGGCCGGCAGCGAGCGCTCGGGGCCGCTGGCCGCGAGCGCGGCGCTCTTCGACGGCCGGCCGTGGGCAGTCGCACCGCACGACGGCGCCGCGCCCGAGGCGGTCGCGCTGGTCGAGGCACTCGTCGGCGTCTGCGGCGGCGTGCCGGTGCGGCTCACCCCCGCGGAGCACGACCGGGCGGTCGCGCGGACCTCGCACGTACCCCACCTGCTCGCCTCCCTGGTGGCCGCCCGCCTTGCCGACGCACCGGAGGGCCACCTGGCGCTCACCGGGCAGGGCGTCCGGGACGTCACCCGCGTGGCGGCGGGGGACCCGGCGCTCTACGGGCAGATCGTCACGCAGAACGCCGAGGCGGTGCTCGGCCTGCTCGGCGAGATCCGCAGCCAGCTGGACACGCTGATCGACGCCGTCGCGACCGCCGATCGCGGCGGCCTCGAGGCCGTGCTGCGCGAAGGTGTCGCGGGGACCGCGGCGATCCCCGGGAAGCACGGCGCGCCGGTGCGGCCGATGCGCTCGGTCTTCGTGTCGGTCCCCGACCACCCGGGCGAGCTCGCGCGGCTGTTCGCGGACGCCGGCGCGAGCGAGGTCAACATCGAGGACATCCACATCGACCACGACCCCGGACGCCCGGTCGGCCTGGTCGAGCTGATCGTCGACGAGACCCGCGCCGAGCACCTGCTCGGCTCGCTCGAATCCCGGGGATGGGTGACCCACCGGTAGGCTGACGCTCCGTGAGCAGCCCCCTCGTCGTCGCGATTGACGGCACCTCCGGATCCGGCAAGTCCAGCACCTCTCGGGGTGTCGCGGACCGGCTCGGGCTGCGCTACCTGGACACCGGCGCGATGTTCCGGGCGATGACCTGGTGGATGCTCCGCCACGGCGTGGACGTCCACGACCCCGCCGCGGTCGCCGCCCGCTGCACCGAGCCCCGGATCGTCTCCGGCACCGACCCGCTCGCGCCGACCATCACCGTCGACGGCGCGGACGTCGCGGTCGCGATCCGCCAGGACGACGTCAACGCCGCCGTCTCACCGGTCAGCACCGTGCCCGAGGTGCGCGCGCGCCTCCTGGAGCTCCAGCGTGAGGTGATCGCGACCGACGGCGGGATCGTCGTCGAGGGCCGCGACATCGGCTCGGTCGTCGTACCCGACGCGCCGGTGAAGGTGTACCTGAGCGCCGACCCGGGCGCCCGCGCCGAGCGCCGGGCCGCCGAGCAGGGTGCCGCGGACGTCGCGGCCACCCGCGAGTCCCTGCTCGCCCGCGACCAGATCGACTCCGGCCGCGCCACCGCACCGCTGGTGATGGCCGACGGCGCCGTGCAGATCGACACCACCGGGCACACGCTCGACGAGGTCATCGGCCTGGTCGTCGCACTGGTCGAGGACGCCGAGGCGCGCACGTGAGGAGCAGCACCCTGGCTCACCTGGACCGGCCGCGGAGCGACCGGGTCAAGGGTGCGCCGCGGTACCTGTTGCACTCACCGCTCCGCCCGCTGGCCCGCTGGCTGTTCCGGCGGCGGTACGACGTGCGCGTCGCCGACCCCGGCAACGTGCCCGCGTCCGGTCCCATCATCTACGCGTCCAACCACGTGGGGGTGATGGACGGCCCGCTGCTGGCGGTCTTCGCGCCGCGGCCCGCGCACGTGCTGACCAAGGTCGAGATGTTCAGGGGCCCCCTGGGCCACTTCCTCTGGCACTCCGGGCAGATCCCGCTGGACCGCTACGACGCCGACCCGCGGGCGGTGCGGACCTGCCTGAAGGCGCTGCGCGACGGCCGCGCGATCGGCATCTACCCGGAGGGCAGCCGTGGGGCCGGCGACCTGGAGCGGTTCCACCGCGGGGCGGCGTACCTGGCGCTGGTGTCCGGAGCGCCCGTCGTACCCGTGACGATGCTCGGGACCCGCGAGCCCGGTGGCACCAGCGGGTCGCTGCCCCGGCGCGGCGCCACGATCGACCTGGTGTTCGGCGAGGTGTGGCGCACCGAGCCCGAGCCGTGGCCGAGGACGCGGGAACAAGTGGAGAAGGCCTCGTTGTTCCTGCGGGAGCACATGCTGGTCCAGCTGAACCGGGCGCGAGCGTCGACCGGGAGAGAGCTCCCGGGTCCGCTGCCGCCGACCGACGTAGATCCAGACCCCGCCACCGGGGTCACCGATGAAGGAGCACCATGACCGAGCTCGAGCCTGCCGCCGCGGAGGCGCTCGGCCCCGTACCCGTCCTCGCCATCGTGGGCCGGCCCAACGTCGGCAAGTCGACGCTGGTGAACCGGATCATCGGCCGTCGCGAGGCCGTCGTCCAGGACGTCCCCGGCGTGACCCGCGATCGGGTGTCGTACGACGCGAACTGGAACGGCCGGGCGTTCACGGTCGTCGACACCGGAGGCTGGGACCCCGACGCCCGTGGCCTCGCGGAGCGGATCGCCGCCCAGGCCGAGATCGCCGTCGGCCTGGCCGATGCCGTGCTGTTCGTCGTCGACGCGACGGTCGGCATCACCGACGCCGACGAGGCGGTCGTGCGGATCCTGCGCCAGTCCGGCAAGCCGGTCGTGCTGGCCGCCAACAAGGTGGACGACCAGCGCGCCGAGGCGGAGGCCTACGGGCTCTGGAACCTCGGCCTCGGCGAGCCCTACCCGGTCTCCGCGCTGCACGGCCGCGGCTCGGGCGACATGCTGGACGCCGTGCTCGCCGCGCTCCCGGAGGCGCCGCCCGAGCGTGATCCCGAGGTCGGTGGCCCGCGCCGGGTCGCGATCGTCGGCAAGCCGAACGTCGGCAAGTCCTCGCTGCTGAACAAGCTGGCCGGGTCCGAGCGCGTCGTCGTCGACAACGTGGCGGGCACCACCGTCGACCCGGTCGACGAGCTGGTCGAGCTCGGCGGGCGGACCTGGCGGTTCATCGACACCGCGGGCATCCGCAAGCGGGTGAAGGAGGCGTCCGGGCACGAGTACTACGCCTCGCTGCGCACCTCGACCGCGATCGACCGCGCGGAGGTCGCCGTCCTCGTCCTGGACGCCGAGCAGTCGATCTCCGAGCAGGACGTCCGGATCCTCCAGACGGTGCGCGACGCTGGCCGGGCGCTGGTGATCGCGTTCAACAAGTGGGACCTCGTCGACGAGGAGCGTCGTCACTACCTGGAGCGCGAGATCGAGCGCGAGCTGGTGCAGGTGCAGTGGGCGCCGCGGATCAACGTCACGGCTCGCACCGGCTGGCACGTCGACCGGCTGGTCCCGGCGCTCGACCGGGCCCTGGAGGGCTGGGAGACCCGCATCTCCACCGGCACCCTGAACGGCTTCCTCGGCCGCCTGGTCGCCGAGCACCCGCACCCGGTGCGCAGCGGCAAGCAGCCGAGGATCCTCTTCGGCACCCAGGCCACGACCGCGCCGCCGACGTTCATCCTGTTCACGAGCGGCAAGCTCGACGCGTCGTACGAGCGGTTCATCGAGCGCCGGCTGCGCGAGGAGTTCGGCTTCGTCGGCACCCCGATCGTGCTCCAGCAGCGCCCGCGGGAGAAGCGCAAGCGCTGACAGTGGCGTTACCGTCGGCGCATGCGACGACTGCTCGTCTTGATCCTGGCGGCGACCGCGCTCGTCGCGGCGCCCGTCTCCGCGACGCCGGTCGCGGGCACCCACTGCTCGGAGTTCCCCTCGGACAACTGGTGGCACGCTGACGTGAGCCACCTCCCGGTGCACGCGCGCAGCCGGCAGTGGCTCTCGCACATGTCGACCGACGTCGACCTGCACCCCGACTTCGGGCCGTCCTTCGGTGACGGACCGAACTACGGCATCCCGATCACGGTCGTGAGCTCGTCGCACCCGAAGGTGCGGGTGCGGTTCGACTACGCCTCCGAGAGCGACCGGGTCCGGTACCCGCTCGGCGCCGACACCCGGGTCGAGGGCGGCCGTGGCTCCTCGGGGGACAAGCACACGATCGTCGTCGACAAGGGCGCCTGCCGGCTGTACGAGACCTGGAACACCCGGATCCGCGACGGGCACTGGGTGGCCGGCTCCGGGGCGGTGTGGTCGCTGCGCTCGAACGACCTCCGCCCGGACGGCTGGACGTCGGCCGACGCCGCCGGCCTGCCGATCCTGCCGGGGCTGCTGCGGTGGAACGAGGTGAAGGCCGGGCGGGTCGACCACGCGATCCGGTTCACGACCGACGTCTCCAGCAAGCACCACCTCTGGCCGGCCCGGCACGACGCGGGATCGGAGTCGTCGCTGTCCTACCCGCCGATGGGCGCGCGGTTCCGGCTGCGGGCCGGCTTCTCGACGAGCGGCTACTCGGCCTACGCCGTCACGGTGATCAAGGCGATGAAGAAGTACGGACTGGTGCTCGCCGACAACGGGTCGCCGTGGTACTTCCAGGGCGAGCAGAGCGCGCGCTGGCCGGCGCGGCTGATCGAGGAGCTCAAGCAGATCCCGGCCTCGTCGTTCGTGGCGGTCGACACGTCGTCGCTGCAGGTCTCACCGGACTCCGGACAGGTTTCCGATTGAGGCCAGGAACTGGCCGGATGACTTCCTAGGCTGCTCGCATGACCACTGAACGCGACGACCTCCTCGACCTCCTCCGCAAGCACCGGGAGCTGTTCCGGTTCACCGTCCGTGGCCTCACCGACGAGGCCGCCCGCTCCCGTCCGACCGTCAGTGAGCTCTCGCTCGGCGGGCTGGTCAAGCACGTGGCCGCGGTCGAGAAGAACTGGGCCGGCTTCGTCGTGCACGGGCCGGCGGAGCAGCCGGACGTCGACTGGGCGAACATCGACTGGAGCAACCCGCCCGCCGAGGTGCTGGCGTACCGGGACGGCTTCCGGATGCTCGACGACGAGACCCTCGACGGCCTGCTGGAGGAGTACGACGAGGTCGCGGCCGCCACCGACGAGCTGGTGCGCACCGTCGACCTCGACAGCCGGCACCCGCTGCCGGCCGCGCCGTGGTTCGAGCCCGGCGCCTCCTGGTCGGCCCGGCGCGCCTTCGTCCACATCGTGGCCGAGACCGCCCAGCATGCCGGCCACGCCGACATCCTCCGCGAGACGATCGACGGCCAGAAGTCGATGGGCTGAGCGCTGACCCGATTCCAGCGAGTGCGGCCCGCTGCGATAGTGTTCACGCGGCCCCGATGAGGGGCTGTTCGGGCTGTGGCGCAGCTTGGTAGCGCACTTGACTGGGGGTCAAGGGGTCGCAGGTTCAAATCCTGTCAGCCCGACGCATGAGAGGCCGGTTCACCTGCGGAAACGCGGGGGACCGGCCTCCGTGGTTTCCGAACCGCTTAGCCAGATTCGCACTTTACTCACAGTTTTCACTGCCAGAACGGCCACGTCAGGCCCGGACTGTCGGCGGCACCCGCGACCATGGACACATGAGCCAGGAGGTCCTCGGGGTCACCGTCGAGACGTGGGACGCCATCGGAAGTATCGCCACCGCAGCCGGTGTCCTCGCCGCGGCCGCCGGCTCGTGGTTCGCGTACGGGCAGTGGAAGCAGGGACAAGCCGCACGGCTCGACCAGACCCGCCCGTACGTCGTCGTCACCTTCGAACAGGGCCGCACCATGTTCGGTCTGATCGACCTCGTCGTCCGCAACGTCGGCGCCGGACCGGCCCTCAACGTCACCATCAAGCCTGACCCGCCCCTGGAACGGGCGCAGCAGACGCAGAACGTCGTGCCTGCCATCTCAGGGGTCCGGTACTTCAACGAGCCGATCCCGCTCATGCCGCCCGGCTACGAGCTCATCACGTTCTTCGACCGCATGTCCGAACGCTGCGACGCCGACCCGCCGCTACCCGAGCGGTACACGTTCACCGTCAGCTACGACGACGGTCATGGGCACTCATGGACCGAGGAGAACGTCGTCGACCTCGGCCTCCAACACGATCTGCTGTTCAGCGAGGTGTACAACGCCCACCACGTCGCCGACGCGCTGCGCGACATCCGCACCCAGCTGAAGAACTCGCCGCTCCTCCGCGGAGAGGTCGACGCCACCGTCGAGACCCTGGCGGATCGTGGGGCACGCGAAGCGCAGGAGCGCCAGCAGCGGCAGCAGACCTTGCGTCAGATGCGCGAACAACGCCAAGCACGGCAGCAGGCCGATAACGACAAAGGGACCGACACCCCGTAAGAGGTGTCGGTCCCTGGTGACTCGTCGTCAGCTCGCCCGCTCGTCAGGCTCATCCCCGTCCTCGTCGTCGGGCGGGGGAGCGAACTGCTCCAGAATGTCCGCGACGTCCGGAGCCATCGCCGCCTTCTTCAAGTAGAAGTCGCGGGTCACGTCCTCCGACGCGTGCCCCAACAGTCCCGACGCGGTCTTGGTGTCGGTCTCCCGGTCGACGAGCGTCGCGACCGTCTTGCGGAACACGTGGGGAGTGACCCACTCGTACGCCGACCCCTTGCGAGCCTCACGCCACTGCCGGCGGACGTTGTTCGGGGACTTCCACGTGTCGTTGCGGGTCGTGAACACACCACCGATAGCGGAACCACCGGTCAGTTCGCGCCGGTGACGCAAGATGGCGGCTGCGAACGGCGGGAGCACGATGATGCGGTGCGAAGCGTCGCTCTTCGGGGTCGGCTGCCGGAACGTCGGCCCGCCGCCCTTCGTTTTCGGCGTCACTACCGTGCCCGTGACCGCGACCAGGACCCGGTCGCCCTCGTCGATGACGTCCTCCCAGCGCAACGCCAGGACCTCACCGATACGGCACCCGGTCGCGAGGTGCAGACCGACGATGTCCGCCAAGTCGCGGTTCGTCTTCGGCCCAGGACGCTGCCGGCGAACCCACGCGTCGATGAGCTCGCGGATGGCGGCCAGGTCGGCCACCTCGAGCGTCTGCACCTCGCGCTTCTTCTTCGACAGGCGCGTGACACCACGGGCCGGGTTGATCGCGGTCGCGTCGTGACGCATCGCCATGTCGAACATGAGCCCGAGGACGACCTTCACGTGGCGGGCCTCCGCCGGCTTGCCGTGCACGTCGCGGATCCGCTTCACGACCCGGTCCAGGCGCCCGGTGGTCGCCTCCCGGATGCGGACCTGCCCGAGGGCCGGCTTGATGGACCGTTTGATGACGGCCTCGTAGCCCTCGATGGTCGACGTCTTGCGAACTCCTTCGGTGCGAATCTCCTCGATGAACATGTCCGCCAGGACCGCGAGCGTCGTCTCCGAGTTCAGGTCCTCGCCACCCATCGGGGTAGCGCGCTTCGCCAGCAGCTCCTTGAGGGCCTGCTCCGCGGCCGCACCCGTCTTGCCCTGGGCGGTGACAGGCCGGGTGACGCCGTCGTGGTCGCGGAACTGTGCACGGGCCTGCCACTTGCCGGGTCCGAGCTGGCGACGCTTGATGACTCCCCAGGTGCTGATGGGGAGGGACGGGCGGCCCATCAGGCGGCCTCGTCGTTCTCGGTCTGTGCGTCGAGCCACGTGTCGACCGTGGAGCGCCGGTAGCGGAGCTCGCTGCCGATCTTGATGGGGCGGGGTCCGTAGCCGCGCTGCGCCCACTTGTAGAGGGAGGCCCGTGACTTGCCGAGCCAGGCGGCGACGTCGTCGATGGTCAACAGCGGGTCGATGCCGAGGGCTTCCAGGTTGGTGGTGCTCATCTTGTTTGTCCCGGGGTGGTGTGTGCGGTGTGGACCGCTGGGTCCGGTGTTGGACTCCGCTGGTCACTGTGGAGATCGGCTGGACGGCCGCAAACACGCACGGTAACGGTTCGGTAACGGTGTGCGCGGGTGCAGATCGGGTCGAATGCTGCTTGATCGGTCGACGCCGTTCCGCACCGTCCAGGGGCGTGAGGACATCCCGGTCCTCCACTTCCCCTCCGGAGTGCCACATGCGCAACCGCTTCCCCGAGTCACCGTCCCCGGCGTCGAGGTCGACGAGACCTCCCGGCAGACCGTCCGAGAGGGCGTCGCAGCCGCGAGGGCCGCTGACGCCCTCACCGAGAAGAAAAAGGCCGCCTACCGCGCCATCCTCAACGGCGGTTCGGTCGGCAAGCTCGTGCCCGCCGTCAAGGTCCGTGTCGACCGGCAGCGGACCGGCGCGTTCTGCGCCCACCAAGCCGAGCTCGAGGCGTCCTAGGGGGCCCGCCGCCGTGAGGTGCTGATGCAGGCCCGGGACGCCGATCTCGCCGGCGAGGAGTTCACCGGCCGGCTCATCGGGCCCGTCATGGAGCTCGACGCGTACACCGCTCGTGAGCAGCAGCTCGCTGCGAACAAGCGCCGCGATGCCGAGCGCGAGGCGCGTGCCGCGGAGAAGGCCGCCAAGGCCGCGGCGGTTCTCCCGCCGTGCGACCCCGGCTGCGGTCCCGACGAGCACGTCACCGACTGCCCCCAGACCGAGGTGGCTGCATGAGCGACAACATCACCACTGAGGACCAGCTGCCGAAGCTGCCGGTCAGCATCGTCATCGCCAGGCGTCGCGCCTGGCAGCACCGCCGGTCGTTCCGGTGCCTCGTCGGCCCGTCGTTCAAGGTCGGGAAGGCGGTGCACTGTAAACAGCCTTCATCAAGTTTCATCAACTGAACCGCAGCCCCACGGTTGCGACGAGAGACCCCCGTAGCACCCGCTGCGGGGTCTCGCCCTGCGTCACCATCGACCACATGAGCACTCCCGAACAGCGCCGGCACTGGTACCAGCACGCCGCGTTCCTGGCCCAGCTCGGCCTCGACGACGACCCGGCCCTTGTCGACATCATCGAGGAGGTCGCCAACGCGTGCCTGGCCCTCCTCGACGAGGTGCGACGGCTTGAACGCGACCGTGCAGAAGCCCGCGCCTGGGCGTCGAGCGAGTTCCACCGCCACTACGACCGCAGATGGCTGCCGACAGTGAAGGCGGCAGGGCTGGAGGGCGGATGGGACTGGGACGTGCCCGGATGGATGACCGACTCGACCGAACCCCTAGGCCAGGACTGGTGGCCCGAGGACCGGTGAGCGACAACCGCGAACGAGTCGACCACGGCCGTCGAGCCTCTTCGCGACACCGACTAACGAGTGGTCCCTGGGACCACTAACCGGGCCCGTCGCAGGCACCCGTAGTCCAGAATGGCCCGGCAGCCAACAACGGGGAGAACACTGGTGCCTACCACGTCGAACAGCAAACGCCTCTCGCTCAACGAGATCCGCGACCGCGTCGCCAAGTTCGTCGTCGACTACGCCGACGTCAAGAACGAGAAACAACACACCGGCGACTTCTGGAAAGCCCTCATGCGCTGCTACGGCATCGAGGACTCCTACCTCCACGGCGTCATCTTCGAATACCAAGCCCGCCGCGCCTCCACCGCCGGCATCGGCTACATCGACGTGTTCAAGCCCGGCCAGTTCCTGATCGAGCAGAAGTCGGACGGCAAGATAACCCGGCCCGTCCCCGGGGGCATGAGCAACGCCGAGATGCAGGCCCGCGACTACCTCCTCGGTGGCGACATCACCCGCCAGATGGAACCCCGGTGGGTCGTCACCTCCGACTTCGCCACGATCCAGGTGTCCGACCTGTCGAAGAAGCGTGAAGACCCCACCCGAACCATCACCATCGCCACCAGGGACCTCATCGACCACGTCGAAACGTTCCTGTTCCTTGCCGACGAAGACCCCGGCGACCTCATCGCGGCCGACCAGGCCGAAGCGTCCATTCAGGCCGCCAAGCTCATGGGGACCCTGTACTCCGCGCTCACCGGTGACGCTGACGTCGACAACGACATCGAGAACGCCGAAGAGGAGGACGACGAGACAATGGAAGCATCCATCGTCCTCACCAGGCTCCTGTTCCTGCTGTTCGGTGACGACGCGAACCTGTGGGAACGCGGCCTGTTCCACAAGTTCATCAAGACGCGCACCTTGGCCGACGGGTCCGATCTCGGCCCCATGCTGGCCGCGTTGTTCGACGTCCTCAACACGCCCGAGAACAAGCGTGACAAGCGCGTCGACGAAGACATGGCCGCGTTCCCGTACGTCAACGGAGACCTGTACGCCGGCCCCACCAAAATGCAGTACTTCGACTCCAGCATGCGTGACGCCCTCCTCGAATGCTGCGACTTCGACTGGTCCCGCATCTCGCCCGCCGTGTTCGGGTCGCTGTTCCAGACCGTCAAGTCAAAGGAGGCGCGGCACGCCGCCGGCGAGCACTACACCTCCGAAGAGAACATCCTCAAAACGCTCCGACCGCTGTTCCTCGACGAGTTCCGCGCCCGCCTCGACAACACGCACACCGAGCCAAAACTCCGCGAGTTCCACACAGCGCTGAAGACGTACAGGTACGTGGACGCCGCCTGCGGGTGCGGGAACTTCCTCATCGTCGCCTACCGGGAACTGCGGCAGCTCGAACTCGACCTGCTAGTGAAGCTCCGCATCAAGAAGGGCGAAGACCTCGACCCGATGCTGAACCCGGCCGACGTGCTCAACGTCACCCTCGACCAGTTCTACGGCATCGAACTCAACTGGTGGCCCGCCAAAATCGCCGAAACTGCGATGTTCCTCGTCGATCACCAGGCGAACCAGCAGATGGCCAAGACCCTTGGCCTGTTCCCGAAGCGGCTACCGATCGACATCAAGGCCAACATCCACCACGGCAACGCACTCACGACCGACTGGGACACCGTCCTGCCGACGGCCGGGCCCACCACCTACGTTTTCGGGAACCCCCCGTTCCTCGGCCACTACACGCGCAATGCCGAGCAGGGGAAAGAGCTTGAGGCTGCGTGGGGCACCAGCAGGGTCGGGCACCTGGACTTTGTGACCGCCTGGCACGCGAAGGCGCTCGGATACCTCGCCAACAAAGCCGGCGAGTTCGCGTTCGTCACCACAAACAGCATCACCCAGGGTGAGCCCGTCCCTGAACTGTTTCCCCGAATCCACGAGAAGGGGTGGCGCATCAAGTTCGCGCACCGAACCTTCAAGTGGAACAGCGAGTCGGCGTCGAGAGACAAGGCCGCCGTCCACTGCGTCATCATCGGGTTCACCCGCACGCCTGCGACGAGGACCGACAAGGGCCGGCTATTCGACTACCCGCAGCTGACCGGCGCACCGGTGGAGCGGAAGGTCACGACCGGCATCAACGGGTACCTCGTCGACGCGCCGACCGTGTACGTCACCTCCCGCAGCAAGCCGTTGTCGGCTGACCTGCCGGTCGTCGCGTTCGGGTCGATGGCGAACGACGGCGGCGGGCTGCTCATCTCACCGGACGAGCACGCGGCCGTGGTCGCGGACCCGGTCGCCGCGAAGTACGTCCGCAAGTTCGTCGGCGCGAGGGAACTCATCAACAACCTCGACCGGTGGTGCCTGTGGCTCGTCGACCTGGACCCGGCCGACGTGGCGAACTCACCCGTGCTGAAGGAACGCATCGGCAGCGTCCGGGAGAAGCGAGCAGCCAGTAACCGGGCCACCACAAAAGAACTCGCGCAGACGCCGCACCTGTTCGGCGAGCTCCGGCAGCCGACCGTCCCGTACCTGTGCATTCCGCGGCACTTCGCTGAAGACCGGTTGTACGCGACCGTCGCCAGGTTCGGTCCCGAGGTCATCGCCGGGGACGCGAACTTCACGTGCCCCGACCCGGACGGGTTCGGGTTCGCAATCATCTCGTCGGCCATGTTCATCACCTGGCAAAAGACGGTCGGCGGCCGGTTGAAGTCCGACCCCAGGTTCGCTGGGACGACGACGTGGAACACGCTGCCGCTGCCTGCGGTGAAGGCGGCGCTGCGGAAGGAGATCATCGCGGCCGGCAAGGGTGTCCTCGACGCACGGGCGAAGCATCCAGAGCGGTCGCTGGCGGCGCACTACAACCCGTTGGCGATGGACCCGGACCTGCTGAAGGCGCACCGGGCACTCGATCGGGTTGTGGACAGGGCGTTCGGGTCGACGAAGCGACAGCCGGCGGAGGCAGACCGGCAGCAGGTTCTGTTCGAGCGGTACGCGGAGATGACTGCCTAGCGGCGCTTCCCGAGACCGGGCAGGCCGCCGCTCACGGTCTGCACCGAACGCCCGGGACCAGGGCGATGGGCCTTGTCAGCTTCCGCGGCGCGCACCATCGCGTCCCGCTGAGACCCTGGAAGCTTCGACGACTCACGCCACCACGCCTGAACGCACGACCAGTGCCACCAGACGTCCGGCTCCATCTCACCGGCGGGCCAGCCCTCGCGAACTAGTCGCTTACACGAGCCGCACTTCATGGTCGTCGGCGAGGTCGTCTTGGCCGGCGGCTGCTGGTCCATGACCCGATGTTGGCACGGGCGACCGAGTCGTGTCCGGTTTCGGTCGAAGCTGGTGGCGCACCGGGTGCACGAACCGGACTGTCAAAGGGGACCCGCATCCCGGCGGGCACCACCCCTCAGGAGTCCCCATGCTCACCAACCTGTCCGCCGTCTTGGGTGGCATCTTCTAGGTCTTGGCCTGCATCGCAGGTTCGTTCGCGGTACCGCTGACCGTCGCGTTCGTCGTGCTTGAGCTGGTCGGCAAGATCGACTGGTCCTGGCTCGCGATCACGTCGCCGGTCCTCGGCACGGCCGACCTACTCCTCGCCGCGCTCGTCTTCTCTGCGCCGAAGGCGATCCAGGCGGCTGGCCGATGAGTAGCGATCCTTACGAGCGGGCCCTCATCGTCACCACCGCCGCCATCACCCCGCTCGTAGTGGCCTGGATCGTGTGGATCTTCTTCATCGCCGACCCGCTTCCGGTCTACACCGACCCGAAGGAGGGCCCGGTTCGGGTCCACGGCGTCGTCAAGGAGTGCGACGGTACGACGCTGCTCTACCAGGGAACCCGAGAGATGCCGTACCGAACAGCCCGGAGTGCGTCCGATGAGCCGCCCGTCTGACGAGGACCTGGCCCACTGCGAGGAACTCGCCGGCAGGACCGTGTGACCTGAGAGCCCCGGCAGACCACCTGCCGGGGGTCTCGTCACGCTCCGAAGACCAACGCAGCGAGGATGAAACCCGGCGCCACGGTGAAGATCCAGCCCCACGTGAACCTGTTGTACAGCCGCTTCGCATGCTGCATCTCAGGCGACTCATCGTCGTTCCAGACCACGAAGAGCGGCCGCACGAGCTTCCAGTGCTTCACGAGACCAGGCACCGAGAAGATCAGCATCAGTACGCCAGGGATGAGCGCCACCGCGGCCACGAGAGTTGCCGGTTCCCGATCGACCAGACCCGCCATCGCCGCCACCAGGTAGATCACGAGAGCTGCCGCCAGCGTCGCCACCGTGCGGGCGTAGATCTCGCGGTACAACGACTCCTGGCCGTGCCAAGACTTGAACGTGTCCCAGTGGTCCCGCGGCCCCTGCTCCGTCACGCCGGGAGTCTCGCACGCGGAGCACACCCACATCCGGGCTTCGCCGTGTCCGAACTACCCTCAATGCGTGGAGGACGAGATCTACACGAGCGCCGACGCAGAAGCCGAAGAGTACGCCGGAGGCTGGCAGCACCTCTGCGGCATCTACTGCGACGGCGATGTCCTCGACATCTACACCGTCGGCCTCGACCGCGCCCAAGTCGAAGCCGAAGGGCACGCCCTTGGGGACCGGCTCGAAGCGGCTCCCGAGTCGCTGCTGCGGCACATGTTCGCGAACGGCCGCGGCTGGATGTCGGCTGAGGACGCCGCGACCTACCTCGACATGGCGCCGGCCTTCGAGGCGGCGGAGCTGCCACCGCCTAGCCCGGACAAGAGCAAACGACACGCAACGAGACCCCCGACAGGTCATCTGTCGGGGGCCTCGTTGTACTTCGTCAGCTGGCCTCGCGGGACCGCTGCGCCTCCCGCCGCCACTCGTTCGCCATCTTCACGACCTCCGCCGGGACGATGAACCCCCTCGCGCGCTGGAAGCCCTTCACGTTCGGGTCGTAGTCCGGCAGCAGCAGGTCCTCGACGTCCTCGTCCGGCAGCAGACCCTTCTCGACCGCCTCCGCCGTCAGGCGGTTCACCGGACGCGTGAACCCCTTCAGCGACCGGCCGTCCGAGAAGTGCCCCAGCTCGTAGACGCGGTCGCGGGAGACGTACCCGGTGCCGTTCTTGATCGCCTCGAAGATCACGGAGATCTGCGCCGGGTAGCGGTCCAGGAGGCCGCGGATGACGGTGTGGTAGGCCTCCTGGTTCCACCCAGAAGGCTCCACCTCATCGGGGATCTCCAGCGCGGGGGCGGGGACGGGGGTGTCCTCGGAGAGACGCGCCTCGATGGTGTCGATGAGCTCGAGGAGCTCGATGCGTGCCGGCGTGGGCCAGTTGGTCACGTCGACCGTGATGTTGGTTCCACTCATTGTGGAATCCTTCCTGTGCTGGCCCCGGGGCGTCTCCTCCAAGAGATCACCGCCCCGGGGCTGGTTTGTTCGATGACAGGAACTGTACCGTAACTCAACACGGATACACAAGACCTCTGTACGTGTTGAGTTTGTGTAGAGTTATCGGTCCAGTCGATCCCTGCCGCGGCCGTCGTCGACGGGACGGTCTGACCATGGAGACCCAGTCCGGTCAGGCACCCAAGGAGCGTCGTCGTTGCACGGCTAGGCGTTCTGATGGTGCGCCGTGTCGTAAGCCGCCTCTGAAGGGTGCGGAGGTGTGCACGTCGCATGGTGGTGCGGCTCCGCAGGTGCGGGCGAAGGCTGCGCAGCGGTCGCTGAGGAGAAGGTCCGCCGTCGCCTGTCGGACTACCTGACCGACGTGAAGGGTGTGAGCCCGGAGGCGGCGTACCAGGAGGCGTTGGAGCTGTCGTCGGCTTCGGTGGCCGCTGCCCGGGATCTGATGGATAGTGACGGGGGTCTGACTGCTGTGGAGGCTGTGGCCTTGCAGAAGATCGCGTCGGATCACGGGCGGGACGTCGATCGATGGTGTGAAGGCGGGTATGGCTGAGCGTGCTGTCGCGGCGACCGAGGCTCAGCAGCAGCTCCTGGCGGAGTTCATGGCAGCCGCGCTCGCGAACCTGTCGCCGGAGGCGAAGCAGCAGCTTGCAGCGCTACTGACGGGCCGCCTGACACCGACGGGCCGAGGGTCAGCTGCACCCCTCGGCGGCGAACCGCTTCTTCACCGCAGGAGCGTCGGTCTCGCCGGTCTCGCCGGTCTCGCCTCCCTCCCTCGTGTCCGCGGCGTCAAGCTTGTTCTTCAGCCGCTTGGCGTCCTTCTCCAAGTACTTCACATCTGTGAGCGGGACAACCGTTCCGTCCTGGCGATACAGGTGGCAGTAGCTCAGCCCGTACGGGCTGCCTTCAAACGCGGTAGCAGGCCAACCGTCCTGGATGTTCTGCGGCGAGTAGCTGTTCAGTCGCAGAGATCGGAAGACGACGGTGGGGCGGGTGACGCCGTCGACAGTGACGTCGGTTCGGATGAACGTCTGCAGGTTAAGCCGCAGGTACGGCCGGGACGTGTCGTCGACTGCGCGGCTGGCTGTGAAGCTAGGGTTGATGAACACCGGTTGACCGACCTGAGCGTTTCTCGGGAAGCGTGAGGCGATGGCGCTCTGCCAGTTGAGCGACGCAGTGAAGCCGGTGATGCCGTCTCGAAGGGACTGGACGGTCTCCTTCGGCACCGTCAGGTACACGTAGTCGACGGCTTGGTCGGGAGTCATGCGGCTCAGCCTGGGATCGGTGGACCGGTTCATCATCATGATGAGGGGCGCGGCGAGTCCTGCGACGTCGAACTTGGTGTAGCCGGTCGGTGCCTGCGGGATCTTAACGTCTTCGAGCTTCGTCGGGTTACCGGTCGCGAGCACGTCTTCGAAGTTGTCCCAAGCCTGGTCGAGGGCTGTCTCGGGCTTGGCGTTGCTTTCAGACTCAGGGTCGGTGGCTTTGTTTCCGCAGGCTGCGGTGACGCTCAGGAGTGCGGGTAGCGCGAGGGCGAGCGCCGCTCGACGCGTGCGAGTCTTCAATTGGTTTCCTTGCTAGCTGGTGTGGAGCGGCGTGGGTCCGCCCGGAGAAAGGTAAAGGCTCGTTCGGGGGTGCGGGTGTGAATGCTGAAACCGCCGTATGTGATGTTGCCTGGTGTCTGTGTGACTGGCCGGGTTGGGGCCGGTGTTGCGTGCAAGGTGCAGGTCCGGTCTGACCTGCAAGGACGGCCTAGAACCGAAGTCCGAAGCGACGCGACGCCGCGAGCTGAACAAGAAGAGCAACAACAGCAACGAACCACCACCCATTGCGGGCGGTGGTTCGTGTGCTTGGTTCGTCAGTCGAGCAGTTGCAGGTACTCCCTGCCCTTCAAGGTTCGCTCCCACTTGACGTAGCCCTGGGCGCGCAGTTCGCCGATCGCGGCCGAGACGACACGAGGAACACCGGTGGCCCTAGACTCCATGAGCCGACCGAGCTCGACGCGGGTATGGGTGCACCGTCCTCGATGGTCGGAGTACATCCGGAGCAACCCCAGGAGCTTCTCGGCTCGGTCGCTTAGTGCGGGGAACTCCTCGGGGTGTGCGTGCCTCTCGTCGCGGGTCTCCTCCTCGATGCTCATTCGCAGTCGCCTCCCTTCGGCAGGTAGCTGCTATGGCCGCAGATGACGTCCGGGATGGCGGCGAGCTTGCGGCGCAGCTTCTCGTTCTCGCGCTCGACCTTCACGGTCTGTCGGATCCAGTCGCCCATGTCTTCGTTCGCGTCTGCGGTGACCGACCAGGCACGCTCGTTCTCGTCTTGCAGGGTGGCGTTCTCGACCGTGAGCCGGTCGACTTCGGCGAGGAGCCAGCGAACGTCCTTCGTTGCCTCCTGGCCGGCGTACGTGCTCTTGTCGTAAAAGTTGCTAGCTGCCCGGGACCGCAGGTAGCTGAGTCGGCGGTTCGTGTCTCTCACGTGTTCGCTCCTCACAGGCCGAAGGGGGTCGACGCCGTCGAACTTGGTGGCCTTCGGCGGGAGGGGCTTCTCGGTGACCTCGTCCTCGACCAGCTCGGCGTCGACCGCGTCGACGTCGTCCTGCGCCGTGTCGGCGGGGTCAACAGCGGCGATGCGGCGTGCCCGGTCGAGCAGCGGGTCCACGGCAGAGGTGTCAACCCTCTCGTTCTTCTCGGAGGGAAGGCCCGCGTCGTTCCACAGCTTGGAGGCGAGCTCAACGTCACCTCCGGCGGCGTGGACGAGCGCCGACTTGGCCATACCAACGGAAACCAGGTCGCGCGGCTCGAGGTCGGGGGCAAGAACCTCGGGACGCTCGACCGGCGTCACCTGGCTGGCAGCGACCTCACCCTCGACGATGTTGCCGTCCGCCGTCACGTTCGCACCGAGCTCCTCCGGGGAGTAGCCCAGGCCGAGGACCACGTCGCCGAACAGACCGCGAGCGAGGGCGCCAACGGCGCGCCACTGGCACATGTCGATGGGGTAGGCCTGCCAGGGCTTCACGCCGCCGTTGCTGCTCTTGGCGACCGGTCGACCGTCCTGGCCGCGGGTGCAGAGGCCGGCTCGGTACGCGTCGTCGAACGAGAAGGTGACGGTCAGGGTGTCGCCGGTATCGGCGCGCTTGCCGGTCACGGTGACGCGGTCGTCGCCGCGCTGGATGCTGACCGAGTGGCCGCGGCCGCGGATCATGCCGAGCATGGCCTCGGGCTTGAGAGAGGCCGTGCCTTCGATGACGTGGATGTTCCGCATCGCGGTGAGGGCGTCCCAGCCGAAGGTGCGGCCGGTGAGAGCGGCGACGACGACGTTGGCGGCGCCGTCCTTGATGATGTGGCCGTTGTTCGGGTTGATCTGGGACTGGTAGCTCTTCGGGACGATGGTGGAGCGGGCGAGCATCTGGGCCTGGCGAACGATGCTGTCGAACTCGCTGTCGGTCGGCATGACGGAGAGGGAAGCCGTGGGGGCGTTCTGGACTGCGGGGAGGTTGGACACGTGGTCTCCTGAGAGGGGAAGTGCCCGGCGGGATCCGGGTCCCCTCTGAAGGTCCGAAACCGTGCACGGGGTGCACGCATCTCAGGGCAGAAATGTGCGAGGGCCCCGAGAATTCTCCCGGGGCCCTCGCGTCGACTCAGCGCAGGAGCGCGTCGACCTGTTTCTCGACGTCTCCTTCCCAGTCCCACCACGAGCCGCATGCGGAGCAGCGCAGCATCTGCGGGTCTTCGTCGGACGCCGTGAAGTCGACAACCTGGAACGTCGGCGGCGGCAGCCACTCGCCGTCCTGTCTGTGGAGGGCACGGGCGTGTACTTCGCGATGGCCGGAGTTGTCGCGGTAACGCCGCTCGCGCCGCAGTCAGGGCAGACGAGGAAGCCTTCGTCGTCGACGAAACCGGGGCTCATGCGGACTCCCGCTTGTCGAGTTGCTCGGCGACTTCGAGCCAGTAGCGGGCGCGCGCCTCGGCGTCGCGCCGGCGCTTGGTTATGCGCCGGTCCGTGGCGTCTTGGTGCCGCCGAATGCTTGCCGGGTCTCGGTCCGGCGTGTCGCGGTAACGCCGGTACTCGGCACGCTTCTTGTCTCGGTAAGCGCGGAAGTGCATGTACTCGAACGCTGCGTAGGCGCGTGCCTGGTGGGCAGTGAGCCCTGCTGTACGCGGGACCAAGACGGTCACCGTGGCGGTCATGCCGCAAGGTCCGTCCAGCGGAGAACGAAGGCGCAGTCCTCGCACGTGGTCGCGACAGCGACGGGGGCGACCCGGCTGTTGAGGTGGATGACCTGGCTGAGGTCGGTGCTGCCGCAGTCGGGGCAGATGTCTCGGACGGTGAACTGGTTGCTGATCATGGGGGAGGGGGTCCATTCCTGTAGCGGGTTTGGCCCCCGTCTCGGGATCGACGGGAGCGCTGGGCGTACATCTGTGCCGGGGCAACCCCGAAATGAGGCCGTTTGGCCGTGTGATCTGGCACACATCCCGTGAAAGCGGCCTTGGGCCGTCCGGTGGAGCGCATACGGTTCTCGTCGCTGGGTCGCTTGCGGCCCACCGCGGGGACTCCGGTCCCTGCCCCGCCGGCTTTGTTCCGGTGGATCGTCCCAAGGACGACAGAGAGCCCGTGTCTTCGGATACGGGCTCTCTGCATCTCACAAGGAAGAAGCCCCCATGACTGACACAACGAATCCCGAGAACTTGACCGTCGCTGAGGCGAAGGAGCGCGCCGACCAGGCGTGGGCCCGCTATCGCGAGGTCCGCGACAAGGTCGCACACGAGAAGAAGAACGTCATCAAGAGCGGCGCTCACCGGTCGTCCATCGCTCGTCTGCTGGCGACGAAGTCCGAGGCGTCCGCGAAGGCCAAGGCCCGGGCGCAGGAAGCCCAGAATGTGTACCGCCGCCTCCGGGACGAGGCGAATTACTGACGTAACTCAGCAGCCCCTCACCGACACTTGGTGAGGGGCTGCTTTCCGTCTCCGTTCAGAACGGGGCCGCGAGACTGCCGACGTCGTCCGGGATGAACCCGGATACGTCGTCGTACTCGTCGGTGGTTTCGTCGCCGGCGGTGTCCCACCAGGCGCAGACGAGCTCGACGCCCGTCGTGGTGTGTTCGTACACCTCGCCGTCGACGCCAGTGGCGTAGCCGCGGTCAGTTACGATGCCGATCTGGTCGCGCACGTCGTCGAGGGTGGGTGTGTCAGCTTCGGCGAGCACGTTGGTGGCGGCCTCTGCCTTCGGCTTCTTGCGGTCCCGGTGTGCGCGAGCTGCGCGGCCGTCGTCCCTGGTGGGAACACGCGTCGCGAGCGTCTGGCCCTCGGCGCGCTGCTGCTCGAGCTTCTCGTCGTTCTCGGCAGTGTCGATGAGAGTGCGGATGGTGCGCGGGTGCTTGCCGGAGTAGTCGGCGAGGTCCTGCAAGGTAGCGCCGGCTCGGAAGGCGGCGAGGTAGGCGGCCCGGACGTTGTCGCGGTCGCGGTGGTAGGTGGCGAGCGAGGCTGCGGCCTGCTGTTCCAGGAACGTGATGCGCGGGAACAGGTCGTCGGACATGAGGGGATCTCCTGATGGTGGGTTGGTGAAGGGATGGTTGGTCAGGCGGCCTTGGCGGCGGCCTTCTTGGCACGCTTCTCGGCTGCGACGGAGTGGCGGACACGCTCGGACCCAGTGACCGTCGCGAGGTCGAGCACGGTGCACTCGGCGTTGTCGTAGAAGCGGCCCTGGAAACGGCAGCCGCACTCGGCGACGAGGACGAGGAACTTGGCCTGGGGACCGGAGGCGACAAGGGGCTGGGACACGGGTGACTCCTGAGGGGATGTGCAGCGGCGGGATCCACTGACACCTAGAGACAGTCCCGTTCGTGGTCCCCGGGACCACTAGCTCAGGCAAGGTTTCTTCGACGAGTTTCGGCGCCGACAGCTACTCGGACTTCAGGGCCTTGCGCGCAGCTCGCACGAACTTCTGCCAGCCCGGGACCTCAGAGCTAGGGAAGAAGTTCTTCATGAAGAAGCGGTTCATCAGGCGGGCGTAGTCCGTCAATGACTCAGTCTTCGTTATCGCAACGAGTTCTCGACTGACACTCTCGAGCGACCTGAGGGTGGCATAGACGGCGCGACGGACCTCGGGGGGTCCGACCAGGTCGATCGGGCCGGCGCTCGTCGCGGCCGCGATGCTGCACTGGTGCAGTTGCGTTGACATCCTCAGGAACACCGAATCCGGCAGCCGCCGCTTGAAGATGTAGCCCTCGTTTACGACCGACCTGACGATCGAAGCCGCCAACTTTTCTACACCCGGGTCGGCTGTCCCGGCGCACCTGTTGAACGATCGGTAGAACCCCTGGTACGCGTCGCGCTTCTGCTCGTATTCGAACTCCCACAGTCGCTCGCCGCGTTGCAGCTTGGCAACCTCGCGGTCCTCGACCAACGCATCATGCGCCCGATCGTCAGCCGCGGAACGGTCTTTCCCGGCTTGCATCCAGATACCCCCCAGAGCGAATGCGCCAGCAATGGTGCCCGCCAGCACGACGGAGACCATGCCGAAAAATACTTGCCGCCAGTCGAGCTTCTGACGTTCCTTGTCGTCCGCCACGTGTTCCGCCTCTTGTCGGGTCAAGCCACCCATGGGACTGCCCTCTGGCGCATCCCCAACATGGTTCATTGCGGCGGTCCTCGGCGGTCGCACAGTCAGGGTCAAGACGACCGCGGGATCGGTCGCTGATCCGGCGGTGCCGACGCTCTGAGGGGGGCGCCGGCACCGCCTTCTTTGCCCGTAAGGTCCGTAACCGTGACTGACCCGATCTACGACATGACCCAGCGCCGGTGGCGTATCGAGGTAGCTCCGAAGGCCCGGTGGCGGCCGAGCTGGCAAGAGCACCCGACCACGTGGGCCAATGGCCAGCCGAAGCCACTCGTGACCGAGGAGGACGCGCGCATCGAGTTCCGGAACCTGTCGATGGGCGCCCCTTTGGGTTGGAGGCGGAAGAGGTTGCTCGATCCGGACGGGAACGTCGTCGACGAGACCCTGCACTGAGACACAACGACCCCCGCCGAATGCTTCGGCGGGGTCGTTGTGGTCGATGCGTCAGTACCCGAACGGGTCTACTCCGGTGAACTCCTCCGGCTCCGCAGGAGCTGCCGGCACCGGAGCCGCTGGCAAGGCCCACTTCGCGCCCAACGTCCCGATGGCACGCAGCTGAACCGGCGCTTCCTTCGGGGCCTCTCCGACTCCGTTCGCGGCGTCCTGGACAGCGTCCACGTGGTTCTGCCACTTTCGGCGCACGTCCGCGTACGCAGCCATGCCCGCCAGCTTCTCCGGCGACGCCTTCTCCGGCGCCGTCCAAGGAGTCCCGAGTCCGGTGCCGAGGTCAGCGACCCGCTGGTGCGTTCCCTGCCACTCGACCTCGACCTTGAAGCCGCCACCAATTTGGCGGGCGATGGGCACGCACAGCCACATCCGCTGCTCGTCATTCGGCA
Organism: Nocardioides sp. HB32; assembly: GCF_054058995.1. NCBI lineage: Bacteria > Bacillati > Actinomycetota > Actinomycetes > Propionibacteriales > Nocardioidaceae > Nocardioides > Nocardioides sp. HB32. The sequence goes on from NZ_JBSSBS010000001.1 coordinate 2,902,331, forward strand.
CCGTCTCCGGCAGACCTGGGCCCGGGTTCGGGTTCAGCAGCCGAGACGGCCGCCACGGAATGACCAGACCGTCGAGCTTGTGGGCGATGCCGCGGGAGTTCCGCAGCGACCGCTCCGAGGGCTCCTCGTGCTCCTTCGCGTTCTCGTTGAGCTGGTGGGCCACGATGACGAGCACGTTCCACCGGCGGCCTATCCGTTGCAGCATTGCGGTCTGCCACTCGAGCAGCTGCACGAGGTTGTCGCGCGGAGGCGGAGGAGCGAAACCGGGCCACCGCGCGGCGAACGTCGCCGGGTCGTCGGCTACCAGGTGGGAGAGCTGGTCGACGATGACCACGCCGGCGTGCTTCCCTTCGGGCCACGACTTCTTCCAGTCGCCGACCTCATGCCCGAGCTGCTCGCAGGTGGCCGGAGTGTTCGAGACCTCGATGTCAAGGTCAGCGAGAGTCTCAGCGCCCTCGTCGAACGCCTCGGGGATGTCCGTCTTCTCCCCGTCGACCACGAACCCGGCACGGATGGCTGCCACGTCACCGGAGCTGATGTTCGCGATACCTCGGTACACCGAGTCAGTTCCCTCGTCCTCGAACGAGAAGATCATGACCGGGATGTCCTGGACTGCGAAGGCGACGGCCCACTGCCAGAGCAGGGTCGTCTTCCCCACCTTGGTGCTCGCAGCGACACCGACGACACGGGACGGCTGGAACAGGGGGCAGGCGACCTTGTCGAACGAGGGAACACCGGTTTTGAGGCCAGTCAGGCCGTGCTCGCGGCGGACCTCGAGCTCTGTGACCGCCTGGGCGACCAGGTTGCGCATCTTGACCCGGCCGGTCCGCGTTGGGACCCGGGCGGCTTTCTCAAGATTGACAACCTCGATGGCGTTGCGTCGGTTCCGTTCGTTCGTGATGGCCTGCTCAGCGGGAGTCAGGCGCACGAACTCGACCGGCAGCGACGGCTCGTCGTACTCGGTAGGCTCCGGGGTCCACTCGACCATCTCGGCGCTCATGCCGACACCTTCTTGCTGCGCTCGCCACGGGCGACCGTCGTCAGGTCGTTGAGGCAGTGCTTCTCGTCCTCGTACGGCTGGCCGGCGCGGAGCACGGCAGCGTGTAGCCACCAGTTGTGCCCGTCGGCGCCGAGTGCCTTCGCGGACTTGTTCGCGCGGGCGATGCCGGAGTACGTCATCTCCTCGTCGACCAGGTTCCGTAGAGCGTGAGCCAAGACCTCGTTCCGCAGTGCAGCGCGGGGGTCCTTCGACAGGTCGGCTAGGAGCGGCGCGAGTTCGTCGGCGGCGTCGAGCATGGCCGTGTATCCCTCGAACGGGGTGGGGAACGAGGGTAGGTCGGTGGCGATGGCCTCCCGGAAGTCGGCGAGTGCCGCCTTCATGGTCCTCTTGGCGGGCGCGGCTGGCGTCGCTACCGGTGCTGGTTGGTCGTTCGGCGTCTCCTGGGTCAGCGGAGCCTGCTGCTCTCGCAGGTCGACGGACGGCACGCCCTGCTGGCACAGCTCGCAGTTGTCGCGCTTCTTGTCGGCGTGTGCGCCCTCGTTGTGACGGCGGATGGGCTGCGCCTTCTTCTCCGAGTCCGAACGGGTCAGGGAGCCGCTGAGGTCCGCCTGAGTAAGCTCCCAGTCGGTCAGCGTCCAGAACCCGTCGCGGGCACTGTCGACGAGCTTCCCCATGCGGACCAGGGCCGCGGTGGCAGTCTCAACCTCGGCAGGGCCGCCGTCGAGTTGAAGTGCGATGTTGAGCTCACGCGAGTTCTTCGGGACGAGCCCTTCGAGTCCCTGCATAGCGGAGAAGAGCTGCAGGTCCGCGTTGACCAGGCGCACGGTGTTGCCGCCAAGGATGAGCTGGGTGTCGAGCAGCGTCGACGTGTGCCGGGCGACGTACGGACGGCCGACGCGAGGGGTCTTCGGGCGCGTCATGCCGTCACCTCGGCGAGGGTGACGATGCGGCCGGACGGGAGTTCAGGACTGCACCGAACGAGTTCGACGTCGACGAGGCCGGCGTCTTCGAGTTCAGAGATGGCGGCCCTGATGGTCGACTTCTTCGCACCGATGGCGTCACCGAGAACGGTGTTCGTGTCGGAGGTGCTCCGGATCTCCCGCAGGTGGGTCAGGACCCGCTGTGCGCGGGTGGAGAGTGGCTGAGACATGAGGTGGGCCTCCTCGGCCCTGCCGGTGGTCCTACGTGGACCTGTGCGCGTCTCCGGCCTCTATCACCGTCCGGGGGATTGGCCCCCCGCCAAGTAGGTTGGCGGGCTTTCTTTCGGCCAGTTTCGAAGGAGCCACCACATCCGCGAAGCGGAGGATTACGTCTCTTCTAGTGTCGTTTCGTCTCGTCTCCTCTAAGTGGGACGCAATCGTTGTCTCCGACTAACTCAATGGCCGACACCCATTGAGACAATGATTGTCTTCGTTGTCGTCAGTACTGAGTTCCAGGCGTGAGACGACCCCGCCGGGACGCGACTACCAGCGGGGTCTGACTCCTACCGTGCGCGGTCTGGTCCGGCCGACAACACGCTCGCCCCAGTCACTTGAGCAACTGGTAGATCGCGGACAGGATGAGCGGCACCAGGAAGATAGTCACTCCGCTGAAGACGGCCCGGATGGCGATCCGGATGACCGCGATACGCCGCTCGTTGTGCACCTTCCTGGTCGCCGCATCACGGTTCCGCAAATACTCCCCAAACATCGCAACCCAGGCGTAGGCCAGTGTTGCGACACCGGCCGCGACGACCGTCACGATCGCTACCTGTGCAGGCTTCTTGCTGACGTAGCCGGCTGCGACCGCGATGAGATAGATGACCCCGGCCGCGATGAGGGTCGCGACGGTGCGGGCGTAGATCTCGCGGTACAGGGACGGTTCCTGGTGCCAGGACGCGAAGATCTCCCGTCGGGTCGGCGGAGGTCCGGTCTGTTCGCTCACGAGGCGTGAGTGTGCCACCGCGGCGCTCCACGCGCTCCCCAACCGAGATACCTGCGCGGTCGATGGGCGAGCCGCACAGTCAGTCTCGGAGAGCCGGTAGCTCAACAGGAAGAGCGGCCCGTGGAAGGTCTGGGTTCGAGTCCCAGGCGTCGCTCTGCGGCGTTAGCGCAATGGCAGTGCGTCCTTACTGGGTGTGTCCCATTTCCTCGGGCCGGTTCCAGGCCTGGAAGTCCATACGCACTCTCATGCCGAGATCCGTGCATCAGTTAGCGCTGGTCTTGGGCCATGCAGAACTCGTTGCCTTCGGGGTCCGCGAGCACGAACCATGTCTGGCCGAACTCCTGGCGAGCAGTCCGCGTGACCCGAGACGCGCCTATGTTCTCGAGGCGACGGAGCTCCTGCTCGAGGTTGTCCACGAGCAGGTCGAGATGCATCCGGTTCTTCACAGTCTTTGGCTCTGCGACGCGCTGCAAGGTGAGAGTGACGCCGTGCCCGCTCAAGGACACGTACCGACCCTCGATGCTTCCGTCCACGACGAATCCGACCGCGGCCTGCCAGAACTCCGCCATCCGGTCCAGATCTGAGCAATCAAGCGTGAACTCGAGCCGCATGGCGGCATTCTCCTCCCGGACGATGCCAGTCGTGGTGGTCCGCGTCCGGGCTCCCAGCCCAACGCACTCACATGCCGCGACCCGAGCATCCGGACATGCCGGCGCTCTCAACGAGTCATCGCAACACTTCCTGATTGAAGGAGGTCGCGATGGCGCGTCAGAGCTATCAGCGGTTGTCGCCTGCAGACATCGACGAGATCTGGAGGCGGTTGCGGTCCGGGCACTCGGTCAAGCCGACTGCGTGTGCGCTGGGGAAACCGACCAGTACGGTGCGGACCTACCTCATTCGGTGCGGTGGGATCAGACCTGATCCACGACATCGAGCAGCTGGTCGACTGAGCCTCGAAGAGCGCGAAGAGATCTCGCGTGGTCTGGCCGCCGGGTTGTCGCTCCGGGCGATCGCGGCGGGACTGGATCGGTCGCCGTCGACGATCAGCCGTGAGGTCGCCGGCAACGGCGGCCGGCGCCGGTACCGCGCGACGGTCGCTGACCAAGCCGCGTGGGCCAGGTCGACCCGTCCAAAGACGTGCAAGTTGGCCGGCAACCCGGTGCTGGCTGGCATCGTGACCGAGAAGCTTCGACACCGGTGGTCGCCCCAACAGATCGCCGGTTGGTTGAAGCTGACCTATCCCGACGACCCAGGGATGCACGTGTCGCACGAGAGCATCTACCGCACCCTGTTCGTGCAGTCCCGCGGTGCCCTGCGCAAGGAGCTGACGGCGTATCTGCGGACCGGCCGGGTCATCCGACGCTCGCACGGGATGCGGCTGCCTGATGGTCGCGGCGCTCGGCCGGGGATCGTCAACATCAGCGAACGCCCGGCCGAAGCCGAGGACCGCGCGGTGCCCGGTCACTGGGAAGGCGACCTGGTCTTCGGTCGCGGCATGAGTCCGGTCGCCACCCTGGTCGAACGGTCCACCCGCTACCTGCTGCTGGTCGGGTTGCCGGCCGGCAACCACAAGGCCGACGCCGTCGCCGACGCCCTGGCCGCCGCTGTTCAGCACCTGCCCAAGCACCTGGCGAAGTCGCTGACCTGGGACCAGGGCCACGAGATGGCCGAGCACAAGCGGTTCACCAACGAGACCGGCATCGACGTCTACTTCTGCGACCCGAAGTCGCCCTGGCAGCGCGGCAGCAACGAGAACACCAACGGGCTACTGCGTCAGTACCTGCCTCGACGACTCGACTTCCGCACCATGACCCAAGCCGACCTCGACGCCATCGCACTCGAGCTCAACGACCGTCCTCGACAGACCCTCGCCTTCAAGACACCATCACAAGCACTAGCCGAGGTGTTGCGTTGACCGCCTGAGCCCGCACCGATGAGAGGGCACTCTCGTTCGCGGCTCGCCAGGGGCGTGTCGGACGCAACGCCGCAAGTTCTGGGCCTCGCCAGTGGACACTCCTACCGGTGCTGGACATGTACGTGGTGTAAGCGCCGCTATGAACAAAGGACCCGACGATGAACCTCGACGATTTGCTCACAGAATCAGCGCCTCCGGTGATCGCGCGTACTCCGGAACTGACACGCGAACTGAACGACCTGGTCGCCGCATGCGAGGCATCCGAGTCGCAGCGGCGGTGGCCGGTCCGCGCCGTTCTCGTCGGAGGGGCCATGGCCGGTGTGCTTGGAATCGGTGCAGTCGCCTCTGCCGCTGGCGTCCTGCCCGGGTGGCCGTCGTTCGCTACCTCGTCCGGACAGACGTGCGACGTCGAGATTCTCGCGTCCGCGCTCCCGCCCGGCGAGGGGGAACCGATCTCCGCCACATTCAACTCAACGGAGAAGCGGGCCACACTCGCGGAGGCACGGGCATTTCTCGCGGACTTCGACTACGACTCGGTCGACCGCCAGCAGGCGATCGACTGGTGGCGGACAGAGGAGTCCAAGGCACGCACCGAGCAATCTGACCCCTCCGAGCGCCAGCCTAAGCTGGTGGGCGACGACCTGGAGGTCACGGCAGTTTCCTTCTGGGTTGTCAACGAACTGCGCGCCGACCTGGCAGTCAAAGGGCTCGACATCCGAGCAATCAATGTCGCCACCACCAGCAGCGGGTGCGTGCTGTGACACCCGATCGGCGCGCTTCGCTCCGCACGGCTCTCCGCGACACATCCGATGACCTGTTGGCCTACTTCGAGCGACGCGTCCACGTTCGGGAGGACGCCGCCGACCTGCTCAGCGATACGCTGCTTCAGGCATGGCGGCGCAGCGACGCGTTGCCCGACGAGGCGAAGCGACAACGGATGTGGCTGTTCACCATCGCTGCGTACGTCCTCGCCAACCACCATCGTTCACACCGTCGGCGCGCGGCGCTCAACGATCGCCTCCGAGCCCACATCACCAACTCTGCAATCGAGCCCGACCCGACTGAGAACTATGCGGTACGCGACGCGGTTCTCCGACTTGCCGACGCGCAACGAGAACTCGTCATGCTGATCCATTGGGATGGGTTCAACGTGGTCGAGGCCGCCGAACTACTCGGACTCAACCCTTCGACGGCACGAGGACGTTACTCAGCCGCACGAGCCACACTCAGAGGTGCGTTGGCGGACGCGGCCAGCACGCGGGACTAGAACCGGCCCGCTCTAGCTGTACCCGGCAGGGACGTTCGTGACGGTCTGGGTCTTGTGAATGAGGAGAACCTCCCGGCTTAGTGGAGATGTCTGACGTCTTCACCAACCAGGAGGTCCTCGTGGCCCACGCTAACGCTCGTCTGAACCTGCATGGTCGCCGTCTGCTCGTCGAGCGGGTGATGGAACACGGCCGTCCTGTCTCCCACGTCGCCAAGGAGCTTGGCATCTCGCGGCAGTGCGCGCATCGCTGGATCGCCCGTTTCCACGCCGAGGGTGAGCCCGGACTGTCCGACCGGTCCTCGCGTCCACGAACCTGCCCGCGACAGACCCCGGTCGAGATCGAGCAACGAGTCCTCGAGCTGCGCCGCACTCACCGTCGCGGGCAGGACTGGATCGGGCCCGAGGTCGGCTTGGCTCCGCGGACAGTCGCAGCCATCCTGCGCCGCAACCAGGTGCCCTACCTGCGCGAGTGCGACCCGCTGACCGGTGAGCTCATCCGAGCCTCGAAGGCCACCGCGTTGCGCTACGAACGTGAACACCCCGGCGACCTGATCCACATCGACGTGAAGAAGATCGGCCGCATCCCTCCAGGCGGCGGCTGGCGTGCACACGGCCGCGCTGCCACCGCCGCGCAGCGACACAAGCGGGCCAAGATCGGCTTCGACTACGTCCACGTCGCCGTCGACGACCACTCCCGACTGGCCTACGCCGAGATCCTCCCCGACGAGACCGGACCCACCTGCGCGGCCTTCTTGCTCAGGGCGGCCCTGTTCTTCCTCAGCCACGGCATCACGATCCGCGAGGTCATCACCGACAACGCCCGCAACTACACGCTCTCCCTGGACTTCAAGGAAGCACTCGCCGCCATCGGAGCACGCCACCTCACGATCCGCCCGCACTGCCCCTGGCAGAACGGCAAAGCCGAGCGATTCAACCGAACCCTCCAGACCGAATGGGCCTACCGCGAAGCCTTCGCCGACAACCAAGCCCGCACCAACGCCCTTGACCCATGGCTCGACCACTACAACACTCAACGACGCCACTCAGCCCTCGGAGGCCAAACCCCGATCAGCCGACTGTCATGAACCTGTCAGCCTGGTACATCTAGCCGCACAGCGTGCGCGTCACCGCACGGATCTGCCGCGATCCGCGCGGATCTGCCGAGATGAGTGCGGGCCAGCCGATCCGGCAGCTTCGCGTCCCCTACCTCTTGACCCGAACAACTGGCAAGCGTTGTCTGGGTAGATGGCCTGATCGCGCCGGAGCTGCCGGTGACAGATCCGGTCGCTAAGGACTGGTTGGCATGTCGGTCAAGTTATGTCTTCTCTCGGCGCTTCTCGGCATTACAGCAGCGGTTGCACCTGTAGCCGGGAGCGCAAGCAACGCGGGCGCAGTCGTGCCGGGCGCGAACGGCCAGTTGCTGTTCGCTCGACAGATCTGTCAGGGGGAGGAAGATCCGTGCTGGGAGATCGTGGTCGCGGACGCCTCCGACACCCAGGAGACGGTGGTCGCCGGCCCCTACCCGCGTGGCGTTTGGGATGACCACTTCATCGCGAACTGGTCGCCGGACGGCCGCAGTCTGATCTTCATGGCCGACCTCGGCAGTGGGCCGTCGATCTGGCAGGTCGACGTTGATGGCACCGGCTTCCATCGAGTCTTTGCCGCGCCCCCGGACGGGACGGGTCTGGATGACGGGCCCGCGTTCACGCCCGACGGGCAGTGGATCATCTTCACCCGATGCTGCCCCCGACCCTCGGGCTACGGACTTTGGAGGGTCCACCCAGACGGGACAGGCCTTCGCATCGTCACCACCGAGACGGTCGGCCCCAAGGCGGAGGGACCGTCGGACAACCTGCCGCAGGTGTCGCCAGATGGTCGGGCGATCGTCTTTCATCGGAACTCCGACGCGAACCGGGTCGCGACGGTCAACTTCGCCGGCGGAAAGCTCCGCGAACTGACACCCGGGGACCTGGATGGCCAGATCCCTAACTGGTCGCCCGACGCCCGACGCATCGTCTTCCAAGGAAACGATGACGCGGGAGTCGACGTCTGGACGGTGAACCCGAACGGAACTGGGCTCACCAACCTGACGAACGACGGCGCCAGCCTGAACCCCTCCTACTCACCCGATGGAACCAAGGTCGTCTTCAGCCGAGTGCTGGATGACGGGTCCCGAGACCTGTTCACGATGAACCCCGACGGAACCAACGTCACCCAAGTCACCCAGACGGCTTCGACCGAACGCTTCCCGCAGTGGGCCCCCACCCACTGAAGCAGTCCCCCATCGGGCGCGTCGTTCCCGTCAAGCACGGCGTTGACCTTTGCTGGGCAGACCACGGAGGAGCGCCACTGGTCGCGGCAGAGGAGTGCGTTGGACGTGGCCGGCGAGTCGGGGTCGCTGTCCTCGAACGGCGAGATCCAGAACAGGTCCCGCATCTGCTCCGGACCGATTTGCCCTTGACCTCAAAGGGCCGCGTTTCGTGACCGAGCGCGAGGAGCTCCTCGAGCTCCTCCAGCGTCAGCACACCGACGACCCTAGGGAAAACCGCACGGAGGGCCGGCAACCGTTCCAGGGGCGCTCGACGGCCCGCAAACTCGATACCGCGCTGTCCACGGCTTCAGACCGCCGCGCTTCCCGGGCAGACGCGATGCTGGGCGGGTCAATCGATGGCGACGAAGCCGCCCAGCTGCACCCTTGACCCAGATCGAAACCGCGCCGCGAGCCTCCGGGGGTCCACCGGAGTGGACCCGATGAGGTTGGAGCGTGCCTCCTCGGCGCCGCCGCTCCGGATACCAACCCGGCGAGCTGTCCCAGCAGATGCGGGACGCCATCGCGGCGGAAGCTGAACGGCTGACCGCCATCGAGGACGACGTAGAGACGATCCGCGCCGTCGGCGAGACGTTCAACGCGCTCGACGACGCCATCCTCGCCATCGCGCAGCCGCGCCTCGAGGCCATCGCACGGCTCCGGGCACCGGGGTGGTCGTACAACCGCATCATCGACGCGACCGGGCTGTCGAAGACCCGAGTCGCGCACCTCGTCAAAGAAGTCGGCCGCCGCCCGAACGGATAGCTCGTCAGCACGGGTCAGAGGCCGTCGCGGTCCATGTGCGCCCGGTCCACGACCGGTCCGAGCGGTTCGATGCCGGACAAATCGCCGCGCTGACGGTGCACCGGCGGAGCGCCGACCGCCCCGGTTCCAGGTCGGGACGTACCGGTTGCTGCAGCAACGCCGGCTGCGGCAAGCTCCGTAGACCGTGCGGCTGAGGAGAGCGCGTCGGACAGGCCGGACCACCGCACCCCGAGCCGTACCCCGCACGCCACCACGGCGATGAAGACCGCTGTCTGGGCGAGCCCGCACACCGCGAGCGCGAGAAACGCATTCTCCGCGTTGCCGGACTCCTCGCCGGTCGCAAGCGACGTGTCCGGCCACTGCTGAACCGCCACGAACGCGCTGACGGCAGCCAGGATGAAGCCGCCCACACCGAGCCAAAGGACCTTGCTCTGAGCGTCGTACTCAACCGACATCGCCACACACTCTCCCCGTACGGTCTGCTGAACTGCCGCCACGGTAGGTGCTCGAAGGCCGGGACGGGTCGAAACAGTCAGTTCGGCAGAGCCGGATGGTGCCGGCCCGGCGGCGAGCTCCAGACGTGGGCGGCGCGAACCCGAGTAGTGCGATTCGCGCGTCTGAACAGCACGCGCACGACAAGATGGCTGCCCCAACACCAGGCGAGGAGAGGCGACGTGACCCAGCATGGCTCAGACGACGCGGTAATCCTGCACTCGGACGAAGGCGTCGTCGAGACCAGCTACTCGTGCGTGGTGGTCCGTACCTTCGACTGGGGTGAGCTGGGAGCGACGGCACCGGAGGACAACACCCTGGTCACGGTCCCCGAGCTCGAGGAGGGCGAAGGCGACCTGTGGGTGAACACGGCCGACCAGTGGGGGCCGTTCTCTGTGACCACCAGGCTGTGGAGCGCCCGACCGGCGGACCCGGGCGAGGAGTGGGAGGACGTGGTCGAGCTCAGCGTCACCTCGGGCACCGGGCTGTTCGCCACCGAGATGGTCGACAACGAGCCCCAGATCATCCTGGCGCCCGAGCCCGGGGAGTACCGCCTCCGGGTCTCGGCACGAGGGAGGCGTATTCACGACATCAGCGAGGACGACGACCTCGACCTTGATGCCGAGCTGCCGCCCAAGGAGTGGTACCTCCTCGAGGCATGGCCGGCGCCGGCAACCGATCCGGTCGTGGTGCGCCTGACCAGCCCGTTCGCCGACCGCGTGCTGAACCCGCCGCCGCGCCTGGTCATCCCCGAAGGCGAAGCGGGCCTGGCCGCCGCTGGGCGGATCGGCCGCGACGTCGACGGCGCACCCGGGACGCGGACCCTGTCTGGCGAGACGGGGACGGTGCGCGTCGAGCGCACCATCCGCGGCACCCGCCGCCGGCTGTTCGGCCTGTGCTCCCACCTCGTGACATGGAGCCACGTCTGGCTCGACCCGCCCAGCTGGAGCTGGTCCGGCGGCGGGGCGTACCACGACGAGTACGCGCCGGGACACCCCGACTACGCGACGGCGCACGACCACCCAGACCAGATGAGCGGCCGGAGCGGCGCCATCCGCACCTCCTACCTAGAGGTCGAGAAGCCCGCTCGGGCCGTCCGGCAGTGGGACTGGGTTGTTCCCCCGCCCGGAGGGGACCTCGTCCTGTGGAACAGGGTCCCGTTTCTTCCTGAGCCGACGGTCCTGGCCGTCGAGCTGACCCAGTCGCGAGACGAGGCCGGCGAGCCCTGGGCGACTATCGTCATCGAGCACGACGGCCTGCCGGTGGAGTGGCTCGACGACATGGAGACCTACTGGGGCTACCAGCTCTCGATCGCCGACCACGCCGGGTTCGGGGTCCCGAAGTAGCGCCCTACCGATCTGGGCGCCGCCCGGTACGTTCACTCGGACAGCAGACCCCGTCGGCTATCGGCTGCGAGGCTGGCCTCGTGCGCGACTCGTCGACAGCCGTTGTTACACATCGGACAATGTGTAACTGGGTGTGTCCCTATTGAATGCCGCGCACTGTGGTGTTTACCGGATCTGCCGATGAAGGCGAACATCGCGCACGCCGGCACGGGCTCGGCTGATTACCAGTACATCGCCCCGTTCACCCGCTTCAACAACTCCTACGATGGAGGTGGACCGAACTAGGAGGGACACATGGTGAGGACGAAGGGGTCGGCGGCCACCGCGCAGCTCATGTCGATGGAGGACCTGATCGCCGAATCTAACGAGCATCCTCACCGTCACCTCGCGACCACGATCGTTGAGGGCGACGGGCCGACCAGACCGGCTGAGCCTTGGCTCGAGGAACGCGAAGGCGACGTGCCGCCGTGGACGATGAAGATGCAGACCGATGATGGCCACACCGACCATGAGGGCGAGAAGGAGGACCTCCTCCGGATCGCTCACGAGGCGGGCGTGACCGACGAGCACATCCTCATCTACGACGGCGCCACGAACACCTGGACGTAGCCGCTAGAACGGTGGCGCACTGATCGGTGCCGCTGGATCTGCCGCGACTCGGACGTCCGCTCATGCCGATGAGCCGACGGTACGGCCGATGACCTTCTAGGGTCTGCCTGTGACCAGTCAACCGGCCTCGGGTGCCTGGCTTCGTGCGGCTCCGACACTCTGGTTGACCGTCGCGTTCAACCTCTTTGTCCTGATGGTCGCTGTGGCTCTCATCGGGCTAGGCGACGACCCAGCGGGGCCCTTGTGGCTTCCTACCGCGTCGCTTGCGCTGTCTGGCGTGGTCGGCCTCGGCTCTCTCGTGCGTCGCCGGACACGTCGGTTCGGGGTGGGATGCCTTGCCGGAACCGCCGTGTCCGGCTTCGCGTACTTCGTGCTCTTCGTGATCTTCTTCGTCACCTACTTCATCGCGCCGGGTGGTCACGAACTCTCCTGACGCCACCCAGCGGAGTGGTGACAAACGCACCCTCATGCCGCGACGCGCGCACTAGCCCGGGAGTACCGACACCGTGTCAGTACATTTGTCGCCGCTCCGGCTCATAACCTTTCGGGGCATGAGTCCCAGCGGAAGGGCCTCCCCTCCGCCGAGGAGTTGCGCGTGAGGCCGGCCAGGACGACCTTCGAGGCACCGGCGCGAGCGGGACCAGGGGTCGCAGCGATTCCGCTGGTCGTCGAGGCGGTGGGCGTGGAGGTCGTGGGGGTGGTGCTCATGGGATGTCTCCTGCTGCTCGATGTGGGTGGAGGCTGGTCAGGCGGCTTGGAAGGAGCGACGCGACAGGCCGAAGCTGTAGCCGTCGAGGGTGGTGGTGACCTGAGTGGTCGGGTCGGCGGCGGCACCCAAGGCGACGAAGAGCGGGGTGAAGTGCTCGACGGTCGGGTGGGCGTAGGCCAGGGCGGGGGCTTCGCTGCGGTAGCGCGAGAGCTGGTCGACGTCACCGCGCGCGAGCGCCTCGGCGGCCCAGGCGTCGAAGTCGGCTGACCAGCCGGGGACCTTGTTCTCGGTCATCATCTCGCGGGTGATGTACGGCAGCCCGTGGGTCATGTGGCCGGAGCCGACGACCAGGACGCCCTGCTCGCGCAGCGGCTGCAGGCGCCGACCGAGGGCGAGGAGCTTGTCGGGGTCCTCGGTGGGCAGGGAGAGCTGGACGACGGGGATGTCGGCGTCCGGGTACATCACCTTCAGCGGCACCCACGCCCCGTGGTCGAGGCCGCGGGAGGAGTGCTGGTGCGCCTTGTCGTTGTCCGGCATCAACGACGCGACCTGGGCGGCGAGCTCGGTGGCGTCGGGGGTGTCGTAGCGCATGGTGTAGTACATGGGGTCGAAGCCGCCGAAGTCGTAGACGAGCTCGGCCGGTCGCACCGCGCTGATGGACAGCGGCGCGGACTCCCAGTGCGCCGACACGATGAGGATGGCCTTCGGCTTCGGCAGGTCGCGTGCCCAGGCGTGCAGCGGGTTCAGCCACTCCTGGCGCTCGAACGGTAGCGGGCCGCCGCCGTGGGACAGGTAGACGCTGGGCAGCGCGCCGTCGGCCGGGGTCCAGGCCCGGTGCGGGTTCTGCGCTTCGAGCTTGGCGACTCGGCGCAGGTGAGCCGCGAACGGGTGGGCAGCCGGGACCCGCGCGTCTGCGAGGGCTGTCGTGCTGGTGCGGAGGGTGCTCATGGGTGGTGCTCCGTCTCTTGCTGGTGGTGTGCGGTCTGGTTGTGTGCGGTGTCCCGGCTGGGCCTGCGGGTGGTTCAGGCGTGGAGGGCGAAGCCGCCGGTCCACGAGGTCTGCTCGGTGGCGGCGAGACCGATTTGGAGGAGCGCGAGGCTCTCTAGCTCGCGGGCGCGGGCGAGGGGGCCGACGTCGGCGGACTTGAGACCGGCGCCGGTGACGATGTCAGCGAGCAGGGCTTTCGCGTCGGCGTCGTCGCCGGCGATGAGGACCGTGGTGGTCTGGTCGCCGACGGTGCCCGCGGCCAGGGTGGGGCCGAGGTTGGTGTTGAACGCCTTGAGGACCCGCGCGGTCGGCAGCGCCTCGTCGATCTGGGCGGCGGACGAGGAGTCCGCAGGGACCGTGAGGGAGAAGGTGGCGAAGTCGAGCGGGTTGGTGATGTCGACGACGACCTTGCCGGCGAGCTGCTCGCCGCGCTCGGCGACGATGTCGGCGACGGCGGTGTGCGGGACGGCCAGGACGACGATGTCGCCGGTGACCGGCTTGTCGTTGTCCGCGCGGCCAAAGAACTCGACGCTGTGGCCGGCCTTCTCGGCGAGGCCGGCGATGGCCTGGCCCATGTTGCCCTGCCCGAAGATGTTGGCGTTGGTCATGTGAGGAGCTCCTGCTGTGTGTAGGTGGGTAGCGGTTTGTTGTTGCTACAACTGAACTGTAACAGACAGATGGTTGTTCCAACAACTATTTGTGGCACCATGGACGCATGGAATCGAAGTGGCTCACACCGGACGAACGCGAGGCGTGGCTGGGTCTGGCCGCGGTACTCGAGCTGCTGCCGGGCGTCCTGGACGCCCAGTTGCGTCGCGACGCCGACCTGACCCAGTTCGAGTACTACGTGCTGGCGATGCTGTCGGAGGCGTCGGAGCGGACCATGCGGATGACTGAGCTGGCCGCCATCACCAACGCCACGCTGCCGCGTCTGTCGCACGTGGTCCGGCGCTTGGCGGACCGGGGCCTGGTCGACAAGCGCCCCTGCCCCACCGACGGGCGTGCCACCAACGCCACGCTCACCGAGGCCGGCTGGACGAAGGTCCGCGACGCCGCGCCCGGACACGTTGCCAACGTCCGAGAGCACGTCATCGACGCTCTCAGCGCCAACCAGATCTCACAACTCACCGAGCTGACTCACGCCATGCTCCGACGGCTCGACCCGGACGGGACGATGAGACCCGTCCAAGAGCACGAACGTACCTAGGCCCGCTCCGAACCTGTGTGGCGTCCGCCCCGCCTCTCGAGGACGCGCGGTGCCATCTAGGGCCCGGCAGCGGCCAGTGGTGGTGGGCGCTGAACGTCCGGATCTGCCGCAGATAGCGTGCGCTGCGGCAACCGGATCTGCCGCGTTGAGGGCGGCGAAGCTCGCCCGGCTCTGCCGCGATCCGCGCGGATCTGCCTGCGGGCTCAGGCGGTCAACGCAACACCTCGGCTAGTGCTTGTGATGGTGTCTTGAAGGCGAGGGTCTGTCGAGGACGGTCGTTGAGCTCGAGTGCGATGGCGTCGAGGTCGTCTTGTGTGAGAGTGCGGAAGTCGAGTCGTCGGGGCATGTACTGGCGCAGCAGCCCGTTGGTGTTCTCGTTGCTGCCGCGCTGCCAGGGCGACTTCGGGTCGCAGAAGTAGACGTCGATGCCGGTCTGGTTGGTGAACCGCTTGTGCTCGGCCATCTCGTGGCCCTGGTCCCAGGTCAGCGACTTCGCCAGGTGCTTGGGCAGGTGCTGCACTGCTGCGGCCAGGGCGTCGGCGACGGCGTCGGCCTTGTGGTTGCCGGCCGGCAACCCGACCAGCAGCAGGTAGCGGGTGGACCGTTCGACCAGGGTGGCGACCGGACTCATGCCCCGGCCGAAGACCAGGTCGCCTTCCCAGTGACCGGGCACGGCACGGTCCTCGGCTTCAGCTGGGCGTTCGCTGATGTTGACGATCCCCGGCCGGGAACCTCGACCATCAGGCAGCCGCATCCCGTGCGAGCGTCGGATGACCCGGCCGGTGCGCAGGTAGGCGGTCAGCTCCTTGCGCAACGCGCCGCGGGACTGCACGAACAGGGTGCGGTAGATGCTCTCGTGCGACACGTGCATCCCTGGGTCGTCGGGATAGGTCAGCTTCAACCAACCGGCGATCTGTTGGGGCGACCACCGGCATTGAAGCTTCTCGGAGCGTGTCAACTTTTCTGTGTAAGCCTGTTGGTCACAGGTAGGGGTTGATGCGGTCGGGGTAGGCCAGGGCGAGTTGGGCCAGTGCCTTCTTCCAGTTGGTGACGATCTGTCCTTCGACGAGTCGTCCGGGGGCCTTGCGGTCGTTGGCGGGGATGCCGCGCTCTTTCTCGCGTTCTCGGGCTCGCTTGTCCTCGATGTTGCAGATCGCCAGCCACAGCAGCTTGACCACGGCGGTGTCGTTGGGGAAGTGGCCGCGGTTCTTGATGATCTTGCGTAGCTGGTAGTTCAGCGACTCGATCGAGTTCGTGGTGTAGATGACCCTGCGTAGCTCGGGCGGGAACGCCAGGAACGGGATGAACCGCTCCCAGGCTGCCTGCCAGGTCGCGACCGTGTGCGGGTACTTCTTGCCCCAGTTCGAGTCGGCGAAGGCGTCCAAGGAGACTCTCGCGGCGTCGGCATCGACGGCGGTGTAGATCGGCCGCAACGCCGCCGCGACCGTCTTCCGGTCGGTGTAGCCGACGAACCTCATCGAGGCCCGGATCAGGTGCACGACGCAGGTCTGCACCGTCGCGTTGGTCCAGGTGGCCTCGATCGCTTCGGGCAGCCCCGTCAGGCCGTCGCAGCAGACGATCAATACCTCGCGGATGCCGCGGTTGGCCAGGTCCGCGCACACCCCGGCCCAGAACTTCGCACCCTCGGTGGTCTGGACCCAGATCCCCAGCACGTGCTTGACGCCGTCGATGTCGACCCCGACGGCGATGTGCGCGGCCTTGTTGGCCACGTGCGCGCCATCGCGGACCTTGACCACGATCGCGTCGAGGTAGATCACCGGGTAGAACGCCTCCAGCGGGCGGCGCTGCCACGCGAGGACCTCCTCGCTGATCTCGTCGACGATCTTGGAGATCGTCTCGTGGGACAGCTCGGTGCCGATCGTGGTGGCCAGGTGATGGCCGATGTCGCGCATCGTCATCCCGCCGGCGTAGAGGCTGACGATCATCTCGTCCAGCCCGCCCAGCCGGCGACTGCCCTTGGGCACAAGCCGCGGCGTGAACGTCCCGTCGCGGTCCCGGGGCGTGGCCAGCTCGACGTCGCCGACCTGGCTCGCCACCGTCTTCGGCGTCGACCCGTTGCGGGAGTTGGTGAACGCCGACGCTTCCACCGAACCCTTCTCATAGCCGAGGTGATCGGTCAGCTCGGCCTGCAGACCACGCTCCAGCGCGGCCTTGATCAAGCCCGGGATCAACCCGTCCGCGCCGGTCATCTCGACCTCACCAGAGTCGATCCGCGCGAACAGTTCATCCAGGGCGCCCGACGCAGCCAGCTCAGCAGCCACGTCCCTGCCCGACACCGGAGTCGAGCCCGGCACTTCTGTCACGAGGTCCATCATGTTCCTTTCAGACGGACCAACCGCTTACACAGAAGATCTGACACCCCCGCTTCTCGGTCACGATGCCAGCCAGCACCGGGTTGCCGGCCAACTTGCACGTCTTTGGACGGGTCGACCTGGCCCACGCGGCTTGGTCAGCGACCGTGGCCCGGTACCGGCGCCGGCCGCCGTTGCCGCTGACCTCACGGCTGATCGTCGACGGCGACCGACCCAGACCTGCCGCGATCGCCCGAAGCGACAACCCGGCGGCCAGACCACGCGAGATCTCTTCGCGCTCTTCGAGGGTCAATCGACCGACTGCTCGATGGCGTGGATCAGGTCTGATCCCACCGCACCGAATCAGGTAGGTCCGCACCGTGCTGGTCGGCAGACCCAGAGCCCGAGCAGTCGGCTTGACCGAGTGCCCGGACCGCAACCGCCTCCAGATCTCGTCGATGTCTGCAGGCGACAACCGCTGATAGCTCTGACGCGCCATCGCGACCTCCTTCAATCAGGAAGTGTTGCGATGACTCATTGAGAGCGCCCCGATGAGCGGACGGTCGCCGAGTCCGTCTCGGCGAGTGCGTCACACGCGACGCGGTCGCCTCAGTATCCGGACTAACGGAAGAGCGAGGGCCCACAGCAGCGTCAGAACGATGGCGGTGGAGGCGAACACGACCACGACGTTCAAGAGCAACCCCGTACCGGACAGGTTGGTCGGGTTTTCCCAAGGCGACGACAGACCGAGGTGCGTCGGCAAAGGCGGGTCGTAACCCCTCTGGTCTTGGTGAAGCCACACGAAAGGTCGGCCAAGGTCGATGCTCCGTTGGTCAGCCGCGCCTCTTCACGACATCGCTGTCCGTCACAGCGAGCGCGAGAACCATGGTCACCGAGAACAAGAGCACGGGAAGGGTCCCTGGGCAGCTCGCTGAAAGTCACTGCCTCCTACGGCAGCGGCACGACCGTGAACCTGGCCATCGACCAGGGCGGGAAGAAGCACCGGTTCTGCGTCGGCGGGAACGCGCGCTACGTTTCGGAATCGGCCAAGCTGTACATCAACCAGGTCAAGGACGCCCACCACCGTGCCGGCCGCACCTTCCGTGCCCCCGCCGAGACTGACCACCAGCCTCGGCGCGGCCGCCATGTGCCTCGTGACGGTCCTGGCGGCCGCGGCGTGCGACTCCGACCCGGACACCACGCCACCGAACCCCTCGACCAGTTCCACCACCGCCCACACGTCGCCGGACTCCGCGGCAACCGGCCCGGCAGCTGCGCGATGCGAAGACTACGGACGAAGTGGCGAGGAGAAGGTTGGCGGACCGCTACAACGGCAGTCGAACGCACTGACGTTCGGAATGAACTAGATCCGCCCCGGCACCTGGCAAGACGCGACCGTGATCAACCTGGCCAACTCCGATCAGGCGCCGGCGCTCATCGACTCCGTTGACCTGGTCACGGATCGAGGCGCCTCACCGGTGCGGCTCGCCAAGGCCCTCATCGCGCCCCCGGACGTCGTGCAGCACGTCGGCCGCATCCACGCCGCCGCCAACTGGCCAGCTGCCGCCGGCTACTGCCTTCCCGCCACCGCCGATGCCGAGGCGCCCGTGCTCGCTTTGCGCGTCGGCCCGTCCGCGCCAGCCCAAGTGGCCGGGCACCAGTTCAGCCGCAACAACGCGGTTAACGTGCACTACCGGACCAGCGACGGCCAACGGTACGTCGCGGTGTTCCCGGTCCGAATCGAGTACCCGAACCACCCGGGCCGATCGGGCACGTCGGCCCAGGAGGAGTAAGGCACCCGGACGCCCGTTAGGCCGTGGCTGCTCGGGGACTCGCGGCGCGATGGCCTAGTGCTGGCGTCCGGAGGGCTCGGGTCCCGGGTGGTGCGTTCCGGCTCCAAAGGCCGTTGACGGGGCCATAGGGGCCGACCGCCGCTGGACGATCCCGCGTTCTTGGGCCACGACGAGGGCGCGGAGGCGGTCGTTGACGCCGAGCTTGCGGTAGACGTGTTCGAGATGTTTGTTGACGGTCCGGGGCGAGATCGTGAGGCGGCGCGCGATCGCGTAGGCGGTGTGACCGTCAGCCAGCAGGAGGAGGACGGTGACCTCCGCGGCCGTCAGTCCGGAGTCGGCGGCCGCGGCGCACGCGACGTCGGGGTCGGGCGTGGCGGCGATGCGGCTGGTGTGCCGATGCAGGCCGGCGATGAGCTTCTGCAGGTGGCGTGCCAGGTCGAGGTCGTCGTCGGAATAGTCGTCGTCTGGACGGCCGAGCACGAACGCCTCGTAGGTCGATGCTCCGACCACGTACGGCATCGACAGCTGCTTCTCGATACCGACTGGCTTCATGTACTCGTTGGTGAAGTCTCGGTCGCGTTGGCTGGCCACCTGGCTGGGCACCCTGTCGATGGCCTGCGCTGTTGGGTCCTGGGTCGCGGCGA
Source organism: Nocardioides sp. HB32 (assembly GCF_054058995.1). NCBI lineage: Bacteria > Bacillati > Actinomycetota > Actinomycetes > Propionibacteriales > Nocardioidaceae > Nocardioides > Nocardioides sp. HB32. Next base: position 2,921,608 of record NZ_JBSSBS010000001.1, read on the forward strand.
ACCACTGAAGAAGCGGGTGGCGATCCATGATCTCCTTCTGGTGCCACGGTGGCAGGTCGGCGGCCGGCGTGAAGTCGACTTCTCCCCAGACCTGAAATCCCGATCGACCGGAGTCGTCGCGCCAGTCCAGCGACACGGCCGGGACGTCGAAGGAGAGCAAGAACTGCGACGCTATCCTGCCGCGCGGGAAGTCCGGCTGCGGCCGAGCGAAGACGTCCGATGCCAGATCGAGCCATTCGCAAAGCCGGCGGTCGTCAGTCATGGTGAGTCCCATCCCGGCGGTGCCACCGCCGCGCGGGCGACAGACGCCAGATCGCATTCACCCATCGACGGTAGCCCCGGAGTACGCACATCTGCGAATAGCCCAAGCAGGCCATCTCGGCCGACCATGGCCACATGGAAAAGATCGCCAATCGGACCCAGACGGGCCGTGATCCCGCCGGGTCAAAGACGCGCGACGGTGCCGTCTCCCACCGGGCCGGCACAGGTGGCCGGCGGCGTCGAGAAGCCGGGCCTGCAAAGGGGTCGGGCCAGCGGATCGGCCGTCGGGGCATGCTCATCGGCGCTGCGACCGGAGCCGTCACCGGCACCATTGCGTCCGGCTACGGCTCGTCCGCCTCTCCAGCTTCGGCGGCAGCCCAGGCCACCGCGGCCTACCCGAGCACCTCGAACCGCCGGCCGAACGTGCTGTGGGTCATCACTGACGACATGACTCGGCGGCAGCTGCCGTACATGCGTTCGGCCACGCGTCGACTTGTCCGGGCCGGTTCGAGCTTCACCAACGGCTACACGGCGGTGCCGTGGTGTGGGCCGGCACGCGCCAGCATGTTGACCAGCATGTACCCCCACAACCACGGGTGTCTGACCAACCACACGCACACCGCCTTCGTCGCAGCGGGACTCGACCGGGACACGGTTGCGACCCGCATGCATGACGCCGGCTACACCACCGGGTACTTCGGCAAGTACATGAACGAGCAAGGGCAGGACCCGACGTACGTGGCGCCGGGCTGGGACCGGTTCGTGGTGCTGTTCGGGGGCAGTCGCGGTCGGATTCCAGTCGCGTACGACGGCGACCCGCGAGCCGTTACCGCGGCCTACGGCTCGGGCGACCAAGTCGTGGCCAAGGAACTGCGCCGCTTTCATCCGTGCGCACGCGTCCGGCCCGTTCTTCGCGGTCTTCGCCCCCACCAACCCTCATGATCCGTACAACCCCAGCCGGACGCACCGACATGACTTCGACCACGTGAGGTGGCACCCGGCCGGGTTCAACGAGCGGGACATGTCTGACAAGCCCACGTGGCTACGCAACCCGGCTCCGCAGTCCCACGAGGAGATGCGCACCGCCTGGGAAGGCAAGCTCGAGGAACTGGAAGACACAGACGACCAGATCGACGCCATCCTCGACGCAGTCCATGGGCCGGGCGTCGAACGCGACACGATCGTGATGATGATCTCCGACAACGGCTACCTGCTCGGCGAGCACCGCCTGTTCGGAAAAGCCCGTCCGTACGAGCCGTCGGTGTGCATCCCGTTTGTGATCCACGAACCGGGTATCACAGCCGGCACCCCGACTGCCCTGGTCTCCCAGGTCGACCTCATGCCGACCACGCTCGCCATCGCCGGACTCGACCCCGACGCTGGACGTGTCCTCGACGGCCGGAACCTGCTTCCGCACCTGCAAACAGGACAGTGGGCAGGCTGGCGCCGGCGCCTCATGGTCGAGAACCCACACAAGCAGTGGGCGCTGCTACGCGAAGGCGACGACGCATTCGTCGACTACTACTCCAGGGGCGAACAAGAGCTCTACCACCTCGCTACCGACGCTCATGAGCTGTCCAGCGAGGTGAGTCGACCAGGGGCCCGCGGCCCCGCCACCGCAACGGCGTCCACGTTGGGGCCGCCCGCGGTGGGCGAGTACGCACGCCTGCTCGCAGCGCTGCGAGCCTCCCAAAGGTCTTGCCCTCAGAGCCCTCGAGGAGTGAGCTCCCCTGTAGGTGCCGGGACTTGGAACACACATGGCATGCAGACACTAGGAGGCGGTCATGCGAGGGAAGATGATGTGCGGCATCGTGACGACACTGGCGGTCACGTGCCCCGGACTTTGGGCTCTCCCTGTGGGAGGGACGAGTGCCGCGGTCACACCGATGACCTGCCATGGAAAGCCGGCGACCATCACGGGCACCACTGGAGATGACGTGCTGGTAGGCACCCCCGGCCCTGACGTCATCGTCGGCGGATCGGGAATCGACCAGATCGCGGGTGCGGGCGGCGACGATCTCATCTGCGAGGGACCCACGCCCTTCGCCCTGGACGACGAGGACTACCCCCGTTACAGCTTCATCAACGGGGACGCTGGGAACGACGTCCTGGACGGCGGGAGCGGCCTGGACAGCTTCAACGGCGGCAGTGGCCGCGACCTCATCCTGGGTGGCCCCGGACCTGACCTGATGCTCGGTGGTGGTGGTGCCGATGTCCTCCGGGGCGGCGGAGGTTCAGACCGGCTCGGCGGCGGCGACGACGGCGGCGGTGATCTTGTTGATGGCGGGCGCGGCGCTGACACGCTGGCTGACCTCAGCGGCCCCAACACGGTGCGCGGGGGTCCGGGCGACGACGAGCTCGATAGCGGAGATGCCGATGACCACATTGTGGGTGGTCCAGGTCAGGACGTCGTCTCCTACATCTGGACCAGCACAGGCAGCCACTGCCACAAAGTGAAGGTCAACCTGTCCAGCCACACCGGCCGCGCCAACGGCTTCGGTCACGACACGCTGCAAGGCATCGAGGACGTCTGGAGCAGCGGAGGCGACGACCTGCTCGTCGGGGACTCACGGAACAACACCTTCTACACGGGGTTCGTGGCATGCGGGAAGCCCACGAGTACTGACCGGGTATTCGGACGTGGAGGCAGCGACACACTCACGCTCGACAGCGAGACCGTCGAGGGCGCGAGCGGTACTCGCGGTGCGCGGATCGACTTGGCACATGGTCGCGGCCGCTGGGAGTTCAACGGGACAAACCGCTATCGGTTCACCTCCGTCGAGAACGTCGTCGGGTCGGACGGGCCCGACCGCATCGTGGGCACGGATGGACCCAATGTGCTCACGGGCGCAGGAGGGTCGGTCGACGACGGCGATGTCATCGCGGCTCGAGGTGGTGACGACCTTCTTGTCGGGCGGCAGGGCGCTGACCTGCTCTACGGCGGAGCCGGTGACGACAGATTGAGCGGGTCCAGCGGCGCCGACACACTCGATGGCGGCAAGGGAACCAACCACAACGACGGCGGCCTCGGAAGCGACCAATGCCGACGACCCGGCCCCGCTCAGGGAGCAGTTGCCTGCGAACACCCCTGACCCCGACTGCCTGGACCAGGACGGACAACCAACCGCGGCGACCGCTGCCCGTCGCGACCTGACAGTGCGGCGGGCACTAGCGCCGCGTTCCTGGCCCGCGCCGTCGGCGATTCGGCCAAGGGCATGGACCAGCGGCCAAGCGTGCCCGGCCGCGAGGGTGGCAACCGGCCCGAGCCACCTCCGCGAGTCAGCAGTGGCCCCACAGGCCACGATCGTGCCGCTTCGCGGCGTCGCGGGCCTTGTTGTACCCCTTGACGCGCTTGAACGGGTGGTGCTGGTAGACGTACACACGGGCGTGGCCTCGAGCGACGAGCGTCTTGTTCACGTCCCGGTGGCCCTTCATCACGTACCGCAGCAACCGCCCGTACCGGTCCTTGAGGTCCTGCGACGGGTCCGAGACCAGCAGCACCCGCGTCTTGCGCGGCAAGATCCGCTTCGTCGCCGCAGAGGCCTGTGGCCCCCAGCATTCCCGGCCCCCGTAGACCTCGGGCGTGTCGATGCCGAGCAGCCGGACGCGGACCTTGGGGCCGCGCGGCAGAAGCTTCACGTCGATGGTGTCGCCGTCGACGACGTTGGTGACGATGGCCTTCTGCCGCTTCGCCTTCGGCGGCGGGGGTGACTGGTGCCCGTCACCGCCACCGCCGCCGCCACCGCCGGTGCCGTAGTAGCAGGGGCACGGGTTCGACTCGCACGCGATGCCGTCACCGTCGGCATCGAGGCCGTGCGGATCCCGCTGCGGGCCGCCCTGGTCGAGGAAGAAGTGCTGGGCAGCGGCCTGGGTGGCAAAGTCGCCGCAGTCGCGGTCCGCGACCAACCCAGCCACCCGCGCACCGCCAACCGCCGCAGCGGCGGCTGGGCCTTGCGTGGCGGCCGTGGCCGCCGGATTCGTGACGACCAGTAGACCGCCGACCACCAGCGCCATGCTGGCAACCGTGGCGACAATGCGAGCACACCAAGTCACGAGAGCTCCCCGAAGTCGATCGTTGTGACCCGAGGAAGGTTAGGTCGCGGGCGCGCCCGTGTCAGACGATCCGGCGAAGTGCCTACCGGCTGCACACTTCGACCCTGACCGCCTGGACGGTTTCCGTGCGGCTGTCGGGGCCGAGGGGTACGGTCACCGCCGTCGAGCCTCGCACCCGGCTCGTCGAGCAAGCTACGGGGAGGAGTGCACGATGGGTTTCTCGGTCAAGCTGGCGCCCGGCGTCCGGGTACGCGCCTCGTCTCGCGGGGTACGGACCAGCCTCGGCCCCCGCGCCGCACGCGTCCACGTCGGCGGTGGCCGCACTGGCTTCTCCACCGGTGTCGGACCGGTTGGCTACTACACGTCGGTCGGCGGGTCATCCCGATCCACGGCACGTCGCACCAGCGGTGCCGGCAGCGCCACTGCGAGCCGGCAGCTCGCCGCCGCGCAACGTGCCGCCGACAAGGCTGACGAGGCGCGGGCCCTACGCGACGCGTTGGTCGCCATCTTCGACCTGCATCGCGGCGAGTTCGCCGCCGCCCAGCCTCCGGTCGCACCGCCACTGCCACCGGTCGACGTGGCCGCCATCCACGCCAAGCACGCCAAGGAGGCCAAGGCCGGCACCAGCGTGTTCTCCCGCGCCGCCCGCAAGAACGCGCTCGCCGAGGCGACCCAGCGCGCGCAGGCCGAGGTGGCGCACGTGAACGCGCATTACGAGCAGGAACGGCAGGCCTGGCAAACCCAGCTCAACGAGCAGTGGGCAGCGCTGAACCGCAACGACCCCGACACTGTCCTGGCAACGCTGGCCGAGGCGTTCGAGGACAACGACGCCGCGGCCGCGGCCGTCGGGGTCGACGGCTCCGAGGTCACCCTCGTCGTCGTGGTGCCCGGCGCATCGTCCATCCCGGACCGCAAGCCCACGACCACCGCCGCCGGGAACCTGTCGTTGAAGAAGCTGACCAAGTCCGAGACCGCCGACATGTACAAGCACCTCGTGTGCGGCCACGTTCTCGTCACGCTCAAGGAGGCGTTTGCGGTTGCGCCTGCCATCAGCCACGCCCGCATCGTCGCGCTCCGCGCCACCGGGCCCGACGCGTACGGCAAGGTCAAGCCGGAGGTGATGCTCGCCGCCCGGTTCGAACGCATCAGCCTGCACGGCATCCAGTGGGGCACCGCCGACGCCGTCCAGGTCGTCAACGACGCCGCCACCGAGAAACTTCTGGCCCAGAAGGGCGCCTCCAAGGAACTGGTCTCTATCGAGCTCAAGACCGAACCCGAACTCGCCGACGTAGTAGACGCGGTCGACTTCGAAGAACTCCTCTAATGACGCCGTCACGAACCGTCCTGGGCCACGTCCCATCTCCGCACACCAACCGTCGTACGAACCCCGGAAGATGACATGTTCACTCGCACCAAGACCATCCTTGCCGCCACCGCCCTGACCGTCGCCCCGCTCGCCGTCGTCACGACCACCGCCAGCGAGGCTGTCGCGGCTGGCAAGTACTACTCCAGCTGCGACGCGCTCCACCGCGACTTCAAGCACGGTGTCTCGAAGTCGAAGAAGGCCGCCAAGAAGCAGGTCCGCGACGGCTACGGGCTGCCCGCCTACGGCAAGCGCGCCCGAGCGGTCTACAACACCAACCACTCGCGCCTGGACCGCGACAAGGACGGCATCGCCTGCGAAGCCTAGGGAACCGGGCGAGCCCACCGGCTGCTGCGGTACGAGGCGCTTCGTCCGACGGAAGCAGACTGGTCAGAGGAACCGGTTCAGGAATGCCCGCGAGTACGCCGTGTCGACTCGCTGGTAGCTCCCGGTGGCGTTGCACGTCAACGAGTTCACGTACGAGGCGTCGCCGATCACGTACGGCCCGAGGAATGCCGCGCCCCCGGAGTCACCGAAGCACGATCCACCCCCGGCCTTGGAGTCGCGGTCGTTGATCTGGAAGACGACGACCTCGCTCTGGACGTTCTTGAGGAACGACGTGGTCGAGCGTCGCTCCGTGATGACAACCTGCGCCTTCTTGTCGCCGATCTCCACGCCGTACCCAACCAGGGTGAAGGTCTGGTTCTTGAGCGCACCCTGGTTGGCATCCAGGGTGCCGACCGGGAGCAGCGGGGCCGGGGAGATGTTCGGCCATTTGCTCGTGGCCGGCGCATCGAGGACGACGACCCCTTGGTCGTGCTGCTTCGAGATGCTGATCCCGCCCGTCCACCCAGGGTCCGGGTGGGGCGTGCCGGTGATGTAGTGCGCGGCGCGGGCCGACCTGTCCGCGGCGCTGATGTTGGCCGCCAGCGGGTCACCGGGGAGGTCGGTGTCAAAGGAGACGTAGACGTTGGTGGCCGGGTGCGCTGCGTCGTCCCCGGTGCAATGGCCCGCCGTCAGCACGACCGTGGGCGAGATCAGCGTGCCCGAGCAGCGGAACCTTCCGTCTGCGGTGGTGAAGCGGACAACGCCGACATTGGTGTGCACTTCGTCGCGCGTACCATCCACGATCGCCGAAGCCGGCTGCGCACTCGCGAGCAACCCGATGACGACGAAGAGTCCCGTGAGCACCACGCCCACTGGGCCGAACCGGTTGCTCTGCACGAAGATCACCCTCCCGTTGGTCCTTGCAGTGCACCACGATGATCGGGCGCTGACAATCGGCAGGATGGATGAACTCTTCGCGCCGGTTGTACCTGACGCACTCTCAACCGTGATGGTCACCGATTCTGGTGTCCCTCGTCGTGAGCGTGGTTATCTCGGTCGTCATGACGATGACGTCGCGCTGCGGGCGGCTCGATCCCTGACCGGTCAAGTGAAGGCGCAGCGTCAGCTGCTCGAAGCCCACGTCGCGGAGACGGACACGCCGGGGCGGGACATCCTCGAGTGCGTCGAGTGTCGCCTTGATGGCCGTGCGATCAGCTCCGGACTCTGGGTCTTCTCTACCGGAGACCATCCGGATTGGGACCGTCGCTGGCGCCCGAGGCACGCCTAGACCCCTCGGGCGCGGGGCTGTCGTCGTTGGACTCAGTTGGATAGCTCCTCGGGCGTCCGCACTAGCCGAGGTGTTGCGTTGACCGCCTGAGCCCGCACCGATGAGCGTGCGTCTGTAGTCGCACCTGCTTAGGGTGCCGTCATGGGAGTGCTCTACGACTACTTCATCGCTCCGAGTGACGCTGACGCAGCGGCCACGATCGATCGCCGCGGGGGTCCGGGGCAGCCCGACCTGCCTGTGCCGGTGAAGGGTCGCGGACTTTTCGCCCGCCGTCGGCAGCAGGAGGGTCCGGACATCGATGCGGTGGTCTACGCGACAGTCGCCGATACGGGCATCGACCCTGTGGTCCAGGGCGGCACCCTCGAAGAACTGCTCACAGGGCGCACCTACGAGGAGATCGAGCAGGACCCGCGTTCGGGCCATTCGTTGGCAGTCCGCGATGGGGGTGAACGCTTGGTTCTCACGCTCACCGACGGCTTGATCGATGCGTTGGCGCAGTCCAGCCCGGATCAACTTGCCGCAGCAGCAATTCCGTGGTCGCAGACCGAGGAGTTCTGGGGTGCGGGTGATCCGGAAGAACTTGGAGCAATCCTCCGTGATCTGTCCGCACTCGCTCGCGATGCACGGACCCGCGGCGAGTCCGTGTACTGCTGGGTGTCCGTCTGACTGGGTGTGTCCCTATTGCCCGGATCGAGCGCACCGTCACCGTGCGAGGCATGTCGTACCCAGGTGACCTGACCGATGACCACTGGGAACTGCTGGAGCCGGTGTTCAACGCGCCCGGCAAACGCGGCCGCAAGCATGCCGATGACCTGCGCACGGTGGTGGACGCGATGCTCTACATCGCCAAGACCGGCTGTCAGTGGCGCTACCTGCCGGAGTCGTTCCGGCCCTGGACGCGGGTGTGGTCGCAGTTCCGCCGCTGGTCGCGCAACGGCACCTGGGCGCAAGTCTTGACTGTGCTGCACGCGGCCGTACGGCAGGAGCACGGGAGGGCGCACGAGACGCCCTCGATGGTCGTCATCGACACGCACCTGGCCCGCGGCGCCTCGAACGGCGGCCTCACCTTCCACGACCGCGGAGGCCCCTACGGCCGCACCAAGGGCGCCAAGCGCGTCGTGGCGGTCGACGTGACCGGGCTGCCGGTGGGTGCGCTGGTCGTGCCGGCCTCCATCCATGAGAACCGCGCCAGCGAGCTCATGCTGGAGCACCTGACCGAGCAGGGCGTCACCGGCCGGCTCGAGCTGGTCCTGGTCGACCGCGGCGTGACCGAGGCTGCTGCTCGCACGCTCGGCCGGCACCACGACCTTGAGGTCCGCCGGGTCGGGTGGGATGACAAGCAGCCGGTCTTCCGCCCCATCCGGCACGCCTGGCGGGTCGAGGTGGCCCACGGGCGCCTGGGCCGCTCTCGCCGGCTGGCGAAGTCGTTCGAGAACACCACCACGTCGGCGACGGGTTGGCTCCAGGTGGCTTGCATCGCGACCATGTTGCGCCATCTCTCGGCCCAACGGGTTCGCACGGTAGCGGTCGCGGCGTGAGCGGCTCCCAGCCACGATCCGGGGCTAGGCTGCCGGCGATGCCCGACCCACTGCACTTCGACGCGCATGCTGAGGTCTACGCCCGCGCACGACCACCGTACCCATCCGCGCTTTGGGCGCGCCTGAGGGAGTTGGGGTGGCTGGGCGCAGGCACCCGAGTGATCGAACTCGGCGCCGGTACCGGGCAGGCGACCGGTCCGATGGTGCGGGCGGGCGCCGCCGTCACAGCTGTCGAGCCCGGCCGTTCGCTCGCCGACCGCCTGCAAGACCGCTGGCCTGGAGTCACCGTGCACGTCGGTACCGCGGAGTCAGTAGCGTTGCCGTCGGCCTCCTTTGATCTCGCCGTTGCAGCGACGGCGGTCCACTGGTTCAACCTCGACGAGGTACTCCCGAAGCTGCACCGCGCGATTGTCCCTGGTGGTCACTTCGCCGTGTGGCGCACGGTGTTCGGAGACCCCTCAGCGCCGGTCACCCGTTTCCGCGAGCGCGTCGCAGAGATCATGGCCCGACGTGGCGAAGAGCCGCCGAACCCCGGCCCGGGCGGACTTCAGACGGAGGCGTGGGTAAGTCGACTGACCGTCGGTGGACTCTTCATCGACACCCATGTCGAGCAGTTCCACTGGACGATCGAACTGGGAACGGAGGAGGTTCGCGACCTGTTCACCACGTTCAGCGACTGGCACCCCAGTGAGGTGCAAGAGGCGGCGCAGGCTGTCGATGACCTCGGTGGTCGGGTGCTCGAACACTACGTCACCCCGCTCATTGTCCTGAGGCGAGTCGGGGCTCCCTCGTCGCAAACACGCTGACGTTTGCTGGGGGCACGTCCGCGCGTCGGCGCATGTCGGTCTCAATAGGGACACGCCCAGTGAGACCGCACGGTCATGCCGCGATGAGGTCCACGCACATGCCGATGAGCGTCAACTCCGAGACTTGGTGCGGAGCAGTAGTTCGACGACCACGATGACGCCGACCCATACCGCGAGAGCGACGAGAGTCCACACGACCCCAAAGAGGGGGCCGAGGTCGCAGTCTGCTGACTCAGGCGTGCACCGTGCGTCTGCGTGCGCCGAGCCCAGCCCGAAGGCGACGAAGATGACCAACGCAGTGCCCGGCAGGTAGAACCATCCGAACCTCCCCGAGACACCCATGGACACATAGTGCCCGGGATGCAGTCCTTTGTCCCCGAGGCTGAGCGTTTTCACGAACCGAGTTACCGGATCTGCCGCGATGAGGTGCACGCACATGCCGATGAGCGGGCGCGTGGAGTCAGTCGAGAAGCAGGTCCGCACGAGCGGGATCGGCTCCAGCGTCGACGACCGCCTGCCGTAGTTCACGACCAAGGTCGACCGGTGGGCGGACGTCAACCTCGTAGAGGTTGTCGCACAGGACCTCGTAGGCCACCACGTCCTCGCCTGCGGCCAGCAGATCCCTCACAGACGATGCAGTCGATGAGGTCGGCTGGTCGGGCGACTCGGCCAAGACGCCTTCCGTTGCCCGCAGAACCTGCTCGACGCTGTCACCCAGAGTGGTCATGATTCCGATCATCCCTGACCCAACGCCCGCTCATGCCGCGACCCGAGCATCCGGACATGCCGGCGCTCTCAATGAGTCATCGCAACACTTCCTGATTGAAGGAGGTCGCGATGGCGCGTCAGAGCTATCAGCGGTTGTCGCCTGCAGACATCGACGAGATCTGGAGGCGGTTGCGGTCCGGGCACTCGGTCAAGCCGACTGCTCGGGCTCTGGGTCTGCCGACCAGCACGGTGCGGACCTACCTGATTCGGTGCGGTGGGATCAGACCTGATCCACGACATCGAGCAGTCGGTCGATTGAGCCTCGAAGAGCGCGAAGAGATCTCGCGTGGTCTGGCCGCCGGGTTGTCGCTTCGGGCGATCGCGGCAGGTCTGGGTCGGTCGCCGTCGACGATCAGCCGTGAGGTCAGCGGCAACGGCGGCCGGCGCCGGTACCGGGCCACGGTCGCTGACCAAGCCGCGTGGGCCAGGTCGACCCGTCCAAAGACGTGCAAGTTGGCCGGCAACCCGGTGCTGGCTGGCATCGTGACCGAGAAGCTTCAATGCCGGTGGTCGCCCCAACAGATCGCCGGTTGGTTGAAGCTGACCTATCCCGACGACCCAGGGATGCACGTGTCGCACGAGAGCATCTACCGCACCCTGTTCGTGCAGTCCCGCGGTGCCCTGCGCAAGGAGCTGACCGCCTACCTGCGCACCGGCCGGGTCATCCGACGCTCGCACGGGATGCGGCTGCCTGATGGTCGAGGTTCCCGGCCGGGGATCGTCAACATCAGCGAACGCCCAGCTGAAGCCGAGGACCGTGCCGTGCCCGGTCACTGGGAAGGCGACCTGGTCTTCGGCCGGGGCATGAGTCCGGTCGCCACCCTGGTCGAACGGTCCACCCGCTACCTGCTGCTGGTCGGGTTGCCGGCCGGCAACCACAAGGCCGACGCCGTCGCCGACGCCCTGGCCGCAGCAGTGCAGCACCTGCCCAAGCACCTGGCGAAGTCGCTGACCTGGGACCAGGGCCACGAGATGGCCGAGCACAAGCGGTTCACCAACCAGACCGGCATCGACGTCTACTTCTGCGACCCGAAGTCGCCCTGGCAGCGCGGCAGCAACGAGAACACCAACGGGCTGCTGCGCCAGTACATGCCCCGACGACTCGACTTCCGCACTCTCACACAAGACGACCTCGACGCCATCGCACTCTCGACCCCAAGATCGTCACGCCGTTCCAGCTTCCACCCGGGGCCGGGTCGTCAGTGGCTCTTGAATCGACCGAAATCCCGACCGATCATCGAACCGTGACCCAGTCGGCGCCCGAGTTCGACGACTACGAGGCCTGGCGCGACCTCCAGGACGTCCTCGAGGAACGCAACCGGGAGTACTGGGCTGGCGATCCGCTGGACGACGACACCGAGGACTGACCTGTCAATGCCGATGCCTGACCAGCCGTCCTCGAGGGGGGTTTCACGGGCCCGCGGAGAGGCGTAGCGTCGCTGATCTCCCACGTCACCGGAGGTTCCACATGCTCCGCACCGGTAAGACTGGAATGGTTGCGCTGGCTCTGACAGCCAGCACCCTCGCCATCACCGCTGGACCGGCTGAGGCCGTCCACGACTTCCCTAACTGCACAGCCATGCACCGGGTCTACAGGCACGGTGTCGCCCGCTCTGCGGCCGCCGCCGACCGACAGGTCCGCACCGGGCACTACCGGCCCGCCGTCCGGCCCAGGGTCTACCGGGTCAACCGCGAAAGCGACGCGGACCACGACGGCACCGCTTGCGAGGTCAGCCGCTAGCCGAGTCCGCTACGTCGGCGGCGGTTGGTTCTACTTCGGTCCATGTCGCGCCATCACAGCCCCAATGAGGGCGCGCCCATGGCCAGGGAGGAGGCGAGGCAGGTTGCCGACTTCATCGAGGACAGCCTCGATGGAGTGAAGTGGATGTTCGGCACTTCGTCGCTGCCGGCCGGGACGCTCTCCGCGTCCAACTGAGCCGCCAGTCCCGCCTGGGAGTGGCGCGTGATCGGGGTTGGCGACGCACGGGGATGGGACGGCTCGTCATTTTCGGGTACGTGTCGGCAACGGGGTGCGGCGGGTGAGCTGTCCAGGTGAGAGTGGCGTGGTGCGATGGGTTGGGGTGCTGGTGGCTGTCGTCGTGCTGGCCGCGGGGTCGGCTTGCGGCAGTGAAGGACCGCAGAGCGAGGTCGTCGGCGGTGCGCCGTCGGCTGAAACGGCGGACCCGGTGCTGGACGTTGGCCCCGGGGACCTCAGCGTGTGGTTGCGGTACCCGCAGGACCGCGAGGTGACGGCCGTCGACGAGTCGCCAGTGAAGACGGTGGACGAGGCGGCGCTGTGGTCGGTCAAGTACGACGACTACTACCCGAAGCCGGACCCGTTCCCCGTCGCTGCCGGCACCAGGTACCAGCTCGTGGTGCGCTTGCAGCCCGACTGCGACAACCGTGACCCGATCCCCGTCGTGACGGTGACCTCCCGCGGCGAGGACGGGACCACGTTCCATGACACATACAAGCCGAAGGACGTCGATGCGTACCTGGCCTCGGTCGACGAGTTCTGCCGCCCGAGGCCGCCGTCAGTGACCGTCGGGGTCCCGCACGAGGAGCCGGACGGTGACTTCATCTTCGAGGTGTACGTCGGGAACCCCACCGACGAGCCCATGGAGGTCCGCACCGACGCGTACAGCTATCGCGGAACCACCTACGAGGCCGGGTCGATGACCGTCCCGCCGCACGGAGAGCAGGGCCTTGAGTTGGCCGGTCACGGCGAGGCTTGCAGCTATACCAACCCCACCACCACCGGGCACCTCTACCTCAACGGAACCGTCTTCCGGCTCCCAAACGACGGCGGCGTCAGCTACGACCTGTGCTGAGGACCCGGCCGGTTCGCAGCGCTACCCCCGAGCTGTGCAAACCCCTGTCAAACCTCTCCTGGCTCTGGCAGCGCCCAGGTCACGCAGGCAAAAGTGAGTGCCCCGGCGAACGGATCTACCGCGATTAGCCCGGATGCACCGATCCAAGGCGAGCGGCCCCTACCGTTGTGAATGTGACCCCTGCTCGTCCTAATCAGTTTCGCGTGGAGATGCCTGACGGCCTCGTCCTCGAACGTTTACCAGTCGGGCTGGCACGCGGTGTATGGCGAGTGGCATTCGTGGCGTCCGGCGCGGACTTCCTCGCTGGCGAACCGCCGCGAGCGACTGGTTTTCACCAGGAGTTTCGTGAGCGGGTCAGGCTGGACGGCGTAGGCGCGACCCTGGTGGGCCGAGGAAGCGGGGGTGGAGGCCGCGACGACGAGCAGGAACTCCGTTTCAATTACCTCGACAACGGACTGACTGCCCTGCGAGTCACCTACACCTATGAAGGCACCGTGGTCGCCTCGGAAGTCGTCGATCTGAGCGACTGAGGGTGCGATCCATCCGACCGGATCTGCCGCGTTGAGCTCACGCACATGCCGAGATGAGGGCGACTCCTCGGCTCTACGCTGGCTGAGTTGAAGGGAGGCGTGGATGGATTCCGGCGAACTCGGCCCACTGCCCAAGCATTTGGCGGGGCTCCCCGCCGCGGACGCTGAGCGACAGGCGCGCGACCTGGGTTGGGTGGTTCGCGTGAAGCGTCCCGGCGAGATCTACCCCGCAGGTCCGTTCCGTGCCGACCGCGCAAATTTGCACGTCGACGAGCGAGATGTCGTCATCGGCGTCGGCGTGGGGTGAGTGACCGGATCTGCCGCGTTGAGCTCACGCACATGCCGATGTGCGGATGCCTGTGTCCTGTCCGCAGTTCCTCCACACTGTGCACATGCGCGAGCAACCGAATAGCGAACGGTGGAGCGTGGGCCCCGAGGGGGCCTGGCGATTGCTGACAGAGCCGATGAACGCGGAGGAGGCGCGCCAAGCCGCCAACGCTATCCGTGTCGCCGTGCCTCATGTTGACGCCTTGCCTGTCGACCCTCGCCGCTTCCTCGTCCTCGCCTGGGACCGAGCAGATGTCGAGATGCATCTGGAAGCCCTTCGCGCTCTTGCCGCTGCCGGTCGCCCGGTGCCCTCCGGCATGGTCACCGACTTGGAGGAATGGCTTCAACGAGCCGATGCCGACTCAGACTCCGGCGATGTCTGGCCGTCGCTATGACGGGCGACAAACATCCGCACATGCCGCGATCAGCTCGACGGGATCTGCCGATGAGCGACCGACTATGACGGCGTGGCGATCACTGCGTCGTCAGCGCCTGTTCGGCGAAGGCAGGCGGAGACTGCCGCGGTATCCACACCGTCCAAGCCGTCCAGATTGGCACCCGAGTAGTGGCCTCCACCACCGGAAACGTTGTCACCTACGCGAACTGGCTCGGCATTCTCAAACTCGACTGCCTGGTTGTCAGCGTCCCAGGACGTACCCGCTGCCCAGAAGGCGACTGAGTTGCCGATGAGGAGGCAGCCCTGGATGAGTCGAAGTTGGCCGGTGATCTGGGCGGTGGGGTACCCGTTCCATCCCGCCACAGTGATAACCGGTCCGTCCGTCTTCCCCTCATCGCCGTCGCCGAATGCCGCCGTTCCTACCCAGATCGCGAGCGCGCCAACGAGTAGCACAACCACTGAAGTGTCGACTTGCGGTCTGCGCACAGGCACTCCTCCAGTCTGCGTCTGACATTAGACGTGACGGTGCGGTCCCGCGCTCCAAGTGACTGAACCGAAACCGTACGGATCTGCCGCGATGCGGGCTTAGGCGTTGAGATCGCGAGCGAATTCGCTGCGACGAACCTTTGGCTTACCTGACTGCTAAGGATTACGGGTCCCTTGAGCGGGCCTCGCAACTGACTCATCGGCATGAGCGCGCACCTCGCGGCAGATCCGGTCGCTTCAACCGGGCGGCTCGAACCCGGCCGCGTCGCGAACAGTGACACTGTCTGGCTCAACCTAGTACTGTGTGGTGCATGGTATCGAGCGAGGATGCGTCGGACCGGATGAGCCTGCTGCATCGTGGCTCGCTCGACCTCTGCGTTCTAGCGGTTCTGCGAGAGGAACCGTTGCACGCCTATGGAGTGGTTCAGAGGCTTGCGGAGCATGGCTTCCTAGACGTGTCCTATGGGACGGTCTATCCCCTGGTCACCAGGTTGCGACGGCTTGGCATGGTGCAGCAGCACGCTGCTCGGGGTCGGGGTGGTCCCGTCCGCAATGTCTTGTCACTGACGCCGGAGGGCCGTACTGCTTTGCGGCGCTGGACCGACCAGTGGCGCGCCCACCAGGGCCGCGTCTCGGCACTTCTGGACTCCACGGCCGAGAGCGCGGAGCGATCCCATGCAGGATGACGAGATGCACAGGCCGATTCAGGAGTGGATTGACGATGTAAATGACCGCTGGAGACGGACCGGCGTTCCCGCCATTGGTCGTGGTCGGCTGCGACGCGAACTGGAGCGGGACGTAGCCGATGCTGTTCGTAGTGGCGCTGGCACGCGTGACCTCACGACGTCCGACCCCGATGAGTTCGCCGACCAGGTCGCCCGGGCGCACGGGCACTCCTCGGCGCCTGCCATCCATCAGCCCTCACTCGGGAGCGTGGCGGCCACAACACTGGCGGGCGCTCTCGTAGGCGCAGCGGTGGCGTGGTTCATCGTCTGGCCGATCTTGCTCCAAGTTCTCCCGACGGCCAGCGACAACGCCATGGTCGCGGTCGCCTATCCGGTTGCAGTAGTCGTCGTCGTGCTCGGGGCCGCTGTCGCACTTCGCCTGCGGTTCCGCACCCATGCCTCACTACGTGTCGTGGCTTCGAGTTTGATCGGCATGGCGGTCGGCTGTCTCCTGGCGTTGCCCGTCACGCTGCTCATCGCACGCGGCCTCTCCTACCCCACCAACCTGGCACTGGTCCTGATCGAGGCACTTCCCATGCTCGGTCTAGCCGTCGGCGGCATCTACCTAGCGAACCGACTCGCATCGCGGAGAACGGTTGCACCGACGGCGCAGTAGCGTCGCCGACGCCCGGATCTGGCAGCGCGATGACTGCGTCCACCCATGCCGATGTGCGGGCGGTGACAAGTCGAGAACACCTGACTCCCTCGCCCCTACCAATACCGACGCCGACGACGTGCTAGTAGCCGAGCCTTTTGCTGAACCTCGCGGAGTGAGAGTCGTCGAGCACGATGTACTCCGCGATCAGCCAGCGCCTTCAATGTTCGCCGGAGAAGCCGTTCGAGATGCGCGTCAGGCTCATCGGTCACGCTCGAAGGACGCAATCCGTGGCCTGCGGGTTGGAACGGAGCCGGGCCGCCGACCACCGGCGCGCGGGAACGTGAAGCATGTCCTCCCGACATGCCAGCCGTAGCGCAGACAGAACGCGCTCATCTGCCGCGTTGAGGTCACGCACATGCCGATGAGCGGTCGTAGCGGGACACTCGGTGATACAAGTCTGTTGTGGTCAAGCTCAACTACGCGGAGGGCGACTGGTTCGCCGTGCCGCTCCGGACGACCGGCTTCGCGCTAGGCATCATTGCGCGCGCCAACCCCAAGGCAGCGCTGCTCGGATACTTCTTCGGGCCACTACGACCTCACCCGCCTGGACTGGATGACACGACCGAGTTACTGCCGCACCAAGCGATCCTCGTGGGAAGGTTCAGCCATCTCGGCATTCGAGGCGGCTCGTGGCCGCTGCTCCGACAAGAACCGGGCTGGGATCGTTCGGCCTGGCCAACTCCGATCTTCGTCCGGTACGAGGAACTAACAGGGCGCACCTTCCACGTGCACTACGACGACGCCGATCCCGCACGCCTCATCGGCGAAACGCTGGTGGCCCGCGGCCTCGCGGAACAGGGACCACGCGATGGGCTCATGGGCGCTGGATACGTCGAACTTCGCCTCACCGCCCTACTCACGTAGGAGGGGAGAAACGCACTCACATACCGCATTCCGCGCGGTCAGGCTGCGGCTGGGAGTGCGTGCCGGGGAGCCTCAGCACGCGACAGATGGCGCAGGGTGGTGGCGATACAGGCGACCTGGAGCCAGCCGGTCGCGGAGGCGGTGGTGTTCTCGAACGACTTCGCGAGTCGCCGGGAGCGGCCAAGGCGTCCGTGGGCGGCCTCGACGCGCCAAGCGTGCCGGATGGGACGGAACACCGGCTGCCTGTCGTCCCACCCGACACGGCGCACCTCGGCGGCGTGGTCGCGGCCGAGAGTGCGGGCCGCAGCGGCCGTGACCCCGCGGTCGACCAGAACTAGGTCCAGCCGTCCGGCGACGTCCTGCTCGGTGAGGTACGCCAACATGAGTTCGGTCGTCACGTTCTCGTGGGTGGAAGCCGGTACGACGAGCGCGCCGACCGGGAGCCCGGTGACGTCGACGGCCACGATGCGCTTGGCGCCCTTGGTGCTGCCGTAGGGGCCGCCGCGGTCGTGGAAGGTGAACCCACCGTTGGATGCGCCGCGCGCCAGGTGGGTGTCGATGACCACCATCGACGGCGTCGCCTCGGCGCGACCGTCGGCCTCCCGTGCTGCTGCGTGGAGCACGGTCAGCGCTCGGCCCACGTGCCGTTGCGTGACCATCGCCGGAACTGCGACCACACCCGTGTCCAGGGCCGGAACGAGTCGGGCAGGAACCGCCACTGGCAGCCGGTGTGGGAGACGTAGAGCATCGCGTCCACGACGCGCCGGAGGTCCGGTGCGTGCTTGGGTCCGCGCTTGCTGGGCGTGTTGAACACCGGTTCCAGCAGTGCCCACTGGTCGTCGCTCAGGTCACTCGTGTACGCCATGCCGCCAACGGTGCCGACGACGCCCGCCACCGCAGTGCCAACCAAATGGGACACACCCAGTTAGATGTCGAAGCTGGTTCCGGGTTCAAGTCCCGGTCGGTTCTCCAACTTGCCCCTGTCGGCTAACGGCAGGCCTCCCGGTTCTCAACTGGGCAACGCGGGTTCGAATCCCGTCGGGGGTACGCGGCCCCGCGTGGGCCATTGCCTTCGTGGTCCAGAGGACACGACGCAGGTCTACGAAACCGGAGACCCAGGTTCGATCCCTGGCGAGGCACGGGATGGAAGGTCCTACCCCGCACCACCCAGATACGACCGGCTCCGACACACCGGGACACCGGGCCACACGCAGGAACCCCGCGACGTAGCGCATCTCAGAGAGCGTCGCGGGGTTCTCTGTATCCCCGCCGGCGCACGCACCGTCCGGACCGTCCTTCTCGAACCCGAGGAGGACCCATGCCACGCACGCCCGAGCAGGCCATCGCAGCTGCCCGCAACCAGTCCCAGCACGGACCCAAGTTCGGTGTCGGTGAGTGCAAGATGCGGTGCCGGGACGCTTACAACGTCCCGTCCGACGGCAGCCCATCCGCGGCGGACGCCTGGTCCCGCGCCCGGCACAAGCACGCCGTCACCAACGTCAAGGACATCCCGCGAGGGGCCCTCATCTGGTGGACCGGCGGCAGCCACGGTTGGGGACACGTCGCCATCTCCGCAGGCGACGGGAAGTGCTGGTCAACCGACATCGGCCGCAGCGGCTACTTCGACCTGGTCGACCTCGACCTCATCCACACCAAGTGGGGGCTGACCCTAGTGGGTTGGTCTGAGGACATCGACGGCGTCCGTGCTCTGACCGTACCGACCAAGCCCCCGACACGGGTGGCGACCAAGTCGATCATCGACGGCATCGACATCTCGCACTGGCAGTCCGGCACCATCAACTTCGGCCTCGCCCGCCAGGACGGAGTCAAGTTCGTCTTCCACAAGGCCACCGAGGGCAAGACATACGTCGACCCGAAGTACGCCCAACGGCGTGCAGAGGTGAAGCGGGCCGGGATCTCGTTCGGTGCCTACCACTTCGCTCGCCCCGGCGCCTCCGACGGCGTCACGCAGGCCCGCCACTTCCTCGCGACAGCGAAGCCGGCGCCAGGCGACATGCAGCCCGTCCTCGACCTCGAGGACCGCGGCGGCAAGGACCAGGCCACCCTGACGGCGTGGACGGTCGCGTTCGCCGCTGAGGTGAAGCGCCAGCTCGGCGTCGACATCATCCTGTACACCAACTTCGACCTGGGACCGGCGGTCGCGAAGTACCCGCTGTGGGTGGCTCGCTACAACAACGCGATGGAGCCGCCGCGCATCCCCGCGCCGTGGAAGTCCTGGTCGATCTGGCAGTTCAGCAACGGCCAGTACGGCAACCCTAAGTCGGTTGACGGTGTCGGGCCGTGTGACATCAACACGCTCTGCAACGGCGTCCAGCTCGCGACCCTGCGGATCCCCGGGAAGCACGTCACTATGCCCGCGAAGACCCCGAGGGTCACTGAGGCGCTCGCAGCCGTGGCACGGGCCGACAAGGCGCTTCTGACCGCCTCCAAGTACGGCGCGACCCAGGACGTGCGGAAGACCGCAGCCGCGGCGCTTCCCAAACTCCGTGACGTCGGGGCGGCGCTCGGCAAGGTCGAGGTCAAGTGACGTCAGGTCAGGTCCAGCGCTCTTCGTGCTCCGGACACTGATAGCCGGTACCGGCGCAGTACGCGCACGTCCCGAAGACCGCTCGGCCGTCACCGCCGCATCTGGTGCACGTCCTCACGTGGGCTCCGCACCGGTCACACTTCGGATGCTTCATCTCGTCCTCCTAGCTTGTGGATGACGGGACTGTGATCGGCCGCGGATCGCGCACACTGGCCACGTGGTCCACCTGTACCTCGTCTGTCCCTGCTGCGGAGACGGCGCCGTCGAGAAGCCGCTGCCGGCCTGTGCGCCGTGCTGGTCGCTGTTCGGGTGCCGACCGTGCCCGCAGTGCGGAAAGTGGTGCCATGACCCGGTCATGGAGTCCCACAGCTGCGCCTCGTGAACCGTGGCCGCCCCACCGTCGGTGCGCACGGTCCGGGACATGAACACGAACCCCCTGACCGACATCCTCCCGGCCGCCTACCGCCGGTACATGTACGCGATCTACACCGCCGCCGTCATCGCAGTCGGTGCCCTCGCCGTTGCCGGTGTCAGCACCGGGAAGGCCGCCGACGTGCTCGCCTACCTCGGCGGTGCCCTGGCCCTCACCGCGGCGTCCAACACGAACGCCGGCAGCGACGACGTCGACCCCGGTGTCGGTGGCGCGGACCGGTCCGACTTCGAGTACTGACCCGTGTACGGCGAGTGCGACGACGGGACGCACCGCCTCCGCGTCGTCTACACGTGGCCGCACGGCTCCTTGTCGAATGCGTCATCTGCTTCTTCCGAGTGACCGAGAAACTGCTGGTCAGCTCGTTGCTGTAGGCCTGGTGCGCCGGAACAGTTCAGGTGGTGACTACCCCTCCGGTCGCCAGCACCCTTCGGAGCCACCTTGTCCGCGACCCCGCCCCCGTGCAGCGACATGCAGCTGCTCGTGTCCGGACGCGCGCTCCGGTTCCGGCTCTACGTCATTTGCAGCCGAGAACACCCTGACGGCCTCGACCCTCACACCCTCTAGGTCGTCCGCCGCGAGCTCGATGGCATCCATCGCGACTACGAGATCGACGAGGCACACGCACGCGGGCATGAGTTGGAGGCGATGCTGTCACCAGGAGAGCTCGACTTCGTGTTCGCTGAGGGACCGGCGCCAGAGCGAGCGAAACGGTCCATCGACTCTGGTGTGTGGCCGCGGGTCGTCGGCACCGTGACGGCAGATCTCTTGACCTCCGCAAGGGCGCAACAGAACTACCTTCGGCCCGGTGCGGTTGACCCGATGATGCTGAGCGAGGACGAGTTCGCCGCGCTCCTCGAGGACGACCTCCTAGTCGACGGGCAACTCTGCCTGTTCTGACCCACTGCACGAGCCCGCGGCGTAGGCACTCTGCCGGCCATGGCCCTAACCGACGCCCGCATCGTCCTCGACCGTGTACCGCCGCGGCGAGGCTCACGGGATCGTTGGCTGTCCTACATCGCCGTCCACGGCAACCGCTTCCCAGTCCTGGCGGCAGCTGACGCTGCCACGGTCGCCGCCGCAGCCTCCGAGATCGTGGAAGCGCTCGACAACGCAACCGACGCGACCCGAGACGCTGTCCTCGAGATCTGGGTTGGCGACTACGACGAGTTCTGGGAGCTGCTCGAAGCGACCGAGGCCGCAACGTCATGATCCTTCGCCTCCCCGACCCTGCCACCGGTGCGTCGCTCCTCACTTGCGAGGACTGCGCCGACATTGCCCGCCGTGCCCTCGCCTCTACGGTGCTCGACGACGTACGTCCGGGCATTGGGAAGCACCTCCACCCGTCCGGCTACGGCCAGTGCGCCTACTGCTGCTGGTGCGGGAACCAACTGGTCACCCCCGGGCGCTGCTTCTGGCACGAGTACGCCTGCCCTGAGGACCGCGCCGCCGAGACCATCCAGGCCGCTGCGGTCGCCAAGTACCTGCGGTCGCTGCACCTGCTGCTGACCGACGAGGGTTGGGAGCACCTGGCCGAAGAGGTCCGGTTCGGTGGCGAGCACGGGATCGCGCACATCCAAGGTCTCCTCGCCAACCTGCTCGGTGACCCGCACTTCACCGAAGACCTGTACTGAGGGCCGGATCGTCAGATGGTCCCCGCCGCCGCGTCCAGTTCTGCGAGACGCGTCCGCATCTGACGCGCGTGCTCGCTGTCCTTGGGATGCTTCATGAACAGGTTGATGTCGATGGCTTCGACGAGCTGGTCGCGATCGAAGGGCGTCACCCTCAGCGCGTGGTCGACGGCCGCAGCGATGAACGGGCCCTCCGTGTCCGGAGTCAAGCGTTCGTTCTTCGTTGCTTGAGAGCGAGCGACCGTGAACGCTTGCGCGGCGTCTGACAGCGCCAGCGGAACCCCGCCGACGCGCTTGACAGCGATCGTGTCGTTGAAGTGCCGCACAAACGTACGATGCATCCGCTTCTGCTGCGCCCCCGTAAACAAACCCACGGCGCGACCGTAGTGCAGATATCCGCTTCTGGTCCTCCGTTCCGTGGCCCCAGGGACCACGCCCGCAAGACATGAAGGACCTCTCCCGCGTCTCGATACACGCGGGAGGGGTCTTGGTGTTGGGGAGGGTTAGCTGAAGGATCTCGAGCTCTTCATCGATCGTCATCTCGTGCCGCGCCAGGATGCGCAGCACTTCCCCGAGTCGTGGGATGAGGTCTTCGAGTTCGGCCGCGATCATTGCGGCACGGCCCTCGGAGACCGCTTCGTAGATGGACTCGTACATGAGTTGGGCGTACCGGTCCTGGGTGGCTCGGCAGGTGTCGTTGAGCAGCTGCTGTGCGTGTTCGTCGCCCTGGTCAGCGAACTTCGCGATCCGGTTGAGGTAGCCGGGCCGGATCCGCTCGATGCGGTTGGTGTCGCAGTCGTCGCAGGTGGGGCCGTCGTCGTCGATGACGCCGTGCATGTCGCAGTAGTCCATGAGGGGATCTCCGGTTGGTTGGGTTGCCCTGATCGGGTTTGACCCCTAGAACCGTCCGGAGGCCGTGCACCCCGTGCACGTAGCTTCGGCACCCAATTTGAGCCATTCACGATTTACTCACACTTTTCAACCGTGGACTCCCGTGGACAGCGGGGGAGTAGCGGTGGACATACGGGCACGTCAGACCAGCTTTCGTCCTCGGCTGTCCAATCGATACCAACGCCGGAAACACGTGGCTGATTACAAGGGGTCGCAGGTTCAAATCCTGTCAGCCCGACCGTGTGATGTCTCAGGACATCGGCGACACCCGGACCTGCGAATGCAGGTCCGGGTGTTGTTCATTTGGGGGTCTGCGGGTGGGCCCAGAGTCCGGCAAACCCACAAACCTGCCCCACGCCTGCTCCACAACAGGTGGCCTGAGTCGAGCCGCGCGAAGGAATGGCTCCCCAGACGGGTGGGCACGGGGCTGCCGGTGAGAGAGCACTGTCCGTCGACACCGGAGAGGACCTGATGAGCGACCGACGCACCCATCAGCCAGACGAGCACGACCAGTCGCCTGTACGCGACCAGACGCCTACGTCGGGACCACCCGGCAGCATCCCACCCACCAACATCCCACCCAGCGCACCTGCCGGAAGTCAGCCTGCGGGGTCGTCGTCGGGGCGCAGCGTGCCGCTCAAATGGGTCGTAGCAGCGCTCGGCGCCCTCATCGTGCTCGCGCTGACCTTCTACGCCGGGACGGCCTACGAGGACCACCGCATCAAGACCGGAATCGAAGAAGCGTTCTCCGGTCTTGGCGACCTCGGTGACAGTTCCACCGGCAGCGACGGCGGTACGACGGACGGCGGGGACGCCCCGGACCCGGTCGAGCTGACCGAGAACACCCCTGTCGAGGTCCAGACCTACGACGGCACGATGACCTACACGCTGCTCAGCAGCGAGCTCAAGAACAAGGCCGCCGCGGACGAGACACTGACCCGCAACCTGTCTTATCGGCTCAAGGTCGAGAACGCCGGCGACACCCCGGCCAGCCCGACAACCAACTCCCACTTCGAGACCGACGACGGTCAGGTCCTCGACTTCGCCGGCGTGTTCTGCCTCGACGACTCCCTGCCTTCCGACACCATCGACCCGGGCCAGTTCGTCCAGGGCTGCGACTCCAGCGACTTGCCCGACGACGGCGGACGCCTCATCTTCGACTCGGTCAGCCCGGAGCTCTACATCACCGTCCCCGCCGCCTGACCGCCCCGCCTGGTCCGTCCCGGGCTGACGCACAGCACGACGCCGCGAACCCCACACGGAGTTCGCGGCGTCGTGGCCGTTATTGACCGGCTGGGGTGCGAGAAGCGGCCCGGACACGCGCTCCCCGCCCCTGCGTGTGCCCAACGCGGCGCTTCAGCGCTTTGCTGGGGGGAGCTGAGCCATCACGGCAAGCGCCATCGAGTCACGTTCGACCCAGATGCGCTGAGCGCCGGCTGCCTCGAGGGCATCTTCGGCGGCAGTGAGCACCTTGTCGAGCACAGCGACCGGGGCTGAGTCCGAGATGGTCAGGATGCGGATCGTGTCCATGAGCGTGCGAACCCCGCTTGTTCTCGCGTGACGATGTTTGGGCGCGGCGGGAACCCTGGATCACGCCGAGGGCGGGGAAGCCGTCCGCAGGGAGGCTAGGGCATTGCCGACCTGTTGTCAGCAAATTTGCGCTCACATGACGCCCACCTGCGACGATCTGAACGACGCGTGGTGCCGCGGCCCTCGGGAGTGCGAGAAGGGCCCGGAGACGCGCTCCGAGCCCTCCTTGCGCGCCGACACCGCTACAGATCCGAGAAGGGTCCCAGGGTGTCTCCGTCTGGGGGAGTGCGACCTCTACCCCCGGCCCGCGGGTCGGGACGGGAGCGCACGCTGCCCGCGTCGCGACGTGGACGGCACGCAGGCTCAGTGTCCGACGCTGAGGCGAGCCGCGCGAGCCGACGGCTCAGCGACCGGTGATGTAGTGCGCCGCGTCGAATCCCGGACGCCCGTGGGTGTCCTCCTCGGTGTCGCTCGCAGCGTGCCCGTCGAGCCAGACGACCGCGGCATCGAGGTGACGGCCGGCGGCCAGCACGTACGCGATGACGTTGGCCTCGCGGCAGGTGACGTGCGCTCCGACCCGGGCCGCGGACGAGTGACGGCCGAACGTGCGTGCGAGCCACTCCAGCGCTTCCTCGAGATCGCGGCCTTCGTCGCGGCCCGCGCGGAGCATGCGGATGAGTGCTGGGTCTGCGCCCATGAGCTGTGGAGTACCCGCGGGCGCCGTGGCGGAAACGGCCACGGCGATCTCGATCTCGTTGCTCATCACTGGCGCTCCGGGTCGGCGCGCCGGTCCGCTGGGATGCGTGTCAGCCAGGTGCCGTCCGGGGTGAGGCACACCCGCTGAGCCGGCGGCCCGCAACGGCTCTGGACGTCTGGACCAGTGACTGGTCCGCGGGC
Source organism: Nocardioides sp. HB32 (assembly GCF_054058995.1). Classification (NCBI taxonomy): domain Bacteria; kingdom Bacillati; phylum Actinomycetota; class Actinomycetes; order Propionibacteriales; family Nocardioidaceae; genus Nocardioides; species Nocardioides sp. HB32. The sequence continues at coordinate 2,946,757 of NZ_JBSSBS010000001.1, forward strand.
CCTTCCATCACCGGATTTGGGGATACGCGGCCGGGCAAGCCCCCAACGCCGGGACGGTTCGCGATCCACTCAGCCCCGGCGCTCGGGGGCTGCCCATCACATTCATCCAGGCAAAGGAATCCATCATGCTCAACAACGCAATCGCTCGTAGCCGTCAGCTCCGGAAGAACAACGAGGGCGGCTTCACTCTCATCGAGCTCCTGATCGTCATCACCGTCCTCGGCATCCTGGCCGCCATCGTCGTGTTCGGCGTCGGCACGTTCCGGCAGGACGCGACTGACACGGCGAAGGCGACTAGCTGCAAGACCGTCTCGACCGCTGCCGAGGCGTGGAACGCCAAGAACGGCAACTACCCGGCCACCGTCCAGGCCCTGGTCACCGCCAAGTACCTGAAGAGCCTTCCCGACGGAATGACCACCACCACCACGATCGACGGCGCCACCGGTCTGGCCACCGGCTGCACCGTCTGATCGCGTGACGGGAGGGCCGCGGGCCGCCGCGGCCCTCCCGATCCAGTCCTTCACCAGCCCACAACCCAGGAGCGCCGCCACCATGCAGACCACCGTCCACCAGATCGGCAGCCGGATCGACGGGCTGCTCGCCGCCCTGTGGCAGGCCGGCGGCACCGACCTGCTCCTCTCCGTCGGCCTCCCGCCCATGCTCCGGGTCGACGGCACCTTGACTCCAGTACCGGGAGCGTCTGCGCTCTCGGCGGAGGACACCAATGCGCTGCTCGCCGAAGTGCTGACGCCGGACCAGACCGACGCCTGGGACGCCAGCCACGAGTACGACTTCTCCTTCTCGTGGCGCGAGAACGCCCGCATCCGCGGCAACGCGTTCACCCAACGCGGACTGACCGCGGTGGCGCTGCGGATGATCCCGCGCTCGATCCCGTCGCCGGACGAGCTCGGGTTGCCGCAAGTGCTGCGGGACCTGGCCCTGCGGCACCAAGGCCTGATCCTGATGACCGGCCCGACCGGCTCCGGCAAGTCCACGACGCTTGCCTCGCTGGTCGACGTGATCAACAGCAACCGCGGCTGCCACATCATCACCATCGAGGACCCGATCGAGTACGTCCACGACCACAAGATGTCGGCCGTCAACCAGCGCGAGGTCGGCACCGACACCGCCAACTTCCCCGACGCGCTGCGCAGCGTCCTCCGCGAGGACCCCGACGTGCTGCTCGTCGGTGAGATGCGCGACCTGGAGTCCATCCGGTTCGCCCTCACCGTCGCGGAGACCGGGCACCTCGTCTTCGCCACCCTGCACACCAATGACACCGCCCAGTCGATCGGCCGCATGATCGACGTCTTCCCTGCCGAGCAGCAGGCCCAGATCCGGGTCCAGCTGGCCGCGGCGCTCAGCTGCGTGGTCTACCAGCGCCTGATCCCGAAGATCGGGGGTGGCATGACCGCGGCGTACGAGGTCCTCACGGCCACGCCGGCGGTGCGCAACCTCATCAAGGAGGGCAAGACCCACCAGCTGCGGAACTCGCTGATCACCGGGGCCCAGGACGGCATGGTCACCCTGGAGCAGTCCCTCTCGCGGCTGGTCCAGGACGGCATCGTCGCCGAGAGCGACGCGATCGCTCGCAGCCTGTATCCGAAGGACATCGAGACCCGTCCGCGGCTCGCATCCATGGCGGGGGTGTGACGAGATGAAGATGCGCACCCGCCACCGGAGCGAGGAGTCGACGACCCTCACGTTGTCGAGGGACGAGGTCGCCGATGAGCGCCTCGCCGGCGCCCTCGTCGCGTCGCGTCGGCTGGAGCCGTACCAGGTCGAGGCCGCGCGCAGCACCGAGGCAGGCGGCACTCTGGCCGAGAGTCTGATCAGTGCCGGGATCATCAGCGACGACGAGCTTGCTCGGGTGCTGGCCCAGCACTACCAGGTCGAAGAGGTCGACTTCAGGCGCACCGATCCTGACGCGGAGGCGGTCGCCCTGCTGCCGCAGGACCTCGCCAGAGCCCTGCGCGCAGTGCCGATCAGCATGGTGGACGACCGGGTCGTCGTGGCGCTCGTCGACCCCTCGCCGGACCACGTCGCCGAGGTCGCGGCAGCTCTCGGGCGACCGGTCGACGCCGCCGTGACCACGCACGTGGCTCTGGACCGTGCGCTCGACACCGAGTACCGGGCCACCAGCGAGGTCACCGGCCACATCCAGGCGTTCGAGGCGCGCGACGGACTACGACGTGAGGCCGACAAGCTCGAGGCCGCCCAGGTCAACGAGGACGCCCCGGTCGTCCAAGTCGTGCAGAAGGTCATCACCCAGGGGCTGCGCGACCGCGCCTCCGACATCCACATCGAGCCTGCGGGCGACCGCGTTCGGGTCCGCTTCCGCATCGACGGCTCGCTCACGGACGTGCTGGACCTGCCGGGCTCGATCGGGCCGGCGATCGTCAGCCGGATCAAGATCCTCGGTGGGATGAACATCGTCGAGCGGCGCCGGGCGCAGGACGGTCAGATCTCGATGGATGTCGAGGGAAGGGAGGTCGACATCCGCGTGTCCAGCACGGCTGTCGTCGGCGGTGAGAAGGTCGTGATGCGGCTGCTCGACAAGTCCCGCTCACTGCTGCTCCTCCAGCAGCTCGGCATGCAGCCCGACACGGCCACCCGGTACAGCCGGCTGATCCACTCGCCGTACGGGATGGTCATCTGCTCCGGGCCGACCGGCGGCGGCAAGACCACGACGCTGTACGCATCGCTGGGCGAGCTGGACACGCCCGACCGGAACATCATGACGATCGAGGACCCGGTCGAGTACACGTTCGACTCGATCAACCAGATCCAGATCAACGAGCAGGCCGGCGTGACGTTCTCCGGCGGCCTCAGGTCCATCCTGCGGCAGGATCCCGACGTCATCCTCGTGGGCGAGATCCGCGACGTCGACACTGCACGGATCGCCGTCCAGTCCGCGCTTACGGGCCACCTGGTCCTGTCGTCACTGCACGCCACCGAGGCGGTCTCGGCGATGTACCGCCTCCTGGACATGGGGATCGAGCCCTTCCTGATCGCATCCTCGGTGACCGCGGTGGTCGCCCAGCGCCTGGTGCGACGCAGCTGCACGAGCTGCTTGGAGCCGTACTCGCCCTCGCCCGAGGAGCTCGCGTTCCTGCGGAGCTTCGGGAGCTCGGGGGAGCCGGCCGACGGATACCGGCACGGCGTCGGCTGCCACTTCTGTGCGCACACCGGCTACCTCGAACGGATCGGCGTGTACGAGCTGTTGACGGTCACCGACGAGGTCCGCGAGCTGATCGTCGACCGCGCACCCCACGACGAGATGCGCAAGCTGGCGTGCAGCCAAGGCATGCGCACCCTCCAGGAGCAGGCCGTGCGCCTCGTCCGTGACGGGACGACCACCGCTGCCGAAGTCATGCGTTCCATCTACGTGGCAGGAGTCTGACCATGCCGAAATTCGCCTACGTCGGCGTCACCCTCGAGGGCCAGGAGGTCAAGGGGACGCAGAAGGCCGCCAACCGCTCGGACGCCGAGGTCGCGCTCTACGAGCGTGAGGTGCGCGGACTCCGCGTCACCGAGAAGAAGAGCCTGCTGAACTACGAGCTGTCCGGTCCGCGCATCAAGCGCGAGGAGGTCATGCACCTCTCGCGCCAGATCGCAGCCTTCCTCCGTGCCGGCCTACCGATCCTGGACGCGGTGCACACCATCGGCGCCGAGGCCGAGAACTCATCGGTGCGCCGGATGATGAACGACATCGAGGACGGGCTGCGCGGCGGCGAACGGTTCTCCGACTGCCTGGACAAGTTCCCGAAGGTCTTTCCCGAGTTCTACCGAGGGATCGTCCGGTCGGCGGAGCTCACCGGCGAGCTGGACATCGTGCTCGCCCGGCTGTCCACCTACATCGAGCGAGACCTCGAGGCGCGCCGCAAGATCAAGTCCGCACTCATCTATCCCATCGTCGTCGCCGCGATGTCGATGGTGACGGTGCTGGTGCTGTCCATCTACGTGCTGCCGAAGTTCAAGGACTTCTTCGCGAGCCTGGATGCCAAGCTCCCGCTCCCGACCAGGATGCTGCTCGGACTGACCGACTTCATGGGCACCTGGTGGTGGGCGCTCGTCGCAGGGTTCGTCGTCGTGGCGGTGTGCTACGTCGTCGTCACCCGATTCCACCGCGGCAAGTACGCACGCGACGCGCTGCTCCTCAAGATCCCGGTTCTGAGCACCACCATCCAGTACGCCCTGGTCGAGCGGTTCTGCCGCGTGCTTGCGTCGATGGTGGGCGCCGGCGTGAACCTCACCGAGGCGCTGGCCGTCACGACCGACTCCCTGCGCAACCGGGTCTACATCCGGCGCCTGAACGAGGTGACGGAGCAGATGCTCGAAGGTCAGGGCATCGCCGGTCCGCTCGGCCGTACCGGGTTGTTCCCGGGCACGGCGATCCAGATGCTGCGGGTGGGCGAGGACACCGGGTCTCTGGACACGCAGCTCGAGGTCACGGCCGAGTACTACGAGACCGAGCTCGACTACAAGATCGCCAAGCTCACGGCGCTCTTCGAGCCGCTGGTCATCATCGTCATGGGCCTGATCGTCGGTTTCGTCGCGGTGGCGCTCGTCTCGGCGATGTACGGCATCTTCCGCCAGGTGCAGGTGTGACATGGGCGCCCAACCGACACCGCAGCGCAACGACTGCGGCGAGACCCTGATCGAGCTGTTGGTGGCCATCACCATCCTCGGCATCGCCGGAGTCGCGATCCTGGCCGGCATGGCATTCAGCGTCCAAGCGTCGGCCGTCAACCGGAACCAGGCCGGCGGGGGTGCCTACCTCAGGAGCGCGGCAGAGGCCATCCAGAAGCAGGTCGATCGCGCAGGAACGTACGCGAGCTGTGGTAGCGCCGTCGCCACCTACACGCCCGCCGCCAACTCCGTCATCAGCTCGACCGACGTGTCGAAGGGCTACTCCATCACCGTTGGCCCCGTCGAGTCCTGGGCCCGGGTGGCTGGCGTATCTCAGTGGTCGAACTGCGACCCCAACGGCATCCAGCGGATCAAGCTGCAGCTGACGACCCCCGGGAACTCGACCCACGGCTCGGTGGAGACGATGTATCTCGTCCTGCGTCAGCCGTGTGATGCCGCAGGAGCCACGCCATGTGCCTGACCGGACGGCCCGTCGAGGCACGAGCCCTGCGCAGCCGCCGGGCGCACGCGGACGACGGGTTCACCCTCGTCGAGCTCGTGATCGCGGTGTCGATCCTCGGCATCGTCGCGGTGGCCCTCGTCGGGATCGTCATGCAGTACCTGCTGGTGACGAGCTCGACCGAGACACGTCTCAGCGAGTCGAACGACGTGCAGTTCGTCTCGACGTACTGGCAGAACGACGTGAGCAGCATCGGCATCCGGAGCTTCTCCGCTGCCAGCCCCGATCCGGTGCCGTCGACGAAGTCGGTCTGGACCGGAAGCTTCCAGGGGTGCGGCGACATCATCGCCGGCGCCCAGGCGGTCGTGTCGTTCGCGTGGAACGGCTACACCACCGGCGGGAGCGTCCCTGCCAACGCATGGACCGCGTCGACGGAGCGGGTCACCTACGTAGCCGTGCCCGCGACCGGCGGGACGGGCGACTACCTGATCAAGAGGGTGTGGTGCGGAACGAACCTCGTCTCCGTGCCCACGCTCACGATCGCCCGGAATGTCACCTCCTGGTCGGTCCTCTGCGACGGAGGGGGTTGCGGAGCGTCACTTCCTCAGGTCGTGACTCTGACGCTCCACGTCCAGGACAAGTCGGACCCGAAGAACGCGGGCGCCAATCAGACGGGCGCTGACGTCACGCTTACGGGTGAACGGAGGCAGGCGTCGTGAAGGTTCTGCACTTGTGCCGGCGAACGCATCTTCGTCGAGGCAACGATGACGGAGCGATGCTCATCATCGCAATCATCGTGATCACCGCAGTCGCGGTGGTGACCGGAGCCGTCCTGTCCCACGGATCGGCGAACCTGCGCTCGACGATCGTGCTCCGAGGTGTGGCCAGCACGTCCTACGCTGCGGACGCCGGAGCGAAGGTCGCCATCAACAACTTGAGGCTCGGCTCGACCGCGCCGGACTGGACGACCCCCGCGTTCGGGGGCACCTGGAACGACTCCACGTGGAACGGGTGGGTGTACACGAACTACGCCGATGGCACGGGCTGCTTCGGCGCCGACGGGTCAGCGCCACGAGATACGTTGCTCCTCAACAACCTCGCTCCGGCGTCCGGTGATCAGACCGGCAGCACATCGGTCCGTGTGGAATGCGGTCCCGTTGCAGGCACGGGAATCCTGGGTGGTGGATCGGGAGTCGTCCTCAACTCGACCGATCCCTTCGCGCAAGCACTCAGCACGACGAGCTCGGCCTCGCCCGCGTGCTCCAACTCCACGATCGCGGCGTGCAGCGGGGTCTACCTGAAGGTGCTCGGAGGCGGTGGCAACAACACGGTGAACATCGGGGGAGGCGTCGACTCCGCTGGTGGGGTGACGGCCGAGAACGGCACGGTCACGGCCGAGGGTTACGTCCACGCCAACCAGACCTGCACCGGCACCATCCTCTCCAGCGACCTCAAGTGCTCGCCCGGGTCTGCCGCTGCACCAGCTCCCGTTCCGGCGGTCCTGACGGCAGCGCCGACCCCCGTTTACACGTCGACGACGCCGTACCCGGTGAAGGATGCGTCGGGGACCTGCTCGTTCACGGCAGGTACGTATGCGAGCGGGAAGGCCCTGACGGATGCCGTGACGGCCTGTCCCCTCGCGCACTTCGCGAGCGGCAAGTACTACTTCCACTTCCAGGACGCGAACCCCGCCGACCGCGTGTGGGACATCGCCTCCAAGGTCATCGGAGGCGTCCGGACCACCGGGAGCGCGAACGTCCCCGGTGCATGCCGAAGCCCCATCAACGAGAACAACGGTGGCAGCGGCGTGCAGTTCGTCTTCGGTGGAGAGAGCCGGATCACCTTCACCAAGAACGCCGCGGTCGAATTGTGTGGACCGTCGGGGACTGGGGCGCCGATCACGATCGCGCAGCAGATGACCACTGGTCCGTCGGCGACGATCAGCGAGCCCCAAGCTCCCGTGACGACGACGACAACGACCTCCTTCGGACCGGAGGCGCCGGGTATCGCCACCAATGTGGCAGGCAATGCCAACGACTTCGTGAAGAGTGGCACAGCGCCGATCGGTACGTCGGACACGCTGGCCGGTGCGCTTCAGAAGCCGGGCGACTCCTTCGGGGCCAAGTGGCAGGCGACCGCCGCCGGCAACGGCGGGACACTCGATCTCTCCGCGTTCGCAGACAGCATCCCTGCCGGCGCCACAGTCACGTCCGCCGTACTGCACATTGCATCGAGCGGGACGCCGTCAGCGGACGTCAAGTTCGGCGTCTCCGTCAACGGCAGCCAGGTGGGCAACAACTTCGATCCAAACGTGGACGTGTCCTCGAACGCGCTGAGAACGGCCCTGGAAAAGAGTGGCGGGTCGAGCCCCAAGGTCCAGATCGCGATCGCCAACAGCGGGAACAAGCCTGCGGTCAACAGCAACGTCACGCTCGACCAAGTGACGCTGACGGTGACCTACACGAAGACGACGACGACAACGCCTCCGCCGGTGGTCACCACCGTCCCATTGGAGCCTTGGTCCTCGACCTCCAACTTCATCGACAGCACCGGAGGTGCGACCGCCCAGCCTGCGAAGTTCGTCATCCAGGGCGCGACGTACGCCCCGAACGGCGTCGTTCACATCGAGGACAGCAACGCGGACCTCGTCGCCTTCCGGTGGGGGCTGGTCGCCGCGGGCGTTGACTTCAAGACCTATCCGCAGAACATCTTCGGGTACCCGCTCGTGTCCATCCCGGCCCTGGGGCCGGGCGTCGGCAACACGACGACCGCGGTGGACCTCACGGTCTTCGTCTGTGTGAACTCCTCGAACTGCGCCAGCGGCGGCGTCGAAACATTGCGATCTCGGGTACTGATCACCGATCCGCCGTACACAGACCACCCCGTCGTGGGAAAGCGGCAGATCAGGGTGTTGAGCTGGGCGGTGCAGCGATGACCGGCGTCGCTCCTGCGGTCATCGCCGTGCTGGCCGGCGTGCTGGGCATGTGCATCGGCTCCTTCGTCAACGTGGTGGCCTACCGGGTCCCGCGGGGGGAGTCGGTGATGAGGCCGCCGTCGGCGTGCCCCGACTGCCGCAAGCTGATCCGGGCGCGGCACAACGTGCCGGTGCTGGGCTGGCTGGTGCTGCGTGGGCGCTGCTACGACTGCGGACTGCCGATCAGCGCTCGGTACCCGGCCGTCGAGGCGGCGACAGGGGCGCTGTTCGCGCTGGCCGGGTGGCGGTTCGCGGCGGAGCCGCTGCTGCTGGCGGCGTACCTGTCGTTCGCCGGGATCGCCGTGGCGCTGGCCCTGATCGACCTCGACGTCCACCGGTTGCCGAACGTGATCGTGCTGCCGGCGTACCCGGTGCTGGGCGTCCTCCTGGCGATCGGGCTGGGCGGACCTGCGCTGCTCAGGGCCGGGATCGGAGCTGCGGTGCTGTTCGGGTTGTTCTTCGTGGTGGCCATGGTCGCCCCGCGAGGGATGGGGCTCGGGGACGTCAAGCTGGCCGGCGTGATCGGTGGGATGACCGCCGCGATCTCGTGGGGAGCGTTCCTCGTCGGTGCGTTCGGAGCGTTCTTCCTCGGCGCCGTCGCGGGAGTCCTGCTGATGGTCTCGCAGCGAGCGGGTCGCAAGACGGCGGTGCCGTTCGGCCCGTTCATGTTGCTCGCGGCGTGGGCGTCGATCCTCGGCGCGAGCGGTATCGGTCAGGTCTACCTCGACCGGCTGAATGCTTAGGAACAGCACGTGTCCAGGTCTTTGAACGCGGGCTCCAGGCGGAGCGATCCGGCGTTCAGGTTGTTGAACGCCGGATCGCGTCCCAGCGACGCGGCGCGGTTCATACGTTCGATCACGCCGCCGTCAAACGACGTGCAGCGACGAGGGAAGTAATCCGGAGGGGGACCCATGTCATCGTTCCATGAAGCTCAACGGCGGCGGCTCACGAGGACGCCGCGGGGAAGTGCTCGTCGAACGGGCCGCGCGCTGTTCGCCCTGACCGCGGCCGCGACCACCGCGCTCGGCGGCGCCGCCGTCGTCCCGGCCTCGGCCGCCACAGGCACGGCCACCGCCAGCTTCAGCGGGGGGACGGGCACCGTGACCAGCGGAGGGATCCTCTTCGCGAAGGCGGGTGCCGCACTGACGCTGACCGTCGTGGCCCCGAGCGACACGACGTGCATGACCGTGCCGGCAGGGTTCACGGGCGCGACCACGTCACCGAGCGGGAAGAGCAGCTGGACATTCACCGGCACGGCCAGCGGCGGCGACGGTGCGCGCGCCTTCACCGTCGTCGCGTCACCGAAGTTCAACACCAACGGTTGCACGGGGGCCTCGACCAGTGCCGAGGCGACGTACTGGTCCGACAACACCGGCCCCGCGGTCAGTCCGACCCTCGCCCCGGCCGCGAACGCCAGCGGCTGGAACAACAGCAACACGACGCTGACCTGGTCCGCCGCGGACGCGGGCGCGGGCGTGGCGTCGGGTCCGTCGCCGGCTTCGAGCACCGAGTCGTCGAACGGCATCGTCACCAGGACGTCGACCGCCACCGACAGGCTCGGCAACACGGGCACTGGCACGGTGGTCGTGCGCATCGACAAGGCGAACCCGTCCATCAGCGGCGCGTCGGTCCGCAACCCCGACGGCAGCGTGACGGTGACCTTCACCTGCAGCGACAGCAGCTCGGGCCAGCAGCAGGCGTCGGGGGTCGCCACCTGCCTCGCCGCCGGCAGCTCGACCAACCAGGTGACGGTGCGGGCCTCCGGCAACGTCACCGGCACGGCCACCGACAAGGCCGGCAACACGGCGTCCACGACGATCGCGGTCCAAGCGGGCGACACCAGCCCGCCGCAGCTGTCGGGCTCGCCGACGACCCAGCCGAACACCTCCGGCTGGTACCGGGACGACGTCACGATCCACTGGACCGCGTCCGACGCCGAGTCCGGTATCCCGACCCAGCCGGCCGACACCACGATCTCCGGTGAGGGCAGCAACCTCGCCAGCAGTGTGACCGTGAAGAACGGAGCCGGCCTCGGCACGACCGCCACGAGCGCTCCGCCGGTCAACATCGACCGGACCGCGCCGACCACCGCGATCACCGGCGGCTCGAACACCTGGACCAACGGCAACGTCACCCTGAAGCTGACCCCGGCCGACGCCGGCTCGGGCGTCGCTTCGACCCAGTACGCCGTCGACGGCGGCCCGCTCCAGGACGGCACCAGCATCAGCCTCGCCACCGAGGGTGAGCACACCGTCACCTACCGCAGCACCGACAGGGCGGGCAACACCGAGGCGCTGCAGACAGCGGTCGTGCGGATCGACAGGACCGCGCCCACCATCACCCACACCGTCGCGCCGCCGTCGTACACCGCCGGGACGTGGACGAACCAGGACGTCACCGTCACGTTCGTGTGCGGCGACCAGGGCGGCTCGGGGGTCGCGGACTGCACCGCGCCGGTCTCGAAGAGCGCCGAGGGCGAGTACACCATCGCGGGAACGGCCCGCGACAACGCGGGCAACTCGGCGAGCGACTCCACCACCGTGCGGATCGACAAGACCCGCCCGACGCTGACGGCGGACGTCGCCGGCACCAAGAACGCTGCCGGGTGGTACCGCGACGACGTCACCGTCACCTACACCGCCACCGACGCGCTCTCAGGCGTGACTGGGGGGCCGGAGCCGACCGTGCTCCGCGAGGGCGCTCAGCAGACGGCGAGCGCCTCGGCGACCGACGCCGCCGGCAACACCAGCAGCGTCAGCGTCTCCGGCATCGACATCGACACGACGGCGCCGACCCTCACTGCGGACGTCCCGTCGGGGTGGCACACCGACGACGTCACCGTCTCCTGGTCCTGCACCGACGGCCTCTCAGGCGTCGCGGACGCCCCGGCCGACAGCCGGGTCAGCGGCGAGGGCGACAACCTGTCCGCCACCGCCAGCTGCACCGACGTCGCGGGCAACAGCGTCGTCCGGACGGTCGGCGGCATCAAGATCGACCGGACGGCTCCGGTGACCACCGCCGACGTGGCCGGCGCCAACGAGGCCGGCTGGTACGGCGACGACGTCCAGGTGACGCTGCACGGCAGCGACAACCTCCGCGGCGCCGTGACCACCTACTACCGGATCGACGGCGACGACACGAAGACCTACGGCGGACCGTTCTCGGTCGGCGAGGGTGAGCACACCGTCTCGTTCTGGAGCGTGGACGCGGCCGGCAACACCGAGGTCGCCGGTACGCCGCTCGAGCTCAAGGTCGACAAGACCGCCCCCGAGACCACCGTCGTCAACCCGATCTCCCCGGAGTCCGGCTGGTTCGTGGTCAGCGGCATCCCGGTCGCCTTCAAGGCGACCGACAACGGCTCGGGTGTGGCCGCGACCTACTACCAGGTCGACGGTGGGCCGGTCCTGACCTACGGAGACCCGTTCATCCAGAACCTCTCCACCGGTGAGCACACGATCACGTACTGGAGCGCCGACCTCGCCGGTAACACCGAGGCGCGCGCCACCACCAACACGATCGCGGTCAACGTCGACACCGACGCGCCGACCATCACCGGGAAGGCGACGCCCGCTCCGAACGCGGCCGGGTGGAACAACACACCGGTGGACGTGAAGTTCACCTGCGCCGACGTCGGCTCGGGCCTCCAGACCGGGGTGGCCGGCTGCGCCGGGGACACCACCCTCCCCAACGACGGGGTCAACCAGAGCGTGACCGGTGACGCCGTCGACGTCGCAGGCAACAGCAGCTCGGCGACCGTGTCCGGCATCGACATCGACACCGTCCGGCCGACGCTCACCGGAGTCCTCCCCGCTGCGAGCGGATCCAGGAACGACGTCGACTGGTACCGCGACGATGTGTCCGTCACGTGGGTAGGGGACGACGGGCTCTCGCGGATCGACCCGGAGACGCAGCCTGCTCCGAGCCGGGTGACGGGCGAGGGCACGGGGCTGTCCACCGACCCGGTCACGATCGCGGACAAGGCCGGCAACGTGAGCGTTCCTGTGGCGGTCGGTGGCATCAACATCGACCGCACGGCGCCGGTGGTCACCGGCGGGCCGACGATGCAGCCGAACGCCGCGGGCTGGTACCGCGACCAGGTCGTCGTCGACTTCACCTGCACGGACAACCTGTCCGGTGTCGCGTCCTGCCCGACCAGCAAGACCGTGAGAGGCGACGGTGCCGGCCAGTCGGTGACCAGCGACCGACCTCGGGACGTGGCGGGGAACATCGGTGCGGCCCGGACGGTCGATGGCATCAACGTCGACGGGAGCGCGCCGACCAGCACGGCCGACAACACCTGCACTGCCGTCAACGAGTGGTGCACGGGCGACACCGCCGACGTGGTGATCTCCGCGACCGACCAGGCCGGGCTCTCCGGGGTCAGGGAGCTCCGGTACAGCGTCGACGGCGGTGCCGAGCAGACCGTGCCAGGCAGCTCGACGACGGTCAGCGTCCCGCTGACCGGGACCGGTGCCGGCAGCGTGAAGTACCACGCGGTCGACAATGCCGGGAACGTCGAGCCGGTGAACACGGTCGCGCTCAAGTGGGACAACATCGCTCCGACGGTGAGCCACAGTCTGTCCCCGGTCCCGAACGCCGACGACTGGAACAACAGCAACGTCACGGTCACCTTCGCCGCGACCGACGACGACAAGGGTTCCGGGATTGCGGGCGTCACCCAGCCCGTCACGGTCTCGACGGAGACGGCCGGCCAGGAAGTGGTGGGTACCGCGAAGGACACCGCGGGCAACGTCGGCACCGACAAGGTGACGGTCAAGCTGGACAAGACCAGGCCGACCATCTCCGGCGCCGTCACCGGTGGCACGCTCGGCAGCGAGGGTTGGTACCGGACCGCGCCGACCGTGACGTTCACCTGCTCCGACACGCTGTCCGGCATCGCCGCGACGGCCTGCCCGAGCCCGGTCACGGTGACGACCAACGGCACCACAGGAGGAGCGAGTGGGACCGTCGCCGACCGCGCCGGCAACACCGCGACCGCCTCGATCACCGGCCTGAAGGTCGACACGGACGCACCGACGCTGACCACCGCGGACGTGAACGTCCAGGGCGCGACGTACACCTTGGGTGGCGTCCCGGCGGCGACCTGCACTGCGAAGGACACCGTCTCCGGGCTGGCGTCCTGCACGGTCAAGGTCTCCGGCGGCAACACCAACGGGACCGGCACGTTCGCCTACACCGCGACCGCGACGGACAAGGCCGGCAACTCCAGCACGGTGACCGGGTCCTACCAGGTCGTCTACAGGTTCGGCGGCTTCCTGCAGCCGATCAACGACACGGCCCACGACCAGGGCAGCACCAGCACCTTCAAGGCCGGCAGCACCGTGCCGGTGAAGTTCCAGCTGCTCCGTGTCGACGGGACACCGGTCCAGCCCGTCGCCGCCCCGACCTGGCTCACGCCGGTCAAGGGCGGGGCGACCACGGCGCCGGTCGACGAGACCGTGTACACCGCGTCCGCCGACAGCGGCTCGACGTACCGGTACGACGCCTCGGCGAACCAGTACATCTACAACTGGAAGACGGGGACGGGCGGTAACTACTGGCGGATCGGGGTCAAGCTCGACGACGGGCAGACCTACTTCGTCAACATCGGCCTGCGCTGACCGGGGCCGTTCGGGGGGACAAGGGGGATCGGGGTCCCGCGTCGACGACGCGGAACCCCGATCCTGTCCGCGGAAGGGAGGCGACGGTGACCGACGGATGCCCCTCATGGTGCGTCGTGCGGCACGCCCCGGACGGCACCGGCGATGCCGGCGTCGTGCACATCGGCGGTGCACTGATGGCGCGGCGGACCGTGCTGCGGTTGTGCACCACCATCGACGCCGTCACCGGCACCGAGGACGGTCCGTTCGTCCTGGTCGGCGACGACGAGTTCACCCTCCACGAGGCGGAGTCGCTGCTGGCCGCCGTCACCCAGCTCGTCGACCAGGGCCAGCGGTCATTCGCCGCGCAGGACCCGCAGGGCGCTCTCCCGGTCCTTGACGCGTAGCTTCTTCAGCACCGTCGAGACGTGCACTCGCACCGTGGTGGGGGACAGGAAGAGCTCGGCCGCGGTCTCCTCGGTCGTCCGGCCGGCCGCGAGGAGGTTCATGATCTCCCACTCGCGCGGGCTGAGCCGGGCGGCAGCCGGCGACCTGCGCCCGAAGCGCCGCTCGGGTGCGGCCCGGAACTCGTCCATGATCCGCATGACCATGCGCGGGGACACCGGCGGTGCAACACGTACCCAACGGTTCAACGGGACTGCGGCCGAGGGCGTCGACCGCCGCGCGTGCCTCGTCGATGGCACGGTCGCAGGCGGCGAAAGCTCCTCGCGGACGGCGCCGGCGGGTACGTCGCCGAGTGTCGTCCTGCGGATCAACCCGAGCTCCTGCACCACCCCGTCGTGCAGCTCGCGTGGGAGGCGGCGCCGGTCCTCGAGGACCACCGCCGACGCCCAGCCGGGCCAGTGCTCGCCGATCTCGCGCAGGACGGCGTACGAGGCGGTGCGGAGCACGTCGCCGGGGTAGAGCCAGTCCGTGAACAGCGACGGGAAGAGGACGTAGTTCACCCGGGCGAAGGCGCCCAGGGCACAGGCGGGACCGAGCCACAGGACCAGGGCATCGTGCCGCCGCGCGGCCTGGCGGGCGAAGAGGATCGAGCTCACGCCGAACGCGACCGCCCCGGCGGCCTGGGCCACGAGGAGGGCGGTCGGCCCGATGATGTCGGGGTGAGTGGCGCCGGCCGGAGAGGCGATTGGCAACGCCCCCGGCAGGTGCTCGCGCAGCACCACCAGTCCGGCGAGCACCGGTCCCAGGACGACGAACGGCCCAGCGACGACGAGCCGGACGCCGGAGGCCACCAGCCGGTCGCGTCCGACGGCGGCGGCCGCGAGGACCAGGCCGGCTGCGGCCACGCGGACCGCGACGGCCGACCAGACGTCCCATCGGCCGGGTCGCTCGACACCCGCCGCCAGGTGAACGAGCAGCAGCACCCCGCCCGACGCGGCCAGCAGGAGGAATCCCTGCGCCAGCAGCAGGTCCTGAAGTCGACGCGTCCGCCGGAAGCGTCCCCACAGCAGGTAGGTCAGCAGCAACGCCACGCACGTGTCGGCGGTGTCGAGCATCAGGTGCGCACTCCGGCTGTCGATCCCGAACGTCAGGAAGGTGGACGACGCCACCACCGCGGTCGTGACGAGCCCGATGGCCCAGCCCCTGCCGTCAGCCCCACTGCGACGGGAAGCGCGCGACGGCGACCGACAGCGCCTCGCACAGTCCCCACCAGCATGCCCGCATCGTGCGCGGGCACCACCGGGTTCACACTCCGTCGCCGTCCGCATACCCCGTTCCGGGTACCGCGGTCTGATCCGGCCTCCGACGGCCGGCGCCGGAGGGACGGTTCGGACTCTCACTGATCGGGTACAGCGCCGGTCACGGGAGAGAGGGAGCATGGGAGAGGGAGTCGAGACGTACTGCCGCGACGGCGTGTGGCGGAACCGGGTGGGCAGCAGCAAGCCCCTGCCGGGGGAGTACGGGTGCTGCGCGGCGGCGGTCGAGGTCGGCCGCAGCGAGGCGCGGATCCGCGGGGTGGTCCACGTGATCCGTCGCGAGGACGGGACCGTGGCCGAGCGGAACCGGTACCCGCGGCGCAGCAACGAGCTGCCGTTCTAGGCGGCACGGCGCGGGCCCGGGTCGGGGGACCGGGGTCCGCGCGGTGACAGGATCACCGTCATGCTGTGCCACGCCTGCTACGCCGACCCGGAGGCTGTCGCCGACTGCGCCGCGTGCCACGGGACCGGCCGGGCGACCCGGATGCCGCTGTGCGACGACCCTTGGGACGAGGTGGTCCCGGGGCTCTGGCAGGGCGGCCACGACGTGCGCTCGCAGGACCGGGCCGCGTGCGTGGTCGGCGACGAGTTCGACCTGGTGGTGAGCCTGGCCAGCCGCGAGGGCTACGGAACGGCCGAGGGTGTCGAGCACCTCGTGCTGCGGATGGCGGACGCCGGGGTCGGCCCGGACCTCGCGCGCCGGATCGACGAGCTCGCGACGGCGGTGGCGGGCGCCGTCCGCGACGGCCGCCGGGTGCTCGTGCGCTGCTCGGGCGGCCTCAACCGCTCCGGTCTGGTCGTCGCGGCCGCGCTCACGCACCTCGGCCACGACCCGGAGGAGGCGCTGCGGCTGGTCCGCGCCGCCCGGGGGCCGTGGGCGCTCACGAACCCCGGCTTCGTGGCCCATCTGCGAGGATCCGGCGCATGACCGAGCCGCCGGCGCAGCGCATCGCCCTCGTCACCGGCAGCACGTCCGGGATCGGCGAGGCGATCGCCCGGCGCTTCGCGGCCGACGGGTACCGCGTGGTCGTCCACTCCGGCAGCAGCGTCGCGGACGGGGAGCGGCTCGCCGAGGAGCTCGACGGCTACTACCTCCAGGCGGACCTGTCCGACGCCGACGCGGCGCTGGCCACCGTGTCGGGCGCGCTGGCGGACCTCGGGCGGCTCGACGTGCTGGTCAACAACGCCGGCGTGAGCCGGCCGATCCCGCACGCGGACCTCGCGGCCGCGACCCCGCAGAAGTGGCGTGACGTGCTCGAGGTCAACCTGGTCAGCCCGTTCGCGCTGACGACCGCGGCGGCGCCGTACCTCCGGGAGAGCCGCGGCTGCGTGGTCAACGTGACCAGCCATGCCGGCGTGCGACCCAAGGGCTCCTCCATCCCGTACGCCGCCAGCAAGGCCGCCCTGAACCACGTGACCAGGCTGCTGGCGGCCGCGCTCGGGCCCGAGGTCCGCGTCAACGCGGTGGCTCCCGGCCTCGTGGACACGCCGCTCACCGCCGGCTGGTCCGAGGCCCAGGAGCTGTGGCGCGAACGGTCCCCGATGCGCAGGGCCGCGACGCCGGGGGACGTGGCGGGCCTGGTGGCCGACCTGGTCGCGAGCGACTACCTCACCGGCGAGGTCGTCGTCCTCGACGGCGGCCTCAATCTGCTGTGACGACTTTCACGCAGAGCGCTGACAGGGACGGGGCCGGAGGGTTACGTTGCTCCGAGAACACGTTCTAGTTCACCGGGAGCACAGCATGAAGACTCGCGCCGCCATCTTGTGGGAGCCGCACACCGACTGGAGTGTGGAGGACATCGAGCTGGACCCGCCGAAGAAGGGTGAGCTGCTGGTCAAGCTGGCGGCCTCCGGCCTGTGCCACTCCGACGAGCACATGGTCACCGGCGACATGGTCCTGGACCCCGAGCTCGCGGAGGCGTTCGGCCTCAAGCAGTTCCCGGTCATCGGCGGCCACGAGGGTGCAGGCGTCGTGCAGGAGGTCGGACCCGACACCGTCGGCTTCGAGGTCGGCGACCACGTGGTCTTCAGCTTCATCCCGTCCTGCGGCAAGTGCCCGTCCTGCTCCACGGGTCACCAGCACCTGTGCGACCTCGGCGCGTTCCTGCTCAGCGGGATGCAGCTCAGCGACTTCTCGTACCGGCACCACTCCAAGGACGGCCGCGACCTCGGCATCATGGTCGGTCTCGGCACGTTCTCGCCGTACACGGTCGTCAACGTCGACTCCGCGGTGAAGATCCGCCAGGACGTCCCCCTGGAGCGGGCCGCGCTCGTCGGCTGCGGGGTGACGACCGGCTGGGGCTCCGCGACGTACGCCGCCGACGTGCAGTCCGGCGAGTCGGTGGCCGTGGTCGGCCTCGGCGGCATCGGGATGAGCGCCGTCCAGGGCGCGGCGATGGCCGGTGCCCGGCACGTGATCGCGATCGACCCGGTCGAGTGGAAGCGCGAGAAGGCGCTCACCCTCGGGGCGACGCACACCGCGGCGTCGATGATGGACGCGCAGCCCTTGATCAGCGAGATCACCCAGGGCGCGATGGCGGACAAGGCGATCCTCGCGGTCGGCCTGGCCACCGGTGACCTGATCGCGCCGATGATGAGCCTGGTGAAGAAGGCCGGCCGCGGCGTCGTGACCTCGGTGGCCAACATGATGGCCGACGACGTGAAGCTGAACCTCTTCGAGATGTCGATGATGCGCAAGGAGCTGGTGGGCTGCATCTTCGGCAACGCCAATCCGCGCTACGACATCCCGCGGCTGCTCGACCTCTACATGGACGGCCGGCTCAAGCTCGACGAGATGGTCACGACGACCTACACGCTCGACGAGATCAACCAGGGCTACCAGGACATGCGCGACGGCAAGAACATCCGCGGCGTCATCGTCTACGACTGACCGGACGCGTCTGCGTCCTCGTCGCCCGGCTCGGCCGTCTCCGGCGGTCCCTCGGTCGGCGCCTCCGGCTCGTCGGTGGCGGCCATGATCGCGGCGATCTGCTCCCGGTCGCGCGCAGACGGGAAGCCCCAGCCCGGCTGGTAGCCGTACACCGCGTCCAGCAGCCGTCCGTCGGCCAGGTTGTCGAGGACCTCGACGCTGTCCGGACCGATCATCCCGGGGTGCTCGACCCCGCACGCCTCGGCGACCTTGAGCAGGTCACGACGCAGGGTCTTGACGTAGTTCGCGACCCGCTGGGACTTCAGGTCCGGGTCCAGGCCGTGCGCGAGCCACGGGTTCTGGGTCGCGACGCCGGTCGGGCACTCGCCGGTGTGGCACTTCTGGGCCTGGATGCAACCCACGGCGAGCATGGCCTCCCGGGCGACGTTGACCAGGTCCGCGCCCAGGGCGAAGGCCACCACGGCGTTGTCGGGCAGCCCGAGCTTCCCGGAGCCGATGAAGGTCACCTGCTCGTGCAGGCCGCGGCGGGCGAACTCGGCGTACACCCGTGCGAAGCCGAGCCGGAAGGGCAGCGACACCGCGTCGGTGAAGATCAGGGGTGAGGCGCCGGTGCCGCCCTCGCCGCCGTCGACGGTCACGAAGTCGACGCCCCGGGCGCCCGGGGCCATCGCAGCCGTCAGCTCCTCCCAGAACCCCAGGTCGCCGACCGCGGACTTGATCCCGACCGGCAGGCCGGTCTCCGCAGCCAGCAGCTCGACGAAGTCGAGCATCGAGTCGACGTCGTCGAACTCCGAGTGCCGCGACGGGCTCAGGCAGTCCACCCCCTCGGGGACGCCGCGCGTGCGGGCGATCTCCCGGGAGACCTTGGGCCCCGGGAGCACACCGCCGAGGCCCGGCTTGGCACCCTGGCTGAGCTTGATCTCCAGCGCCCGGACCGGCGCGCTCTCGACGAGCTCCTTGAGCCGGTCGAGGCTGAAGCGGCCGTCGTCGTCCCGGCAGCCGAAGTAGGCGGTGCCGATCTGGAACACCAGGTCGGCGCCGTTGCGGTGGTACGGCGACACCGCGCCCTCGCCGGTGTTGTGCAGGCAGTCGGCGGCAGCGGCGCCCCGGTTGATGGCCTCGATCGCGTTGCCGGACAGGGAGCCGAAGCTCATCCCGGAGACGTTCACCACCGACTCCGGCCGGAACGCGTGCCGGCGCCCCCTCGGGCCGCCGAGGACCTTCGCCGACGGCAGTCGCGCCTCCTGGCCGACCGACCCGTGCGTGGGATGGGCCCGACCGAAGGTCCGGTGGTGCACGATCACGTTGCCGGAGGTGTGCTCGAGGTCGTTGTCGGTGCCGAAGCCGAAGTAGTTGTTCTCGAGCTTCGCCGACGCGTAGACCCACCGGCGCTGGTCGCGGCTGAAGGGACGCTCCTCGTCGTTGCTCGCCACGACGTACTGCCGCAGCTCGGGGCCGACCCGCTCCAGCCAGTACCGGGCGTGACCGACGACCGGGAAGTTGCGCAGCAGCGAGTGCCGCTTCTGCAGCAGGTCGTGGGCGGCGACCGCGGCGACCGCGGCGGCTGGTACGGCGGCGACGAGCTTCCTCTTCATGGTCCGCCCGTACCCCGTCAGCTCACGTAGTCCTCCTTGCGGAGCCAGCGAAGTGCCCACGCCCCGTAGACGGGCGGCAGGTACGACGTGGCGATCCGCTGGGTGACCGCGATCGCGAACGCCGCGCCGCTCGGTACGCCGACCGCGACCAGCCCGGCCGCGAGCGCGGCCTCGCCCACGCCGACGTTGCCCGGCACCGGGATCAGCGCGGAGAAGAGCGCCGCACCGCCGACGACGAAGACGCACGCGGCGTACCCGGGGCCGGGCTGCAGGCCGGCGACCATGCACGACAGCGCGACCGCCGTGATCAGCAGCGACGCCAGGTTGGTCCCGAACATCAGCAGCGCCCGCGCCGGACTGGCGGTCACCACCTTCAGCGACTCCCAGGAGCTGCGGGCCGCCTGGGCCACCTTGCGCCGCACGGGCGGCACCAGCACGACGACCAGCACGCTGAGCACCACGGCACCCACCAGCAGCTCGATGATCTGGCTGAGGTCGTCCGGGCCGCCGATGTCGAGCGAGGGCAGGTTCTGGGCGAGCAGCACCCCGATCAGCACGACCAGCACGTTGCACACGGACGCCGCGAAGGAGTCGAGTGCGCTGGCCGTCACGGCAACCGCGGGACCCTCGCCGAACCTGCGCACGAAGGACGTCGTCAGCGCGATCCGGCCCGCGGTGGCCGAGATCGCGAGACCGACGGTCTTGATGGCGTACTGGAGCTGGGTCAGCGGCCACAGCGGCAGCCGGCTCGGCACCGCGGACATCGTGGACACGGCATCGACGGGCGCCGTCGCCTGCGCGATCACCAGGCCGATCGCGACCCACGTCCAGGTGGCGTGCTGCCAGGTCTCCAGCACCGTTGGCCAGTCGAGGCCGATCAGGGTGGTGAGGAGGGCGTACGCCGCCACCAGGATGAGGCCCGTCTGGAGCAGGTCCTGCCACTTGAGCCGGACGATCGGTGCAGGCGCGGGGGCCGGGACGCCGGTGCGCTCGACGATCGTCGAGCCGAGGTCCGCGAGCGCGGCCTTCACGCCCGGCTCGGCGCGCAGGGTGCGGGGCAGCGCGGCCCGCTGGAGGTAGGGGAGCACCCCGGACACGGCGTCCGGGCCGAGCCGGTCGAGCGCCGCGTCCACCGCGCGGCCGGCCCCGACCTGCACGGCCTGGGCCGTGAGCAGCGTGGCGACCTCCCGGTTCCGGTCAGGCTCGGTGGCCGCGATCCGGCCGTCGGCGAAGTCCGCGAGGGTGACGGTCCCGTCCGTGGCCACGCCGATCCGCTCGAGCGTCAGGCGCGTGTGCACGATGCCGGCCCGGTGCAGGCGCCCGACGGCGTCCCACAGCGCCCGGAGCGTCGCGTCGTCGAGCTCGGTGGGACGGGCCGGCGGGGCCGTCAGCACGAGCACCGCGTCGCCCTCGGTGGCCGCGGCCGCGACGACGTCGGGCACGACGACGCCTGCCCGGCTGGCCAGGACGGTCACCAGGGCCTCGTGCTCGACGAGCTGGAGCCGGCTGGCGTCCGGTGCCGCCTGGTCGCGGTACACCAGCGTGCGCCACCAGCGGGCGGCGCGGTGGGCGTCAGTGGCGTCGCGGCCGTACACCTTGACCGTCAGCGCGGTGCCGGCCGGGTCGACCGCCTCGACGACCCGCACCCCCCACGGCTGGCGCTCGGCGAACCGCAGGTCGTGGGCCTCGACGCCCAGCTCGGCCAGGCTCCGGCGTACCTGCGCGAGGTCGGGGTGCCCGGCAGGGGAGCCGAGCAGCACGAGCGCGGCACCGGCCGCCACCATCCCGACACCCAGCGCGCCGATGACGTCCGTGGGACCGCCGGTGCCGATGATCCAGGCCGCCAGGCACTGGACCGCGACGATGAACATGCTCAGCCTGCGGTAGGCCAGCACCAGCCAGGGCCGCATCGCGAGCAGCACCGCGGTCATGGCGGCCACCCGCACCGTCGGGAACGTGTCGGGCGTCGAGGACCGCACCGGCCCGGGCGCCAGGTCCGGCCAGCCCGCGCCGACGAGGAACGAGGTCAGCAGCACCGTGCCGGCCGCGATGCCGGCCGCGACCAGCAGGGTGAGGAACAGCCGACGCCGTCTCGGGGCGGTCGCGAGGGCGAGCAGGACGGCGACCGCGGCGTACGCCGCACCGAGGGCGTACGCCGCGTCGAACAGGCTCGTCACCCAGTCGGGCAGGTCGCCCGCCACGCGCTGCACGGCCGAGTCGAGCGGGCCGCCCCCGTCGGAGGCCGCCAGCCCGCTCAGCAGCACCAGCACGACGCCGGCGGCCGCGATGGTCAGGTCGATCGGACGGCGCGAGGAGCCGGTGTCGCTGACGAAGAACCGGCGCGAGCGTGGTGAGGGATCAGTCACGGACGGCCTCCCGCGCGAGCTCGGTGCGGTGGCCGAGCTGCTCCAGCCACCCGACGAGCACCCGGTGCAGCGCGTCCGCGCCGACGACCAGGTCGCCGGGCATCTCGAAGTCGACCGGGTGCACCACCATGCCACGGTCCTGCCAGCCGCCGAGGCCGCCGTGGCAGGCGACCAGGCCCTCGAACGCCGCCACCTCGTCGAGGTCGTCGAGCAGGCTGTTGACGTAGATGTCCGGGGCCTCGGGCATGGACGCCGCGCGTAGCACGAACTCCGCGGCCATCGGCCCGAACGGCGCCAGCGGGTCGGTGCCGATCACCACGCCGTCCCGCACGTGGTGCTCACCCTCGCGGCCCAGCGCGACCGGCCCGTGCTCGGCCGTGTCGACGACCACGAAGCCCACGCCCTCGTGCGCGACCAGCCCCGGCACCAGGGCCGGGAACCGGTCGGCGAGCTCGTCGAGCGTCCAGCGGTGGTCCTCACCGGCGACGTAGACGAGGCCGAGGTTGCCGGATCCGAAGACGAGGAACTCCGCGCCGCCCTCTCCCTCCTTCTCGAAGCCGTCCGCGGCGAGCCGCGTCGACGCCCGGTCCAGCGCCCGGCCCATCACGGTCTCCCGGTCGGCGTTGCCGGCGACCATGGAGTTGAGCGACCCGTTGCCCTCGGCGTTCTCGACCGCCGCGATCGCGGCCGCGTCGGCGAGCCGCGACACGAGCGCGGCGAGGTCCTCGCCGTACCGCTCCGCGAAGATCTCGCCCTGGGACTGGCCGTGGTCCGAGAGCACGACGATCCGGTACGGCCGCGGCGCCACTGCGGCCACGGCCTCGATCTGGGCGAGCACGGCATCGATCCCGGCGAGTGCGTCCAGGGACTCGGGCTGCAGGATCCCGGCGTGGTGGGCGACCGCGTCGTAGTCCACGTAGTCGACGTAGATCGCGCGCTTGCCCTTGAGCATCGCGTCGCAGACCAGGGTCGTGTTGAGGTCGCGGACCACGCCGTTCAGCGCGGCCCGCTCGAGCGCGAACGCCCACCCGCGGTGCACCCGCGGCCGCACGTCCCGTCGCCGGGCGCGGGAGGCCTGGAAGCGCTCGCGCGCGATCTCGCTGAGCGCCCTGGTGACGCTGCGCGCGAAGCCGGCCGGCCGGCTGAGGAACTCCGAGATCGTGCGCCGCGACTCGCGCGTCTCGTGGCCGCGGCCGATCGCGCTCATCGTGGCGTACGCCGTGGTCGCGTCGCCGGTGAACAGGTTGCTCACCGAGACCCCGTCGTCGGCGAGCAGGCCGCGGCCGTCGGAGTGGCTCGCCTCGATGAGGGCCGCGTCGGCAGGCCGGTTCGCGACGAAGACCTTGCCCGTCGCGCGGTCGACCCAGCGGAAGGCGGGGATGCCCTCGATGGTGCCGTGCAGGATGCCCATCTGGCTGGCGGGCGTGGTCGCGGGCAGCTTCGGCCGCCACTCCACCGCGCGGTGCGAACCGCTGCGGATCCAGCGGGAGAGCGTCGGCAGGGTGCCGGCGCGGACGCACCAGTCGAGCACCGGGTACGGGACGCCGTCGGCCTGCACGAACACCACGCCCTCGAGCTGCGGGTCGGCGACCGGCCGCGCACGCCGCGCCTTGCGGAGGAGGGTCGCGGTGACGGCGTCGTCGGTGCCGGCCGTGGCCACCCAGACGAAGAGGGTGGACACCATGGCCACGATCCAGGAGGCGAGCAGGGCCCAGCCGAGGTCGGCGGCGTCCAGCCCGCGGGGTGCGTAGACGACCAGCCAGACCGCGAGCGCCTGGCCCATCAGCCCGAGCAGCACCGAGCCGACCCAGCCCAGTCGGATCGCGCCCTCGATGAGCAGCACGCGCAGGACGGCGCCGATGATCGCCACCAGGATCGCCACGACGAAGGCCTCGGCCCAGCCCTGCACGTCGAAGCCCGGGAGCACCCAGGACGCGATGACCAGGCCGAGGGTCGCCCCGACCAGGCCCAGGAGGGCTCGCCCGAGGTCACCCCGGCGCAGACGCCACCGCATGGCGCGACGCTAGTGGCCGCGCGACCCGGCCAGTTGGCCCGTTGCGGGTGACTTTCAGGCGGCGCCGGACTCCACGTCCGCGTCCATCCGGGCGACGAAGTCGCGCTTGACCCGACGCCAGGCCTCGTCGGTCATCGTGCGCCGCCAGTACGGCGAGCAGGACATGTCGGAGCGGGCCAGGCCGCGCTCGGTCAGCAGGTGACGCCGGATCGCGCGGATCTCGTCGGCCTCGCCGTGGACGAACGCCTGGACCCGGCCCTCGGGGAACACGAGCGCCTCGACGGCGTGCGGGAGCAGCTCGACGTCCTCCGGCGTGCCACCGCGGTGCAGCCAGGTCAGGTCCAGCTCGCCCGGACAGGTCAGCGCGACCTCGTGGTCCGGGCCGTCGCAGACCAGTCGGACGACGGCGCGGCTGTCCGCCGGCACCGCCTCCAGGGACGCCGCGATCGCGGGCAGGGCGGACTCGTCGCCGACGAGCAGGTGCCAGTCGGCCGCCGGGTCCGGGCGGTAGCCGCCGCCAGGGCCCTCGAGGACCAGGACGTCGCCGCGGGCGGCGCTGGCGGCCCAGGGGCCGCCCACGCCCGCGTCACCGTGCACCACGACGTCGAGCGTGAGCCGGGTGCCGTCCCAGTCGCGGACCGAGTAGCGCCGGCGGGCCGGCCAGTGCCGCTCCTCGTGCCGTTCGCGCACCTCGGCGGGCACGAACACCCCGGCGTACGGCGCCCCCGCGGGCGGGATCGCCACGTTCACGTAGGCGTCGGTGTGCTCCGGTGCCCGAAGGCCGCTCAGGCCGGGTCCGATGAGCACGATCCGCACCAGGGTGGGGGTGAGCCACTCGACCGTGTCGACCGTGCCGTGGTGAACCATGAGGTAAGGGTAGCCTTACCAGAAAGCCGGCCCGAGGTCCGGGCCGCTGCGTGCGTCGCTAGGCTGCGGAGCCTCTCCGAGGAGGCTCCCGTGAGCGGACTGCTGGTCGCCGGCACCACGTCCGACGCCGGCAAGAGCGTCGTGACCACCGGCATCTGCCGGGCGCTCGCACGCGCCGGGGTGAAGGTCGCGCCGTTCAAGGCGCAGAACATGTCCAACAACTCGATGGTCTGCGCCGACGCGGTCCACGGCACGGCCGAGATCGGGCGGGCCCAGTGGATCCAGGCGGTCGCCGCCAACGCCGAACCCGAGGCCGCGATGAACCCGGTCCTGCTCAAGCCGGGCAGCGACCACCGCAGCCACGTGGTCGTCATGGGCCAGCCGGCCGGCGAGCTCGGCGCCGGTGACTTCACCGAGGGCCGCGCCCACCTTGCGCGGGCGGCGTACGACGCCTGGGACGACCTCTCCTCGCGGTACGACGTCGTGGTGGCCGAGGGCGCCGGCAGCCCCACCGAGATCAACCTGCGCGGCAGCGACTACGTGAACATGGGGCTGGCCCGGCACGCCGACCTTCCGACCGTCGTGGTCGGGGACATCGACCGGGGCGGCCTGTTCGCGGCGATGTACGGCACGGTCGCGCTGCTCTCGGCGGAGGACCAGCGGCTGGTGGCCGGCTTCGTGGTGAACAAGTTCCGAGGCGACCGCGGGCTGCTGCAGCCGGGGCTCGACCAGATCTCGGCGCTGACCGGCCGCCGCGTGTACGGCGTGCTGCCATGGCACCCGGACGTGTGGCTCGACTCCGAGGACGCGCTCGACCTCGACGCCCGCCGGGTCCGGGACGGCGGTCCGGCGCTGAGGGTCGCGGTGGTCCGGCTGCCGCGGATCAGCAACTTCACCGACGTCGACGCGCTCGGGCTGGAGCCCGGCCTGGACGTTGCCTTCGCCAGCGACCCCCGGGCGCTGGCCAGCGCCGACCTCGTGGTGCTGCCCGGGACCCGCGCGACCGTCGCCGACCTGGCGTGGCTGCGGCAGCGCGGCCTCGACCGCGCGGTGGTGGCCCACGCGGCAGCGGGCCGCCCGGTGCTCGGCGTCTGCGGCGGCTTCCAGCTGCTGGGCCGCTCCGTCGCCGACCCGCACGGGGTCGAGGGTGAGCCCGGCGAGGTCGCCGGGCTCGGGCTCCTCGACGTCCGCACGGAGTTCGCCGCGGAGAAGGTGCTCCGGCTCTCGGGCGGTACGGCGTGGGGCGCGGCCACGACGGGCTACGAGATCCACCACGGCCGGGTGACGCGGGGTCCCGGCGCCGAGCCGTTCCTGGACGGGGCGCGGGACGGTCACGTGTTCGGGACGATGTGGCACGGCAGCCTCGAGACCGACGCGTTCCGGACGGCGTTCCTCACCGAGGTCGCCCGCGCGACGGGGCAGGCGTGGGCACCGTCCGGTGTCAGCTTCGCGGGCGCCCGGGAGCGTCGGCTCGAGCTGCTGGCCGACCTGGTCGAGCACCACCTCGACCTGGACGCCCTGCACGCGCTGGCCCTCTCCGGGCCGCCGGACGTGCCCGTGCTGCCGCCCGGAGCGCCGCGATGAGGATCCTGGTGACCGGGGGAGTGCGCTCCGGGAAGTCCAGCCATGCCGAGCGGCTGCTCGCCGACCGGCCGGCGGTCACCTACGTGGCGCCGGGACCGGTGCACGACGACGCCGACTGGCAGGCCCGGATCGACGCGCACCGCGCCCGCCGGCCACGGTCCTGGACCACTCTCGAGAGCGGCGACCTGGTCGCTGCGCTGCGCACGCCCGGACCGGTGCTCGTCGACTGCCTCGGCACCTGGCTGGTGCGCCTGATCGACGACGCGGGGATGTGGGACGCCCGGACCGAGGACATCTCGGCGTACGTGGAGGAGGAGGTGGCCGCCGCGGTGGCCTCGCTGGGTGACGACGTCGTCCTGGTGACCAACGAGGTCGGCTGGGGCGTCGTGCCCGAGCACCGCTCGGGGCGGGTGTTCCGCGACCTGCTCGGCACCGTCAACCAGCAGTTCGGTGCCTCGGCCGACGAGGTCCACCTCGTGGTGGCCGGGCGGGTGCTGCGGCTGTAGCCCCGGGGCCGCCGTCGCGCGACGCCGCCTCGGGCTACGCCCCCCGGAACGCCAACCAGGTCAGCAGCGTCGTCGCGAGCGAGATCTCGACCGCCGCGCCCATCACGTCTCCGGTGATACCGCCGAGACGCCGCACTGCGTGCCGCACCAGCACCAGGACGGCGAGTCCGCCGGTGACCGAAAGCAGGAGTCCGCCCACTGCTGCCACGGGGACCGGCACGGTGCCCGCGAAGCCGGCGCCGAGGCCGTCCGGACGCGCGGCCGGCACCCGCGTGCAGCACACGATCCACAGCGCGCACCGGGACAGGCAGACCAGCGCGCCCGCCACGAGCAGGTCGTCGGCGAGCGCCCCGAGGGCGGTCGCCTGCACGCCGGCGGCCACGATCGTCGCGAGCACGCCGGACGGCCCGCTGGTGCCGGTCCGCATGACGGCGAGCGACCGGTCCGGGTCGTACGATGCCGACAGGCCGTCCACGGTGTCGGAGAGGCCGTCCCAGTGCAGCGCACGGGTGCCAGCGGCCAGCGCGCCGACGGCGAGGAAGCCGGTCGCGAGGCGCGGCAGCTCGAGCGCCTGACCGGCGGCCAGGACGGCCACGACGAGGAGTCCGAGCGGGACCACCGCCAGCGGCGCGAGCAGCATCGCGCGCCGCGACGTGCGTGCGTCGACGTGCCGCGGTGGCTTCACCGGCAGCGCCGTGAGCGTGCCGACCGCCAGCCGCCAGGCGTCAGCCACTGAGCTCCTCGAGCAGCGCGACGTCGCGCAGCAGGGCGACGGCGCTCCGCAGCACCGGCACTGCGGCGACCGCGCCGCTGCCCTCGCCGAGCCGCATGCCCAGGTCCAGGACGGGCTCGAGGCCGAGCTTGCCGAGTGCGAGCGACTGCGCGGGCTCCGTGGAGCGGTGCCCTGCGGCGAACCACGCGGCGGCGCCGGGCTCGATCCGGTCGGCGGTCAGCGCGCACGCGACGGCCATCAGCCCGTCGAGCAGCACGGGCACGCCGAGGCGCGCGGCCTCCAGCAGGAACCCGGTGCTGGCCGCGAGGTCCGCGCTGCCCAACGCCGCGAGCGCCGCGACGGGATCCTCGGCGCGCCCGCCTGCCCGGTCGAGGGCCTGCTGCACCACCGCCTGCTTGTGCGCCAGGGTCGGGTCGTCCACGCCGGTGCCGCGGCCGGTGACCTCGACGGCCGGCAGTCCCAGCCCGGCCGCGACCAGGGCCGCCGCGGGCGTGGTGTTGCCGATGCCCATGTCGCCGCTCAGCAGCAGTTGGGCGCCGGCGTGGACCTCCTCACGGGCGACCGTCGCGCCGGCGGCCAGCGACGTCCGGGTCTCCGCTGCCGTGAGGGCGTCCTCGAGGTGGATCGCGCCCGAGGAGCGCCGCACCTTGTGGAGGCGGACGTCGTCGGGCACGCCGCCGAGCTCGTCGTCGACGCCGAGGTCGAGGACCCGGACGTGCACGTCGTGCGCCCGGGCCAGCGCGTTCACCGCGGCCCGGCCGGCCACGAACGAGCGGACCATGGCGGCCGTGATCGCGGGCGGGTACGCCGAGACACCGTGTCGCGCCACGCCGTGGTCGCCCGCGAAGATCACCAGGCGGACGTTCGTCAGCTCGCGCGGCGGGACCTCTCCCTGCGCCGCGGCCAGCCAGACGGCGAGGTCACCGAGCCTGCCGAGTGCACCCGGCGGCGTCGCGAGGGCCGACAGGCGCGCTGCGGCCAGGGCCGCGACCTCGGCAGACGGGGGACGCATGGCCGTCAGGCTAACGAGGCGAGCACCTCCTCGACCCAGCGGTCCACGTCGCGCCGGCTGCCCAGGCGCACGATCGGCAGCTCGGGTCGCTGCGCCGCCACGGCCGGCACCCGGGTGTCGTACGCGTTCCGGCTGCGGACCGCCCACCGCACGACGTGCTCGCGGTCGGTGAAGAAGGTGTGCAGCGGGCCCTCCCGGTTGCCGTTCCAGAGCTCCTCCAGGCGCAGCCGTCGGCCGACGGTACGGCGGACCAGCCGGCTCAGCGTCAGCGGGAACGGTAGGTCCAGCCAGACCAGGAGGTCGGCGCCGGCGGTGAGCAGGGGACGAGCACGGTCGTACTGCCACTCCGTCACCCAGCGGCCGGCCGCCAGGAACGCCTCGACGTCGGCCTCGAACGTCGGCCGGGGGACCCATCCCGGTCCGTGGAACAGCGAGTCCATCTCGACGTACGGCAGGTCCAGGACCTCAGCGACGCGCCGCGCGAGCGTGCTCTTGCCCGAGCCGCTCACGCCGGCGACGGCAACCCGCTCGGGTCGGGAGGGGAGCGGGTCGGACGCGCTGAGCACCGCGGCATCGTACGGTGCAGCCGTGGAGCCGTCCGAGATCGTGCCGGGTGACCGGCCGGGCACGTTCGTGCTGCGGATGGCCGGGATGAACCAGTCGCACGTCGACCTCCGCCACCCGCTGCGGCTCGAGTTCGAGTACGTGCGCCGGATCGGGGACGTGATCGACGCGGCCGCGCCCCCCGGCGCGCCGCTCCGGGTCCTGCACGTCGGCGGCGCCGCGCTGACGCTGCCGCGGTACGTCGCGGCCGCCCGGCCACGCTCCGCCCAGGTCGTCCTGGAGCCGGCCGCCGACGTCACCGAGATGGTCCGGGCCCAGCTGCCGCTGCCGCCGCGCAGCGGCATCAAGGTGCGTCCGCTCGACGGCAGGCGCGGCGTCGCCGAGCTGCGGGACGGGTACGCCGAGCTGGTCGTCCTCGACGCGTTCGCGGATGCCCGGGTGCCCGGCGACCTGGTCACGGCCGAGTTCTTCCGTGACGTCAGCCGGGTCCTCGAGCCGACCGGCCTGTTCGCGCTGAACCTGACCGACCGGGCGCCGTTCGGCTGGGCCAGGCGGGTGGTCGCCGGGCTGCGCACCGTCTTCCCCGAGCTGATGCTGACCGCCGAGCCTGCGACGATGCGGGCCCGCCGGCTGGGCAACCTGGTCGTGGTCGCCTCGCGCGGGCCCGTGCCGGTCGCCGAGCTGCGGCGGCGGTCGGCCACCGCTGCCGCGCCGTACCGCGTCCTCGATGCCGCCCAGGTCCGGGACGGGTTCGGAGGTGGCACGCCGTTCACGACCGGCGACACCGAACCGTCCCCGCCGCCCGCCGATCGGTGACACGCTGGTCGCGTGCGCCGGATCGTGGGCCTGCTGCTGGTGGGCGTGCTCGCGACCGCCTGCAGCGCGTCCGCTGGGCCGCGGCCGGCGACGGACACGGCGTACCGCACCGCACCGGCCTGCCCCGACGGCCGCCGGCGGATCCCCGGCCTGACCGTCGACGGCCTGAACCGCGTGGTCGCCTCGGCGGACCTGCCCGCATGGCAGGCGGCCGACATCGGCGCGAGCGCGCAGCTTCGCGACCAGCGGGTGGTGTGGGTGTTCGGCGACACGGTCCGCTCGGCCTGCATCTCCCCGCGCCTGGTTGCGAACTCGATGCTGGTCTCGTCGGGCACCTGTATCGCGCAGGTCCGGGCGCCCGCCGACGGCCCGGTGGTGCCGGACGCCGCTCCGGGCGTGGTCCGCTGGCCGATGTCGATCGTCGCCATCCGACCCATCGAGAGCCGGGCGGAGCCGGGCGTCGACGAGGTCCTGGTGGTGTTCTGCGCGCGCACCCGCCGGGGGACGGGCGAGGGCCTGGACTACACCTTCCTCGGGACCGACGCCGCCGTCTTCACCGTGGCGACCGACGGCACCCCGCAGCTGTCGGAGATCATGCGGATCTCGCCGGACGACGACTCGCTCGACCAGGTCAACTGGGGCGCGGCGGCCGCGGTCCACGGCCGGTGGTTCTACATGTTCGGCACCCGCCGGACCGGTCACGACTTCGGGCGTGAGCTGTACGTCGGGCGCGCTCCGATCTCCGACCCGACCGACCGCAGCCGGTGGGAGTTCTGGCACGGCGGCCGGTGGGGCTCCGACATGAGCCGGGCGGCCGCCGTGCTCCCCGCCCCGGGCGGGGTGTCGCAGACGCTGTCCGTGGACCGGATCGACGGACAGTGGGTCGCGGTCTCCAAGCGGGACGGCGACCTGGGTGACTTCGTGTACGTCTGGACGGCGCCGACGCCGTACGGACCCTGGACGCCGCGCAAGGGGGTGGCCGCACCGGCCGGCTTCGACACCGGACACCTCACGTAGGCACCCCTCGCGCACCCTGAGGTGCCGCTCGCGGACGGGAAGCTCCTCGTCTCGATCTCGCGGAACACCACCGACCCGCAGCGGCTGTTCGACGACCCCGAGGTGGGCCGGCCGGTGTTCGCCGAGGTCGAGCGGCCGTAGGGACAGGTCTTCGCGACTCAGGCGGAGTACGTCGTGGCGCGCGGTTCGCGCATCCAGAGCACCCCGTCGCCGGCGACCGGTCCTTCGGCGGCGAGGGTCCGCTTGAGCACCTTGTTCGTGGCCGTGCGGGGGAGCGTGTCGACCACGCGGACGTATCTCGGCCAGGCCTTCTCGGACAGGTCCGGCTGAGCGGCGAGGAAGGCCTCGAAGCCGGCCGGCTCGAGAGGCGCGGTGACCACCACGGCGGCCATCACCTGGTCGCCGACCGACTCGTCCGGGACGGCGTACACGGCCGCCTCGGAGACGGCGGGGTGGCGCAGCAGGATGCGCTCGATCGGAGCGGCGGCGAGGTTCTCGCCGTCGACGCGGAGCCAGTCGGCGGTGCGACCGGCGAAGTAGACGAAGCCGTCGGCGTCCCGGTACGCCAGGTCTCCCGACCAGTACATGCCGCCGCGCATCCGCTCGGCCTCGGCGTCCGGGTCCTGGTAGTAGCCCGCGAACGCCCCGGTTCCGAGCGTGTTCACGAGCTCACCGGTCGCCTCGTCCGCATTGACCAGCTCACCTTTCGGCCCGAACGCCGCGTCCGCCGTCTCCGCCATCGTCTCCGGGTCCAGCACCTTGACGCCCTCGACCGGGCGCCCGAGCGATCCGGGCGGCATCTCCGGGACCCGCTGCACGATGACGGCGTTCTCGGTGGAGGAGTAGGAGTCGACGACGACGCAGCCGAACCGGCGCGCGAAGCCCGAGATGTCGCGGTCGTTCGCCTCGTTGCCGAAGACCAGCCGCAGCGGGTTGTCAGCGTCGTCGGCCCGCTCGGGCGTGGCCATCACGTAGGTGAGCGGCTTGCCGACGTAGTTCGCGTAGGTCGCGCCGTACCGCCGCACGTCGGGGAGGAAGCCCGACGCCGAGAACCGCCGCGCCAGCGCCACCGTCGCGCCTGCTGCCAGGGCGGGACCCCAGCCGGCCATGATCGCGTTCGAGTGGAACATCGGCATCGACAGGTACGCCGTGTCCGCGGGGGACAGCCCGAACCGCTCGGCGAGGAACTGGCCCGGGTAGGCGACCTTCGCCTGCGTGACGTTGACGGCCTTGGGGTCGCCGGACGTGCCCGAGGTGAAGATCAGCATCGTCAGGTCGTCGGGCCCGACCTCGACCGCCGGCACCGGTGCGTCTGCGTGCTCCTCCAGCAGCGCCGCCCAGTCCGGGCACTCCACCGGCAGCACCGGGACGTCCACCTCCGACAGCAGGTCGGCGTACGTCGCGTCGGTGACGACGACCTGCACGTCCGCCCGCGCGACGTCCGCAGCGAGCGCCGTGCCACGACGGGTCGGGTTCAGCCCGACGACCACCTGGCCACCCAGCGCCGCGCCGCCGAGGAGGAACGCGAACTCGGGGACGTTCTCCAGCAGCACGCCGACGTGGGGCGGCTCGCCGTCCGGCAGCATCGTCGCGAGCACGGCCGACCGCACGCACGACTCGCGCACGACCTCGTCCCACGTCCACGACACGTCCTCGAACAGCAGCCCGGGGGAGTCGTCACCCGACCTCGCGAGCAGCTGCTCGCGGACGGTCGGCATGGTCATGCCGGCTCGGCCGCCAGCGCCCGTCCTATCGTCAGCGCCTGCTCGGTGGCGCCGCCGCCCTGGAACTCGAACCGCTTGGCGCTGGTGAAGTACCGGTGTGCCTCGCCGTCCAGGTCGATGCCGACGCCACCGTGCACGTGCACGGTCGTGTGCGCGAGCCGGTGGCCGGCGTCCGCCGCCCACAGCTTGGCGATCGCGACCTCGGTGTCGGCGGGCAGGCCCTCCTGCATCCGCCAGGCCGCCTGCCAGAGCGTGAGCCGTTGGCCGAGCACGTCGATGTAGCCGTCCGCGAGCCGTTGCGAGACGGCCTGGAAAGTGCCGATCGGCCGGCCGAACTGCTCGCGCGTCTTCGCGTACGTCGAGGTCAGCCGCAGCGCACCCTCGGTGATGCCGAGCTGCTCGGCCGCGCCGGTCAGCACCACGAGCTGGCGCAGGCGGTGGTCGGCGATGCCGTCCGCGTCGCCCACGAGGCGGTCGGCGCCGAGCACGGCCCCGTCCAGGTCGAGGCGGGCGACGGCGTCGCGGTCGGAGAACGTCTGGGCGACCACGGTCACGCCGGGGTCGCCGGGCTCGACGAGGAACACGCCGACGCCGGACGGCGTCTCGGCGGGGACCAGGAAGAGGTCGGCGTACGGCCCGGCGGGTACGACGGCCTTGCTCCCGGTGAGCCGGTGGCCGTCGCCGTGGGGCGTCGCCACGGTGGTGGGCCGGCTCGGCGCCCAGGCGCGCTCCTCGGCGATGGCGGCCGTCAGCACGGCGGCACCCGACGCGGCGCGGGGTAGCCACGCGGACTTCTGCTCGTCCGAGCCGAGCTCCGCGAGCAGCCGGGAGGCGGCACCGTGCGCGGCCAGCGGCACCGGGGCGACCGTGCGGCCGACCTCGACGAGCACGCGGCACAGCTCGACGATGCCGAGCCCCGCCCCGTCGTGCTCCTCCGGCAGCGCGAGGCCGAGCAGGCCCGCCCCACCGAGCGAGGCCCACAGGTCGCGGTCGAACCGGTCGCCGGCCGCCTCGACCTCCTTCAGCCGCTCGTTGGTGGCGCGGTCCTCGAGGATCCCGGCCGCGAGCTCCGCGGCCTCGTCCTGCTCCTGGGTGAACCGGAAGTCCATGCCGTTCAGCTCCCTGTCTTTGAATTCAACGCCGTGCAGCGGGGAGGCCGAGGCCGACGTACCCGATGATGTCGCGCTGGATCTCGTTGGTGCCGCCGCCGAAGGTCATCACCAGCGCGGAGCGGTAGAAGCGCTCGAGCCGGCCCTGCAGGACCGCGCCCTCGGAGTCGCCGGTGACGCCGGCGTTCGGGCCGACCACCTCCATCAGCGTGCGGTAGACCTCGGTCGCCAGCTCCGAGCCGTAGATCTTGGTCGCGGACGCCTCGGCGGGTGAGAGGTCCACGCCGGCGTCGGCATCGGCAGCGAGCTTCCAGTTGATCAGGCGGAGCGCCTCGGCGCGCGCATGGGCACGGCCGAGCGCGATCTGCACCCACTCGGTGTCGATGACGCGCTGCCCGTCGGGGTTCTTCGTCTCCTGCGCCCAGCGCCGGACCATCTCGATGGAGTAGGTCAGCGGGGCGGCGGAGGTGAGCGCGACCCGCTCGTGGTTGAGCTGGTTCGTCATCAGCGACCAGCCGCCGTTCAGCTCGCCCACCAGGTTCGACGCCGGCACCCGGACGTCCTCGTAGTACGTCGCGCTGGTGCTCACGCCTGCCACCGTGTGCACCGGCGTGTAGGAGAACCCGCGGGAGTCGGCCGGCACCAGGATCATCGAGAGGCCCTTGTGGCGCGGCAGGTCGGGATCGGTGCGGCAGGCGAGCCAGAGCCAGTCGGCGTACTGGATGAGCGACGTCCACATCTTCTGGCCGTTGATCACCCACTCGTCGCCCTCGCGCACCGCGCGGGTCCTCAGGGAGGCGAGGTCGGTGCCGGAGCCCGGCTCGGAGTAGCCGATCGAGAAGTGCAGCTCGCCCTGGAGGATCCGCGGGAGGAAGTACTCCTTCTGCTCGTCGGTGCCGTAGCGCATGATCGTCGGCCCGACGGTGTTGAGCGTCAGGTACGGGATCGGTACGCCGGCGACCGCCGCCGCGTCGGTGAAGATCAGCTGGTCGGTCATCGACCGCGCCTGCCCGCCGCACTCCTTCGGCCACCCGATGCCGAGCCAGCCGTCCGCGCCGAGCCGGCGGATCACGTCCTTGTAGACGCCGGCCTCGCCGAACTCGCCGGTCGCCGAGGCGAGGCCGGCCTTCACCTCGGGCGTGACGAGCGCGGCGAAGTACTCGCGCAGCTCCTCGCGGAGCCTCTCCTGCTCGGGCGTGAGGGCGATGTGCATCGGGGACTCCCGGTGGGAAGGTGAGGGGTGGCGCTGGTATCCGCCGCTGGAAAACTATAACCTGTTCTCGTTTTGGTCCACAGGTCTGGAGGCACGGCATGAGTGAGACCACCCACGGGAAGGCGCGGAGCCTCGACCAGGGCACTCCGCCGGAGCGGTTCGCGCGCGGCTGGCACTGTCTCGGCCTCGCCGACTCCTTCCGGGACGGCAAGCCGCACGGCATCGAGGCCTTCGGCGGCAAGGTCGTGGTCTGGGAGGACTCGAAGGGCGAGATCAACGTCCTGGACGGCTACTGCCGGCACATGGGCGGCGACCTCACCCAGGGCGAGGTGAAGGGCGACGAGATCGCCTGCCCGTTCCACGACTGGCGCTGGGGCGGGGACGGCAAGTGCAAGCAGATCCCCTACGCCCGCCGCGTCCCGCTGCGCGCCCGGACCCAGCGGTACCCGGTGCAGATCCGCAACGGCCAGGTGCTGATCTGGCACGACGTCGAGGGGTCCGAGCCGGACCTGGACATCCTGCCGCCGGTGCTGCCCGGGGTGGCGGACGGCGAGTACACCGACTGGTCGTGGGAGGTCGTGCCGATCACCGACTCACACTGCCGCGAGCTGATCGACAACGTCGTGGACATGGCGCACTTCTACTACGTGCACTTCTCGTTCCCGACCAGCTTCCGCAACGTCTTCGAGGGCACGGAGGCGACCCAGTACATGGAGTCGAAGGGGCGCCCGGACAAGTCCGGCGGGTACGGCAGCGCCGAGCTGTTCCTCAAGTCCGAGGCGACGTACTACGGACCGGCGTACATGATCAACTGGCTCGACGTCGACTACAAGGGCTTCGAGACCGAGGTCATCCTCATCAACTGCCACATCCCGACCGGGCCCGACTCCTTCACGCTGCAGTACGGCATCACCGTGAAGAAGCCGGAGGGCATCGACGACGACACCGCGCAGTACATCGCGAAGAAGTACGCGCAGATGTTCGGCGAGGGCTTCCTCCAGGACGTGCACATCTGGAAGAACAAGGTGCCCGTCCAGAACCCGCTGCTCTGCGAGGAGGACGGCCCCGTCTACCAGCTGCGCCGCTGGTACGAGCAGTTCTACGTGGACAAGGCCGACGTCGTCCCGGAGATGGTGGACCGGTTCGAGTTCGAGGTGGACACCACGAGGGCCAACGAGTTCTGGCAGGAGGAGGTCGCCGAGAACCTCCGCAGGAAGGCCGACGAGGACGGCGAGTCGCACTCGTCCGGCGACTCGACGGAGACTCCCCAGATGATGTCGGGGACCTGATGGCCTCCTTCGTCCCGACGAGCGCCGACACGCTCGAGGACCAGCGTCTCTACACGTCCGCACGGCTGGTCGAGGTCGCCTGCCTCGACTGCCTGGCTCGGGTGGGCGTGAAGAAGAACAGCGACCACCACACCTCGATCCAGTGGACGACGGAGTCCCGCAGGCAGTGCCCGGAGCTCGCGCGCCGCAGGGGCGGACGCGACGCCCACCCCGGCTGCCCGCGCCTGGCCGCCAGCATCGAGGCCGCCGTACGCGAGGGGCAGGTCGCCATCGGAGCCGAGGACGGTTACTAGTCACATGTCCGACGAGTCCTTCGAGCTGAAGGTCGTGGACGTGGTCGAGGAGACCGCGGACGCGCACTCCATCTCCTTCGAGGTCCCCGCCGGCGCCGAGGAGCAGTTCGCCTACAGGCCGGGGCAGTTCCTGACCCTGGCCGTGCCGAGCGACCGGACGGGCGTGGCAGCCCGCTGCTACTCACTCTCCAGCAGCCCCGTCGGCGGCGGCCCGCTGACGATCACCGTCAAGCGGACCGCGGACGGCTACGCGTCGAACTGGATCTGCGACCACGTCCGCGACGGCGACTCGGTGCGGGTGCTGCCGCCCAGCGGCATCTTCACGCCGGCCTCGCTGTCGGCCGACCTGCTGCTGTTCGCCGGCGGCAGCGGCATCACCCCCGTCATCTCGATCACCCGCACGGCGCTCCAGCAGGGCACCGGGAGGATCGTGCTCTTCTACGCCAACCGCGACGAGAGGTCGGTGATCTTCGCCGAGGAGCTGACCCGCCTCGCGGCCGAGAACCCGGACCGGCTGGTGGTCGTGCACTGGCTCGAGTCGGTGCAGGGACTGCCCAGCCAGGAGCAGCTGAAGGCCTTCGCGAGCAGCTTCACGTCGTACGACGCCTTCGTCTGCGGCCCGGCGCCGTTCATGAAGATGACGATCGCCGCGCTCAAGGAGCTGGAGTTCCCGCGCGAGCGGCGGCACCAGGAGAAGTTCGTGTCCCTCGGCGGGAACCCGTTCGGCGACCTGCACGACCAGGAGGTCGCCGAGCACGAGATCGAGGACGCCGAGCGCGACGAGGACGATGCCGCCCTGGACGCCGCCGCGAACGAGGGCCGGCCGCAGGGGCCGGTGCGCCTCGAGGTGGAGCTCGACGGCCAGGACTACGTCTTCGACGACTGGGCGCCCGGCACGAAGCTGCTCGACCACCTCGAGTCGAAGGGCGTCAAGGCGCCGTACTCCTGCCGTGAGGGGGAGTGCTCGGCGTGCGCCATCCGGCTCCTCGAGGGTGAGGTCAAGATGCTGCACAACGACGTGCTGGACGACGACGACCTCGCCGAGGGCATCCGCCTCGGGTGCCAGTCCGTCCCGGTGACCGACACCGTCAAGGTGACCTATCACTGAGAGCGCGTTCCAAACGCGAGGTCCAGACCAGCGGACGTGATCGTGCTCACGCGCGTAACGGTGAGGACCCGAGGGAAGTTTGATGCTCAACCATGCATCGATACAGCCCCGACCAGCGGCCGTGATCGCCGTTCCTTCCTGATCGCCGGACCGGGCGCCGGGGTCCGGATGAGGGATGAGGGATGAGCCATGTTTCTCGGAATGTGCTTGATCATCGTGGCCCTGGTGGGGTGGAGCATCGCCGCGACCATGACGAAGCCTGCGAGCCAGGCTGCCCGGCAGCGTGACCTCGACCGCCGGTTCCGCCAGGTCTACCGTCACCCCGAGCGCGTCACCTTCCTCGACGTGGAGAACCTGATGCTCTCGGAGTCCCTCCCGGAGACGACCGTCATCCGGGTCCTGGACCGGGCCACGGCCCACCGGATCGGTGCCCGGACCATGTGGCGCTGGGCCGGCGTCCACGGCACCTCACGGCTGGTGATGGTCATCGACGCGGGCGTCGCGGAGGACTCCCTGCTGGACCACCTCGACGCCGGTACCGCGCCCGACTGGGCGGCGCTCACAGTCTTCGCCACGCTCGCCAACGACCGCCTGCCGAACGGGATCCCGGTCGAGGAGCTCATCGACCTGGATGTCGTGCCCGACCACGGCGACCTGACCTTCCTCGAGGACCTGGCCGACTGGTCGACGGTCACGGCCGACCCGCTGGAGCTGCGCCAGTTCGACAACCTGCCCCCGATCGCCGGCCCCGGCCTCGCGCCGTTCCGTCCGATCGCCGCCTGGGACGACGACCACGGGGACCCCGGCAGCCCCGGTGGCCCCAGCGGCCCAGGCCCAGCCCCCGCCGGTCCGGACTGGCCGGCGGTCGCGTGACCTCTACCCGGGGGTCGGTCTGACCTCGGCCTGACGGGGCTCGTGTCCTCGTCGATTGGTCACGAACCGCAGGTGGGAGCGCTCCATTTCTGCGGTTGGTGACCAATCCGCACGTCCGACGCGACCGGCCGGTGCGGCCGGCGACCCGTCAGCGGGCGGTGCGGTGGCGCACTCACCCGTCGGCCACTGACCTCGTCGATTGGTCACGAACCGCAGGTGGGAGCGCTCCCTCTCTGCGGTTGGTGACCAATCCGCGTGCCTACCAGCCCCGCGCCCGCCAGTCGGGGAGCGCCGGCCGCTCGGCGCCGAGCGTCGAGTCGCCGCCGTGGCCGGGGTAGAACCAGGTGTCGTCGGGGAGCCGCTGGAAGACCTTGGTCTCGACCTCGTCGATGAGCTGCACGAACGCCGCCTCGTCACCGAAGGTGTTGCCGACGCCGCCGGGGAACAGCGAGTCGCCGGTGAACAGGTGCGGGTGACCGGCCGGGTCGTCGTACAGCAGCGCGATCGAGCCGGGGGTGTGGCCGGCGATGGCGATCACCGAGAGCGAGCACGATCCGACGGCGACGGTGTCGCCCTGGGCGACCGCCCGCTCGACGGGTACCCCGGTCTGCTCGGTGATCGCCGGTGCGTCGGGCACGCCGGCGACGACGGTCGCACCGGTCGCGGCGACCACCTCGGCCAGCGCCCGGTGGTGGTCCCAGTGCTGGTGCGTCGTGATCACGGTGGTCAGGCCCGCGTCGCCGATCAGCGGCAGCAGGACGGACGCGGCGTCGGCGGCGTCGATCAGGACCTGGTCACCGGTGTCACGACAGGTCAGCAGGTAGCAGTTGTTCGACATCTTCTCGTCGACCGCGACCTTGGTGATCCTCAGGTGCTCGAGCTCCCGGACGTCGGGAGCGCCCCCGACCGAGACGTCGCCGGTGTAGGAACCCATGATCACCACGCTCCGATCTGCGGCAAGGCGCCGCCTTCGCTCGTCACACCGTCACCGGACCCGCGCCCGGTCAGCCACCAGGCGAGGTCGACGGCCCGGCCGGACACGACCGGTCCGCCGTCGCCGTGCGCCCACTCGCGGTCCAGGTCCGTGGCCCGGGCCGTGAACGGCTGGGCCGCGGCGTCCCTCGCGAGCATCCCGTCGAGCACGTGCACCGCGAAGGCCGGCGACCAGGAGGAGCGGTCGTAGCCGGCGGCGAGGTCGGCGTGGTGGATCTCGACTTCGCGCAGCCGCATCCACGGGACGTCGCCCACCGTGAAGGTCCGGCCGCCCGGCACCCGGTCGATGACGGCGTCCGCCTGGTCCTCCGGTACGGCGGCGATCGCGTCGGCCAGGTCGGTGCACGCGGCGAGCAGGCGGGTGCGGACCACGGACGGCTCGTGGCCGGCCAGGTCCTCGATGTCGCCGTCGCGCGCCTCCTGCGAGGCGTACATCGGCACGCGGCGGCCCTCGACGACGCCTGTGAGCGCGCCGGCCAGGCCCTCGGCGTTCAGCGCCAGGTGGGCGAGCACGTGCGCGCGGGTCCAGCCGGGCAGCCCGCTCGGCTCGGCGAACTGGTCCTCGGTCAGCGCGTCCGCCGAGCGGATCAGTCGCCGGGTGGCTTCGGACAGGTCCAGGGGGTCGGCCATGGCCCCATCCTGCCGGAAAGCGGGGCAGGAACCGGATGTCGGTGCCCCGCCCTAGGGTGGGGAACACGGGCCCGTGCGGATGTGTTGTGCATTGTTCGCGCCCGTTAGGATGGCGAACACCTGTTCGAAGCGAGGGGAATCAGTCAGTGGCGGACCAGCTCATCATCCGGGGAGCCCGGGAGCACAACCTGAAGGACGTCTCGCTCGACCTGCCACGCGACTCGCTCATCGTCTTCACCGGTCTGTCCGGCTCGGGCAAGTCCTCGCTGGCGTTCGACACGATCTTCGCCGAGGGCCAGCGGCGGTACGTCGAGTCGCTCTCGGCCTACGCCCGGCAGTTCCTCGGCCAGATGGACAAGCCCGACGTCG
Source organism: Nocardioides sp. HB32 (assembly GCF_054058995.1). NCBI lineage: Bacteria > Bacillati > Actinomycetota > Actinomycetes > Propionibacteriales > Nocardioidaceae > Nocardioides > Nocardioides sp. HB32. Next base: position 2,987,709 of record NZ_JBSSBS010000001.1, read on the forward strand.
ACTTCATCGAGGGTCTCTCACCGGCGGTGTCGATCGACCAGAAGTCGACGTCGAAGAACCCGCGCTCGACGGTCGGCACCATCACCGAGGTCTACGACTACCTGCGTCTGCTGTACGCGCGGGCCGGTCGCGCCCACTGCCCGACCTGCGGCGCGCCGATCGAGCGGCAGACCCCGCAGCAGATCGTCGACCGGGTCCTCGCGATGGAGGAGGGGCTGCGGTTCCAGGTGCTCGCGCCGGTGATCCGGGGCCGGAAGGGCGAGTACGTCGAGCTCTTCAAGCAGCTCCAGACGCAGGGCTTCTCGCGCGCCCGGGTGAACGGCGAGACGTACTCCCTCGACGAGCCGCCGAAGCTGGACAAGCAGAAGAAGCACACCATCGAGGTGGTCGTCGACCGGCTCGCGGTCAAGGAGTCCTCGAAGCGCCGGCTGACCGACTCGGTCGAGACCGCGCTCCAGCTCGCGGGCGGCCTCGTGCTCTTCGACTTCGTCGACCTCGACCCCAAGGACCCGGGCCGTGAGGTGAAGTTCAGCGAGAAGATGGCGTGTCCGAACGACCACCCGATCGACACCGACGAGCTCGAGCCGCGGTCGTTCTCGTTCAACTCGCCCTTCGGCGCCTGCCCCACGTGCCACGGACTCGGCACCCGCCTCGAGGTCGACCCCGAGCTGGTCGTCCCGAACCCGCAGGCGACGCTCGGCGAGGGTGCCATCCAGCCGTGGAGCCAGGCGCACGTCGCCGACTACTTCCTGCGGCTGATGGGCGCGCTCGGCGACGAGCTCGGCTTCGACCTGAACACCCCGTGGGAGGACCTGCCGGCGAAGGGCCGGCAGGCGATCCTGAACGGTCACCCGACGAAGGTGCACGTCGTCACGCGCAACCGGTACGGCCGCCAGCGCGCCTACTACGCCGAGTTCGAGGGCGTCGGCTCCTACATCGAGCGGCGCCACCACGAGGCCGAGTCCGACGTAAGCCGGGAGCGGTTCGAGGGCTTCATGCGCGAGGTGCCGTGCCCGGTCTGCGGCGGCAGCCGCCTCAAGCCGGTCTCCATGTCGGTGACGCTCGGCGCCTCCCTCCAGGACGGCGGCAAGAACATCGCCGAAGTCTGCGCGATGCCGATCAACGAGACCGCGGACTATCTCCGCAACCTCGACCTGTCGGCCCGCGAGCGGCAGATCGGCGAGCGGGTGCTCAAGGAGATCCAGGAACGGCTGAACTTCCTCCTCGACGTCGGCCTCGACTACCTCTCCCTGGACCGGCCGTCGGGCTCGCTCTCCGGTGGTGAGGCCCAGCGGATCCGGCTGGCCACCCAGATCGGAGCCGGACTGGTCGGCGTCCTCTACGTGCTCGACGAGCCGTCCATCGGTCTCCACCAGCGCGACAACCACCGGCTGATCGAGACCCTGGTCCGGCTCAAGGAGCTCGGCAACACGCTGATCGTCGTCGAGCACGACGAGGACACCATCCGGGTGGCCGACTGGGTCGTCGACATCGGTCCCGGCGCCGGCGAGCACGGCGGCCAGGTCGTGCACAGCGGCAACGTCGCCGACCTCCTGACGCACCCCGACTCGATGACCGGGCAGTACCTCTCCGGACGCCGGGAGATCCCGGTGCCGGAGGTACGCCGTCCCCGCACCAAGGGCCGCGAGCTCACCGTGCACGGCGCCCGCGAGCACAACCTCCGCGACGTCGACGTGAGCTTCCCGCTCGGGCTCTTCGTCGCGGTCACCGGCGTCTCGGGGTCGGGCAAGTCCACGCTGGTCAACGACATCCTGTACACGTCGCTGGCCAAGCAGATCTACAACGCCCGCGCGGTGCCCGGCCGGCACCAGAAGATCACCGGCCTCGAGCACGTCGACAAGGTGATCCACGTCGACCAGTCGCCGATCGGCCGCACCCCGCGGTCCAACCCGGCGACGTACACCGGCGTGTTCGACCACATCCGCAAGCTGTTCGCGTCGACGCCCGAGGCGAAGATGCGCGGCTACCTGCAGGGTCGGTTCTCGTTCAACGTCAAGGGCGGCCGCTGCGAGGCGTGCGCCGGCGACGGCACGATCAAGATCGAGATGAACTTCCTCCCGGACGTCTACGTCCCCTGCGAGGTCTGCCACGGTGCGCGCTACAACCGCGAGACGCTCGAGGTCCACTACAAGGGCAAGACCATCGCCGAGGTCCTCGACATGCCGATCGAGGAGGCCGCGGAGTTCTTCGCCGCGGTGCCCGCGATCGCGCGGCACATGAAGACCCTCGTCGAGGTCGGCCTCGGCTACGTCCGGCTCGGACAGCCCGCGACCACCCTCTCCGGAGGCGAGGCACAGCGGGTGAAGCTCTCCTCGGAGCTGCAGAAGCGCTCGACCGGGCGCACCGTCTACGTGCTCGACGAGCCGACCACGGGCCTGCACTTCGAGGACATCCGCAAGCTGTTGCTGGTGCTCGGCCGGCTGGTCGACCAGGGCAACACGGTCCTCGTCATCGAGCACAACCTCGACGTCATCAAGACGGCCGACTGGCTGGTCGACATGGGTCCGGAGGGCGGTTCGCGCGGCGGCATGGTCGTCGCCGAGGGCACGCCCGAGGCGGTCGCGGCCAACGCCGACAGCTACACGGGCCAGTTCCTGGCGCCGCTGCTCGAGGGCCGGGCCGCGGCGCAGCCGAAGGGACGGCGCTCCCCGAGCGCGGCACCGGCGCCGGTGAAGAAGGCGGCAGCCAGGAAGACGCCGGCGAAGAAGGCAGCGACGAAGAAGGCAGTGGCGAAGAAGGTGGCGGCGAAGAAGGTGGCGGCCAGGACGAGGGCCAGCTGACTCTCAGCAGACTCTCACGACCCGCACCGGTGGTTCCCAGGACCCGCTGGGTACGGTGAAGATTCAACGACCGCCATCCTGAGGGGACCGACACTGTGGGGATCACCCGCCGCACCACACTGGCCGGAGCGGCCGCCACCGGGGTCGGGGTCCCGTTGCTGGCCGCATGCGGAAAGGGCGGCTCGAACGCCTCGGCCGGGCCGACCGCGGCGGCCGGTGAGAAGCTCGGGCCGGCGTCCGACGTCCCGGTCGGCGGCGGCACCATCTACGCCGACCAGCGGATCGTGGTGACCCAGCCGAGCCAGGGGACCTTCGAGGGCTTCTCGGCCGTCTGCACCCACCAGGGCTGCTTGGTGTCGACCGTCTCGGACGGCACGATCAACTGCACCTGTCACGGCAGCAAGTTCTCGATCCAGGACGGTTCGGTCGAGCACGGTCCGGCGACCTCACCGCTGTCGCGGGTCGAGGTCAAGGACGACGGCGGCCAGATCACCACGGCCTGAGGGGCGCCGTCGGTGCCCGCCCGTAGGGTTGGGGGGTGCCTCCCGTTCCACCGTCTCGCCCCACTCGAGGCCCGCAGTCCTACCGGCCCGAGCCCGGGTCGATCCCGACCCAGCCGGGGGTCTACCGGTTCCGGGACCCCAAGGGCCGCGTGATCTACGTCGGCAAGGCGAAGAACCTGCGCGCCCGGCTGTCGTCGTACTTCCAGGACATCGGCAACCTGCACGCCCGCACCGCGACGATGGTCACCACGGCAGCGAGCGTGGAGTGGACGGTCGTCAAGACCGAGGTCGAGGCGCTCCAGCTGGAGTACTCCTGGATCAAGGAGTTCGACCCCCGTTTCAACGTCAAGTACCGCGACGACAAGTCCTACCCGTGGCTGGCGGTCACCGTGGGCGAGGAGTTCCCGCGGGTGATGGTGGGCCGCGGCGCGAAGCGGAAGGGCACCCGCTACTTCGGCCCGTACAGCCACGCCTGGGCGATCCGCGAGACCGTCGACCTGCTGCTGCGGGTGTTCCCGATGCGCTCGTGCAGCAACGGGGTGTTCAAGCGGTCCTCCCAGATCGGCCGGCCCTGCCTGCTGGGCTACATCGACAAGTGCTCGGCGCCCTGTGTCGGCAACGTGACCGCCGAGGAGCACCGGGCGATCGTCGACGACTTCTGTGACTTCATGGCGGGTCAGACCACGGCGTTCGTGCGCCGCATCGAGAAGGAGATGTACGCCGCGAGCGACGCCCTCGACTTCGAGAAGGCCGCACGGCTGCGTGACGACCTGGGCGCGCTCCACAAGGCGCTGGAGAAGCAGGCCGTCGTGCTGGGCGACGGCACCGACGCCGACGTCATCGCGCTCGCCGAGGACCCGCTCGAGGTCGCGGTGCAGATCTTCTACGTGCGCGGCGGCCGGATCCGCGGCCAGCGCGGCTGGGTCGCCGACCGCGTCGACGAGGGCGACACCGCGAAGCTGGTCGACGACTTCCTGCTTCAGCTGTACGCCGGCGCCGGCCCCGACGAGATCCCGCGCGAGATCCTGGTGCCGGCGCTCCCGCCCGACCACGCGACGTACGAACAGCTGCTCAGCGACCTGCGCGGGTCGAAGGTCGCGATCCGGATCCCGCAGCGCGGCGACAAGAAGGCGCTCCAGGAGACGGTGGCGCAGAACGCCGGACAGGCGCTCGCCCTGCACAAGACCCGGCGAGCCAGCGACCTGACCACCCGCAACCGCGCGCTCGAGGAGATCCAGGAGGCACTCGGCCTGGACGAGGTCCCGCTGCGGATCGAGTGCTACGACGTCTCGAACCTCCAGGGCACCGAGGTCGTCGCGTCGATGGTGGTCTTCGAGGACGGTCTGCCGCGCAAGGGGGAGTACCGCCGGTTCGTGATCCGCGGCGTCGACGGGCAGAACGACGTCGCCTCGATGGACGAGGTGATCACCCGCCGGTTCAGGCGGCTCCTGGACGAGCAGGCGACCTCGACGGAGAAGATCACCGAGAACGGCCCGATGCTGGTCGATCCCGAGACCGGCCGTCCGCGGAAGTTCGCCTACGCGCCGGGCCTGGTGGTCGTCGACGGCGGCCCGCCGCAGGTGGCGGCCGCGCAGCGTGCGCTGGAGGAGCTCGGCGTCGTCGACATCCCGGTCTGCGGCCTGGCCAAGCGTCTCGAGGAGGTCTGGCTCCCGGGCCAGGAGGACCCGGTGATCCTGCCGCGATCCAGCGAGGGGCTCTACCTGCTCCAGCGGGTGCGTGACGAGGCGCACCGGTTCGCGATCACCCACCACCGGTCCCGGCGGTCGAAGTCGATGGTCGAGAGCGTCCTCGACGACGTACCCGGCCTGGGCGAGGTACGCCGCAAGACGCTGCTCAAGCACTTCGGCTCGCTGAAGAAGCTGCGCGAGGCCTCGGCCGACGACATCGCCGTGGTCCCGGGGATCGGTCCCCGCACCGCCGGTGCGATCAAGGATGCGGTCGCCCACGCCAGCGGCAAGACTGGCGTCAGCGTGAACACGGCCACCGGCGAGATCGAGGAGTCCTGATGTCGGAAGCGGACCACCCCCAGCCCCGCCACGGCGAGCTGGTCGTCGTCACCGGCATGACCGGCGCCGGTCGCAGCACGGCCGCGAAGGAGCTCGAGGACCTGGGCTACTACGTCGTCGACAACATGCCGCCGAGCCTGCTCCGCGAGGTGGTCCGGCTCGTCGACGAGAGTCGTGGCACCGAGCAGCCGATCGCGGTCGTGGTCGACGTGCGGTCGGGCTCGTTCTTCCAGTCCCTGCAGGCGAACCTCGCGCAGGGCGCCACCGGCCGGCACGCCACCCTGGTCTTCCTCGAGGCCGGTGACGACGTGCTGGTGCGCCGGCAGGAGGCCGCGCGCCGCCCACACCCCCTCCAGGGCGCGGGCCGGCTGCTCGACGGCCTGCAGCGCGAGCGCAACGTGCTCGCCGACCTGCGCAGCGACGCGGACCTCGTCATCGACACCACCAGCCTCAACGTCCACCAGCTCACCGAGCGGATCGCGGAGGCGTTCGGCAGCCCGGACGCGACGCGGCTCAAGGTCACGGTGATCAGCTTCGGCTTCAAGTACGGCATCCCCGTCGACTCGGACTTCGTGGCCGACATGCGGTTCCTGCCCAACCCGCACTGGCTCCCGGAGCTCCGGGCCGGCACCGGCAAGGACAAGGCGGTCTCCGACTACGTGCTGACCCAACCGGGTGCCGCGGAGTTCCTCGACGCCTACGTCCCCGTCCTCGAGGGCGTCGCCGGGGGCTACCTCCGCGAGGGCAAGCGGTTCATGACCGTCGCCATCGGGTGCACCGGCGGCAAGCACCGCAGCGTCGCGATGACCGAGGAGATCACCCGCCGCCTGAACGCCTCGGGCTACGAGACGCGGGCCAGCCACCGCGATCTCGGGCGCGAGTGATGGCCCACGACCGTGCGCAGGCGGTCGTCGCGTTCGGAGGCGGCCACGGCCTGTCCGCGACCCTGCACGCGCTCCGCATGCTCGTCGACGACCTGGTGGTCGACGACCTCACTGCGGTCGTGACCGTCGCCGACAACGGCGGCTCGTCGGGCCGGCTGCGCGCGGAGTTCGGGGTGCTGCCGCCGGGCGATCTGCGGATGGCGCTGGCCGCGCTGTGCGGCGACCACCAGTGGGGCGACACCTGGGCCCGGGTCCTGCAGCACCGGTTCGCGGGCCAGGGGGAGATGCGCGGTCACGTGATCGGCAACCTGCTGATCGTGGGCCTCTGGGAGCAGCTGGGCGACCCGGTCGCCGCCCTGGACTGGGTGGGCAAGCTGCTCGGTACCTCCGGGCGGGTGCTGCCGATGGCACTCACCCCGCTCGACATCACCGCCGAGGTGCGGGGGCTCGACGCGACGGAGCCGGACCTGCTGACCGTCGTGCGGGGACAGGTCCAGGTGGCCACCACGGACGGCGTGATCGCGTCGATCGCCCTGGATCCGCCGGACCCGACACCGTGCCCGGAGGCGATCGCCGCCGTGGACGCCGCGGACTGGGTGGTCCTGGGCCCGGGCTCCTGGTTCACGTCGGTGATCCCGCACCTGATGGTGCCGGCGCTGTGCGAGGCGATCGTCGGCAGCGACGCGCGGGTGGTCCTCACGCTGAACCTCGACGAGCAGGCGGGCGAGACGCCGGGCTTCGACGCCGCGGACCACCTCGCCGTCCTCGCCGAGCACGCACCCGAGCTGGCCGTCCACACCGTGCTGGCTGATGCCCGGCACGCCGGCGACGGGTTGGCCGAGCTCGAGCACGTGGTGCGCGCGACCGGCGCCCAGCTCGTCGTCGCCGACCTCGCGCGCGACGACGGGACTGCCCGGCACGACCCCGCGAAGCTGGCCGCGGCGTACTCCTCCATCATGGGCGGTCGCTGACCCCTGATCCACGGGCGGAGGGTCGTTGACGGGCGTGAAAGGATCGCACTCATGGCGATGACGGCACAGGTGAAGGCGGAGCTGGCCAACACCCAGATCACCAAGACGTGCTGCCGCCAAGGCCGAGGTGGCCTCGATGCTGCGCTTCGCCGGGGGCCTGCACATCGTGAGCGGCAAGATCGTGGTGGAGGCGGAGTTCGACACCGGCGCGTCGGCACGACGGCTGCGCACCAACATCGCCGAGGTCTACGGCCACCAGTCGGACGTGGTCATGGTGCAGGGCAACGGGATCCGCAAGGGCAGCCGCTACATCGTCCGCGTGGTCAAGGACGGCGAGGCGCTCGCCCGGCAGACCGGGCTGCTCGATCAGCGCGGTCGGCCCGTGCGCGGCCTGCCGCCCGCGGTCGTCTCCGGGGGTGGCTGTGACGCCGTCGCCGCCTGGCGCGGCGCGTTCCTGGCGCACGGCTCGCTCACCGAGCCGGGCCGCTCGTCGGCGCTGGAGGTGACCTGCCCGGGTCCGGAGGCCGCGCTGGCCCTGGTCGGAGTCGCCCGGCGGCTCGGCATCCACGCGAAGGCCCGCGAGGTCCGTGGCGTCGACCGGGTCGTCATCCGCGACGGCGACGCGATCGGGCAGCTGCTCACCCGGCTCGGCGCCCACGAGTCGCTGATGGCCTGGGAGGAGCGCCGGATGCGCCGCGAGGTGCGGGCCACGGCCAACCGGCTCGCGAACTTCGACGACGCCAACCTGCGCCGATCTGCGCGGGCCGCGGTGGCCGCCGGCGCGCGGGTCGGCCGCGCCATGGAGATCCTCGGCGACGAGGTCCCGGACCACCTGAAGATGGCCGGCGAGCTGCGCCTCGAGCACAAGCAGGCCTCGCTGGAGGAGCTCGGCCAGCTGCACGACCCGGTGCTGACCAAGGACGCGATCGCGGGCCGGATCCGCCGGCTGCTGGCGATGGCGGACAAGCGCGCCGAAGATCTCGGCATCCCCGACACCGAGGCGTCGCTGACCCCGGACATGCTCGCGGACGAGGCCTGAGGTCCCCTCGGTCCGGGACCTCCGCTCGTTACTGGCACGTACGCCGGGACGGCAGTCTGGGCGCATCCCCCCAAGCGATAGGGTCGTGACGTCCCCTTGCACGCCCTGAACGACAAGCAGGAGCAACCAGTGACTGTTCGTGTAGGTATCAACGGGTTCGGCCGGATCGGCCGCAACTTCTTCCGTGCCGTCCGGGCCTCCGGCCTGGACATCGAGATCGTGGCCGTCAACGACCTGACGTCCAACACGGCCCTGGCCCCGCTGCTGAAGTTCGACTCGATCCTCGGCCGCCTGGACGCCGACGTGACCGCCACCGAGGACGAGATCCGGGTCGGCGACCAGGTCGTGAAGACGTTCGCCGAGCGCGACCCGGCCAACCTGAAGTGGGCCGACGTCGGCGTCGACGTCGTCGTGGAGTCGACCGGCTTCTTCACCGACGCGACCAAGGCGCGCGCCCACGTCGACAACGGCGGGGCGAAGAAGGTCATCATCTCCGCGCCGGCGTCCAACGACGACGTCACGGTGGTCATGGGCGTCAACCACGCGACGTACGACCCGGCCGCGCACACCGTCATCTCCAACGCCTCCTGCACCACCAACTGCCTGGCCCCGATGGCCAAGGCGCTGCACGACGGCATCGGCATCAACAAGGGCCTGATGACGACGATCCACGCCTACACCGCGGACCAGAACCTCCAGGACAACATCCACAAGGACCCGCGCCGCGCCCGCGCCGCCGCGCTCAACCTGGTCCCGACCTCGACCGGCGCCGCGAAGGCGATCGGCCTGGTGATCCCCGAGCTCAAGGGCAAGCTCGACGGCTACGCCATGCGCGTCCCGGTCCCGACCGGCTCGGCGACCGACCTGTCGTTCGAGGCCGCTCGCGAGACCTCCGTCGAGGAGATCAACGAGATCGTCAGGGCCGCGGCCGACGGCAAGTACCTCCGGTACTCCACCGACCCGCTGGTCTCGACCGACATCGTGACCGACCCGGCGTCCTGCATCTTCGACGCGCCGCTGACCAAGGTGATCGGCAACCAGGTCAAGGTGCTCGGCTGGTACGACAACGAGTGGGGCTACTCCAACCGGCTCGCGGACCTGATCGCGTACGTCGGCGAGACCCTCTGACCGTGGGTCGGTACTCCTCCCTGGGGGACGTGGCGGGCAAGCGCGTCCTCGTCCGCTCGGACCTGAACGTGCCGCTCGACGGCACCCGCATCACCGACGACGGTCGGGTGCGCGCGAGCGTCCCGACCATCCGGGAGCTCGCGGACGCGGGTGCCCGGGTCGTGGTCGTCGCCCACCTCGGCCGCCCGAAGGGTGCGCCGGACGAGCGCTACTCGCTGCGCCCGGTCGCCGAGCGTCTGGGAGAGCTGCTCGGGTCCGAGGTCGCGTTCGCGACCGACACCGTGGGCGACAGCGCCCGCGAGACCGTCGCCGGCCTGTCCGACGGCCAGGTCGCGGTGCTCGAGAACGTGCGGTTCAACGCCGGGGAGACGAGCAAGGACGAGCGGGAGCGCGGGGCCTTCGCCGACCAGCTCGCGGAGCTCGCCGACGCGTTCGTGTCCGACGGCTTCGGCGTCGTGCACCGCAAGCAGGCCTCCGTGTACGACGTCGCGCAGCGGCTGCCGCACGCGATGGGACAGCTGGTCGCCACCGAGATCGGCGTCCTGCGCCGGCTCACCGAGGAGCCGGAGCGTCCGTACGTCGTCGTGCTCGGCGGCTCGAAGGTCTCCGACAAGCTCGGGGTGATCGACAACCTGCTCGGCAAGGCCGACCGGCTGCTGATCGGGGGCGGCATGGTCTTCACGTTCCTCAAGGCCCAGGGCCACGAGGTCGGCAAGAGCCTCCTCGAGGAGGACCAGCTCGACACCTGCCGGTCCTACCTGGAGCGGGCGGCCGAGTCCGGCGTGGAGATCCTGCTGCCGACCGACATCGTCGTGGACACCGAGTTCCCGTCCGGTGACCGGGAGCCGCATCCGCGCGTCGTCGCCGCGGACGCCATCCCGCCGGACGCGCTCGGCCTCGACATCGGACCCGCGTCCGGAGCGGCGTTCGCCGCCGCGCTCGCAGACGCCCGCACCGTGTTCTGGAACGGCCCCATGGGCGTCTTCGAGGTGGGTGCGTTCGCCGAGGGGACCCGAGCGGTCGCCCAGGCGCTCACGAAGACAGACGGCCTCTCCGTGGTCGGCGGCGGCGACTCCGCGGCCGCCGTACGCACCCTCGGCTTCGATGAGGCGGCCTTCGGCCACATCTCGACCGGTGGCGGTGCGAGCCTGGAGTACCTCGAGGGCAAGGAGCTGCCCGGCATCAAGGTCTTGGAGGACTGATGGCGTCTGCATCCCGCACCCCGCTGATGGCGGGGAACTGGAAGATGAACCTGAACCACCAGGAAGCCGTGGTCCTCGTCCAGAAGCTCGCCTGGACACTCGCGGACAAGAAGCACGACTACGCGCGGTGCGAGGTCGTCGTGGTGCCGCCCTACACCGACCTGCGGTCCGTGCAGACGCTGGTCGACGGCGACCGGCTGCTGGTGCGGTACGCCGCCCAGGACGTCTCGCAGCACGAGGGCGGGGCGTACACCGGGGAGATCTCCGCCGGCATGCTGGCCAAGCTCGGCTGCTCGTACGTCGTGGTGGGGCACAGCGAGCGCCGCGAGTACCACGGCGAGTCCGACCAGCTGGTCAGTGCCAAGGCGCAGCGGGCGCTCGCCGCGGGCATGACGCCGATCGTGTGCGTGGGCGAGGGGCTGCAGATCCGGCAGGCCGGTGAGCACGTCGGGCACTGCCTCAACCAGGTCGACGGGTCGCTGGCGGCCTTCACGGCCGAGCAGATCGCGGGGCTGGTCGTCGCGTACGAGCCGGTCTGGGCGATCGGCACCGGCGAGGTGGCGACCCCGGAGGACGCGCAGGAGGTCTGCGCGGCGCTCCGGGACCGGATCCGCGAGGCGCACGGCGACGCCGCCGCGGACGGCGTACGCATCCTGTACGGCGGCTCGGTCAAGGCGAACAACGTCGGCGGCATCATGGCGCAGGCCGACGTGGACGGCTGTCTGGTGGGCGGATCGAGCCTCCAGGCGGACGAGTTCGGGGCGATCTGCCGCTTCTACGACATGCCGATCATCTGATCGCCGACCCTCTGACGTAGGATTCTCGACTGTGCAACTGCTCTTCACCATCGTGCTGATGATCGCCAGCGCCGTCATGATCCTGCTCGTGCTCCTGCACAAGGGTCGTGGGGGCGGCCTCTCGGACATGTTCGGCGGTGGCGTCTCGAGCTCACTCGGCGGATCTTCCGTCGCGGAGCGCAACCTCGACCGCCTCACCGTCGGGGTCGGCGTCATCTGGTTTGCCTGCGTCATCGCCCTCGGGCTCCTGCTGGCGTACTGACTTTTCTGAGAAGGGAACCGTTCCGTGGCTGGTGGAGGAAACGCTATTCGCGGGAGCCGGGTGGGGGCCGGCCCGATGGGCGAGGCAGAGCGCGGCGAGGCCGCCCCGCGGCAGCCCGTGACGTACTTCTGTGCGAACGAGCACCGCTCGGTGGTGACGTTCTCGATCGAGGCCCAGGTGCCGGACACGTGGGACTGCCCCAAGTGCGGCCTGCCGGCGAGCCTCGACTCCGAGAACCCGCCTCCCGCGCCGAAGATCGAGCCCTACAAGACGCACCTCGCCTACGTGAAGGAGCGGCGCTCCGACAAGGAGGCGGCCGACATCCTCGACGAGGCGCTCGCGCTCCTGCGCTCCCGCCGCAAGTCCGGCGACATCATCTTCTAGCCCGACGTCAGAGCTGGGACGCGGCGGCCCGGTCGAGGAACCAGATCGTCTCCTCGAGGCCGGTGACGCCGGCGGCGGGCGTGTCGTGGGGGTCGGCGCCGCCGAGGGCGGCGGCCACGGCGGCGGCCTTGCCCTCGCCGCTGACCAGGAACCACGCCGACCGCGCCCGGTTCAGCGGCGCGAAGGTGAGGCTGATCCGCTCCGGGGGCGGCTTCGGGGAGCCGGTCACGCCGACCGCGATGTCGGTCGAGTCGAGCTGCGGGAAGCCGGGGAACAACGACGCGACGTGGCCGTCCGGACCGATCCCGAGCATGACGACCTCGAAGGCACCGGAGCCGTGATCCCGGAGCTCCGCGGCGTACGACGCGGCGCCGGCGTCGACGTCGGCGGCATCGGCCGTCGACGGCATCTCGTGCACCTTCGCCGGGTCGGCCCCGACCGCGTCGAGGAACGCCTCGCGGGCCTGGCGCGCGTTGCGGTCGGGGGAGTCGGGGGCCACGAAGCGCTCGTCGCCCCACCAGACCACGACCTGCGACCAGTCCACCTCGGACGCCGGCGACAGCCGGGCGATCTCGCGGTGGATCTCCTCGGCGATGGTGCCACCGGTCAGCGCGATCTGCGGCACGCCGCCCGCGGCCTGGGCGTCGCCGATCCGGCTCAGCAGCTCGCCGGCGACGGCGGTCGCGAGCGTGGTCGCGTCGGGGTGGACCTCGATCCGGGGGGTCGCCGTCACTTCTTCGCCTCCAGCTTCAGCAGGGCGCGGGCGGTCTCGGCGTACACGTCGTCCTCGTCGAGCCGGCGGAGCTCCTCGGCGAGCAGCTCGGGCAGGTCACGGCGCTTCAGGGCGACCGGTCGGTCGGGGCGGTCCGGGGAGGAGAACGTCGCCAGCTTGCCGTCGGTCCGGCTGATCCGGATCGGGCCCTCGTTGGTCTCGAGCACCACCTCGGTGATCCCGGGGCCGGCGGAGTTCTTGCGGTCGACGGTGATCTTCAGCCGGTCGGCGAGCCACGCGGTCAGCAGGTCGGCGCTGGGGCTGATCCGCTCCGCGGTGACCGACCCGTGCGTGACCTTGAGCGGCTGCTGGTCCAGCGCCGCCGCCAGCAGCGCGCGCCAGGAGGTGATCCGCGTCCACGCGAGGTCGGTGTTGCCCACGGTGTACGCCGAGCACTGCTGCAGCATCGCCCTGGTCTTGCCGCGGGAGGCGGCCGCCGCGTCGGTGATCCGCCGCTGCGCGAGCCTGCCCAGGGCGTCGTTCGCCGGGTCCTCCGGCGGGTGGTTGGGCCACCAGACCGCGACCGGCGAGTCGGGAAGCAGCAGCGGGAGCACCACGGACTCCGAGTGCTTCACGACCTCGCCCTTGAGCCGGATCAGGGCCGTCTCGCCGGTCCACCCGGAGCCGGTCCCGACCTGCGCGATGATCTCGGAGGCGCCCCGGGCATCGCCGAGGATCACCCCCAGGACGCGCGCCGGGTGCTCGTGCGACGCGGCCCGCGCCGCCAGCATCGCTCCCTCGGCGTCGTCCTCGTCGACGACGATCACCAGCGTCATCACCATCCCCATCGCCGGGCTGCCGGCGCGCACCCGCGCGCGCTGCAACTCCGCCGCGATCTGGGACGAGTTCGTGTTGATCAGCTCGATCATGTCGGGGTCCCCTCGGAGATGTGGCGTGAACTCATCAGGGTCGCCTCCAGGTCCGTCCGTCGCGGGCGAGCATCGTCTCCGCCGACGCCGGGCCCCAGGTGCCCGACTCGTACGGCTCGGGCTTGCCCTTGCCGCTCTCGTCCTGCTTCGCCCAGTGCTCGAGGATCGGGTCCAGGATCTTCCAGGACAGCTCGACCTCCTCGTGCCGGGGGAACAGCGGCGGGTCGCCGAGGAGGACGTCGAGGATCAGTCGCTCGTACGCCTCCGGGGAGGACTCGGTGAACGCGCCGCCGTACACGAAGTCCATGTTGACGTCGCGGATCTCCATCGCGGTGCCCGGCACCTTCGAGCCGAACCGGAGGGTGACGCCCTCGTCGGGCTGGATGCGGATCACCAGGGCGTTCTGGCCGAGCTCCTCGATGGCGGCGTCGGCGAACGGCAGGTGCGGCGCCCGCTTGAACACGACCGCCACCTCGGTGACCCGACGGCCGAGCCGCTTCCCGGTCCGGAGGTAGAACGGGACGCCGCCCCAGCGACGGGTCTCCACGTTGAGCTTCACGGCCGCGAACGTCTCGGTCGTGGAGGTGCGCTTGATGCCCTCCTCCTCCAGGAACCCGATCACCTTCTCGCCGCCGGCCCAGCCCTCGGCGTACTGCCCCCGCGCCGTGGTCAGGTCGAGCCGGCGGGGGAGGGTGATGCTGGAGAGCACCTTCTGCTTCTCGATCCGCAGGCTGTCGGCGTCGAACGACGTCGGCTCCTCCATCGCGACGAGCGAGAGCAGCTGCAGGAGATGGTTCTGGATCACATCCCGTGCGGCGCCGATGCCGTCGTAGTAGCCGGCGCGGCCGCCGATGCCGATGTCCTCGGCCATGGTGATCTGCACGTGGTCGACGTAGTTGGCGTTCCAGATCGGCTCGAACATCTCGTTCGCGAAGCGCATCGCGAGGATGTTCTGCACCGTCTCCTTCCCGAGGTAGTGGTCGATCCGGAAGATCGAGCCGGACGGGAAGACGTCGCCCAGCACCGCCTGGAGCTCGCGGGCGGACCGGAGGTCGTGGCCGAACGGCTTCTCGATCACCACCCGGCGCCAGGAGTCGCCGCGTCCCACGGCCAGGTCGTGCTCCTTGAGCTGGCCGACCACGTTGCCGAAGAACCCGGGCGGGATGGCGAGGTAGAACGCGTGGTTGCCGCGGGTGCCTCGCAGCTCGTCGAGCTCGTCGATGGTGCGGCGCAGGTGCTCGAAGGCGTGGTCGTCGTCGAAGTCGCCCGACACGAAGCGGAAGCCCTCCGCGAGCTGCTTCCAGACCTCCTCGCGGAACTCGGTGCGCGCGTGCGCCTTCACCGAGTCGTGGACGATCTGGGCGAAGTCCTGATCGGCCCAGTCGCGCCGTGCGAACCCGACCAGGCTGAAGCCCGGGGGCAGCAGGCCACGGTTCGCCAGGTCGTAGATCGCGGGCATGATCTTCTTGCGGGACAGGTCGCCCGTGACCCCGAACAGGACCATGCCGCACGGTCCCGCGATGCGGGGGAGGCGTCGGTCGCGCGGATCGCGGAGCGGGTTCGTGTGGGTCACTGCCGGTGCCTCCAGTAGTAGCCGAGCAACTGCTGCGTGGACGCGTCCTGTTCGCCGGCGGCGGCGGTGTCGCCGGCGACCGCGGCGGCGACCTGCTGGGCGAGCTGCTTCCCGAGCTCGACGCCCCACTGGTCGAAGGAGTCGATGCCCCACACCGCGCCCTGGGTGAACGTGATGTGCTCGTACAGCGCCACCAGCTGGCCCAGCACCGACGGCGTCAGTGCCGGCGCCATGATCGAGGCGGTCGGCCGGTTGCCCGGGAACACCCGCGCCGGTACGACGGCCTCGGCCGTCCCCTCCGCGCGCACCTCCTCCGCGGTCTTCCCGAACGCCAGCGCGCGGGTCTGCGCCAGGAAGTTCGCCAGGAACAGCTGGTGCACGTCGGTGCTGTGCCCGTCGACGGTGTCCTGGAGCGGGTAGGCCGGGTTCACGAAAGCGATGAAGTCGGCCGGGACCAGCCGGGTGCCCTGGTGGATGAGCTGGTAGAACGCGTGCTGACCGTTGGTGCCGGGCTCGCCCCAGAACACCTCGCCGGTGTCGGTGGACACCGGCGAGCCGTCCCAGCGCACGCCCTTGCCGTTGGACTCCATCGTGAGCTGCTGGAGGTACGCCGGGAAGCGGTGCAGCAGCTGGGCGTAGGGGAGCACCGCGTGCGTCCCGGCGCCCAGGAAGTTGGTGTACCAGACGTTCAGCAGGCCCATCAGCGCCGGCACGTTGTGCGCGAGGTCGGTACGGCGGAAGTGCTCGTCCATCGCGTGGAACCCGCCCAACATCTCCGCGAACCGCTCCGGCCCGATCGCGACGACCAGCGACAACCCGATCGCGGAGTCCATCGAGTAGCGGCCCCCGACCCAGTCCCAGAAGCCGAACGCGTTGTCGGTGTCGATGCCGAACTCCGCGACCTTGTCCAGCGCGGTCGACACCGCGACGAAGTGCCGCGCGACGGCCTCGGTCTTGTCCTGGTCCGACAGCCCGTCGAGCAGCCAGGCCCTGCACAGGCGCGCATTGGTGAGCGTCTCGAGCGTCCCGAACGTCTTGCTCGACACGATGAACAGCGTGCTCGCCGGGTCCAGCCCGGCCAGCGTCGTCGCCGCGTCGGTCGGGTCGATGTTGCTGATGAACCTGCACTCGAGGCCGTCCTGGCGGTACGCCGCCAGCGCCTCGTACGCCATCACCGGACCCAGGTCGGAGCCACCGATCCCGATGTTGACGACGGTCCGGATCCGCTCGCCCGTGACGCCCGTCCAGGCGCCGCTGCGGACCCGGTCCGCGAAGTCGTAGACGCGGTCCAGCACCTCGTGGACCTCGGCGACCACGTCCTCGCCGTCGACGCTCGGTCGTTCGTCGGGCCCCGCGTCGGCGGGGAGCCGCAGAGCGGTGTGCAGCACGGCACGGTCCTCGGTGACGTTGATCCGGTCGCCACGGAACATCGCGTCGCGGCGGTCCGCCAGCCCGACCTCGTCGGCGAGCTCGAGCAGGGCGCCCAGCACCCGGTCGTCGACCAGGGACTTGGACAGGTCGACGTACAGGTCGGCCGCCGTGAACGTCAGCCGCTCGACCCGCCCGGGGTCGGCCTCGAACCAGCCCCGCAGGTCGGGCTCGAACTCGGCCGCGAGCGCGCCGAGCCGCGCCCACGCCCCCGTCGACGACGGGTCGACGGGCCCCGTCACGCCTTGGCCTTCTCCATCTGGCCGGACACGGTCTCGAGCAGGTCGTCCCAGGACTTCTTGAACTTGTCCACGCCCTCGGTCTCGAGGACCACGAGGACGTCCTCCCAGTCGATGCCGACCTCGACGAGCCGGTCCAGGACGGCGCGGCCCTCGCCGGCCTTCCCGGTGACGAGGTCACCGAGGACCTCCCCGTGGTCGGCGAACGCGTCGAGGGTCTTCTCCGGCATCGTGTTGACCGTCTCGGCGACCACGAGGTCGCGGACGTACATCGTGTCGTCGTAGTCCGGGTTCTTCACGCCGGTCGACGCCCAGAGGGGTCGCTGGCGGTTGGCTCCGGCCGCCTCGAGCTCACGCCAGCGGTCCGAGCCGAAGATCTCCTCGAAGGCGCCGTAGGCGACCAGCGCATTGGCGACGGCGGCCTTGCCGCGCAGGGCCAGAGCGATGTCGGAGCCGATCTCCTCCAGCCGCCGGTCGACCTCGGTGTCCACGCGGGACACGAAGAACGACGCGACGGACTGGATCCCGGACAGGTCGACCCCGGCCTCGCGGGCCTGCTCGAGGCCCGTGAGGTAGGCGTCCATGACCTCGCGGTACCGCTGCTCGCCGAAGATCAGGGTGATGTTGACGCTGATGCCCTCGGCGGTCGCGGCCGTGATCGCGGGCAGTCCCTCCTGCGTCGCGGGGATCTTGACCAGCGCGTTCGGCCGGTCGACCGCGGCCCACAGCGCCCGCGCGGACTCGATCGTGCCCTCGGTGTCGTTGGCGAGCAGGGGCTCCACCTCGATCGACACGCGCCCGTCGTACGGCGCCGCGTCGTACACGGGGCGCATGATGTCGCACGCGTTGCGGACGTCCTCGGTGGTGACCTCGAAGACGACCCGGTCGACGCCCTCGCCCTTGTCGACGAGCTGCGCGACCTGCTCGTCGTAGCGCTCACCGTTGGCGATGGCGCCGGCGAAGATCGTCGGGTTGGTCGTCACGCCGACGACCTGCTTCTCCTGGACGAGCTCGGCGAGGTTGCCGGTCTCGATCCGCTCGCGCGAGAGGTCGTCGAGCCAGATCGACACCCCCGCCTCGGACAGCTGCTTCAGTCGGTCGCTCATGGGTTCCTCCCAGGTCGGGTGTGGGTGCTGTGGGGGCGGTCAGTCGCTCAGCGAGCGCAGGCTGTCCCGCGCCGCGTTGGCGACCGCCTCGCCGGTCATGCCGTACTCCTCGTAGATCCGCTTGAAGTCGGCCGACGCGCCGTAGGTGTCGATGGACACGATCCGGCCGTGGTCGCCCACGACCTCCCGCCAGCCCTGCGCGACCCCGGCCTCGACCGAGACGCGCGCCTTGACGGTGGGCGGGAGAACGGTCGCGCGGTACGCCTCGTCCTGCCGGTCGAACCACTCGCGGCACGGCATCGAGACCACGCGGGCCCGGATGCCGTCGGCCGCGAGGAGCTCCCGCGCGGCCACGGCGATCTGGACCTCGGACCCGGTGCCGACGAGGACGACGTCGGGGGCCCCGCCCTCGGCGTCGATCAGGACGTAGCCGCCGCGGTGCACGTTGCTGGTGTCGCTGAACCCCTCCTCGCCGCGCGGGAAGACCGGGACGTTCTGCCGGGTCAGCGCGATGCCGGCGGGACGGTCGGTGTTCTGGAGGACGGCCTTCCACGCGGCGGCCGTCTCGTTGGCGTCGGCAGGCCGGACCACGTCGAGGCCGGGGATCGCGCGCAGCGCGGCCAGGTGCTCGATCGGCTGGTGGGTCGGGCCGTCCTCGCCGAGGCCGATCGAGTCGTGGGTCCAGACGTAGGTGACCGGCAGGCCCATCAGCGCGGCGAGCCGCACGGAGCCGCGCATGTAGTCGGAGAACGTCAGGAACGTGCCACCGAAGACGCGGGTGCCGCCGTGCAGCGTGATGCCGCTCAGGATCGAGCCCATGCCGTGCTCGCGGATGCCGAAGTGGAGCACCCGGCCGGCGTACGGGTCGCCGGACCACTGGTCGGTGGAGCGGTCCTTCGGGACGAACGACGCAGCGTCCTCGATCGTGGTGTTGTTCGACTCGGCGAGGTCGGCGGAGCCGCCCCACAGCTCGGGCATCACGCCGGCGACCGCGTTGATGACCGCGCCGGACGCCTTCCGGGTGGCCATGCCCTTCGGGTCCGCGTCGAACGTGGGCAGCACCTCGTCGAGCTCCGGCGGCAGGGCGCGGGTCTGCATGCGCTCCCAGGTGGCGAGGGTCGCGTCGTCCGCGGCGGCCTTCCACCCCTCGAACTGCACCTCCCACTCCGCCTGCCACTGCTTGCCGCGCTCGATCAGCGACCGGGTGTGCGCGAGGACGTCGTCCGGCACCGCGAAGTGCTGGTCCGGGTCCAGGCCCATGATCTCCTTGGTGGCCCGCACCTCGTCCTCGCCGAGCGCGGAGCCGTGGGACTTGCCGGTGCCCTGGGCGTCGGGTGCCGGCCAGGCGATCACCGTGCGCAGCACGATCATGCTGGGCTGGTCGGTGACCTCCTCGGCCGCACGGATCGCGGCGTACAGCGCCGGCACGTCCTCGACGTACTCGGTGCCGTCGTTGGTCCAGTCGACGGTCTGGACGTGCCACCCGTAGGCCTCGAAGCGCTTGCCGACGTCCTCGGTGAAGGCCACGTTGGTGTCGCCCTCGATCGAGATCCGGTTGGCGTCGTAGACGACGGTGAGGTTGCCGAGCTGCTGCACGCCCGCGATCGACGAGGCCTCGGCGCTCACGCCCTCCTCGAGGTCGCCGTCGGAGCAGATGCAGTAGATGTGGTGGTCGAACACCGAGCCGGCGTCGGCGCTCCCGGGGTCCAGCAGGCCGCGCTCGCGGCGGGCCGCCATCGCCATGCCGACCGCGTTGCCGACGCCCTGGCCCAGCGGCCCGGTGGTCGTCTCGACGCCGGCCGTGTGGCCGTGCTCGGGGTGCCCGGGCGTCTTCGAGCCCCAGGTCCGCAGGGACTTGAGGTCGTCGAGCTCGAGGCCCCAGCCGCCGAGGAACAGCTGGTTGTACAGCGTGATCGAGGAGTGGCCGGCGGACAGCACGAAGCGGTCGCGGCCGGGCCAGCTCGGGTCGGCGGGGTTGTGCCGCATCACCTTCTGGAAGAGCAGGTACGCGGCTGGAGCGAGGCTCATCGCGGTGCCGGGGTGCCCGTTGCCGACCTTCTGCACCGCGTCCATGGACAGGGCCCGGACCGTGTCCACCGCCTTGTCGTCGAGGTCGGTCCAGTCGAGTGCAGAGGTGTTGCTCACAGGGTTCCTTTCGGGGGGTTCGGCCAATGCCGAGCCTACTCACGTCGGGCGATAGACTCCCATCGGTCCCAGCACCATTCCGGTGCCCACATTCCCCTCCGAGGAACCCCGTGACGTACGTCGGTCAGTCCGCCTCTGCCGCGAGGCAGCCAGCGGACGAGCGGGCGAGCCTCAAGGACGTGGTCGCGGCGTACGTCGGGCTGACGAAGCCGCGGGTCATCGAGCTGCTGCTGCTCACCACCGTCCCGGTGATGTTCTACGCCGCTCGCGGTGTCCCGGACCTCGGCCTCGTCGTGGCGACCGTCATCGGCGGCACGTTCTCCGCCGGCTCGGCGTCGGTGTTCAACTGCGTCTACGACCGCGACATCGACGAGCAGATGCGCAGGACGCGGCGCCGGGCGCTGCCGCGCCACATCGTCTCCCCGCGGGCCGCGCTCCTGTTCGGCTTCGCACTCGGGATCGCCTCGACGGTGATCCTCTACGTCTGGGTCAACCCGCTGTCCGCGCTGCTGTCGGTGCTCGCCAACGCCTTCTACGTGTTCGGCTACACGATGCTGCTGAAGCGGCGGACGACGCAGAACATCGTGTGGGGCGGCATCGCCGGCTGCTTCCCGACCCTGATCGGCTGGACCGCGGTCACCGGCTCGCTCTCGTGGACGCCGGTCGTGCTGTTCCTGGTGGTCTTCTTCCTCTGGACGCCGCCGCACACCTGGGCGCTGGCGCTGCGCTACCGCGAGGACTACGCGAACGTCGACGTGCCGATGCTGCCGGTCGTCAGGCCGGCCGCCGTCGTGGGCCGGCAGATCGTCGTCTACAGCTGGCTGATGGTCGCCACCTCGCTGCTGCTGTGGCCGGTCGCCGACACCGGGCTGTTCTACCCCGTCGCCGCCGCGGTGCTGGGCGCGGTGTTCCTGCTCGAGGCGCACCGGATGTGGGGCCGCGCGCGTGGCACCGAGGACCTCTCGGTGATCCAGCCGATGCGGCTGTTCCACTCCTCGAACCTCTATCTCTCGCTGCTCTTCGTGGCGGTCGCGCTCGACCCGCTCATCAGCCGATGAAGATTTCTCGGCTCCCGACGCAACCGATCCGCGTCCCACTGCGTCAGAGGTGTTGACGGCGGTCGTCCCGTCCACGGGGGTACGGGCGGCCGCTGTCGCCATGTCCCGGCCGCGCTACGCCGGCTGCCGGGCCGGCTGTCGGGCAGCCTGCGGCTCGCGCACCTGGATCAGCGCCCACGTCACCGTCGCGGAGACCAGGGCCGCGCCGAGCATGTGGAAGCCGACGAGCACGACCGGCAGGTCGGTGAAGTACTGCACGAAGCCGACCGCACCCTGGGCGACCTCGACGACCAGCAGCAGCACCACGGCGTTGCGCGTGGCGCGCGGGTAGCCGCCCGCGAGCACGGCGAAGAGCAGGCCGAGGGTGAGCCCGACGAAGAGGAACACCAGGTCTGCGTGCAGCTGGCTCATCTGCAGCGGCGAGAGACCGTTGCGCGCCGAGTGCGCGTCGCCCGCGTGCGGCCCGGAGCCGGTGACCACCGTGCCGACGTACAGGACCGCCCAGGCGGAGACGAACGTCGCCCAGGCCAGCCCGACCACGGCGCCCCGGGGCCGCTGGGCCGGGGCCGGATGCGTGATGCGGTGCAGGAACAGCATCCCCACGCCGATGATCGCCAGCGAGCACAGCAGGTGCAGCGAGACGACCCAGGGGTTGAGGTCGGTCAGGACCGTGATGCCGCCGATCACCGCCTGCGCGGGGATGCCCAGTGCCATGACGAGGGCGAGCCTGCGGAGGTCCGGGCGGCCGGACTGCCACGCGGCGAGGAACGTGCCGACCGCGACCGCCACCAGCACGTAGGTCAGCATCCGGTTGCCGAACTCGATCGCGGAGTGGATGTTGTACGCGCCGTGCGGCGTGAACGACTCGTCGGTGCAGCGCGGCCAGGTCGGGCAGCCGAGGCCGGAGCCGGTGAGGCGGACCACGCCACCGGTCACGACGAGCACGGCGTTGGCGACGATGGACGCCCAGGCCCACCCGGTCAGCCACTCGTCGAGACGTCGGAGCCGGGACGTCACTCCCACTTGAAGGTCCTCGCCGTCAGGGTCGTTCCGACGCCGGCCCAGAGCACGAGCACCCCGAGGTCGCGCCACGACGTGGCACCGTCGATCAGGGCCGCACGCATCGCGCTGCCGAGGGCCCCGGACGGCAGCCACCGCACCACGTCGCCGAACGCGCCGTACGCCGAGATCGGCAGCACGACGGCGCCGCCGGCGAGCAGCAGCAGGTAGACGAGGTTGGCGGCGGCGAGGGTGGCCTCGGCCCGCAGCACTCCCGAGAGGAAGAGGCCGAGCGACGCGAACGCGGCCGTCCCGGTCACCACCGCGAGCAGGAACCCGACGACGTCGGTCGAGGGGTCCCAGCCGAGCGCGAACGCCACGGCGGCGATCACGACCACCTGCATGGCCTCGACCAGCAGGAGCGCGCCGACCTTGCCCATCAGCAGCCCGGAGCGGGGGAGCGGCGAGGCGCCGAGGCGCTTGATCACGCCGTACCGCCGCTCGAAGCCGGTCGCGATCGCCAGCGAGGTGAACGCCGTCGACATGATCGCCAGCGCGAGCACGCCGGGGGCGAACACGTCGATCGGGTCGTGCTCGAGCGAGATGCCGAGGTGCTCGGACCCGGTGACGCCCCCGATCAGCACGATCACCGGGATCACCACGGCGAGCAGCAGCTGCTCCCCGTTGCGGATCATCAGCCGCGCCTCCATCCGGGCCTGGGCGAGCACCTGCCGGTGCAGTGGCGCGGCGCCGGGCATCGCGGTGAACGTGCCGCTCACGGGGCGAGCTCCCGTCCGGTCAGCTGGAGGAACACGTCCTCGAGGTTGCGCTGGCCCAGGGTGAGCCCTTCGGGCAGCACGTCGTTCTCCTCGCACCACCGCGAGACCTTCGCCAGCGTCGAGGCGTCCGCCGGACCGGTCACGAGCAGGCTCAGCTCGTCGAGCTGGGTGACCTCGGTGCCCGCGCCGAGGGCCACCCGGAGGGACTCGGGCGAGCCGGGCGGGAACGGCCGGGTCACCACGAGCCGGATCGTCGCGTGCGTGCCGCCACGGGTGAGCTCCAGCGGCGTGCCCGACGCGATCAGGCGGCCGCGGTCGATGATGTGGATGTGGTCGGCGAGCCGCTCGGCCTCGTCCATGTAGTGCGTGGTCAGCACGGCGGTGACGCCGTCCGCGCGGAGCTCCTCGAGCAGCTCCCAGGTCGTCCGCCGGGCCTGTGGGTCCATCCCGGCCGTCGGCTCGTCCACGAACACGATCTCGGGGCGGCCCACGAGCGCCAGCGCGAGCCCGAGCCGCTGCTGCTGGCCGCCGCTGAGCCGGCGGTACGGCGTCCGGCCGCAGTCGCCGAGCCCGAGCCGCTCGGCCAGCATCGCGGTGTCGAGCGGGTGCGCGTGCAGCCGCGCGACGTGGTCGAGCATCTCCATCGCCCGCACGCCGCTCCACGCGCCACCGCCCTGGAGCATCACACCGATGCGGGGCAGCAGCGCGCGCCGGTCGCGCACGGGGTCGAGCCCGAGCACCCGGACCGAGCCGCCCTGCGGCCGCCGGTAGCCCTCGCAGGTCTCGAGCGTCGTGGTCTTGCCGGCACCGTTCGGCCCGAGGACCGCCGTGATAGTCCCGCGCCCGACCGTGAGCGACAGCCCGTCGACGGCCACCTTGTCGCCGTACCGCATGACCAGGCCGTCGACCGCGACGGCCGCGTCGGCAGGGGAGGCGTCGGGCACGCCCGCCAGTGTAGGGAGCGGCCCGCTGTGGCCCGGGTCACGCCCCGACAGTGACCCCGCGGGAGGTAAGGGTGACCTTCCTTGAAGGGGCCCGCGCATTAACGGCACACTGGTGTTGTGGAATTCGACGAGGTCCCCGCCCGCGGCGGAGCCGGGCATGACCAGCCGACGCGTGAGCGCGTCGTCCGGTCGATCCTCGTCAACGGCCCCTCGACCGCCGCGGCGCTCGCCGAGCGGCTCGACCTCACCCCGGCCGCCGTACGCCGGCACCTCGACCAGCTGCTTGACGACGGGTCCCTCGAGGCGCGCGAGCCGCGCACCCAGGCCCACCGCGGTCGCGGGCGTCCCGCCAAGCTGTTCGCGCTGACCGAGGCGGGCCGCGACGGCTTCGACCAGCAGTACGACGACCTCGCCGTCCAGGCGCTCCGCTTCCTCGCCGAGACCGGTGGCGACCAGGCGGTCCGGGAATTCGCGGTCCGCCGGGCGGCGTTCATCGGGGAGCGGTTCGAAGGCGTCCGCGCGGAGCACCCCGAGCTCGGGTCGGCCGAGGTGCTGGCCCGGATCTTCACCGACGAGGGGTACGCCGCGTCGGTGCGCGACCTGCCGGTGGGGGAGCAGCTGTGCCAGCAGCACTGCCCGGTCTCCCACGTCGCCCACGAGTTCCCGCAGTTGTGCGAGGCGGAGACGGAGGCGATCAGCCAGGTCCTCGGCCGCCACGTGCAGCGCCTGGCCACCATCGCCCACGGCGACGGGGTCTGCACCACCTGCATCCCGAGCACACCCACCGAGAAGTCCACCGAGAAGAAGGAGCGGGTCAGCTGATGACCTCGATCGAAGAACTCAACCCGGAGCTCCAGGGCATCGGCCGCTACGAGTTCGGCTGGGCGGACGCCGACGTGGCGGGTGCCGACGCCAAGCGCGGCCTGAACGAGGACGTCGTACGCGACATCTCGGGGAAGAAGAGCGAGCCGCAGTGGATGCTCGACCTGCGCCTGAAGGGCCTGAAGCTCTTCGGCCGCAAGCCGATGCCGAACTGGGGCTCCGACCTCTCGGGCATCGACTTCGACAACATCAAGTACTTCGTCCGCTCGAGCGAGAAGCAGGCGACCTCGTGGGAGGAGCTCCCCGAGGACATCAAGAACACCTACGACAAGCTCGGCATCCCGGAGGCGGAGAAGCAGCGCCTCGTCGCGGGCGTCGCCGCGCAGTACGAGTCGGAGGTCGTCTACCACTCGATCCGTGAGGACCTCGAGGAGAAGGGCGTCCTGTTCCTCGACACCGACACGGCGCTGAAGGAGCACGAGGAGCTCTTCAAGGAGTACTTCGGCACCGTCATCCCGGTCGGCGACAACAAGTTCGCCGCGCTGAACACCTCGGTGTGGTCGGGTGGCTCGTTCATCTACGTGCCGAAGGGCGTGCACGTCGACATCCCGCTCCAGGCCTACTTCCGGATCAACACCGAGAACATGGGCCAGTTCGAGCGCACCCTGATCATCGTCGACGAGGACGCCTACGTGCACTACGTCGAGGGCTGCACGGCGCCGATCTACAGCTCCGACTCGCTGCACTCCGCGGTGGTGGAGATCATCGTGAAGAAGGGCGGCCGGTGCCGCTACACGACCATCCAGAACTGGTCCAACAACGTCTACAACCTCGTCACCAAGCGCGCGACCTGCGAGGCCGGCGCGACCATGGAGTGGGTCGACGGCAACATCGGCTCCAAGGTGACGATGAAGTACCCCGCCATCTACCTGATGGGCGAGCACGCCAAGGGTGAGACGCTCTCCATCGCGTTCGCCGGCGAGGGCCAGCACCAGGACGCGGGCGCCAAGATGGTGCACGCGGCGCCGCACACCTCGTCCTCGATCCTGTCGAAGTCGGTGGCGCGGGGCGGTGGGCGCACGTCGTACCGCGGCCTGATCCAGGTCAACGAGGGCGCGCACGGCTCGAAGTCCAACGTGCTCTGCGATGCGCTGCTGGTCGACCAGATCAGCCGCTCCGACACCTACCCGTACGTCGACATCCGCGAGGACGACGTGTCCATGGGTCACGAGGCGAGCGTCTCGAAGGTCTCCGACGACCAGCTCTTCTACCTCATGTCGCGCGGCATGGAGCAGGACGAGGCGATGGCGATGATCGTCCGCGGGTTCGTCGAGCCGATCGCCAAGGAGCTCCCGATGGAGTACGCCCTCGAGCTCAACCGACTGATCGAGCTGCAGATGGAGGGGGCTGTGGGCTGACGTGTCGTCGCTTCGCTCCGCCACGCCGGCCCACACGGACTCGCGTGTCGTCGCTTCGCTCCGCCACGCGGGCCCCCTTCTCTCGTTCGCGGGTGAGTCGTTCTTCGGCCTTCCGCACGTAGCAAAGAAAGTAGACCTAGTTAGATGACTGTGACTGACACGGCGCGCGAGAGCGTGGCGTCCGGCCTGGAGATGCCCAGGACCGAGAGCCACCTCAACCCGCCCGGGTCCTACGACCTGGCCGACCACCCGCTGCCGAACGGCCGCGAGGAGATCTGGCGCTTCACGCCGCTCAAGCGGCTGCGCGGGATCCTCGACGGCGAGGCGTCCGACGCCGGGCTCACCTGGACGACCACGCTGCCGGAGGGCGTCACGCTCACCGAGATCACCGCCGAGCAGGCGCTGGAGCTCGGTGAGCTCGCGCCGAACGACCGGCCGTCCGCGCTCGCCGCCGCGAACGCCGGTGGGGCGCTGCTGCTCGACGTCCCGGCCGACGCCGAGATCGGCGAGCCTATCGAGCTGCGCCTGCACGGCGAGTCGGTCGACGACCTGGTCTGGAGCCGGCTGCTGATCCGCGTCGGTCGGCATGCGCGGGCCACGGTTGCGATCGTGCACACCGGGTCCGCGCGCTACTCCGCGCTCACCAGCGTGCTGGTCGGCGACGGTGCGGTCGCGAACGTCCTGTCGCTCCAGGACTGGGATGACGACGCGGTCCACCTCGGACGCGACGCGATCCGGGTCGGCCGCGACGCCACCGTCAAGCACACGTCGATCTCGTTCGGCGGCGACGTCGTACGCATGCACGCGAACGTCGAGTACGCCGGCCCGGGCGGCGACGCCGAGCTGCTCGGCCTGTACTTCGCGGACCAGGGGCAGCATCTCGAGCACCGTCTGTTCGCCGACCACACCGCACCCAAGACGAAGAGCCACGTGCTCTACAAGGGCGCGCTGCAGGGTCAGGGCGCGCACACGGTCTGGATCGGCAACGTGCTGATCCGCAAGGTCGCGGAGGGCATCGAGACCTACGAGGAGAACCGCAACCTGGTGCTGTCCGACGGCTGCCAGGCCGACTCGGTGCCGAACCTCGAGATCGAGACCGGCGAGATCGAGGGCGCGGGCCACGCGTCCGCGACCGCGCGGTTCGACGACGAGCAGCTGTTCTACCTGCGCTCGCGGGGCGTCTCGGAGAAGGAGGCGCGGCGCCTCGTGGTGCACGGCTTCTTCAACGACCTGATCCGCAGGGTCGGCATCCCCTCGATCGAGGACCAGCTGCTCGAGACCGTCGAGGCGGAGCTGGCGAAGAACGTCCTGAAGGACTTCGACTGATGGCCTTCGAGAAGGCATGCGCGCTGGGCGACGTACCCACCGACGAGGCGCTCGGCGTCACGGTCGGTAGCTACGACGTGGCCATCGCCCGGCACGAGGACGAGGTCTTCGCGATCCAGGACCTCTGCTCCCACGCCGCCGTGGCGCTGAGCGAGGGCGAGGTCGAGGACTGCACGGTCGAGTGCTGGCTGCACGGCTCGCGCTTCGACCTGCGCACCGGCAAGCCCACCGGCCTCCCGGCCACCGAACCCGTCGCGACGTTCGCCGTCGAGATCCGCGGTGCGGACGTGTACGTCGACACCACCACCACCCTGAACGGAGTCACCCCCTCATGAGCAAGCTGGAGATCAAGGACCTGCAGGTGTCGGTGAGCACCGACGACGGTCCCAAGGAGATCCTCAAGGGCGTCACGCTGACCATCCAGGACGGCGAGACCCACGCGATCATGGGACCGAACGGGTCCGGCAAGTCGACCCTGGCCTACTCCATCGCGGGACACCCGAAGTACACCGTGACCGGCGGCACCGTGACCCTCGACGGCGAGGACGTCCTCGCGATGTCGGTCGACGAGCGCGCACGGGCCGGGCTGTTCCTGGCCATGCAGTACCCCGTCGAGGTGCCCGGCGTCTCGGTGTCGAACTTCCTGCGCACCGCGAAGACCGCGCTCGACGGCGAGGCCCCCAAGCTCCGGACCTGGGTCAAGGACGTCAACACCGCGCTCCAGCAGCTCAACCTCGACCCGACGTTCGGGACCCGCTCGGTCAACGAGGGCTTCTCCGGTGGTGAGAAGAAGCGTCACGAGATCGCCCAGCTCGAGCTGCTGAACCCGAAGGTCGCGATCCTCGACGAGACCGACTCGGGCCTGGACATCGACGCGCTGAAGGTCGTGTCCGAGGGGGTCAACCGGTTCCGTGCCCAGGAGGGCAAGGGCGTCCTGCTGATCACGCACTACACCCGGATCCTGCGCTACATCGAGCCCGACTTCGTGCACGTGTTCGTCGACGGCAAGGTCGCCGAGTCCGGCGGCGCGGAGCTCGCCGAGGAGCTCGAGGCCAACGGCTACGAGAAGTACCTCACGGCGGCGGTCTGAGCATGACGACCACGCAGCTGCCCGGACTCCTCCCCGAGCTGGAGGTGATCCGCGCCGACTTCCCGATCCTCGAGCGGACCCTCGCAGGCGGCCTGCCGCTGGTCTACCTCGACAGCGCCAACACCTCGCAGAAGCCGCAGGTCGTCATCGACACGATGGTCGACCACCTCGAGCGGCACAACGCGAACGTCGCCCGTGCGATGCACACCCTCGGCGCGGAGTCGACCGAGGCGTTCGAGGCGGCTCGCGACAAGGTGGCTGCCTTCCTGCACGCGCGCTCGCGCAACGAGGTGGTGTTCACCAAGAACGCCACCGAGGCGCTGAACCTGCTGGCGCGCACCATCGAGCTCGGCCCCGGCGACAACGTCGTGATCACCGAGATGGAGCACCACTCCAACATCGTGTCGTGGCAGCTGGCCTGCGAGCGGTCGGGCGCCGAGCTGCGTTGGTTCGGGCTCACCGACGACGGCCGGCTCGACCTGTCGAACGCCGACGCCCTCATCGACGAGCACACCAAGGTGGTGGCCTTCACCTGGGTCTCCAACATGCTCGGCACGATCAACCCGGTGAGCGACCTCGTGGCGCGCGCCCGGGCGTTCGGTGCCTACTCCGTCATCGACGCTTCCCAGGCCGCGCCGCAGCTGCCGGTCGACGTGGCCGCGACCGGCTGCGACTTCCTGGTCTTCACCGGCCACAAGACCGTAGGACCGACCGGCATCGGCGTGCTGTGGGGCCGGGAGGAGCTGCTCAACCAGCTCCCGCCGTTCCACGGCGGCGGCGAGATGATCGAGACGGTGACGATGGCCCGCTCGACGTACGCCTCGGCGCCCCACCGCTTCGAGGCCGGCACGCCGCCGATCGTCGAGGCCGTCGGCCTGGGTGCGGCGGTGGACTACCTGTCGCACATCGGCATGGACGCGATCCACCGGCACGAGCAGACCATCACGGCGTACGCCCTCGAGGGCCTGGCCACCGTGCCCGGGCTGACCGTGCTGGGGCCGCCGGACGCGGCGGAGCGCGGGGGAGCGATCTCCTTCGAGATCGACGGCGTGCACCCGCACGACGTCGCGCAGGTGCTGGACTCGCGCGGCGTCGCGGTCCGGGCCGGCCACCACTGCGCGAAGCCCGCGCACGCCCGGTTCGGGGTGCAGAGCTCGACCCGGATGTCGTCGTACCTCTACACGACGCCCGCGGAGATCGACGCGCTGGTGGATGGCCTGGAATACACCCGTTCGTACTTCAGGTTGGGCTGATCGATGACTCAAGAGCTCGACGCGCTGTACCAGGAGATCATCCTGGACCACTACAAGAACCCGCACCACAAGGGCCTGCGCGAACCCTTCGAGGCCGAGGTGCACCACGTGAACCCGACCTGTGGTGACGAGGTGACGCTGCGCGTCCACGTCGCCGGCGGCAAGGTCGAGGACGTGTCGTACGACGCCGTGGGCTGCTCGATCTCACAGGCGTCGGCCTCGGTGCTGACCGACCTCGTCATCGGCAAGCCCGTCGAGGAGGCGATGTCGATCCACGAGGAGTTCCTGACCCTGATGCAGGGCAAGGGCACCGTGGTGCCGGACGAGGACGTCCTGGAGGACGGCATCGCGTTCGCCGGCGTCGCGAAGTTCCCGGCGCGCGTGAAGTGCGCACTACTGTCGTGGATGGCCTGGAAGGACGCCACCGCCCGATCCCTGGAGGAGACCTCTCATGCCTGACCACTCTGACCTTCCCGACGTCCCCGAGGCCGCCCCGTCCGGCGGTGGCGGCGTCTCCACCGTGTCCGTGGACGACGTCACCGAGGCGATGAAGGACGTCGTCGACCCCGAGCTCGGTATCAACGTGGTCGACCTCGGCCTCGTCTACGGCGTGCACCTCGACGAGGGCTCCAACTGCGTCATCGACATGACGCTCACCTCCGCGGCGTGCCCGCTCACCGACGTGATCCAGGACCAGACCAACGGCGCCCTCGAGGGCCTGGTCAACGACGTCGCGATCAACTGGGTCTGGATGCCGCCGTGGGGCCCCGACAAGATCACCCCCGACGGTCGCGAGCAGCTGCGCGCCCTCGGCTTCAACGTCTGAGGGTCGAGTCCCCGACGTTTCGACCGGGGGCTCGGCTAGCGTCTCGGCATGCCTGTGCTCGTGCCCGCCGACCGGTTCGAGAGGTGGGTCGTCAACTTCCGGGGGCGGCACGGCGAGACCGGGCTCCGGGTGGTGGGCGGCGCCCTGACCGGCGCGGCGGAGGACGGGTCGACGTTCGCGGCGCGGCTGCCGTTCGATCGGCGGTACGACGGGGTCCCGGACCCGGCTGCGTTCCGGGCTGAGATGCACCTGCCCGAGGACTGGGGGGTGCTGCTCGTGCGGAAGGGCGGTTTCGCGGTCGCCCGGCTGCACGGCGCGACGATCACGGAGAGCAAGGTCGGGCAGCGACACGTCCAGGGCCGGACCAAGGCCGGGGGCCAGAGCCAGCAGCGGTTCGCACGCCGCCGGGACAACCAGGCGCGGCAGGCCTACGAGGCAGCGGCGGACCACGCGGCCCGCATCATCGGTGACCTGCGCGGACCGCTCGTCACCGGTGGCGACCGGCCGGCGGTCGAGGAGGTGCTCACCGATCCGAGGCTGCGTGCGCTGACCCCGGTCGAGCCGTGGCTCGCCGTGCCCGACCCGCGTCGCGGCGTCCTGGAGCAGGCCGTCGCCGACGCGCAGTCCGCGCAGGTGGAGGTGCACAACGCATGACGAGCCTGCTGCTGCTCGCCGACACGCACGTGCCCCGACGGGCGCGCGACCTCCCGGTCGAGGTGTGGCACGCGGTCGACGCGGCGGACGTGGTCGTCCACGCCGGTGACTGGGTCGACGTGGCACTGCTCGACGACCTCGAGGCGCGGGCGCGCCGGCTGGTCGCCTGCTACGGAAACAACGACGGACCCGCCCTGCGCGAGCGTCTCCGCGAGGTCGCACGTGCGGACATCGACGGGCTGCGCCTGGCCGTCGTCCACGAGACTGGTGGGCGGGACGGGCGCGAGCGTCGCTGCGCGTCGGCGTACGGCGAGGTCGACGTGCTCGTGTTCGGCCACAGCCACATCCCGTGGGACACCACCGCGGCCACCGGCCTGCGCCTGCTCAACCCGGGCTCGCCGACGGACCGGCGCCGCCAGCCGTACTGCACCTACATGACCGCCACGGTCGATGGCGGGCGGCTGGGTGAGGTCGTGCTGCACCGCCTGTCCTAGTGGCCGAGCTCGCGCTTCCGCTCGTCCCAGCGCGCCGCAATCGCCACCAGCTCCTCACGCACGAACACCAGGAACTCCCGGGACAGGTCCAGGCGGTCCTTCGCCTCGGGCGCGGCGACCGCCGCGGCCGCCGCGAACGCCACCTCGATCGCCTCGTAGGTCCGGTCGCCCTGGAGCAGCGCGCTGCGCCAGGCGTCGTCGTCCACGACGTAGACGTCGCGACGGGTGCCGCGCTCCCGCTCGCGCCGGGTCCAGCCCAGCTGCTCCAGCACCCGCACGGCGCCCGAGACCGCTGCGGGGCTGATCGCGAGCGCCTCGACGAGCTCTGCCGAGGTCATCCGGCCGTCGTCGACGAGCTGTGGCGGCTGTCGGCCCCGCAGCTCCAGTACGTCCCGGCCGTCCTGGTCCTCAGCGGCGTCGCCCGTCTCCTGTACGGCGTCGCGCCGCGACTGAGGGTCGCCGCGTGGCTCCCGCTCGCGCTCGCCGCGGTGGTGATGCTCTTCGGCGACCTGCTGTCGATCCCGCAGTGGGTGCTGGACCTCTCGCCGTTCGAGCACCTCGCCCTGGTGCCGGCCCAGAGCGTCGACCGGGCGGCGGTGGCGGGCCTGGCCGTGGTCGCGGCGCTCCTGAGTGTCGCGGGCCAGTACGCCTTCCGGCGGCGTGACCTGCACTAACGTGCGAGCCATGTGGCAGCCCAAGCCCGGGTGGGTCGCGATTCCCGGCGGCTCCGGTGGCTCGACGGTCGGCGTGTGGCGCACGGTGCTCGGGGACCAGGCCGTGGTCGTCAAGCGGATCGCCGCGCCCGTCGAGGGTGACCCGCCCGAGCTCTCCAGCCCGCGGCACTTCGCGTACTGGCGCCGTCCCGCCGACGTGATCACCGCCGGGCTCGTGGTGGACACCCCTGGCCTCCGCGCTCCGGCGCTCGGCGCGGTGGAGGAGGACCCGGAGGGCGTTACGATCACCCAGGAGTGGGTCGAGGACGCCGCCACCAGCGGCTTGTTCGTGGCGCACGCGCTGGGCCGGTTCGCCGGCGGGCACCTCGCGCCGGCGCCGTGGCTGGCCAGGAACCTGCTCCGGGACCGGATGACCCGGGTCGAGCGGCACGGCGGCTGGCGGACCCTCGCACGGACGACGGTCGCGGACGTCGCCGACGTCCTCTGGTCGCGCCGCGCCGAGCTCCTCGCCGCCGCCGACGCACTCGTGCAGGTCCCGACCCACGGCGACGCCGTACCCGCGAACCTGCCGGGGCGGGAGGGTGACGAGGTGGTCGCGATCGACTGGGCGATGCTCGGCACCGGCTCGGTCGGCTCGGACCTCGGCTACTACGCGCTCGCCGCCCGTGAGGAGCTCGAGCCACTGCTCGACGCGTACCTGATGGGCATGCCCGAGGGCCTCGCCACCCGCGACGAGGTGACGCTCGGTGCGCGGATCACCGCCGTCTACACGGTGCTGAACCGGGCCGAGTGGGCCCTGGCCCGGGTCGCCGGGGGCGAGGGCGCGCTCGCGGGGAAGTACCGCCACCCGTCCGTGGCCCCGCATCTGCGCGCGTTGCAGCGGCAGTTCCAGCACATCGAGGCGCTCGTCTCCTAGACGGCTCCGGGAGCGAACGTGTCACACGCCTGGAGCGTGCCCTGGTCGTAGCCGGTCCGGAACCACTGCACGCGCTCCTGCGAGGAGCCGTGCGTCCACGAGTCGGAGTCGACGCCACCGCCGGACCTCTGCTGGATCCGGTCGTCGCCGACGGCGGTGGCCGCGTCGATGGCCTCCTGGATGTCCTGCTGGGTCAGGTCGGAGATCAGCACGTTGCCGTCCTCGTCCTGGGTCGTGGTCGCGGAGTGGGCCCACATGCCGGCGTAGCAGTCCGCCTGCAGCTCGAGCTTCACGCTGTCGCTGTGCGGGCCCTGCTGGGTCTTGACCTTCGCCATGGTGCCGAGCAGGTTCTGGATGTGGTGCCCGTACTCGTGGGCGATCACGTACGGCTCCACGAACGCGCCGCTCGGCCCGCCCAGCTGCTTCTCAAGCACGTCGTCGAAGAAGGTCGTGTCGAGGTAGATGACCTGGTCGTTCGGGCAGTAGAACGGCCCGACGTCCGAGGTGGCCTGCCCGCAGCCGGTGCCGATGCCGCCGCTGAAGGTCTCCACCTTCTTCTCCGGGGTGAACGACGCCGACGACTGCGCGGGGAGCGTGTCCGACCAGTAGTCGTAGAGCGAGTTCTCGACCGCCACGCGGGCACAGTCGGGGTCGTTGTTGGCGTCCTCGCCCGTCTTGCAATGCTCGTAGCGGCCGGTGTCCGACATCCGCGAGTCGTCGTACCCGCTCGAGGAGGAGCCCCCGCCGGCCCACATGCTGATCGCGATGATCGCCACGACGATGATCAGTCCCGTGACGCCTCCTCCGGCGGCGAGACCGCCCGGGATCGGCATGCCGCCGCCACCGCCGCCGGCCGCTCCCGAGCGACCCGCGTCGCCCATCCGCCGCGTGTTCAGCCGCGCCTTCGGGTTGAACCGCATCCGACCTCCACGCCTGTGCCGATGTCCGGCGCCGTCCGCCGATGTTCGCCGATGTCAGGGAGGACCGTACCCACATCTAGACTTCGGACCCTCATGATCACCACCCACCAGCTGGAAGTCCGTGCTGGCGCGCGTCTGCTCATGGAGAACGTCAGCTTCCGCGTCGCCGCCGGCGACAAGGTGGGTCTCGTCGGGCGCAACGGTGCCGGCAAGACCACGCTCACGAAGATCCTGGCCGGCGAGGCGCTGCCCGCCTCGGGAACCGTCCAGACGACCGGCGAGGTCGGCTACCTCCCGCAGGACCCGCGGATCGGCAACCCCGAGGTGCTGGCCCGCGACCGGATCCTGTCGGCGCGCGGCCTCGACGACGCCGTACGCCGGCTCCGTCAGGCCGAGACCGAGATGGGGAGCGACGACGTCAAGGTCCGGGAGCGGGCGATGCGGCGCTACGAGCGCGCCGACGCGGAGCTGCACGCCGGGGGCGGGTACGCCGCGGAGTCGGAGGCGGCGCAGATCGCGCACAGCCTCGGCATCGAGGACCGGCTGCTCGCCCAGTCGCTGAAGACGCTGTCCGGCGGCCAGCGCCGTCGCGTCGAGCTCGCCCGGATCCTGTTCTCCGGCGCCGAGACGCTCCTGCTCGACGAGCCGACCAACCACCTCGACGCGGACTCGATCGTCTGGCTGCGCGAGTTCCTCCGGGCGCACAAGGGCGGGCTGATCGTGATCAGCCACGACAACGCGCTGCTCGAGGCGACGGTCAACCGGGTGCTGCACCTGGACGCGAACCGCGGCGAGATCGACGTCTACAACATGGGCTGGAAGGCGTACCTCACCCAGCGCGAGACCGACGAGAAGCGCCGCAAGCGGGAGCGGATGAACGCCGAGAACAAGGCGAAGACGCTCACCGACCAGGCGAACAAGATGCGCGCGAAGGCCACGAAGGCCCAGGCCGCGCAGTCGATGCTGAAGCGGGCCGAGAAGCTGATGGCCGGCGTCGAGGGGGAGCGGCAGGCCGACAAGGTCGCCCGGATCAAGTTCCCCGCGCCAGCGCCCTGCGGCAAGACGCCGCTGACCGCCGCCGAGCTGTCGAAGTCGTACGGATCGCTCGAGGTCTTCACCGACGTCGACCTGGCCATCGACAAGGGCTCCCGCGTGGTGATCCTGGGCCTGAACGGCGCCGGCAAGACCACGCTGCTGCGCATCCTGGCCGGCGTCGACCAGCCGGACACCGGCGCCGTGCTGCCCGGGCACGGGCTCAAGATCGGCTACTACGCCCAGGAGCACGAGACCCTCGACGTCGAGCGCACGGTGCTGGAGAACATGCAGAGCTCCGCGCCGCAGCTCACCGACACCGAGGCGAGGTCCGTGCTCGGCTCGTTCCTCTTCTCGGGCGAGGACGCGCACAAGCCCGCCAAGGTGCTCTCGGGCGGGGAGAAGACCCGGCTGGCGCTGGCGGCGCTCGTCGTCTCCAGCGCGAACGTGCTGCTCCTCGACGAGCCCACGAACAACCTCGACCCCGCCTCGCGCGAGGAGGTGCTCGCCGCGATCCGCAGCTACGAGGGCGCGATCGTCCTGGTGACCCACGACGAGGGCGCGGTCATGGCGCTCGAGCCGGACCGGGTGCTGATCCTGCCCGACGGCGTCGAGGACCTCTGGAACGCGGAGTACGCCGACCTGGTGTCGCTGGCCTGAGCCGTTGTCGGCGCCGCGTCCTAGGGTCCTTCCATGGACCCGAGCGTGGACCCCGACGTCGACCCCGACGTCGACCCCGACGTGGACCCCAATGTGGACCTCAGCGTGGACGCCGAGACCGGCCGCCGCGCGTTCGCCGAGTCGGTGACGTCGTTCGTCCGGGCGGTCGACGGCTTCGACGAGTGGGAGCTGCTCGGGGCGTCGCGCTGCCACGGGTGGACACGGCTGGACGTCGTCGTGCACGTCATCGCGGGCTGGCAGGAGATGCTCGGCGGCATGGTCTCGGTCGTCGACCGGGCGCCGACCGTCGACGCGGCGTCGTACTGGCCAGCGTTCGCCGCCGAGTACCGCCAGGACGACCCCGTCGCACCCCTGATGTCGCAACGTC
This sequence comes from Nocardioides sp. HB32, assembly GCF_054058995.1. Taxonomy (NCBI): domain Bacteria; kingdom Bacillati; phylum Actinomycetota; class Actinomycetes; order Propionibacteriales; family Nocardioidaceae; genus Nocardioides; species Nocardioides sp. HB32. Next base: position 3,024,092 of record NZ_JBSSBS010000001.1, read on the forward strand.
GCCGCACCGCGGCCTTCGCGCGGCCGGCCTCGGCGCGAGCCGAGCTCAACGACGTCGCGGCGGCGGTCCAGCGCGGCTGTGCCGGCCTGGCCGACGCCTCCTACCTCTGGCAGGGCCACGTCTTCGCGGTTGGTGACTTCCTCACGATCTGGGCCGTCGAGGACGCGATCCACCAGCTCGACCTGCTGAGCGAGGAGCCCGTCCCGGACAGCGCGCTCTCCCTGACCCGCGCGACGATCGAGGCGCTCGCCGGCGGCCCGCTGCCGGCAGCGAGCGCCGAGGAGGCGGTGCTGATCGGTGCCGGACGGCTCCCGGTCCCCGACGGCCTGGGTGCCGTCGGGGAGCGACTACCGGCCCTCGGCTGAGGGCGACGGGGCGCACCCTAGGGTTCCGGGTATGGACGACACCACCCTCGAGCAGGCCGGGCTGAGGTACGACGTGACCGGCCCCGTCGCCACGATCACGCTGCACCGCCCCGACGTACGCAACGCGCAGACGCCGACGATGTGGCGCGCGCTCGCCGAGCTGGGCGCCTCGATCCCCGACGAGGTCCGCGTGGTCGTCGTGCGGGGCGAGGGCCACTCGTTCTCCGCCGGACTCGACCGCGCGATGCTCGACCCGACCAGCTCCGGTGACCAGGAGTCGGTCGCGGACCTGCTCGGCCTCTCCGACGAGGAGGTGTCGGCGACCATCGACGCCTACCAGCAGGGCTTCACGTTCCTGCGCGACCCGCGGTTCGTGTCGATCGCCGCGGTCCAGGGCTACGCGATCGGCGCCGGCTTCCAGCTGGCCCTCTCCTGCGACCTCCGCGTGCTCGCGGACGACGCGCAGCTCTGCATGAAGGAGTCAGCGCTCGGGCTGGTGCCAGACCTGACGGGAACAAAGCCGCTCGTCGAGAGCGTTGGATACGCCAGGGCGTTGGAGATCTGTGCGACCGCACGGATGGTCGGCGCAGCCGAGGCCGTGGACATCGGGCTCGCGCTCGCCGCCGTACCTGCCGGGGAGCTGGACGCGACCGTCGCGGATCTCGTCGGCGCCATGACCGCACCGCTGGCCGGCGCGGTCACCGAGACCAAGGCGCTGCTGCAGGGGGCCTCCGAGCGGAGCCTCGAGGAGCAGCGGCGCCTCGAGCGGGAAGCACAGACCCGGCGGTTCCGGGAGCTCGCAGCGTTGATGGGACAGTGACGGAGGAGGGCTCGTGTCAGGGATGGGGATGGGACCGGCGTTCCGGTCCCTGCGCGCCGACCGCAGTGCCGCGCAGCAGCGTCTGGCGCGCGGCACCGTGCGCCGCGTGTTCGCCTACGCCCTCCCACACCGTCCCCTGATCGTCCTCTTCCTGCTGCTGACCGTCATCGACGCCGGCCTGGTGGTCGTCTCCCCGCTGCTCGTGCAGCGGATCGTGGACGACGGCATCCTGGCCGGTGACGGCGGGCTGGTCACGGTGCTCGCGCTCGCTATGGCGGCGGTCGCGGTCGTCGACGCGGTCCTGACGGTGCTCATCGGCTACCTCTCCTCCCGCATCGGCGAGGGGCTCATCTACGACCTGCGCACCGAGGTCTTCGCACACGTGCAGCGCCAGTCGCTGGCCTTCTTCACCCGGACGCAGACCGGTGCCCTGGTCTCGCGCCTCAACAACGACGTGATCGGCGCCCAGCGCGCCTTCACCTCCACGCTGTCCGGCACGGTCTCCAACGCGATCTCGGTGGCGGTCGTCGGTGTCGCGATGCTGGCCCTGAGCTGGCAGATCACCCTGCTCTGCCTCGTGCTGTTCCCGGTGCTGTACCTCAGCTCGCGCTGGGTCGGCAGCCGGCTGGCGGGGCTGACCCGCCAGCAGATGGACGGCAACGCCGACATGGGCAACGTGATGACCGAGCGCTTCAACGTCGGGGGCGCGATGCTCCTCAAGCTCTTCGGGCGTCGCGAGGAGGAGGACCGCACGTTCGCGACCCGGGCATCCGTCGTCCGTGACCTCGGTGTTCGGATCGCGCTCGTCCAGCGCGTCTTCATGGCGGCCATGCTCGCGGTGCCGGCGCTGGCGACCGCGCTCGTGTACGGCGTGGGCGGTCACCTCGCCCTCGACGGGTCGCTGACCGTCGGCACCCTGCTCGCGCTCGCGACCCTGCTCGTCCGGCTCCTCGGCCCGCTCCAGGGGCTGTCCAACGTCCGCATCGACGTGATGACGGCCCTGGTCAGCTTCGAGCGGGTCTTCGAGGTCCTCGACCTGCCCTCGCTGATCGAGGAGAAGCCCGGCGCGGTTGCGCTCGCCCCGACCGCCTCGCGGCTCGAGTTCGACCACGTCGCGTTCTCCTACCCGCGCGCCGACGAGATCTCGCTGGCGTCCCTCGAGGTCATCGCGCGCGCCGACTCCCGCGACAGCGGCCCGGTGCTCTCCGACATCACCTTCACCGCTGAGCCGGGGCGGATGGTGGCCCTCGTCGGCCCGTCCGGCGCCGGCAAGACCACCATCACGCACCTGGTCGCGCGGCTGTACGACGTCGGGGGAGGAGCCGTGCGCGTCGGCGGGCACGATGTCCGCGACGTGACCCTGCAGTCGCTGGAGGACGTGGTCGGCTACGTCACCCAGGACGCCCACATGTTCCACGACACGATCCGCGCGAACCTGCTCTACGCCCGTCCCGGCGCCACCGACGAGGACATCTGGGCGGCCCTCGAGGCGGGACAGATCGCCGCACTCGTCCGCAGCCTGCCGGACGGCCTCGACACCGTCGTCGGCGACCGCGGCTACCGGCTGTCCGGTGGGGAGCGACAGCGGCTCGCGATCGCCCGGCTGCTGCTCAAGGCGCCGGCGATCGTGGTGCTCGACGAGGCCACGGCACACCTGGACAGCGAGTCCGAGGCCGCCGTGCAGCGGGCGCTCGACGCCGCCCTGGAAGGCCGGACGTCGCTGGTGATCGCGCACCGGCTGTCGACGGTCCGCAACGCCGACCAGATCCTCGTCGTCGACGAGGGCCGGGTCGTGCAGCGCGGCACCCACGCGGAGCTGCTCGCGGAGGGTGGGCTGTACGCCGACCTCTACCGGACCCAGTTCATGGAGACCCCGTCGGAGGACGTGTGGACCTCGGCCTGACCGACCGTGTCTACCTGGTCACCGGCGGCGCGCGCGGGCTCGGCCGGGCGACCGCCGACGTGCTGGTCGCCGAGGGTGCCCGGGTGGTGCTCTCGGGCCGGACCGAGGAGACGCTGGCCGCCGCCCGCGGCGACTCCGTCGAGATCGTGGTCGCCGACAACGCCGACACGGCCACCCCGCAGCGGCTCCTCGACGCCGCCCATGAGCGATGGGGTCGCGTGGACGGCGCACTGGTGAGCGTCGGTGGCCCGCCGAAGGGCCCGGTCACCGCGATCACCGACGAACAGTGGACGACGGCGTTCTCGTCGGTGTTCCTGGGCGCCGTGCGGCTCGGTCGGGAGATCGGCCGGGCGCTCCCGTCGGGTGGGTCGCTCGCGTTCGTGCTCTCCTCCAGCGTGCGCGCCCCGCTCGCGGACATGGCGATCTCCAACGGCCTGCGCCCGGGCCTCGCGATGGTGGCGAAGACGCTCGCTGACGAGCTCGGCCCGGCAGGCGTCCGCGTGAACGGGCTGCTGCCCGGGCGGGTCGGCACCGAGCGGGTCGCCGAGCTGGACGCCGCCGCTGACGACCCCGAGGCCGCGCGGGCGGCCGCGGTGCGGACGATCCCGCTCGGCCGCTACGGCGAGCCGGAGGAGTTCGGCCGCGTCGCGGCGTTCGTGCTCTCGCCGGCGGCGTCGTTCGTCTCCGGCGCCATGGTGCCGGTCGACGGCGGCATGCTGCGCGCGCTCTGACGCTCCTGCCGCTCCTGCTCGTAGGCGCGCTGGTACGCCGCGCGTACCGCCTGCTTCTTGGCGTTCTTCTCCGCGCGCCGCTGCTTGCGCTCGTCCGTGACCTTCTCGCGGGTCGACTCCTCGCCGCGGCTGCGGCTGCGCCACTCGTCCCACGCGAGGTAGAGGAATCCGGTGATCGCCAGCAGGCCGAAGAACCACCACTGCAGGCCGTAGAAGAAGTGCGGACCGTTGTCCAGCTCCGGCAGCTCCACGGGCTCCAGCCCCTCGGCGGCGTGGCCGTCCTCGGAGTGCAGCTCGACGAACCCGCCGAACACCGGGCGGTCGATGACCTGGCCGATCTCCTCGCTGGAGACGGCCCGCGTCGAGTGGTCCTCGACGGCGGTGCTGTCGCCGCTCGCGTCCGCGCGCACCCAACCCTCGACCGTGACGTCGCCGGCGGGCGGCTCGGGCAGGTCGGTCGGGCTGGTCCCCTGGTTGTCGGCGGCCATCCAGCCGCGGTCCACCAGCAGCGCGGTTCCGTCGGCGGTGACCAGGGGGACCACGGCGTCCACGCCCGACTGCCCGTCGCGGGTGCGGTAGCGGACGACCACGGTGTCGTCGGTGTCGTAGCTGCCGGTGGCCGTCACCAGCCGCCACTCGTCCCGGTCCGGCACCGCCGCCCCGGGCGCGAGGACGTCGGCGACGGGAGCGGGGGCGCGGTCCTCGTTGGCGCGGATGATGGCATTGCTGGCCTTGCGGTCGGCGAGGCGGTGGAACTGCCACTCGCCCAGCCACCAGGTGGCGTAGCACAGCACGACCACGATCAGTGCGAACAGCAGCCACCGCCGACTCAGCAGGAACCGGAACGACCGCACCCGTCGAGGCTATCCGGCGCCCAGCGCTCGCCTAGACTGCAGGGGTGGTGCAGACGAGGAGCCTCGAGGACCGGTTCGGCCGGGTCGCCACCGACCTGCGCGTGTCGCTGACCGACCGCTGCAACCTGCGCTGCTCCTACTGCATGCCCGCCGAAGGCCTGGACTGGCTGCCGACCGACGAGGTGCTCACCGACGACGAGGTCGTCCGGCTGGTCCGGATCGGCGTCGAGCTGCTCGGCGTGCGCGAGGTCCGCTTCACCGGTGGTGAGCCGCTGGTACGCCGCGGCCTCCTCGACATCGTCAGGCGGACCAGCGCGCTCGGGGTGGAGACGTCGCTGACCACGAACGCCCTCGGCCTGGCGAGGACCGCGCACGCCCTCGCCGAGGCGGGCCTCGACCGGGTGAACGTCAGCCTGGACAGCGTCCGGCGGGAGTCGTTCCGCACGATCACCCGGCGCGACCGGCTCCACGACGTGCTCGCCGGGCTGGCGGCGGCTCGGGAGGCAGGGCTCGGCCCGGTCAAGGTCAACGCCGTCCTGCTGCGCGGCGTGAACGATGCCGAGGCGCCGGAGCTGCTGCGCTGGGCGGTCGCCGAGGGCTACCAGCTCCGGTTCATCGAGCAGATGCCGCTGGACGCCCAGCACGGCTGGAGCCGCGACGGGATGGTCACCGCGGACGAGATCTTCGCGCGGCTCGAGGCGGAGTTCTCGCTCTCGCCGGCGTCCGAGCCGCGGGGGAGCGCGCCCGCCGAGCTCTTCCTCGTCGACGGTGGACCGGCGACGGTCGGCGTGATCGCCAGCGTCACGAGGCCGTTCTGCGGCGACTGCGACCGGGTCCGGCTCACCGCCGACGGCCAGGTCCGCAACTGCCTGTTCGCCCGCGAGGAGTCCGATCTCCGCGGGGCTTTGCGGTCGGGGGCCACCGACGAGGAGCTCGCGGACCGCTGGCTGGTCGCGATGGCCGGCAAGCGCGCCGGGCACGGGATCGACGACCCGACGTTCCTCCAGCCCGACCGGCCGATGTCCGCCATCGGCGGCTAGGACACCGTCCGGAAGGTCTTCCCGACGCTCAGTGCGGGACGACGTCCTTCAGGAACTGGCGCGCGGCGAGGAAGTCGGAGAGGGACTGGCGGTGCTCGTCACAGGCGAGCCAGGTCTTGCGGCGGTCCGGCGTGTGCAGCTTGGGGTTGTTCCACAGCAGCTCCCACACGGCCGGCTCCTGGCAGCCCTTCGCGGAGCAGATGGCGGGCTCGCTCATGTGCACCTTCCTGGGGAATGAGCGGTGCCGGACAGCCACGGGGGAAGCCGTCCGGCACCGCTGCGAACCGAGACGGGGGAGACTCGGCTCGCGCGGGAGATTCTGTCACGCGGCGGTTCGGAGTCCAAGCGTGTCAGTCGCGCTCCTCCGACGGATCCGCGCCGGATTCCAGCTCGGGTCGTCCGAACTGACCGTCCCGGAGCTCGAACCCGTCGGATCTCGATGCGGTCGCGTTGGCCATCACCACCGCGACGTACGGCAGGACCAGCGCCCCCGCGATGAAGATCGGCCACAGCCAGCCGAGGCCGGCGAGCGCCGCGACGATGGCGGCCACGAAGCAGACCGTGCGGATGCCCATCGACACGACGTACCGGCGCTGGCGCGCCGCGATGTCGGCGTCACGGCTCGACGAGGCCGTCGTGATGCGGACCGCCTCGTCCTGCTTCCGACGAAGGTCTCGGGCCATTGATCCATCGTACGTCGGTAGTGTCGGACCATGACGAATCGCACCTACCGAGTGACCGAGATCGTCGGCACCTCGCCCGACGGCATCGACGAGGCCATCCGCAACGGCGTCGAGAGGGCCGGCCGCACGTTGCGCCATCTCGACTGGTTCGAGGTCACCCAGGTCCGGGGGCAGGTGAAGGACGGGACCGTCGAGCACTTCCAGGTCGGCATGAAGGTCGGCTTCCGTCTCGAGGATGATTGATTCCCCGTACTCGGCGGTAGTCGCTAGCGTCACGTGACGTGAGCCCAGGAGACAGCACGGCCCAGGAGCCCAGGTCGGTCCTGGTGACCGGCGGCAACCGCGGCATCGGTCGCGCCATCGCGGAGGCCTTCGTGCGCAACGGCGACCAGGTCGCCGTCACCACACGCAGTGGCGGCGCCCCCGACGGCGCGCTCGACGTCCGGTGCGACATCACTGATCCGGCCCAGGTGGAGGCGGCGTTCGCCACCATCGAGGAGGCGCACGGGCCCGTGGAGGTGCTGGTCGCCAACGCCGGCATCACCGCCGACACCCTGATGCTGCGGATGTCCGACGAGGACTGGTCGACGGTGATCGACACCAACCTGACGGGCTCCTTCCGGCTCGCCAAGCGCGCCTCCAAGGGGATGCTCCGGCTCCGGCGGGGCCGGATCGTCTTCATCTCCTCGGTCGTCGGACTGCTCGGCTCGGCGGGGCAGGTCAACTACGCGGCCTCCAAGGCCGGCCTGGTCGGCATGGCCCGCTCGATCGCTCGCGAGCTGGGATCCCGGTCGATCACCGCGAACGTCGTCGCGCCGGGCTTCATCGACACCGACATGACGGGCGTGCTCAGCGACGAGCAGAAGACCGCGATCCTCGCGCAGGTGCCGCTGGGCCGGTACGGCGCGGTCGACGAGATCGCGGAGACGGTGCTGTGGCTGACCGGCCCCGGCGCGGCGTACGTCACCGGGGCGGTCATCCCGGTCGACGGTGGACTCGGAATGGGGCACTGACATGAGTGGAATCCTCGAGGGCAAGCGCATCCTCGTCGCGGGTGTGACGATGGACTCCTCGATCGGCTTCGCGACCGCGAAGGTCGCGCAGGAGCAGGGCGCGACCGTCCTCATCTCGAACTTCGGTCGCGCGCTCGGCATCACCCGCCGGATCGCGAGGCGGCTGCCCGTCGAGCCGCCGGTGCTGGAGCTGGACGTGACCGACGAGGAGCATCTCGCCGGCCTCGCCGACCAGGTGCGCGAGCACTTGGGCCCGGACGCCGGGCTCGACGGGGTGGTACACTCGATCGCCTACGGCAACCCGGAGACGCTTCTCGGCGGCAAGTTCCTCACCGGTCCGTGGCCGGACGTCGCGCAGGCCGTCCAGGTCTCGGCGTACTCGTTGATGTCGCTGACCCAGGCCTGTCGGCCGCTGATGCCCGGCGGCGGTTCGGTCGTCGGGCTGACCTTCGACGCGACCGTCGCCTGGCCGGCGTACGACTGGATGGGCGTGGCGAAGGCCGGGCTGGAGTCCTGCTCGCGCTACCTCGCGCGTGACCTGGGACCCGAGGGGATCAGGGTCAACCTCGTGTCCGCGGGACCCCTCAAGACGCTGGCCGCGAAGGCGATCCCGGGGTTCGAGGACCTCGAGGCGATGTGGAGCGACCGGTCGCCCCTCGGCTGGGACAACACCGACCAGACGCCCACCGCGAAGGCCGTGTGCGCTCTGCTGTCGGACTTCTTCCCGGCCACCACCGGCGAGATCGTCCACGTGGACGGCGGGTTCCACGCGATGGGGGCGTGAGCGTGAGTCGCCGCCTGGTGGTGGTGCGCCACGCGAAGGCCGAGCAGGGCGGGCCGACCGACTTCGAGCGTGCGCTCACCCCCCGCGGCCGCGCCGATGCCGCGGACGCGGGCGCCTGGCTCGCACGGCAGGGATTCACGCCCGACCGGGCCCTCGTGTCGGCCGCGACCCGCGCCCGGGAGACGTGGGCGTCGCTCACCGAGGGCGGCGGCTGGGACCTGGCACCCGACGTCGACCGCGGCCTGTACGCCGCCGAGCCCGACACGGTGGTCGACCTGATCACGCGGGTGGACGACGCGGTGCAGGCGCTCGTGGTGATCGGCCACAACCCGACGATGGCCTCCCTCGCCCAGCTGCTCGGCGACGGCGAGGGCGACCCGGAGCTCGAGAACGAGCTGCTCAGCGGCTTCCCGACCAGCGCGACGGCCGTCTTCTCCTACGACGGCTCCTGGGCCGACCTCGCCGAGGGGGTCGTCCGGCTGGTCGGCTACCACGTGGGTCGCGGCTGAGTCGCGGGCTCGCGGCTGACCGACGGCTGTCGCTTCACCATGGTCTCCGTTGAAGCTCGCACTTCCCACGGCGGGCAGGCCGTGGGAAGTGCCGGTTCGACGGGATCCCCTGGTGAACCCGGGACGAAGGCGCCTAGACCGGCGGCGCCGGCGTCACGATGCCCACCTCCGCGTCGGCGGCCTCGACCTCCTCGCGGCTGATCCCGAGCAGGTACATGATCGTGTCGAGGTACGGCACGTTCACCGCGGTGTCCGCGGCGTCGCGGACCAGGGGCTTGGCGTTGTACGCGATGCCGAGGCCGGCCGCGTTCAGCATGTCGAGGTCGTTCGCGCCGTCGCCGATCGCGATCACCGCGGCGTCGGGCACGCCGATCTCGGCGGCGAACTCGCGCAGCGCCGCGGCCTTACCGGCCCGGTCCACGACGGGACCGACGATCCGGCCGGTGAGCCGGCCGTCCACGATCTCCAGCTCGTTGGCGCGCGCGAAGTGGATGCCCAGGTCGGCGGCCAGCCGGTCGGCGATCTGGGAGAACCCGCCCGAGACGATGGCGAACCGGTAGCCGAGCCGGCGCAGGGTCCGCACCATGGTCCGTGCACCCGGGGCGAGCACGATCGCGTCGTACACCTCGTCGAGCGCCATCTCGGGCACCCCCTCCAGCAGCGCCACCCGCGCGAGGAGCGACTCCTCGAAGTCGATCTCGCCGCGCATCGCGGCCTCGGTGACCTTCGCGACCTCGGCCTCGCACCCCGCGTGGGCGGCGAGCATCTCGATCACCTCGCCCTGGATGAGGGTCGAGTCGACGTCCATGACGATCAGCCGGGTGCCGCGCCGCAGCAGGGTCGCGGGCTGCACGGCGATGTCGATGGACTGCCGAGCCGCCTCGACCGCGAGCACCGAGCGCAGCACCTCGGTGTCGGCCCCGCTGACGTGCAGGTCGATCGCGGTGACCGGGTAGCGCGCCATCCGCTCGATGCGGTCGATGTTGGCACCGGAGTCGGCGATCCGGCCGGCGACCGCGGCCATGGCGGAAGCGCGCAGGGGCGCGCCGATCACGGTCACGTGGGATCGTCCGGACCCGCGCGACCGGTTGTCGCCGACACCGCTCTCGACGTCGACGGTCATGCCGAGCTGCTGCGCCGTCGCCTGCACCGCATCGGTGGCCCGGCGGACGTTGCGGGGTGCGGTGACCAGCACGCCGAGGATCAGCCGGCCACGCAGCACGATCTGCTCGATGTCGAGCACCTCGACCCCGACACCTGACAGCGCGGTGAACACCGACGAGGTCACGCCGGGGCGGTCCTTGCCGCTGAGCGTGATGAGGAGGGTCTCCGGCTTCGCTTCAGTCATCTCGGTCGCGAGGCTATCGTCCGGCCGGCCCGCGCTCAGTGCGGCGGCCACACCTCGGGAGAGCAGGCCGCGGTCAGTGCCCCTCGTCCGGCCCGTTCGAGCGGGACGAGCGCGGCCCGCCGCTGCTGGATCTCGTACGCCGAGAGCGCGCCGCCGTCGTCCTCGAGCGCGAGCTCGACGATCGCGGTCGCCTGGAGTGCCCGTGCGGCGAGCTCGACGCACCGGGTGGGGACGCCGTCCGGCGCGTCGACCGCCTCCCGGTGCCGCAGGTCCAGTAGCCGGTCGGCGACCTCCGGACGCCAGCGTGCGACGTCGAGGTCGGCCAGCGCCTGCGCCGTCTCCAGCAGGCCGCTGCGCAGGGTCCGGTCGGCCTCGCCGACGTCCGGCAGCTGGCGGCGCCCGGCCGGTTGCACCGTCCAGACCACCGCCGCGCCCGTGCGACCCGGGACCAGCCCGAGTCCGGTTCCGTCGACGAGGACCGCCTCACCCACCTCGAGCGCGTCCCGGTTGAACTCAGCCGGCCCGCCGAGGCCGACCGGGTCGCCCTCGGCCGGGAACGCCGCCCCGAAGCCCGTCGCCCCACGCCGGCGCAGCGCGGCCAGTCCCTGCACGAGCGTCGCGGTGCCGTCGCTCTCCGGCAGACCCACCACGACGTGGGTGGCGTCCTCGCCGATGACGGCGTCCAGCACGAGGTCGGGGACGGCGTGCCCGCGCAGCCAGGCCGTGCCCCACCAGGCCAGGCGCGCGGAGGCGGGCAGCACGGTTGTCACGGCCGCCGAGGATACGCGCGAGCGTCGTACCGGCGGTCGATAGGGTGATCCACATGACCGCCGTGCTCGACTTCGCCGAGGTGACCATCCGGCGCGGGCAGGCCACCCTGCTCGACGGCGTCTCCTGGCGGGTCGAGGAGAAGGACCGGTGGGTGATCCTCGGGCCGAACGGCGCCGGCAAGACGACGCTCCTCCAGGTGGCGTCCGCCCAGATCCACCCGACCGCGGGGGTCGCCGGGATCCTCGACGAGGTGCTCGGGACCGTCGACGTGTTCGAGCTGCGGCCGCGGATCGGGCTGACGAGCGCGGCGCTCGGCGAGCGGATCCCGCGCTCGGAGCGCGTCCACGACGTCGTGGTGTCCGCGTCGTACGGCGTGGTCGGTCGCTGGCGGGAGGCGTACGACGAGCTCGACCACGAGCGTGCGAGCCAGCTGCTCACCGAGGTGGGCGCGGTGCACCTGGTGGACCGCACCTTCGGGACGCTCAGCGAGGGGGAGCGCAAGCGGGTGCAGATCGCCCGCGCCCTGATGGCCGACCCGGAGCTGCTGCTGCTCGACGAGCCGGCCGCCGGGCTCGACCTCGGCGGGCGCGAGGATCTGGTCTCCACGCTGTCCGTCCTGGCCGCGGACCCGGGGTCGCCGGCGACGGTGCTGGTCTCGCACCACGTGGAGGAGATCCCGCCGGGCTTCACGCACGCCCTGCTGCTGCGCGGCGGCCGGGTGGTCGCCGCGGGGCCGATCGCGGACGTCGTCACCGAGCACAACCTCGCGACGACCTTCGGGATGCCGCTCGTGCTGTCGCACGAGGAAGGACGCTGGAGCGCGCGTCGTCGTACCCGGCACAGATAGGCTCGGGTCATGGACTGGCTGAGCGAGAACGCCTGGGCCGCCTGGCTCGGGGTCGCCGCCGTCCTCGGTGCGGCCGAGCTGGTCAGCCTCGACTTGGTGCTGATCATGCTCGCCGTGGGTGCACTGGCGGGTGCGGTGACGGCCGTGCTGGGCGCCGCCGTGATCGCCCAGATCCTCGTGGCGGGCCTCGCCTCGATCGCGATGCTGGCGCTGGTCCGCCCCAACCTGGTCGCCAGGCTGCACCAGGGGCCGGACCTCCAGCTCGGCCACAGCAAGCTGGTCGGGCAGCGGGCGGTCGTGACCTCGCGCATCACCGGCCTGGCCATCGGCCAGATCAAGCTGGGCGGCGAGACCTGGTCGGCGGCGCCGTACGACGAGCACCTGACGATCGAACCGGGCGCGACCGTGGAGGTCTTCGAGATCCGTGGCGCCACGGCGTACGTACACCCGGTCGCCGAGCTCGGCGAATGACCGACCGATAGGAGATTTCCGTGCCGCTCGTCATCCTGATCCTGCTCGCACTGCTGCTGCTCTTCGTGGTGGTGCTGCTGGCGAAGACCGTGCGGATCATCCCGCAGGCCCGCGCCGGCGTCGTCGAGCGCTTCGGCAAGTACCTGAAGACACTGCCCGCCGGCCTCAACATCGTGGTGCCGTTCGTCGACAGGGTCCGCTACCTGATCGACCTGCGCGAGCAGGTGGTGAGCTTCCCGCCGCAGCCGGTGATCACCGAGGACAACCTCGTGGTCTCGATCGACACCGTCATCTACTTCCAGGTCACCGACCCGATCGCGGCGACGTACGAGATCGCCAACTACATCCAGGCGATCGAGCAGCTCACGATGACCACGCTGCGCAACATCGTCGGCGGCATGGATCTCGAGGAGACGCTGACCAGCCGCGACCAGATCAACTCCGGCCTGCGCGGCGTGCTCGACGAGGCGACCGGCAAGTGGGGCATCCGGGTCAACCGGGTCGAGCTCAAGGGCATCGACCCGCCGCCGTCGATCAAGGACTCCATGGAGAAGCAGATGCGAGCGGACCGGGAGAAGCGCGCGGTGATCCTGACCGCCGAGGGCTCGCGGCAGGCCGCGATCCTCACCGCCGAGGGCTCGAAGCAGGCCGCGATCCTGAACGCCGAGGGTGACCGCGAGTCGCAGATCCTGCGCGCCCAGGCCGACCGGGAGTCGCAGATCCTGCGCGCCCAGGGTGAGGGACAGGCGATCCAGACGGTGTTCCAGGCGATCCACGACGGACAGCCGGACCAGTCGCTGCTGGCCTACCAGTACCTCCAGATGTTGCCGAAGATCGCCGACGGCGACGCGAACAAGGTCTGGATCGTCCCGAGCGAGATCGGCAAGGCGCTCGAGGGACTCGGGTCGACGATGACGAACCTCCAGGGCATCCCGCAGAAGGTCGAGGGTCCGCTCAAGCGGGTCGACATGGGTCCGAGCGAGCCCCAGGAGCCGCGCTCCGACTCGGAGCTCAGCAAGACCAACGCGGCGGTCGAGGCGGCGATCGCCGAGGCGGCCAGTGCCGCCCACCCGGGCAGGGGCGCCGCTGCCGCGGAGGCGGCCGAGACCGACCCGGCCGTCAACCCGGGTGAGGTGCCGCCCGCCCAGTGACGCCGTTCGAGGTCGTCGCGATCCTGCTCGCCGGGGTCGCGGCCGGGACGATCAACACCGTGGTGGGGTCGGGAACGCTGATCACGTTCCCGACCCTGCTGGCGTTCGGTGTCCCGCCCGTCACTGCCAACGTCTCGAACACGATCGGCCTGGTGCCCGGATCCGTGTCGGGCGCGATCGGCTACCGCCGCGAGCTCGACGGCCAGCGCCCTCGCGTGCTCCGGCTCAGCGGGGCCTCGTTGCTCGGCGGTACGGCGGGCGCGGCCCTGCTGCTGGTGCTGCCGGAAGGCGCGTTCACGGCGATCGTGCCGGTGCTGATCCTGCTCGGCCTCGTGCTCGTGGTGTTCCAGCCGCGGATCTCCGCCTGGGTCGCCCGCCGCCACGAGGGCATCGGCGGCCTGCCGTACCACGGCACGTGGTGGGTGTGGCCGGCCGTGTTCGTGACCGGCGTGTACGGCGGCTACTTCGGCGCGGCGCAGGGCGTGCTGCTGATGGCCGTGATGGGCATCGGCATCAACGAGACGCTCCAGCGCCTCAACGGCGTGAAGAACGTGCTCGCCGCGCTCGTGAACGCCGTCGCCGGGCTGATCTTCGCGATCGTCGCGCCCGTCGACTGGTGGGTCGTGCTGATCATCGGCATCGGCTCGGTGATCGGCGGCCAGCTCGGCGCGACCGTAGGCCGCCGACTGCCGAGCGCCGTGCTGCGCGTGGTGATCGTCGTGGTCGGCGTGGTTGCGCTGTCGGTGTTCCTGCTGACCTGACCCGGTGGATCAGCGCTTGACGAGCGCGAGGAGACCCGAGCCCACGGCACCGACCGCGGGACCCATCAGCGTCATCGCGGTCTTCCGCGAGACCGTGCCGTCCTGCATCGCGAGGTAGCCGGTCGCCCCGTCGGCCGCGTCGACCACGATGCCGAGGCCGATCATGCCCTTGCGGGTCCGGCCGCTGCTCATCAGCGTCGCGAGGCCGAGCGCGACCTCGCGGACGCCGAACAGCCGCGTGACGTAGGGGAGCTGCGGGTTCGACACCGGGTCGAGCTGGAAGAGGCGGGCGGCACGCTCCGGGTCCGCCACCGCCACGGCACCGACCGCGATCCGGCCGAGGGACAGTCCGATCACAGGGTTCATGGTGTGCACGCTAGCGGCCTCGTGACAGGCTCGGGTCATGGACCTGTACGACGTCATGCGCACCACCCCGGCCGTACGCGAGTTCACGGCGGACCCGCTGCCAGACGAGACGCTGCGCAGGATCCTCGACAACGCCCGGTTCGCACCCAGCGGCGGCAACCGCCAGGGCACCCGGGTGATCGTGGTCCGCGACCCCGCCACCCGCGAGCGGCTGGCCGAGCTGAACAAGCCCGGCGTACGCCGCTACGTGGCCCAGATCAAGGCGGGCCAGAGCCCGTGGAACCCCCTCGAGGCGCCGGCCGCTTCCGAGGCCGAGATCGAGGCGACCGAGGTGCCGGAGTCGTTCACGAAGCCGGTGCTGACTGCGGCCGCCGTCCTGGTCTTCGTGGTCGACCTCGGCGTCGTCGCCGCGTTGGACCAGCACCTCGACCGGATCGGCCTGATCAGCGGGGCCTCGGTCTACCCGCTGGTCTGGAACACCCTGCTCGCGGCGCGCAACGAGGGATTCGGCGGCACCATCACCACGATGGCGGTCGCCCAGGAGCCGGCGGTGAAGGAGCTGCTCGGGCTGCCCGACCAGTACGCCGTCGCGGCGGTCGTGCCGATCGGCAAGCCCGTCCGCCAGCTCACGAAGCTCCGCCGGGTCCCCGTGGAGGAGCTGGCCACGCGGGAGCGGTTCGACGGCGCACCGCTCTGACCCCGGGGTCCTGTCACCGCGCGGGCGGTGGGCGAGCCGCCGACGGCGCCGGGAGGCAGGCCCCGGCCGATCCGGTCAGCCGGCGACGTACGACGACAGCCAGGTGCCCAGCTCGGCGTACGCCGTGGCGCGCGGCTCGGCCCGCGACAGCACCACGTCGTGACGAGCGCCCTCGATGGCGACGTACGTGACGTGGCTGCCGATCGCGGTCGCCCACTGCCGGATCTGCGGGACCTCGAGCACGATGTCGTAGCCGTGGGCGTCATCGCCCATCTCCCGGGGCCAGCGGGTGCCGGCGGAGGAGAGCACCAGCACGGGGCAGCCGACGTCGAGCCCGGTCTGCAGCTCGTGGTGGCCGAGCCGGATCGCCCGCAGCCAGCCGAACGTGACCGGGAACGAGTCGAGCGGCTTCCAGTCGGTGTTGAACATCCACTCGCCGTCGTGGTCGACGTGCAGGCTCCGGCCGTAGTGACCGCCGACCGTGCGCGGGATCACCCGCTTCGGCTGCCGCGCACCGACCTGCTTGATCACCGTGGTCCCGATCCCGCGGATCATCGCGCCGCCCTGCATGTCCAGCCACGGCGAGTTGAGCGCCATGCCAGCGATGGCGGGCCGGCGTTCGTCGGCCCACAGCGCGGCGATCAGGCCGCCGGTCGAGTGTGCGCTGATCACGACGTGGTCGTGGCCGTCGCGCTCGACCACCCGCTGGAACGCCGCGTCCAGGTCGGGGAAGTGCTGGCGCAGGTCGGTGACGAAGTTCGGCGTCTGGTGGGGACGCAGGGAGCGGCCGTACTTGCGCAGGTCGACCGCGTAGAAGTCGTAGCCGCGCTCGTTCCACCACTCCGCGTAGTCGGTCTGGAAGAAGTAGTCGCAGAACCCGTGCACGTGCAGGACCGCCCGCCCGGTGGGCTCCGGCGGCCGGCGTACGACGAGCGTGACGACGACCGGTCCCTCCTCGTCGGGCGGGAGGCTGATGGTCTCGGCCAGGTACGGCTCGCCCAGGACGTCGGGCACGAGCTCGTCGAACGCTCCACGGGTCATGGCGAAATTCTGTCAGCCCGGAGCCGGAGCGCCACCGCCGGCTCGTTGGACGTCACCAACCAGGCGCGGCCGGGGCGCATCCAGTACGCCAGGGAGCGCGGTGTGTCGACCGTCCAGACCAGCAGCGGCAGGCCGTGCCGACGGGCGAACCGGCGCACCCGCAGCCGGGCCAGCCAGTGGTGGGCGACGACGATGTTCGCCCGCGAGTGCCGGTAGCGGACCCCCGGCCAGAGCTCGGAGGCGCGCACCTTCGCCATCTGCCAGAGCGCGAACCCCGGCACGCCGCGACCCAGCGACAGGCCCACCATCAGGTGGTGCCCGTGGGCGTCCGACCAGTCGCGGACGGCGCGCACCCCGTCGTCGTGGCCGGTGGTCACCAGCATCCGGTCCGTGCCCAGCCGGTCCACGGCCAGCGCCACGGCCGCGACCTCGTCGCCGCGGAACTTCAGGTCGAGGTGCACCCGGCTGCGGCCGGCGATCAGATCGAGCGCGTCGGCGTACCGGAGCACGTCGGGCGGCGCCACGTCGACCGGGTCGTGGTGGAGCACGAGCGCTCCGTCCGCGGTGCGCTGCACGTCGATCTCGACGTAGTCCGCGCCCAGTGCGATCGCGGCCTCGATGTCCGCGCTCGTGAGGCAGCGGTGCGCGCTGACGAGCGTCATCGACCGGTCGCGTACGCCGCCGCCGCGCGGACCAGCCCGGCCAGCAGGCCGACGTCCGCGGCGGTCTCGGGGTGCCACTGGACGCCGACGCAGAACCGCGGGCCGGGTGCCTCCATGGCCTCCAGCGTGCCATCCGCGGCGTGGGCGACGGCGTCGAACCCCGGGTGGCTCCGCACCGACTGGTGGTGATGGCAGTTCACCGACAGCCGCTCGCCCACGAGGCCGGCCAGCCGGGTGCCCGCGACGGTCGACACGGTGATCGCGCCGAACTCGTCGCCGCCGGGGGAGTGCTGCTCGTGGTCGACGAGGTCGGGCACGTGCTGGTCCAGCACGCCGCCCGCGTGCACGGCCATCACCTGCATGCCGCGGCAGACGCCGAGCACCGGCAGCCCCGCGGCGCCGGCGGCGCCGAGCAGCGCCGACTCCCACGCGTCGCGGTCGGCGCGCCAGCTCGCCGTCCTCGGGTGCGCGTCCTCGCCGTACCGGCCGGGGTCCACGTCGGCACCCCCGCTGATCACCAGGCCGTCGAGGCGGGCGACGACCGCGTCCGCTGCGCCGGGCTGGCCCACGGGAGGAAGCAGGACCGGTACGCCGCCGGTCGCCTCGACCGCGGCGGCGTACTGCGTCGGGAGCAGGTCAGCCCGCTGGTCCCAGACGCCCCAGGCCGCCTGTTCCCGGTAGGTCGTGAGACCGATGAGGGGCGTGCTCACAGCGGCGTGACGTAGGCCCCGGAGATGCCGCCGTCCACCAGGAACGTGTTGGCGGTCATGAACGAGGAGTCGTCGGAGGCGAGGAACAGGACGGCAGCCGCCATCTCCTCGGGCTCGCCGAAGCGACCCATCGGCACGTGCACGAGGCGCCGGGCCGCGCGCTCCGCGTCCTTGGCGAAGAGGTCCTGGAGCAGCGGCGTGTTGACCGGCCCCGGGCACAGCGCGTTGACGCGGACGCCTTCACGTGCGAACTGCACGCCGAGCTCACGCGTCATCGACAGCACGCCGCCCTTCGAGGCGGAGTAGGAGATCTGCGAGGTGGCCGCCCCCATCACCGCGACGAACGACGCGGTGTTGATGATCGAGCCCCTGCCCTGCTCGAGCATGTACGGCAGCGCGGCCTTGCAGCAGAGGTACACAGACGTCAGGTTGACCTCCTGCACCTTGCGCCACGCGTCCAGGTCCGTGTCCAGGATCGAGTCGTCCTCGGGCGGGCTGATCCCGGCGTTGTTGAACGCGATGTCGACCGAGCCGTAGGTGTCCTTCGCGGTCCGGAAGAGGGCGTCGACCTCCTCCTTCGACGTCACGTCCACGTGCACGTACGTCGCGACGGACTCGCCGCCGAGCCGGTCGGCGAGCTGGTGCCCGCGCTCGTCGTCGATGTCGCCGATGACGACCTTCGCGCCCTCCTGCACGAACCGCTCGACCGTCGCGAGCCCGATCCCGGAGCAGCCTCCGGTGATGACCGCGACCCGGTCCTGGATTCTCCCTGCCACGTTGGCACCTCTCTGGTTCGGTACTTCCCGGCCTCTTCTGGCACTTCGGGGGTGTTGCAACGCCCGAGAAGTGCCGGGATCCCCGGTTAACCGGGGATCCCGCGGACTCCCCTAGTGAGCGATGAAGACGTTCTTCTCCTCGGTGAACGCCATCGGGGCGTCCGGACCGAGCTCCCGGCCGAGACCGGACTGCTTGTAGCCACCGAACGGCGTCCAGTAGCGGACCGACGAGTGCGAGTTCACGCTGAGGTTGCCGGCCTCGACGCCGCGGGCGACCCGGAGACCCTTGCCGAGGTCGTTGGTGAAGATCGACCCGGACAGGCCGTACTCGGTGTCGTTCGCCTTCGCGACCGCGTCGGCCTCGTCGTCGAACGGCATCACCGCCACCACCGGGCCGAACACCTCCTCGCGCCAGATCCGCGCGGCGGGGTCGTCCACGGCCACGACCGAGGGCGGCACCCAGAAGCCGTCGCCACCCGGGACGCTGCCGGCGAACGCGACCTCCGCCCCGTCGAGGTAGCCGGTGACGGTGGCCTTCTGCTGTGCCGAGATCAGCGGGCCCATCTCGGACGACTCGTCGCTCGGGTCCAGCACCCGCAGGCTCGCGAGCGCGGGCTGGAGCTTCGAGATGAACTCGTCGTACGCCGGTCGCTCGACCAGGATGCGCGAGCGGGCGCAGCAGTCCTGGCCGGCGTTGTCGAAGACGGCGTACGGCGCGCTGGCCGCGGCCGCTGCGATGTCGGCGTCCGCGAACACGATGTTCGCGCTCTTCCCGCCGAGCTCGAGCGTCACCCGCTTCACCTGCTCGGCGCAGCCGGCCATGATCCGCTTGCCCACCTCGGTGGAGCCGGTGAAGCACACCTTGCGCACCAGCTCGTGCGTCACGAACCGCTCCCCGACCACCGATCCCTTGCCGGGGATCACGGTGAGGACGTGCTCGGGCAGGCCGGCCTCGCGGGCGAGCTCGCCCAGCCGGATCGCCGTCAGTGGCGTCAGCTCGGCCGGCTTGAGGACGACGGTGTTGCCGGCCGCCAGGGCCGGCGCGAACCCCCAGCCGGCGATCGGCATCGGGAAGTTCCAGGGCACGATGATCCCGACCACGCCGAGCGGCTCGTGGAACGTCACGTCCACGCCGCCGGCGACCGGGATCTGGCGCCCGAAGAGCCGCTCGGGAGCACCGGAGTAGTAGTTCAGGCAGTCGCGGACGTTGCCCGCCTCCCAGCGCGCGTTGCCCCAGGTGTGGCCGGCGTTGCGCACCTCGAGCTCGGCGAGCTCCTCGACGTGCGCGTCCACGACCGCGGCGAAGCGGCGCAGCAGGGTGGCGCGCTCGCCGGGCGGCATCGCCCGCCACGCGGGGAACGCCGCGTGCGCGGCCTCGATGGCAGCATCCGTCTCGGCGACGGAGGCCAGGTGGACGTCGGTCACCGGCGACGCGGTCGCCGGGTTGATGACCGTGTAGGTCTCAGCAGTCACTTACAGCCTCTCGAACCCTCGGTGCAGCTCCCAGTCGGTGACGGCCGCGTCGTACGCCGCGAGCTCGACGGCGGCCATGTTCGCGTAGTGCTCCACGACCTCGTCGCCCAGGGCCATTCGCGCGGCCTTCGACGCGACGAACGCCTCCCGTGCGGCCCCCATCGTGTGCGGCACCCTGGGCTTGGCGGAGTGATAGGCGTTCCCGACCAGCTCCGGCTCCAGGGGCAGCTCGTTCTCGATCCCGTGCAGGCCGCCGGCGAGCATCGCGGCGAGCGCGAGGTAGGGGTTGACGTCGGCGCCGGGGATCCGGTTCTCCATCCGGGCGCCGGCGCCGTGGCCGACGAGCCGCAGCGCGCAGGTGCGGTTGTCGAGGCCCCACGCGATCGTGGTCGGGGCGAACGAACCGTCCGCGAAGCGCTTGTAGGAGTTGATGTTCGGCGCGTAGAGCAGCGTGAAGTCGGCCGCGGTCGCCAGCACCCCGGCCACGAAGTGGTCGTACAGGGGCGTCCGCGCGCCGTCCTTCCAGAACACCAGGTCGCCGTCCTCGCCGCGCAGCGACAGGTGGATGTGGCAGGAGCTGCCCTCGCGCTGGTTGTACTTCGCCATGAACGTGAGCGACTTGCCCTGCTGGGCGGCGATCTCCTTGGCGACGGTCTTGTAGACCGCGTGGTTGTCGGCGGTGGTGAGCGCGTCGGCGTACAGGAAGCCGATCTCGTGCTGGCCGAAGTTGCACTCGCCCTTGGCGCCCTCGACGTCGAGACCCGCGTCGTACATGGTGTTCCGGATCGCCCGCAGCAGCGGCTCGACCCGGGAGGTGCCGAGGATCGAGTAGTCCACGTTGTACTGGTTGACCGGGGTGAGGTCGCGGTAGTGCCGGAGGCCCGCCTCCTCGTACGACGTGTCGAACGCGATGAACTCCAGCTCGGTCCCGGCGAGCGCCTGCCAGCCGTTCTCGGCGCACCGGTCGAGCTGCCGCTGGAGGATCGCGCGCGGCGACTGGACCACGGGGGAGTGCTGCCCGGACTCGTCGGGCGGCCAGACCAGGTCGCACTGCACCATCGCCGTCGCCGGCAGGTGGGTGAGCACCCGGATCGTGCGCTCGTCGAGCACGAACTCCATGTCGCCGTAGCCCTTCTCCCACGAGGAGATCGCGTAGCCGTCGACGGTGTTCATCTCGACGTCGACCGCGAGGAGGTAGTTGCAGCCCTCGGTCCCGTGCGGGACGACGACGTCGGCGAAGTACCGGCCGTGCAGGCGCTTGCCCTGCAGCCGGCCCTGCATGTCGGTGAACGCGACGACGACCGTGTCGATCCTGCCGGTGCCGATCCGGTCGAGCAGCTGCTCGATGGTCAGGTGGCGGTTGTTGCGGAGTTCGGTCACACCAGCTCCTGGTCGGGGTCTATCCGAGGAGGCCGCGCAGCAGCGCGGCCGTGTCGTCGCAGTGTTCTTCCATCACGCGGCGGGCCCGGTCGGCGTCGCCGGCCAGGATCGCCTTCACCAGCGCCGCGTGCTGGCGGTCCGAGTGGGCGATGTTGGTGCCGAGCACCGGGATCGCCAGCAGCATCTCGTGCAGCGTCGCCTGCACCGACGTCACCGCCTCGATCGTGCGCGGCGAGTCCGCGAGCGAGGCGACGGTCAGGTGGAACCGGGAGTCGGCCTGCCGGTGCGCGGCCGGCCTGCGAGCGGCATCCACGTCCGCGAGCGCTCGCTCCAGCTGCTCGCGGCGTACGCCGGCGGGCTGGATCCGCGCCGCGAGGTACGCCGCTCCGGGCTCGACCACGCGGCGGAACTCGAGGGCGTCGAGCCAGTCCCGGCGCCGCTCGGGGGAGATCCGCGCCGCGGCTCTCGCAGACGGTGTCCGGGGCTTGAGGGTGACGACGGTGCCGCCGCCGCGGCCACGTGTGGTCTCGACCAGTCCGGCCTCCCGCAGCGCGGCCATCGCCTCGCGCAGCGTGGCCCGGGAGACCTGCAGGATCGCGGCCAGCTCGCGCTCGGGCGGCAGGGCGGTGCCGAGCGGGTAGACCCCCAGTCGGATCGCCGTGGCGAGCTGCTCCACGCACGCCTCGAAGGCGTGGTGCCCGCGCACGGGGCGCAGCACCGCCTCGGGGAGGTGCTCGGCGGGAGCGGTCACGGGGGTCATCCTTCGGATCGTGCGGAGCACGTGTCAATGGTCTGAGTTCATACCATTTTTATCAGGATGTCTTTACACCCGAATCGGGCGGGGTCTAGCGTCCGGTTCACATTCGCACGATCGCCCCGGAAGGTGTGTCGCATGCCCGAAGCGCACGAGCCCGTCGAGGCTCCCCATCCTCACCTCAACGCCGATGAGCAGCACCTGGCCAAGCTCGGCTACAAGCAGGAGCTCTCCCGGACCTGGTCCGGCTTCTCGAACTTCGCGATCTCGTTCTCGATCATCTCGATCCTCGCCGGCTGTCTGACGACGTACGGCGCGGGCATCGCGAACGGTGGACCGATCTCGATCTCCTGGTCCTGGCCGATCATCTCGGTCTTCATCCTGATCATCGGCTTCACGATGTCGGAGCTCGTCTCCTCGATGCCGACGTCCGGCGGCATCTACTACTGGGCCTCCAAGCTCGGTGGGGCGCGAGCGGGCTTCTTCACCGGCTGGCTGAACCTCATCGGGCTCGTCGCGGTCACCGCCTCGGTCGCCTACGGGTGCGCCACGTTCTTCGAGCTGACCTTCCTCGAGTGGGGCTGGTACGACACGTTCTCCCTGAACCGGATCTTCGTGTTCTTCGTCGTGATCCTCGCCCTCATCACGCTGATCAACATCTTCTCCAGCCACCTGCTCGCGCTGCTCAACAACATCTCGGTGTGGTGGCACGTCGTCGGTGCGGCGGTCCTGATCGGCGTCCTGCTGGTCGTCCCGGACCAGCACCTGAGCGTGTCCCAGGTCTTCACCGACAAGTTCAACGGCTCGGGCTGGGACGGCGGGTCGACCGGCTCGCTGGCCTTCTTCTTCGTGATCATTCCGTTCGGCTTCATCCTGACGCAGTACACGATCACCGGCTTCGATGCCTCGGTCCACCTGTCCGAGGAGACGCAGGGCGCGGCGAAGGCCGCGGCCCAGGGGCTGTGGCGGTCGATCTTCTACTCGGCGATCGGCGGCTACCTGCTGTTGCTCGCGGTCACCTTCGCGATCCCGCAGGTCGACGGGAAGCCCGACTACGCCAGCATCCCGGCCGGTGGGGTCGCCTACGTCTTCGACGCGTCCCTCGGGGCCAATTGGGCCGGGACGCTGCTGTTCATCTCCGCCTCCGCCCAGCTCTTCTGCGCCACGGCCTGCCTCACGTCGACCTCGCGGATGATGTTCGCCTTCAGCCGGGACCGCGCCGTGCCCGGCTCGCGACTGTGGTCCAAGGTCAACGCGCGCAGGACGCCGGTCAACGCTGTCGTCTGCGCGGCCGTGATCGGAGGCATCATCACGCTGCCGGCGCTGAAGTCCGTGAACGGCATCCCGACCGCGTTCTACGCCGTCGTCTCGGTGTCGGTCATCGGCCTGTACTTCTCGTTCGCGATCCCGATCTTCCTGCGGTGGCGCCACGGCGACAAGTTCCAGGTCGGCGGCTGGAACAACGGCAGCAAGTACAAGTGGATGAACCCCGTGGCGGTCGTCGAGATCCTGGTCGTCGGCATCATGCTGATGCTGCCCACCGTCCCAGCCGGCGCGCCGTGGCGCGACGAGTTCGACTGGGCCAGCGTCAACTATGCGCCGATCATGACCGTCGGCGTCCTGCTCCTGCTGGCGATCTGGTGGTCGGTGTCGGCGAAGAACTGGTTCACCGGCCCGGTCCAGACGATCGACCAGGCCGTGGTCGACGCCTTCGACGACTGACCGACGACCAACCACGTGGGGGTACCACCGCTGGACCGCCTCGCCTGCCTGGCGGGGCGGTCCTGGCGGGTCTCGGACCTCCCGGGCGGGCTGACCAACCGCAACCTCCACGTCACCACCGACGACGGGGAGCTGGACCTGGTCGTCCGGTGGTCGCAGGGCGACGCCTCGCTCCTCGGCATCGACCGGGACGCCGAGGCGGACAACACCGCGGCCGCGGCGGCCGCGGGCGTGGGGGCGGAGGTGGTCGAGTACCGGCCGGACCTGTCCATGCTCGTGATCACCTACCTGCAGGGCGACGCACTCAGCGACCCGTCGTTCTCGGAGCCGCCGGTCCTCGCGCGCGCGGCGGACGCGTGCCGGCGGCTGCACGCCGGTCCGCGGTTCACCGGTGACTTCGACATGTTCGCCCGGCAGGCGGCGTACCTGCGCACGGTCCGCGAGAACGGCTACTGGCTGCCCGAGGGGTACGACGACCACGCGGCCGCGTGGGAGGACGTGCGCCGGGCGCTCGCCGTCGCGCCGCGGCCGACGGTGCCGTGCAACAACGACCTGCTGGCCGCGAACTTCATCGACGACGGCCGGCAGGTGTGGCTGATCGACTACGAGTACTCCGGCAACAACGACCCGTGCTTCGAGCTCGGCAACACCGCGACCGAGTGCGGCTTCACCCCCGAGCAGGTCGAGGCGTACGTCGCGCACTACTTCGGAGCGCCGACGCGCGCCGACCTCGCGCGGGTGCTGCTGCAGATGCTGTGCAGCGAGTACGGCTGGTCTCTGTGGGGATTCATCCAGTCCGCCGCGAGCCCGATCGCGTACGACTTCCGCGGCTGGGGGACGGACCGCTACGAGAAGGCGGTCGAGACGTTCCGAGGCCCGGCGTTCCCCCGGCTGCTGGAGGATGTCGCCCGTGGTTGACCTACCGTCGCGTGCCCGCGTCGTGGTGGTGGGTGGCGGTGTCATCGGCACCTCGGTCGCCTACCACCTCACCAGGCTCGGCTGGACCGACGTGCTGCTGCTCGAGCAGGGCACGCTGTCGTGCGGGACAACCTGGCACGCAGCCGGGCTGGTCGGCCCGCTTCGGGCCTCGGAGAGCGGCACCCGGCTGGTGCAGTACTCCGCGGAGCTGTACGCCTCGCTCGAGGCGGAGACCGGGCTGGCGACCGGCTACCGCAACGTCGGCGGGCTCGTCGTCGCGCGCACCGAGGACCGGATGGTGCAGCTGCGGCGTACGGCCGCCAACGCGGTCGCGTACGACATGCCCTGCGAGCTCGTCTCACCCGAGCGTGCCCAGGAGCTGTGGCCGCCGATGCGCGTGGACGACCTGCTCGGCGGCATCTGGCTGCCCGGGGACGGGAAGGTGAACCCCGCCGACCTCACCCAGTCGCTGGCGCGCGGCGCGCGGCGCGGCGGTGCACGGGTCGTCGAGCGGGTGCGCGTCATGGGCTTCCCGGTCGCCGACGGCCGCGTGACGGGCGTGCGCACCGACGCGGGCGACGTCGAGGCCGAGGTGGTCGTGAACTGCGCCGGCCAGTGGGCGAAGGCGCTCGGCGATCTGGCCGGCGTGACGGTGCCTCTGCACTCGGCCGAGCACTTCTACGTCGTGACCGAGGCGGTGCCAGGTGTGCACCCGGACCTGCCGATCATGCGCGACCCCGACGGCTGGACGTACTTCAAGGAGGAGACCGGAGGGCTCGTGGTGGGTGGCTTCGAGCCCGAGGCGAAGCCGTGGCGGTCACCCGACGACCTGCCGTACCCGTTCGAGTTCCAGCTCCTCGAGGAGGACTGGGACCACTTCTCGGTCCTCATGGACGAGGCCGTGCTGCGGGTCCCGGCCCTGGAGGAGACCGGGGTCCGGAAGTTCTACAACGGGCCGGAGTCGTTCACCCCGGACAACCAGTTCCTCCTGGGCGAGGCCCCGTCACCCCGGGGGTACTTCGTCGGCGCCGGCTTCAACTCGGTCGGCATCGCCTCCGCCGGCGGCGCCGGGCGCGCACTGGCCGAGTGGATCGTGGCCGGTGAGCCACAGGACGACCTGGTCGCGGTCGACGTACGCCGGTTCGCGCCGTTCCACGGCGACAACGGCTGGCTGCGCTCGCGGGTCTCGGAGGTGCTCGGGCTGCACTACGCGCTCCCGTGGCCGAACCGCGAGCTCGAGTCCGGTCGGCCCCAGCGCACCTCGCCCCTCCACTCCCGGCTGGGTCGCGCGGGCGCGCTCTTCGGCACCCGGATGGGCTGGGAGCGCCCCAACGTCTTCGGCCCGGTCCTCGAGTACTCGTGGGGCAAGCCGTCTTGGCTCCCGTGGTCGGCCGCCGAGCAGGCCGCCTGCCGCACCGACGTCGCGGTCTTCGACCAGACCTCCTTCTCGAAGTACGTCGTCTCGGGTCCGTCCGCGCTCGAGGGGCTGCAATGGGTGTGCGCGGCCGACGTCGACGTGCCCGTGGGGCAGTGCGTGTACACACCGTTCCTCAACGAGCGCGGGACGTACGAGGCGGACCTGACCGTCACCCGGACCGGCGCCTCGTCCTTCCTCCTCGTCTCCAGCTCGGCGACCACCATCCGCGACCTCGACTGGCTCGCGCGGCACGGCGTACCGGCTGACGATGTCACGGAGCGGTACGCCGTGCTCGGCGTCATGGGCCCACGGTCCCGCGCCCTGCTGTCGTCGCTGTCGGGCGACGACTGGTCGGAGGAGGGCTTCCCGTTCGCCACGTCGCGTGTCGTCCGGGTGGCCGGCGTCGACCTGCGCGCCACCCGGATGACGTACGTCGGCGAGCTGGGCTGGGAGCTCCTGGTGCCCGTCGGTGACGCCGGCGCCGTGTACGACGCCCTGGACGCGACCGACGCCGGCTACTACGCCATCGAGTCGCTCCGGCTCGAGAAGGGCTTCCGCGCCTTCGGCCGTGAGCTCACACCGGATTTCGGGCCGGTCGAGACGGGGCTGGTGTTCGCGACCGCGCTGTCGGGGTCGAAGGACTTCCTGGGCCGCGCGGCGTTGTCGGACCACCGTGATCGGCTGGCCGCGGCCGGCCCTCGCCGCCGGCTGGTGTCGTTCGTGGTCGGGTCACCCGAGCCGATGCTGTGGGGCGGTGAGCTGGTGCTGCGCGACGGCGTACCCGCCGGCCAGGTCACCAGCGCAGCCTGGGGCGCGACCGTCGGCTCCAGCGTCGGGCTCGCCTACCTGCGCCACGACGGTCCGGTCACCGGCGACTGGCTCGCCGGCGGTGGTTTCGAGGTCGACGTCGCGGGGGAGCGGTATCCCGTGCGCTGCTCTCTCCGCGCTCCGTTGGCATGACCGCCCTGGGGGGCTGTTGGGGTGGGGTCGCGCCAGCGCTGCTGTCGGTTCACCACGGTCTCCGGGGAAACCGACACGTGCCATGGTGTGCTCGCCGTGGGACGTGCAGGTCCGACCGGATCCCATGGTGAAGCCGTGGCGACGCCACGCGAGCGGCGGCACCGGTCGACGGGCCACCGCGTAGGCTCGCCTGCCGAGGACGACAGGGGTACGAGATGGTGGCGAGCCGATCAGCGCGCGAGCGGAAGGCTTCCGTGGAGGCCGGTCCGCTGGCGACGGTCAGGATCGACCTGGACGGCGACCGGCAGTTCGTCTACAAGATCACCTGCACGACGTGCCTCACCAGGACCAAGCGGCCCTGGTCGACGTATCGTGCCGGCGCGGACAACGGCTACCTGGCCGCGATGGACCGGTGGACGTTCCACCTGGTCGAGAAGCACCCGGGCGCCGAGGCGCCCTGCCTGGCCTTCCTGCCGGCCGCCCAGCAGCGCCTGCACGAGCGTCGCGAACAGGGATGATCCTCAGAGCGTCGTGATCAGGCCTCCGTCGATCGTGACGTCGCTGCCGGTGATGTTCGCGGCGCGGTCGCTCGCCAGGTAGACCACCAGGTCGGCGACCTCCTCGGGTCGCGTGAACCGCCCCGAGGGAGCCGCGGCCTCCTGCCGGCGTACGACGTCGGCGGGATCGCTCCCGCTCGCGCCTCCCACCGTCGCGGCGACGCCCGAGCTGCCCAGCCACAGGTCGGTCCGCACCGGGCCGGGACTGACCGTGTTGACCCGGATGCCGGGGCCGAGCTCCTTCGAGAGCGACTTGCAGACGTTGCTGAGCGCGCCCTTGGCCGCGCTGTAGTCGAGCACGCCCGGATCGGGAAGGAACGCGTTGACGGAGCTGACCGTCACGATGTTCGCCCCCGGCCGCCCGGTCATCCGCGGGATCGCCGCCCTCATGGTGCGGACGGCGGCGAGGAAGTTGATCGTCAGCGACCACTCCCATTCCTCGTCGGAGAGCGCGACGAAGCCGTCGAGTCGCGCCCGCACCGCCCCGACGTTGTTGACGAGGATGTCGACGGCGTCGCCCGCGGCCGCGACCAGCTCGGCCGGGCCGGTCGGCGTCGTGAGGTCGACCGCGACCGGACGTGCCCCGGCGACCGCGCTCAGCTCCTCGCTGCCGTGCAGCGCTCCTGCGACGACCGTGACTCCCTCTGCGGCCAGCGCGCGGGTGATCGCCAGCCCGATGCCCTTGCTCGCGCCAGTGACGACCGCGGTCCGGCCGGCCAGCCCGAGATCCATCGGTCAGAGTCCCTGCTTGCCGAGCCACGACAGGCAGGCGTCCGCGACGTCGCGCCAGCCGTGGTCGATGGTCAGCGAGTGGGCACGGTCCTCGAGCTCGAGGATGTCGGTGACCGCCTCGCTGTGCCGGTACTGCTTGAGCGTGGACCTGGTGACGGCCTCGGGCACGGTGTGGTCCTTGCCGCCCATGACGAGCAGGAGCGGACCCCGGCCGGAGTTCTCGGTGTTGACCTTGGCCGGCGAGTGCGGGTTGAAGTTCGCCGCGGCGGCCTCGAAGAGCGGCTTGCCGGGTGCCGGGATCGCCCACCTCTCGAAGAGCGCGTCCGACTCCTCCTCGGGGATCGCGTTGCCGAACGCGAACCGGAACTGCTCGGCGGTCAGCGAGACGGCGCGGTGCCTGTTGGCCGGGTTCTTGAACACCGGCAGCGTCGCCTTCAGGGCCGACAGCGGCAGCGGGAGGACGCCCTTGATCTGGGCGGCGTCGATCGCGATCGCCGCGGCCGCCAGGTCCTCGCCCAGGAGCCGCTGCGCGATCATGCCACCGAACGAATGTCCGACCAGGATCGGCTTCACCGGCATCCCGACGATGATGTCGGCGTAGTGCGCGACCACGTCGTCGATGCCGTGGTCCGCGATCTCCTCGGGCCGCGAGCGCGCCTCCTCGACCGTCTCCGGGTCGCCTGGCCAGCCCGGCGCCGAGGCGTCGTACCCCGCCTTCGCGAAGAGCTCGACCCAGTCGTCCCAGGACCGGGCGTGCAGCCAGAGACCGTGGATGAACAGGACGGGGTGGTCAGCGGCCATGACGGATCCTTCGTCGCGGGGGAGGATGGAGGGTGTATACCGATCGTTCTACCTGCCTGCTGGCTAACGTAGGGCGGTCCGCCGGCCGTGGCAAGAGCGTCGGGGCCGACGGCGACAGACGAAGGAGTGGACGGGCGATGAAGGGTTCGGACCTGCCGGCTCGCGAACGCATCCTGCAGACCGCCGACCGGCTGTTCTACGACGAGGGCATCCACGCCGTCGGCATCCAGCGGATCGTCGCGGAGTCCCGGGTCACCCGGGTCACGCTCTACCGGCACTTCCCCTCCAAGGACGACCTGATCGCGGCGTACCTCGATCGCAGGGCCGCCGCTGATCGCGCGCAGGTCGCCAGCGTCGTCGAGCAGCATGCCGACGACCCGCGCGGGGCGCTCACCGAGCTGGCCGAGGTGCTCACCCGCGACGACTTCGGCGCCGTACGGCGCGGTTGCCCGTTCATCAACGCCTCGGCCGAGTTCACCGGCTCCCACACCTCACGTGTGCATGCGCGCGAGATCAGGGGCTGGGTCACCGGGCAGCTCGAGGAGCTCCTGCGGCGCCTGGACCACCGCGACCCGAGGTCCGCCGCCGAGCAGCTGATGATGGTGCGGACGGGGGCGGTCGTCTCGTGCGCGCTCGACGGCAACGACCGGCTCGCCGACGACTTCCTGCGTGCCTGGGACGGCCTGATCGACGGTGGGCTGCCCCAGCCTCGCTAGCCCGCCGCCGGCACGGCTGCCTCCACCGCGGTTGCCTCAGCCGATGTGGTAGCGATCGCCGTACACGTGCCAGGTGAGCGGCGGTCGCAGCCCGAAGTTCCGCTCGCGGAGGAACCGGCGCTGCTCGGTGTCGATCCGGGAGGTGTCCGAGTGCGCCTCCTCCTGCTCCATCACCCGCGTGCGGGCGTCGAGGAACGCGTTCAGGTACCGGCCTTCCGAGCCGCCCTCGGCAGGGGTGCGGGCGACCCGCAGCACAGCACGCCGGATCCCGCCGAAGCTCGACGCGTCGCTGCCCGGACCGTGCATCACCATCGCGTCGTAGTAGATGAACTGGCCCAAGGTGCGCAGCCCGTCGGCCCTGGCCCGGCGCACGGCCGGGTCGAAGTAGACACGGTCACGCTCGGCGTCCTGGGCGCGCCGGAACGCCGCGTCGTGCGCGGCGCGGTGCCACGCGCGGACGAACGGCTGGCCGAGGCCGCGGTGCGAGTCCGACCCGTTCACCCGGCGCAGTGCCGGGATGAAGCGCGCGAGCGGGTTGTCCGGCTGCGCCTTCGTGTACCTGCGGACGACGACCAGCAGGTCACCGGTGCCCGAGCAGAACCCGATGATCCCGCCGGTGTAGCCGCGGCCGTCCCCGATGTCCTCGAGGTAGGTGTACTGCCGCCGCCACCTCAGCGTGGAGTTCTCCGCGCTGGACACCAGCTCCATCGCGATCTCCTTGCGCCCCGGCCGGTCGAGGCCGGCCGGTGCGGAGTACGCCGGCTGCGCGACCAGCAGCAGGAGCAGGACCCCGAGGAGGACACGCCGCATGCCGTCGACCCTAGTCACAGGCCGGCCCGGCGCGGGTCCTGGTCTCGCGGCACGCTCCGTACCCGTGGAAGTGCGGGGTCACGTCGAGCGGCTCGTCGGTGCCCGGTCCACCCGTCGGCCGACACAACACCGCCGTACGACGAAACCGCCGTGAGGTTACGCGTGATCCCTTTCTGGTCTAGACCGATGTTCAGGACCCTCCAGGTCCGGCAACAACCCCGGCGCAGGGGGACTGCACGGCTGCCACGGGCGGCCCTGACCAGGGAGCTACCAATGATGAGCAAGTCTCGGATACACCATGGCATGGCGCTCGCTTCCGCGGCGACGCTGATGACGCTGTCGTGCGGTGCGCTCGCCGGCGCCGCGGCCGCTGACCCGAAGTCCGACCACACGGACCACGGGAAGCACCTCGGCCAGACCAAGGACCACCCGAAGGGTCCGCAGCACGAGCACGCGCAGCACCAGCACCACGGTCACGCCTACGGTCATGCCCACGCGCCGGGTCAGCAGGCCGACCACGGCCACGGGAACGGCAGCGGCGTTGGGAACGGGAACGGCAGCGGGGGATCGAACGGCATCGGCCAGCAGGAGGGGCACAACCCGCCCGGCAACAACGGCACGGTGAAGATCGCCGGCCCCGGCGACGCGGTCGGCCACCCGAGCAACAACCCGCACCCCGGTTGCACGTTCTACGTGGAGTGGTTCGGCTTCGACGAGGGCCAGGACGTCGTCTCGACGGTCGCCTTCGCCGCTCAGGCCCCGACCTCCGACGTGACGATCGGCGGCACCTCTCCGGACCAGGTCTTCGTCGGCGGCGACCCGGCCGGGGGCGGGACCGACCTCGACGGCCGGCAGCAGTACACGCTGAGCTTCAGTGGTGGCGAGCCGCACCCGAAGCAGGGCTACCACGTGAAGCTCACCGTGGCGACGCCGTACTCGCTCGGCAACGACACGAAGACCAAGGTCTTCTGGGTCGCCCCGTGCGAGGCGGACACCGCCGCGGGCCAGGGTGTCTCCGCGCACCACGCCGCCAACGGCGGCCGTCACCACGCGAACGGCGACCGCGGTGTCGAGGCCGCCACCGCGACGGCTCCGGACACCGAGACCGCGACGAGCCCCGGCACGTCCGCCGACACGGCGGCCGTCCCGACCTCGGTCGACGCGGGCCAGGACTCCTCGGCCCTGCCGGACTGGGCGCGTTCCCCGTGGCCGCTGGTGGCCGTCGCCGGCGGGCTGACGCTGGCCGGTGCCGGCCTCGTGCGCCGCAACGGGACCCGTGCCTGACCTTCGAACCACAGGCGCCGCGGCGGCCGGGCTGGTCCTGGCCGCCGCGGGCGCTTTCGTGTGGTGGTCGCAGCCCACCGGCGCCGTCTCCGCGGACCCCGCGTCGGATCCGCAGCCCGCCCCCCTCACGGGCACCACCGCGAGGCCCGAGGTGGCGAAGCGGGTGCCCGGCGCGCCCGACCGGGTGAAGATCCCGGCGCTGAAGGTGAGTGCGCCGGTGCTGCCCGTGCACGCCCCCGGCCGCACGCTGATCCCGCCCAGCGACCCCACGACGCTCGGGTGGTGGGCCGACGGCGCCGAGCCCGGTGGGAGGCGGGGCAGTGCGCTGATCGCCGGGCACACCGTGCACACCGGCGGCGGCGCCCTCGACGACCTCGAGGACCTGCGCCGCGGAGACGCGATCGTGGTCCGGACCGACCACGGGACGCTCCGGTATGCCGTGCAGAGCGTGCACATCTACCGCAAGGGGCGGATCGCCGACGACGCCCGCCGGCTCTTCAGCCAGTCCGTGCCCGGGCGGCTGGTGGTCCTCACCTGCGAGGACTGGAACGGCGAGGCCTACCTGAGCAACGTCGTCGTCACCGCGACGCCGCGCGGCTGAGCCGCGCCACCAGCAGGGCGGCACACAGCGCGCCCAGCGTGCCGAGCACCTCGTCGCCGAGCGTGTCCTCGTACGCCGTGTCGAGCTCGGTGCCGTGCCGGATGAACGTCCACCACTCACCGACCTCCCAGCCGATCGCCAGGATCGCGCCGAGCCCGCAGACCACGAGCACGACCGCCCAGCGCGGTCGGACGGCCCCGCACACCAGCAGCCCGAGCCCGGTCAGCAGCAGGAACCAGTTCGCGAAGTGGTTGGCGTCGTCCCACCAGACGACCGCGTCGTAGAGGTCGAGGCTGTTGCCGGTCACGTCGACCAGGAACGGCAGCATCACGAGTGTGAACGCGCCGTACGGCGGGGTGGGCCGCGGTTCGCGGCGCCGGTTGGCGAGCCACCAGCAGGCAGGTGCCACGAGCATCAGCAGGGGATAGGCGAGCAGCCGGGCGCCGAACGCCTTGTCGGCGAACCGCTCGATCCCGGGCCACCACTCGGCGACGGCGAGCTGGCCCACCGTGAGGGCGAGGACCAGGAGGGGGACCCAGGCGGGGCAGCGGCGCACGCGAGGATGGTGGCAGGAATACCCGGCGGGCCGTGGTCGTTCCGTAGATACTTCGGAATTCAACTACCACCAGAGGACAGTGAGCGGACATGCAGATCGGCATCTTCACCGTCGGTGACGTGACGCCGGACCCGACGACCGGTCGCACCCCGACCGAGCACGAGCGGATCAAGGCGACCGTCGAGATCGCGAAGAAGGCCGAGGAGGTCGGGCTCGACGTGTTCGCCACCGGCGAGCACCACAACCCGCCGTTCATCGCCTCGAACCCGACGGCGACGCTGGCCTACGTCGGCGCGAAGACCGAGAACATCATCCTGTCGACCGCGACCACGCTGATCACGACCACGGACCCGGTGCTGATCGCCGAGGATTACGCGAAGCTCCAGCACCTGACCGACGGCCGGGTCGACCTGATGATGGGGCGCGGCAACACCGGCCCGGTCTACCCGTGGTTCGGCAAGGACATCCGCCAGGGGCTCAACCTCGCGATCGAGAACTACGCGCTGCTGCGCCGGCTCTGGGACGAGGACGTCGTCAACTGGGAGGGCAAGTTCCGCACGCCGCTGCAGGGCTACACGTCGACGCCGCGGCCCCTGGACGGCGTCGCCCCGTTCGTGTGGCACGGCTCGATCCGCAGCCCCGAGATCGCCGAGCAGGCGGCGTACTACGGCGACGGCTTCTTCCACAACCACATCTTCTGGCCGGCCAGCCACACGAAGCAGATGGTGGAGCTGTACCGCCGTCGCTTCGAGCACTACGGCCACGGCCCCGCCGACACGGCGATCGTCGGGCTGGGTGGGCAGTTCTTCATGCGGAGGAACAGCCAGGACGCGGTGGACGAGTTCCGGCCGTACTTCGACAACGCCCCGGTCTACGGCCACGGCCCGTCGCTCGAGGACTTCACCGAGGCGACCCCGCTGACGGTCGGGTCGCCGCAGCAGGTGCTGGAGCGCACGCTGTCGTTCCGCGACTACGCCGGCCACTACCAGCGTCAGCTGTTCCTGGTCGACCACGCGGGCCTGCCGCTGAAGACCGTGCTGGAGCAGCTGGACCTGCTCGGCGAGATCCTGCCCGACATGCGCAAGGGCTTCGCCGAGGGCCGTCCCGCCCACATCCCCGACGCGCCCACCCACGCCTCGCTGGTCGAGGCCGCGGGCGGCGCGCACGACACGACCGTGCACGCGGTCGACGACGTGACAGGAGCATCCGTATGACCCGCATCGCCGTGATCAGCGCCGGC
The DNA here is from genome assembly GCF_054058995.1 of Nocardioides sp. HB32. NCBI lineage: Bacteria > Bacillati > Actinomycetota > Actinomycetes > Propionibacteriales > Nocardioidaceae > Nocardioides > Nocardioides sp. HB32. Next base: position 3,058,316 of record NZ_JBSSBS010000001.1, read on the forward strand.
CTGAGCGTGCCGTCCTCGACCAGGCTGCTCGCCGACCGGCTGGCGGCCGCCACGGTGGCCGCCGCGCACGAGCCCGTGGAGGTAGACGTCATCGAGCTGCGCCCGCTTGCGCACCCGCTGGCCGACCACCTGCTCACCGGCTTCGCCACCGGAGAGCTGGCCGACGCGCTCGAGACGGTACGCCGGGCGGACGCGCTCATCGTGGTCACGCCGGTGTTCTCCGCGAGCTATTCCGGGCTCTTCAAGTCGTTCTTCGACGTGCTGGATCCCAGTGCTCTCGAGGGCACCCCGGTCCTGGTCGCCGCCACCGCGGGCACCGCCCGGCACTCGCTGGTGCTCGACCACGCCCTGCGGCCGCTGTTCAGCTACCTGCGGGCGACCGTGGTGCCGACCGGCGTCTTCGCCGCGAGCGAGGACTTCGGCGACCGCGGTCTCGACGAGCGCATCGACCGCGCGGCCGGCGAGCTGGTCGGGCTGCTGCACGGCTCGCCGCGCCGGCGCAGCCGCACCGTCGAGGACGAGTTCGCGGAGCCCACGCCGTTCGAGGACCTGCTCCGCGGGGCCTGAGGACCGGCTCACAGGTCGTAGACCCGCGCGGCGTTGTCGCGGCCGATCAGGTCGACCACCCGGATCGCGTCGTCGGTCGACCAGTCGCCGCGGCGCACCCACCCGCCGATCACCTCACCCATCGCCCGCCGCCACAGGACCGAGCCGAGGAAGTGCAGCTCGGGCAGCCCGTAGGCGTCTGAGGAGTAGAGCTGCTTGCCGAACGGCGCCAGGTCCATCGCCTCTGCGACCAGCTGGACCGACCGCGCGCCGAGGTGGTTGATCGCGAGGCCGACGTCGAAGAAGACGTGCTCGAAGGCCTGGGCCAGGTAGCCGGCCTGCCGGTGGTACGGGTAGCAGTGCAGCAATAGCACCGGGCTGCTGACCGTACGGATCAGTGGCGTCAGGTGGAGCGGGTTCGCCGCCGACAGGTCGAGGTCGCGGTCGCCGAAGCCGGTGTGCACCTGCAGCGGGAGCCCGAGAGCGGCCGCCTCGTGGGCGCCGAAGGCCACCAGCACCGGATCGACCACCCGAGTGCTCGCCGTACGGGCCCGGGCGGCGACGTCGGCGTCGTCGGGACGCGACCAGTCGATCTCGAGGCCGCACCGGTACGCCGCGATCGTCTTCGCGCCGACGGTGCCGGAGGCGACCGCGCGGCCGAGCCGCTCCCGGAACGCACCGACCACGTCGTCCTCGCCCAGCACCTGCTCCATCAGCAGCTCGAGGCGGATCACCTCGGACCGCGGCTCGGGATCGGTCACGAGCCCCGGCGTGAGCCCGGTGTCGACAACCCAGTGGTCGACGCCCGCGGCGGTGAGGAAGGTGCGCACGAGCTCGTCGTACGGCGTGGCGGAGCGTGCCTCCCAGTACTCGTCCGAGGTGGTCAGGGCGGGCAGGCCGAGCAGCGGCGCGCACCAGCGGCGTACCGCCACCCCGATGGGCAGGTCGAAGCCCGAGGAGACCGGCCCGGTCGCGCCCTCGTTCAGCGCCTCCTCGAAGGCCGCGCGGTCGCCGGGCTCGGTGAACCAGCCGTGCACGTGGTGGTCGACGAGCCCGACGGAGCCGAGATGCTCGACTAGCAGCTCCATGCCATCCGCAGGGTTTCGGCGGTCTCGGCGAGGGTGAGACCGGAGAACGTCCTGACCTCGTGCCGCCGGACGGCGAGCAGCCCGTCGACGACCGGACCGCCGAGCAGCTCGCGCGCCACCCCGGACCCGGCCAGCGCGTCCAGGGCCGCCCCCTGGTGTGGGGGAAGGAGGGCGAGGTCGAGTCCGGAACCGGACGGGTCGACCGACACCTCGTCGGGTGGCGTGAGGCCGCGCTCGACGCCGAGCCGGGCACTGCCGAGGAATGCGGCGATCGCGAGGTACGGGTTCGAGCTCGGGTCCACCACCTTGAGCTCGATGTTGGCGCCGTGTGCGGTGCCCGTACCTGCTTCGACGAGCCGGACCGCCGCCTCGCGGTTCTCGAGCCCCCAGCAGAGGGCGGCGCCCGCCCAGTTGCCGGGCACCAGCCGTCGCTCGGACAGTGCCGACCCGGCGTACACCGCGATCAGCTCCGGCAGCGTCGCGAGCACCCCCGCGATCGCGGCCGCGCCGGCGGGGGTCAGGCCGTGGGGCCCGTCCCCACCCGAGAACACCGGCCCGTCGGCGTTCGCGAGGGACAGGTGCAGGTGCGCACCGTTGCCGGCCTCGCCGGCGAACGGCAACGGCGAGAACGACACGCGCATGCCGTGCCGCTCCGCGGTGCGCCCGATCACCAGGCGAGCCAGGACGACGTCGTCGGCCGCCGCGAGCGGGTCGGTGGGGGAGAGCGACAGCTCGACCTGGTCGTGGCCGTACTCCATGTGCAGCTGCTCGAGGCCGAGCCCGGCGGCCTGGGCCGACCGGGCCAGGTCGACGAGGAACGGCGCCTGCTCCAGCGACGAGCGCAGCCCGTACGGCGCCCACCCCGCTGTCGTCGCGTGCGAGCCGTCCGGGGCGAGCAGCGTGCACTCGAGCTCGGCGCCGACCCGGGCCGTGAGCCCGGCCCCGGAGGCGGCCTCGACCGCGCGACGCAGCACGTGGCGGGCACACATCGCGGACGGCTCGCCGTTCTGGTGGTGCAGGTCCCCGGGCGCCCAGGCGATGCCGTCCGCGACGTCGCGCAGCTCGGCGGGGTCGATGTGGATCCGGAGGTCGCCGACCACGCCGAGGTCGTCGGTGAACGCGACGGACCCGTCGACGGTGAAGACGCTCCACGACGGCGACGCACCCATCCCGATCTCGCGGAACGCGTCCAGGCGGGCGGCCGGCACGTACTTCGCCCGGGCCACCCCGCCCATGTCGACGATCGAGCCGCCGACGAGGACGGGCTCGCTCACCGGTCGCTCTCGCAGTTGCGCGCGACCTCGACGCGGCACCGGTCGAAGCCGCCACGCCCGTCGCCGACGTCGTGACCACGCCCCCCGACCAGGGTGTCGGCCCACGGGCTGCCGATCAGGAGGTCCTGGCCGCCACCGCCGAAGGCGCCCCACGTCCGTTGGTCGCCCGCCACGCAGAGGTCCTCGCCGCCGGCCCAGGTCACCTTGTCCGGCCCGCGCTGGGCGGTGATGGTGCCGGTGCAGAGGTTCCACCGGATGTCGTTCGGGCCGCTGGTCCCGTCCACCAACGCGCCGTGGGCGCGGACGGTCGCGTCCTCGAAGCCGGTCAGCGAGCCGTCGCCGCCGGGGCCGGAGGAGAGGGTGCCGGCACCGAGGTCCATCCGCACGAAGCCGCCCGGGACGGCGACGACGGCCCGGTCCCGCCCGGGGCCGCCCTCCATGGTCGTGGGCACGCCGCCGGTCACGCAGACGACGTCGATGCCGGCGAGCGTGTCGACGGACGCGGCCCCGTTCGTCACCACCACGTCGCGGTCGGTGGTGCCTACGATCGCGGCGCCCGGCGTGCCCACGATGGTGGCGGGGTCGCCGTTGCAGCTCTCCTGCGCCTGCGCGGACTGCGGGAGGCCGACGAGCAGGCCCGCGGTGAGTGCGAGGGCGGCGACGGTCCGCATGAGAGTCCCGGGCGCCTAGTGCTGGTAGGTGCCGTGCAGGATCGCGCGGGCGGCGGTCTTGAACGCCAGGTTGAAGGAGACGACGGCGGGCGAGGCGTCGGAGTCGACCCCGAGGGAGTCCTCCTTCACCGCATGCACGACGTAGTAGTAGCGGTGCACCTGGTCACCCTCCGGCGGAGCAGCGCCCATGAACGCCTTCGAGCCGCCGTCGTTGCGGCACATGAACGCGTTGCCCGGCAGCTCGGCGCCCTCGGCGCCGGCGCCGGCGTCGAGCGAGGTGATGTCGGCGGGCAGGTCGACGAGGACCCAGTGCCAGAAGCCGCTCGGGGTCGGCGCGTCCGGGTCGAAGCAGGTGACCGTGTAGCTCCGGGTGTCCTCGGGCGCTCCTTCCCAGGAGAGCTGCGGTGACGTGTTGCCCGCTGCCGCGACCTGGTCGTCCTTGAGCGGCTGGCCGTCGGTGACGTCCGTACTGGTGACGGTGAAGGACGCGACGGCGGGGAGCAGGTCGTACGGGTTCGGGCTGACCGGACGGTCGAGGCTCATGGCACTCCTATCTCGGCGGACGCTTGGACCTCAACGTAGTCCGGAGGGTGAGCCTGCGCCACGGTCGAGCGGAGCGGGGCCACGATGATGGCGTCATGGACGACTTCCCGACGTACCCCTCCGGCCTGCGGCTGGGCGGACGGCGCGTCGTCGTCGTGGGCGGCGGGCACGTCGCGCAGCGCCGGGTCCCGCAGCTGATCGCGGTGGGCGCCGACGTGCACGTGGTCAGCCCCGACGTGACACCGGCGATCGAGGGCATGGTCGGCTCCGGTGAGGTGACGTGGCACCGGCGCGGCTTCCAGGACGCCGACCTCGACGAGGCGTGGTACGTCATCGCGGCCACCGACGACCGCACGGTCAACGAGCAGGTCTCCGCCTCGGCGGAGGTACGCCGGGTCTTCTGCGTCCGCTCCGACGACGCCACCCGGGCGTCGGCCTGGACGCCGGCGGTCGGTCGGCACGCCGGCGTGACGGTCGCGGTGCTCGGCCAGCGCGAGCCGCAGCGCTCCGCGGCGGTCCGCGACGAGATCCTCGAGGGCTTGCGCGAGGGCACGATCGTGGCCCGGCACCAGCGCGACCGGTCGCCGGGCGTGGTGCTGGTCGGCGGCGGGCCCGGAGACCCCGAGCTGATGACGGTCGCCGGTCGCAAGGCGCTCGTCGAGGCGGACGTCGTGGTCGCCGACCGGCTCGCGCCGCGCGAGCTGCTCGGCGAGCTGCCCGCGGACGTCGAGCTGATCGACGTGGCGAAGCTGCCGCGCGGCCGGTCCGCCCAGCAGGAGGAGATCAACCGCGTCATCGTCGCGCGGGCGCTCGAGGGCAAGCGGGTGGTGCGGTTCAAGGGCGGCGACAGCTTCGTCTTCGGCCGCGGCTTCGAGGAGGTCATCGCCTGCCGCGAGGCCGGGGTGCCGGTGACCGTGGTGCCCGGGCTGTCCAGCCCGATCGCCGTCCCCGGCGTGGCAGGCATCCCGGTGACCCACCGCGGCGTCGCCCACGAGTTCACGGTCGTCTCCGGTCACCTGCCGCCGGGACACCCCGAGTCCCAGGTCAACTGGACCGCCATCGGCTCGATGTCCGGCACCGTCGTGCTGATGATGGCGGTCGAGAACGCGCCCGCGATCGCCACCGCCCTCGTCGCCGGCGGCCGCTCGCCGGCCACGCCGGTGGCGGTGGTCTCCGAGGGCACGATGCCGGGGGAGCGGACCGTGCTCGCGACGCTCGGGACCCTCGCCGCGAGGCTCTCGGAGGAGGCGGTGCGCCCGCCGGCGATCATCGTGGTCGGCGAGGTCGTCGCCGTGGCCCATCCCGCACACTTTGCGTGATGGCCACCCTCGTCGAGATCACCGACCCTGCCGACCCCCGGCTCGCCGACTACCGCGACCTGCGCGACGTCGAGCTCCGCAAGCACCTCGAGGCGACCCACGGGCTGTTCCTCGCCGAGGGGGAGAAGGTGGTCCGTCGCGCGGTGGCCGCGGGCTTCACCCCACGCTCGTTCCTGATGGCGCCGCGCTGGCTCGAGGGGCTCTCGGACGAGCTCGCGCGCTCTGATGCGCCCTGCTACGTCGTCACCGAGGCACTCGCCGAGGAGGTCACGGGATTCCACGTCCACCGCGGCGCGCTGGCTTCGCTGGAGCGGCTGCCCCTGCCGTCGGTGTCGTCGGTGCTCTCCGGCGCGCGCTCGGTCCTGGTGCTCGAGGACATCGTCGACCACACCAATGTCGGCGCGATCTTCCGCTCCGGCGCCGCCCTCGGCTTCGACGCCGCGCTGCTGGCGCCCCGGTGCGCCGACCCGCTCTACCGCCGCTCCATCAAGGTCGGCATGGGCGCCGTGTTCACCACGCCCTGGACCCGCCTGCCGGACTGGTACGGCGCCCTGCCGGCGCTCACCGTCCTCGGGTTCACCACCATCGCGCTGACGCTCGCCCCGGACGCCGTACCCATCGAGCAGGCCGTGGCCGGCCTGGACCGCGTGGCGCTCGTGCTCGGCTCCGAGGGGCACGGCCTGTCGGAGCGCTGGGAGCAGACCGCCGACCGCCGCGCCATCATCCCGATGGCCGAGGGCATCGACTCGCTCAACGTCGCCGCCGCCACCGCCGTCGCCTGCTACGTCACCGCGCGCCGCTGAGCCGAGTCGGCGCAGTCTCAGCTGAGACTGCGCCGACTCGGCGTCAAATCCAGCGGCGGAACTTGAAGACCGCCCACAGCGTGACGCTGACCATCAGCATCAGCACCAGCGCGAAGGGGTAGCCGCCGGCCCAGTGCAGCTCGGGCATGTGGTCGAAGTTCATGCCGTAGACGGTGCCGACCAGGGTGGGGGCGAACAGGATCGCCGCCCAGGCCGAGATCCGCTTGACGTCGTCGTTCTGCTCGATGCTCGCCTCCGACAGCGCGCGCATCTCCTCGTTCTGCCGCTGGGCGACCAGGGTCGCGTTCACGGTCAGGATGTCGCGGAGCAGCTGCCGGAAGCCGTCGACCTGCTCGATGACCTGGGTGAGGTGGTCCTCGACGTCACGCAGGTAGCGCTGGAGCTCCTCGTCGGTGCCGTACTTCGCGAAGCCGGCGGACAGGTTGCGCAGCACCGTCGCGAGCGGACGGGTCGCCCGCTGGAACTCGATCACCTCGCGGGTCAGCTCGTAGATGCGCCGCGACACCTGCGGGTCGCTGCCGAACACCTCCGTCTCGATCTCGTCGATGTCGTTCTCGAGGCCCGCGACGACGGGGAGGTAGCCGTCGACGATCCGGTCCAGGATCGCGTAGAGGATCGCCTCCGGGCCCAGGGCGAGCAGGTCGGGGTTCGACTCCAGCCGGCGGCGTACGGCGGACAGGTCCGGCGACTCGGAGTGCCGGACGGTGATCACGAAGTCCGGGCCGACGAACAGGTGGACCTCGCCGAACTCGACCTCCTCGCGGGAGTCGACGTAGTGCGCCGCCCGGAGCACCACGAACAGCGTCTCGTCGTACCGCTCCAGCTTCGGCCGCTGGTGCGCGACGATCGCGTCCTCGACCGCGAGCTCGTGCAGGTCGAACTCCTCCGCCAGCTCGCCCAGCTCGTGCTGGTCCGGCCGGTACAGCCCGATCCAGGCGACGGCGTCGTCGTGCTCGCTCAGCGAGCGGAACGTGTCGGCCAGGGTGGCGGGTGAGTCGACGCGGTCGCCGGCGACGTAGATCGCGCTGTCGACCATGCTGACCCGGTCCTGGGTCCGCTCGACGGCGAGCGGGGCGCCGGGAGCCGCCGGGGTACGCCGGCGCACCCGTCCGGTCAGCGACCGGATCGGCTTGAAGGAACGGTCGGACATGGCTGGACCTCCTCCCGCTCGACCCCCGAGCAGGATAGGCGCGAGGTCAGCCGGCCGGCCACTCCGCGGGGAAGTCGGGGGCCGCCTTCTCGTGCGCCTTCTCGAGCTTCTTGCGGGCCTTGTTGGGCAGTCGGTCGCCGAACACGATGCCGTTGGTGTGGTCGGTCTCGTGCTGCAGGCACCGGGCGAGCAGGCCGTCGCCGGAGAACTCGACCGGCTCGCCGTCGAGGCCGGTGCCGGTGACGGTCGCGACGTCGGGCCGCGCGCACTCGACGAAGGCGCCCGGGAACGACAGGCAGCCCTCGTCGCCGTCGTCGAGGTGCCGGTCGCGCCCCTCGGGCAGGGTCAGCACCGGGTTGCAGACCACGCCGGCGGTGTGCTCGCCGGACTCGTCGGGACAGTCGAAGACGAACATCGCGACGTCCTCGCCGACCTGGCAGGCCGCCAGGCCCACGCCGTCCGCGGCGTACATGGTGGCGACCATGTCGGCGGCCAGGGCACGGAGCGCGTCGTCGTACGCCGTCACGCGCTGCTGGGGCCGGTGCATGACCGGAGTGCCCCAGCGGGTGATCGGGCGGACGTGGCCGCCGTCGGGGAGCTGGCCGGAGGGCTGGTCAGGCATGCGGGGAGCGTAGCGACCGTGTGACCGGCTCCACGACGCCCGCTGTAGCCGGGAGTGTAACTCCGAGTTACATTGACCGCATGTCCCTGATCCACAGCCTTCGGCCCGGCGGGAAGCACGGGCTGTCCAGCAAGGAGAGCCGCGACCCGATCGGGTACGCCGTCGCCGCACTCAGCCGGCTCGCCCGCAGCGACGTGCTCGACCGGGTGGGCCTGCGCAAGCAGGCCGAGCAGGCCGTGTTCACCACGACGCGCAGCGGGTTCAAGACCATCACGGCCGCCAGCCGCACGTTCGCGAAGGCGGGCAACGCGGGCAAGGCCGGCACTCGACCGGCGGCGACCGCCGGTCGCGGCGTGTTCGACCTGACCCCCACCGAGGACGAGCAGATGCTCGTCGACGTCGTCAGCGAGCTCGCGTCGGAGGTGCTCCGGCCGGTCGCGGCCGAGGCCGACGAGGCGTGCGCGGCCCCGGAGGCGGTGCTCAAGGCGGGGCTCGAGGTCGGGCTGCCGATCCTCGGCCTGCCCGAGGCCCTCGGCGGCATCTCCGAGGAGCGGTCCGCGATGGCCGGCACGCTGGTCGCCGAGGCGCTCGCGCACGGCGACCTGGGCCTGGCCGTCGCCTCCCTCGCACCCGGGTCGGTCGCGACCGCGATCGGGCTGTGGGGCACCGACGCGCAGCAGCAGACCTACCTGCCGGCGTTCACCGACGGCGCCGTCCCGGCGGCCGCGATCGCGCTCACCGAGCCGACCGTCCTCTTCGACGTCCTGGCGCCGGCCACGACGGCGACCCGGACCGGCGACGGCTTCGTCCTGAACGGCGTGAAGTCAGCCGTCCCTCGGGGCGCCGACGCCGAGCTGTTCGTCATCGGCGCGGCGCTCGACGGCGCTCCGGTGCTGTTCCTCGTCGAGTCCTCGGCCGTCGGGATCGAGGTCGAGGCGGACCCCGCCATGGGCGTGCGGGCGGCCGGGCTCACGAAGATCCACCTCACCGACGTGCACGTCCCGACCGACGCGGTGCTGGGGGAGACCGACGGGTCGACGTACGCCGAGTGCGTGCGACTCGCCCGGCTCGCCTGGTGCGCGCTCGCCGTCGGCACCGGGCAGGCAGTGCTCGACTACGTGGTGCCGTACGTGAAGGAGCGCGAGGCGTTCGGCGAGCCGGTGGCGCACCGACAGTCGGTGGCGTTCATGGTCGCGAACACCGCGATCGAGCTGCAGTCGATGCGGCTCCTGACGTGGAAGGCCGCGGCGCGGGCCGCCGCCGGCAAGGACTTCGCCCGGGAGGTCGCGCTGGCCCGGAGGCTGTGTGCGGACAAGGGGATGCAGATCGGCCTCGACGGCGTCCAGCTGCTCGGGGGTCACGGGTTCGTGAAGGAGCACCCGGTGGAGCGGTGGTACCGCGACCTGCGTGCGATCGGCGTGATGGAAGGTGCGGTGCTTGTCTGATGCCCATCAATCTGGACGACCCGAAGAAGTTCCGGCCCCTGGTCGGGCAGGCGCACCAGGTCGCGATGAACATGCTGCGGCCGATCTCGCGCAAGTACGACAAGGCCGAGCACGCGTACCCCAAGGAGCTCGACATGCTCGCCGCGATGATCGACGGGCTCTCGGAGTCCGGCGCGAGCGAGGGCGCGGGCGCGGCCGGGGTGAAGCGCAGCGAGGACGGGGACGACGGCTCCGTGAAGAACGGCACCAACCTGGCCTCGGTGATGTCGATCGCCGAGATGTGCTGGGGCGACGTCGGACTGCTGCTCTCGATGCCGCGCCAGGGCCTGGGGAACTCCGCGATCGCCTCGGTGGCCGACAACGAGCAGCACGAGCGGTTCGACGGCGTGTGGGCGTCGATGGCGATCACCGAGCCGGACACCGGGTCGGACTCGGCGAACATCCGCACCACCGCCGTACTGGACGGCGACGAGTACGTCCTCAACGGCGAGAAGATCTTCGTGACCTCCGGCGAGCGGTCCGACGCCGTCGTCGTGTGGGCGACCCTCGACAAGGACCTGGGCCGGGCCGCGATCAAGTCGTTCGTGGTCCCGAAGGGCACGCCCGGCATGACCGTCGAGCGGCTCGAGCACAAGCTCGGGATCAAGGCGTCCGACACGGCGACGATCCGGTTCGAGAACTGCCGCGTGCCGGCCGCCAACCTCCTCGGGTCGCCCGAGATCGACACCAAGCAGGGGTTCGCCGGCGCGATGGCGACCTTCGACAACACCCGCCCGCTGGTCGCCGCGATGGCGGTCGGCTGTGCGCGGGCGGCGCTGGACCTCACGCGCGAGCTGCTCGAGACGGCCGGGGTGGAGGTCGACTACGACCGCCCGGCGATCACGCAGCACGCGGCGGCCGCGAAGTTCCTGCAGATGGAGGCGGACTGGGAGGCCGCGCACCTGCTGATGCTGCAGGCGGCGTGGATGGCGGACAACCGCAGGCCGAACTCGCTCGAGGCCTCGATGGCCAAGGCGAAGGCGGGCCGGGTCGGCTCCGACATCACGCTGTCGTGCGTGGAGCTCGCGGGCTCGGTCGGGTACGCCGAGGGCGAGCTGCTCGAGAAGTGGGCGCGTGACTCCAAGATCCTGGACATCTTCGAGGGAACCCAGCAGATCCAGCAGCTGATCGTGGCCCGGCGCGTGCTCGGGCTGACCAGCGCCCAGCTCAAGTAGGTCAGGCGGTGAGCGGCGCCAACCGCTCGAGGTCGTCGGGACCGTCGAGGTCGGCCAGGGCCAGGAACACCGTGTCGACACCCCGGGCCGCCAGCGCGCCGTAGCGGTCGCGCTGTACCGCCGGGGTGCCGGCATGCGTGCGCTCGGCGTACGCCGCGGCCGGGGTGCTCCCGCGCAGCCGCTCCACCCGGGCCCACACGTCCTCGCGGTCGCGTCCGACGGTCGGCAGGTCGAGGACCGTGACCGTCACGTCCGATCCCTCGAGCGCGTCGACCGCGCGGTCGACGTGCTCGGTGCGGACGTTGACCGCGTCCGCGTACTGCCGCGCGATGCTCAGCATCCGGTCCCCGGAGCCGCCGAGGATGATCGGGATGTCGTGCGCCGGCCGCGGGTAGCTCGTGGTCTCGGGGAGTCCGGCCGCCGCCCTGGTGCCGGGTGCCCACAGTGCCCGCATCGTCGCGATGGCGCGCTCGACCTCGTCGAGGCGCTCGCGGGGCGGCGGGAACGGCAGGCCGTACGCCGCGTGCTCCCGCGCCCACCAGCCCGCCCCCAGCCCGAGGAACGCGCGCCCGCCGGAGAGTGCGTCGAGGGTGGCCGCGGCCTTGGCGGTGATGCCGGGTGCCCGGAACGTCACGGGCGTCACGAGGGTGCCGAGGTCCAGCCGGGTGTCGAGCCCGGCGAGCAGGCCGAGCGTCACCCACGGCTCGGGGATCGCCTCCCACGCCCGCCCGACCTGCGGGATCTGGATCAGGTGGTCCATCAGGGCGAGGCCGGCGAAGCCCGCCTCGTCGGCCGCGGTGGCGACCTGTGTCAGCCACGGCGTCGGGCTCTCGCCCCACGGGAACCGGCCCACCTGCAGCACGAACCGCAGCCCCTGGCTGTTGCGGCGCTCCGCTGAACCGGTCGTGGGCCTGAGACCTACCTCCGGGTCACGCTCGGGCACACTGCCCGGTCGGACGCGGTCCACCTGCCAGCCGGCGAGGTCGACCGCGGCGACCTTCCTCAGCTGGGCCGCGAGGGCCGGCGCGGGCACCGGCCGGTCGCGCTCGCGGTTGCGGGACCGGCACAGGTCGTCCGGCGTGTCCAGGAGCACGGCGACCGCCGGCAGTCCGGCTGCGCGGGCAGCCTCGAGCCAGCGGCTCCGGCGTACGTCGTCGAGGCCCAGGGTGTCGACCACCGTGGTGAGCCCGCGGCCGAGACGGGCGTCGACGATCCGCTCCAGCAGTGCGAAGGCGTCGTCGGAGGCGTCCAGGTCGTGCGCGCCGCTGCCGACCACGCCGCGGAGGTCGTCCGAGGAGACGACCTCCTCCCGGCGGTAGCGGGCGCGCGCCCACGTCGACTTGCCCGAGCCCGAGGCACCGACCAGGACGACGAGCGCCGGGTCGGGGAGCCGCTCGGCCGTCTCAGCCCTGCCCGGGGTCGGTGCTGCTGCCGATCGACTCGATCGGGCTCGGCAGGTCGGCGTCCTCGACGACCTCGGCGGCGCTCTTCGGCGCTGCCTTGCGCGTGGGAAGCTTGGCGCTCGGGGTCGTCTTCCTGCCCGGCGTCTTCTTCGCAGCGGTCTTCTTCGCCGGCGCCCTCGTCGCCGGCGCCTTCCTCGCGACCTTCTTCGCGACGTCCGCCGGGGTGGCGTCGACGTGCTCCACGTCCGCTGTCGCGTCGATCGAGGTCACCGGCTCGGCCGTGGCCGCCGGCACCGGCTGGTGCGCGGCCTGCTCCTTGACCAGGTCGGTGACGACATCGGTCACCGGCGGCCGCGTCGGGGTGGTCCGGTCGGCCTTCTTCGCCGGGGGAGCCTTCTTCACCGGCGGCGTCGGGGTCACGGAGCGCACCGGTGCCGGCGCCTGCTGGGTCGCATGCTGCGTGTCTTGCTGAGTCCCCCCGTGGCCGAGACGGCCCGCGACCGCGCCGACTGCGGTCTTGCCGACCTGCTCCGCGACCGTGCGCCCGAGCAGTACCGCCCCTCGCGCCTGTCCCACGGCCTTGCCGGCTGTGCCGACGGGGTGGGTCATCACCGCCTTCACGGTGCCGACGACGGTGTCCTGGAGCTTGTTGATCGGGCTCTTGTTGGCCACGAGGGCTTCCCTTCGATCGATGGAGACGGTCGTGTCTGGATTGAAGCATGTACCCATCGGCGTCGGGCATGCTGCGCCGTTGTCTCGAACATCACTCGTCGGACCGGGTCGTGGGCCGGTGACGGCGCCAGCGGCTCGGCTCCGCGGCGTCTGTGCCGGGCCCCGAATTGCACGCGCATTGGTCACCAACCGCAGATTCTCGGGCCGTTCGCGTGCGGTTCGTGACCAATCGCCGGGGTCATCCGGGCGGGCGGTGACCTGGCCACCGTTCTCGGCCACGAAACGGTGGCTGGCGCACCGCCGGCCTGCGCCCGGGGCACGAAATGCACGCGGATTGGTCACCAACCGCAGATTGTTAGGCCGTTCGCGTGCGGTTCGTGACCAATCGCCGGGGTCATCCGGGCGGGCGGTGAGCTGGCCACCGTTCTCGGCCACGAAACGGTGGCTGGCGCACCGCCGGCCTGCGCCCGGGGCACGAAATGCACGCGGATTGGTCACCAACCGCAGGTGGGAGGGCTCCCCATCTGCGGTTGGTGACCAATCCGCGACGTCAGGAGACGACAGCGGCGGCACCAGAGGGCTCGGCGAGCAGGTGCTGCGGCGCGCGGAACCCGGCAGCGGCGAACGCCGCGTCGATGGCGGCGACGACGTCCGGGACCGAGGAGGTGGGGACGGCCGCGATCGAGGAGCCGCCGAAGCCGCCGCCGGTCATCCGGGCGCCGATCGCGCCGGCGGAGACCGCGGTCGAGACGGCCAGGTCGAGCTCGGCGCTCGAGATCTCGAAGTCGTCGCGCATCGAGGCGTGCGACTCGGCGAACAGCGAACCCACCGCCGACCACGAGCCCGAGGAGAGCGCCCCGACGACGGCCGACACCCGGGCGATCTCGCTGACGACGTGCCGGGCCCGGCGGCGCACCCGCACGTCGGTGAGCGAGGAGACGTCCGCGAGCGACGCCGACCGCAGGGACGGTACGCCGAGTGCGGCGGCGGCCTTCTCGCAGTCCGCGCGCCGAGCGCCGTACCCGCCGTCGTTCAGCGCGTGCGAGACGCGGGTGTCCGTGACGAGCAGCGACACGTCCGACAGGGGCAGGTCGACCGCCACCGGCGACGAGGACGACGACGGGGTCTCGAAGTCGATCAACAGCGCAGTCCCGGTTGACGCCAGCATCGACACCGTCTGGTCCATCCCCCCGGTGGGGGCGCCGGCCACCTCGGTCTCCGCGCGGATGCAGGCCGCGACCACCAGCGGCCGGTCCAGGGGCACATCGGCGACCGCGCACGCGGCGACGGCCACCGAGCACTCCAGCGCCGCGGACGACGACAGCCCGGCACCCAGGGGCACCGTGCCGTGCACCAGGACGTCCACGCCCGGCACCTCGACACCGGCCTCGCGCAGCGCCCACAGGACCCCGGCGGCGTACGCCGCCCACCCGGTGGCCGTCGACAGCGACGACAGGGTGCCGGCCCACGGCGTCGACTCCTCGACGCTCGCGATCCGCACCACGTCGTCGGTCCGGGGGCGGACAGCGGCGTACGTCGCGTGCGGCAGCGCCACCGGCAGCACCAGGCCGCCGTTGTAGTCGGTGTGCTCGCCGATCAGGTTCACGCGGCCCGGCGCACGGCCGACGACGGCGGGGGAGTCGCCGTACTCCGCAGCGAAGGCCGAGGCGGCAGCGGACGCGAGCGACGTGGGATCCCCGGGAGCGACGTACGGCATGGCCCCAGCCTAGGGATACTGGGGTCGTGCACCCGCTCGCCCACGACCTCTTCGAGATGGCCCGCACGGGGAACGCCGACGCGCTGCTGGCGCACGTCGACGCCGGGGTGCCGGTCAACCTCACCGACGGCAAGGGCAACACGCTGCTCACGCTGGCGGCCTACCACGGCCACCAGCTCCTCGTCGCGCAGCTGGCCGAGCGCGGCGCCGACGTCGACCGCCTCAACGACCGCGGCCAGTCGCCGCTCACGGGGGCGGTCCACCAGCGGCGGGATGCGGTCGTGCGCACCCTTCTCGGCCTCGGCGCCGACCCCGACCACGGGACGCCCTCCGCCCGCGCCACCGCGGAAGCGGTCGGTCGGCCACTCGCGACGTAGACTCGTCGGACGTGCAGTTCCTCGACGCGAACACCCCGCCCCACGACCTGACCTACGACGACGTCTTCATGGTCCCGCGGCGGTCCGCGGTCGCCAGCCGGTACGACGTCGACCTGGCGACCAGCGACGGCACGGGTGCCACGCTCCCGCTCGTCGTGGCCAACATGACCGCGATCGCCGGCAAGCGGATGGCGGAGACCGTCGCCCGCCGAGGCGGGCTCGCGGTGATCCCGCAGGACATCCCCGTCTCCGTGGTCGCCGACGTCGTGCAGTTCGTCAAGTCGCGGCACCTGGTCTTCGACACCCCGATCGAGCTGCGGCCCGACCAGACCGTCGCCGAGGCGCTCGCCCTGATCCCGAAGCGCGCGCACCGCGCGGCCGTCGTCGTGCGCGACGGGCGGCCCGTCGGCGTGGTCGCCGAGTCCGACTGCGTCGAGGTGGACCGGTTCGCCCAGGTCCAGCACGTGATGCAGCCGATCGCCGTGCTGCTCGAGGAGGACGCCGACCCGCGGGAGGCGTTCGACCGCCTCGACGCGACGCATGCGCACCTGGCGGTCGCGGTCGACGGCGACGGCACCCTCCTCGGCGTGCTCACCCGCACCGGCGCGCTGCGCGCCACCCTCTACGACCCCGCGGTCGACCACGGTGGCGGCCTGCGCGTGGCCGCTGCGGTGGGCGTGAACGGCGAGGTCGCCCAGCGCGCCAAGGAGTTGCTCGATGCTGGGGTCGACTGCCTCGTCGTCGACACCGCGCACGGCCACCAGGAGCGGATGATCGAGACGCTGGGCGTCGTGCGCGGGCTCGACCCCCAGGTGCCGATCGCCGCGGGCAACGTCGTGTCCGCGGACGGCACCCGGGCGCTGATCGAGGCGGGCGCGGACATCGTCAAGGTCGGCGTCGGTCCGGGTGCGATGTGCACGACCCGGATGATGACCGGCGTGGGCCGGCCGCAGTTCTCCGCCGTCCTCGAGTGCGCCGCGGCCGCCGGCGCCCTCGGCAAGCACGTCTGGGCCGACGGCGGGGTACGGCACCCCCGCGACGTCGCGCTCGCGCTCGCGGCCGGGGCGTCCGCCGTGATGATCGGCTCCTGGTTCGCCGGCACCCACGAGTCGCCGGGCGACCTGATGGTCGACTCCGACGGCCGTGCCTACAAGGTGTCGTTCGGGATGGCCTCGGCCCGGGCGGTCGCGAACCGGACCAGCGGCGAGTCGGCCTACGACCGGGCCCGGAAGGGCCTCTACGAGGAGGGCATCTCCTCGTCGCGGATGTACCTGGACCCGGCCCGCCCGGGCGTCGAGGACCTGATCGACCAGATCTGCTCCGGCGTCCGCTCCGCGTGCACGTACGCCGGCGCGACCTCGCTCGCGGAGCTCCACGAGCGCGCGGTCGTCGGAGTGCAGTCGGCGGCGGGCTTCCACGAGGGCCGGCCGCTGCCGACCAGCTGGAGCTAGCCGGGCACCGGGCGGTCAGCCGCGGGAGCTGCGCTCCGTGCGTCCGCGGACGATGCCGATGAACCGCTGCACCCACGGGTCGTCGTTGTCGACGAGCCAGGCCAGGCCGACGGTCGTGGGTGGCAGGTCCGTCACGATGCGGAACGTCACGTCCCTGCGGTGGTGCAGGCGGGCGATCGACATCGGCACGACGACGACGCCGGTGCCGCTCGCGACCACCTCGACCGCGTCCCTGACCGACATCGCCGGCCAGGCCAGCTGCTCGGCCGCCGGCCGCCATCCGGACCGCTCGGGGAGCACCAGCTGCTCGTCCGCCAGGTCTGCCGTGGTGACCTCGTCGGCCAGGGTGAGCAGGTGCTCAGTGCCCAGGACGGCGACCGGGAGCTCCTCGTAGAGCGGGATCAGGTGCAGCCCGTCGCGGTCGACCGGGAGTCGCACCAGGGCCATGTCCAGCGTCCCGTCACGGACCCGGTCCTCCTGCGCGTCCTCCTCGATCGGGACCAGCTCGAGCGGGTCGCGCGCGTACCGCTCGCGCCAGGTGCGTGCCCACTTGTCGGGGGTCGCGCCGGTGACGAACCCGACGCGGAAGTGGCCGAAGGCCTCACTCACGGGTGGAGATCACGCGGTCTTCGAGCGACCCGCGGCCCAGCGCCAGACGGCGGTCACGATAACGGCACCCACGAGCGAGCCGATGATGCCGCTCGCGTGCAGCTCGATGCCGTCACCGGCCAGCAGGCTGGCGAGCAGGCCGCCGACGAACGAGCCCACCAGGCCCGCGACGATCGCCATCGTCCAGTCGATGCTGCCGCCGTGCCGGCCGAGGATCAGCTGGGCGCCGGCGCCGATGACCATGCCGAAGAGGATCAGACCGAGGATGAGCATGACCGCAGCATAGGGTGCGGCTCAGCCGGTCTCGCCGAACTGCTCGACGCGGACCGCGTCGGTGTCGACGCCGGCTTCCTCCAGCAGCCGGGTGGCGTACGACGCGAAGCCGACCGATCCGCACACGTAGGCGCGCTCGGCGCCTGCGACGTACGCCTCCATCTCGGAGGGGTACGGCGGCGCCGCGACCCGGTCGCCGAGGTTCTGCCGAGTGAGGGCGACGAAGGCGCCGTACCGCTGCAGCTCCTCGGCGTACGGCAGCTCCTCCCAGGTGCGGGCGACCACCACCACCTTCAGCAGGTGCTGCAGCCCCAGCCGCCGCGCGACCCGGGTCATCGCGACGACCGGCACGACCCCGGACCCGCCCGCGACGCAGACCGCCGGGACGTCGCCCGGCCACACGAACCAGCCGCCGATCGGCCCGCGCAGCTCGAGCACGTCCCCGACCTCGGCCGCGTCGTGCAGGAACCCCGACACCTCGCCGCCGGGCAGGCACTCGACCATCAGCTCCAGCAGCGGGTCGTCGGGATCGGAGGCGACCGAATAGGACCGCTGGGCGGTGTACCCGTCGGGTGCGCGCAGCCGCACCACGTAGTGCTGCCCGGCCAGGTGGTCGACGCGGTCGTCGACGTGGAGGCGCAGCCGGACCAGCCTGTCGGTCGGGTGGTCGAGCTCGATGATCGTCCCGGTCGTCCAGTCGCCGGCGGGAGCGGACACCACTACGGGTCGCCCTGGTAGCGCTGCTCCAGCCACGGGTCGCCGCGGTCGTGGTAGCCGTTCTGCTCCCAGAAGCCCGGCCGGTCGCGCTCCATCAGCTCGAGCCGGGTGACCCACTTCGCGGACTTCCAGAAGTAGAGGTGCGGCACCAGCAGCCGCACGGGCCCGCCGTGCCCGGTCGGGAGCGGCTTGCCGTCGACCTCCCACACCACCCACGCCTTGCCGCCCGTCACGTCCTCCAGCGGCAGGTTCGTGGTGTAGCCGGTCGTCGAGTGCGCCATCACGAACTTCGCCTCGGGCAGCGGCATCGCGATCTCGAGGAGCGTGTCCACGCTGACCCCGCGGAACGTCATGTCGAACTTCGACCACGTCGTGACGCAGTGGATGTCGCCGAAGTACGTCGACTCCGGAAGGGCGTGCATCTCCCGCCAGCTCCAGCTGTGCGGCCGTCCGACGAGGCCGTCGACGGTCATCGACCACTGCTCGACGTCGAGCCGCGGCGTCGCCTCCGCTGTCAGGGTCGGCCAGGAGCTGCCGGTGTCGTACTGCCCCGGCGGCAGCCGGTCAGGACGCTGGGGTCGCTTCTTGCCGAAGAAGCCGCGAGTGACGGGCATCAGGCAAGTATGCCGTCAGACCGGTGTGATCGGGAGTGCCCGCCGGGGCTGGAACGCGAACGACGACCCCGTGCTGAACCGCGTCACCGCCACCTCGTCCGCCTCGGGTGCGGGCTGGTCGCGGCGTACGACGCGGGCCGTCCACCGCTCCGGTGTGCCCTCGACCTCGACGTCCAGGTGGGGGTCGACCGCGCGCAGCACCACCTGCAGGGGGCGCTCCCGGCCGGGCCCGCACAGGGTGATCCACGCGGCGTCCTCCCGGGCCGGCGACGGTCCCACGGTCAGCGAATCACCCGCGACCGAGGCGTCGACGTACGCCGCCGGGTTGAGCAGCGGGTGCAGCTCCAGGGTGCGCATCGCGTCCAGCCCGAGTGCACGGTGGAGCCGCTCCGCCGCGATGCCGGCGACCCCGACCAGCTGCCGGGTCGCGATCGCGGTCGCCTCGTCGCCGGACGCGGCGCGCCGGCGCACGGCGTGCACGAAGGAGAGGTTGAGCAGGTGCATCTGCAGGCACACCTCGTCGGCGATCCGGACCAGGGCGGAGTGCGAGAAGGCCGCGAAGTCGACGTCGGACACCAGCGGCCCGGAGTAATCCGAGGCGCCGTCGTCGGCCGGGTCGATCGGGTCCAGCTCGAGGTGCGCGGCCCGGGTCCTCTCGATCACGTGGTACGCCGCGAGCGGGCTGACCTCCGGGTGCGACTCGTCGATGGTCACGGTCCAGGCGCAGTGCGGGTGCCGGTCGGCGGGAGTGCGCGGCGGGCGGTGCACCGGACGGACCTGGGCCCTCGGGTTGGTCGCGACCGCCGTGGCGTCGAAGGTCGGGTCCTCGATGTCGTGGCACATCGAGCGCACGTAGGCCTCGCCCATCGGCTCGACGTCCATGAGCGCGCCGCAGTGGTCGAGGTGGAAGGTGCCGTGCCAGGGATCCTGCACGTCGTACCGGAAGTCCATGAACTGCGGGGGAGCGCCGATGTCGAGCTGGAGGCCCTTGAAGATCGTGACGACGTCGGTGCCCTCGTACCCGAGCGCGCGCTGCATCCGGCGGGTGTAGACCGGGCTGGCGCCGGCCCACTCCTCGATGGCGACCCGGGCCATCTCCTCCCGCCCCCACGCCGAGATGCACCAGGCCATGCCCGAGCGGTCGATCAGCTGCCCGATCAGCAGCAGCTCGGGGACCAGCGTCGCCAGCTCCGGGCGGGTCAGCGTCGCGTAGCGGCTGGTCGGTCGGCGGGGCATCGGTCCTCCGGCGTGTGGGGCACTGGAACACGTTGCAGGCTAGTCGAACGTCGCCTAGTTTGACACGCGTCAACTTCGAGGAGGGCGCATGGCGGAGACCATCCAGCAGCTGTTGCGGGAGCGAGCCGGAGACGACGGCGTCGCCGTGCGGTACGGCGACCGGAGCTGGACCTGGAGGGAGCACCTCGCGGAGGCCTCGGCCGTCGCATCGGCGCTGCTCGGCCTGGCCGACCCGGACCGGCCCGTGCACGTGGGGACCCTCCTCGGGAACACCCCGGACATGCTGGTGATGATGGCGGCCGGCGGCCTCGGCGGCTTCACGCTGTGCGGGATCAACACCACGCGCCGCGGCGACGGGCTGCTCCAGGACCTCCGGCGGGCCGAGTGCCAGATCCTGGTCACCGACGCCGAGCACCGGGCGTTGCTCGACGGCCTCGACCTCGCCGGCGTGCGGGTGCTGGACACCTCGACGCAGGAGTGGACCGCCCTCGTCGGGGGAGCCGGCCCGCTCGGGCCGTACCGCGAGGTCGACGCGACGGACACGTTCATGATGATCTTCACCTCCGGGACGAGCGGCGACCCGAAGGCGGTGCAGGTCAACCACCTCATGGTGCTGTTCTCCGGGCTCAACCTGCAGGGCCGCTTCGAGCTGGGTCCCGAGGACGTCTGCTACGTCGCGATGCCGCTGTTCCACTCCAACGCCGTCGTCGCGGGCTGGAGCCCGGCGGTGTGCGCGGGCGCCACGATCGTGCCCGCGAGGTTCAGCGCGTCCGGCTTCCTCGCCGACGTCCGCCGGTACGGCGTCACGTACCTGAACTACGTCGGGAAGCCGCTCGCGTACGTGCTCGCCACGCCCGGGCGGCCCGACGATGCGGACAACACGCTGCGCGTGGCGTTCGGGAACGAGGCGAGCGACCGGGACATCGACGAGTTCTCCCGCCGCTTCGGCTGCGCCGTGTGGGACGGCTTCGGCTCCACCGAGCTCGCCGTGATCATCACCCGTGAGCCGGGGACCCCGCCGGGCTCGATCGGGAAGGGGTTCGACGGGGTCGCGATCTACGACGCGGAGACCGTCACCGAGTGCGCCGTCGCCGAGTTCGACGCCGACGGCAAGCTGGTGAACGCGGACGCGGCGGTGGGGGAGCTGGTCAACACGACCGGCGGCGGCTACTTCGGCGGCTACTACAACGACCAGTCCGCGAACGACGAGCGGATGCGGCACGGCATGTACTGGTCCGGCGACCTGGCCTACCGCGACGCCGACGGGTGGATCTACCTGGCCGGCCGGACGGCGGACTGGATGCGCGTGGACGGCGAGAACCTCGCGGCCGCGCCCATCGAGCGGGTGCTCCAGCGGCTGCCCGCGGTCAACCGGGTCGCCGTCTACGCGGTGCCGGACGAGCGGGTCGGTGACCAGGTGATGGCGGCGCTCGTCCTCCAGGACGACGCGAGCCTCGACCCGGCCGAGCTCGAGGAGTTCCTGGCCGCCCAGCCGGACCTCTCGGCGAAGGCGTGGCCGCGGTACGTGCGGATCGCGCCGGACCTGCCGAGCACGGCGACCAACAAGGTGCTCAAGCGCGAGCTCGCCGCCGAGGGCCCCACCGCGGGCACCGGCGTGCTGTGGGTCCGGGAGGCGCGCGGCACGGCGTACGTGCCCGCAATCACGATTCCCGCCTGAGCGCGAGTACCCTCCTTGCCGGGATCGACGGCGGAAGGGTGCGGATGGCCACGTCGACTGGGACGGTCGAGCCCGTGGCGCGCCATCGGGCGCCCCGGGCCGTACGGGCCTTCCGGCGAGCCCGCACGCTCGCGGGTGCGCTCTGCGTGACGCTGCTCGGCGCCGTCCTCCCCGGAGCGGGCTACCTGTGGACACGTCGCAGGCTCGGCTGGTTCGTGCTGGTCGCGTTCCTCGCAGGCGCCGGCGTGCTGGCGTACTACGCCCGGGACTGGCACCACTTCGTCGACCTCGCGTTCGATCCGACCCGGCTCCGGATCGCCGGTGTCGTCATCGGCGTCGTCTTCGTGCTGTGGGCGTTCACGGTGATCACGACGTACGTCATGGCGCGCCCGCTCGGCATGAGCAGGCTCGAGAGCACGCTCGGCGGGATCGTGGTCGGGCTGCTGTGCATCCTGGTCGCGCTGCCGGCGGTCCAGAGCGTGCGGCTCGCGAACACCCAGGCGCACTTCGTGGCCACCGTCTTCAACGACGAGCACAACCAGACGACGCCGCTGGACACGACGCCGGACGACCCCTGGGGCGGTCGCGACCGGGTCAACGTGCTGCTGCTCGGCGGCGACGGCGGCGTCGGCCGCACCGGGATCCGGACCGACTCGGTGATCCTGCTCAGCATGGACACCCACACCGGCAAGTCGGTGATGTTCAGCCTGCCGCGCAACATGATGAACGCGCAGTTCCCCGAGGACAGCCCGCTGCACCAGGTGTTCCCGGACGGCTTCCGCAGCACCGACCCGAACGCCGACCCCGGCAATTGGATGCTGAACGCCGTCTACAGCCAGGTGCCCGCGCTGTACCCGCACATCCTCGGCAAGTCCGAGAACGAGGGCGCGGACGCGGTCAAGCTCGCCGTCGAGGGCAGCCTCGGCACCCACGTCGACTACTACATGCTGATCAACCTGCTCGGCTTCCAGCAGCTCGTCGACGCCATCGGGGGCGTGACGGTCAACATCAACGAGCCGATCGCGATCAACGGCAACACCGACGCCGGGATCCCCCCGACCGGCTACCTCCAGCCCGGCCCGGACCAGCACCTCGACGGCTTCCACGCACTCTGGTACTCCCGCGGCCGCTGGGGCTCCGACGACTACCAGCGGATGCTGCGCCAGCGCTGCATGGTGAACGCGATCGTCGAGGAGGCCGACCCCCTGAACGTGCTGCGCCGGTACCAGGCGCTCGCGAAGGCAGGGGAGGAGATCCTGCGCACCGATGTACCCCGCGAGCTGATGCCGTCCTTCGTCGACCTCGCCCTCCAGGTCAAGGAGAAGAAGATGAAGTCGATCGCCTTCATCTCCTCCGACAAGTTCTTCTCCGGTGACCCCGACTTCGCGTGGATGCAGTCGGTGGTCGCCAAGGCCCTGGCGCCCCACGCAGGCGGCGGCGGAGGCTCGAAGGACGACCCGGGCAAGGCGATCACCGCGGACGGCGCCTGCGGCTACCACCCGGTGAGCTAGAGGACGCGCACCTGGCGGGTGACGACCAGCCGGTTCACGGTGTCGCTGCCCGCGTACCGGATCGTCATCGTGCGCTTGCCGGGCGGCAGGTCGTCGAGGACGACGCGGGCGGTGCCGTTGCGGAGCGTCGCGGTCTGCGCGACCCCGGCCAACCGGACGACGACCACGCCGTCGACCACGTCGAGACCGGGTGCGCTGACCGTGACCGTCACCTTCACCTTGTGCTGGAGGCGCTGGGTCTGGACGCGGATCCTGGGGTCGGTCCTGATCCGGGAGGTGGAGGGGGAGTCGACGCTCAGGTCCGTGTAGCCGGCGCGGCTGACGGTCACGCGCGCCGAGATCCTCGAGCCGAGGTCGAGGTTGATCAGCTGGTACGACGGTCCGGTGGCACCGTCGATCGGCACGCCGTCGCGGAGCCACTGGATCGCGACCGTATCGGCGGTCGGGTGGTAGGCGCCGGTGTCGACGGTCAGGGCCTGGCCCATCTCGGGCAGGCCGAGGACGCTCGGGGCGGTCGCGACGGTGAAGGTGCCGGGGACGACCGGCGCGGACGGGGCGGTGGTCGCGCTCACCGGGTCGTAGCCGGCCCGGCTCGCGGTCACGGTCGCCGAGATCGTCGCGCCGACCAGGTCGGGCGTGAGCGAGAGCGTCGGAGCACCGGTCGCGCCGTCGATCGGCTGGCCGTCGGCGAGCCACTGGACCGTCAGCGCGTCCGGGGCCGGCGTCCAGGTGCCGGTGTCGAGGGTGAGCGTGGAGTCGACCTGGGAGACGCCCGAGAGCGCCGGCGCGGTGACGCTCTTCAGCGTGCCCGGCAGCACCGCCGCGGTCGGCGCGGAGGTCGCCGTGCGGGTCGGGTACCCGAGCTTCGTGGCCGTCGTGGTCACGGTGAGGGTCTGGTCGAGCCGGGCCTTGGTGACCCGCAGCGTGGGCTCGGTGGCGCCGGCGATCTTCTGGCCGTCCGCGGACCACTGGTAGGACACCTGGACGTCTGCGGGCTTCCAGCCGCCCGCCGTGCTGCTGAGCACCGAGCCGACCTTCGCGATGCCGCTGATGACCGGCGCGACCTGGTTGCTCAGCGGCTGGTCGTTGAAGTGCACGAAGCCGCTGGGCCAGTTGCCGCTGGAGCGGGTGATCACGGCCCACGAGAAGTCGCCGCCCCAGCTGTCCTGGGACACGATCACCTCGTCGGCGGAGACCACCTTCTCGACGTACGCGACGTGGCCCACCGAGCCCGCCGGCCCCGCGTTCGCCTTCCACCAGGCCACGGCGCCGACCCGTGGAACGTCGTCGGTGATGCGGGGCATCGAGGTGCCCCAGTACATGGCGTTGCCGCCGCCCGACCACGGGCGGGTGTTCGGCAGGCCGCTCTTGACCATCCGGTACGCCGCGTAGTTGGTGCAGTTGTGGCCGCTGTACATGCGCCAGTACATCTTGTCGTTGTTCTGCGCGTAGCCGGCGTTGCCCATGCCCTGGTCCCGGCAGTCCTGGTAGCCGTAGCAGAGGTAGGAGCTGCGCTTGAAGACCGCGTCGGGGCCGCGCTTGTGGCCTTGCTGGTCCGCGGCCGAGGCGGCGGCCGGAGCGAGCGCGACGAGGCCCGCGACCAGGCCACCCACCAGGGCAGCGGTCACGGGCGCGAGCAGCCGGGTCCGCAGCGACACGGGTGGGAGTCTAGGGACAGTTGTGCCCTGGTGGGAACAGAGTGATCGAAATTGTCAAGGAATTGCCTCGGCGTGTCGGGTTAAATCACACGGCTGTCATTCTCCTGCTCCCCGAACGCACGAGGGCCCGGCCGCGTGCGGCCGGGCCCCGGGCGGGTCGAGCGGAGGCTCAGTCGAGGTCGAAGCGGTCGAGCTCCATGACCTTGACCCAGGCCGCGACGAAGTCCCGGACGAGCTTCTCCCGCGCGTCCTCGCTCGCGTAGACCTCGGCCAGCGCCCGCAGCTGCGAGTTCGAGCCGAAGACCAGGTCCACCGCGGTGGCGGTCCAGCGCAGCTCGCCGCTGGCGAGGTCACGGATCTCGTAGACGTTCTCCTCCGACTCGGACGCCTTCCACAACGCCCCGGGGGCGAGCAGGTTGACGAAGAAGTCGTTGGTGAGC
The DNA here is from genome assembly GCF_054058995.1 of Nocardioides sp. HB32. Taxonomy (NCBI): domain Bacteria; kingdom Bacillati; phylum Actinomycetota; class Actinomycetes; order Propionibacteriales; family Nocardioidaceae; genus Nocardioides; species Nocardioides sp. HB32. The sequence goes on from NZ_JBSSBS010000001.1 coordinate 3,083,368, forward strand.
GCACCCGGCCGCTTGGTGAGCACGCCGTGCTGCGTGCCGCCGACGTTCGTGCCGATGGCACGCAGGCCGCCGACGAGCACCGTCATCTCCGGCGCGGTGAGGTCGAGCATGTAGGCGCGGTCGACCAGCAGCGTCTCCGGCTGCAGCTTCTCCCCGTCCCGGAGGTAGTTGCGGAAGCCGTCGGCTCGCGGCTCGAGCACCGCGAACGAGTCCACGTCGGTCTGCTCCTGCGAGGCGTCGGTGCGGCCCGGGTGGAAGGGCACGGTCACGTCGACGCCGCCATCCCGGGCGGCCTTCTCCACGGCGGCCGAGCCCGCGAGCACGATCAGGTCGGCGAGCGAGATCCGCGCGCCGCCCGACTCGTTGAACTCGCGCCGCATCTCCTCGAGCTTGTCGAGGACCTCGGCGAGCTGCCCGGGCTGGTTCACCGCCCAGCTGCGCTGCGGCTCGAGCCGGATGCGGGCGCCGTTCGCGCCGCCGCGCTTGTCCGTCGAGCGGAAGCTCGCGGCCGATGCCCATGCCGTCGAGACCAGCTGGGACACGGTCAGCCCAGACTCGAGGACCTTCGCCTTGAGCGCCGCGACGTCCGCGTCGCTGACCAGCTCGTGGTCGACGTCGGGCACCGGGTCCTGCCACAGCTGCGGCTCGGCGACCCACGGGCCGAGGTAGCGCCGGACCGGGCCCATATCGCGGTGCAGGAGCTTGTACCAGGCCTTGGCGAAGGCCAGCGCGAACTCGTTGGGGTTCTCGAGGAACCGCCGCGAGATCTTCTCGTACTCCGGGTCCATCCGGAGCGCGAGGTCGCTGGTGAGCATGGTCGGCTTGCGCTTCGGCGAGTCCGGCGTCGGGCCGGGGATGATGTCCTCGGCGTCCTTCGCGACCCATTGGTGCGCGCCGGCGGGACTCTCGGTCAGCTCCCACTCGTAGCCGAACAGGTGCTTGAAGAAGTCGTTGCTCCAGCGCGTCGGCGTCGTGGTCCAGGTGACCTCGAGACCCGAGGTCACCGCGTCGGCACCCTTGCCGCTGCCGTAGCCGCTGCGCCAGCCGAGGCCCTGCTCCTCGAGCGGCGCTCCCTCCGGCTCCGGTCCGACCAGGTCTGCGTCGCCGGCGCCGTGCGTCTTCCCGAAGGTGTGGCCACCGGCGATCAGCGCGACGGTCTCCTCGTCGTTCATCGCCATCCGGGCGAACGTCTCGCGGATGTCGCGCGCAGAGGCGACCGGGTCGGGGTTGCCGTTCGGGCCCTCGGGGTTGACGTAGATCAGGCCCATCTGGACCGCGCCGAGCGGGTCCGAGAGCTGCCGCTCGTCGGCGTACCGCTCGTCGCCCAGCCAGGTGTCCTCCGGGCCCCAGTAGATCTCCTCGGTCTCCCACACGTCGGGTCGGCCGAAGCCGAAGCCGAACGTCGAGAAGCCCATGTCCTCGAGGGCGACGTTGCCGGCGTACACCAGCAGGTCCGCCCACGAGATCTTCTGGCCGTGCTTCTGCTTGACCGGCCACAGCAGGCGCCGGGCCTTGTCGAGGTTGGCGTTGTCGGGCCAGCTGTTCAGCGGGGCGAACCGCTGCGCGCCGTCGCCCGCGCCGCCGCGGCCGTCGTGGATGCGGTACGTGCCGGCCGCGTGCCAGCTCATCCGGATGAACAGGCCGCCGTAGTGGCCGAAGTCGGCGGGCCACCAGTCCTGCGAGGTGTTGAGCACCTCGACGATGTCCCGCCGGAGCTCGGCGAGGTCCAGCTCGGCGAAGTGCTGCGGGTAGCTGAAGTCCGCCCCGAGGGGGTTGCCCTTCGGGGAGTGCGCGTGCAGCACGGAGAGGTCGAGCTGGTTGGGCCACCAGTCCTTGTTGGTGTGGGGGCGACCGGGCTTCGGCGTCGGCGAGTCGATCGCCGGGTTCTCGCTCTCGCTGCCGTGAGCGGCCGCGGAGTCGTGCAGCACGGGGCAGCCCTCGGCTTCCTTGCGCTGGATGCCCTGCGGGTCCTGGATGTCGGACATGGTCAACCTTTCGAGCTGGCGATGGTCACTGAGGGAGACGAGCGGTGGAGCAGGCGGGGCAGACGCCCCAGTAGACGACCTCGGCCTCGTCCACGGTGAACCCGTGGGGGTCGGACGCGGTCAGGCAGGGTGCGTGGCCGACGGCGCAGTCGACGTCGGCGATGGCGCCGCACGAGCGGCACACGACGTGGTGGTGGTTGTCGCCCACGCGTGACTCGTAGCGGGCGACCGCGCCGGACGGCTGGATGCGGCGCACCAGGTCGGCCGACGTCAGCGCCCGGAGGACGTCGTACACGGCCTGGTGGGAGAGGTCGCCGAGCTCAGCCCGGGCCGCGCCGATGATGGACTCGGTGTCCGCGTGGGGAAGCCGGTGCACGGCGTCGAGGACGGCGACCCGCGGGCGGGTCACGCGGAGGTCCGCGTCCCGGAGCATCCGCTCGTAGTCGGCCGTGGTGGGCATGGCCACACCCTGCCGGAGATTCTTGAATGATTCAAGAAGACATGCCGGTGTAGGCGTCGCGAAGGCGCTGGTGCGCGCCGGTCCCGGCCCCGATCCGGTCCAGGCCGAGGAGGGCCGCGCCGGCCACCGGCGGGATCGTCACGACCCGGGTCTGCGCCTTCGGCGCCACGGCCGCCAGCCCGCGGTCGATCTCCTCCATGAGGAGCGGGTGCCCGGCGGTCAGCACGCCGCCGCCCAGCACCACGTCGATCGGCTCCTCGTCGACCCCCAGCCGCCGGGCGGCAGCGAGCGCGAGGGCGACCACCTCCCGGGCCTGGTGGCGGACGACGTCGGCCGCGACGGGGTCGCCGGCCTGGGCGACCGCGAACAGGAGGGGGGTGAGCTCGGCGCACCGGTCCTCCGGGACCCGCCCGGCGTGGATCGCCTCGATCAGCTCGGCCATCGACGGCAGCCCGAGGTGCTGGGGGAGCGCGGTGCGCAGGAGGGTGTCCGGTCCGCGGCCGTCCTCGGCGCGGGCGGCCCACCACATCGCCTCCTGCCAGAGGAAGGCGCCGCCGCCCCAGTCACCGGAGATGGTGCCGACCGCGGCGAACCTCGCGGTCCTGCCGTCGGGAAGGACCCCGGTGCAGTTGATGCCCGCTCCGCAGATCACCGCGATGCCGCGCCAGCTGTCCAGGCCGGCGCGCAGCAGCGCGAAGGTGTCGTTGAAGACCTCGCTCGTCGCGGCCCACGCGCGCCCGGCGAGGGCACTCTCCAGGGCATCGTGCTCGAAGGGCAGGTCGACGTTGGCCAGGCACGCCGAGAGGTGCCGGAGCTCCACGGGTCCGGACCGCTCCACGGCCTCGCTCACGAGCGGGGCGAGACCGTCCACCGCCGCCTCCGCGCCCACGCGGTGCGGGTGGAAGGCGCCCCCGCGCGACGTCCCCAGGAGCCGGCCGTCGGCCGCGACGACCGCCACGTCGGTCTTGCTGTTGCCGGCGTCGATCGCCAGCACCGCCTCCACGCTCAGGCCCACGGCAGGTGCTCGCGGTTGTGGGCGATCAGCCGGTCGGTGAGTCCCGCGGCCAGGTCGACCTGGCCGACCAACGGGTGGGCCAGCAGTGCGTCGAACACACGCTGGCGGCCGCCCCGCAACGCCGCGTCGAGAGCGAGGTCCTCGTAGGCGGTGACTGCGGCGACCAGCCCGGCGTACAGGGGCTCGAGCGGCGCGACCGGCAGCGCCGTGACGCCGGAGCCGTCCACCCGGGCCGGGACCTCGATGACGGCGTCGTCGGCAAGGAAGGGCAGGGTCCCGTCGTTGCGCACGTTGACCACCTGGGTCGACCCGCCGCTGCTGCCGAGCAGTGCCGCGGCGAGCTGGACCGCGGCCTCGGAGTAGTACGCGCCGCCCCGCTGGGTGAGCAGGTCCGGCTTGCGGTCGAGCGCCGGGTCGGCGTACATCCGCAGCAGCTCCTCCTCGAGGGCGGCGACCTGCGCGGCCCGTGGCTGGTCGTCGAGCAGCTCGCGGACGACCTCGTCGTGGGCGTAGAAGTAACGCAGGTAGTACGACGGCACCATGCCGTGCGCGCGCAGCAGCTCCGACGGCAGACCGATGTCGGCGGCCAGGTCGTCGGCGTGACGGGCGAGGATCTCGGGCAGCCGGTCCACCCCGTCGACCACGGCGCTGCGCTCCCAGGTGAGGTGGTTCAGTCCCACGTGACCGAGCTCGACCCGGTCCGGCGCCACGTCCAGCAGCTGGGCGAACCGCCGCTGGAAGCCGATCGCTACGTTGCACAGCCCGACGGCCCGGTGGCCGTCGCGGAGCAGCGCCCGGGTGACGATGCCGACCGGGTTGGTGAAGTCGACGATCCAGGCGTCGGGCGCCGCTTCGCGCACCTGGCGTGCGATGTCCAGCACGACGGGCACCGTCCGCAGGGCCTTCGCCAGCCCGCCCGCGCCCGTCGTCTCCTGGCCCACACAGCCGCATTCCAGCGGCCAAGTCTCGTCCTGCAGCCGCGCCGCCTGCCCGCCGACCCGCAGCTGGACCAGGACGGCAGCGGCGCCGTCGAGAGCCGGAGCCAGGTCGGTCGAGGTGACCAGCCGGGCGGGGTGGTCCAGCCGCGCGAGGATCCGGCGACCGAGGCCGGCGACCAGCTCGAGGCGGTCGGCGACCGGGTCGACCAGGACCAGCTCCTCGACGGGCAGCAGGTCGCGCATCCGGCCCAGCCCGTCGACCAGCTCGGGCGTGTACGTCGACCCGCCACCGACGACGACGATCTTCATCCCTTCACTCCTGTCAGCGTCACGCCCTCGATGAACGCCCGTTGGGCGAGGAAGAACAGCAGGATCACCGGCGCCATCACCATCAAGGTGGCGGCCATCGTGAAGTTCCAGTTCGTGTGGTGGGCACTCTTGAACGTCTGCAGCCCGTAGCTGAGGGTCCAGGCGCCGGGATTCTCACTGGTGTAGATCTGCGGTCCGAAGTAGTCGTTCCAGCAGTAGAAGAACTGGAACAGGGCGACGGCCGCGACCGCCGGCCTGGCCATCGGCAGCACCACCCGCACGAGGGCGGCGAAGTCGCTGCAGCCGTCGACCTTGGCCGCCTCCAGGTACTCGCGCGGGATGGTCACGAAGAACTGACGCAGCAGGAAGATCGAGAACGCGTCCCCGAAGGCCATCGGGATGATCAGCGGCCACAGTGAGCCGGACAGGTGCAGCTGCTGGGCCCACACGAGGTACATCGGGACGATCACGACCTGCGGCGGCAGCATCATCGTCGCGATGACCACCATGAGGGCCAGGTTGCGGCCGCGGAACCGGAAGCAGGCCAGCGCGTACGCGACCGGGATGCTCGAGAGCAGCGTCAACGCCGTACCCGAGACCGCATAGATGATCGTGTTGCGCCACCAGGTCCCGAAGCCGGGTGTGCTCCAGACGTCGGCCAGGTTGTGCCACTGGAACGGGTTGGGCCACAGCTGCCTGGTCAGCGACTGCTCGTCGGTCATCAGCGCGGTGAGCACGACGAACACGAAGGGCAGCACGAAGAACAGCGTGGCCGCGACCGCCATCGCGTGCACCGCCACCCACTCGAGCGCGGCGCGGGTCCGGTGGCTCACACCTCACCGCCCAGGAAGGCCCCACCGCGCCGCATCAGGACGATCGCGGCGGCGAGCGACATCGCGAAGAGGATCAGGGCGATCACGCACGAGGCGCCGATGTCGAAGCGCTGGAACCCGAGGTTGTAGACGAGCTGCGGCAGGGTGAGCGTCGACTTGTCCGGGTACCCGGGCTCGGTCTGCTGGCCAGACCCGCCGATCTGCCCGCTCGCGACCTGACCCGCGACGGTCGGCTCGGTGTAGTACTGCATGATCGCGATCACCCCGGTGACGGCGGCGAAGGTGAGGATCGGCCGCAGGTGCGGGAGCGTGACGTAGCGGAACCTCCCCCTCGCGCCGGCGCCGTCGAGCTCGGCCGCCTCGTACAGCTCGCGCGGCACGTCGAGGAGCGACGCCATGAAGATGATCATCAGGTCGCCCACGGTCCACAGCGCGAGCAGGGTGAGCGCCGGCTTCGACCACGCCGGATCGTTGAACCAGCCGGGCTGGGGGAGCCCGAGCTTGCCGAGGATCGTGTTCACCGGCCCGGTGCCGGGGTTGAGCAGGAAGACGAACGCCAGCGTCCCGGCCACCGGCGGCGTGAGGTACGGCGCGTACCACAGGGTGCGGAAGAGACCGCCACCGCGCTTGAGCCGGAGCACCAGCATGGCGACGACGAGGGAGAACAGCACGCGGAGCGTCACCATGACGAGCACGAACCACAGGGTGTTCCGCATCGCCGGCCAGAAGAACGGGTAGTCCTGCAGCACGAACCGCCAGTTGTCCAGGCCGTCCCAGGTCGGGGAGCCGAACCCGTTGTAGTGCGTGAACGAGAAGTACGCCGTCGACACCAGCGGGTAGAGGAAGAACAGGCCCGTGCCCAGCAGCCAGGGCGACAGGAACGCCAGGTTGCGCAGTGTCTCCCGTCGGCGCCGGGCACGAGCCGTGGGATTCACTTCGACTGCTCGAGCTCGGTGTCGATCTGGTGGGCCGCATCCTCGAGGCCGGCCTGGATGTCGGTCTGCTTGCCCGACTCGATGTCGTAGCCGAGGTCCTGCAAGGTGAGCTGGTACGCCCCGCCGTTGGGACTGGCCGGTGTGGTGTTGCTGTTCGGGTCCGAGGCGATGGCGACGAACGTCTGGAACGCCGGGTCCTGGCTCACGTCCGGCGAGGCCAGCGCGTCCTTGGTCGACGGGACGTTGTGGATCGCGTTGGCGAAGTCGACGACAGCCTTCGTGTCCGTGGTGAGGAACTGCACGAACCGCCACGCCGCGTTCTGCTTCTCGCTGGTGCTCGCGATCCCGACGATGGTGCCGGTGATGTAGCCCTTGCCGTACTGGTCGGCCTGGTCGTCGGGGACGGGGAACGGGGCGACGCCGAAGTTCAAGTCCGGTGCGTCGGCCTGGATCATCCCCGCGCGCCACTCGCCGTCGATCGCCATCGCGACCTGACCGGTCATGAACGGGTTCTTGGCGCCGAACTCGTCGCCGAACGTCGTCCGGTACTTCTCGAGCCGGTCGTAGCCCCCGAGCTTGTTCACGAGGCCCAGCTGCCACTCGAAGGTGTCCTTGAAGGCCGGGTCGGCGGCGACGTTCGACGCGCCGTCGGCGTCGAAGTACTCGGGCGACCACTGGGCCGCGAAGTGGGTGATCGTGGACTCGTAGCCGTGGTAGTCGGGCATGAACCCGAGCTGGGAGTAGGTGTCGCCCGAGGTCTTCGTGAGCTTCACCGCGTCCGCGTCGAACTCCGAGAGCGTCTTCGGCGGCCCGGCGATCCCCGCGGCGGCGAAGGCGTCCTTGTTGTAGTAGAGCCCGTACGCGTCACCGAGCAGCGGAAGTGCGCACTGGTCACCCTGGTACTGCGTGTACTCCAGCTGCGCCGCGGGGAAGGTCGACTCCGGGTCGATGCCCGCCTTGTCGAGGAGGGGACCGAGGTCGACGAAGGCGCCGGAGGTGCAGAACTGGCCGACGTTGTCGGTGGTGAACGACGAGACCACGTCGGGCGCATTGGAGCCGCCGGCGCGGAGCGCCTGGTTGATCTTGTCGTCGGTGATGTTGCCGACCACGTTCACGTGGATGTTGGGGTTCGCCTTCTCGAAGGCGTCCACGGTCGCCTGGATGGCCGCGACCTCGCTGTCGGCGCTCCACCCGTGCCAGAACGTGATGGTGACGTCCGCGTCCGGGTTGTCGTTCGAACCGCCGCCGCCGTCCCCGGTGCAGGCGGCCGCCGCGAGCGGCAGCGCGAGCGCTGCCGCGACGGCGGCGAGTCGGGCGCGGGTGGTCGTGGTGATCATGGTGCTCTCCATTCCTGCCGGGTGCTGGTGACGGTGTCGAAGACCCGGTCCCGAGCGGCGTCCAATGCGGTCTGGAGCGCGCCGGTGAGGACGGGACGTGCGGTGACGGCGGACAGCTCCAGGCGCGGCCGGGCTGCCGCCAGCGACTCGAGCTCGTCGGTGATCAGGCCGAGGAGCCGGTCACCGCCGGCGGACAGCACCGCACCCGACAGCACGACCAGCGCCGGGTCGAGCACGGCCACGACAGCGGCGATGCCGAGCGCGAAGCGCTCGGCCAGCGTCGCGAGCACCGCGTCCCCGGCACCCGGGCAGTCGATGGCAGCACGGACGGCGGCCGCCGGGCTCCCGGCCCGCAGGCCGTGGGACCGGGCGAGCGCCAGCACCTGGGGGCCGCCGGCCAGCTCCTGGAACCCGCCCGCGTTGCCCCGGCGTACGCCGCGGACCGGAGGCGTCCCCGGGAGCGGCAGGAATCCGATCTCGCCGGCGCCACCGGTCGCGCCGCCGTGGATGCGGCCGTCGATCACGATGGCGGCGCCGAGCCCGTCCTCGGCCCAGAGCAGCACGAAGGTGTCGACGCCGCGTGCCGCCCCGGTCCGCAGCTCGGCGTGTGCCGCGAGGTTGACGTCGTTCTCGACGTCGAAGGGGACACCGAGTGCGGTGGCGAGCCGGTCCAGGAGGTCGGGGTCGTGCCACCCGGGCAGGTGGCTGGCGTAGCGCAGCCGGCGGGTGCCCGGGTCGAAGGCGCCCGGGGTGCCGATGGCGACGTGCGTGAGGACGGAACGTTCGAGACGGGCCGCGGCCGTGGCCCCCTCGAGCGCCTCGACGACCCGCGCGACCGCGTCCGGGCCCGCCCGGCGCGGAGTGCGCAGCTCGAACTCGCCCACGACCCGGCCGGTGATGTCGGCAACCGCCGCGACGATGCTCGCGGGGGTCACGTCGAGGGCACCGACGTACGCCGCGCCGGGGTTGACCGCGTAGAGCTGGGCCCGGGGGCCGGGGCCGCCGCGCGAGCTCCCGCTCGTCATCACCAGTCCCGCGCCCGCGAGCCGGCTCAGCAGCTGGGAGGCGGTCGGCTTGGACAGGCCGGTGAGCTCGCCGAGGCGCGTGCGGGACAGCGGGCCGTGCTCGAGGAGCAGCTCGAGTGCGGCGCGGTCGTTGATGGCGCGCAGCACGCTCGGCGTTCCGGGGTTCACCCTGCCTCCCCGCGATCAATAGGAAAGTTTCCTGATAATTGCAGGGTGAGGCCGGTGCGGCAAGACTTTCGAGGCGGGAAATGACAGCGGCTCCGGGCCGCTGACCACAGCGACTCCGGAGCCGATCGGTGTCCGAGGGGGGACTTGAACCCCCACGCCCTAATACGGGCACTAGCACCTCAAGCTAGCGCGTCTGCCAATTCCGCCACCCGGACGAGTGCGGTGGAACACTAGCAAATGGTGGAGGGAAGTTCCGCATCGGCACCCGTCCCTCGCGGTGACATGCTGGGGGCATGAGCGACACCCCTGTGGACCCCGCCGGCGAGGTCGTCGAGCTGTGCCGTGAGCTGATCCGGATCGACACCTCGAACTACGGCGACGAGGACGGACCGGGGGAGCGGAAGGCGGCCGAGTACGTCGCCACGCTGCTCGACGAGGTGGGCATCGCGTCCAACCTCTACGAGTCGTCGCCGGGTCGTACGTCGGTCGTGGCCCAGTGGGGCGGGTCCCCGAGTTCGGGCTCCAATGACGTCGGGGGACTGCTGGTGCACGGCCACCTCGACGTCGTACCCGCGGCGGCCGAGGACTGGCAGGTCGACCCGTTCGCCGGCGAGATCCGCGACGGCTACGTCTGGGGCCGGGGCGCGGTCGACATGAAGGACTTCGACGCGATGCTGCTCTCCGTGGTCCGCGCCCGGCAGCGGGCGGGGCGGGTGCCCACGCGGCCGATCACGCTCTGCTTCACCGCCGACGAGGAGGCGGGTGGCCACCAGGGCGCCGAGGTGCTCGTCGCGCAGCACGCCGAGGAGCTCGAGCACTGCACCGAGGCCGTCGGCGAGGTGGGTGGGTTCAGCGCGACCGTGCGCGGCAGGCGGATCTACCTGATCGAGGCCGCAGAGAAGGGCATGGCCTGGATGCGGCTGACCGCCCGCGGCCGGGCCGGCCACGGCTCGATGATCAACCGCGAGAACGCCGTCACGTCGCTGGCCTCCGCGGTCGCCCGGATCGGCGCGCACGAGTGGCCGGTGCGGCTGACCCCGGCGATGCGCACCCTGCTCGCCGCCGTCGGCGAGCTGGCCGGCGAGGAGGCGACGCCCGAGAACGCCGAGGCGCTGGTGCAGGAGTTCGGCGGCGCCGCGCGGATGCTGGGCGCGGTCATCCGCAACACCGTCAACCCGACCATGCTCCGCGCCGGGTACAAGGTGAACGTGATCCCCACCGAGGCCACCGCGCACGTCGACGGCCGATTCCTGCCGGGCTACGAGGACGAGTTCTTCGCCACGCTCGCCGACCTGGTGGGCGACGACATCGAGGTCGAGTACGTCAGCCACCAGCAGCCCTGGGAGACGCCGTACGACGGCGACCTGGTCGACGCGATGACCCGCTCGCTGCTCGCCGAGGACCCGGACGCGATCGTCGCGCCGTACCTGATGAGCGGCGGCACCGACGCCAAGCACTTCCGCAAGCTCGGCATGCGGTCCTACGGCTTCGCGCCGTTGCGGCTCCCTGCCGACCTCGACTTCACCGCCCTGTTCCACGGCGTCGACGAACGGGTCCCCGTCGATGCGCTGGAGTTCGGCGCACGCGTGTTCGACCGGTTCCTCGACGACGTCTGAGCCGCCCGGCCGTGGGGTCGCGGATTGGTCACCAACCGCAGATTTCGGGCCCCGATTCGTGCGGTTGGTGACCAAACCGCAGCATTTTCGCCGTTATGTCAGCCGCTCTCAGGCGGTCCGGACGGCCCGGATGATCTTGCGACGCAGCACGATCCGGCGGGTGCCGTCGGCGGCGATGCGGACCCGGTCGAGCTCCCAGCCGCCGTGCTCGGCGCGCTCGACGAGGAGCTTGGTCACGACGTTGCGCGGGTACTCCCGGGAGAAGGTCACCTTGTCGAACTCCCACTCCACCCCCCGGGTGGGTGGGTGGCGCAACGCACGGGTCATGCTGCCTCCTCGGTACAACGGTGTCATTCTGCCGAGACGTCGTCCAGCGCGCTGACGATCTCGTCGGGCAGGCTCAGCTCCTCGACGCCCAGGATGCCGCGCAGCTGGGCGGCGGTGCGCGCGCCGATGATCGGCGCGGTGACGCCCGGCCGGTCGCGGACCCAGGCCAGCGCCACCTCGAGGAGCGTCCAGCCCAGGCCGTCGGCGGCGCGGGCGACGGCCTCCACGATGCCGGCCGACCGGTCGTCGAGGTAGGCGTTCACGAAGTTCGCGAAGTGCGTCGACGCCGCGCGCGAGTCCGACGGCGTCCCGGTCCGGTACTTGCCGGTGAGGACGCCGCGACCCAGCGGGGACCACGGCAGTACGCCGAGGCCCAGCGCCGCCGCGGCCGGCAGCACCTCGTGCTCGACAGCCCGGTTCAGCAGCGAGTACTCGACCTGCGTCGACGCGAGCGGCGAGCGCCCGGGGACCGCCCGCTGCCAGGTGGCCGCCTGCGCGGTCTGCCACCCGCTGTAGTTGGAGATGCCGACATACGACGCGCGCCCGCTCTGCACGGCGGTGTCGAGGGCCGAGAGCGTCTCCTCGACCGGGGTCTCGTCGGTCCAGATGTGCACCTGCCACAGGTCGACGTGGTCGGTGCCGAGCCGGCGCAGCGATGCGTCCAGCGTGGAGAGGAGGTGCCCGCGGGACGTGTTGTACTCGCGACCGCCGCGTCGCGCGCTGATGCCCGCCTTCGTCGCGAGCACGACCTCGTCCCGCGCGACGACGTCGCCGATCAGGGTGCCGATGAGCTCCTCGGACGCGCCGTTGCCGTAGCCGGCGGCGGTGTCGACGAGCGTCCCGCCCGCCTCGGCGAACGCGATCAGCTGGTCACGTGCCTCGTGCTGGTCCGTGTCGCGTCCCCAGGTCATGGTGCCGAGGCCGAGTCGGGACACCGCCAGGCCGGTCGCGCCGACTCGCCGCTGCTGCATGGGGAAGAAGGTAGCCAAGGCGCCCGCGTACGACGGTCCCGGCTCGCCGTTCATCTTCCGGACAGGTTCGACCCCGTAGGCTCGCCCAGCACCGACCGGACCGACCCGAAAGCGAGTCGATGGACTACTTCGACGCCGTCATCCTCGGCATCGTCGAGGGGCTCACCGAGTTCCTCCCCATCTCCAGCACCGGCCATCTGATGATCGCCCAGAAGGCGCTCGGGCTGGACTTGGGCGACGACGCCGTCACCGGGTACACCGCCGTGATCCAGATGGGTGCGATCGCCGCCGTGGTCGTCTACTTCTTCCGCGACATCGGGCGGATCGCCAAGGCGTGGTTCCTCGGGCTGGTCCGGCCCGAGTACCGCGGCCAGCTCGACCACCGGATGGGCTGGTACGTCATCGTCGGCACCATCCCGGTCGGGATCGCCGGGCTCCTGTTCAAGGACCTGATCACCGGCGACCTGCGGTCGCTCTGGGTCGTGGCCATCGCGCTGATCGCGTGGAGCGCCGTCATGTGGGCGGCCGAGCGCGTCGCGCGCCAGGACCGTTCCGAGCAGGACCTGAACATGCGCGACGCCGTCGCGGTGGGCCTCATCCAGGTCGCCGCCCTGGTGCCCGGGGTGTCGAGGTCCGGCGCCACGATCTCGGGCGGCCTGTTCCGCGGCCTGGACCGGGTCACGGCGACCAAGGTCAGCTTCTACCTCTCGATCCCCGCGCTGGTCGCGGCCGGCCTCTTCGAGCTGCCGGACGCGATGAGCGGCGGCATCAGCGTCGGCGTCGCCCTGGTCGGCATCGTCACCGCCTTCGTCGTGGCCTATGCCTCGATCGCCTGGCTGCTCCGCTTCGTGGCCGGGCACGCGATCACCTGGTTCATCCCGTACCGCGTGGGCCTGGGCCTGCTGCTGGTCGTGCTGCTGTCGACCGGCGTGATGACGGCGACCTGACCGGTCACAGCCAGCCGGACTTCTTGAACAGGACCCACAGGCCCGCCGCCACCACGGCCATCAGCGCGAGCGCGAACGGGTAGCCGTAGGTCCACTCCAGCTCCGGCATGTGCTCGAAGTTCATGCCGTAGACCCCGGCGATCAGCGTCGGCACGACGACCAGGGCCGCACCGGCGGAGATCTTCCGCATGTCGTTGTTCTGCTGCACCGAGATCTGGGCCAGGTGCGCGTCGAACGCCGTCGACAGCAGCGAGTCCAGCGAGTCCACGGTCTCCGCAGCACGGGCCAGGTGGTCCGCCACGTCCCGGAAGAACGGCGTCGAGTTCTCGGGTACGCCGGGCACGTCGCCGGTCACCAGCCGGGTGATCGGGTCGCGCAGGGGAAGCACCGCGCGGCGTACCTCCGCGAGCTCACGCTTGAGGACGTAGATCCGCGCCGAGTCGTTGGTCCGGTCGGCGGAGAACACCGACGACTCGATCTCGTCCACGTCGACGACCAGCTCGTCGACCACATCGAGGTACTCGTCGACGACCCGGTCGATGACGGCGTACATCACCCCTCCCGGGCCGTGCGCCAGCACCCGACGGCTCGACTCCAGCTCCTCGCGGGCCGAGTGCAGCTCGTTGCCCTGGCCGTGCCGGACGGTGACCACGAAGTCCGCGCCGAGGAACATCGCGATCTCGCCGGTCTCCACGGCGTCGTGCTCGTCGACGTACCAGAGGGTCTTCAGCACGAGGAAGACCAGGTCGCCGAAGCGCTCGAGCTTCGGTCGCTGGTGCGGTTGCATGGCGTCCTCGATGGCGAGCGGATGGAGCTCGAAGACCTCGGCGACCTCGCGCATCTCCTCCTCGCTCGGATCGTGCATGCCGATCCAGACGAAGTCGCCGTCGACGTCCGCCTTCGCCCGCAGCTCCTGCCAGTGGGTGCCGCCGGCGGCGCGTTCGCCGTCGCGGTAGAGCGCACAGTCGACGATCACGGGCACACGGTAGCCCGAGGCGCCGTCCTCTACAGTCGCCGCCATGGCAACCGTGATCCTCGTGCGCCACGGGCGCACGACGGCGAACGCCACCGGCGTGCTCGCGGGGCGGCTCCCCGGCGTGAAGCTCGACGACACCGGTGCCGCCCAGGCCGCGCGCACCGCGGGGCGGCTCGCGGTCCTGCCGCTGGCCGGCGTCGTCACCAGCCCGTTGGAGCGCTGCCGGCAGACGGCGCGCGCGATCGCCAAGGCCCAGCCGGGCTCGCCGCGACCGACCTCCGAGCGCGGGATCACCGAGTGCGACTACGGCGACTGGTCCGGCCGCCCGATCAAGGAGCTGGCCAAGGAGAAGCTCTGGTCGCTCGTGCAGACCCAGCCCTCGGCCGCGGTGTTCCCCAACGGCGAGGCGATGACGGCGATGCAGGCGCGTGCGGTCGCCGCCGTACGGCGCCTGGACGCGGCGTTCGAGGCCGAGCACGCTTCTGGAGCGCTCTGGGTCGCGGTCAGTCACGGCGACGTCATCAAGTCCGTGCTCGCGGACGCGCTCGGCATGCACCTCGACCTGTTCCAGCGCCTCCACGTCGACCCCGCGTCGGTGTCGATCGTGCGCTACACCAGCAGCCGGCCGTACGTGCTCGCCACGAACACCCACTCCGGCGACCTGTCCTGGCTGGCCCCGCCGGCCACGACGAAGCGGCACCGACGAGCGGCGTCCACGGACGCCGTCGTCGGCGGTGGGGCCGGCCCTTCGGCGACCGCCTAGGGTGACTGGCATGGCACCCCTCGTCCACGGTTTCGACCCGCCGGAGCGGTTCGTCGCCGGCACCGTCGGCCCGCCGGGGCAGCGCACCTTCTTCCTGCAGGCGCGGTCGGGCTCACGGATCGTGAGCGTCGCGCTGGAGAAGCAGCAGGTCCAGGCGCTCGCCGAGCGGATCGACGAGCTGCTCGACGAGGTCATGTCCAACGAGCTCAACGAGGCGATGATCCCCGCCGTCGCGCCGCTCGGCCTCGACGACTCCGCGCCCCTGGAGCAGCCGATCGACGAGGAGTTCCGCGCCGGCACCATGACGCTGTCCTGGGACCCCGACGACCAACGGGTCGTGATCGAGGTGTTCCCGTTCAGCGAGGCCGCGGTCGTCACCCCGGATCAGCTCGACGAAGACTTCGAGGAGCCCGACCCCGAGGAGGTCCTGCTGGTGCGGATCGCCCCCGGACCGGCCCGCGCCTTCGTCAAGCGTGCCGAGCAGGTCCTGGACGCGGGCCGGCCGAGCTGCCCCTTCTGCGGCAACCCGATCGACCCGGACGGACACCTGTGCGTGCGGGCGAACGGGTTCCGGCGACGGGACCCGTGACGGACCGATGCCCGAGGCCGACCTGCTCGAGGACGAGCTCGTCCTCCACGGCCGGATCATGCCTGCGTCGAACGCGACCTTCGTCGGCGAGATCGGCGGGGTGCGCGTCGTGTACAAGCCGGTCGCCGGCGAGCGGCCGCTGTGGGACTTCCCCGACGGGACGCTCGCGGGCCGGGAGCGGGCGGCGTACCTGGTCTCCGAGGCGTTCGGCTGGAACGTCGTGCCCGAGACCTGGCTGCGCGGCGGGCCGCACGGCCCCGGGATGGTCCAGCGCTGGCAGGAGCCGGACGAGGAGCAGGTCGCGGTCACGCTGGTCGCCGAGCGCGAGGTGCCGGAGGGGTGGAAGCACGTCTTCGACGGGCTGGACGGCCAGGACCGGCCGATCTCGCTGATCCACGAGGACTCCGCGCCGCTGCGGCGGATGGCGGTCTTCGACGTCGTCGTCAACAACGCCGACCGCAAGGGCGGCCACGTGCTCGAGATGGCCGACGGGCACCGGTACGGCGTGGACCACGGCGTGACGTTCCACACCGACCACAAGCTGCGCACCGTCCTGTGGGGGTGGCTGGGGGAGAGCCTGACCCCGGAGGAGGTGGACGTCGTCCGCAGGGTGGGCAACGAGGTGCGCGGCGCCCTCGGCGAGGCCCTCGCCGAGCACCTGACCGACCCGGAGCTCGAGGCGCTCGCCCGGCGGTGCCAGCGCCTGGCGGCGAAGGCCGTGATGCCGGCGCCTCGCGGCGAGTGGCCCGCGATCCCGTGGCCGCCGTTCTGACCCGCCTCGCCCCACTCGATAGGCTCGCCGCATGCGCGCCTGGCCGTCCCCGGAGATCCCCACCCTGCCCGTCGTGGGTCCGCCGGTCGTCCTGCACGACACCGCGTCCGGCGATCGGGTCACGACGACGCCCGACGGCCCGGCGCGCCTGTACGTGTGCGGCATCACGCCGTACGACGCCACCCACCTCGGCCACGCCGCGACGTACGTCGCGTTCGACCTGCTGAACCGGGCCTGGCGGAACGCCGGTCACGAGGTGACCTATGTCCAGAACGTCACCGACGTCGACGACCCGCTGCTCGAGCGCGCGGCCAAGGTGCACGTCGACTGGGTCGAGCTGGCCGAGCGGGAGACCGAGCTGTTCCGCCAGGACATGGCCGCGCTGCGCGTGCTGCCGCCCGACCACTACATCGGTGCCGTCGAGTCGATCCCGCTGGTCATCGACCTGATCGAGCGACTGGACGCCGTCGGCACGATCTACCGGGTCGAGGACGACCTCTACTTCTCGGTGACCGCGGACCCGGCCTTCGGTGCGGAGTCGGGCTGGTCCCGGGAGAAGATGCTCGAGATCTACCCGGAGCGCGGCGGCGACCCCGAGCGCCCGGGCAAGAAGGACCCGCTCGACTGCATCGTGTGGCGCGGCCGCCGCGAGGGGGAGCCGTCGTGGGAGAGCCCGTGGGGACCCGGTCGCCCGGGGTGGCACGTCGAGTGCACCGCGATCGCCCAGGAGCACCTCGGGTCCGCGTTCGACGTCCAGGCCGGCGGCAGCGACCTGGTGTTCCCGCACCACGAGATGTGTGCCGGCCACGCCCAGGTCGCCGTACCCGGCACGCCGTTCGCCCAGGTCTACAGCCACGGCGGGATGGTCGGGTACGACGGCGAGAAGATGTCGAAGTCGCGGGGCAACCTGGTCTTCGTCTCGGCGCTGCGCAACAGCGACGTCGACCCGATGGCGATCCGACTGGCGCTGATGCGCCACCACTACCGAGCCGACTGGGAGTGGACCGACGCCGAGCTCTGGACCGCCGTCGACGACGTCGACCGCTGGCGCCGGGCCCTCTCGCTGGGTGCCGGCGCACCGGCCGCGCCCGTCGTCGAGGAGGTCCTCACCGCGCTGGCCGACGACCTCGACGCGCCGCGTGCACTCGCCGCGGTCGACCGCTGGGTCGCGGCCACGCTGGGCACCGACGGCCTCGCCGACACCAGCGACCCCGATGCCGCCGGCGAGATGCTGCGCCTCCTCGACGCCGCTCTCGGCCTGGCCATCTGGATGCGCTGACGGATCCGGACGGGGCTGGTCCGTTCTGCGGTTGGTGACCAATCCGCAACATTGGACCGTTCAAATCTGCGGTTGGTGACCAATCCGCGCACCTAGCGGCCGGTCAGTCCTCGTCGCGCCGCCGCTTGAGGTACCGCTCGAACTCGCGCGCGATCGCCTCGCCGGAGGCCTCGGGGAGGTCGGTGGTGTCCCGGGTCTCCTCGAGGGCCCGGACGTAGTCGGCGACGTCCTCGTCCTCCTCGGCCAGCTCGTCCACACCGCGCTCCCAGGCGCGGGCGTCCTCGGGCAGGTCACCGAGCGGGATCGACGCCTCGAGCAGGTCCTCGAGCTGGCCGAGCAGCGCCAGCGTCGCCTTCGGGCAGGGCGGCTGGGCGACGTAGTGCGGCACCGCGGCCCAGTACGACACCGCCGGCATGTCCACCTGCACGCAGGCGTCCTGGAACACGCCGACGATCCCGGTCGGACCCTCGTACGTCGACTGCTCGAGCTTGAGCCGGTCGACCAGCTCGGGCTCGGTCGCCGTGCCGGTCACCGGGATCGGCCGGGTGTGCGGGGTGTCGGCCAGCAGCGCGGCGAGCGTGATCACCATCGTGCCGCCGAGCTCGTCGCACGCGGCGAGCAGCTCGCCGCAGAACTGGCGCCAGCGCATGCTGGGCTCGATGCCGCGCAGGAGGATCACGTCGCGGTCCAGCTCCGGGGGAGAGGCGACGGACAGTGTGGTCGTCGGCCAGGTGATCCGCCGGTGGCCCATGGCGTCGCTGCCCACGACCGGGCGGTTGACCTGGAAGTCGTAGAAGTCCTCGGGGTCGATCGCGCCGACGGTGCGCGCACCCCACACCCGGATGAGGTGGTCGACGACCGCGGAGGCGGCGTCGGCGGCGTCGTTCCAGCCCTCGAAGGCGGCGATGACGATCGGGTCCACCAGGTCGGGAACGTCCTCCAGCTCGATCACCCCTCCAAGCCTAGTCGCCGCCG
This sequence comes from Nocardioides sp. HB32, assembly GCF_054058995.1. Classification (NCBI taxonomy): domain Bacteria; kingdom Bacillati; phylum Actinomycetota; class Actinomycetes; order Propionibacteriales; family Nocardioidaceae; genus Nocardioides; species Nocardioides sp. HB32. The sequence goes on from NZ_JBSSBS010000001.1 coordinate 3,101,588, forward strand.
GGGATTTCCCTGGGCGAGACGCCCGGTGTCACGATCTGGGAATCCGGTCCAGCTCGTGGCCAGGGTTCCTACGCTTGAGCAGTCGAGAGGAGTCCCCGTTGTCCGAGTCCCCGCAGTGGCGGCCCGACGTCACCGACGAGCTCACCCGCACGCTGGGCGAGCGGATCATGGTGATCGACGGGGCGATGGGCACCGCCATCCAGCGGGACCGTCCGGACGAGGCGGGGTACCGCGGCGAGCGGTTCGCGGACTGGCCGCAGGACCTGGTCGGCAACAACGACCTGCTCACGCTCACCCAGCCGGACATCATCGCGGCCATCCACCGGGACTACCTCGAGGCCGGCGCGGACATCGTCGAGACGAACACGTTCAACGCGAACGCGATCTCGCTGGCCGACTACGGCCTGGAGGACCTCGACTACGAGCTGAACCTCGAGTCCGCGCGACTGGCCCGCCGCGAGGCCGACGCCGTCGGCACGCCCGAGCGGCCGCGGTACGTCGCGGGTGCGCTCGGCCCCACCACCCGGACCGCATCGATCTCGCCGGACGTCAACGACCCCGGCGCCCGCAACGTCTCCTACGAGCAGCTCGTCTCGGCGTACCTCGCAGCCGCCCGCGGCCTCGTGGACGGCGGCGCGGACCTGATCGTCATCGAGACGATCTTCGACACCCTCAACGCCAAGGCCGCGATCTTCGCGGTCGAGCAGCTCTTCGACGAGTGCGGCCGGCGCTGGCCGGTGATCGTCTCCGGCACCATCACCGACGCCTCCGGCCGCACGCTGTCGGGCCAGACCACCGAGGCGTTCTGGAACTCCGTCCGCCACGTCAGGCCCCTCGCGGTCGGGCTCAACTGCGCGCTCGGCGCGAAGGAGATGCGCCCCTACATCGCCGAGATGTCGCGGATCGCGGACACGTTCGTCTCCTGCTACCCCAACGCCGGCCTGCCGAACGCGTTCGGCGAGTACGACGAGGCCGCCGCGGAGACCGCCGCGATCATCGAGGAGTTCGCCGAGGCCGGGTTCGTGAACCTGGTCGGCGGCTGCTGCGGCACCACGCCCGCCCACATCGCCGCCATCGCGGAGGTCGTCGACGGCAAGCAGCGGCGTACCGTCCCGGAGGTCGCGCCGGCGATGCGGCTGGCCGGCCTCGAGCCGTTCACGCTGGACGCGGACAGCCTCTTCGTCAACGTCGGGGAGCGCACGAACATCACCGGCTCGGCGAGGTTCCGCAACCTGATCAAGGCGGGTGACTACGACACCGGCCTCACCGTCGCCGCCCAGCAGGTCGAGAGCGGCGCGCAGGTCATCGACGTCAACATGGACGAGGGCATGATCGACGGCGTCGCCGCGATGGACCGCTTCCTGAAGCTGGTCGCGTCCGAGCCGGACATCAGCCGGGTCCCGGTCATGGTCGACTCCTCGAAGTGGGAGGTGATCGAGGCCGGTCTCCGTTGCGTGCAGGGCAAGCCGATCGTGAACTCCATCTCGCTCAAGGAGGGCGAGGAGAAGTTCGTCGAGCAGGCCCGCCTCTGCCGCCGGTACGGCGCGGCCGCCGTCGTGATGGCGTTCGACGAGGACGGCCAGGCCGACAACCTCGAGCGCCGCAAGGCGATCTGCGAGCGTGCGTACCGGATCCTCGTCGACGAGGTGGGCTTCCCGGCCGAGGACATCATCTTCGACCCGAACGTCTTCGCCGTCGCGACCGGCATCGAGGAGCACGCATCGTACGGCGCCGACTTCATCGAGGCGGCCCGCTGGATCAAGGCGAACCTGCCGGGCGCGAAGGTCTCGGGCGGCATCTCGAACGTCAGCTTCTCCTTCCGCGGCAACAACCCGGTCCGCGAGGCGATCCACGCGGTGTTCCTCTTCCACGCGATCGCCGCGGGCCTGGACATGGGCATCGTCAACGCCGGTGCGCTGGTGGTGTACGACGAGGTCGAGCCCGAGCTGCGCGAGCGGATCGAGGACGTCATCCTGAACCGGCGCCCGGACGCCGCCGAGCGGCTGCTCGAGATCGCCGAGAGCCACAACCGCAGCGGCGAGGAGACCGAGGTCGCGGCCGAGGAGTGGCGGTCCCTGCCGGTCGCCGAGCGGATCACGCACGCGCTGGTGAAGGGGCTCGACGGCTTCGTCGAGGACGACACCGAGGAGCTCCGCCAGCAGATCGCGGAGCGCGGGGGACGGCCGATCGAGGTGATCGAGGGCCCGCTGATGGACGGCATGAACGTCGTGGGCGACCTCTTCGGGGCCGGCAAGATGTTCCTCCCGCAGGTCGTGAAGTCCGCGCGAGTGATGAAGAAGGCCGTCGGCTACCTGATCCCGTTCATCGAGCAGGAGAAGCTCGACAACCCCGAGTACGCCACCGCCAAGGACACCAACGGCACCATCGTGATGGCCACCGTGAAGGGCGACGTCCACGACATCGGCAAGAACATCGTCGGCGTGGTCCTGCAGTGCAACAACTACGAGGTCATCGACCTCGGCGTGATGGTGCCGGCGCAGAAGATCCTGGACACCGCGGCCGAGATCGGCGCGGACGCGATCGGGCTCTCCGGCCTGATCACGCCCTCCCTGGACGAGATGGTCAACGTCGCCTCCGAGATGCAGCGCCAGGGGTTCGACATCCCGCTGCTGGTCGGCGGGGCCACGACGTCGCGCGCCCACACCGCGGTGAAGGTCGACGGCAGGTACGGCGGCCCGGTGGTGTGGGTGAAGGACGCCTCCCGGTCGGTGCCGACCCTCGCGGCCCTGCTCAGCGACGCCCAGCGTCCGCAGCTGCTGGCCGAGGTCACCGCGGACTACGACGCCCTGCGCGAGCGGCACGCCGCCAAGCACGACCGGCCGATGCTGACCATCGAGCAGGCGCGCGCCAACCGCACGCCCATCGACTGGAGCGGCTACCAGCCGCCCGCCCCCCGCCGACCCGGGACCCACCTGCTCAGCGGCTACGACCTGGGCGAGCTGCGGGAGTACATCGACTGGCAGCCGTTCTTCAACGCGTGGGAGATGAAGGGCAAGTTCCCGGACATCCTCAACAACCCCACGACGGGCGAGGTCGCCCGGGCGCTGTACGACGACGCGCTGGCCATGCTCGACCGGGTGGTCGACGAGAAGTGGCTCACCGCCAACGCCGTGTTCGGGTTCTTCCCCGCCAACGCCGTCGGCGACGACATCGAGATCTACACCGACGACTCGCGCACCGAGGTGCTGACCACGCTGCGGAACCTGCGCCAGCAGGGCGAGCACCGCGACGGCGTGCCCAACCGCTCCCTGGGCGACTTCGTCGCACCGCGGGACACCGGCCTCGCCGACCACGTGGGCGCGTTCGCCGTCACCGCGGGGCTGGGGGCCCAGGAGCGGATCGCGGCCTTCAAGGAAGCGAACGACGACTACTCCGCGATCATGCTCGAGGCGCTCGCCGACCGGCTCGCCGAGGCGTTCGCCGAGCGGCTGCACCAGCGGGCCCGCACCGAGTTCTGGGGCCACGCCGCGGACGAGACACTGTCGAACGACGACCTGATCGCCGAGCGGTACGCCGGCATCCGACCCGCGCCGGGCTACCCCGCCTGCCCCGAGCACACCGAGAAGCGCACCCTGTGGGAGCTGCTGGACGTCGAGGCCGCGACCGGGATCGAGCTGACCGACAGCATGGCGATGTGGCCCGGTGCCGCGGTGTCGGGCTGGTACTTCTCGCACCCCCAGTCGCAGTACTTCGTGGTCGGGCGACTGGGCCGAGACCAGGTCGCCGACTACGCCGAGCGGAAGGGCTGGACCCTGACGGAGGCGGAGCGCTGGCTGTCGGCGAACCTCGGCTACGACCCCGATGACTGACCTCCCGCAGCCTGACCTCCCGCAGCCTGACCTCCCGCTGGCTGACCTCCCGCTGGCTGACCTCCCGCTGGCTGACCTCCCGCTGGCCGTCCTTTGGGACATGGACGGCACGCTCGTCGACACCGAGCCGTACTGGATCAGCACCGAGTACGAGCTCGCGGAGCGGTACGGCGGCAGCTGGAGCGAGGCGCACGCGCTGAACCTGGTGGGCAACGACCTGCGGGTCTCCGCGGCCTACATCCGCCAGCACATGGGCATCGACCTCGAGATCGACGAGATCGTCGAGGCGCTGCTCGATGGCGTCGTGCGCAAGGTCCAGGCGGAGGTGCCGTGGCGGCCGGGCGCGGTCGACCTGATCGACCGGATCCGCGCGTCCGGGATCCCGTGTGCGCTGGTGACGATGTCGTACGACCGGTTCGTCGCGCCGATCCTGGCGCAGCTGCCGCCGGAGACGTTCCGCGTGGTGGTCACGGGGGACCGGGTCGTGCAGGGCAAGCCGCACCCGGAGCCCTACCTCACCGCGGCCGCGGCGCTCGGCGTACCGGCCTCCGACTGCCTGGCGATCGAGGACTCCAACACCGGGGCGAAGTCGGCGGAGGCGGCCGGCTGCCTGGTGCTGGTGGTCGAGAACCACGTGCCGGTGCTGCCCACGGAGCGTCGGGTGTTCGCCGACACCCTGGAGGGCATCGACCTCGCCGCCGTGTGGGCGGTGCGGGCCTAGTCATCGGACGGATCAGGTCCTAGTACCACCGGACAATGGCGCGGTGCACCCGCCCTCGCCCAGGATTGCAGTCATCAGGGGGTCACTCGCCCTGGTTCTGAGGAAGCAGGTTCGATGATCGTCCGACGCGGCCCCGCCGTCGTGCTCAGCCTCGTGCTGGGTGCAGCGGCCCTGTCAGTAGCCCCGGCTCTGGCAAAGGACGGCGGGGCTGCGAAGGACGTTGATCGCGACCAGTGCGACCCCAGCAGCGTCTCCCGCGCGAAGCTCAAGGTCGAGCAGGTCGACGGCAACAACACTCGGTTGCTCGTCACCGGCACGGTCTGGAGCAACGACGCCGACGCGTGGGACTGGCGCGTCAAGCACAACGGCGAGGTGTCCGACAACGGGCGAGCCCGCGGTGACGAGGACTCCGACCTGAGCTTCCGCGTCGTGCGGACGATGTTCAACCTGCCGGGCAGCGACGACGTGGTCTTCCGCGCCGAGAACCTGCGCACCGGCGAGGTCTGCCGCGCCGCTGTCTCCTACTGAGGCGGTTGGGCCTATCCTGTCGGGACCCCAGCGAAAGGTCCGACGGTTGAGACTGCTCCGGAGCCCGGTGGTCCTCTTTCTCACCATCGGGGTCCTCACGGCTGTCGGCATCATCGTCGGGACCAACATCCTGGCCGATCGAGCTGCCGCGGACGAGGCGATCTCAGAGGCCAAGGGCACCACCCAGCTGCTCGCCCAGTCCGTGGTGGCTCCCGAGTTCCCGCCGACCGTCGTGCACCTGCGCCCGGACAACGCAACCGAGTACCTCCGCCCGCTCGAGAGCTTCGATCGCGAGGTCCAGGCCCGGTTGCTGAAGACGGACCGGCCGTACCGCATCAACATCTGGTCGGCGAACGGGCGCCTGCTCTACACGAGCCAGCTGGACCTCCTCTTCAAGGACCTGTTCAGCCAGAACGGCACCCACCAGCCCGCGCTCACGCTCGACGACGAGCAACGCGTGATCCTGCGCAAGGGCGGGGTCGGCTCCGAGATCGCCGATCCGGGCCGTCCGGAGGACGTCGCGGCAGCCGGCACCGAGGGCATGGTGCGCATCTACACGCGGTTCGTCACCACCGATCGCGGCTCCACGAGCGTGGCCGACCAGCGCGCGGCGGGCCGACCGGTGCTGTTCGAGGCCTACTTCCCGGTTGCCGACCTGACCGAGCGGCAGACCCAGATCTTCGACTCGTTCCGCTGGATCACCGCCGGCGCCCTCATCCTCCTCATCGCAGTGGCGACCGCGATCCTCGTCGGGCTCACCCGGCAGCTGCGCAAGGCGTCGGCCGAGCGGGAGCGACTTCTGGTGTCGGCGATGGACGCCTCGGACGCGGAGCGCCGCCGCATCGCCCGCGACCTGCACGACAGCGTCGTCCAGGACCTCGCCGGCACGGCGTTCTCCGTGAGCGCCGTCGCGCGCACGTCCGACCTCCCGGAGGACTCCAGGGAGACGCTCGAGAGTGCCGGCGTCTCGCTCCGCACCGGCCTGAAGTCGCTGCGTTCGCTGCTCGCCGAGATCCACCCGCCCGACCTCAGCGCAGACGGCCTGCCGGCGGCGCTGGCCGATCTCATCGCGCCCGCCGGAGCCGCCGGAATCCAGGCGTCCGTCAGCGTCGAGGGCGCCGAGACCGCCTCGGACGCCCACGTGGCGCTGGTCTGGCGGGTCGCCCAGGAAGCGGTGCGCAACGCGATCCGGCACTCCGAGGCCTCGACGCTCGCGGTCACCGTGCGCGGCGACGGGAGGACGCTGGCCCTCGAGGTCGTCGACGACGGCGTCGGGTTCGACCGCTCGCGCACCAAGCCGGACAGCTACGGGCTGCGCGGCCTGCGCAGCCTGGTCGTCGACAGCGGCGGCGTACTCGACGTGCGATCCTCTCCGGGCGAGGGGACCACGGTGTGGATGGAGGTCGATGCGCAGTGACCGGTCCAGGGAACACCCCGGGTACCAGCACGGGGTCCGAACCCGTCAGGGTCGTCGTCGTCGACGACCACGCCGTGATCCGGGCCGGCCTGGAGCAGCTGCTCGCCGGCACCGACGACATCCAGGTCGTCGGCGAGGCCGCGAACGGCGCCGAGGCCCTCGAGGTCGTGCGGCGGATCCGTCCCGACGTCGTGCTCATGGACCTCCAGATGCCCGGCGTCGACGGGGTCGCCGCCACCCGCGCGATCATGGCCGAGAACCTCGGCGTGGACGTGCTCGTGCTGACGTCGTTCTCCGACAGCGAGCGGATCATCGCCGCCCTCAACGCCGGCGCGGTCGGCTACCTGCTCAAGGACGCCGACCCCGAGGACGTCCTCCAGGGCATCCGCGCGGTCAGCCGCGGTGAGTCGCCCATCCACCCCCGCGCCGCCCGCGCCCTCCTCGGCTCCCGCGCCGGCTCGCAGCAGGTGCAGCTCACCTCGCGTGAGACCGAGGTGCTCGGCCTGGTCCGCGAGGGGCTCGCCAACAAGCAGATCGCCCGCCGCCTCGACATCAGCGAGCGCACCGTGAAGGCCCACCTCACCTCGGCGTTCGCCCGGATCGGCGTCGCCGACCGCACGCAGGCCGCCCTGTGGGCCGAGCGGAACGGGCTCTGAGGGCTGCTCGGCTCCGCGGTTTGGTCACCAACCGCAGATTTTCGGCCCGATCTGATGCGGTTGGTGACCAAACCACGTCATTTTGTGCGGTTGTGAATCAGAGCGAGATGTCGTCAGTGTCGTCCACGACGTCGACCTCCCGCTCGGGCAGCGGCGGGGGAGTACCGCCCCAGGCGGGGCAGATCGCCCGGTGGGCGCACCAGTCGCAGAGCCGGCCCGGGCTGGGTCGCCAGTCCCCGGACTCCTCGGCCTGCCGGATCGCCATCCAGACCGCCTCGACCTTGCGCTCCGTCGCGAGCAGGTCTCGCTCGTCGGGGACGTAGCGCAACATCTCGCCGTTCCCGAGATACACCAGCTGGAGCATCGCGGGCACGACGCCGCGAGTGCGCCAGATGACCAGCGCGTAGAACTTCATCTGGAACAGCGCCTTGGCCTCGAACATCTCGTGCGGGGAGCGGCCCGTCTTGTAGTCGACGACGCGGATGGCGCCGTCGGGCGCGACATCGATGCGGTCGACGAAGCCGCGCAGCAGCAGCCTGGAGTCCAGGAGCGTCTCGACGTACAGCTCTCGCTCGGCCGGCTCGAGCCGGGTCGGGTCCTCGAGCGTGAAGTACCGATCCAGCACGCCCCGGCACGACGCCAGCCAGGCCGCGGCCTCCGGGCCTCCCTCGGCGGCGAACATCGATGCCAGCTCCGCGTCCTGCGCCACCAGGTCCTGCCAGGCAGGTTCGAGCATCCGGCCCGCCTGTTCCGGGGTACGCCGTTCCGCGGGGAGGTCGAAGAGGTCCTCCAGGACCTTGTGCACCACGGTGCCGCGCACCGCGTCCGGCGAGTAGGGCTCCCGGATCCGGTCGATGGTCCGGAACCGGTACAGCAACGGGCAGCTCATGAAGTCACCCGCGCGGCTGGGTGAGAGCGCGCCGACGACCTCGACGCCGTCGACGGGCGTCCCCATCCGGGACGCCGGCGACTCCTCCTGGACACTCACGTCGCCACCCTAGGTCAGCCCACCGACACGCCACCGGACCCGCGGTCCACGACGTCGGCTAGCCTCGAGGCGTGCCCGACTCCCCATCCCGGCCCCGCCCGCCGGGCACCTTCCGGGTCGGCACCATCGCGGGCAGCGACGTCCTCTTGTCGTCCTCGTGGTTCGTCATCGCCGGGATCATCGCCGTCATCGTCGCGCCGGTCGCCGAGACCGCGCAGCCCGGCCTCGGGCCGTGGAAGTACGTCGCCGGCTTCGCGTTCGCCGTGATCCTGTACCTCTCGGTCCTGTTGCACGAGGCGTCGCACGCGCTCGCCGCCCGGCACTACGGGTTCCCGGTCAGCTCGATCACCCTGCACTTCCTGGGCGGCATGACCGCCATCGAGGGCGAATCCCGCACCCCGCGCCAGGAGTTCGTCATCGCGGTCGTGGGTCCGCTCACCTCGCTAGCGGTCGGCGGCCTGGCCTTCGTGCTCCGACCGGTCACTCCCGACGGGCTGCTGCTGATGGCCGTCAGCGGGTTGGCGGGCGCCAACCTCCTGGTGGGCTTCCTCAACCTCGTTCCCGGCCTGCCGCTGGACGGCGGCCGGGTCCTCAAGTCCCTGGTCTGGCGGGTCAGCGGCAACGTCCACCGCGGCACCATCGTCGCCGGCTGGGTCGGCCGGGCGGCGGCAGTTGCCGCTCTCCTGTGGCCGCTGGCGCAGGAGCCGGTCACCGGCACGAAGCCGCAGATGTTCGACTGGCTGCTGGCGCTCGTCGTCGCGGCCTTCCTCTGGTCCGGCTCCACCGCGGCGATGTCCTCGGCCCGGCTGCGCAGCCGCCTCCCGCAGCTGGTCGCACGCCAGCTGGCCCGCCCCACCCTCACGGTCCCGGGCGACCTCCCCCTCGCCGAGGCGGTACGCCGCGCGCACGACGCCTCGGCCGGAAGCATCGTCACCGTCACCGGTGGCGGCATTCCTGTCGGCATCGTGAGCGAGGCGGCGCTGGAGGCCACCCCCGACGACCGCCGGCCCTGGGTGGCGACCTCGACCGTGGCCCGCACTCTCGAGGACGGCCTCCGGCTGCCCGCCGACCTCAGCGGCGAGGACCTGGTGATGGCCATCAGCCGGACCCCGGCGGGGGAATACCTCCTCGTCGAGCCCGACGGGTCCGTCGCCGGTGTGCTGACGACCGCCGACGTGGATAGGGCGTTCCGGGAGTCGGCCCACTAGGCTCTCGCGCCGTGTCCGCCCCTGAGTCCGCGAGCCCCGACGTCCCCGCCGAAGCCTGGTCCGGCGTCCACCGCGGACCGCTGCGCGTCGGCGAGTGGGTCCGGCTGGTCGACCAGAAGGGCCGTCGGCACAACTTCGAGCTCGTGCCCGGCAAGCGCTTCTTCTCTAACCGGGGACATCTCGAGCACGACGAGCTCATCGGCCGAGAGGAGGGCTTCACCGTCACCTCCTCGGCCGGCGGCGAGTACCTCGTCTTCCGGCCCCTGCTCGCGGAGTTCGTCGTCTCGATGCCGCGTGGCGCCGCGGTCGTCTACCCGAAGGACGCGGCTCAGATCGTCGCCCTCGCCGACATCTTCCCGGGCGCACACGTGGTCGAGGCGGGGGTCGGATCCGGTGCCCTCACCTGCTCCCTGCTGCGCGCAGTCGGCCCGTACGGCCGGGTCACGTCGTACGAGCGTCGCGAGGAGTTCGCCGACGTGGCCCGCCGCAACGTCACGCAGTTCTTCGGTGCCCCGGAGGGCGAGTCGCACCCCGCCTGGCGGCTCACGCTCGGCGACCTGGCGGAGGCACTCCCGGCGTCGGGGGAGCGCGCCGACCGGGTCATCCTGGACATGCTCGCCCCGTGGGACTGCCTGGAGGCGACCGCGGACGCGCTCCGGCCCGGCGGCATCGTGTGTGCGTACGTCGCCACCACCACCCAGCTCTCCCGGTTCGTCGAGACCGTCCGCGCCCACGGTGGGTTCACCGAGCCGCAGGCGTGGGAGTCCCTGGTCCGGGACTGGCACGTCGAGGGGCTCGCAGTCCGTCCGGGCCACAAGATGATCGGCCACACCGCGTTCCTGGTCACCGCGCGCCGAATGGCCCCCGGCCAGCGCGCCCCGCTGAAGAAGCGCCGCCCCGCACCCGGTGCCTACGGATCGGACTACAGCGGCCCTCGGCCGCCCGGCCTCCCGGTCGACGAACCCATCGACTGAGGGCCGCCGAAGTGGCGCGGATTGGTCACCAACCGCATGTTTCGACCTGGAAATCTGCGGTTGGTGACCAATCCGCGCACTTCCGCGCGTCCAAATCGTGACCAACACCCCGAAATCAGACCTTTGATCGACGGCCGCCGCGGGTAGGGTCAATCGAACAGGAGGTGGCGCAGATGTCGACATCTGAAGGCGTTTCGAGCACGGGCGGCCCGGACCCAGACGAGCTCGCGGACCAGGTCCGGCTCCTGGAGTCCGAGATCGCGGACCTGCGTCAGCGGCTGGCCGAGGGCCCCACGAGCTCGCGGACGCTCGAGCTGCGGCTCGCGGACGCCCAGCGCAGCCTGGCCGGGCTCACCTCTCAGAACGAGCGGCTCGCCCAGACCCTGCGCGAGGCCCGTGACCAGATCATGAAGCTGAAGGAGGAGGTCGACCGGCTCGCCCAGCCGCCCGCCGGCTTCGGCACCTTCCTCAACCGCAACGACGACGACTCGATCGACGTGTTCACCGGTGGCCGCAAGCTGCGCGTGAACGTCAGCCCGAGCGTCGACCTGGACACCCTGAGCCGCGGCCAGGAGGTGATGCTCAACGAGGCCCTCAACGTCGTCGCCGCCCTCGACTACGAGGAGGTCGGCGAGGTCGTGATGTTCAAGGAGCTGCTGGCCGACGGCGAGCGGGTCCTGGTGATCGCGAACGCCGACGAGGAGCGCGTCGTCCGGCTCGCCGAGCCGCTGCGTGGTGACACCATCCGTGCCGGCGACTCGCTGCTGCTGGACTCCCGGGCCGGCTACGTCTACGAGAAGGTCCCGAAGTCCGAGGTCGAGGAGCTGGTCCTCGAGGAGGTCCCGGACATCGCCTACGAGTCGATCGGCGGCCTCGCCAACCAGATCGAGGCGATCCGCGACGCGGTGGAGCTGCCGTACCTGCACCCCGAGCTCTTCAAGGAGCACCAGCTCAAGCCCCCGAAGGGCGTGCTGCTGTACGGCCCGCCGGGCTGTGGCAAGACCCTGATCGCCAAGGCAGTCGCCAACTCGCTGGCCAAGAAGGTCAGCGAGCGCACCGGCCAGGAGGGGAAGTCCTACTTCCTCAACATCAAGGGCCCCGAGCTCCTCAACAAGTACGTCGGCGAGACCGAGCGGCACATCCGGCTGGTCTTCCAGCGGGCCCGCGAGAAGGCCAGCGGCGGTACGCCGGTCATCGTGTTCTTCGACGAGATGGACTCCCTCTTCCGCACCCGCGGCTCGGGGGTCTCCTCCGACGTGGAGAACACCATCGTCCCGCAGCTGCTCAGCGAGATCGACGGTGTGGAGCTGCTCGAGAACGTGCTCGTCATCGGCGCCTCCAACCGGGAGGACATGATCGACCCGGCGATCCTGCGGCCCGGCCGGCTGGACGTGAAGATCAAGATCGAGCGCCCCGACGCCGAGTCCGCGCGCGACATCTTCAGCAAGTACCTCACCACCAGCCTTCCGCTGCACGCCGACGACGTGGCGGAGTTCGGCGGCGACCGCGACGCCACCGTCGCCGGGATGATCCGCGCGACCGTGGAGCGGATGTACACCGAGACCGAGGAGAACCGGTTCCTCGAGGTCACCTACGCCAACGGCGACAAGGAGGTCCTGTACTTCAAGGACTTCAACTCGGGCGCGATGATCCAGAACATCGTCGACCGGGCCAAGAAGATGGCCATCAAGGACTTCTTGGACCACGACCAGCACGGCTTGCGCGTCTCGCACCTGCTGCAGGCCTGCGTGGACGAGTTCAAGGAGAACGAGGACCTCCCGAACACCACCAACCCCGACGACTGGGCCCGCATCTCCGGCAAGAAGGGCGAGCGGATCGTCTTCATCCGCACGCTCATCACCGGCAAGCAGGGCACCGAGCCGGGACGGTCCATCGACACCGTCGCCAACACCGGCCAGTACCTGTAGGCGACCCGGCACTCCGGCTCACGTGACGTCGGCGACCGTCGCGCCCAGTCCGGCGACGAGCTCGTCGGCGTCCACGGTGAGCGCGATGCCGGGCGCGCCCGCGCCGATGCTGACCGGACCCGCGATGGACTCGTCGACGATCACCGGCAGGGGAGTCGTGGACCCGAGCGGTGTGATCGTGCCGCGCACGTAGCCGGTCACGTCGTACGCCGCCTCCGCGCTGGGCATCGAGACCCGGTTGACCCCCAGCAGCGCGCGCAGCTTCGGCCAGGCGATCTCGCGGTCTCCGGGCACCAGCACGAACCGGTGGTCGCCCTCGGAGACCCGGACCACCATCGTCTTCACGATCTGGTGCGGCGCCACACCCCGCTCCGTCGCGGCCTCCTCCAGGGAACGCACCGGGCCGTGCCTGGTCACGGCGTACGCCAGCCCCAGCGCCTCGGCGGCGGCGATGGCCCGCCCGGAGTTGTCCGCACCCATGGGATCAACCTAGAGCGCCGTACCCCCTCGCGTACTCTCGGTACATGAGCGTGCGCCGGGTCATGGGGACCGAGGTGGAGTACGGCATCTCCGTGCAGGGACAGCCCCTCGCCAACCCGATGGTGGCGTCCTCGCAGGTCGTCAACGCCTACGCGTCGGCCACTGTCAAGGCGCGTCGCGCCCGGTGGGACTTCGAGGAGGAGTCGCCGCTGCGGGACGCCCGCGGCTTCGACATGTCCCGCCAGGTCGCCGACCCCAGCCAGCTCACCGACGAGGACATGGGCCTCGCGAACGTCATCCTCACCAACGGGGCCCGGCTCTACGTCGACCACGCGCACCCGGAGTACTCCACGCCCGAGGTCACCACGCCGCTGGACATCGTCCGCTGGGACAAGGCCGGTGAGCAGGTGATGCTGGACGCGCAGCGCCGGGCCAGCCTGCTGCCGGGCGGGGCGCCGATCGCGCTCTACAAGAACAACACCGACAACAAGGGTGCGTCGTACGGCGCCCACGAGAACTACCTGATGCGCCGGTCGACGCCTTTCGGCGACATCGTCCGCCACCTCACGCCGTTCTTCGTGAGCCGTCAGGTGTTCTGCGGGGCCGGCCGGGTCGGCAAGGGGCAGGACGGCCGGGAGTCCGGGTTCCAGGTCAGCCAGCGCGCGGACTTCTTCGAGGTCGAGGTCGGCCTCGAGACGACACTGAAGCGCCCCATCATCAACACCCGAGACGAGCCGCACGCCGATCCGGAGAAGTACCGCCGGCTGCACGTCATCATCGGCGACGCGAACCTGTCCGAGGTGGCGACGTACCTCAAGGTCGGCACGACCGCCCTCGTGCTGGCGATGATCGAGGACAGGTTCATCACCACCGACCTCACCGTCGAGGGCTCGGTGGCGGCGCTCCGCGCGGTGTCCCACGACCCGGGGCTGAAGCAGACGGTGACGCTCACCGACGGGCGGAAGCTCTCCGGCATCCAGCTGCAGCTGGAGTACCTCGACCTGGCCCGCAAGTACGTCGAGGACCGGTACGGCGCGGACGCCGACGAGCAGACCGTCGACGTGCTGGCGCGGTGGGAGTCGGTGCTGGACCGGCTCGAGCGCGACCCGATGCTGTGCGCGCGCGAGCTGGACTGGGTGGCGAAGCTGAAGCTGCTCGAGCAGTACCGCCAGCGCGACGGCCTGGAGTGGGACGACGCGAAGCTGCAGCTGATCGACTACCAGTACTCCGACATCCGTCCCGAGAAGGGCCTCTACCACCGGCTGGTGGCCGGCGGCCGGATCGAGCGGCTGCTCGACGACCGGTCGATCGAGGACGCGATGCACGACCCGCCGGAGGACACCCGCGCGTACTTCCGCGGCCGGTGCCTGGAGAAGTACGCCGACCACGTCGCCGCGGCGTCCTGGGACTCGGTGATCTTCGACCTGCCCGGCCGCGAGTCGCTGCAGCGGGTGCCGACGATCGATCCGCTGCGCGGCAGCAAGGCGCACGTGGGCGAGCTGCTCGACCGGTGTGAGACGGCCGAGGCTTTGTTCACCGCTCTCACCCGTTGAGTGGATAGGGTCGAGGCATGGCACAGGAGCAGAAGCAACCGCGGAAGTCCTCGGAGGCCGACGAGGTCGTCCAGACCGCCCCGGAGAGCGACGTCGCCGAGCGCAAGGAGGCGCTGGACAGCGACATCGACGACATCCTGGACGAGATCGACGACGTGCTCGAGACCAACGCCGAGGACTTCGTGAAGTCGTTCATCCAGAAGGGCGGCGAATGAGCGACCCGCGCCTCCCGGCTGCCTTCCTGCAGCCGGGCATCTCGTCGTTCAGCGACTTCCTCGCCGAGCAGGCTCCCGACCTGCTGCCGGCGCGCCGCGCGGTGCCCCAGGGGCACGCCGGCGACCTGGCCCCGCACGGCACGACGATCGTCGCGGCGACGTACCCCGGCGGCGTCGTGATGGCCGGTGACCGCCGCGCCACGATGGGCAACATCATCGCCCAGCGGGACATCGAGAAGGTCTTCCCCGCCGACGAGTTCTCCGCGGTGGGGATCGCGGGCTCGGCCGGCATCGCGGTCGAGATGGTGCGCCTGTTCCAGACCGAGCTCGAGCACTACGAGAAGATCGAGGGCACCACGCTCTCGATGGACGGCAAGGCGAACCGGCTCGCGGCCCTGATCCGGTCCAACCTCGGGCTGGCGATGCAGGGCCTCGCGGTCGTGCCGCTGTTCGCGGGCTTCGACCTGACCGTCGACCAGGGCCGGATCTTCAGCTACGACGTGACCGGCGGACGGTACGAGGAGACGGCGTTCCACTCCGTCGGCTCCGGGTCGCTGTTCGCCCGCGGCGCGCTCAAGAAGCTGTACCGCGCCGACCTGGACCGCACCGGCTGCGTGACCGCGGTCATCCAGGCGCTGTACGACGCCGCCGACGACGACTCCGCGACCGGTGGCCCCGACCTGACCCGCCGGATCTTCCCGGTCGTCCAGGTCATCACCGCGGACGGCGGCCGCCGGCTGCCCGACGCCGAGGTCGCGGCGATCGCCGACCAGGTGATCGCCGGCCGGATGACCCGTCCCGACGGCCCGGCCGCCCCGCTGACGGAGGGGGACGCCCGATGAGCATGCCGTTCTACGTCTCGCCCGAGCAGCTGATGAAGGACCGCGCGGACTTCGCACGCAAGGGCATCGCCCGCGGCCGGTCCGTGGTGGCCGTGCAGTACGCCGACGGCATCCTGTTCGTCTCCGAGAACCCCTCCCAGGCTCTGCACAAGGTCTCCGAGATCTACGACCGGATCGCCTTCGCCGCCGTGGGCCGCTACAACGAGTTCGAGAACCTCCGCATCGCCGGAGTCCGGCTCGCCGACATGCGCGGGTACGCCTACGACCGGCGCGACGTCACCGGCCGCGGCCTCGCCAACGCCTACGCGCAGACCCTCGGCACCATCTTCTCCTCGGGCGGTGAGAAGCCGTACGAGGTCGAGATCTTCGTCGCCGAGATCGGCGACTCAGCCGCCGACGACCAGCTGTACCGGCTGACGTACGACGGACAGGTCGCCGACGAGCACGGGTACGCCGTGATGGGCGGCGCCGCCGACGTCGTCGCGTCGTACCTCTCCGAGCGGTACACCGAGGGCACCTCGCTCCCGGACGCGGTCGCACTCGCCGTCGCCGCGCTCGGCCACTCCGACAACGAGAAGGGTGACAAGGAGGACCGGGTCATCTCGATCGACGACCTCGAGGTCGCCGTCCTGGACCGCACCCGTAGCCAGGCGCGGAAGTTCTCCCGGATCCGCCCGGCCCGGCTCGACGAGCTCCTGGGTGACCGCGGCCCGGTCTCGCCGTCCTCCGCCGCACCGTCGTCGGCCGACGCTCCGTCCCCGGCCGACGCCCCGTCCGGGGCCGACGCCCCGTCCGGTGGCCCCTCCGAGGCCGGCCCCGGCCCCGGCGACGAGCCCCCCGTCGCGCCTCCGGCCTGACCTCGCCGCGGCCCCCGACCCGGTGGTTTGGTCACCAACCGCACGTGGGAGCGCTCCCGTTCCGCGGATGGTGACCAAACCGCGCATGTTGCCAGGCGGGTCATCCACAGCGTGGGCGGCGCCGGTTTCAGCCAACCGCTCTCGGGCGCACCCTCTGTCCATGGTTGCGACCGATGACGACAAGCCTTTCCGCGGCGAGGTCCGCCTCGCCGGGCACCGCCGGGTCAGCCACGGGCTGGGGCGGCCGCTGCGGAGCGGGCTGACGGACGAGGAGGAGTTCGTCAGGGACCTGGAGGCCTATCTCCTGGTGCTGCCGAAGTCCGCCGTCTTCACCCACCTCACCGGGGCCCAGCTGCTCGGGTGGCAGCTGCCCCGGCTGCCGGAGCAGGTCCCCGTCTTCGTGGCTGTCGACCTGGACGACCCACGCCCGAGACGGCACGGCCTGATCTGCTCACGGCTGGTTCGCGAGCGCAAGCCCGTCAAACGGGCCCGGTTGCCGGTCGAGGCACCGGAGGAGATCCTGCTGCGCGCCGCGCGGGACCTCGGACTCATCGACCTCGTGGTGCTCATCGACTCTGCCCTCCGTCTCGGCGACCTGGATCCGGACCGGATGACCAACCTGCTGGCGAGCGGGCGGCCGGGGGTCCGCATGCTCCGGGAGGCCTGGCGGCGAGCGACGGGGAAGAGCGACTCCGGCGGCGAGTCCGTCCTGCAGCAGTTCCACGTCGTCATGGACATCCCGTTCGTGCCGCAGGCGGAGATCCGCGACGAGGCCGGCCGGTTGCTCGCGCAGGCGGACCTCCTGGTCGAGGGCACGACCTTCCTGCACGAGTACGACGGCGCGCATCACCGCGGGCGGGACCAGCACCGGATCGACCTGCGTCGGGAGCGCGGGCTGACCGGGTCGCCGTACGTGCGCCGGGGCTTCGTCCTCGACGATCTCGTGAACCACCCGGGAGCCACGATGCACGAGCTCGATCGCGCGCTCGGGCGAACGCACGACGTACGACGACTCCGCCGGTGGCGGGCCCTGGTCGACAACTCGATGTACTCGGCCACCGGCCGCGAACGGATGATGAACCGCTGGCGCCGGCAGGACGGCATCATCGATTGGTCGAAGTCCGCGTGATGAAGCCCCGATTTCCTGCGGTTGGTGACCAAACCGCGACCAAGGGAGCCCCCGCAGTCGACATGCTGCGCCTAGGCTGAGGTCGTGGACCGGCGGATCTTTGGGATCGAGAACGAGTACGGCGTGACGTGCACGTTCAAGGGGCAGCGCCGGCTCAGTCCCGACGAGGTGGCCCGGTACCTGTTCCGGAAGGTCGTCAGCTGGGGGCGCAGCAGCAACGTGTTCCTCCGCAACGGTGCCCGGCTCTACCTCGATGTCGGCAGTCACCCGGAGTACGCCACGCCGGAGTGCGACGACGTCACCGAGCTGGTCACGCACGACAAGGCGGGGGAGCGGGTCCTCGAAGGACTGCTCCTGGACGCGGAGCAGCGGCTGCACGACGAGGGCATCGCGGGCGAGATCTACCTGTTCAAGAACAACACCGACTCGGCGGGCAACTCCTACGGCTGCCACGAGAACTACCTCGTCAGCCGGGCCGGCGAGTTCTCCCGGCTCGCCGACGTGCTGATCCCGTTCCTGGTGACCCGCCAGATCGTGGTCGGGGCCGGCAAGATCACCCAGACCCCGCGGGGCGCGAGCTACAGCGTCTCGCAGCGGGCCGAGCACATCTGGGAGGGCGTCAGCAGCGCCACGACCCGGAGCCGGCCGATCATCAACACCCGCGACGAGCCGCACGCGGACGCCGAGAAGTACCGCAGGCTCCACGTCATCGTCGGCGACAGCAACATGAGCGAGACCACCACCATGCTCAAGGTGGCCAGCTGCGACCTCGTGCTGCGGATGATCGAAGAGGGCGTCGTGATGCGCGACCTCACCATGGAGAACCCGATCCGCGCCATCCGCGAGATCTCCCACGACGTCACCGGCCGCCGCAAGATCCGCCTGGCGAACGGCCGCGAGGCGAGCGCGCTCGACATCCAGCAGGAGTACCTCTCCAAGGCCCGCGACTTCGTCGACCGCCGTGAGATCAGCACCCCGGTGATCGAGCAGGCCCTCGACCTGTGGGAGCGCGGCCTGAAGGCGGTCGAGTCAGACGACCTCGGGCTCGTCGACCGGGAGATCGACTGGGTGATCAAGTGGAAGCTGATCGAGCGCTACCGCGCCAAGCACGGCCTGCCGCTGGGCCACCCCAGGATCGCCCAGCTCGACCTCGCCTACCACGACATCCACCGGGGTCGCGGCCTCTACTACCTGCTCGAGAAGCGCGGCGCGGTGGCGCGCGTGACCACCGACCTGAAGATCTTCGAGGCGAAGTCGGTCCCGCCGCAGACCACCCGCGCCCGCCTCCGTGGGGAGTTCATCCGCCGCGCGCAGGAGCGGCGCCGCGACTTCACCGTCGACTGGGTCCATCTCAAGCTGAACGACCAGGCCCAGCGGACCGTGCTCTGCAAGGATCCCTTCCGGGCGTACGACGAGCGGGTGCAGCGCCTCATCGATGGCATGTGAGCGCCTGGAAAGTGCGCGGTTTGGTCACCAACCGCACGGCGGAGGACCGAAAACGTGCGGTTGGTGACCAAACCGCGACACAACAGCCGCGCCGATCAGCGTCCCCTCAGGCACGCCGGATAGGGTGACCGCGCTGATGATGAACCCGATCCGATAGGTGAGCTCTGTGCCCCGACGTCTCCGACGCCTTCCCATTCTCCTGCTGCCGCTGTTCCTGGCTACCACCCTGGTCGCGTGCGGCTCGGGGGACGGCAGCGACTCCAGCGGCTCCGACGGGTCCAGCGGCTCCAGCGACGCCGCGCTGCACGGCATCTCGATCACCGGGGACCTGGGCAGCGCGCCCGAGGTCGACTGGAACGGCAAGCTCGAGACCGACAAGACCGAGACCTCGGTCATCTCCGAGGGCGACGGCGACGAGATCGCCGAGGGCGACACGGTCCAGGCGTACCTGTGGATCGGCAACGGCTACACCCAGGAGAAGGCCTACAGCGACTACGACACCGGCCAGCCGGAGACGGTGACGGCCAGCAGCGACCTCAGCCCGGTGTTCAAGGACGCCGTGCTCGGCCAGAAGATCGGCTCGCGGGTGGCCGTGACGACGACCGCCGAGGAGGCGTTCGGGGCCTCCGGGAACCCGAACCTCGGCATCGCCAACAAGGACACCGTCCTGATCATCGTGGACCTGATGGAGCCCTACCAGGCGCCCAAGCCGAAGGACGTCCCGTCCTCCCAGATGCCGAAGGTCGTCGAGAAGGGCGGCACGGTCACCGGGCTCGACTTCAGCGGCCTCGACAAGCCGGACCCGGACGGCGACCTGCTCCGCTCGGTCATCAAGCAGGGCAAGGGCAAGGCGGTCACCGAGGACTCGACGCTCACCGTGAACTACCTCGGCCAGGTGTACGGCGCGGACAAGCCGTTCGACGAGAGCTACTCGGGCAAGCCGGCGACGTTCTCGCTGCAGCAGGTCGTGAAGGGCTGGACCTACGGCCTGACCGGCCTCCACGTCGGCGACCGGGTGCTCCTGTCGATCCCGCCGGAGCTCGGCTACGGCGCGCAGGAGCAGAACGGCATCCCGGCGAACAGCACGCTGTACTTCGTCGTCGACATCCAGTCCGCCAAGTAGCAACCGAGTAGCAACGGGGCGCGGCAGCATGGTGGTGCAGAAGAGCGAGCGACTGCTCAACCTGCTCATCATGCTGCTCGTCCAGCGTCACTACGTCTCCAAGGACCGGATCCGCTCGATCCTCTACCCGGACTCGAGCACCGACGCCTTCGAGAAGATGTTCGAGCGCGACAAGGAGGAGCTCCGCAGCCTCGGCGTGCCGATCGAGGTGGGCAACATGGACGCCTACTTCGACGACGAGCCCGGCTACCGGATCCGGCCCGACCAGCTCGCGCTGCCCGACGTCCAGCTCACCGCCGACGAGGCGGCCGTCATCGGGCTCGCGACGCGGGTGTGGGAGCACGCCCGGCTGGCAGAGGCGACCACCGAGGCGGTCCGCAAGCTGACCGCGCTCGGGATCCCCACCGACGTGACCGCGCTCGAGATCGCCCAGCCCCGGCTGAGCGCCGACGAGCCGTCGTTCGACGTGTTCTGGGAGGCCGTCCAGGAGCGGACACCGGTGGAGTTCGAGTACCGCCGCTCCGGCGCCGCCTCGAGCCGCACCCGCCATCTCGAGCCCTGGGGCGTCGTGCGCTACTCCGGGCGCTGGTACGTCGTCGGCTTCGACACCGACCGCGGCGAGGAGCGGGTGTTCCGGCTGTCCCGCGTGCAGGGCGTCGCCCGCAAGAACGGCCGGCCCGGGTCGTACGACGTGCCGCCCGGCATCGACGTCCGGGCCACGACGGTCCGGCTCGCGCCGGCGCCAACGACCACCCGCGTCACCGTCCTGGTCCGGGAGGGCTCGGGCCTGGCCCTGCGCCGGGACGCGGAGGAGATCCAGCCCGGCGTCGACGGTCCGGACGACCTGACGGCCTGGGACCGCGTCGTCATCAGCCGGGGCGGCGGCGTCGGCGACGAGCTCCTCGGTTACGCGGCCGACGTGTACGTCGAGGAGCCCGCGCACGTGCGCGAGGAGCTGGTACGCCGGCTCACCGCGGCCCTGGAGCGCACCGCATGAGCACCTCGACGAGCTCGGGCGCCAAGGACCAGGTCGCCCGGCTGCTCACGCTGGTGCCGTACCTGCACGCCCACGGCCAGGTCCGCCTCGACGACGCTGCCCGGGCGCTCGGCATCGAGCCGGACCAGCTGCTCGGCGACCTCAAGGTGCTGCTGATGTGCGGCCTGCCGGGCGGGTACCCCGACGACCTCATCGACGTCGACCTCGACGCGCTCGAGGGCCCCGAGGCCGACGGGGTGATCCGGGTGTCGAACGCCGACTACCTGGCCCGCCCGCTCAAGCTGACCCCCACCGAGGCGACCGCGATCATCGTCGCGCTCCGCGCCCTCCGCAGCAGTGCCAGCGAGGAGACCCGCGAGGTCGTCGACCGCGCGCTCGCGAAGCTCGAGGCCGCAGCCGCGGGAGGCTCCGCCGCGCCCCGGATCGACCCGGGGGAGGAGTCCCCCGAGCGACTCGACCAGGCCCGCCTCGAGGACGACCTCCAGGACGCCGTCGGCCGCCGGAGACAGGTCCGGCTGACCTACTTCGTGCCGTCCCGCGACGAGCAGTCCGAGCGGACCGTCGACCCCCGGGGCGTCGTCACCGCGCACGGCTTCCGCTACCTCGACGCGTGGTGCCACCTCGCCGAGGCGCCCCGGTTGTTCCGGCTGGACCGGATCCGGGCGGCCACCGTGCTGGACCAGCCGATCGAGACCGCCCCGGAGGGACCCCGGGACCTCAGCGACGGGTTGTTCACCCGCGCCAGCGACACCATGCCGGTCACCCTGGCCCTGGACCCCGAGGCGCGCTGGATCGTCGAGTACTACCCGGTCGAGGCGGTGCGGAGGAGACGTGGTGGCCGGCTCGAGGTCGACCTGCTGATCGCGGACGAGCGCTGGCTGCAGCGACTGCTGCTGAGGCTGGCGCCGCACGCCCGCGTGATCAGCCCGCCCGAGCTGCAGGTCCGGTTCCTCGAGCAGGCCCGCACCACCCTCAGCCTGTACGCCTGACCGGCGTACCATGGAGCACGCCCCACCCACGACAAGATGAGGTCACGATGCTCAACCCCTTGATCGGAATGCCCCAGGGAGCCGAGTGGCTCGTGATCCTGGCGATCGTGGTGCTCGTCTTCGGGGCGTCCAAGCTGCCCGACCTCGCCCGGGGCACCGGCCAGGCGCTGCGCATCTTCAAGGCCGAGACCAAGGGCCTGCAGGACGACGACGACACCGGCAAGGACACCGTGACCCCGCCGCCGCCGGTCGCACCGGCGCCGACCGAGCTGCCGCCGACCGCTCAGCAGCCCGGCGTGCAGGAGCCGATCCGGTCCGAGGACAGCCAGACCGACAAGCACAACGGCTGAGCCACCACTGAGTTGGCCCTCACCGGGATCCTCCGCCTCTTCTCCGGCAGGCCCGTCCATCCCGTCGGCGTCGACGGGCGGATGGCGTTGTCGGACCACCTGCGGGAGCTGCGCGCCCGCGTCCTGAAGGTCGCGTTGACCCTCGTCCTCGGGCTGGTCATCGCGCTGTTCTTCTTCGACCACCTCTACGACTTCGTCTACGGGCCCTACCAGGACGCCCAGGAACGGCTGCCGAAGGGCTCGAGCTTCGCCACCACCAGCGGCGCGGGCGGCGGCCTGATGCTGTACCTCAAGCTCTGCGGCTTCGCCGCGGTCATCGGCACCAGCCCGATCTGGCTGTACCAGATCTGGGCGTTCATCCTCCCGGGCCTGCACCCGAACGAGAAGCGCTGGTCCTACCTCTTCCTCGCCGTGGCCGGCCCGCTGTTCATGGTCGGCATCGTGCTCGGATACGTCACGCTCCCCAAGGGCCTCGAGGTGCTGATCGGGCTGAACCCGCCGGGGGTGACCAACCTGGTCGACTTCAACGAGTACATGCAGTTCTTCTTCCGCACGCTGCTCGTGTTCGGCCTCGCGTTCGAGATCCCGGTCTTCGTGATCATGCTCAACCGCGCCGGGGTCGTGAAGGGCCGCACCCTCGCGCGCTACCGGCCGTGGATCATCGTCGGCATCTTCGTCTTCGCCGCCGTCGCGACACCCTCGACCGACCCGTTCACGATGACGTTCATGGCCGTCCCGATGGTGGTCCTCTACTTCATCTCCGAGGTCGTTGCCCGCGTCCACGACAAGCGCCGGGAGGAGAACCGCCCGTTCTCCGACCTGTCGCCCGACGAGGCCTCACCGCTGTGACGCCGGTCGACCCCTTCGAGCTCCCCGAGTGGCTGGGGGAGTCCGACGTCACCTGGGCCGCGGAGTCGGGGCTCCGTAGGGGGTACGCCGTGACCGGGGTGCTGACGGCCGCCGGCCACGACCCGCTCCCGTGCGACCTGCTCGCGGTCGACGAGGCCTACCCGTTGCCGGTGGCCGACGACAAGGCCCGCCACGACGCCCACCAGGCCTGGCGGCACGGCCAGGTGCTCCTGGTCGAGGTCGACAACCGGCTCACCCTGGCTGTGCCCGGGACCGGGTTCACCGCGGACCTGGTGCTCGACGCCCTCGGCCGCCTGTCGAAGGCCGTCGGCTCGTCGGCGGAGCACTACACCGTCCTGTTGCGGATCGGCACCGCGAAGCCGTAGGTCACCACTAGTGTTCGCGCCGTGGAGCTCCACCAGATCACGCTGCTGACCAACCCGACGTCCGGCAAGGGCCGGGGCGCCCGGTTCCGCGACGCGGCCGCCACCCGTCTCCGCGCCGCCGGGCTCGAGGTGCGGACCGTCGAGGGCCGCGACCCCGACGAGGCGCTCGACCTGGCCCGCTCGGCCGTCGCGGACGGCACCGACGCCCTGGTGCTCTGCGGGGGCGACGGCATGGTGCACATCGGCGTCCAGGCGGCCGCCGGCACCGGCACTCCGGTCGGACTCGTCCCGGCCGGCACCGGCAACGACGTCGCGCGGTACTTCGACGTCCCGCGCAAGGACCCGGTCGCGGCTGCCGAGCGGCTGCTCGCCGGCACGGTGCGCACCATCGACCTGGCCCGGAGCGGCACCAGGTACTTCACGACCGTGCTCGCGGCCGGCTTCGACGCGATCGTCAACGAGCGCGCGAACCGGATGACGTGGCCCAGGGGCCAGATGCGGTACAACATCGCCACCCTGGCCGAGCTCCGCGTCTTCGAGCCGATCCCGTACACGCTCGAGCTGGACGGCGACGTGCGCACCTTCGAGGCGATGCTGGTCGCGGTCGGCAACGGCCCGTCGTTCGGCGGCGGGCTGCGGATCACCGAGGGCGCCGTCCTCGACGACGGGCTCCTCGACGTGGTGATCATCAAGCCGATGAGCAAGCCGGGCCTGATCCGCACCTACCCGAAGCTGTTCAAGGGCACCCACGTCACCCACCCGGCGTACGAGCACCACCGGGTCCGCTCGGTCACCGTCGCGGCCCCCGGGATCGTGTCGTACGCCGACGGCGAGCGGTTCGGCGCGCTCCCGCTCACCGTCGAGTGCGCCCCCGGAGCCCTGCAGGTGCTCGCGTAGGTTGGACGCATGACGGACCTCAGCCCGTCCGAGCGGTACTCCGAGTACCGCAAGCACCAGCGACACCCGGTGTTGAAGGACTTCCAGGCGCTCTACGACTTCCCGCTCGACGAGTTCCAGCTCGAGGGCTGTCGCGCCATCGAGGAGGGCCGCGGCGTGCTCGTCGCCGCCCCCACCGGGTCCGGCAAGACCATCGTCGGCGAGTTCGCCGTGCACCTGGCCATGGAGACCGGCCGGAAGTGCTTCTACACGACGCCGATCAAGGCCCTGTCCAACCAGAAGTTCAACGACCTGGTCGCGCGGTACGGGCCCGAGAAGGTCGGCCTGCTCACCGGCGACAACGTGGTGAACGGCGAGGCGCCGATCGTGGTGATGACCACCGAGGTGCTGCGCAACATGCTGTACGCCGGCTCGCGCACGCTCCTGGGCCTCGGCTTCGTGGTCATGGACGAGGTGCACTACCTCGCCGACCGGTCCCGCGGGGCCGTGTGGGAGGAGGTCATCATCCACCTGCCGGAGTCGGTGTCCGTGGTCTCGCTGTCCGCGACCGTCTCGAACGCCGAGGAGTTCGGTGAGTGGCTGCAGACGGTCCGCGGGGACACCCAGACGATCGTCGAGGAGCGCCGCCCGGTCCCGCTCTACCAGCACGTGATGGTGGGCCGCCGGATCCTGGACCTGTTCGCGAAGTCCGACGTCGACGCGGCCGCGGGCTTCGTCAAGGAGGGCGCCCCGGTCAACGACGAGCTGGTCAAGATCGCGCGCGACGACTGGGCCAGCTCCCGGATGCGGGACCGCCGCTCGCCGCGGGACCGCAACCGGCGCGCCACCAACAAGTACAACGTCGGCAACGGACGCCGGGTCTGGATCCCGAGCCGCCCGGACGCCATCGAGCAGCTCGACCGGATGGCGCTGCTGCCGGCGATCGTCTTCATCTTCAGCCGGGTCGGCTGCGACGCAGCGGTCACCCAGTGCCTCAACGCCGGCGTACGCCTCACCTCGCCGGAGGAGCGCGACACCATCTACGCATACGTCGAGGAGGCGTGCTCGCACCTGCCGTCCGACGACCTCCACGTCCTCGGCTACCACGACTTCCTGGACGGCCTGACCCGCGGCGTCGCGGCCCACCACGCCGGCATGCTGCCGGCGTTCAAGCAGTGCGTCGAGGAGCTGTTCCTCCGCGGGCTGTGCAAGGTCGTGTTCGCGACCGAGACCCTGGCGCTCGGCATCAACATGCCCGCGCGCACCGTCGTCATCGAGAAGCTCTCGAAGTGGAACGGCGAGAGCCACGCCGACATCACGCCGGGGGAGTACACCCAGCTCACCGGCCGCGCGGGCCGGCGTGGCCTGGACACCGAGGGCCACGCCGTCGTGCTCTGGCAGCCCGGGATCGACCCGCGGCACGTCGCGGGGCTCGCCTCGACCCGCACCTACCCGCTCCGCTCGTCGTTCCGGCCGTCGTACAACATGGCGGTCAACCTCGTGCACCAGTTCGGCCGCGAGCGGTCCCGCGAGCTGCTCGAGCAGTCGTTCGCGCAGTTCCAGGCCGACAAGGCCGTCGTCGGGCTGGCCCGGCAGGTGCGCAAGGCGGAGAACGCCCTCGAGGGCTACCGCGACGCGGCGTCCTGCGAGCGCGGTGACTTCATGGAGTACGCCGAGCTCCGGCGCCGGATCAGCGACGTGGAGAAGGGCGCCAGCCGCACCCGCAAGGCGGACCGCCGCGACGACGCGATGGAGTCGCTGCGGGCGCTGAAGCCCGGCGACGTGATCCAGGTGCCGACCGGGAAGTTCGCCGGCTATGCCGTCGTGATCGACCCCGGCTGGTCGCCCGAAGGCCCGCGGCCGTACGTCGTGACGGCCGACCGGCAGGCGCGCCGGCTCGCGATGATCGACTTCCCGACACCGGTCACGCCGCTGGCCAAGCTGCGGGTGCCGAAGAACTTCAACGGTCGCAACCCGCAGATGCGCCGCGACCTGGCCTCCGCGCTCCGCAGCCGCACGCACGACCTCGACCCGCCGCCGCCGTCCCGCACCTCCGGCAGGGGCGACCGGACCCGCACCGCCGCGGACGACGAGATCGCGGCGCTCCGGGAGCAGCTCAAGGCGCACCCCTGTCACGGGTGCCCGGACCGCGAGGAGCACGCGCGCTGGGCGGAGCGGTACTTCAAGCTCGACCGGGACACGCAGACCCTGAAGCGGCGCGTGGAGCAGCGCACCAACACGGTGGCCCGCCAGTTCGACCGGGTCTGCGACGTGCTGACGGCGCTGGCGTACCTCGACGGCGAGCAGGTCACCGACCGGGGCCGGCACCTGATGCGGATCTACTCCGAGCTCGACCTGGTCGCGGCCGAGTGCATCCGGGTCGGCCTGTGGGACGACCTGGACGCCTCCGGCCTGGCCGCCGCACTGTCCGTGCTGGTCTTCGAGGCCCGGCGGCCCGACGACGCCTCCTCGCCCCGGGTGCCGGGGGGCGGGGTCCGCGAGGTCGTCGCCGAGATGGTCAAGCTGTGGGCGGCGCTCGACGCGCTCGAGCGCGACCACCGGCTCGAGTTCCTCCGCCAGCCCGACCTGGGCTTTCGCCTGGGTCGCGTACCGCTGGGCGGAGGGCGACGAGCTCGACGACGTGCTCATGGTCAGCGACCTCGCGGCCGGCGACTTCGTGCGCTGGATGAAGCAGCTGATCGACCTGGCCGGGCAGGTGGCGGACGCTGCGGGAGCCACACCGCTGCGGGAGACCGCTCGCGAGGTCGTCCGACGGCTGCGCCGGGGCGTGGTGGCCTACTCCTCGCTCGCCGACGACGAGTGACCGTCCCCGGCGCCGCGGACCGCACGCTCGACCGGGACGTCGCCGGTCACGAGGTTCCACTGCTTCCCGACGGTCCCGGGCTCGTCCAGCACGGCGGCGAGCACGGCCGCGACGTCCGCTCGGGGGACGTCGCCGCGCGTCGCGTCCGGGCCCAGGGAGACCGTCCCGGTCGCGGCGTCGTCGGTCAGCCGGCCGGGCCGGATGATGGTCCAGGCCAGGCCGCTCGCCCGGAGCGCGGCGTCGGCGTCCCGCTTCGCCTCGACGTACGCGCGCCAGACATCGCCGGTGTCGGCCGGCAGCGGGTCGTCGACGCCGATGGCCGAGACCTGCACGAACCGGTCGATGCCCGCCTTCCGCGCACCCTCGATCGACTTCAGGGCTCCCTCGAGGTCGACCGTCCGCTTGCGCTCGACGTTCCCGTCGGGGCCGCCGCCGGCCGCGAACACCACCGCGCCGCAACCCTCGAAGGCCGCGGCGAACGCGCCGGTGCCGTCGCGCTCGATGTCGAGCAGGCGGACCTCGGCGCCGCGCTCCTCGAGCTCCGCGCGGTAGGCCTCGTTGCGCACCAGCGCCACCGGGTCGTGCTCCGAGCGACGGAGCACGTGGATGAGCTGTCGGGCCACCTGTCCGTGGCCCCCGACGATCGCGACCCGGGTCATGACAACCACCGTACGGACGTCCCCCTGACGGCGTAGCGTGCCGGCATGCCCGACACTCGGACGGACCTCCTGGTCATCGGGGCCGGCCCCTACGCCTACGCCACCGCGGCGTACGCACGCGACCGCGGCATCGACACCCACGTGGTCGGGATCCCGATGTCGTTCTGGCGCGACCGGATGCCGCAGGACATGTACCTGCGCTCCGGCCCGGACTGGTACCTCGACGCGAACCGTGAGGACACCTTCACCACGTTCTTCGAGGAGCGTGGCCTCGACCCGGCCGGGCACGACCCGATCCCGATCTCGGTGTTCCTCGACCACACCGACTGGTTCGCCGCGCGGAAGGGGATCGTCGCCGACCAGCGGCTGGTCGGCGACCTGACCAGGCCGAACGGCACGTTCGTGGCCGCGATGGCGGACGGCACCAGCATCGAGGCCGACAAGGTCGTCGCCGCGCCCGGCGTCGGCTTCTTCGCGCAGCTCCCGGACTGGCACGACCGCATCCCCGAGGCGCACCGCTCGCACACGGTCGACCGGGTGACCTTCGAGGACCTGTCCGGGGCGCGGGTGGCGGTCATCGGGGGCCGGCAGAGCGCGTACGAGTGGACTGCGCTGCTCTGCGACCACGGCGCGTCCCGGGTCGACGTGGTGCACCGGCACCCGACCCCGGCGTTCGAGAAGGTCAGCTGGAAGTTCGTCGACGCCCACGTCGACCAGACGCTCGCGCACCGCGGCTGGTGGCGCGGCCTCACGGCGGAGGAGCGTGCGGCGATCGCCCAGCAGTTCTGGGAGGTCGGCCGGCTGACGCTCGAGCACTGGCTGGTGCCCCGGCTGCGCCCGGACGTCGTGACCAGCCACCCCGACACCGCCGTGACCGCCGTCGCGGGGCACGGGCCCGTCACGCTGACGCTCTCCGACGGCTCGGAGCTCGAGGTCGACCACGTGGTGTTCGCGTCCGGGTACAAGCCGGACGTCGCCCGGGTGCCGTACCTCCGTGGCGTCCTCGACCGGATCGGCGCCACGGACGGCTTCCCCGACCTGTCCGAGGGGTTCGAGACCACCCTGCCCGGGCTCTACACCGTCGGCTTCCTCGCCACCCGCGACTTCGGGCCGTTCTACGGGTTCACCAAGGGCTGCCCGTCGGCGGCGAAGATCGTCGTCGACGAGATGCTGCGCTGAGGGTCAACCGGAGCAGAGCACCTCGGTCAGTCGCTGCACCGGACTCTCCAGGCCCCAGCGCTGACCGAGCTCGGCCACCCGCGGGAGGTCCTTCGGCTCGCGGGGGAGCGTCGTCGCGGGCGCGCCGAGGTCGAGGTCGCGGGCGACCGCGACGACCTGCGGGGCCACCTCGAGGTACGCCGCCGCCGCCTTGATCCTGCCGCGCGGTCCCGGAGCCAGGTCGGAGCCCGGATCGAGGGCGGCCGCGATGATGCCGTCCATGTCGCCGAACCGCTCGAGCAGCGTCGCGGCCGTCTTCTCGCCGACCCCGGCGACGCCGGGCAGCCCGTCCGAGGCGTCGCCGCGCAGCGTGGCGAAGTCGGCGTACTGCCGCGCGTCGACGCCGTACTTGGTGCGGACCCAGTCGTTGGTGACCCGCTCGTGGTTGCCGACGCCGCGGGCGATGTAGAGGACGCGGACGTCGCGCTGGTCGTCGACGAGCTGGAACAGGTCGCGGTCGCCGGTGACGATGTCGACGGGCTGGTCGGCCTGGGAGGCCAGCGAGCCGATCACGTCGTCCGCCTCGTAGCCGGCCATGCCGACCACGGTGATCCCGAACGCGTCGAGCACCTCGCGGATGATCGGCACCTGCACCTCGAGCGGGTCGGGTACCTCCTCCACGTCCGGCGCGCCCTCCCGCTCGGCCACCACGCGGTGCGCCTTGTAGGACGGCAGCAGGTCCACCCTCCACTGCGGGCGCCAGTCCTCGTCCCAGCAGCAGACCAGGTCGGTGGGCCGGTAGTCAGCCACCAGCCGGGAGATGAAGTCGAGGAGCCCGCGGACCGCGTTCACCGGCGTACCGTCGGGCCCCTTGATCTCCGGCACACCGAAGAAGGCCCGGAAGTACATCGAGGCGGTGTCGAGGAGCATCAGTCGTCCGGGCTGCGTCACGGACCAGATCCTGCCACGGGCCGCTACGCTCACCGCGTGACCCAGTCAGAGCTCGAGGCGACGGACCGGAAGATCCTGGAGCTGCTCGCCAACGACGGACGGATGTCGTTCACCGACCTCGGCAAGGCCACCGGGCTCTCCACCTCCGCGGTCCACCAGCGCGTCAAGCGGCTGGAGTCGCGCGGGCTGATCACCGGCTACGTCGCCACCGTCGACCACGCGCAGCTCGGGCTCCCGCTCACGGCGTTCATCTCGATCCGCCCCATCGACGCCTCGCAGCCCGACGACTCCCCGGAGCGGCTCCGCGGCGTCCCCGAGATCGAGTCCTGCTGGTCGGTCGCCGGCGACGAGTCCTACATCCTCAAGGTCCGCGTCTCGACCCCGACCGACCTCGAGGACCTGCTGGCCCGGATCCGCGCGGCCGCCAACGTGTCCACGCGCACCACCATCGTGCTCTCCACGCCGTACGAGGGCCGCCCGATCGGCTGACTCGTCGGCGCGGTCCGGGCTGCAGGGCCCGTGTCGTCCAGCAGCCTGCCGGGGGGTGCATGCACCGCGCCGCTGACGCGGATTGGTCACCAACCGCAGATCGGGAGCGCTCCCACCTGCGGTTGGCGACCAATCCGCGTCATTTCCAGCAGCCCGGGGGCAGGCCGCCGGCCGCCGGTCACCAGGCCTGCAACGCCGCCGTACGACGCGATGCCTCGGCGACCTCGGCCGCCTTGAGGGCGGAGGAGTCGAGGTCGGCGTGCTGGGCCCACCACTCCTGGCCGGCTGCGGGGAGGGTGTGGATCGGGTCGTAGTACTCGTACGTCCTCGACAGCGCGTCCTCGGAGCTCGCCTCGATCGAGGTCCGGTAGTTCTTCGTCCAGTACGAGATGCCGCGCTCGGTGTCGTAGGCCGCGAGCTGGTGCACCCAACGCTTGCCGACGAACGGCACGTCGCAGACGATCCGCGGGGTCGCGAAGCCCGGCAGGTAGCCCATGATGTGGTGCTGCAGCTTCTGCGCGTCGGCGACCGAGACCCGCCAGTGCTCCGAGAACGGGATCATGTCGCACATGTAGAAGTAGTAGGGCATGATCTGCGCGCCGTCGAGGAGCCGGAAGCACAGGTCGAGCAGGGCGTGCGGGTCGGCGTTCACGCCGTTGAGCAGCACGCCCTGGTTGCGGACGTCGCGGATGCCCGCGTCCAGCATGGCGCGGGTCGCCTTCGCGACGAGGGGGGTGATCGAGTTGGCGTGGTTCGCGTGGGTGTGGATCGCGACCGACACGCCGCGCGAGCGCGACAGCGACCCGATCCGGGTCATGCCCTCGACGACGTCGTCCTGCAGCCAGTGGTGGGGGAGTCCCACCAGCGCCTTGGTGGCGAGCCGGATGTCGCGGATGTTCTCGATCTCCAGCAGCTGGGTGAGGAAGTCCTCGAGCCGCGGCCAG
The DNA here is from genome assembly GCF_054058995.1 of Nocardioides sp. HB32. NCBI lineage: Bacteria > Bacillati > Actinomycetota > Actinomycetes > Propionibacteriales > Nocardioidaceae > Nocardioides > Nocardioides sp. HB32. The sequence goes on from NZ_JBSSBS010000001.1 coordinate 3,132,955, forward strand.
GGCATGTTCGCCACGTCGCCGCCGGAGACGACCACGTCGCGCACCTGGGGCGTACGCCGGAGGTAGTCGAGCATCTCGCCGAGCCGGTCGTTCGGCTTCCCGACGAACTTGAGCTTGTCGATGACCGCGGTCGAGTTGCCGACCAGGTCCATCCGGGTGCAGTGCCCGCAGTACTGCGGGCAGGTGGGGAGCAGCTCGGCGAGCACCTTGGTCGGGTACCGGTGCGTGAGGCCCTCGGCGACCCACATGTCGTGCTCGTGCAGCGAGTCGCGGGTCGCGTGCGGGTGCGAGGACCAGTCGGTGCGCCGGTCGGAGAACACCGGGATCATGTAGTGCCGGACCGGGTCGGCGTAGAACTCCTCGGTCAGCGACCCCGGGCCGGCGGGTACGGCGTGGGGCACCATCGTGTTCATCATCTGCGGCGGCACGAGCATCGACATCGTCGCCCGCTCGGCCTGGTCCCGCTCGAGGTCGGCGTAGAACCGCTCGTCGAGCAGGTCGCCCATCAGCTCGCGCAGCTGCCGGACGTTCTTGACGCAGTGGGCGCGCTGCCACTGCACCGACTCCCACTCCGCGGTGGTGACGTCCTTCCAGCCCGGGAACCGGGTCCAGTCCGGCTCGACGAGCTCGACACGCGCGTAGGGGTACGGCTGGCCCGAATCGTGCTCGATCAGCGAGGCGATGGAGGTCTCGATGCTCATTCCTCCACTGTAGGCGGCGATTCTCCGGCCTGTCGAATGCCACGCCGGAGAATCTTTCGTTAGGCTTCGGTTATGCGAGACGTTCCCAGCGACCCGACCGGTCTGCACCGTGTCCTGGACGACGAGGTCCGGCTGCCCCAGGCCGCGGACCGCCTCGACACCCGCCGCGAGCTGTGGCCCGACGAGGTCCGGATCCGGGTCGAGCGCCTCAACCTGGACGCGGCGTCGTTCCGGCAGCTGGAGCGGAAGCACGGGGGAGATGGCGACGCGGTCCGCGCCGACGTGCTCGAGATCGTCGGCACCCGCGGCAAGATGCAGAACCCCGAGACCGGCTCGGGCGGCATGCTGGTCGGCACCGTCGAGGAGGTCGGCCCGGAGTCGCCCCTGGGCCTGGCCGTCGGCGACCGGGTCGCCACGCTGGTCTCGCTCACGCTCACGCCGCTGGTCATCGAGGACGGGCTCGAGCGCTGGGACGGGCTGGGGGAGCAGGTGCCGTGCGACGGGTACGCCGTGCTGTTCGGCCGCTCCATCGCCGCGGTGCTCCCCGACGACCTGCCCGCCGAGCTCAGCCTGTCGGTCATGGACGTCTGCGGCGCCCCGGCGCTGACCGCCCGTGTCGTCGAGGGGTATCCGCAGCCCGTCGTCGCCGTGGTCGGCGGCGCCGGCAAGTCCGGGTCGCTGAGCCTCGCGGCCGCCCGCCGGGCCGGCGCCCGGCGCACCATCGGCGTCGTCCCGCACCAGGCCGAGGCCGACCTGCTCGCCGACGCGGGCCTCGCCGACGCCGTGGCGGTCGCCGACGCCCGGGACCCGATCGCGCTCCGCGACGCAGTGGCGGCCGCCGGCGGCCCCGCCGACGTCACCGTCGTCTGCGTCGACGTCCCCGGCTGCGAGGGCGGGGCGATCCTGGCGACCGCCGACCGCGGCACCGTCGTCTTCTTCTCGATGGCCACCTCCTTCTCCGCGGCGGCACTCGGCGCCGAGGGCCTGGCCGCGGATGTCACCATGCTGGTGGGCAACGGCTACGCGCCGGGCCACGCGGCGTACGCCCTGGAGCTCCTGCGGGAGACCCCCGGCGTGCGCGGCCTGTTCGAAGGGAGGCTCTGATGGTGAGGCAGCGGGGCAAGCTCGACCTCGACCCGGCCACGGTCCGGCACGCGCGGTCCCTGGCCCGCAAGGCGGGCCGCCCGATCGTGACGATGGCCAGGAAGCACACGACCGTCGCCGTCGAGCGGGCCACGCTGCGGCTGGCCGGCCTCGAGGGCGCCGACCCGGACGGTACGCCGTGGGTCAACCGCCTCCTCGATGTCGTGCGCGCCGACCTCGCCCAGGACGGCGGCCTCGGGCACGGCGTCGCGCTGCCGGTCTGGGACGCGCTCCTGCGCGGTGAGGCCGACGACCTCGCCACCCTCGCCCAGAAGGCGTCGGCCGGCTCGGTCCGCTTCCGGCTGCCCGAGGGCAGGGACGCCGAGCGTGCCCGACGGGCCTCCCGCACGCAGGTCGGGCGGGGGATCAGGCGCATCGACGCCCGCCGGGCCGAGCGCGAGCGGCTGATCAAGCGGTTCGGCGACGCCCCCCGGAAGCCGTGGATCTACCTGATCGTCGCGACCGGCGACATCTATGAGGACATCCCGCAGGCCCAGGCGGCCGCCCGGGAGGGCGCCGACGTCATCGCCGTGATCCGCTCCACCGGCCAGAGCCTGCTCGACTTCGTCCCGGAGGGCGCGACCCGCGAGGGCTTCGCCGGCACCTACGCGACGCAGGAGAACTTCCGCCTGATGCGCGCGGCCCTCGACGAGACCAGCAAGGAGCTCGGGCGCTACGTCCGGCTCACGAACTACGCCTCCGGGCTGTGCATGCCGGAGATCGCCGCCCTCGCCGGCCTCGAGCGGCTCGACATGATGCTCAACGACTCGATGTACGGGATCCTGTTCCGCGACATCAACCCGGTCCGCACCTTCGTCGACCAGCGCTTCAGCCGCCAGGTCCACGCCCGCGCCGGCATCATCATCAACACCGGCGAGGACAACTACCTCACCACTGCGGACGCGGTGGACGCCGCGCACACGGTCACCACGAGCCAGCTGCTCAACGAGTACTTCGCCAAGGAGGCCGGCCTCGAGAACTGGCAGCTCGGGCTCGGCCACGCCTTCGAGATCGACCCCGACGTACCGGACTCCTTCCGCCTGGAGCTCGCGCACGCGCTGCTCGCCCGGGAGCTCTTCCCCGATGCGCCGCTCAAGTGGATGCCGCCCACCCGGCACATGACCGGCGACGTCTTCCGCGGCTACCTGCTGGACGGCTTCTTCAACCTGGTCGGCGCCCTCACCGGTCAGGGCATCCTGCTCGTCGGGATGATGACCGAGGCGGTCGTGACGCCGTGGCTGTCCGACCGCGACCTGGCGCTGCAGAACGTGCGCTACGTGATGGACGCGGCGGGCCAGCTGCACGAGGACTTCCGGCCCAGGCCGGACGGGTTCATCGTCCAGCGCGCGAACCAGGTGCTTGCCGAGACGATCGAGCTGCTCGACCGGATCGTCGGCGACACCGACGAGGCCGGCGACCCGCCGCTGCTGGCGGCCATCGCCGACGGCACGTTCGGGCTGATGAAGCGACCTGCGGACCGCGGCAAGGGCCTGGAGGGCGTGGCCCGCAAGTCGAGGGCCTACTACAACCCCGCCAGCGAGATCCTCGAGGAGCGCGGATGAGCACGATCGTCCGGCCGTACGGCGACACCACCGGCGACGGCATGGTGCAGGTGAGCTTCACCCTGCCCGTCCCGCACTCCAAGGTCGCCGAGGGCGCGGCCGCCCAGCTCGCCCGCAAGATGGGCATCGACCCGGCCTTGGTCGTGCACGCCAAGCCGATGGGCCCCGACTTCACCTTCTTCGTCGTCTACGGCCGGGTGAACCACCTGGTGAATCTCGACGAGGTCGAGGTCGTCGAGCGCGACTACCCGCTGCTGACCCCCAAGGAGGCGAACGCCGCGATCAAGCGCGCGCTGCGGCGCCGGCTGGTCGTCGTGGGCGGCTGCATCGGCACCGACGCCCACACCGTCGGCATCGACGCGATCCTCAACATCAAGGGGTTCGCGGGGGAGAAGGGGCTGGAGTACTACCGCGAGCTCAAGGTCGTGAACCTCGGAGCGCAGGTCTCGGTCCCGGAGCTGGTCGAGCGGGCCCGCGCGGAGAAGGCGGACGCCGTGCTGGTGTCCCAGGTCGTCACCCAGCGCGACGCACACCTGCTCAACACCCGGGAGATGTCCGCGGCGTTCCGGGAGTCCTACCCCTCCGACCGCAGGCCCCTGCTGATCGTCGGCGGTCCCCGGTTCGACGAGGGGCAGGCCGCGGAGCTCGGCGTCGACCGGGTCTTCAGCCGCGGCACCACACCGGGTGAGGTCGCGTCGTACCTCGTCCACCGCCTCACCACGAAGGACGCAGTCGCATGAGCGCAGGGTCATCCCCCGAGGTCGGCACCAAGGTCGTGCACCGCCGCTACGTGCCGTACTCCCACGCGCACTACGCCGGCAACCTCGTGGACGGCGCCTACAGCCTGGGCCTGTTCGGCGACGTCGCCACCGAGATGTGCATCCGCACCGACGGCGACGAGGGACTGTTCGCGTCGTACGCCGACGTCCAGTTCAAGGCGCCGGTCCGGGCCGGCGACGTCCTCGAGATCACGTGCGAGCTGGTCCGGGCCGGGACGCGTTCCCGGGTCCTGGAGTTCACCGTGCACGTCGTCGCCCGGGGGGCGGCGACGGCCGAGAAGCCCGGAGCCGCTGTCCTGCTGGCCGAGCCGATCGTGGCGACGACCGCGACCGGTACGGTCGTCGTCCCCGCATAGCGGACGGTGGCGCGGCGCGGCGCGCTAGACACGCCGCGCACCTGGAGAGATTCTCGGGAGATTTCGTGATCGGGATCACCCCGGCTGACCTGCGGTTTCTCGTATTCGTGCAGGTCAGCCGCCTCTTGACGGAGGCCGGTGCCACGTCTCAGTGTGTGCGGCGTTCGCCCATGCAGATCGTGGTCGGCGAACCGACGTCCGAGTGGCCGTGTCGGAGGGTGGAAGTGCCAGCCATCCGTCCGACCTGGTTCGCGGAGGTCGGTCCGCCCCCGAGGTCGGACTCGGAAGGGACCCACGTCCCCTAGACAACAGATCGTCCGCGGCAGCCGGTCTCGGACGGACTGGTACGAAGGGTGTGGGTCCCTTCCGAACGCTCGCAGCCGGTCTCCCGGTATTTTTCCTGCATGGCTCTTCGCGTGCTGGTCGCCCTCGCCGCCGGCGTGGTGCTGTCGCTCGCGTTCGAGCCCGTCGCGATGCCGGTCGTGATCCCGTTCGCGGTGGCGGCGTTCGTCCTGTGCTCCCGCGGTCTGCGGCTGCGCAGCGGGTGGATCCCGGGCCTGGCGTTCGGCCTCGGGTTCGAGCTGGTCCTGCTGTTCTGGATGCGCACCGTGGGGCCCGACGCCTGGGTGGTGCTGGCGATCTGGCAGTCGCTCTTCTTCGCGGCGCTCGGCGTGGTCACGGCACTGCTGCACCGGCACCGGGCCTGGCCCGTGTGGGTTGCCGGAGCATGGGTGGTCACCGAGCTGACCTACAGCAACTGGCCGTTCAGCGGCATGCCGTGGGGACGTCTCGGGTTCGCCGTCGTCGACACACCGGTGGCGAAGGCGCTGCCGTGGGTCGGCTCGACCGGGGTGAGCTTCCTGCTCGCGCTGAGCGGGACCCTGCTGGCGTGGCTGGTCGTCGCCCGCGGCAGGGAGCGGTGGATCGCGGCCGCCGCGCTCGGCGGCCTGGTCGCCGTGTCCATCGTGCCGGTCGCGCTCCCGTGGACGTCGACGCCGGAGTCCGAGATCACGGTCGCGGCCGTGCAGGGAGACGTGCCCGGCAACGGCGACGACATCCTCTACGACTACCGGCAGGTCACCCAGAACCAGGTCGACGTGACCGTGCAGCTGGCCCGGGACGTGCAGGCCGGCGACGAGCCCCGGCCCGACTTCGTCCTGTGGCCGGAGAACTCCACCGCGATCGACCCGTTCCGCGACGCGCAGACGAACAGCGCCATCCGCGCAGCCAGCGAGGCGATCGGCGTACCGATCCTGGTCGGCGCGATCGTCGACGGCGGGCCCGACCACGTGCTGAACCAGGGGATCGTGTGGGATCCGACCACCGGGGCGGGGGACCGCTACACCAAGCGCCACCCCGTGGTGTTCGGCGAGTACATCCCGTTCCGCAGCTACCTCGACGACCTGCAGATCGGCCGCCTCACCATGGTCGGGCGCGACATGGTCAGCGGCGACCGCAAGGAGCCACTGCACGTCGCGGGCGTCGCCGTGGGCGACTCCATCTGCTTCGACGTCGCCTACGACGACGGCATCTACGACCAAGTCTCGCGCGGCGCCCAGCTGCTGACGGTGCAGACGAGCAACGCGACGTTCATCCACACCGACCAGATCGAGCAGCAGTTCGCCATCACCCGGCTCCGCGCGATCGAGACCGGACGCTGGCTGGTGGTCTCCTCGACGAACGGCATCACCGGGGTGATCGCGCCGGACGGCTCCGTCGTCGCCAGCGCGGCGCCGCGCACCCAGGACGTGCTGGTCGAGAAGGTGGGGCTCGAGTCGGGCATCACCCCGGCGGTGCGGATGGGGGCCTGGCCCGGCCGGTTCCTGGTCGCCTTGACGGTGATCGGCCTGCTCTTCACCGTCCGCTCATCCGGGCTCCCGTATCGTCGGCACCGGAACCGGCAGCAGGCCGAGGACGACGGCCGCCCGGACGCCGACGTCCCGGTCGCCGCCGCAGTGAGCGAAGGGACGGACGGGTGAGCCTGGGACGCGTGGTCGTCGTGATCCCCACCTACGACGAGGCCGAGAACCTCGCCTGGATCGTGGGCCGACTGCGTGCCGCGCAGCCGGAGGTGGACGTGCTCGTCGTCGACGACGGTTCCCCGGACGGCACGGGCGCGATCGCCGACGAGCTGGCCGCGGAGGACCCCGCCGTACGCGTCGTGCACCGCCGCGCCAAGGCCGGGCTCGGCGCCGCCTACCTGCACGGCTTCCGGGTCGCGCTGGACGCCGGGTACGACGTGATCGGCGAGATGGACGCCGACGGCTCGCACCAGCCCGAGCAGCTGCACCTGCTCCTGGAGGCCCTCGAGCACGCCGACCTCGTGATCGGGTCGCGGTGGGTCCCCGGCGGCTCGGTCGTGAACTGGCCGCTGAACCGAGAGCTGCTCTCGCGCGGCGGCAACCTCTACGTGCGGCTGCTCCTGGGCATCGCGGTCCGCGACGCGACCGCCGGGTTCCGCTTGTTCCGGCGCACGGCACTGGAGAAGATCGACCTCGAGTCGGTGCAGTCCACCGGGTACGTGTTCCAGACCGACATGGTGGCCCGCACGCTCGCCGCCGGGCTGGTCGTCGAGGAGGTCCCGATCGAGTTCGTGGAGCGGGTCCGTGGCGACTCGAAGATGAGCGGCGCGGTCGCGACCGAGTCGCTGAAGCGGATCACGGCGTGGGGCCTGCGCGAGCGCCGCGACCAGGTACGCCGAGCCTGGCGCCGGCGATGAGCCCGGTCGCGCGCAAGCGCCGCGGAGTGCTGACGGTGGCACTGTTCACCGTCTTCATCGTGGTGCCGATCCTCGAGATCTACGTGATCATCCAGGTCGGCCAGGTGATCGGGGCCTGGTGGACCATCCTGCTGCTGGTCGCCGACAGCATCTTCGGAACGTGGCTGATCAAGCGGGAGGGGGGCCGCGCCTGGCGGGCGCTGCGGTCCGCGATCGACGAGGCGCGGATGCCGGCCCGGGAGCTCGCGGACGGTGCCCTCATCCTGGTCGGCGGCACCCTGATGCTCGCGCCGGGGTTCGTGACCGACGCGTTCGGCATCCTGCTGATCCTGCCGTTCACCCGACCGGTGTTCCGCCGGGCGCTCGCGGCGCTGGTGGCGCGGCGGATGGCCCTGGACGTGACACGCCCCGGACGCGGGCCGGATGGCCCGGTCGTCCGGGGCGAGGTCGTCGACGACGACTGACGGCGGACCGTCAGGCGGTCGCCTTGCGCTTCTTCTGGTTCGCGCGGTGCAGGTGGGCGGGCCCGATCTCACCGTCGCGGAGCAGCTGCAGCCGCTCCTTGAGGATGTCCTCGAGCTCCTTCTCCGACCGCCGCTCGAGGAGCATGTCCCAGTGCGTCCGGGCCGGCTTCTCTGCCTTCGCCTCGGGCTGGATCCCGGAGACGCTGAGCGCCTCGGCACCACACCGCGGGCACTCCCAGACGGCGGGGACGTCGGCCTCGACCGACATCGTGATCTCGAACTCGTGCCCCTGCGGGCACCGGTAACCGACCTGCTGGCGAGCGGCGAACTCGATGCCGCGCTCGTCCTCGAAACTCTGGCCCCCGAGCCGCGCTCCACGCAGTGTGCGCTCTGCCATGAGCCACCTCCCGATCTTGTGTTCCCCCGTGTGCTGTCCGAGACGGACTCAGCCGGCGTTCATGACATGGTTCTCACGCCCGCACCAACACCGCATCCCGGTACGTGTCGTACCCAGTTCGTCGACGTCTCAACCGCTTCAACGGTACGGGCCCCCCGAAGATTCCGGGAATCGTGGGCGAGACCGGTTTCACAGCCGGTTCTCAGATCACCCGGGGGATCGGGTTGCCGGCCTCCTCGACGCCGCGCCGGGGGTCCACCCGGAGCAGGAACGCGATGCCGACCGCGAACAGGACCACGAGGGCGAGGAGCGCCGGCCGGTAGGAGTCGGTCCACTGGTGCACCAGGCCGAAGATGAGGGTGCCGATCCAGCTCGTGCCCCGCTCGCAGGCCTGGTAGAGCGAGAAGTACTCGGCCTCGCGGCCCCGCGGGATGAGCTGGCTGTAGAAGGACCGCGACAGTGCCTGGGTGCCGCCGAGGACGATGCCGATCGCCACCGCGAGGACCAGGAAGGCCGGCAGGTTCCGGTCGGGGGTGAGCCAGCCGCCCACGACCACGAGCAGCCAGACGAACAGGCCGACGACGATCACCCGGTACGCGCCCCGGGTGCGCGCGACCCTGCCGAACCACAGCGCGCCGGCGATCCCGACGAACTGGACGACGAGGAAGGCCAGCAGCACGGTGCTCTTCTCGAAGCCGAGCTGCTTCTCGCCGTACACGGACGCGGCGTAGATCACCGTCTGGATGCCGTCGTTGTAGAACAGGTAGGCGACCAGGAACGTCAGCGTGACCGGATAGCGGCGCAGGTCCTTGAGGGTCCGCCACAGCTGCCCGAAGCTCGCCTGCACGAGTCCGCCGGGCTCGGCGACCGGGTTCACGGGCGGGCGGGCACGGATGCCACGCACCGGGATCAGCGTGAACGCCGCCCACCAGAGGCCAGCCGACAGGAGGCTGATCCGCACCGCCGTCTCGGTGTGGTCGCTCAGGACGGTCAGCAGTCCGAAGTTCAGCGCGAGCAGGATGCCGCCGCCGAGGTAGCCGAGCGCCCACCCGCGCGACGACACCCGGTCCCGGTCGTCCGGCTCGGCGATGTCGACCAGCAGCGAGTCGTAGACCACCAGGCTGGCCCCGAGGAACAGCGTCGCGACCAGCAGGAGCAGTGCGCCGAGCTCCCAGTTCGAGCCGGCCACGAGGAACATCAGCATCGCCATGACGCTGCCGGACCACGCGAAGACGCCCAGCAGTCGCGGCTTGTTGCCGCTGCGGTCGGCCACGGCACCGACGATCGGCAGCACGATCGCCGACAGGATGGTCGCCGCGGTGACGATGTAGAAGACCAGCGAGCCCGCCGACAGGCCCAGGCCGAGGACGTGGAGGTCGGTGGTGCACTTCTGGTGCTTGTCCTCGTCCGTGACGAAGCCGCAGGCGGCCTTCTCCGCGACTGAGGTCAGGTACGGCGCGAACAGCACCGCGGCCGTGGTGGTGACATAGGCGCTGTTCGCCCAGTCGTACCAGTACCAGGCCTTCTGCTCGCGCACGCGCTCCGGCGTCGACGGGGTGACGGTCACCGGGCACCGCTCCACCGGCCGCGCTCGATCAGCACGTCCCTGAGTATGTCGGTGCGGTCGGTGAAGATGCCGTCGACGCCCCGGTCGAGCAGGGTGCGCATCTCGTCGGGGTCGTCGATGGTCCACACGTGCACGTGCCGCCCGGCGGCGTGCGCCCGGCGTACGAACCCGGGCGTCACGACGGTCACGGGCCCGCGCCGGTGCGGCACCTGGAACGCCTGGAACCGCCGGCCGGCGAGCCAGCCGGCCAGGCGGGCGCTCGGCAGCAGCCGGAACGCCGCGATCTCCGCCGGCGTCGCGCAGGTCGCCACCCGGCCGCCGGTGAGGTCGCGGAACCGCGTCGTACGCCGGCGGGAGAAGGACCCGACCAGGACCCGGTCCCAGGCCTCGCGGGCGGCGATGAAGTCGGCCAGCACCGGCACGGCTCCCTCGGACTTGAGGTCGATGTTGAACCGGGCGGTCGGGAACGCGTCGAACAGCTCGGCCAGCGTGGGTACCGCCTCCCGGCCGGCGACCAGCGCCTCGCGGACCTCGGCGAGCGTGAGGGCCGCGATCTCGCCCTTCCGGTCGGTCACCCGGTCGAGCACGCTGTCGTGGAACGCGAGCAGCACGCCGTCGCGGGTCACGTGGACGTCGGTCTCCAGGTTCCGGTAGCCGAGCTCCACCGCGTGCTGGAACGCCGCCAGGGTGTTCTCGAGCCCCTCCACGTCCGGGTGGTAGGCGCCGCCGCGGTGCGCGAACGCGAGCACGGGCCCGGGGTCGTCGAGATAGGCGTACCCGGTGCGCATGACCACGGGGGCAGTATTCCCGGCCGGTCGCCCGCGCGGTGCGACCGGTGGGGCGGTAGCGTCACCGTATGGAGAGCTTGACCTGTCCTCGTTGCGGCGCCGAGATGGTCTCCCGGGCGCTCAGCGCGTCCCTGGGCGACGGCGAGGTCAGCCTGTGCCCGGACGGCCACGGGGTCTTCCTCGCGCGCGCGGACCTCGGAGCCCTCATCGAGTCCGAGAGCGACTGGCACCGGCACGCCGGACAGCACACCGCCCCGATGCCGCGGATCACCGCCGACATGGCGGCCCCGCCCGCCGGCAAGTCCCCGCCGCGGGCCTGGGTCGAGACGCTGTTCGACTGAGCTGGGTCGGCGCTACTTCAGGTTGCTTCTCGGCTTCCGGGAAGCCGAAGGGCGCCGAGTCGGCGCAGTCTTCCCCCGGGGCGCTGCGCGCGGGAGGGAAGACTGCGCCGACTCGGCTGACATCCAGCTCCGCTTCGCTTCGCTAGATGTCGCGGAACGTCTCGATGGAGGCGCCGAGCTGGTTGAGCCGCTCGGCGAGGTCCTCGTAGCCGCGGTGGATGACGTACGTCGACCGCAGCACCGAGGTGCCCTTGGAGGCGAGCATGGCGAGCAGGATCACCACGGCCGGGCGCAGCGCCGGCGGGCAGACCAGCTCGGTGCCGGTGAACGACGTGGGGCCCTCGATCATCACCCGGTGGGGGTCGAGCAGCTTGACCTTGGCGCCGAGCTTGTTCAGGTCGGTCAGGTAGATCGCCCGGTTCTCGTACACCCAGTCGTGCAGCAGCGTCTGCCCCTCGGCGACGGCGGCGATGACCGCGAAGAACGGCAGGTTGTCGATGTTCAGGCCCGGGAACGGCATCGGGTGGACCTTGTCCAGCGGCGCGTGCAGCTCGGACGGCTTGGTCGTGATGTCGACCAGGCGGGTGTGACCGTTGAGGGCGACGTACTCCTCGGAGCGGTCGTACTGCAGGCCCATCTCCTCGAGCAGCGCGAGCTCGATCTCCATGAACTCGATCGGCACCCGGCGGACGGTGATCGAGGACTTCGTGACGATCGCCGCGGCGAGCAGCGACATCGCCTCGATCGGGTCCTCGCTGGGCGCGTAGTCGACGTCGACGTCGATCTCGCTCAGGCCGGTGACGGTCAGCGTCGTGGTCCCGATGCCCTCGACGCCGACGCCGAGCCGCTGCAGGTAGAAGCACAGGTCCTGGACCATGTAGTTCGACGAGGCGTTGCGGATCACGGTGGTGCCCGGGTGCAGGGCGGCCGCCATCAGCGCGTTCTCGGTGACGGTGTCGCCGCGCTCGGTGAGCACGATCGGCCGGCCGGGCTCGATCGCCCGGTTGACCGACGCGTGGTAGCTGCCGTCGGTCGCCTTCACCTCGAGGCCGAACGGCCGCAGTGCCGCCATGTGCGGCTCCACGGTGCGGGTGCCGAGGTCGCAGCCGCCGGCGTACGGCAGCTCGAAGACGTCCGCCCGGTGCAGCAGCGGCCCGAGGAACATGATGATCGAGCGGGTACGCCGCGCCGCCTCGGCGTCGACGTGGTCGAGGTCGAGCTCGCGGGGCGGCACGATCTCGAGGTCGTTGTCGTCGTTGAGCCAGCGGCACTGCACGCCCAGGCTGGCGAGCACCTCGATGAGGCGGTTGACCTCCTCGATCCGGGCGACCTTGCGCAGCGTGGTCCGGCCGCGGTTGAGCAGCGTGGCGCAGAGCAGCGCGACCCCGGCGTTCTTGGACGTCTTGACGGTGATCTCGCCCGAGAGCGAGGTCGGCCCGGTGATCCGCAGATGGGTGGGGCCCGCGCCGACCGCGACGATCTCGGAGTCCAGCGCCGCCCCGATCCGGGCGAGCATCTCCAGCGAGAGGTTCTGGTGGCCCTTCTCGATCCGGTTGATCGCGCTCTGGCTGGTCCCGAGCAGGTCGGCCAGCTGGTGCTGGGTCAGTCCGCGGTGCTTGCGGGCATCGCGGATGAGGTTGCCGATCCGGTTCTTGTATCCCTCGCTCATGAAATCCACGGTAACTCACATGTGAGATAAAGCAATCACCCGGGCCCCGTCGTCGCGGGCGAGTCCGGGGGAGTGCCACCGGGTCGGCTGGCTCCGGCTGGAAGGATGGACGCCATGCGAGCGACGACGATCCACGGTACCCGCGACATCCGCGTCAGCGACGTCCCCGACCCGACCATCGAGCTGCCCACCGACGCCATCGTCAAGATCGTGGCGGGCTGCATCTGCGGCTCCGACCTCTGGCCGTACCGGGGGGAGAACCCGGTCACGGCCGGGGACACCATCGGGCACGAGTGCGTCGGCGTCATCGAGGAGGTCGGCTCCGAGGTGCGCGCGTTCCGGCCCGGCGACTTCGTCGTCGTGCCGTTCGACCACTGCGACAACACCTGTCCGCACTGCGAGTTCGGCGCCCAGAACTCCTGCGACAACCTCGGCTTCACGTCGAGCGGCCAGGCCGAGTACGCCCGGGTCACCCAGGCCGACGGGAGCCTCGTGAATACCGACGGCGTGCCCGACAAGGACCTGCTGGCGTCGGTGCTCACCATCTCCGACGTGATGCCGACCGGGTGGCACGCGGCGGTGTCCGCCGGCGTGCGCCCCGGGGGTACGGCGGTCGTGGTCGGTGACGGTGCGGTCGGCCTGTGCGGGGTGCTGGCAGCGAGGGAGCTCGGCGCGGAGACGATCGTCGCCATGTCGCGGCACGAGCCGCGCCAGCAGGTCGCCCGGAAGTTCGGCGCCACCCACATCGTGGCCGAGCGGGGCGACGCGGGCGTCGAGGCGATCAAGGAGATCACGGGGGGAGTCGGCGCCGACGCCGTGCTCGAGTGCGTCGGCACCGACGACTCGATGAAGATGGCGTACGAGATCGCCCGCCCCGGCTCGAGGGTCGGCTTCGTCGGCGCACCGCACGGCGTGCAGCTGCCGGTGCGGCGGATGTTCGTGGACAACATCGGCCTCGCGGGCGGCATGGCACCCACGCGCAAGTACATGCCCGAGCTGCTCGCGATGGTGCTCGACGGACGCATCGAGCCGGGCCTGGTGTTCGACCTGACGCTGCCCCTCGAGGAGGTCGCCGACGGCTACCGCGCGATGGACGAGCGTCGCGCGATCAAGGTGCTGATCGAGCCGTAGCCCGACCGGGTCAGCGGTCGCCGGCGCCGTAGATCATGGCGCCGGCGAGCATCACCACACCCGCGGCGAGCTCGGCGACGAAGACCTTCGTCGGGTCGTCGAGGAACACCGCGAACAGGATGAGCAGGATCCCGGCCAGCGCGGCCACGCCCAGCAGCGGCCGCTTCGGCAGCGAGGTGTTGAGCGCCATCGCGCACACGAGCACCACGGTGGCGGTGAATCCGTCGCGGTAGCCGGCCCACATACCGGTCCCGTCGATCGGGTAGAGAGCCCAGGTGGCGAGGATCAGGCCCACCGAGGCCGCGACGATGAGCAACCAGCCGAACGGGCGCAGCACCGGCACCGGCTCGAGCGGGGTGGCGGGCGCGACGGGAACCGCAGGCGTGGCGTCCGGGCGCTTCACGGGAGTCGACATGCGAGAAGGGTATTAGGTTCGGGACCGTGCTGATGCTCGGGCCACTCCTCCGCCACGTCGACGACACCTCGGCCACGATCTGGGTCGAGACGGACGGCGCCGCCGTCGTGACCGTCACCGCGGGGGAGCGCACCGCATCCGCCCCGACGTTCGCCGCGCACGGGCACCACTACGCCCTCGTCGAGGTGACCGGCCTGCCGCCCGGGTCACACACCGAGTACACCGTCGACGTGGACGGCGCCCGGGCCTGGCCCTCCGACGACCCGGAGCTCGCCGACTTCCCGCCCTCGGTGATCCCGACCCTCGAGTACGCCAAGCCGCTGCGGCTCGCGTTCGGGTCGTGCCGGGTCAGCGTGCCGCACGACGCGGAGGGCAACGCCGAGTTCGGCGTGGACGCGCTTCGCGCGTACGCGCTGTTCATGGCGGGGAGGACCGCGAGCTGGTCCGACGACGACGAGCGCTGGCCGGACCTGGTGCTGTTCCTGGGCGACCAGGTGTACGCCGACGAGACCAGCGACGAGATGCGTGAGTTCATCGCGCAGCGACGCGACCCCGAGCAGGCTCCCTGGTGGGAGCTCAAGGACTACGAGGAGTACGCCCACCTCTACTCGATCGCGTGGGGGGAGCCCGCGAACCGGTGGCTGCTCTCGACGCTCCCGAGCGCGATGATCTTCGACGACCACGACATCCGCGACGACTGGAACACCAGCTGGTCGTGGAAGCAGCAGATGGACGCGACCGGCTGGTGGCACGACCGGATCGTCGGCGGGCTCGGCTCCTACTGGGTCTACCAGCACCTGGGCAACCTGGCCCCCGAGGACCGGGCGAGCGACGAGCTGTGGCAGCGGATCACCACCTACGACGGCGAGGACGAGCTCGACATCACCGTCGAGCTCGACGCGCTCGCCGACGCCGCCGACGCGCACCCCGACTCCTACCGCTGGAGCTTCGCGCGGGACTTCGACACCCAGGCCCGGCTGGTCGTGGTCGACTCGCGGGCCGCGCGGGTCCTGCAGCCGGACCAGCGGTCGATGCTGGACGACGCCGCGCTGGCGTGGGTCGACGAGCAGCTGCAGGGCGACGTCGACCACCTGCTGATCGGGACCTCCTTGCCGTTCCTGCTCGCACCGGGGCTGCACCACATCGAGTCGTTCAGCGAGTCGATCGCCGAGGGCGCCTGGGGCCCACCGGGCCGGTGGCTGGGCGAGACGGCCCGGGAGCGCGCCGACCTGGAGCACTGGGCGGCGTTCCAGCACGGGTTCCGCGACCTGGCCGGCATCGTGCTGGAGGT
This sequence comes from Nocardioides sp. HB32, assembly GCF_054058995.1. Lineage (NCBI taxonomy): Bacteria > Bacillati > Actinomycetota > Actinomycetes > Propionibacteriales > Nocardioidaceae > Nocardioides > Nocardioides sp. HB32. Next base: position 3,148,278 of record NZ_JBSSBS010000001.1, read on the forward strand.
CGCCTCCGGCAAGCGCGGCCGGCCGCCGCGGACGGTGACCTTCCTGTCCGGCGACGTGCACCACAGCTACGTCGCGGAGGCGTGGCCGCGCGACGGCATGGTGGCCAGCCGGATCCTCCAGGCGGTGTGCTCGCCGATCCGCAACCCGCTGCCGAAGGTGATGCAGCGGTTCACCGCGGGCGCCTCGAAGCGGGTGACGGGCCTGCTCGGCCGGCTGATGTCGCTGTCCGGCCGGGTGCCGCTGGAGCCACTCCGGTGGACGGTGACCCAGGGACCCTGGTACGACAACAACCTGGCGGTCCTCGAGCTCGCGCCCGCCGGACTGCGCATGTGGTGGGTGGCCGGGGAGGTCGACGGTCGCCCGGAACTGCCCGTGCTCAAGCGGGTGGCGACCGTCGACCCCGTCGGCTGAGGCGCCGAGACGCTGCGCCCTCGCCGACGCTCCTGGTGAGGGGTCTGGGAGAGGATCGAACGGGTGGATCCTGTGATCAGACGGAGACGACCACGGCGTACTTGCTCGGCCGCAGCGGCACGCAGTCACACCCGTCCCCACAGTCGAGGTAGGTGTGGAGGGCGTGGCCGCAATGTGGGCACGGCATGTCGTGCGTCAGGTGCTGGCCGTTCGTCTGGACGGTGTCCCACATGGTTCTACCTCCTCTCGCTCTCTGGATGGTGCCCCCCTGGGCGATGATCCTTACTCCCTGAGGAGATCAGCCGAAGCCGTCGGATACATCGCCCATCGACGGTAAGGAAGCTGTCGGCACCCTGTGCGGTGTTTCCGGGACAATGCCCCGGACGGGTGGTCACCGGATGGCCCGTCCGGGCCACGGGTGTCCGACCTGCCGGACGTCGCGGCAGGCGTGGCCCATGCTGTGGACCGTGTTCTCCCGCGCGCGCCTGCTGCTCCCCGTGCTCCTGGCCCTGCTCCTGACCGGGATCCTGGCCACCGGCTGCTCCGGGGACGACGACTGCACCGGGCAGGCGTACCACGCCTCCCTGGACCAGGACGGCGCGAAGACCCCGATCCAGGCGATGGAGGTCTGGCTCGGCTCGCACGAGGGCTTCGACCAGGCACCGCCCGACGAGGGCTGGACCGTGAAGGACCAGGGTGACAAGGACCCCGCGGCCGTGGTGATCACCAACGTCGAGGGCGACGGCTGGTGGGTGTCCGCGGTGCGCACGACCTCCGGCGGCTACGTCGTGAACGAGGCGACCGACGCGGCCTCGGGCTGCGAGGACAAGCTGTCGTGATCGCGGCGCTCGTCGTGGCCGCTGCCCTCACCGCCCACGCCCCGGCGACGGTGCCGATCGACGACTGGTTCCCGGTGCACGGGCACGCGGTCGTGGCGGGCGCTCCGCGCACGCTGCTGCTGGAGCAGCGCACCGGCCCGGGGGAGTGGCACCGCCTGGCGAAGGAGCCGACCCGGCGTACGGGCTGGTTCCGGTTCTCCGTCCCCTCGGGGAACCGGCTGACCGAGCGCACCCTCCGCGTCGTGGCTCCTCCGTCGCGCGGGCTGCCCCGCGCGCACACCGCGCCGTTCACGGTGGACATCGTGATGCGCGACGTGACCGGTGGCAGGATCTGAGAGTGACCAGCAGATCGGGCGAGGCCGAGCGGCTCCGCGACCTAGCGCTCCTGCGTCGGGTGCGCGACCGGATGGACCGGGAGTACGCCCAGCCGCTCGACGTCGAGGCGCTGGCGCTCGACGTGCACATGTCCGCCGGGCACCTGAGCCGCCAGTTCAAGGCGGCGTACGGCGAGTCGCCGTACAGCTACCTCATGACCCGGAGGATCGAGCGGGCGATGGCACTGCTCCGCCGTGGCGACCTGAGCGTCACGGAGGTGTGCTTCCAGGTCGGCTGCCAGTCGCTGGGCACGTTCAGCACCCGCTTCACCGAGCTCGTCGGGATGCCACCAAGCGAGTACCGGCGGCGGGCCGCGGACGACGTCGCCGGGATCCCGCAGTGCGTCGTCAAGCAGGTCACCAGACCGGTCAGGAATCGAGAAGCGTCGGTCCGGGACCCGCTACTAGCGTGAGTCCCATGGACATCACCATTCACACCGCGGCGCTGCCGCACGACGACCCCGAGGCGTCGCTGGCCTTCTACCGTGACGCCCTCGGCTTCGAGGTCCGGACCGACGTCGGCAGCGGCACCATGCGCTGGATCACGGTCGGCCCGGCGAACCAGCCCGAGACCTGCATCCTGCTCGGGCCGGCTGCCGCGAACCCCGGCATCACCGACGCGGAGCGCGTCACCGTCAGGGAGATGATGGCCAAGGGCACCTACGGCTGGATCATGCTCGCGACCGACGACCTCGACGCCGCCTTCGACCGCGTCCAGGCCACCGACGCCGAGGTGGTGCAGGAGCCGACCGAGCAGCCGTACGGCATCCGCGACTGCGCCTTCCGCGACCCCGCCGGCAACATGGTCCGGATCCAGGAGGTGCGCTGAGGTGAAGACGATGACGTGCGCCCAGCTCGGTGGCGCCTGCGACCTGCGGCTGCGTGGCGAGACCGCCGACGACGTGATCAAGGCGCAGGACAAGCACCTGCGCGAGGCGGTCGCCGACGGACAGACCGACCACGAGGCGGCCCTGAAGGACATGAAGGGCCGCTGGAAGCACCCCCTCAAGGGGATGGGCTGGTACAAGGACACCAAGAAGGCCTTCGCCGCACTCCCGGAGGATTGACCGCATGGCCGAGCCCGCCGACTCCCACGACCTGATCCGGGTCACCGGCGCCCGCGTCAACAACCTCAAGGACGTCAGCGTCGAGATCCCGAAGCGCCGGCTGACCGCGTTCACCGGCGTCTCGGGCTCCGGGAAGAGCTCGCTGGTGTTCGGCACCATCGCGGCCGAGTCACGGCGGCTGATCGACGAGACCTACTCGACCTTCGTGCAGGGCTTCATGCCGAGCCTGCCCCGGCCCGACGTCGACGCGCTCGAGGGCCTCACCACCGCGATCCTGGTCGACCAGGATCGCGTCGGCGCCAACCCACGCTCGACGCTGGGTACGGTCACGGATGCCCACGCGATGCTGCGCTCGCTCTTCAGCCGCCTCGGGACGCCGTACATCGGTGGGCCGACGGCGTTCTCGTTCAACATCCCGACCACGCGAGCCAGCGGCGTGATGACCGGACCCAAGGGCGAGAAGAAGATCGTGAAGGACGCCGTCTATCTCGGCGGCATGTGCGCGGAGTGCGAGGGCCGGGGAACCGTCTCCGACCTCGACCTCTCCGTCATCATCGACGAGTCGAAGTCGCTGGTGGAGGGCGCGATCCTGGTGCCGGGCTACACCGCGGACGGCTGGCTCGTGGCGACCTACATCGAGTCCGGGTTCGTCGACCCGAGGAAGCCGATCAAGGACTACACCGAGAAGGAGCGCCACGACCTGCTGTACAAGCAGACGACCAGGATCAAGGCGAAGGGCATCAACGTCAGCTACGACGGGCTGATCCCGAAGATCCGCAAGTCGATGTTCAGCAAGGACGTCGACTCGCTCCAGCCGCACATCCGGGCGTTCGTGGAGCGGGCGGCGGTGTTCAAGACCTGCCCGGCCTGTGAGGGCACCCGGCTCAACGAGTCGGCGCGCTCGTCGAAGATCGACGGCGTCAGCATCGCGGACGTCTGCGCCATGCAGATCACCGACGCGGCTGCCTGGCTGGGCGGCGTCCACGACCCCGGAGTCGCGCCCCTGGTCGACGGGCTGCGGCGGCTGCTCGACTCCTTCGTCGAGATCGGCCTCGGCTACCTCTCGCTCGACCGGCCCTCGGGCACGTTGTCCGGGGGAGAGGCGCAACGGACCAAGATGGTGCGCGCCCTCGGGTCGGCGCTCACCGACGTCACCTACGTGTTCGACGAGCCCACGGTCGGCCTGCACCCCCACGACATCGCGCGGATGAACAAGCTCCTCCTCGACCTCCGCGACAAGGGCAACACGGTGCTGGTCGTCGAGCACAAGCCGGAGACCATCGCGATCGCCGACCACGTCGTCGACCTCGGCCCGGGGGGCGGCACCGGGGGAGGGACGATCTGCTTCGAGGGCACGGTCGAGGGCCTGCGGATCTCCGACTCCCTCACGGGACGGCATCTCAGCCACCGGGCGCGGCTGAAGGGCGACGTACGCTCCCCTTCGGCACAGCTGGCGATCCGCGGCGCCACCGAGCACAACCTCCAGGACGTCGACGTCGACGTGCCGCTGGGCGTCCTGTGCGTGGTCACCGGCGTCGCCGGCTCGGGCAAGTCGTCCCTGGTGCACGGGTCGATCAGCGCCGAGGAAGGCGTCGTCTACGTCGACCAGGGCGCGATCAAGGGGTCGCGACGGTCCAACCCGGCGACGTACACCGGCCTGCTCGAGCCGATCCGCAAGGCGTTCGCCAAGGCCAACGGCGTCAAGCCGGCGCTGTTCTCGGCGAACTCCGAGGGTGCCTGTCCGACCTGCAAGGGCAACGGGATGATCTACACGGAGCTCAGCTTCATGGAGACGGTGGCGACGCCGTGCGAGGACTGCGGGGGCAAGCGGTTCCAGGCCGCGGTGCTGGAGCTGCCGTTCGGCGGGCTGAACATCGCCGAGGTGCTCGACCTCCCGGTCGCCGAGGCCCACGAGTTCTTCGCCTCGGGTGAGACGAGGACGCCGGCCGCCGCGTCGATCCTCGAGCGGCTCGAGGACGTCGGGCTCGGGTACCTGAGGCTCGGACAGCCCCTGACGACCCTCTCCGGCGGCGAGCGCCAGCGGCTCAAGCTCGCCATGCACATGGGGGAGAAGGGCGGCGTCTACGTCCTCGACGAGCCGACCAGCGGCCTGCACCTGGCCGACGTCGACCACCTGCTCGCCCTGCTCGACCGCCTGGTCGACTCCGGCAAGTCCGTGATCGTGATCGAGCACCACCAGGCGGTGATGGCGCACGCCGACTGGATCATCGACCTCGGCCCGGGCGCCGGCCGTGACGGCGGCCGCGTGGTGTTCGAGGGCACGCCCGCTGCTCTCGTCGCCGACGGCTCGACCCTCACCGGCCAGCACCTGGCTGCGTACGTGACGTCGAGGTAGTCCCTGACTCAACTACCTGCGACACGCCGTACGGAGAGCATTTTCGTCAGGGAGTACCACCGCGAGGCGCATCCAGACGTTGCACCCGGCGAGGGCCGGCGGTCAGGCGGTAGGACGTCTCGACGAGCTCGGCGACCTCGTCCCAGTCCGGGTCGCGGTCGAGATGGACGCCGACCCAGCCCGCGACGCCGAGGTACATCGGCAGGTAGCACGTGGGGGACTCGCGCAGCGCCGGCAGCTCGATCGGATCGGCCCGGACGAGCACGGACGACCGGTGGCGGATGTGGCCGTCGCCGACCTTCTCGCTGCCGCCGAAGTACGCGAACACCTTGGTCGTGTAGAAGGCCAGGCTGCCGTGGGACAGCTTCTCCGCCGCGTCCGGCAGCGCCAGTGCGATCTCCCGGAGCCGCGCGAGGGCCGGGCCCTCGTCGTACGTCGGTGGGTGGGCCACGACACCACGGTAGTCAGCACGGACGCCCCGAGCCGCGCAGCTCGTGACGCTCCGGGACCTCGGCAGGACGACGAACATCTGCAAGGCTGACGCCGTGCGGAAACTGACCTACGGCATGAACGTGAGCCTGGACGGCTACATCGCCGCGCCCGGCGCCGACATCAGCTGGACCGTGCCGAGCGACGAGCTGTTCCAGTGGTGGTCCGACCGGGTGGGTCCGGCGCGCCTGGCGCTGTACGGGCGTCGGCTGTGGGAGACGATGAGCTCGCACTGGCCCACCGCCGCGCAGCAACCCGGCGTCGATCCGGCGGAGATCGAGTTCGCCGGCCGCTGGCTGGCCATGCCCAAGGTGGTGTTCTCCTCGACGACCAGCACGGTCGACTGGAACGCCCGCCTGGTCACCGGCGACCCGGTCGCCGAGATCACCCGGCTCAAGGCCGAGGACGGTGACCCCATGGACATCGGCGGCGCTGCCCTCGCCGCGGCGGCCATGCGGGCTGGGCTGATCGACGAGTACGTGCTCGCCACCGCACCGGTCCTGATCGGGGGCGGGACGCCGTTCTTCGCCGCCCTGGACAACTGGGTGGACCTGAACCTCGTGGAGACCCGGACGTTTCCCGACGGCGTGGTGCTCACCAGGTACGAGACCAGACGCTGAGGACCTGAACCGATGGCTCCAGAGCCGTCAGGATCCGTAGGTCACCACGAAGTTGGCCGCCCGGGCTTGCGTATCGCGCTCAACGGATATCGCCGATAACTGACATTATGTCAACATACGAAGGGATCAGTCCCAGTCCGTGATCCGGACGTCCCGCGGCGCCGGTGCCCCCTGCCCGGTCTCCACGAGCGCCTTGAGGCTCATCAGGAAGGTGCCCCACTTGGTGCTGCAGTGGTGCATGAACTCGACGGGTTCGGCCCAGCCGCGGTGGGCGAACAGGATCCTGGTCCAGTCGCCGTCCTGGCGCAGCTGCCAGTCGATCGTCGTGCCGACCCACTCCGGCGGCCCGTCCACGACGCGCCAGGACACGCTCTTGCCGGGCACCGCCTCGAGCACCTCCATGTCGAAGCCGCCCTTGTCCCCGAACCGGAAGGCAACGGTCCCGCCGGCGTCGCCGTCGCCCGACGTCTCCTCCGTCCACCAGCCGGCCAGTCCGTCGATCGTCGTCAGCACGTCTTACACCTTCTCGGGTGCCGGCGCCTTCACGCCGACGCTGTGCAGGATGTCCACCATCTCGATCACTCCTTCTCGTCCTGTACGTCCTGGGAGTCCTGCGCCCGCTGGACCGCCTCCGCGATCCGCTTGATCCGCCGCAGCCGCGCGTCCCAGGCGGAGCCGACCGACTCCAGCTGCGCCACCGCGACCGCGAGCTGCACGCCGTCGACGCGGTACTTCCGCTCCCGGCCCTCGGGCGTTCCCCGCACCAGCCCGACCCGGTCGAGCACGCCGAGGTGCTTCGCCACCGCCTGGCGGGTGACCGGCAGCTCCGCGCTGAGGGAGGTCGCGGTCCCCTCGCCCACCAGCAGCAGGTCCAGCAGCCGCCGGCGCGTCGGGTCGCCGATCGCCGACCACAGGTCGTCGTCGACGGCGCCGAGCACGGCGCTCACCGCGGGTCCAGAGAGGCGACGTACGGCGCGATGCGCGGCAGGAAGTGGTCCCACCCGGTCTCGTGCTCGCGGTACTGCTCCTCCAGGACAGCGGCCTCCCAACCCATCTCCCGGAAGCCGGTCTCGGTGAGCCTGAGCCGCGTGCCCGTCCCGCTCGGCACCAGCTCGAACGTGACGAGCAGCGAGTTGCCCTCCGCCGCCGCCTCCCCCGCAGGATGCGTCCAGCGGAACGTGAAGGTCCGCGGCGGGTCGACCTCCAGCACGGTCAGCCGGGCCGCTCCCCCGCCGGCGTCCGGGTCGCCGAACACGATCTCCCCCGTGGCGCCGGGCACCGCCTCGTAGTGCGCCTCGTCCGGCCACCACTCCCGCACGTGCTCCGGCCTGCTGACCACCTCGAACACGACCTCGGGGGTCGCGTCGATGTGGATCTCCCGCTCGATGGTCCCGAACTCCATGGCTCCTCCTGCAACGTTTGGTTGCATGTGACGCTAGGTCATTCCGTCCTGATGTGCAACCGTGGGTTGCAGGATGTGTCCAGACCGGTTTCCGGACGGTTTTGGCCGCATAGCCTTCCGGACACGCTCTCGTTGCCACGGCAACGAACGCAGTCAACGAGGCGGGTCAACACATGTTCAGGTTCCAGCGTCGGGTGGCCATCGGCGCGAGCTTCGCGCTCGGCACCGCCCTGCTCCTCCTCATCCCGGTCCAGGGCGCCCAGGTCGCCGCCGCGTCGGACCCGAGCGAGTCCACCATCGGCGCTCCCCCGGGCGACTCCACGAAGCCCGTGACCCAGAAGGCCACCTGGACGGGCTCGTTCGCCGCCACCGGCGTGCTCGACCCCTCGGTCTGCGCGGAGGGGGTCACCTGTGACTCCGAGACGCTGCACCTGACCGTCCCGAAGGACTTCTGGAAGACCCACAGCGGCTCACTCGAGGCAACGATCGCCTGGGACGACGCCAGCGCCGACCTCGACCTCTACGTCTACGACAGCCAGGGCGCGCTCGTCGCGCAGTCGGCCAGCAGCGGGGGCACCAGCGAGAAGGCCACGCTCGGTCAGCTCGCGCCCGGTGACTACACGGTCACCGCGGTGAGCTTCGCCGCCGTCCCCGGGACGACGTACGACGGCTCGGTCACGATGACCAGCCAGCAGCTCGTGAAGTCGATGACGCTGCCCGAGGACAAGAGCTCCCTCATGCACGACCTGACCGTGAAGTACCCGCTGCGGGTGGTCTTCGTCGGTCGAACGCCGACCAAGGAGCAGGTCGCCGAGCTGAAGAAGTGGATCCCGAGCCAGTACCAGCCGACCGTCGCCAACGTCGCCGGCGCCCCCAGCCCGGACGGCGTCCTCAGCACCGCGTCCGGCCTGCTGAACTGGAACCGCGGCGCGTTCGCCCCCGGCCAGGACCCGTACTTCCTCGGCACCCGCTTCACGTACGACGTGCACGTCTACTCCGCCACGAAGGCCTACAGCAAGGCGCTGTTCGCCCGGGCGAAGAAGCACACCGCTGACGCACAGACGTTCAAGGACCCGACGATGACCGCGCAGCTGGTCAAGTACGACCAGTCCTTCGGCAAGTACCGCGTCGTCGACGGCGTCGAGCACCAGGTCACCGACCCGAGCACCGTCGACATGGTCGACGGCTACGCCGTCGAGGACTGGATGTGGCGGTCCCGGACCCAGGCCAGGTGGAAGTGCGCGTTCATCGACGTCGAGTCGAAGAAGTGTGCGAGCGCCCGCATCCTGCAGGACACCCCGGGCTACCACGACCCGTTCTACGACAAGCACGGACTCGACCTCGACAAGATGCCGGAGGGCGTGAACAAGGGCTCGACCTATCTGTTCCTCGACACGTTCACGCCGTCGTACGCCGGCGACTACTTCCGCCAGGACGCCTACCACACCTGGACCACCGACAAGGTGATCAAAGGCCAGATCGTCCAGAAGCCGGTCGCCGACGGCGGCTCGTGGCGGATCACCGACCCGGACACGAACGGCTGGGCCGGTGTGGACTTCGCGCGCACCTGGGGCGGCCGCTACCGCTGGCACTTCTTCGACCTGGGCGCCGCGCCGAACAACTACGAGAGCGCCGCCTGGCTGGGCAAGGGCGTCGACGCGATGTCGAGCGACTACCCGATGGGCGACCCGCCGATCTGGCAGTACGAGAACGACCCCGAGTGGCAGCAGAACCCCTGCCCGGCGAGCGTCCCGGAGTACCTCGGCGACCCGACGCCGTGCACGATGATGCCGCGCCTGGGCCGCGACGTGGCGTACGGCCTGTTCTTCCGGTCGACGGCCGGTTACCTGTACCGCCCGATCCCCCAGGGCGACGTCTACTGGCTGGCGACCACGAACTTCACCGACTTCTACTCGCGGCCCCAGTGGGTCGGCGGCGCCCCGGTCTCCGGCGACTACGGCAACTGGTGGACTGACCCGAGCAAGCTCTACAAGATCGACTCGGTCAAGGCCAGGACCCACGACGACACGCTGCGCTGGCTGTCCTCGGCGATGCCGTACGTGCGCTGGGTCGGCCGCAAGGGCGAGGTCGTGCCGCTCTACGACCCGAAGACCGGCAGGAAGACCGGCACGCTCGACACCTCGCCCAAGTACGCCGACCTGCCGGCGCCGGAGTACCACGTCCGGCAGAGCGGCGCGGACGTCGACCTGGTGCCCGAGCCGCTGTACGGCGGGAAGCACGTCATCAAGCACAACAGCGACGGCTCGACCATCGACCTGACCGAGTTCCAGAACCAGATCGAGAAGGCCAAGGCGTCCGGGCTCCTCGGGGCGTCGTACGACGACTCTGTCAACACCGACATCATCCGCGACTACATCGACGCCCACCGCAAGGGCATGGCAGACATCGAGCCGGGCCTGGGCACGGTGCCGTCACTGAACATGGTGTTCGAGAAGGCCTACACGTGGGCGCTGCCGGCGATCGTGGGCGGCATCGCGCTCGCCGGCGCGGACGGCAACGCCTGGGGCGTCTTCAACAACGTCAACGACCGGTTCAAGGCCTGCTCGGCGAACTACCCGGTCTACGACCCGTCGACCGACCAGGACGGCGACAAGGTCTCGCTGCTGCCCTGCACGCCGACCCAGGAGACCGGCACCGGGTTCAGCTACACGATCGAGCACGAGGCCGCGCACAACCTCGGCCTCTCGCACCCGCACGACGGCTCCTACGGCGTCGAGCGGTGCCCCGAGGGCGACCCGAACGCCGGGAAGTGGGCCTGCTACTGGGCCGGGCTCGGCTGGGTGATGGACGTGTCCGCGGCGCCGACGACGTACGCGATGGACTACCGGCCGTACGAGGTCGAGGACCAGGACCAGCTCCAGCGCGGTCACGTGGCGGAGTACCTGCTCGCCGGCCAGGAGGCGCTGAACCGGCTGCTGGCGTCGGAGAGCGCGGACGGCCGCACGACCCCGGACGCGAAGTTCCACCGGCGCTACGACCGCTACCGGCAGTTCAAGGCGGTCGCGGTGAGCCTGTTCCGGCGCGGCGACTACCTGCACGCGGAGTACGCCGCACGCAACGCGGCCCTCGCGGCGCGCGGCGTACCGCAGACCCGGTCGAACACGGTCAGCCCGAAGCTCGTGCAGGCCGGCCAGATCTACTACTGGAAGGTCGACCCGCAGTCGACCGCCGGGCTGACCTACGGGCGCCGCGATGGCTGATCGGCGCCTGGCGGGCGCGGTGCTGGCGGCGGCGACACTGCTGCTGGTGGCCGCGCCCGCCGCGCCGGTCGACGCGCACGCGACGGCGGTGGCCGCCTGGCCCGCACCGGGTCAGGTGCTCGTGGCCGCACCGGACCGGATCACCATCGAGTTCAGCAACGACGTGGAGCCCCAGGTCGACGTCGCGGTCGTCGACCCCAGCGGGCAGTCCCTGATGGTCGGCGACCCGGTCGTCGAGGGCCGCTACGTGACCCAGCAGCTCCGCCAGTCCGACGCGGTCGGCGGCTACGTCGCGGCGTTCCACGCCGTGGCCGTCGACCTCCACCCGATCATCGCCCGGATCGACTACACGGTCGACCCCGACGCGACGGCCACCACCAACCCCGCCGGCGACCCGCCGGACCTCGCCGCGGTCGCGGCGGAGCCCACGTCCGCCGACGAGGGCGGGAACCAGCTGCCCGCGCTGCTCCTGCTCGTCGGGGTCGGCGTCCTCGTCGGGGTGACGGTCCTGCACCTGGTGTCGCGCCGGACGGTCAGCGCCCGACGTTGAGCAGCGCCGCCGTCGACGTGTCGGCGGATGGCGCATTCCAGTCCCCCGTCGAACTCGAGGGGGCGGAACCCATCCACCTCCGCGGCGGTCCATGCGTCGACGTCTAGGCTCGCCCCGTGACGGCCGACGCGAGGAAGAAGCACCGCCCCTGGTGGCAGGAGACGATCCTCCTCCTGGTGATCGCGGTGGCCCTCGCGCTGCTGATCAAGACCCTCTTCGTGCAGGCGTTCTACATCCCGTCGCCGTCGATGGTGCCCGGGCTCGTGAAGAACGACCGGATCCTGGTCGAGAAGCCGTCGTACTGGTTCGGCGGTACGCCGCAGCGCGGCGACGTCGTGGTGTTCGCCGACCCGGGCGACTGGCTGGGTCCCGAGGAGGCGGCCCCGCCGAGCAGCGAGGTCGCGAAGCTGATGAGCCACATCGGCCTCTACCCGGCCGGCGGCCACCTCGTGAAGCGCGTCATCGGCGTCGCCGGCGACACCATCGTCTGCTGCGACGACCAGGGCCGGATCACGGTCAACGGGCAGCCGCTCGACGAGGACGACTACGTCAACGACCCGACGACCACGACCTGCCGTGGACCGATGGGCCCCGGCGACTGCGAGTGGACCGCGGGCCCGGTCCCCGCCGGTCACCTGTTCGTGATGGGCGACAACCGCAACGAGTCGGCGGACAGCAGCTTCCACCTGTGCCGCCCCGACGACGACACCTGCAACCCGGCGGACGCCTACGTCGACACGGACCTCGTGGTCGGACGGGTCTTCGCGGTGATCTGGCCGCACGACCACTGGGACCGCCTGCACCGGCCGGCGACGTTCGCGGACGTCCCCGGCCCGAAAAGTTGAATCCGGTAGTACCGTCGTCGCCATGGCCGATCTCGACCTGGAACGGATCAGCGCCGAGCGCGACCGCATCCGGGACACCTACCTCGCCCCGGCGTCCGACCGGCCCGCCTCGTCCGCTCGGGGCCTGCACCACGTCGCGATCGTCTGCACCGATGTCGAGCGAACGGTGCGCTTCTACCAGGGCGTCCTGGAGTTCCCGCTCACCGAGATCTTCGAGAACCGTGACTACGCGGGCTCGAACCACTTCTTCTTCGACATCGGGAACGGCAACCTGATCGCGTTCTTCGACTTCCCCGGCCTGGACGTCGGCGCGTACGCCGAGGTGCTCGGCGGCCTCCACCACCTGGCGATCTCGGTCGAGCCGGAGCGCTGGGAGCGGCTGCGGGCCAACCTCGACGAGGCAGGTGTCGAGTACGTGCTCGAGAGCGGGACCTCGATCTACTTCCGCGACCCCGACGGCACCCGGCTCGAGCTGATCGCCGACCCGCTGGGCGCGATGTACGGCACCGAGGTCCTCTAGCTCCTCGGCATCAGCCGGCCCGCGTCAGACCTCGGCGAGCCGCGGCAGCACGTCCGCGCAGATCCGGGTGGTCCAGCCGACCGGGTCGTCGGTGGGCGGCATCAGCGTGACGAGGCTGATGCCCAGCTCGGCGTACTGCGCCATGTCCTCGAGGTAGGCGTCGGTCTCCGCGATCGGATCGGGCCCGCCGCTCGGGTTGATCATGGTCTTCTCGATCTCGTCGTAGTCGCGGCCGACGTCGTCACAGTGCCGGCGGAGCACGTCCAGCTTGTGGCGCACCCCGTCCGGTCCCTCGGGGAAGAGGTTGCACGCGTCGGCGTACTGCGCGACCAGGCGGAGGGTCTTCCGCTCTCCCCCACCGCCGACCAGGATCGGCGGGCGCGGCTGCTGCACGGGCGGCGGGACGCAGTACGTCTCGGCGAGCTGGAAGTGCCGGCCGTCGTACGGCCCGTTGTCGTCGCTCCACATCTGCTCAACGATCTGCAGCGTCTCCTCGAGCCGCTCGAAGCGCTCCGCGGTGGGCGGGAACGGCACGCCGAGGCCGAGGTGCTCGCGGTCGTACCAGGCCGCGCCGAGGCCGAGCATCGCGCGGCCCCGGGACAGCACGTCCAGGGTGGTGACGATCTTCGCGAGCAGGCCGGGGTGGCGGTACGTCGCGCCGGTGACCAGCAGGCTGAGCCGGACGCTCTCGGTCTGCCCGGCGACGTAGCCGAGGGCCGTGTAGCCCTCGAGCATCGGCTCCGGCGGGCCGCCGAGCCCCTCCATCTGGAAGTAGTGATCCATGACCGTGAAGAGTGCGGCGCCGCCCTGGTCGGCGGCCCGGGCGGTGCCGGTCAGCCGGTCCAGGAGCTGGTGCTCCCAGTCGGGATGGGTGAAGTTCGCGTAGTGGATGCCGATGCGCACGGGCTGAACCTACGCCCCGGCCCACAACCAGCGGCCGCCGACGACGAGGCAGCCGACGGTCACCACGAGGAACACGGCCACCCACAAGAGCCCGGGCAGCCGCGTGAGCCGGGCGAGCAGGTCCGCGTCGGAGTCGCGTGCCAGGCCGCCCCGCCGGCTGCGCTGGAGCTCGAGCACCGGACGAGGCGCGGCCACCAGCAGGAACCAGGCGCCGGTGTACGCCGCCAGCGACTGCGCGGCAGCGCTCCCCCACCACGACACGGCGGCGACGGCGAGGCCGGCGACGAGCACGACGTACAGGCCGTAGAAGTTCCGGATCTGGAGCAGCAGCAGGCCGAGCAGCAGCACCGCCAGCCAGAGCACGGCGAGTGCGTGTCGCTCGCGGAGCAGGAGCGCGGCACCCAGGCCGAGCACCGCCGGGCCGACGTACCCCGCGAACGCCGTGACCACCATGCCCGGGCCGGTTCGCCGCCCCTTCGACACCGTGAGCCCGGAGGTGTCCGAGTGCAACCGGATGCCGGCCAGCCGGCGACCGCTGAGCAGTGCGGCGACGCCGTGCGCGCCCTCGTGGGCGATCGTCACGACGTGCCGGGCGACCTGCCAGAGCCGCGGGACGAGCACCAGCGCCAGCGCGACGACGGCCGTCGCCACCACGCTCCCGTGCGCCGGCAGCGGCTGGGTGCCCGTGACGTCCTGCCAGATCCGGTCCAGCGCTGAGTGGTGGGGCACGGGGGAAAGCGTGCCCGACCGGGCTCATGGGTACGACGGCGGCATGAGCGACGACAAGATGGAAGCCATCCAGGCGGTCGTGGACCGCGTGACGTCGTGGCAGGACGGAGCGACCGAGGACACGGTCGAGTCCGAGCTGCGCGACGGGTTCGGCGAGGCCGGCGTCGACGTGCCGGACGAGGACGTGCGCAAGCTCGCCGACGCGATCCAGGAGGAGCACGGCGCCGTGTCGGCCCAGCAGGTCCTGTCCGCATGAGCGACGCGACCGTCGAGGCGGTCGGGAAGCTGTCGGAGGCGTTCGAGGTGGTCGAGGACGCCCGCGGCAGCCTGTACCGGTTCCACCGCATGTCCGGGCGGGCCGACTTCGCGCTCGGCGACGCCGTCCGGATGCTGCGCGACGCCGGGCATCCCGAGCTCGCCGACCGGATCGACCGCGAGCTGCTCGGCCGCAACGTGCTGCCGGGGATGTGGACGTTCCAGGTGGTCGAGGGCTACGACGACACCTACTACTCGGTCTTCCAGCGCCTCGTGACCGAGGCCCGCGAGCAGCTCACCGGTGGCGAGCGGCACACCTACGAGGCCCGGTTGAAGTCCGAGCGGCACACGCAGGACGACGACGGCGGGGGCGAGCGCGAGTGAGTACGTTGGGCGACATGGCGACCCCGACGTACGAGCTCAACGACGGCAACACGCTGCCGGCCATCGGCTTCGGCACCTACCCGCTCAGGGGCGACGAGGGCGTCGCGGCGATCCGCTCCGCGATCGAGGTCGGCTACCGGCTGGTCGACACCGCGGTGAACTACGGCAACGAGTCGGAGGTCGGCGAGGCGATCCGGCAGAGCGGCCTGCCGCGCGACGAGCTCCGGGTGACCTCGAAGATCCCCGGTCGCCACCACGGGTACGACGACGCGGTCCGCAGCACCCACGAGTCGCTCGAGCGGCTCGGGCTCGAGTACCTCGACCTGCACCTGATCCACTGGCCGAACCCGCGCCTCGGCCGATACGCCGAGGCGTGGAGCGCCCTCGTCGACCTGCAGAAGGAGGGGCTGGTCCGGTCGATCGGCGTCTCCAACTTCTCCCCCGAGCATCTCGAGCGCATCATCGACGACTCCGGGGTGACCCCGGCGGTCAACCAGGTCGAGCTGCACCCGTACTTCCCACAGGCCGTGATGCGCGACGTCAACGAGGGCTACGGGATCCGCACCGAGTCCTGGAGCCCGCTGGGCAAGCGGCAGGCGCCGTTCACCGAGGGGCCGGTCGCCGGCGCGGCGGAGAGGTACGGCGTGACTCCCGGCCAGGTGATCCTGCGCTGGCAGGTGCAGCTCGGCGCCATCCCGATCCCGAAGTCGGCAACCCCCGAGCGGCAGCGGCAGAACCTCGACGTCTTCGGGTTCGAGCTCACCGCGGAGGAGGTCGCCGCGATCAGCGGCCTGGGCCGGGCCGACGGGCGCCTGTTCGGCGGGGATCCCGACACCCACGAGGAGATGTGAGGCCGCGTTGAGCGTGCCGACGCCCTACCTGCGCGTCGACACCGCCCGGCTGCGGTCGAACATCACCCGCGTCGCGGAGCTGGCCACCGCTTCCGGCGTGTCGCTGCGGCCGCACGCGAAGACGCACAAGTGCGCCGAGATCGCCCGGCTCCAGCTGGCCGCGGGCGCGGTGGGGCTCACCGTGGCGACGATCGGGGAGGCCGAGGCGTTCGTGGACCACGGCGTCGAGGACGTGTTCATCGCCTACCCGTTGTGGCTGACCGCGGAGGCGGCGCGCCGGCTGCGTGACCTGGCGGGCCGCGCCGACCTGGCCATCGGCGTCGACTCGGCGGAGGCCGCGGCCCGCGCCGGCGCGCTGCTCGGCGACTCCGGTGTCGCGGTCCTGGTCGAGGTCGACTGCGGGCAGCACCGCAGCGGGATCCTCCCGGCCGGTGCGGGGTCCGTCGGCACCGCCGCGGTCGAGGCGGGGCTTCCGGTGCGGGGGCTGTTCACGTTCCCGGGCCACAGCTACGCACCCGACGCACTGGTGAGTGCCGCGGACGACGAGGCGCGGGCGCTCCGCTCCGCCGTGGCGTCGTTCCGCGCCGCCGGGCTGGAGCCGGACGTGGTGAGCGGCGGCTCGACACCCAGCCTCGCGCACGCCCACACCGACGTCCTCACCGAGCTGCGGCCCGGCGTGTACGCGTTCGGCGACGCCCAGCAGTGGGAGCTCGGCACCACCACGCCGGACGAGATCGCGCTCGCCTGCGTCGCGACCGTGGTCAGCCACGCCGGCGGCCGGCTGGTGCTCGACGCCGGCAGCAAGGCGCTCGGCGCGGACCGGGCGGCGTACGCGAGCGGCTGGGGCCGCCTCCCGGCGTACCCGGAGGCCCGCGTCGTGCAGCTCTCCGAGCACCACGCCGTGGTCGACCTCGCCGGAGCGAACCTGCCGGCGCTGGGCAGCCGGGTCGACGTCGTACCGAACCACGTGTGCAACGCGGTGAACCTCGCCGAGGTGCTGTGGGCGGACGGCGAGGCCTGGCCGGTCGTGGCCCGTGGCCGGAACTCCTGACCCCCTCCCCTACGATCGGCCCATGCTCCGACGCGTCGCCCTGCCCCTGGCCGTCCTCACCGTGCTCGCCCTCGCGGGCTGCGGGTCGGACGGGCCGGACACCGCCACCGACTCCGGGTCGTCGGTGAAGACGACCTCGTGCAGCTACGACAAGAACGGCCAGGCGGCCGCGAAGGACGTGGACCCGCCGTCCTCGGACGCGCCGGCCGAGGGCACCGTGGACGTCACCCTGAAGACCAGCGCCGGCGACATCCCGATCACGATGGACGCGGCGGCCACGCCGTGCGCGGTCAACTCGTTCGTGTCGCTGGCCGACCAGGGCTACTTCGACAAGACGCCCTGCCACCGGCTGACGACCCAGGGCATCTACGTGCTCCAGTGCGGGGACCCGACCGGCAGCGGGATGGGCGGGCCGGGCTACCAGTTCGACGACGAGCTCGGGGGCGACGAGACGTACCCAGCGGGCACGGTGGCGATGGCGAACGCCGGCCCCGACACCAACGGCTCGCAGTTCTTCCTCGTGTACGCCGACACCCAGCTGGACGCCGCCTACGACGTGATCGGCCGGATGGACAAGGCCGGCATCGACGTGGTCAAGCGGGTTGCCGAGAAGGGCACCGCGAACGGCGGCGCGGACGGGGCTCCGAAGGTCCCCGTCACGATCGAGTCGGTGACGACGGACTAAGCGGGAACCGCACCCCGGTCAGCTCCTCCGACCGGGTCCACAGCCGCTTGGCGAGGTCGGGGTCCGACGCGGCCTGGCTGCGGCCGACGCTGGTCGGCCACCCCGTCATCTCCAGGAAGCCGCCCGGCCCGATGAAGGTGTTGCCGGGGACGTCCATCGTGGCGGCGTAGAGCGTAGTCAGCGCCCCCTTCCAGCCCGGCATGCCCACCAGCCGGTGGCCCCACGAGCCGACCCAGGTCTTGAACCGGTTGCCGGTGTTCGCGGTGATCGACGTCGCCGTCGATCCGGGGTGCGCACCCGTCGCGCGGAGCGTCGAGCCGGCCGCGGTCAGCCGGCGCTGGAGCTCGGCCATGAACAGCAGGTTGGCCAGCTTGGAGGCGCCGTACGCCGCGAACGGCTTGTACGGACGTCGCTCCCAGCTCAGGTCGTCCAGGTCGAGGTCCGCGCTGTGGTGGGAGTCGGAGGACACCACGACGACGCGGTCGGTGAGCCGCGGGAGCAGCAGGTTCGCGAGCGCGAAGTGGCCCAGGTGGTTCGTCGCCAGGTGGGTCTCGAACCCGTCGGCCGTCAGCGCCCGCGGCACCGCGAGCACGCCCGCGTTGTTGATCAGGACGTCGACCGGGCCGACGCCCTCGGCGAACTCCCGGACACTGGCCTGGTCGGCGACGTCCAGCCGCCGGACCTCCACCGTGCCCTTGATGCCGGCCGCGACCGCCCGACCCTTGTCGAGGTTGCGGACCGCGAGCACGACGTCCGCCCCGGACGCCGCGAGCGCCCTCGCCGTCTCGAGCCCGAGCCCGCCGCTCGCGCCGGTGACGACGAAGCGGCGGCCGTCCTGGCGGGGTACGGCGTCCCAGCGGCCGGGACGCTTGCGCCGGGCCACCTCAGCGCTCGTGGTACTCGATCGGGGCCCCGAGCTGGACGGTGCGGCCGACGGTGCACAGCCGGTCGCGGGACTGCGCGACGGCGCGCGGCAGCGCCTCGCGGGCGCGGTCGCCCTCCTCGCCGTCGGGGAACCGGACCCGGAAGGTCACCTGGAGGTCGGTCAGGTGGTTGCCGCCATCGTCGCGGACCTTGTCGCCCTCGGCGACGACGTCGAGCGAGATCGCGCCCGCGCGCTTGCCGGTGATCAGGTCGACGTCGATCGCGCTGCACCCGGCGATCGCGGCCAGGAGCAGCTCCACCGGGGTGAAGTCCGGGTCGCCGCCCGAGCCGATCGGGAGCACTCCCCCACGCGCGTTGGTCGCCTTGTAGCGACCCTCGCCGATCTTCGTGAGGTCGATGCTGCGGTGGGCGTTCTCGGCGACGGGCGGCTGCGGCAGGTCGGGGCTCATGGCCACAGGGTGCCAGACCGGCGACACGCCCGGGATCCGCCTGCGGGTTGTGTCGACGGGATCGATCGGGGACGGTGGAACGGGTACGCAACCGCTACCCGGAAGGCGAGCATGCTCACCCTCACCGAGAACGCCAGTGCCATCGTCAACGAGATCACCTCGCAGCCCGGCCTCGCCGAGACCGCAGGCCTGAGGATCACCACCGAGGACAGCGCCGAGACCGCGTTCGCCGTCTCCGCCGCGCAGGCGGGCGAGCCGGGCGACCAGGTCGTCGAGCAGAACGGTGCCACCGTCTACCTCGACGCCTCGGCCGCGGAGCTCCTCGAGGACAAGGTCCTCGACGCCGCCGTGGACCCGTCCGGGAAGGTCGAGTTCGCGCTCGCCGTCCAGGGCTGACCTCGCTGCCGCAACCCACTCCGCCGAGCCGGCGCGGTCCCTCTCGACCGCGTCGGCTCGGTGCGTTCCGGGGCGTCCTGGGGCGTTGTGTGGCGAGTTTCCGGACGCCGGATGGTGCGCGGATTGGTCACCAACCGCACGTGGGAGCGTGCCCAATCTGCGGTTGGTGACCAATCCCCGTGCTCAGGCGGCCGGGAGCCCCGCGACCAGGTCGGTGCGGACGAACCCGTTGCGGACCCGCTGCGGGTGGTCACCGACGGGGGCGGTCTGCACGATCCGGCCGGTCCGGTAGGAGATCTTGGCGATCTCGTCGGTGCCGCTCCAGGAGATGTAGCAGTAGCGGCCGTCGTAGCTCTGGGTGACCCAGTAGGGCTTGCCGTCGGCCTTCTTCAGCAGCTTGCCGTGCTGCCAGTCCGACGTGGACACGACCGTCGCGTAGTCGTCCATGGTGCCGGCGACGCAGATCTTCGTGCCGGCCGGGTTCATGGCGATGCCGTGGTGCGCGGAGTCGAGGACGTACTGCTCGCGCGGCATGTCGGGGACCAGGTTCGGCAGCCGCACGACCTTGACGATCCTGCCGGTGCGCAGGTCCATCCCGACGAAGCCGTGGAAGAACGACAGCTGGAAGTACACGGTCTTCTCGTCGGGAGACAGCGTCATCGGCCGTACGGCGGTCGACATCCGGTCCAGGCCCCGGTCGTCGAGCGCCTTGCGGAGGTCGTAGCGGCGGACCACGTCCAGGGTGCGGGCGTCGGCGACCTCGAAGACCCGCTCCTGCTTCGTCGAGTCCGCCTCCGGCTGGTCCAGCGGGCTGTAGACCATGCCGATGCTGGCGTGCAGGATCTTGCGGCCACCGTCGATGAACACGCT
This sequence comes from Nocardioides sp. HB32, assembly GCF_054058995.1. Classification (NCBI taxonomy): domain Bacteria; kingdom Bacillati; phylum Actinomycetota; class Actinomycetes; order Propionibacteriales; family Nocardioidaceae; genus Nocardioides; species Nocardioides sp. HB32. The sequence continues at coordinate 3,168,431 of NZ_JBSSBS010000001.1, forward strand.
CTCGTGCGGTGACCCACCGGAGGGGAACCGGCCGACCTCGGTGCCGTCCTTGACCCGCAGCACGTGCACGACGTCGCCCGTCGACGCGCTGACGACCACGCGCCGCCCGTCGGGCGACAGCGCCATGTGGTCCGAGCGCACGCCCGCGACCGGGAAGCGCCACACGATCTGCTGGGTGGCCAGGTCGATGGCCACGACGTCGGCGAAGGACGGCCGCGAGACGACGAGCAGCCGACCGTCGTTCGAGGAGTACATGTCGTCGACGAACTGGTCGTGGCCCTCGCCGATCAGCGCGCGGATCGCGAGGAAGTAGGCGAACCGGTAGGCGTTCGTCGTGATCTCCTGCATCCGCTCGTCCTTGTCGGGCACCACGTCGATCCGGCCGAGCCGCTCGAACGTCTCGGGATCGAGCACGTCGGCGGTGCCGGCCCAGTTGTTGCCGACGAACACCACCCGGCGTACGTCGTCGGCGCGACGCTCGAGGGAGCCCCGGGTCTCCTCGGCCGACGCCGGCGGAGCCAGGGCCACGGTGGCGGCGACGGTGGCCAGGGCGGTGATCGCGACGCGGAGCCTCATGCCGGGAGAACGACCCCGCGTCGAGAGCGCGTTACGCCGCCGGCCCGCGTGACGTGTGCGACGCTGCCCGCATGAAGCGACTCATCTCGGGTGTGATCGCGCTCGCCGCCGTGGTGCTGACCGGAGGTCCCGCGTCCGCCGCCCACCTCAGCATGAGCGACCCCGCCGGAGACCGCTCCGGTCACGGCCTCGACCTCACCGGCGCGACGCTGCGCAACCTCGGCGAGCGGATCGTCGTCGACGTCGAGTTCGTGCGCTCGGTGCGGGGCGACCTGATCGTGAGCGTCGACCCGCGGCACGCGCGCGGCGTCCGGCTGGTCAGCGAGTACGACCCGGTCGGGCACACCCGCAACCGTGTGCTCGCGGGCTCCTTCGGCGACCACGACACCGGTGAGGAGCCGGAGCGGGTGCCCTGCCGTGGGTTCCGGGTGCGCTGGAGCGCCGACGAGCCGACGGTCCGGCTGATCATGCCGGCCAGCTGCCTGACCGGCGGCGACTACACCGCGGTGCGCTTCGCCGTCCTCACCGAGCGGGACGGGGACACCGACTACCTGCCCGACGAGACCGGCCAGTCGCCCTGGGTGCCGCGCGGCTGACCCTGCGCCCGCTCGTCGGGACCGCGCTCGACCCGCAGGCTCACGGCAGGGAGGTCGAACCACCGGAGGTGCTCGAAGTCCTCGCTCACGTTGGCCGGGTGCGAGTCCAGGTCGGGCCCGGCGGCCGCGGCCAGGATCGCGGCGCCGTCGCGGAGGTGCTCGGCGAGCAGCTCCTCTCCCCCGGTCGCCTCGTCGGACGGCATCGACAGGCGGCCACCGGCGTACGAGACGTCGTGCAGGCTCAGCGGCGGCGTGACCACGCCGTCCCGGTGCCGCCACATTCCCGTGGCCGGGTCGAACCGGTAGTCGCCGAGCAGTCGCCAGCCGTCGCGGGCGACCAGCCGGACCGTCTCGACCAGGTAGTCGACGACCGCGTCGGAGACGAAGTAGTTGAAGTTCACGCGTACCCAGCCGGGCTTGATGCCCTCGCAACCGCCGGTGATCTCACGCTCGAACTCGTGCGAGCGCTCCAGGTCGATGCCGAGCAGCCGGTGGCCGTACGGTCCCGCGCAGGAACAGCCGCCCCGCGACTGGACGCCGAAGAGGTCGTTGAGCAGCGCGACGACGTAGTTGTGGTGCAGGTACCGACCCGACGGTGAGCGCAGGACGAACGACACGATCGAGAGCCGCGGCGCGTCCAGGTTGCCGAGCAGCTCGACGGCCGGCTCGGACCGCCACGCCTCGACGGCCCGCCGGAGGTGCCGCTCCTCCTGCTCCCGGATCGTCGTGGTCCCGACCGCATCCTTGAGCTGGAACACCAGGCCGGCGCGGATGGACTCGATGATCGCGGGCGTGCCGCCCTCCTCGCGGTGGGTCGGGTCGGCGAGGTAGCGGTGGTCGTCGTCGTTGACGTACGCCACCGTGCCGCCGCCGGGCACGTCCGGCACCCGGTTCGCGAACAGCTCCCGGCGCGCCACCAGCACCCCCGGCGTCGACGGCCCGCCGATGAACTTGTGCGGCGAGAGGAAGAGCGCGTCCTTGTACGACAGCGGCCGGTCCCCGAACGGGCGCATCGTGATGTCGATGTACGGCGCCGCAGCGGCGAAGTCCCAGAAGCTCAACGCCCCGTGCTCGTGCAGCAGCTCGGCGATCCCGGCCGTGTCGGAGAGGATGCCGGTCACGTTGGAGGCGGCCGAGAACGAGCCGATCTTCAGCGGCCGCTCGGCGTACTTCTCGAGCTGTTCACGCAGGTCGACGAGGTCGGCGCCGCCGTCGGCGTCCTGACGGATCGTGACGACGTCGGCGATCGTCTCGCGCCAGGAGATCTCGTTCGAGTGGTGCTCGTACGGCCCGATGAACACCACCGGCCGCTGGGCCGGCGGGACGTGCTCGCTGAGCGCGTGGGTGTCGTCGAGCACCGACGGGATCCGCAGGCCCAGTACGCCGATCAGCTTGGCGATCGCCCCGGTGCACCCCGAGCCGGCGAACAGCACCACGGTGTCCTCGTCGCCGCCCACCGCGGCGCGGATGATCTCGCGGGCGTCCTCGCGCAGGCGGGTCGTCTGCAGGCCGGTGCCACTGGACTCGGTGTGGGTGTTGGCGTAGCCGGGCAGCACCTGGTCGCGGATGAAGTCCTCGACGAACGCCAGCGCGCGACCGGACGCGGTGTAGTCGGCGTACGTCACCCGGCGGCGGCCGTACGGCGTCTCCATCACGTGGTCCTCGCCGATCACCGAGTCCCGGATCAGTGCGAGGAGCTCATGCGTCCCCACCTCCACGGGCCTCAGCGTAGACCTCCGCTCAGCGGATGAAGGCCTCCGAGACCGCCTGGCCGCGGACCACGCCGCCGACCGGGCCGAGCACCGTCTGGACGTACCGCGGCGTCCCGGCGCGGCGAGCCGCGGCGGTGACGCTGGCGTGACCGGAGTGGACCCGCGGGCCGCTGGCCAGCAGCACGACGACCTCGTCGTGACGGACCTGCCGGTCCAGCCAGGCCTGCATCTGGCCGAGGTCGCGGGGAGGCCGGCCGAGGTCGACGCGCGACCCGCCCGCGACACCGAAGAACCCGAGCCGGCCGGAGAACCGCGCCGGGACGTCGAGGCTGCCGGGCAGGACCGTCGTCGTGCCGCCACCGGTGAGGGTCACCCGGACCGCGAGCCTGCCGCCGCCCCGGACGACCAGCCCCGAGTGACGCGACACGGTGACCCACTCGCCACCCTGGCGGGCCTGCACCCGCGAGATCTTGAACGACGTGACGTCGTCACGCAGCGTGCTGTCGGTCGTGACCGAGTCGATGGAGACGCCGCCCATCCGGGCGATGCCGTAGACCAGGTCACCGAGGCCGAAGCCGAGGCGGTACGTCAGGTCGCTGCTCGACGAGTAGAGGTCCGAGGAGTGCAGCTCGAACGGCGTGCCGTCGCCGTCGGTGCCGGTGATCGTCCAGGCGAGGTCCTCCGAGCCCTTGATCGGGCCGTCGACGACCGCCTGGTGGTTGGCGAGCAGCTCGTAGAACGCCGTCGAGGCGAGCGCGTCCGGGGTGTCGAGCGTGACGTACGAGACGCCGGTCCGCGACCGGTCGGCGTACGTCAGCGACGAGGTGATGTCGGTGGTCGCCGGCAGGGCGCCGATCGTGCCGGTGATGCCGGCGAGCCGGTCGTCGGTGATCGTGCCGACCGGGGCACCGAGGTTGGCCACCTTGAAGCCGGCGACCAGTCCTCCTGGACGTAGATCGCGTCGGCGGGGTGCATCGCCAGCGTGGTGCTGCCCGAATAGTCGAGCGGGTGCCCGAAGCCGACGACCCGGTCGCCGCACACCGAGGTGGCGGTGCCGACACCGGCCATGGTGACGTCGCCGTAGGCCAACGAGGCGGCGAGGTTGCCCCCCGCGACGATGTCGCCGGCCGTCGCGTCCGCGGCACCAGCGCGCCCCACGGCGTACGCCGAGCGCGGCAGCCAGCTGCGGTCGCCGGCCCTGGCCGCGGCGGCCGTGAGGCGCCCGGCGCCGACCCCGGCCACGCCGAGCGGCATCGGCAGCTGGGCGAAGCCCTGCTCCGCGCGGGCCGCGGACACGTCGCTGCCGCGGGCGATCTGGCGGGCGGCGGTGCGGTCGACCGCGATGCCGTCCTGCATGGGGTCAGCCATGTGGTCGTCCATGTGGTCGTACGGCGTCACGCCGGCGACCGGCGAGCTGCCCATCGCCAGGCCGTAGCTCACGGCCCCGATGAGGCGGCCGTCGGCGGCATACACCGGAGAGCCGGACATGCCCTGCCAGATGCCGACCCGGTCGATCTCGGGCGACGTCAGGCGGACCATGACCATGTCGACGTCCGGGCCGATGCCGTCGTCGAGGACCCCGAGCACCTCCCCGGTGAAGCCCTCCGGCGTCGTGCCGTGGCTGACGGTCAGGCCGGTGACGGCGTCGCCCGCCGCGAGCTGGTCGACGGGGAAGGCGACCGCGCAGTCGCCCGCCGGGGCGGCCGACTGGGCGGGAGACGTGGTGACGGCTGCGCCGGCCAGACCGAGGCCGGCGACGGCCGCGAGGGACGCGAGGGCGCGGGCGCGCCGGGTGCTGCGTGACATGCTGTCGCTCCCGAGATCGGACGGAGACACGCCGTTCGTACCCCCGACCGCGGATCGTAGGTGGGTCCACCGACGGGTGTGAAATCCGCGACACTCCAAGGCTTAGGGTGGCCGCGTGAGCAGCCCCTACCAGAGCCTCCAGCACACCGAGGCGATCGCCCGTTTCGAGCTCCTGACCGTGGACGGGTACGACGTCGTGCTCGATCTCGCCGGCGACGAGAGCACGTTCGGGTCCGTGACCACCCTGCGCTTCCAGAGCGCGGGTGGACCGACGTTCGTCGATCTCAAGCCGGTCCGGGTGAACGAGATCCGCCTCAACGGGCAGCGCCTGGACCCCGATCTGCTGGAGCGCGGGCGGCTCCCCCTGGAGACCACCGCGGGCGCGAACGAGCTGGTCGTCGACGCCGTGATGCCGTTCCGCAACGACGGCGAGGGCCTGCACCGCAGCACCGACCCGGCCGACGGCAGGCAGTACGTCTACGGCATGTCGTTCATGGACGCCGCGCCGACCGTCTTCGCGTGCTTCGACCAGCCGGACCTGAAGGCGCCGTACACCTTCCACGTCACGGCGCCGGCGGACTGGGTCGTGATCGGCAACGCGCCCGGCAGCAACCCCGAGCCCGGGGTGTGGGAGTTCGAGCAGACCCACCCGCTCTCGACCTACTTCGTCACCCTGGTCGCCGGGCCGTACCACGTCCTCCGCGACGAGCACGACGGCATCCCGCTCGGCCTCTCCGCGCGCGCCAGCCTCGCCGAGGACCTGGACGCCGATGCCGACGAGCTGTTCACGATGACCAAGCAGTGCTTCGACGAGTTCCACCGGCTGTTCGGGATCCGGTACCCGTTCGGCGACTACCACCAGGCCTTCGTGCCCGAGTTCAACGCCGGCGCGATGGAGAACCCGGGCTGCGTGACGTTCCGCGACCCGCTCGTCTTCTCCAGCCGGGTCACCCGCGGGATGCGGATCTCCCGCGCCACGACGGTCGCCCACGAGATGGCGCACCAGTGGTTCGGCAACATCGTCACCCCGAAGTGGTGGGACGACCTGTGGCTGAACGAGTCGTTCGCCGAGTACATGGGCGTGCGCGTGACCGCGGACGTGACCGAGTACGCCGACGCGTGGACCGACCACGCCTACGACCGCCGGCTATGGGGCCTGACCGCCGACCAGGGCCCGAGCACCCACCCGGTCGCCGGCAACGGCGCGTTCGACGCCAGCGCGGCGCTGCAGGACTTCGACGGGATCTCGTACGCCAAGGGGTCGAGCATCCTGAAGCAGCTCAACGCCGCGCTCGGCGACGAGGTCTTCCTGGGCGGCGTCGTGGACCACCTGACCCGGCACCGGTTCGGCAACGCGACGATGCACGACCTGTTGTCCTCGTGGGAGTCCGCCGGCGCGGGTGACCTGTCGTCGTTCACGACGAACTGGCTGCGGACCGCCGGCGCCGACACGCTCACCTTCGACCGCGAGGCCGGACTGGTCCGCCGTACCCCGCCGCAGGGCAGGCCGGCCGACCGCGCGCACACGTTCCGCGCGGCGGTGGCGGTCGACGGCGTGTGGGAGGACCGGCCGGTCGCCCTGGACAGCCCCGAGACGGCGTTCCCGGTCCCGCCCGGCGCGGCGGTGCTGCTGGACCCGTACGACGAGTCGTGGGACGTCGCGAAGCCGGACGCCGAGACCGTCACCGCGCTGAAGACGCTGCTCCCCGGCGTCACCGACGACCTGCTCCGCGCGGGTGTCTGGAACAACCTGCGCGGCGCGCTGCACGACGCCGAGGTCGACCCGGCCGACGTGCTCGACATCGTCGAGGCCAGCCTGCCGGTCGAGGACACCGAGGACTCCAGCCGTCGCACCCTGACGTGGGTGTTCAACAAGGTGGTGCCGGTGGCGGGGCCGGACGCGCTCGCCCGCGTCCACGGCGCGGCGCTGGCGAAGCTGGCCTCCCTCGAGCCCGGGTCCGAGCGGCAGCTCGCGGCGTTCCGCGCGGCGATCTCGTCGTCGGAGTCACCCGAGGAGCTGCGGGCGTGGCTCGCCGCCACGCCGGCCGGGGTCGACCTCGACCTGGACCTGCGCTGGCGGCTGCTGGTGCGGCTGGCGACGCTGGGGGCGACGGACCGCGAGGAGCTCCAGGCCGCGCTGGACGACCAGCCGACCGGCCGGTCGCGCGTCGAGCACACCCGCGCCCTGGCCTCGCTGCCGGACGCGGAGGCCAAGGCGTGGGCCTGGGACCGGTTCACCGGCAAGGTCGACGTGCCCAACTACGAGCTGGAGGCGGCCGGCGCGGGGATGTGGCGGGGCGGCCAGGAGCAGCTGACCGCGGCGTACGTCGACCGCTACTTCGTCGACCTGCCCGCGACGGTCGGCGTCCGGTCGGGGTGGGTCCTGGCGGACGCGACCGACTTCTTCTTCCCGCGCACCTCGGTGACCGAGGAGACCCGCGACCGGACGCTGGCGATGTCCCGGGAGGAGAGCCTCGACCTCTCGGTGCGCCGCCGGCTGGCGGACCAGGCCGACCGGCTCACGCGCACGCTCGCGGTGATGACGAGGTACCCGCACCCGTGAGAGGACGGCCGTGAGCCTCGACCGCGCGCGACGCCCGGGTCCGACGGTCCGGACCCGGGTGCACGAGCACGCGTCCGACGGTGAGCACCGGCGCGAGGACCGGCTGGCGACCGAGGAACCGCTCGAGATCCGGCTGGCCTGGCCCGGCGTACCGCCGCGCCGGGTGTGGGTGACGATGCGGACTCCCGGGCACGACTTCGAGCTCGCGGCCGGGTGGCTGGTGCACGAGGGCGTGGCGGCGCCGGCGGCCGTCCAGGCGGTGGCGTACTGCACCGACGAGTCACTCACGCCCGACCAGGAGCTGAACGTCGTCACGGTGACGCTCTCGTCCGCTCCCCTGCGCGACCCCGGGCACCGGCACGCCGGATCGGGGTCGTCGGCGTGCGGGGTGTGCGGCAAGGACAGCGTCGGGTCGGCGCTCACCGCTCCCCGCGGCCCGGCGTGGACCGGGCCGCTGCCGACGCCCGACATCGTCAGGTCGCTGCCCGGTGCGCTGCGGCCCGGGCAGGCCGTGTTCTCCCGGACCGGCGGCGTGCACGCCGCCGGCCTGTTCACCGCCTCGGGCGACGCCCTCGTCGTGCGGGAGGACGTCGGTCGGCACAACGCGGTCGACAAGGTCACCGGCGCCCGGGTGCTCGCCGGCTCCTCGCCCGCCGAGGCGTGCCTGGTCGTCAGCGGCCGCGCCGGCTTCGAGCTGGTGCAGAAGGCGGTCGCCGCCGGCATCGGCTCCCTCGTCGCCGTCGGCGCCCCCACGTCGCTCTCGGTCCGGCTCGCCGCCGAGGCCGGCCTGGTGCTCTACGGGTTCACCTCCGCCGAGCGGTGCGTGCGCTACACCTGATTCACGAGCGCGCGAAGTTCTGCGGTTTGGTCACCAACCGCAGGAAGGGAGCGCTCCCACGTGCGGTTGGTGACCAATCCGCGCGACGTTCGACGCCGTCCGCACGAGCACGCACCACCACTGATCTCCGGCCACGCGGCGCGGCAGACCGGGACTGTCGGCGCCCGCTCCTAGCGTTGCGGTGTGCGCATCCTCCACACCTCCGACTGGCACCTCGGGCGCTCCTTCCACCGCGAGGGCATGCTCGGGCACCAGGCGGCGTACGTCGACCACCTCCTCGAGGTGGTCGCGCACGAGCGGGTGGATCTCGTCGTGGTCTCGGGCGACGTCTACGACCGCGCGCTCCCCCACGTCGACGCGGTCCGCCTCGCCGACGAGGCGCTGGCCCGGCTCGCCGCCAGCCGCGCCGCGGTCGTCCTCACCAGCGGCAACCACGACTCCGCGCAGCGGCTCGGGTTCAGCTCCCGGCTGATCGACGCCGCGGGCGTCTTCATCCGCACCGACGCCCGCGCCGTCGGCACGCCCGTGCTGCTCGAGGACCAGCACGGTCCGGTGGCCGTCTACGGCATCCCCTACCTCGATCCCGACGCGGTCCGCGAGCCCTGGGGACTCACCGCCCGCTCCCACGAGGCCGCGCTCGCCGCCGCGATGGCGCGCGTGAACGTCGACCGCGGCGGCCGCGGCGCACGGAGCGTCGTCCTGGCCCACGCGTTCGTGGCGGGTGCCCAGCCCTCCGACTCCGAGCGTGACATCAGCGTCGGCGGCGTCTCGCTCGTGCCCACGACCGTGTTCGAGGGAGTCGACTACGCCGCGCTCGGCCACCTGCACGGCCGGCACACGCTCACCGAGACGGTGCGCTACTCCGGCTCACCGCTCGCCTACTCCTTCTCCGAGGCCGGCCAGGTCAAGGGCTCCTGGCTCGTGGAGCTCGACGCCGGCGGGTTCGCAGGCGCCGAGTTCGTCGAGGCCCCGGTCCCCCGCCGCCTCGCCAGGATCCGCGGCACGCTCGACGGCCTGCTCGCCGACCCGGCGCTGACCGGTCACGAGGACGCCTGGGTGCAGGCGACCCTGGTCGACGACGTCCGCCCCCTGCAGGCGATGGAGCGACTGCGCTCCCGCTTCCCGCACACCCTGGTCCTCGGGTTCGAGCCGGCGGGGGGCGAGCGGGACCACGTCCCGACCGCGGTCCCGCAGGGCCGCTCCGACCACGCCGTCGCCCTCGACTTCGTCGACGCCGTCCGCGGTGCGCCCGCCACCGAGGCCGAGGCGGCGCTCCTGCTGGCCGCCGTCGACGCCTGCTGCGAGGACCCCGACTTCGACGTGCTGGTCTCGGGGGCGGGATGAGGCTCCACGAGCTCGAGATCACCGCCTTCGGGCCGTTCGCGGACACGGTCCGGGTCGACTTCGACCACCTCTCCGACGCGGGGCTGTTCCTCCTGTCGGGGCCGACCGGGGCCGGCAAGACCAGCGTCCTCGACGCGGTCTGCTTCGCGCTGTACGGCGATGTCCCGGGAGACCGCAACAGCGCCAAGCGGCTGCGCTCGGACCAGGCGGCGCCCGGCGTACGACCCAGCGTGACGCTCGAGGTCACGTTGTCCGGCCGGCGGTTCCGGGTCGTCCGCTCACCGGCGTGGACCCGACCCAAGAAGCGCGGCGACGGCGTCACGACCGAGCAGGCATCGGTGAGCATCGCGGAGCGCATCGACGGCACCTGGACGATGCTCAGCACGCGCCTCGACGAGACCGGGCACCTGGTCACCCGGCTGGTCGGCATGAACGTCGCCCAGTTCACCCAGGTCGCGATGCTGCCGCAGGGCCGGTTCCAGGCGTTCCTGCGGGCCCGTTCCGAGGAGCGTCACCACCTGCTCCAGCAGCTGTTCCGCACGGGCCGGTTCGAGTCCGTCGAGAGGTGGCTGCGCGACCACCGCGTCGCCCTGCGCAAGCGCTCCGAGACCGCGGCCGCGACCGTCGACGACCTCGTCAGCCGGGTCAGCGAGGCCACCGGTGTCGACGCACCCGAGGAGGAGCACGCCTCCTGGGCCCGAGCCCTGCTGGCACGAGCCGCGGAGCGCGCGACCGCGACCGCGGCGGGCGCGGCGGAGGCGGCCGACACCGAGGCCGCGACCCGGTCCCGGCTCGAGGATGCCCGGGTCCTGACCGAGCGTCGTGCACGCCTCGACCGCGCACGGGCCGAGCACCAGCGGCTGCTGGAGGAGTCCGGCCAGCACGACGCTGCCCGCGACCGCCTCGCCGCTGCCCGTCGCGCTGCCGGTGTGGTGCCCCTGCACCGGATGGCGGTCGCCGCCCGTCGCACCCACGAGTCTGCCGTCGCCTCGGTGACCGGCACCGACCGCGACGCGATCGAGCGGGACCTCGCCGAGGCGGTCGGCGAGGGCGCCCGGATCCGGGCGCTCGAGCCCCGGGCCCGGCGACTGGCAGCCGTCCGTTCCGACACGGCCCGGCTCGAGCGGCGCTCGGCCGAGCTGCGCAGAGCCGCCGAGCGGGCCCGCGCGGAGGCCCGCGAGCTCGTGACCGCCCTGACCACGCAACTGGCCGAGGCCGAGGAGACGCACGTCCTGGCCAGGCAGCTGACCCTCGACCTCCGCGAGCGCGCGATCGGGCTGCGCGAGCAGCGCGTCAACGGCATGGCCGCCGAGATCGCCGCCGGCCTGGTGGTCGGGGGCTCCTGCCCGGTGTGCGGCTCCTGCGACCACCCGCACAAGGCCGCCGCGCCGCACGGTGCCCCCGACGAGTCCGCCGAGAAGGACGCCCAGCGAGCCGCCGACGATGCGGTCGTCGCGGAGTTCGCCCTCGAGACCAAGGTCGGCGAGGTCCGCGCGGCGCTCGCCGCGGCGACCGATCGAGCCGACGCCGTCCCAGCCGGGATCGCGGCCGAGTCCGGCGCGGTTGCCGCGTCGCTCGCGGCTCTGGCGGCGGAGTCGACAGCGCTCGCCGACGAGCTCGCCGAGTACGACGAGGACCGGCTCGCCACCTCGCAACGGGCCGAGCGGGCGGCGCGCTCCGCGCTGGCCTCCCTCGACCGGCTCGCGACCGCTGCGACAGCACTCGCGGAGGCCGAGGCGGGGCTCGCGGCAGCGGTCGACGAGGCCGGCTTCGACGTCGTCGACAGTGCCCTCGCGGCCGCCCTCGACCAACAGGCGTACGACCACCTCGCCCACCGCGTCGCGGAGCACGACCGCCGGCTCGCCGCCGTCACCGCCGTGCTCGCGGAGCCCGGCTCGGAGGAGGTCGCGACGGCCGCCCTCCCCGACCTCGACGCCCTCACGCACGAGCACGCCACCGCGCTCGACGCACTCGGCGAGGCGCGCGCCCGGGAGGCGCGCTGGGCCGCGCTCGCCCAGCGGCTCGGCTCGCTCGTGGGCGAGCTCGAGGCGGCCCTGGCCGTCTGGGCACCGCTCCGAGACGAGCTCGACCTCGCCACGAGCCTGTCCGGCTTCGTGGAGGGCAAGTCGCCCGACAACCGGCTGCAGATGCGCCTCTCGGCGTACGTCCTCGGCTACCGGCTCGGGCAGGTCGTGGCCGCCGCCAACACCCGGCTCGCCGGCATGAGCGACCGGCGCTACTCCCTCGAGCACACCGGCCGACGCGGAGCCGGGGAGACCCGCGGCGGCCTCAGCCTGCTCGTGCGCGACGACTGGTCCGGCGAGTCCCGCGACCCCGCGACGCTGTCCGGCGGGGAGACCTTCGTGGTCTCGCTCGCCCTGGCGCTCGGGCTGGCCGACGTCGTCGCCCACGAGGCGGGGGGCGCCGACCTGGACACCCTCTTCGTCGACGAGGGGTTCGGGTCCCTGGACGCCGACACCCTCGACGACGTGATGGACACCCTCGACTCGCTGCGCGACGGTGGCCGCGTGGTCGGAGTGGTCAGCCACGTCGCCGAGATGCGCGACCGGATCCCGGTCCAGCTCGTCGTCCGCAAGGACCGTCGCGGCTCGACGGTCGGGATCAGCCGCTAGAAGCGCAACGTCTCCCAGGTGCTCACGTCGAGTCCCCAGTCGTCGGAGAGGCGCCGGGCCTGCGGGCGGTAGAGGACGCGCAGCGCGTCCTGCATGCCCTCCGGCCACTCCCAGTCGGCCTCCTCGGACGAGCTGGACCGCGACGGCGCGTGGACCGCGGCCAGCGGCACCGGCGTCAGGCCGAGCTGGCCCCACACCAGATCGACGGCCGGCTGCGGGTCGTCGCGCACCTGCTCGTAGACCAGCACCGTGAGCCGGTCCTTGCCGACGAACGACGCCCACACGTCGAGCTGGTCGGCGTAGAAGCCGGCCCAGGTCTGCAGGTTCACCGGGATCGGGTAGGGCTGCGACCGGCCACGGGTGACGCCGAGCCGCATGGCCGACCGGTACCGCTCCACCGGGTCCCGCAGCAGCACCAGGATCGGAGCGTCCGGCACCAGCCGCGGAACGACGACGCCGGCCGACGGGTGCCGCAGGTACTGCGGCGAGAAGTCGCCCCGGCGGACCCCGTCGTCCGGGAACAGGTCGAGGTAGTCCGCCGCCGGCGTCCGACCGTCGGCGACCTTGTGCAGCAGCTGCTGCTCCTTCTTGCCGTTGGTCCCGAGATCGACCTGCGGGTGCTGGGTGAGGAGTCCCGTGAACCACGCCGTGCCGCTGCGCTGAGCGCCGATGCCCAGCCAGGAAGGTGCACCCATGTCGACAGACCCTAGGACAGAGCCGGTCGGGTAGGTTCGCCGCATGAGCGGGCCGGTCCTCGATCCTTCGTTCTCCGCACTCCCCCACCGCAGCCTCGGCGACGCCGCGCTGTCCCGCGCGCGGGAGCTCGGCGCCACCCATGCCGACTTCCGGTTCGAGCGGGTGCGGTACCAGACGGTGGTCGCCCGCGACGGCGTGCTGCAGAGCGCCAGCGACAGCGAGGACCTCGGCTTCGCGGTGCGCGTCGTGCACGGCGGCTCGTGGGGCTTCGCGTCCGGGGTCGTGCTGACCGCCGAGGAGGCGGTCCGGGTCGCGGAGACCGCGGTCGCGGTCGCCCGGGTCGCGGCGGAGATGACGAGCGCGCCCGTGGAGCTCGCGGACGAGCCGGTGTACGACGACGTCACCTGGGTGTCGTCGTACCGCGTGAACCCGTTCGAGGTCCCGGTCCGCGAGAAGGCCGCCCTGCTCGTCGACTGGACGAACCGGCTGCGCGCCGGCGCCGCCGTCGACCACGCGTCGGCCCACCTGCTCCAGGTGCACGAGTGCAAGTACTACGCCGACCTCGCCGGCACCCGGACGACCCAGCAGCGGGTGCGGCTCCACCCCGGCTTCGAGGCGATGGGCGCCGGCGCGGACACGTTCGACTCGATGGCCAGCATCGCGCCACCGGTCGGCCGCGGCTGGGAGTACCTCGACGGCGGGCCGGACTCCTGGGACTGGGACGACGAGATCGAGCAGATCCCCGAGCTGCTCGCCGAGAAGCTCGAGGCGCCGAGCGTCGAGGCGGGCACCTACGACTTGGTCATCGACCCCTCGAACCTGTGGCTGACCATCCACGAGTCGATCGGGCACGCCACCGAGCTCGACCGGGCGCTCGGGTACGAGGCCAACTACGCGGGCACGTCGTTCGCCACCCCCGACCTGCTCGGCACCCTGCAGTACGGCTCGCCGGTCATGAACGTCACCGGCGACCGCACCGTCGAGCACGGGCTGGCCACGATCGGGTACGACGACGACGGCGTGGCCACCCAGCAGTGGGACATCGTCCGCAACGGCGTGTTCGTCGGCTACCAGCTCGACCGGGTGATGGGTGCCGCGATGCCGTCGCTCAACCAAGGCCGGTCCAACGGCTGCGCGTACGCCGACTCCCCCGGGCACATCCCCGTCCAGCGGATGGCCAACGTCTCGCTGCAGCCCGCACCGGACGGCCCCTCCACCGACGAGCTGGTCGGACGCGTCGAGCGCGGGCTGTACATCGTCGGGGACAAGTCCTGGTCGATCGACATGCAGCGCTTCAACTTCCAGTTCACCGGGCAGCGGTTCTACAAGATCTCCGACGGGGAGCTGGTCGGCCAGGTCCGCGACGCGGCGTACCAGGCGACGACGACGGAGTTCTGGAACTCCATGGAGGCGGTCGGTGGCCCGGACACCTGGGTGCTGGGCGGCGCGTTCAACTGCGGCAAGGCCCAGCCCGGGCAGGTCGCGTCGGTGAGCCACGGCTGCCCGACCGCGCTGTTCCGCGACGTCCGCATCCTCAACACGACCGAGGAGGCCGGTCACTGATGACCACACCCCAGTCCTTCGTCGAGCACGCCCTCGCCACCTCGACCGCCGACGACTGCATGGTCGTCGTCCGCAGCAGCACCAGCGCCAACCTGAGGTGGGCGAACAACACCCTGACCACGAACGGCGTGATGAGCGGGGTCGACGTCACGGTCGTCTCGTTCGCCGGGCAGGCGACGGCGTCGGCGTCCGGCAGCGTGACGACCCTCGACGGCCTGACCCGGCTCGTCGAGTCCGCCGACAGCGCGGCCCGCGAGGCCGACCCCGCCGAGGACGCCAACGAGCTGGTCCGCGACCACGCATCGCCGGACTGGGACGAGCCGCCGGTCCCGACCGACATCAACGTGTACGACGCCGTGGCGCCCGCCCTGGGTGAGGCGTTCGGCCGGGCGGCCGCCGCCGGACGGATCCTGTACGGGTTCGTCAACCACGAGATGACCACGACGTACCTCGGCTCGTCCACCGGCCTGCGCCTGCGGCACGTCCAGCCGACCGGTCACGTCGGCTGCACCGGGAAGTCCGCGGACCGGACCCGCAGCGCCTGGGTCGGAGCGGCGACCCGCGACTTCGACGACGTCGACCCGCTCGCCATCGACGACGAGCTGGCCCGGCGGCTCGCCTGGGCCGAGCGTCGGGTCGACCTGCCCGCCGGGCGGTACGACACGATCCTGCCGCCGACGGCGGTGGCCGACCTGATGATCGACGCGTACTGGAGCGCCGGTGCGCGGGTCGCGTGGGAGGGCCAGTCGGTCTACAGCGAGCGTGCTGGTGGCACCCGCATCGGCCAGCGGATCGCCCGGCCCGGGGTGAACCTGTTCTCCGACCCGTCGTACGCCGGGCTGGAGTGCCTGCCGTTCGCGGTCACCTCGACCTCGAGCAACGAGGAGTCGGTGTTCGACAACGGTCTGCCGCTCGGCCGGACCGACTGGATCAGGGACGGCGAGCTGGCCGCGCTGATCCAGACCCGGCACAGCGCCGCGATGACCGCGCAGCCGATGACGCCCGGCATCGACAACCTCTGCCTGGTCGTCGACGGTGGGTCGGGGTCGATCGACGACCTCGTGGCGGGGACCGACCGCGGCCTGCTGCTCACGTGTCTCTGGTACATCCGCGAGGTGGACCCGCAGACCCTGCTGCTCACCGGTCTGACCCGCGACGGCGTGTACCTGGTCGAGGGCGGCGAGGTCACCGGTGCCGTGAACAACTTCCGCTTCAACGAGAGCCCGGTCGACATCCTCACCCGGTTCACCCACGCGTCGGCGACCGGGCCGGCCTTCAGCCGCGAGTGGGGCGACGACTACTTCAGCCGGACCGCGATGCCGGCGCTGCGGGTGCCCGACTTCAACATGTCGAGCGTGTCGCAGGCCCAGTAGCCGGGCTGATGCAACCGGAGGGGCTGCTGCGGCGTATTCCTGCTGTCCGAACCACCACACAGCAGAAGGAACCACCATGTACCCCCTGGCCCTCGCCGCCACCGCCGCCCTGATCGGGCTCGGCACCGCGGCCCCGACCACCCAGACCACCGAGTCGACGACCACCCACGAGCGCGGCATCGTCGTCGAGTGCTCCGGCACCGTCCAGGGCCGCGACGTCTACGCGAGCCTCTACGAGAACAACCACTTCGCCAACGTCCTCCAGGTCCTGATCGGCGACGACGCCCAGCAGGTCGGTGGCAGCCGCCAGGACCGCGACGGCTTCCTCGGGGGCGGCCGCGTCACGGCCGCGATGAAGGTCGGCGGCTCGCGCGCCCTGATCTCCGGGACCGCACGGAAGGTCGGCCGCAACACCCCGGTGCACGACGAGTACGACGACGCCGGCCAGCACATCACCGCGGACGGCACGCACCGCCTCCTCGACACCGACCTCGACCTCACCTGGCGCGGCCGCACCGTGCCGCTGGACTGCGACACGGCGTTCGCCTACCGGCTGGTGGTCGTCAGGGAGTCGACGGTCGACTAGCGCGGCCGGCCGGCTGGGTGAACCTGGGGACCGACGCTCAGGCGCCCGGCAGCCCGCCGGGGATCGGGGCGTCGGGGTCGTACGGGGTGCGGGTGTAGATGAAGGTCGCGACGTCGAGGTACCGGACCGACCCGTCGGGCCGGCGTACGACGTGCATCTCCTCGCCCGCGTGGTAGCCGGTCCGCCCCACCACGCGCCCGTCGTCGGCGACGCCGAACCGGTAGGCCTCGGCGCCGTTGCGGCGCGCGACCAGATCGGTGCCCTCCATCGCGAGGACGAACGGCGTGTTGCCCCAGTGCCACACGCCCGGCACCCCGGACAGCTCGTCCGGGACGCCCGCCGAGGGCAGCCACGGCTCGGCGATCGTCGGCTCGCAGCGCTCGAGCTCGTCGAGGAGCTCCATGACGACCGCGGCAGGCGAGTACCCGGCGGTCGCATTGGCGAGCACCACACCACCGGTGCGGCGCTTGCGGTCGACCAGCACGGTCGCGAGGAAGCCGGGCATCGAGCCGGTGTGACCGGCGAGCGTCCCGGAGCCGCCCGCGAAGATCTGGAAGCCCAGTCCGTGCAGGGACCTGGTGCCGTCCTCCGGCGTGCTGGACAACGGCGTGTAGGCCCGGTCGAGCTCCTCGACCGACAGCACGTCCGGGTGGCCCCTGCCGAGGAACACGGCGTACGTCGCGAGGTCCTCGATGGTCGCCCACACCTGGCCGGCCGGCGCCATCGCGCCGGTGTCCGTCGCGGGCTCCGCGACCAGCGTGCCGTCGTAGGGGTGCACGGACTGACCCTGCGCCGCCGCGCCCTCGGGCAGGTACGACGTGCGCGCCATGCCGAGCGGGTCCAGGATCCGCTGCCGGACCGCCTCCCACCAGGTGCTGCCGTGGAGTCTCGCGACCAGCTCGCCGAGCAGCGCGTAGCCGAGGTTCGAGTAGTGGAAGCGGTCGCCCGCGGCGAACACGCCGCCACTGCCGTCGTTCGCGGCCGTCAGCTCGTCGAACGACAGCCCGGCGGACCGCTCCCACCAGGAGCCGACGGGCTCCGACTGCATGCCCGAGGAGTGCGCGAGCAGGTCGCGGACCGAGCGGTCGGCGTACCCGACGTCGCCCACGACCGTCGCGGCCGGGTCGTCCAGGGCGAGCCGCCCGTCCCGCACCAGCTGGAGGACCAGCACCGCGGTCATGGTCTTGGTGATGGACCCGATCCGGTACTGCACGTCGAGCGGGTCGTGGTCCGGCACCGCCGGTGAGCCGTAGGAGCCGAACCAGGCGGGCGCACCGTCGCGGAGCAGCCCCGCGACGACCGAGGGCAGGCGCCCGGTGCTCTGGGCGTGCGCGAGCCGGACGAGCAGCCGGCGGTCGGTGTGGTCGCTGACAGTCACTCCGCGAATGCTTCCAGAGGCGGGCACGAGCAGACCAGGTTGCGGTCGCCGTACGCCTGGTCGATGCGGGCCACCGGGGGCCAGTACTTGTCGGGGTCGAGCCCGGACGGGAACACCGCGACCTCCCGCGAGTAGGCCCGGTCCCAGTCACCCACGAGCGCCCGCGCGGTGTGCGGGGCGCCGCGCAACGGCGACTCCTCGGGTGACCACTCCCCCGCGGCGACGCGGTCGATCTCGTCCTTGATCGCGATCATGGCCGCGACGAACCGGTCGATCTCGGCGAGGTCCTCGGACTCCGTGGGCTCGACCATCAGCGTGCCGGCGACCGGGAACGACATGGTCGGCGCGTGGAAGCCGTAGTCGATCAGCCGCTTCGCGACGTCGTCGACGCTGACACCGGTGTCCTTGGTGATCCCGCGCAGGTCGAGGATGCACTCGTGCGCGACCAGGCCGCCGTGGCCGCGGTACAGCACCGGGTAGTGCTCGCCGAGCCTGGTGGCGATGTAGTTGGCCGAGAGCACCGCGACCGCGGTCGCCCGGGTCAGCCCTGCCGCACCCATCAGCCGGATGTAGGCCCACGAGATCGGCAGGATCCCCGCGGAGCCGTACGGCGCCGCGCTGATCGCGCCGATTCCCTCGCGCTTGCTGGCGTCGGGGTGCAGCGCGTGCGAGGGCAGGTACGGCGCCAGGTGCGCGCGGACCGCCACCGGTCCGACGCCCGGGCCGCCGCCGCCGTGCGGGATGCAGAACGTCTTGTGCAGGTTCAGGTGCGACACGTCGCCGCCGAACTCGCCCGGCCGCGCGTAGCCCAGCAGTGCGTTCAGGTTCGCGCCGTCGACGTACACCTGGCCGCCGTGCTCGTGCACGATCCGGCACAGCTCGGTGATGGTGTCCTCGTAGGCACCGTGCGTGGACGGGTAGGTCACCATGATCGCCGCCAGGTCGTCGGCGTGCCGCTCGCACTGCGCCCGCAGGTCCTCGAGGTCGACCTCGCCGCCCTCCCCGGACTTCACGACCACGACCTTCATGCCGGCCATCACCGCGGACGCGGCGTTGGTGCCGTGCGCCGAGGACGGGATCAGGCAGACGTCGCGCTCGCCCTGGCCGTTGGCGCGGTGGTAGCCGCGGATCGCGAGCAGTCCGGCGAGCTCGCCCTGCGAGCCGGCGTTCGGCTGGATCGAGACCTGGTCGTACCCGGTCACCTCGGCCAGCCAGGCCTCCAGCTCGCCGACCAGCTGCCGGTAGCCGGCAGCGTCCTCGGCGGGCGCGAAGGGGTGCAGGTCGGCGAAGCCCGGCAGCGACACCGGCTCCATCTCGGTGGTGGCGTTGAGCTTCATCGTGCAGGACCCGAGCGGGATCATCCCGCGGTCCAGCGCGTAGTCGCGGGCCGACAGCCTGCGCAGGTAGCGCAGCATCGCGGTCTCGCTGTGGTGGGTCGTGAACACCTCGTGCGTGAGGTACGGCGTGGTCCGCCGCAGCTGCTCGGGCAGCGCGTCGGAGGTGGCGGAGTCGACGGAGTCCAGGTCGGCGACCGGGAGCCCGAACGCCTTGAGCACGCTGGAGATCGTCGACCGGGTCGTGCACTCCGAGGTGCTGATGCCGACGCGGTCGGCGTCGACCAGCCGCAGCTGCAGGCCGAGCGTGCGGGCCGTGGTGACGACGTCGGCGGCCCGGCCGGGCACCTCGACGGTCAGCGTGTCGAAGAACTCCTCGTGCGCGACGCGGATGCCGGCCTCGGCCAGCGCCCCGGCCAGGACCGCGGCGTACCGGTGGGTGCGGGTCGCGATCGACCGGAGCCCCTCGGGACCGTGGTAGACGGCGTACATCGACGCGACCACGGCGAGCAGCACCTGCGCGGTGCAGATGTTGGACGTCGCCTTGTCCCGACGGATGTGCTGCTCGCGGGTCTGCAGCGCGAGCCGGTACGCCGGGCGTCCCTCGGCGTCCACGGACACCCCGACCAGCCGGCCGGGCAGGTGCCGCTCGAGCCCGGCGGACACGGCCATGTAGCCGGCGTGCGGGCCGCCGTAGAACAGCGGAACGCCGAAGCGCTGGCTGGAGCCGATGGCGACGTCGGCGCCGAGCTCGCCCGGGGACTCCAGCAGCGTCAGCGCGAGCAGGTCGGCCGCGATCACGGCCAGGGCGTTGCGGTCATGGGCCTGCTCGATCACCCGGCGCGGGTCGAGCACCCGCCCGGAGGCGCCGGGGTACTGGACCAGGACACCGCACAGGTCGCCGTCCGGCAGGCCGTCGGCGAGATCCGCGACGACGACCTCGATGCCCATCCCCTCGGCCCGGGTGCGCACGACGTCGATGGTCTGCGGCAGCGCGTCGGCGTCGACGACGAACGGGCCCTGCGCCGACTTGTTGGCGCGGCGCACCAGGGTCATCGCCTCGGCCGCCGCGGTGCCCTCGTCGAGCAGCGACGCGTTGGCGGTCGGCAGCCCGGTGAGGTCGCCGACGACGGTCTGGAAGTTCAGCAGCGCCTCGAGCCGGCCCTGGGAGATCTCCGGCTGGTACGGCGTGTAGGCGGTGTACCAGCTCGGGTCCTCGAGCACGTTGCGGCGGACGACGGGCGGCGTGATCGTGCCGTGGTACCCGAGCCCGATCATCGCCTCGCCGGGCCGGTTGAGGTTGGCCAGGTGCCGGAGCTCGCGGGCCGCGGCCTCCTCGCTGAGCGCCGTCGGGAGGTCGAGCGACTCCGCGGCCCGGATGCCGTCGGGGACGGCCGCGGACATCAGGGCGTCCAGGGAGTCGAAGCCGAGTCGCTCCAGCATCGTCGCGACGTCGGCGTCGCGGAGACCGATGTGGCGCTCGACGAACGGCAGGACGCCGTCCAGCTCGGTGAGGGTGGGGTGGTCGGCCATGCTGGGGGGCTCCTCGGAGTCGACTGTCGTCGTTCGGGTGCCTCCCCCTCTGTCGGCCGCCCCACGTCGAGGGATCTCCAGAGTTGCCTGACCCGCACGGTCCGGGCGCCTGAGAGGTTCCGGGGAGGAATTGCCCCTTCGGCGCTCCACCGGCCGTGCCTCACGGCCGACCGGCGAAGACTCTCCCGTGCGGGATCGTCAGCGGACCCAGCCTAGCCGATCGGTCCAGGCCCTCGGTGCGACTCAGCCGATCCTGCGGGCGCGTCGCGCGGCGAGCTCGTCGCCGGCGGTCGGCGCGTCGTCGGCCTCGGCGGTGCGCTCGCTGGGCAGCTCCGCGAGCGTGCCCTCGATCTCCTGCCAGACGCCGCCGATCGCGATGCCGAAGACACCCTGGCCGCCTTGGAGCAGGTCGATGATCTCGTCGTTGCTGGTGCACTCGTAGACCGAGACGCCGTCGCTCATCAGCGTGACGCGGGTCAGGTCGTCGGTGCCGCGCTCGCGCAGGTGCTGGACCGCCGTCCGGATCTGCTGCAGGGAGATGCCGGCGTCCAGCAGCCGCTTGACGACCTTGAGCAGCAGGATGTCCTGGAACGAGTACAGGCGCTGCGAGCCGGAGCCCTTCGCCCCGCGCACGGTCGGCTCGATCAGCCCGGTGCGGGCCCAGTAGTCGAGCTGTCGGTAGGTGATGCCGGCGGCGTTGCACGCGGTCGGGCCGCGGTAGCCGGTGTCGCTCGGCAGCGGGGAGACGTCGTCGGCGAACAGGAGACCCTGCTCCTCGGCCACCGCGGCGGCGTGCGCGGCCTCGACGTTCTCGGTGTGCTGCTCGTTCTCGTTCACGCGGTCCTCCGACGGCTATCCGTTGTGCGTAACACCGGGGAAGTAGTTACAACGGAGACACTTCAAGGTAGGTCCCCGATCGAGGACCGTCAAAGATCTCGGCGGCGTGTCGCAAACCCTCAACCTCTACTTGAGAGTGAGGGTTCCCGCTCATTCCGTCGGCGCGTCGAAGTCCTCGGGGGTGACCTGGTCGAGGAACTCGCGGAACTTCTCCACCTCGTCCTCCTGCTCCGCGGGTACGGCGAGGCCGGCCTCGTCGAGGACCTCCTCGGCGCACACGATCCGGCTGCCGGTGCGCAGCGCGAGCGCGATCGAGTCCGAGGGCCGGGCGCTCACCTCGGCGCCGGAGCCGAAGACGAGGGTGGCGAAGAAGACCCCGTCCTTGACGTCGGTGATGCGCACCTCGGCGAGCTCGTTGCCGGTCGCCTCGAGCACGTCCTTGAGCAGGTCGTGGGTCAACGGGCGGGGCGGCACCACGCCCTGCTGGGCGAAGGCGATCGCGGTGGCCTCGACGGCGCCGATCCAGATCGGGAGGTAGCGCTCCCCCGAGACCTCGCGCAGCAGCACGATCGGCTGGTTCGAGGGCATCTCGACCCGAACTCCCATGACATCGACTTCGCGCACGACACCACAGTACCCCCGGCGCGCGAGTCCATCGCCGGCCGTACTTCCCGGGCGATCGGGGCCGCTAGGACGAGCGCAACCCGATCTTCACGAGCGTCGCGTGCAGGCGGACGGAGAGGGCGGCGATCTCGGAGACGGCTTCCTCGGCCCGGGCCTTGGCGGACGGGTCGCGGCCGGCCTTGTGCGGTGCGATGACCTGGTCGACCAGCCCGACCTCGCGGTCGGCGGAGGTCTTGAACGCGCGCAGGTGCCGGGGCTCGAAGCCGAAGTCGGCCAGCTCCCGGGCGGTCTGCGCGACCACGAGCGCGTCGGTGTCGAAGTGGCCGGTCCGGGAGGCCGCGACCAACCCGAACTGCTCGAGCTCGGCGAGCAGCTGCTCGGAGATCTCCGCGATCTTGAGCAGCTCGCGCCGTGACAGCCGCACCTGGTCGTGCCGGCGGAACGACTCCGCGCTCGGCAGCCCGTCGGCGGCCAGCGCCACCTTCGGCACCGTGGGCACGACCGGGTCGATCGGGGGCGGCTCCATCCCGCGGTCGATGGCGTCCAGGTGCTCGCCGATCACGCGCAGCGGGAGGTAGTGGTCGCGCTGCATCCGCAGCACGTACCGGAGCCGCTCGACGTCGTCGTGGGAGAACTTCCGGTAGCCCGCGGGGGTCCGCTCGGGCTTGATCAGGCCCTTGTCCTCGAGGAACCGGATCTTGGGGATGGTGACTCCCGGGAAGTCCGGGCGCAGCCGGTCGAGGACCTCGCCGATGTTCATCCGCGCCCGGGAGGAGGCGGAGGGGCCCGAGGCCGCGGTGCTCATCGGCTCGCGTGCCCCGAGAAGAACACCAGGCGGTACTTGCCGATCTGGACCTCGTCGCCGTCCTTGAGCTGGACCCGGTCGATCCGGTCGCGGTTGACGTAGGTGCCGTTCAGGCTCCCGACGTCGCTCACGGTGAAGGTGTCACCGGAACGGTGGAACTCGGCGTGCCGCCGCGACACGGTGACGTCGTCGAGGAAGATCTCGCTGTCCGGGTGCCGTCCCGCGTTGACGACGTCGGCGTCGAGGAGGAACCGGCTGCCCGAGCCCGGACCGCGCTGGACGACGAGCAGCGCGTGTCCGGACGGCAGCGCGTCGACGGCGGCCGCGTCGACCGGGTTGAGCTGGCGGTCCGAGGTCTCGGCCTTGTCGCCGGTGCCGATCGAGATCGTCGCCGTCGCGTCGTCGGCGGCCTCGGTCGGCTCGGCCGGCGCCGCGGGCGCGGCGTCGGGCCTCACCAGGCGGGTGCCGCACTGGGAGCAGAAGCGCGCGTCATCGGGGTTCTGCTTGCCACACGCGGTGCAGAACGGCATCGGTCGGACCTCCGGACAAAACCCTCAACGCCGGGCTGAGGTTGATGGTTGCCCCGAACCTATCAGCCGGGGCACGGCGATCAAGGCAGGTTGACGGGTCAGGAGCCGAGCGTCGCCTGGTACGCCGCGGCGTCCATCAGGCCGTCGAGCTCGCTGCGGTCGGACGGGACGACCTCGAACAGCCAGCCGCCGGCGTACGGGTCGTTGTTGACCAGCTCGGGCGTGGCGTCGAGGGCGTCGTTGCGCGCGACCACCTCGCCGGACAGCGGCGCGTAGACGTCGCTCACGGACTTGGTCGACTCGAGCTCGCCGCAGGTGCTGCCGGCCTGCACGGCCTGGCCCACCTCGGGCAGCGAGACGTAGACGATGTCGCCGAGGGCGTCCTGGGCGTAGTGGGTGATCCCGATACGGACCGACCCCTCGTGCTCGCCGGGCTCACGGACCCACTCGTGCTCGGTCGTGTACTTCAGGTCGTCGGGGTACAAGGCGTCTCCTCGGGATCGGGCCGGACGGGGTGAGGCTACTGCGCATGGCCTACTGGGCCGGCGCGGGCGTGGCGAACTCCTGCTTCGACGGCTTGACGACGCTCTCGATGTCGAGCGACTGGAGCTCGTCGACGGTGATCGAGGCCCCGTCCTCGGCGAAGAGGTCGCGGGGACCGTCGGGGAAGTCGATGCCGGAGTCGGCGAGCGTGTGCGGGTCGCCGATGGCGTCGATGACGTACGGCGAGCTCACCAGCTGTCCGTCGATCAGCAGCCCGCCCGCGCGGCGTCCTCGACAGCGGTGTCGGCGACCACGCGGACCTGGCCGTTGACCTGGATCGCCTCGGCGCCGGCCGTGCGGAGCTCCTGGATGGTGTCGACCATGGTCTGCACGTCCACCTGGCCGGTCTCCTCGGTGACGGTGAGCCGGATGCCCGGCCCGGTGACCGGCACCAGGCCGGCCAGGATCGCGAGGTTGTCCGCCTGCTGCTGGGCCTGCGCCAGTGCCGCCTCACGGGCGCCGGTGTCCGACTGCAGGTCGTCGCGGGTGCGCTGCAGCCGGGTGATCTCGGACTCGGCGCGCTGGGTGGTGCCGGCCAGACCGTTCAGCACGTCGATCAGGTCCTGCTCGCGCAGGCCGGCGTAGGTGTTGTCGACCTGGGTGAAGCGCACCTGGGTGACCGCGGCGTACCCGAGCACCGCCAGCAGCACCGCGACCACGACCTGCCCACGGGTCGGTCGCAGCAGGGCGCCGCGGAGGCGCTCACGTCCGGTCGGGCTCTCGGGGCCCCGGGCGCTCGCGGGGCTCTGGGGGCTCTCGGGCACGTCAGGCATGGAACAGGTGTCTCCGGATCGCGGCGACGTTGGAGAAGATCCGGATCCCGAGCACGACGATGACGCCGGTCGAGAGCTGGCCACCGACGCCGAGCTTGTCGCCCAAGTAGACGATCGCGGCTGCGATCACCACGTTGCTCACGAACGACACGACGAAGACCTTGTCGTCGAAGATGCCGTCCAGGTAGGCCCGGAGGCCACCGAACACGGCGTCGAGCGCGGCGACGACGGCGATGGGCAGGTACGGCTCCAGGCCGAGCGGCACGTCCGGCTGGAACATGACGCCCAGCACGATGCCGACCAGGAGCCCGAGCGCGGCGATCACTGCGGCGCCTCCTTCCGGTGCTGGTTCTGGTTCTGCTCCGCGGTCCCCGCCTCGGCCGACCGCAGCCGGGCGATCCGCGGCGGAGCAGCGGGCAGGAAGAGCTGATCCGCATTGTCCATGCTCCAGGGGAAGCCGAGCGACTCGACCGTGTTCCGGAACACCAGCCCGCTCGTGGTCTGCATCAGGTTCGCCTGGAGGGTGTTCTCGTTGCCGATGGCCGTGATGACGTACGGCGGCGACAGCGACCTGTTGTTGACGCGGATCGCGATGCCGGAGTTGCGGATCGCGGAGCGCGCGGTCAGCCGGTTGCCGTTGACCGCGATCGCCTCGGCGCCGGCCTGCCAGAGCCCGTTGACCGCGGGCCGAAGGTCACGGTCCCGGACCAGGGTGCCGTCCGGGTTGTCGTCGACGGTGATCTTCACGCCCGGCCCGGTCACCGCACCGAAGCCGGTGCTGGCGGCCAGCCGCTGGACACGGGCCTCGGCGCCGAGCTGGTCGGAGGTCACCTCGTCGCGGTGCGACTGGAGCCCGACGTTGAGCTCGCGCAGCCGGACGATCCTCCGCTGCAGCTCGGAGAGGTTGGCGCGGCCCTCGTCGATCTGGGTGATGAGCGTCGTCCGGCTGGCACTGCGGACGTCCTCGCCCTGCTGGGTCTGGAGCGCGGCGACCGTGACGAGCACCCCGAACACCGCGACCACGACCGCGGCGATCCCGGACGTCCGGCGCTGGGCACCCGGCTCGAGGGCCTTGCGGTCGGCGACGTGGCGGTAGTCCTCGTCGAGGGACTGCTGCGTGATGAGCGTCAGCAGCGGGGTGTTGACCCGGTCGTTCGGCGGCGCGGCGGTGTCAGGCATCGGAGACCGCCGTACGACGCTCGGTCGTCCTCAGCAGGGTGCGGACCTGCCACGCGTAGAGGACGCCGGCCCACCAGTACAGCCCGATGCCCCAGATCGCGAACGCCCAGCCGAACACGTTGGCGAGCGTCGCGACGGTGCCGTCGCCGTCCCCGAGGAGCAGGAGGGGGAAGGCGTAGAGCAGGTTGAACGTGGCGGCCTTGCCCAGGAAGTGCACGGGCAGCGCATTGAAGCCACGGGTGCGCAGCAGCGGCACCAGCCCCCAGAGGAGCAGGTCGCGCAGCGGCAGCGAGAGCGCCACCCACCACGGGATCACCTCGCGCAGCGCGAGCCCCACGACGACGGCCAGGATGTAGAGCCGGTCCGCGACCGGGTCCAGGACCTCGCCGAGCGCCGAGGTCTGGCCGAGCCGGCGGGCGAGGTAACCGTCCAGGAAGTCGGTGATGCCCATGACCGCGAGCAGCGCGAGCGCCCAGCCGTCGGCCTCCGGACCGAGCACCAGCCACAGGAAGAGCGG
Organism: Nocardioides sp. HB32; assembly: GCF_054058995.1. Classification (NCBI taxonomy): domain Bacteria; kingdom Bacillati; phylum Actinomycetota; class Actinomycetes; order Propionibacteriales; family Nocardioidaceae; genus Nocardioides; species Nocardioides sp. HB32. The sequence goes on from NZ_JBSSBS010000001.1 coordinate 3,194,770, forward strand.
CACACCCGCCAGCCGGAGCAGGCTGAGCAGGTTGGGTACCGTCCACACGCGCCGTGCCTGACTGCGCGTCGAGTCGTCCGCCACTGCCCGCCCGTCTGTTCTCCCTGGTCCCCTGCCGTCGCAACCTTAACGGCGGAGGGCTCAGATGGCGTCCTCGTGGTGCGCCGCGTCGCGGATCTCCCCGACGAGCTCCTCGATCACGTCCTCGAGGGTGGCCAGCCCGAGGGTCCGGCCCTCGCTGTCGACGACCCGCGCCATGTGCGCGCCGCGGCGCTGCAGCGTCTCGAGTGCGCCGTGCAGCGCCTCGTCCGCCGCCATCGGGGCGAACGGCCGGATCCACTTGTCGTCGATCGGCCGCTCCCGACGCACCTCGTCGGTCTCCAGCGCGTCCTTGATGTGCAGGTAGCCGAGGACCTCGCCGTCCTCCGTCACCGGGAACCGGCTGTAGCCGGTGGCCGCGCACAGCGCCTCGACCTCCGCCGGGGTGATCCCGCGGGGCACCGTCGTCAGCGTCTCGGGCGGCATCAGCACCGCCGACACGGTCTTCTCGGTGAAGCCGAGTGCGCCCGCGAGCCGGTCGTACTCGTCGGCCGCGAGCAGGCCCTCGCCCCGGGACTCCTCGACCAGGGCGGCGACCTCCTCGCGGGTGTACGTCGAGCTGACCTCGTCGGTGAGCCGGGCGCCGAGCAGCCGCAGCACGCCGCCCGCGACCCAGTTGATCACCACGACGATCGGCCGGAGGACCGTGACGATGCCCCAGATCGGCGGGCCGAGCGCCAGCGCCGCCCGGTCCGGGGCGGCGAGCGCGAGGTTCTTGGGGATCATCTCCCCCATCACCACGTGCAGGTAGACGACGACCGCGAGCGCGACCACGAACGACACCGGGTGCAGGGCGCCCTCGGGCAGGTGCAGCGCGTGCAGCACGGGCTCGACCAGGTGCGCGACCGCGGGCTCGCCCACCGCGCCGAGCACCAGCGAGCAGACGGTGATGCCGAGCTGGTTCACGCCGATGACCAGGGAGATGTTCTCCATCGCCTTGATCGTGGTCCGCGCCATCCGCGACCCGGCCTCGGCCCGTGGCTCGAGCTGGGTACGCCGCGCCGACACCAGCGCGAACTCCGCGCCGACGAAGAACGCGTTGCCCAGCAGCAGCAGGATGGCGACGACGATGGCGGTCCCGCTGTTCATCGGCCCTCGCCGTCCTCGGTCGGGGTGTCCAGCAGCCGCAGCCGGAGCCGGTCGATGCGCAGCCCGTCCATCCGCTCGACGGCGAGGACGGCCAGCCGCTGGGTCGGCTCGTCGGGGTCGGACCGGTCGGGCACCGGCACCTCGGCGATGTCACCGACCTCGGGCACCCGGCCCAGCACCTGCAGGACCAGCCCCGCGATGGTGTCGTAGTCCTCGTGGTCGGGCAGCTCGATCTCGGTGAGGTCCTCGACCTCGTCGGGACGCAGCAGCCCGGAGAGCGACCACGAACCGTCGCGGTGCTGGCGCGAGCTCGCGTTCAGCCGGTCGTGCTCGTCGGAGATGTCGCCGACGATCTCCTCGACGACGTCCTCGAGGGTGACGATGCCCGCGAACCCGCCGTACTCGTCCATCACGACCGCGAGCTGGAAGCTCTCGTCGCGCAGCTGGGCGAGCAGCGGGTCCAGCCGCAGGGAGTCGGGGACGACGATCGGCTTGGCCACCAGGTGCTTGACCCTGGTGGTGGCCCGCTCGCCGACCGGCAGCGCGACCGCGTTCTTGACGTGCACCGTGCCGACGACGTTCTCGTCGGCGTCGAGCACCGGGAAGCGCGAGTGGCCGGTCTCGCGGGTGAGCTCGATGACCGCGCTGGCGCGGTCGTTCGCCTCCAGGCTGACCGTGCGGACCCGCGGCGTCATGATCTCCCCCGCGGTGCGGGTGCCGAACTCCACGGACCGCTCCATCAGCTCGGCGGTCTCGACGTCCAGGGTGCCGAGGTCGGCGGACCGCTGGATCAGGGAGGCCAGCTCGGTCGAGCTGCGGGCCGAGCGGAGCTCCTCCTGCGGCTCGACCCCGACCCGCCGCACGAAAGCGTTGGCCGAGCCGTTGAGCACCTTGATCGGCAGCCGCACCGAAGCGGTGAAGCCGCGCTGGAAGCGCTGGGTCGCCCGCGCGACCTGCATCGGCTTCGCGAGGGCGAGGTTCTTGGGCACCAGCTCACCGAAGATCATCGTGAGCACGGTGCCGACGGTGAGACCGATGCCGACTGCCAGGGGCGTGACCGCACCGGCGGGCACGCCGGCCGCCTCGAGGGGGTCGTCGATCAGGCCGGAGATCGTCGGCTCGGCCAGGTAGCCGATCGCGAGGTTGGTGATCGTGATGCCGACCTGCGCGCCGGACAGCTGGGTCGAGAGCGAGCGGAGCGCCTGCTGGAGCCCGCGGGCACCGCTGTCACCCGCCGCGGCGGCCTGCGCGACGCTGCTCCGGTCGACGGTGACGAACGAGAACTCCGCCGCGACGAACACACCGCAGGCGGCGATCAGGAGCAGTGCCGCGAGCAGCAGCAGCCAGTCCGTCATCGGGGCTCTCCTCCGCGATCAGCCGGCGGGGAGAGCCGGGGACTTTGGGAGCCGTCCATGGGCTGGGGGTCGTGTCCTCACGGTGTGGGGGCGGTCGAGCCGCCACTCTACCGGGTCGAACATCGCCCGCCGCCGCCCCGCGGGCCCTACGCTTTCTCCCACTCCCCGCCACCGGGAGAGACTCGGGAGCCTCCATGACGACGTACACGCCGGCGCACTACCGCGGGCAGAAGCTGCTGCCGGCCGCCGCCCGGCACCTCGTCGGCCGCTTCTCATACGGCCTCACGCCGACGCTCGCGCGCCAGGTCGGCGCCGCCGGCGGGGCGCTGCGGTGGTTCGACGACCAGCTGGACCCCGGCGCTGTCGACGACGGCCGGGCCGACGAGCTCCGCTCGTGGTGGCCGTCGCTCTCGCGCAGCGCCACGGACATCTGGCACCGCCAGCGCGACGGTGTCGAGGGCGGCTGGGAGGTCATGGAGGACTACCAGCGCTGGGTGCTGCTGCGTCGCATCCGGTCGAGGCGGCAGGTCCTCGAGGCCGTGACCGAGCTGTGGGAGAACCACTTCAACGTGCCGGTCTACAACGACAACGCGTGGTTCTGGCGCAGGCAGTACGGCGACACGATCCGCGCCGGGGCGCTCGGCCGGTTCGACGACCTCCTGCACGCGGTGGTCACCCATCCGGCGATGCTGATCAACCTGGACAACGTCAGCTCCAGCGCTGCACACCCGAACGAGAACCTCGGCCGCGAGCTGCTCGAGCTGCACACCGTCGGTCGCGGCGAGTACGACGAGGACGACGTCAAGGGCTCGGCCCGGATCCTCACCGGGTGGAGCGCGGACATGTGGGACACCTTCGACCCCGTCTACCGGCAGAAGTGGCACGACACCGGCCCGGTGCAGGTCATGGGCTTCGCGGACCCGAACGCCGACGCCGACGGGCGCCCGGTGACGAGGGCCTACCTCACCTACCTCGCCCACCACGAGGCGACCGCGCGGCGCGTGGCGCGCAAGCTCGCGGTCAAGTTCGTGAGCGACGACCCGTCCGACGCGCTGGTCGCCCGGCTCGCGGCCGTGTACCTGGACAACGACACCGAGATCCGGCCGGTGCTCCGCGCGCTGGTGCGGTCGAGCGAGTTCGCCCGGTCGGTGGGCGCCAAGGTCCGCGACCCCGGCGAGGACGTCGTGGCGACGTACCGCGCCCTCGACGTGCGCCTCGATCGGCCGCCGGCCGGGGACGCCGGCGAGTCGTACGCCGCCAACCAGATCGTCTGGCAGGCGGACTCGATCGGGACGAAGCCCTTCGACTGGCCGCGGCCCGACGGCCAGCCGATCGACAACGACGCTTGGTCGTCGCCGTCGCGGATGCTCGCCACGATGAGCGTCCACATCGACATGGCCGGGACGTGGTGGCCGGACAAGGGCGCGACGTACCACTCGACCGCCTGGTGGGTGCCGCGCTACCCGATCCGCTTCGACGTGCTCGTCGACGCGCTCTCCCAACGGATCCTGCACCGCCGTTCGACCGCTCAGCTGCTCCAGGCGTGCTGCGAGGCGGTCGACGTCCAGCCGCGCGAGCGGATCACGAAGGACCACGGCCTGGTGAAGTGGAACTGGTACCGCCTGCTCACGACCTTCCTCGACTCCCCCGCCTTCCTGACCCGGTGACCGCCATGACCGACACCTTCTGCTGCGACGAGCTCGCCCGCCTCTCCCGCCGCTCGTTCCTGGGCGGCACGGTCGCGCTCGTCGGTGCGACCACGATCGTCGGCTCGGCCGCGATCACGACCTCCGCCGCCGCGCTGACGCCGGCGGCGTCGGTGCTCGTGGTGCTGTCGCTGCGCGGTGCCGCCGACGGGCTGTCGCTCGTCGTGCCGCACGGCGACCCCGTGTACTACGACGCCCGCCCGAGCATCGCCGTACCGTCGGACCGGCTGCTGGCGAAGGACGGCCTGTTCGGGCTGCACCCCGAGCTCGCGCCGCTGGTGCCGCTCTGGGACGCCGGCCGCCTGGCGGCCGTGCACGCGACCGGGCTGCCCGCGCCGAACCGCTCGCACTTCTCCGCGATGGAGGAGGTCGAGGACGCCGACCCGGGCTCGACGATCCGCAGTGGTTGGCTGAACCGGCTCGTCGGCACCGACGCCTCGACCTCACCGCTCCAGGGGTTCAACGCGGCGGGCGGTGTCGTGCCGACGTCGCTCTACGGGGTCCAGCCGGTGATGTCGGCCGGCACCGTCGACGACGTCCAGATCCCCGGCGACGACAAGTGGGACACCACCAAGGGGCGGCGCGCGTCGCTGCACACGCTGTGGGACGGCGACCGCACTCCCCTGGGCACGGCGATGCGGTCGATGTTCGGCGCGCTCGACGACTTCGCGCCGGCCCGCGAGACCGCGGACAACCGGGCGAGCTACCCCCGGACCGACCTGGGCCGTGCCCTCTCGGAGGTGGCGCGGGTGATCCGCGGCAACGTCGGCGTCGAGGTGATCACGGTGGACCAGGGCAACTGGGACATGCACGCCGACCTGGGCACCGCCGACGGCGGCTGGCTGAACGACAACGCCCGGGACCTCGCCACCTCGGTCGCCGCGTTCCTCGGCGACCTCGGCGACCAGGCGCCGAAGGTGACGCTGCTGACGATCAGCGAGTTCGGCCGGCGGACCGTCGAGAACGCCAGCCAGGGGCTCGACCACGGCTACGGCAACGTGATGCTCCTGGCCGGTGCGGGCGTCCGCGGCGGGACGTACTACGGCCGGTGGCAGGGCCTCACGAACGACCTCGACTCCGACGTCATGGTCACCACGGACTACCGCAGCGTGCTCTCCGAGGTGGTGCGGTACCGGTTCGGCGCCTCGACGGCCGCGGTGTTCCCTGGCTTCTCCCCCGAGTCCGTCGGCGTCATGACCTCGCTCTGACGCACCGCTGGACGAGAACACGTTCTCGTTGAGAGGGTGGCGGCGTGCGCGTCATCCAGTGGGCCACCGGCGGCGTCGGCAGGGCCGCGATCGAGAGCATCCTGCTGCACCCCGACCTCGAGCTGGTCGGCTGCTGGGTCCACTCCGAGAGCAAGCACGGGGTCGACGTCGGCGAGATCATCGGCACGCGACCCCTCGGCGTACTCGCGACCAGCAGCATGGCCGACGTGCTCGCCATGGACGCGGACGCGGTCGTCTACGCGCCGCTGGTCCCCGACCGCGGCGAGGTCGCCGCCCTGCTGCGCTCCGGCAAGAACGTCGTGACGCCGGTGGGCTGGTTCTACCCGACCGAGAAGGACGGCGCGCCCCTCGCGGCCGCCTGCGCGGACGGCGGGACGACGCTGCACGGGACCGGCATCAACCCGGGCGGCATCACCGAGCTGCACCCGCTGATGTTCTCCGCGCTGTCCTCCGCCGTGACGTTCGTGCGCGGCGAGGAGTTCAGCGACATCCGCACCTACAACGCGCCGGACGTCGTCCGCCACATCATGATGTTCGGCGGCAAGCCGGACGAGGCGATGGGCGGCCCCATGCTGGGGCTGCTGTCGGGTGGCTTCATCCAGTCCGCGCGGATGTGCGTCGACGCGCTCGGCTTCGCGGCGGACCCGCGCATCCGCACCTCCCAGCAGGTCGCCGTCGCCACGCAGCCGATCGAGACGCCGATCGGCGTGATCGAGCCCGGGCACGTCGCCGGCCAGCGGTTCGTCTGGGAGGCGTTCGTCGGCGAGACCTGCGTGGTGCGGATCGCGGTGAACTGGCTGATGGGCGAGCAGCACCTGGACCCACCGTGGAGCTTCGGCCCCCAGGGCGAGCGGTTCGAGGTCGAGGTGAAGGGCGACCCGGACTGCTTCGTGGTGATCAAGGGTTGGCAGCCCGAGACCGTCGAGCAGGGCCTGGCGCGCAACCCGGGCGTGGTGGCCACCGCCGTGCACTGCGTGAACTCGATCCCGTACGTCGTGGCGGCCGACCCGGGCATCAAGACCTACCTCGACCTGCCCCTGATCGCCGGCCGCGCGCACCCCGACCTCCGCTGACCCACCGCCGAGTCGGCGCAGTCTCAGTCCTGTCGATGCCGAGTCGGCGCCATCTCAGCCCTTGCGACGCCGAGTCGGCGCAGTCTCAGCTGAGACTGCGCCGACTCGGCGCTGGTCAGTGCTCGGCGTACGTCGCCGACATGTCGAGGTTGCCGTGGCCGGCGTCGACCGCGCGCTGGAAGTGCTCGCGGATCCCCGGCATCAGTCCCAGCGACGTGCCGGCCGCCGACGCCGCCTCGAGCACCAGCCCGGTGTCCTTCAGCGCGCCGGACAGCGCGAACGCCGGGTCGAAGGCGCCCTCGAGCATCGCCCGGCCCTTGCTCTGCACGTACGGCGAGTCCGTGGCGCCGCCCTCGACCGCGGAGAGGAACAGCGCGGGGTCGAGGCCGAGGTCGCGGGCCAGCGCGAGCGACTCCGCCACTCCCTCGACGACGGTGAAGACCCAGGCGTTGGCCACCAGCTTCAGCCGCGAGCCGTCCCCGGCGTTCTCCGAGACCCAGAGCGTGCGGTTGCCGATCGCGTCGAACACGGGCGCCACGGCGTCGCGCACGTCGGGCGGTCCGGAGGCGAGGACGACGAGCGCGCCCGCCTCGGCCGGCTGCCTGGTCCCCAGCACGGGCGCGTCGACGTACCGGACGCCGAGCTCGTCCGCGAGCGCGGCGAGCCGGGCCGCGCCCTGGACGCCGACGGTCGCGCTCTGCACCCAGACGGCGCCGGGTGCGAGCGACTGCTTCGCCGACGCCATGGTCTCGGCCGTCGACTCCTCGTCGAACAGCATCGTGACGACCACGTCGGCACCGGAGACCGCGTCGCGCACCGAGGACGCGACGGACGCCAGGTCCGCGAGGGGCTCGGCCCTCGAGGAGGTGCGGTTCCAGACCCGGAGGGGAAGCCCGGCGGCCGCGAGGTTGCGCGCCATGCCGGCGCCCATCGTTCCGGTGCCGAGCAGGGCGACGGTCGGAGCAGCGGTCATGGGCCCGACCGTACGTCGGACCTGCAACTCACCTGGCGCGGTGGCCGGTGTCGCTGCTGACCTGCTGGATCACCGACTGCTCGTCGTGACCCAGGTGGTCGAACGCGTGGTTGGCGTCACTGAGCTGCACCATGGTGCAGAGCGCCGCAACGGCGATCACCGCCGCCGCCGCGAAGGCGTGCAGGATGTCTCGCATCGAAGTCCCCCCAGACCCTCGTGATGCAGGTGAAGCGTGTTCCTCCCCTGTTCCCCATGCTGGCACAGCGCGCGAGGAACGGCGGCACGCACGCCGGCATCTTGCGGATGCCTAGAGGTACGGCGACGTGCGTCAGACCACCTTGTTGAGGCGACCGACGGCCTCCTCGAACTCCGCCACCAGCGACGCGACCACGTCCGCGACCGGGCGCACCTCGTTCATCCGGCCGACGATCTGGCCGATCGGCATCGAGATGACGTCCGGGTCGCCGGAGGCGTTGATCCGGTTGTGCGCGTCGGAGACGAGCAGGTTCTGCAGCGGCATCGGGAGCGGCTGCGGCGCGCCCTCCTCGGCCCAGGCCTCGGTCCACTTCGTCTTCAGCAGCCGGGCCGGCTTGCCGGTGTAGATCCGGGTGCGCACCGTGTCGGAGGAGGTCGCCCGCGTGAACGCCTCGGTCCAGCCGGAGTTCGACTGCAGGTTCTGGTACTCCTCGGTGCCGAGCCAGATCGAGCCGGTCCACACGCCCTGCGATCCGAGCGCTAGCGAGGCCGCGATCTGCCGGCCGGAGCCGATGCCGCCCGCGCCGAGGACGGGCACGTCGGGACCGACGGCGTCCACGATGTCGGGCTGGAGCACCATGCTCGCGATCTCACCGGTGTGGCCGCCGGCCTCGTAGCCCTGGGCGACGATGATGTCGACGCCGTTCTGCACGTGCGACAGCGCGTGCTTGGCAGCGCCGGCCAGCGCGGCGACCTTGAGGCCGTGCTCGTGGCACTTCTCGATCACGTCGACCGGCGGCGAGCCCAGCGCGTTCGCGATCAGCACCGGCCGGTGGTTGAGCGCGACGTCGAGGTGGGAGCGCGCGACCGAGTGCAGCCAGCCCAGGACGCCCTCGCGACCCTCGCCCTCCGGCAGCGGGGGTACGCCGAGCTTCTGCAGCGTCCGGTCGACGAAGTCGATGTGGTCCTGCGGGATCATCGCCTTCAGGTCGACCGACTTCCCCTCGGTGGGGATCTTCATCGGCATCACGATGTCGACGCCGTACGGCTTTCCGTCGGTGTTGTCGTCCAGCCAGCTCAGCGTCTGCTCGAGCTCGTCGGTGTCGTTGAACCGCACGCAGCCCAGTACGCCGAGGCCGCCCGCGCGGGACACGGCCGCCGCGACGTGCTCGGACGGGGTGAACGCGAAGATCGGGTACTCGATCCCGAACTCGTCACACAGCGGGGTGCGCATCGCTCACACCACCGTCGTCGGGTGCTTGGCGGCGAAGCCGGCGACGGCCAGCTCCTTCGCGCGTGGGTACTGCGCCTTGCCGGCGGCGTTGCGCGGGATCTCGTCCACCAGCGTCAGCGCCCGCGGGAGCTTGTAGCCGGAGAGGTACTCGCGCAGGAACGAGCGCAGGTCCTCCAGCTCCAGTGACTCGCCGTCGCGCAGCTCGACCACGGCGGCGACCGCCTGGCCGTACTTCTCGTCCGGCACCCCGACCACGAGAACGTCGTACACGGCCGGGTGGTTCTTGATCGCCATCTCGACCTCTTCGGGGTAGACCTTCTCCCCGCCGGTGTTCACGCAGTTCGAGCCGCGCCCGAGCAACGTGACCCGGTTGCCCTCCTCGATCCGGGCGAAGTCACCGGGCACCGAGTAACGCTGCCCGTCGATCTCGAGGAACGTCGCCGCGGACTTCTCGGGGTCCTTGTAGTAGCCGATCGGCACCGAGCCGCCCCGACCGAGGCGGCCCACCTTGCCCACGTCGGTCGCGGGGTCGAGCAGGCGGTTGTCCTCGTCGAGCACGATCGTGGCCGGACCGATGCCGACGACCGGGCCGTCCGGGCTGATGTTGTTGGGATCGCCCAGGCCCATGCCCTGGAAGCCGGTCTCCGTCGCGCCGACGGAGTCGGTGAAGATCGAGTTCGGGAACGCCGCCATCCAGCGCGACTTCACCGGAGGGCTGAAGATCGCCGCGCTGCTGGAGATCGCGACCAGGTTCGAGCAGTCGTAGCCGCTCCCGGCGCTCAGCTTGTCCTCGTAGGCCTCGATCAGCGGGCGCGCCATCGCGTCGCCGGTCATGAAGATGAGCTGGACCTTCTCGCGCTCGATGATCTCCCAGGTGCGGACCGGGTCGAACTTGGGCTCGAGGACGGTCAGGTGGCCGGCGAACAGGTGCATGAGCAGGCCCGACTGGGCGCCGCCGTGCATCAGCGGGCTGAGCGGGAACGTGGTCATCCGCGGGTCGGTCGCCTGGCGGGACTGGGAGTACTCGTCCTGCGGCTCGCCGCTGTAGAAGTCGATGCCCCCGCCGAGCACACGCCACCAGTCCTCCTGACGCCACATCACGCCCTTGGGGAAGCCGGTCGTGCCGCCGGTGTAGATGATGTGGATGTCGTCGGGGCTGCGCTCGCCGAAGTCGCGCGCCGCACTCTGGCCGGCGAGGGCGTCGCGGTAGTGGACGCCGCCGTACGACGAGTAGTCCGACCGGTCGTCGGGGTCGAGCGCGTCGTCGACGACGACGGCGACCTGCAGCTTCTCGTGCTTGTCCCAGCACGCCGCGACGAGCGGGGCGTAGGAGCGCTCGTGGACCACGGCGACGACGTCGGCGTTCTCGAAGAGGTAGTTGAGCTCGCCCTCGACGTAGCGGTAGTTCACGTTGATCATGACCGCGCGGATCTTGACGATCGCGAGCATGGCGACGACGTGCTCGATGCTGTTCTTCGCATAGATCGCGACGTGGTCCCCCGGCTGCACTCCGTGCGCCTGCAGGTAGTGGGCGAGCCGGTTGCTGTCGGTCTCGAGCTCGGCGTAGGACACGACCCGGTCGCCCACCTTCAGGGCGGCGTTGTCGGGCGCGGCGTCGACGGCGTGTTCGAAGAGGTCGGCGATGTTCAGGGCCACGCCGCGAGACTAGAACACGTTCTCGTTTTTGGCTAGCATCGCCGGCATGACCTCACCCGAGTCGGAGGCGGCCCCCCACTGCCTCGTCGAGCAGGACGGCCACAAGCTCGTCGTCACGATGAACCGGCCGGAGGCCCGCAACGCGCTCTCCGGCGAGATGATGGCGATCATGGAGGAGGCCTGGGACCGGGTGAACTCGGACCGGGAGATCCGGGCCTGCATCCTCACCGGAGCGGGTGGCTACTTCTGCGCCGGCATGGACCTCAAGGCGGCCACCGAGCGATCGCCGGACGAGAGCTTCAAGGCCGGGTTCGACCCCTCGGTGATCAAGGGCCTGCTCAAGGGCTTCCGGCTGACCAAGCCCCTGATCGCCGCCGTCGAGGGCCCGGCGGTCGCCGGCGGCACCGAGATCCTCCAGGGCACCGACATCCGGATCGCCGGCGAGTCCGCCCGGTTCGGGGTCGCCGAGGCGAGGTGGAGCCTCTACCCGATGGGCGGCTCCGCGGTCCGCCTCCCCCGGCAGATCCCGTACACCGTCGCGCTCGACCTGCTCCTGACCGGCCGGCTGGTCCGGGCTGCCGAGGCCAAGGAGATCGGGCTGATCGGCCACGTCGTCCCCGACGGCGAGGCGCTCGCCAAGGCGCACGAGATCGCCGACCTCATCTGCGCCAACGGCCCGCTCGCCGTGCAGGCCATCCTCAAGACGGTCCGGGACTCCGAGGGCAGGCACGAGGCGGACTGCTGGGCCGACGACGCCCGCGTGGGCATGGCCGTCTTCGCCTCCGAGGACGCCAAGGAGGGCCCGCGCGCCTTCGCGGAGAAGCGCACCCCGAGCTTCCAGGGCCGCTAGACCGCCCGCGCCGGCCCGCCTCGAGGACCCGCGCTGCGTCGTACCCGTGCGATTCCGACCGCGCACCTGAGAGAATCCCCGCGTGCCGTGGCCGAGCTGGGACCAAGCAGCGATCGCTGCCGCCATCAGCCTGGCGATCTGGTGGGCGGTCCGGCTCCGCCCGAGCCGGATCACCGCCCACGTCGCGCCGGTCGCGCAGGAGTTCGCGCTGATCGCGGCGCTGTACGCCGTGTGGCGGCTGGCCCGGATGCTCCCCCTGGCGACGACCACGGGCGCGATGGCGCGCGGCCGCGACGTGGCGAGGATCGAGCACGCGCTGCACCTGCCGAGCGAGCTGTCGCTGCAGCACTTCGTGCTGGGCCACGACTGGCTGGCCTCGGCGACGTCCTGGTTCTACGCGACCGTCCACGTGCCGGCGCTGCTCGCGTTCCTGGTCTGGCTGTTCTTCCGGCACCGGGACCAGTACCCGCACTGGCGCAACGGGCTGGTGTTCCTCACCGCCGGGTGCCTGGTGATCCGGTTCGTGCGGGTCGCCCCGCCGCGCTTCTACCCCGACCTCGGCTACGAGGACCTCGGCCGCCACTTCGGGATCTCCGTGTACGGCGCGGACGTCCAGCGAGGCGTGTCCGACCAGTTCGCGGCGATGCCGTCGATCCACGTCGGCTGGGCGGCGGTCGTGTCGTTCGGCATCATCGCGGCGAGCACGAGCGTCTGGCGCTGGTTCTTCCTGCTCCACGTCATCGTGACGACGCTCGTCGTGTCCGCGACGGCGAACCACTGGTGGCTCGACGGCGTGGTCGCCGTCCTGCTGCTGCTCGGCGGGCTCGCGGCCGACACCGCCGGCCGCCGCCACCTCGCCAGCCGGCGGGAGCTCAGCCGACCGCCCGGTCCCCCGTCCAGAACTGAGCCCGCAGTGCCTTCTTGTCCGGCTTCCCCAGTCCGGTGAGCGGCAGCGAGTCCGCCACGATCACCTGCTTGGGGGCCTGGACCGAGCCCTTCCGCTCCTTGACCATCTGCTGGATCTCCTGGGTCATCGTGGCGATCGACGCCTCGTCGCGCGCGGCGTCGGACCGGAGCACCACGATCGCAGTGACCGCCTCGCCGAACTTGTCGTGGGGCGTGCCGATGACGCCCACCTGCGCGACCGCCGGATGCTCGGCGACGACGTCCTCGACCTCCCGGGGGAACACGTTGAACCCGCCGGTGACGATCATGTCCTTGGTCCGGTCGACGATGTACCAGAAGCCGTCCTCGTCCTCGCGGGCGACGTCGCCGGTGTGCATCCAGCCGTCGCGGAACGTCTCGGCGGTCTCGTCGGGCAGGTTCCAGTAGCCGCCGGCCAGCAGCGGCCCGGCCACGCAGATCTCGCCCGGCTCCCCGACCGGGACCGGCTTGCCGTCCTCGTCGAGAAGCGCCGTACGGACGAACGCCGACGGCCGCCCGCAGGAGGCGAGCCGGCGGTCGTCGCCGCCGACGTGGTCCTCCCGGGCGAAGTAGGTGATCGCCATCGGCGCCTCGGACTGGCCGTAGTACTGGGCGAAGATCGGGCCGAACCGCTCGATCGCCTCCTTGAGCCGGACCGGGTTGATCGCGGACGCGCCGTAGTAGACGGTCTCCAGCGAGGACAGGTCCCGGGTCCTGCTGTCCGGGTGGTCCATGAGCGCGTAGAGCATCGACGGCACCAGCATCGTGGCGGTGATCCGCTGCTCCTCGATGGTCTTGAGCACCTCGGCCGGGTCGAACTTGGGCAGCACGTAGAGGCAGCCACCCTTGAGCACCGTCGGCACGAAGAACGCGGCGCCCGCGTGCGACAGGGGCGTGCACATGAGGAACCGGGGCGACTCCGGCCACTCCCACTCGGCCATCTGGATCTGGGTCATCATGTTCATCTGCCGGGACAGGCCGATCACGCCCTTGGGCCGGCCGGTGGTGCCGCCGGTGTACGTGATCGACACGATGTGCTCGGGGTCGAGGGTCTGCGCCTCCAGGGGGCAAGGATCGAAGGACGCCGCGGCCGCGACGAGGTCCTGGCCGACGTGGGCGAGCTCCTCGGGCACCGGCCCGATGGTCAGCACCTTCTCGAGCTTCGGGCACTTCTCGAGCAGGCCGAGCACCCGCTCGACGAACATCGACACCGGATCGATCGTGATGCTGGTGATCTCCGCGTCGTTGATCACGTAGGCGTGGTCGTCGAGCGAGCCGAGCGGGTGCAACGAGGTGCGCCGGTAGCCCTGCGTCTGGCCGGCGCCGAGGATGAAGAGCACCTCAGGGCGGTTGAGGGCGAGCAGCGCCCCCGCCGTACCCCGGCCGGCGCCGAGGGCCTCGAAGGCCTGGACGTACTGGCTCATCCGCTCCGCGGCCTGCCCGCCGGTGATGGTGGTGTCGCCCAGGTACATCACGGGCTTGTCGCGGTGCCGCTTGAGGGCGGCGACCATCAGGTGACCGTTGTGGGTGCCGAGGCGCATGTCGTCCGACGTCATGCGCCGAGACTAGAACGTGTTCCAGTTCCACGCCAGTGGAAGGTGGTCGTCGGCCCGGAACGTTCGCCGGATGAAGCGGACCCTGGCGCTGTGGGTAATCACGGCGGCCGCGGGTACGGGAAGGGGAACATCCGCCTGCCTCGGCGACCGGTTCCGGGGCTCTGCCTGTGGGAGGTCAGTGTGAGTACGCACAAGGTCGGGTTCTTCGTCGGCAGCCTGTCGTCCAGCTCCATCAACAGGGTCCTCAGCAAGGCTCTGATCCGCCTGGCGCCCTCGGAGCTCGAGCTCACCGAGATCCCGATCGGCAATCTTCCGCTCTACAGTCCGGACTTCGACACCGACTACCCGCCCGAGCCAGTGGCGCTCAAGGAGGCGCTCGCCGCGTCGGACGCCGTCCTCTTCGTGACCCCGGAGTACAACCGATCCATCCCGGGCGCCCTGAAGAATGCCATCGACTGGGCTTCCCGGCCCTGGGGACGCAACTCGTTCGACCACATGCCCGCAGCGGTGATCGGGGCGTCCCCGGGCCAGATCGGGACGGCCCTCGCCCAGCAGAGCCTGCGCGCGGTGCTGAGCTTCTGCAACGCCCGGCAGATGACCGCTCCGGAGGCCTACATCAACTTCCGTCCGGGACTCTTCACCGACGACGGAGAAGTCACCGACGAGTCGACCGCGGCATTTCTCGCGGACTTCATGCAGGAGTTCCACATGCACACCGAGCGCGTACTCACGGTGATTCCGCGTTCCTGAAGGGACCTCCGGGTGGGACGCGAGCGCGGCGCCGGGGGGCCGGCGCCGTCTTCAGCGACGTCTCGACACGTGACGCCGGGTCATCCCGAGGCCAGGAGCACCACGTCGACGAGTGCGATGCCGACGGCGGCCAGGAACGGCGCTCGTCCACGACCGGTGAGGGCGACGATGACCAGCGCCGCGACCGCCGCAAGGGCGGCGACGGAGCCGACCCTCGCGAGGCCGGTGCCGATCGCTACAACCAGCGAGCCAGCGGCCAGGACGGCCGTCGCGACCGCCGGCAGCCGCCGAGCACCGATCCGGTGCGGCAGGCCGTGCACCCCCGTCGCCTCGTCCTCTGCGAGGTCCGGAAGCACGTTGACCAGGTGCGCACCGACCCCGAGCAGAGCGCCCGCAGCGGGCATCCACCACGGCGGCAACCGGCTGGGCTCCCCGGCCAGGCTCACGAACACCACAAGGGCACCGAAGGAGAATGCGTAGGGAAGCCAGGACCAGACCGTCGACTTGAGCCAGAGGTTGTAGGCCCAGGCGGAGGCGACCGCCAGGATGTGGACGACGCCGGCGGCCCAGCCGCAGGCGAGGGAGAGCGGCACCAGCGCGGCTACCGCCGACCCGCAGGCGAACCGGACCGCCCGAGCGCTGACCGCCCCGGTCGCCAGCGGCTTGTCCGAGCGCGCGACGACCCGGTCCCGGTCCCGGTCGACCAGGTCGTTGCACCACCCGACGGAGAGCTGTCCGGCGAGCACGGCCAGGCCGACCAGCACCGTCCGGCCGAGGGACAGGTCGGCGCCGACGGCCAGCAGCAGTGCGAGCACGACCACCGCCGACCCCGGTCCGGGGTGGGCGGCACGCAGCAGCGCAGGCACGTCAGCCCCGGGCTGCGGGGGGCAGCAAGGATTCCGGCTGACCGGGCGCCCGCAACGGGTCCTCCGGGAGCAG
Organism: Nocardioides sp. HB32; assembly: GCF_054058995.1. Classification (NCBI taxonomy): domain Bacteria; kingdom Bacillati; phylum Actinomycetota; class Actinomycetes; order Propionibacteriales; family Nocardioidaceae; genus Nocardioides; species Nocardioides sp. HB32. The sequence continues at coordinate 3,210,398 of NZ_JBSSBS010000001.1, forward strand.
CGCGACCTGATCGCGGCACCACGGGCTGATCGCGCGACTGCCGTCGAGGATCGCCGCGCGGAAGTCCGCCCAGTCCACCCAGGTCGCGTCCTCGACCTCGGCGGGGTCAGGGGCGGGTGCCTCGGTCGTGCTGGAGATGAAGACGGGGCACATCTCGTTCTCGACGACACCGTTGGGCATCACGGCGCGGTAGCGGAAGGCCGGGAGCATCAGCGTCACCCGCTCGGTCCGGACGCCGACCTCGGCGCGCACCCGGCGTCGTACCGCGTCGGCGATCGACTCGCCCGGTGCCGGATGCCCGCAGACACTGTTGCTCCAGGCGCCCGGCCAGGTGGGCTTGGTGCGGGCGCGTCGGGTCATCAGCAGCCGACCGCCTGGGTCGAAGAGATAGCAGGAGAACGCCAGGTGCAACGGCGTGTCCGCGTGGTGTGCTCCGGCTTTGGGGGTGCTTCCGATCGCCCGGCCGTGCTCGTCGAGAAGGACGACCAGCTCCTCGCTGTCCCCGGCGCTCATGCCGGCCTCGCGAGCTGGTTGACCGCCACGCCGAACACCCCAGGCATCCGGGCCGCCGCCGGTACGAGATTCCTCCGGATCGCGCGATGACGGGTCGCGATCAGCAGTCCCTGGGTGAGCAGGGCATGCCGCCAACCGAGCCGGCGCCAGGCGAGCTCGTAGGCCTGCGGCCGTCCGACGAGAACCGCATGGACGGCCGCACGCGCCTGCGCGAGACCGAGAGCGATCCCTTCCCCGGTGAGTGCGTCGACGTAGCCGGACGCGTCGCCGACCAGCAGGACCCGTCCAGCTGCCGGGCGGCGGGCGCGCTGCCTCAGGGGGCCTGCCCCGCGCACCTGTTCGATCGTCTGCCCCGTCAGGCGCGCGGCCAGCGCCGGGAAGTCCCCGATCAGGTCGGCCAGTCCTCGTCGTTCGTGGCTCAGCACGGCGATGCCGACCCGGTCCTCACCGACGGGGGTCACGTAGGCCTCTCCCGAGCCCGCCCAGTGGACCTCCACCAGGGAGGTCCAGGGCGGCACGGACACGTGGCAGCGCTGCCCGTACCGGCGACGCCCCGCCACGGGTGCATCGAGCCCGAGCATCCGGCGCACGGGCGAGTGGAGGCCGTCCGCAGCGACCAGGTGTCGGGTGGGCTCGCCGTCGACCAGGAGGTGGTCCCCACGGTCCTCGACCTGGCACACCGCGCGTCGCTCGGTCGTGACGCCGGCCGCCAGGGCGGCAGCAGAGATCGCACGGTGGAGCGTCGTACGTCGTACCCCCCTGCCGGGGCCGTGACGGAAGGTCGCCTCGGCCTGACGAGCCCCGCCGACGTAGCGGATGCCCGTGATCGGGTGGCCGTGGAGAGGCACGCCCAGGGCGGTGAGCGCCGCCACCGCGCCCGGCATCAGTCCCTCCCCGCACGCCTTGTCGATGACGCCGCCTCGGGGCTCGACGACCGCCACGTCGAGACCGGCGCGGACGGCGTACATGGCGGCCGCCAGGCCGACCGGACCCCCGCCGGCAACGAGCAGGTCACGCATCGACGAGCCCGCCGGGCAGTGTCCGGAGCGCGACGTTCTCGACGCGGATCCGGACGGTGAGCAAGGCGCCGTTGAGCAGCGTGAACGCGGCGGCCGTCAGCCACGCCTCGTGGACCATCGGGAGCGCCGCGCCCTCCGCCACCACGGCGACGTAGTTGGGGTGCGGAAGGAACCGGTAGGGGCCCGAGGTGACGGGCGGCAGACCCGGCACGACGATCACTCGGGTGTTCCAGCGTCGACCCAGGGTCGCGATGCACCACCAGCGCAGCGCCTGGGAAGCGACGACCACGGCCAGCATGGACCAGGCCAGCAGCGGCGCCACCTCGGGACGGCGTACCCACGCCTCGACCACCATCGCCACCAGGAACCCGGAGTGCAGGATCACCATGAACGGGTAGTGACCCTGCCCCGACTCCCGGCCTCCGTGCCGAAAGCTCCACGTCGCGTTGCGCTTCGACACGAGGAGCTCGACCAGCCGCTCCACGGCGACCAGGCCGACCAGGACCGTGAACGCCCACAGGCTGGTCACGAGTCCGCCTCCCGGCGCCCCGTCGCGCGGACCAGCACCAGCTCGGAGCAGAAGCCCGGGCCCATGGCCAGCACCACGCCGTAGGAGCCCGGCTGGGGAGGACGATCGCGCAGGGTGTCCTCGAGGACGTGCAGCACGGAGGCCGACGACAGGTTCCCGACCCGTGCGAGGGACTCCCAGGTGAGCCGGACGGAGTCCCTGGGCAGCTCGAGTGCGGACTGGAGCGCCTCGATCACCTTGGGGCCGCCGGGATGGCAGACCCACCACCCGATGTCGGCTCGGTCCAGGCCGTGATCTGTGAGGAACCCGTCGACGTCGTCGCGGATGTAGTGGCTCACCACCGCGGGGACCTGGGCGTCGAGGACGATCCGCAGCCCGGTCCCGGTGATGTCGAAGCCCATCGTGCGCTCGGAGTCGGGGTAGAGCCGGCTCCTGGTGTCGATCACCTCCGCGGCTCCGCCCCGGTCGGTCCCGCCCTGGGCCACGACCGCCGCCGCCCCGTCGCCGAAGAGCCCGCTCGCCACCAGGTTCGGCATCGACATGTCGTCGCGCTGCACGGTCAGCGAGCACAGCTCGACCGTCACCGCCACGGCGACCTCGTCGGGATGACCGAGCAGGTAGTCGTGCAGCCGCGCGATGGCTGCCGCGCCCGCCACACACCCCAGCCCGACCAGTGGAACGCGCTTGACGTCGGCTCGCAGCCCGATCAAGGAGGCGATCCTGGCCTCGAGGGACGGTACGGCGAGGCCGGTGACCGTCGCGGACACGATCAGGTCGACGTCGGTGGGTGTGAGGTCCGCGGCCTTGAGGGCGTCGACGACGGCACGCGCGCCGAGCTCGACGGCGTTCGCGATGAACAGGTCGTTGGCCTGGGTGAAGCCGTCGAGCTCGCCGTAGGTCTCCAGGGGCAGGACGAGACTGCGCTGGCGGACACCGGCGTTGGCATGGAAGCGGCGCAGCAGGCGCTCGTCGAGTCCGCCCCGGGCGATCACCGCGGCGAAGGCGTCGGTGATCACTTCCTGGGGGTAGGTGTGCTCGGGGAGGACCCCGCGGACCGACAGGATCTCCATGTTCCGGCTCCCTACCGACGCCGGGGCAGAGGCGGGCGGGTGGTGAGGCCGCTGACCAGTCCGGACGCCAGTCCGCCGGTCAGGCGAGGAGTGATGCGACCATCGCCCAGCCCCAGCTCAACGAGGGAGTCGAAGACGTGCTGACTGCGCCCGGCGGCCCTGATCCCTGCGTCCACCACCACCGGCAGCCTCGTGAGCCGCGAAGCGACCCACGTGTGCTTGAGGTGACGGCCCAGGAGGCCGCGCACGGCACTGCGGTGGGCGGCTCCCGCGGCCGACGGGCTCCCGGTGTCCAACGCCCGCGATGCGGCACGGCCGGCCAGCACCCCCGTCGCCACGGCGTAGTAGATGCCCTCCCCGGTCATCGGGTTGATCAGGCCGGCCGCGTCGCCGGCGAGCAGGACCGGACCGTCGGGCTGCCTCCAGCGCCAGCCCGAGAGCGGAAGGTGGTGCGCGCGCCACGCGTCACCGTCGGCGACACTGCCGGGAAGCAACCGGTCGAGCTGCTCGAGCAGGATCGCCCGGGTCGGTCCTCCCTCGTCGGGAGATCGGTGCTCGTCCACGAACTCGCCGTACCCGACGTTGGTCAGTCCATCCCCTCGGTCGAACGCCCAGGCGTACGACGGCTGGCGGCGATCCCCGTAGCGGATGATCTGGCGCCCGCGCCTGGTCTCGGGCGTGGGCGAGTAGCCCCGGATCGCCAGCGCCCGACAGCCCCTGCTCAACGAGCTGAGCGAGGACCGCACGACCGAGTGCGCCCCGTCGGCCCCGACGAGGATCCGCGCCCCGATCCGGTCGTCCAGCACGATGCCGCCATCGACCCGCCGCACCGCGGACACACGATGCCGCCGCAGCACCGCGCCCGCCGCGACCGCACGCTCGACCAGCCGGGCGTCGAAGACCTCGCTGGGTATCACCCACACGGGCCGGGCCAGGCGGCCGGTGACCCGGTGCTGGTCCCGGGACAGCTCCAGTCGGCGCAAGGGCGTCCAGCCGTCGGTCGCGTCCCGGACACCCACCGAAGCGAGCACGTCCAGGACGTGGGGTGCGATCCCGTCACCGCAGCACTTGTCGCGTGGGAAGTCCGCGCGGTCGAGCAGGAGGACGCGCAGCCCGGGCGCACGGGCGAGGGCACCGAGCGCGGTGGCAGCCCCGGCCGGGCCGGCACCCACGATCACCAGGTCCCAGGACTCGATCTGCTCCCCATGCGGCGGGGTCATCACCCCAACGTACAGAGAGCGTCCAGGTCCGGGGCCGGTCCACCTCGCCGAGCCCGACCAGCTCCGCGATGTTCGACCGGAGGAGCGGGTACCGCCCCCACATGACGCGCCTTGCCACACGAGCCCTGGACCGGCTGGCCGATCCGGTCGCACTTGCGCACGCCCAGGGGGTGTCCACCGTCATCGGCGGCGCTTGGCCGCTGGTGAGCATGCGCAGCTTCGAGGCGGTGTTCGGTCCCAAGGAGGACCGGTGGCTGGCGTACACGGTCTCGGGCCTGCTCGTGACGAACGGACTCAGCCAGGTCCTCGCTGCGCGCGGGGGTGTGGTGCCGACCGCGCGCGCCCTCGGCTACGGGACGGCGGGGACCCTCCTGGCCATCGACCTCGTGTTCGTCCCCGCGGGGCGGATCCGCTGGACGTACCTGATCGACGCAGCCTTCGAGGCGATGTGGATCGGGCTGTGGAGCCGCGCCCGCCGGAGTTGAGCACCGGACCGTCCGGCTCAGGCGAGCAGCTCGGCGACCGACCGGACCTCGTCGGCCGACCGGCAGCTGAGCAGCAGCGTGGTCACGCCGGTCTCCTCCCACTGCGCGACCCGCTCTCGCACCTCCGAGGCGGTGCCGATGATGTGCATGTCGTCGACGAGCTCGTCGGGGATCAACGCGGTGGCGCGGTCCTTCTCGCCGCCGAGGTAGAGCTTCTGGACCTCGGCGGCCAGGTCCTCGTAGCCCATCCGCACGAAGACCTGGTTGTGGAAGTTCGCCTCCTTGGCGCCCATGCCGCCCATGTAGAGCGAGACGAACGGCCGCATCGCGTCGAGGACGGCGGCCTTCTCCTCCGCGCTGTCGACGACCTGGAGGTGGCACGTCGCGGCGATCTCGAAGTCGGCGCGGGTACGGCGGGCGCCCGGTCGCGCGAAGCCCTCGTCGAGCCACGGCTGGTACATGCCGGCGGACCTCGGCGTGTAGAAGATCGGGATCCAGCCGTCGGCGATCTCCGCGGTCTGCGCGACGTTCTTCGGGCCCTCGGCGCCGAGCCAGATCGGCACGTCCGCCCGCAGCGGGTGCACGATCGGCTTGAGCGGCTTGCCGAGCCCCACGGAGTTATCGCCACGGAACGGGAGGGGGTAGTGCGGGCCGTCGTTGGTGACGGCGCCCTCGCGGGCCAGCACCTTGCGGATGATGTCGACGACCTCGCGGGTGCGGGCCAGCGGCTTGCCGAACGGCTGGCCGTACCAGCCCTCGACCACCTGCGGGCCGCTGACGCCCATGCCGAGGATCACGCGGCCGTTCGAGAGGTGGTCGAGCGTCAGCACGTGCATCGCGATCGACGTCGGCGCGCGGCCCGACATCTGCACGATCGACGTACCGAGCTTGATCCGGGACGTCTCGCGGCCCCACCAGGCGAGCGGCGTGAACGCATCGCTCCCCCACGCCTCGGCGGAGAAGATCGCGTCGAAGCCGGCGTCCTCGGCCGCGGCGACGAGGTCCGCGACGCCCTGCGGGGGCTGCGCACCCCAGTAGCCGAGCTGCAGTCCGAGCTTCATGTGGTCTCCGTTCGTCTGCCCGGGAATGGGCGCGGTGCTTGCCCGATTGTAGAACGTGTTCTACTTTCGGACCATGACACGAACACTGTCAGCACCGGTCACCGTAGCGTTCGACTACACCCGCTCCACCGGACCGGTCCTCGGGCGCTTCCTCACCGGGCTCCGCGACGCGAAGCTGGTCGGCGGCCGCACCTCCGAGGGCAAGGTCGTCGTGCCGCCACCGGAGTTCGACCCGGTCACGCACGCCGCGATCGACGACTTCGTCGAGGTCGCCCCCACCGGCACCGTCACCTCGTGGACCTGGGTGCCGGAGCCGGTGGCGGGGCAGCCGTTCGACCGCCCCTTCGCCTTCGTGCTGGTGACCCTGGACGGCGCCGACGCGCCCTTCCTCCACGCACTGGACGTGTCCTCCCCCGACCAGGTCTCCACGGGGATGCGGGTGCAGGTGCGCTGGGCCGACGAGCGGGTCGGCGCGATCACCGACATCGCGGGCCTCGAACCCGCCACCGGCAACGGACCGACCGCCGTCGACGCGCCCGAGGGCAGGCTGGGCGAGAACCCGGTCACCGGTGTCATCACGCCCGTCTCGCTCGACTACCAGTACGCCGCTAGCCCCGAGGAGTCGGCGTTCTACCGCGGGCTGAACGAGGGCCGCATCGTCGGCCAGCGCTGCCCCACGTGCCGCAAGGTCTACGTGCCGCCGCGCAGCGCCTGTCCGGCGGACGGCACGCCCACGGCCGAGGAGGTCGAGGTCTCGCAGACCGGCACGATCACGACGTTCTGCATCGTCAACGTGCCGTTCCTCGGCCAGAAGATCACCCCGCCGTACGTCTCGGCGTACGTCCTGCTCGACGGCGCCGACATCGCGATCCTGCACCTGATCCTCGGCGTCCCGGCCGACGAGGTGCGGATGGGCATGCGGGTCAAGGCGGTCTGGAAGCCCGAGGAGGAGTGGACGTACTCGCTCGAGAACATCGACCACTTCGAGCCCACCGGCGATCCCGACGCCGACTACGACACCTACCGGCACCACCTCTGAGGGGCGCGAGATGAGAGACGTTGCAGTCGTCGGGTTCGCCCAGCGACAGATGGAGGAGTTCGACGGGTCGCCCACGTGCGTGGAGCTGCTCGTCCCGCTGTTCGCCGAGTGCTACGAGCAGACGGGCTGGACCCGGCGGGACGTGGGCTTCTGGTGCTCGGGCTCCTCGGACTACCTGGCCGGACGGTCGTTCTCGTTCGTGTCGGCGGTCGACGCGATCGGCGTGATCCCGCCGGTCAACGAGTCGCACGTGGAGATGGACCTCGCGTGGGCGATGTACGAGGCCTGGCTGAAGATCCAGACCGGCGAGGTCGACACCGCGCTCGTCTACGCGTTCGGCAAGGCCTCGGCGGGCGTGCTCCGCCGTACCCTCGCCCTCCAGCTGGAGCCGTACACGATGACCCCGCTGTGGCCCGACACCGTGTCGCTCGCCGGCCTGCAGGCGCGGGCCGGCCTCGACGCGGGTCTCTGGGACGAGCGGGCGATGGCCGAGGTGGCCAACCGCTCGCTCACCGACGCGGAGAAGAACGAGTACTCCGTCCGCAAGGGCGGGTCGTCGGTGGAGGAGCTCCTGGCGCGGCCGATGTACGCCGACCCCCTGCGCAAGCACGACTGCTCCCCCGTCACCGACGGCGCCGCCGCCATCGTGCTCGCCGCCGGCGACCGGGCCCGCGAGGTGCGCGACCGGCCGGCCTGGATCGGCGGCGTCTCCCACTACATCGACCCGATGAGCATGGGCACCCGCGACCTGACCCGCTCGCCGTCCACGGCCCGGGCGGCAGCCGCCGTCGACCTGGACGGCGTCGAGCTCGCCGAGCTGCACGCTCCGTTCAGCCACCAGGAGCTCATCCTGCGGCGCGAGCTCGGGCTCGCCGACGACGTCCGCATCAACCCCTCGGGAGGCGCGCTCACCAGCAACCCGATGTTCTCCGCCGGCGGCATCCGCATCGGGGAGGCGGCCCAGCGGATCTGGTCCGGCGAGGTGTCCAAGGCCGTCGCGCACGCGACGTCCGGCCCGGCCCTGCAACAGAACCTGGTCTGCGTCCTGGGCTCGACTACCGAAGGGGCAAGCAACTGATGACGAAGCAACCCGCCGCCGTGGTCGGTGTCGGCCAGACCCACCACCGAGCCAAGCGCGAGGACGTCTCGATGGCGGGTCTGTGCCGCGAGGCGATCGACCGCGCCCTCGAGGACGCCGGGATGACGCTCGACGAGATCGACGCCATCGTCGTCGGCAAGGCGCCCGACCTGTTCGAGGGCGTGATGATGCCCGAGCTGTTCCTCGCCGAGGCGCTCGGCGCCGCCGGGAAGCCGCTCCTGCGCGTGCACACCGCCGGATCGGTCGGCGGCTCCACCGCGATCGTGGCCTCGTCGCTCGTGCAGGCCGGCGTGCACCGCAAGGTGCTGACGGTCGCCTACGAGAAGCAGTCGGAGTCGAACGCGATGTGGGCGCTGTCGGTGCCGCTGCCGTTCAACATGCCGGTGCACGCCGGCGCCGGCGGCTACTTCGCCCCGCACGTGCGGTCCTACATCCGGCGGTCGAACGCCCCCACGCACGTGGGCGCGATCGTCGCGGCCAAGGACCGGCAGAACGCGCTGCGCAATCCGTACGCCCACCTGAAGAACCCGGACACCACCGTGGAGTCGGTGCTCGCGTCCCAGATGCTCTGGGACCCGATCCGGTACGACGAGACCTGCCCGTCGTCCGACGGCGCCTGCGCCCTCGTGATCGTCTCCGAGGACGTCGCGGCCGCCTCGCCCAACCCCGCGTGGATCCACGGCACCGTGATGCGGTCGGAGGCCACCACGGCGGCCGAGCGCGACCAGGTCAACCCGCAGGCGTCCCGGGACGCGGCTGCGGCCCTCTGGAAGCAGGCCGGCATCACCAACCCGCTCGAGGAGATCGACGCGGCCGAGATCTACGTGCCGTTCTCGTGGTTCGAGCCGATGTGGCTGGAGTCGCTGGGCTTCGCCGAGGAGAACGGCGGCGGCTGGCGGCTGACCGAGTCGGGTGGGACCGCCATGGACGGCGTACTGCCGGTGAACTGCTCGGGCGGCGTCCTCTCGTCCAACCCGATCGGCGCCTCCGGCATGCTGCGCTTCGGCGAGGCGGCCCTGCAGGTGCGCGGCGCGGCGGGCGAGCACCAGGTCGACGGCGCCCGGCGCGCGCTCGGCCACGCGTACGGCGGGGGCTCGCAGTTCTTCGCGATGTGGGTCGTCGGTGCGGAGAAGCCCTCGAACTGAGCGACACGCGGGCGGGTTTCTCCGGCTGACCGGGGAAACCCGCCCGACACGCCGACGCGGCCCGGCGTGTCGGTCGGGTTTCCCACGACGGGTTCGCGCCGGAGGACAGACACAACGCGCCTAGGCTCCTTGCATGACGACGGAGCTGATCCGCACCAACGACCTGGCCCTGATCGCCGTCGTCGAGGCCCTCCTCAACGGCGAGGAGATCCCGGTGCACGTCGCGGACCGGAACGCGAGCGTGATCGACGGCTCGCTCCAGTTCATCCAGATGCGCATCCTGGTGCCCGACGACCGCGCCGACGAGGCGCGGGACCTGATCCGCGAGGCCGACCTCGGCGAGTGGCTCCGGGGCTGAGGGCCCGGCTGGGTTGCCCGCCTCGGCTGTTCGCCGTGGAGTGTTCGCCGTCGGCGAACCGGGGCGCGCCGCGCCCGCCCCGGGCCTACAGTCGGGACATGGGTGAGCTGATCGCGTTCCCGACCCCCGACCGCACTCCCGCGCCCGAGACCGAGCCCGAGCCACTCTGGCGCGAGGCCGTGGGGCACGAGCTGCGCGAGGAGCGACGTACGACGGGCCGCACGCTCTCCGACGTCGCCGGCGAGGCCGGCGTCTCGACGCAGTACCTCTCCGAGGTCGAGCGCGGCCTCAAGGAGCCCAGCTCCGAGGTGCTCGGCGCGGTCGCCGGCGCGCTCGGCCTGCGGCTGGTCGACCTGACCATCCGGGTCAGCCGGCGGCTGACCCGGATCTCCGGGCCGGTCTGCCTGGCCGCGTAGCGGTCTCAGTACCCGGGAAACACCCGGCGCAGGTCGTCCAGCGAGACGTTGCCCTCGACCTCCACGCCGTCGGCGTACCCCTCCTTGAGCCGGCCGCTGAGCAGGCGGACCACCGCACCCTCCGGGCCGCGCAGCGTCGCCGTGGGGTCCGGCAGCGACGCCACGACCGTGACGCCGTCGTCGACGACGATGCCGCCGCCGGGGACCGCGAGCCGGACCGGGCCCTCGACCTGGTCGGCCTTGCCGGAGAAGCCGAGCAGGAACGCCAGCGGGCCCGCGAACAGCTCGAGGAGCAGCGCCGCCGACTCCTCGCCGATCTCGGCGCCGGGGTGCAGGCCGGCGCGCACGTCCCAGCCATGGTTGGCGACCTCGTTGAGGCGCATGGCCAGCGCGACGACGAGCGGGACCGGCTCCGGCAGGAAGCCGAGGTCGATCGTCAGGGAGTCGCGCTGCTCGGGCGTCAGGGCCGCGACGGTCTCGAGGTAGCGAGAGGCGTGCTCGACGTACCCGGCGGCCTGGTCGATCGGCGAGGAGGAGTCCCAGCGCGCCCAGACGCTCTGGTTGTCCTCCTCGTCGACGGTCTCGCCGGCCGCCCTCGCGATCGGCTTGCGGGCGAGCTCGGCCCCGCTGCCCAGGTGCGAGAGCACCTGGGCGACCGTCCAGTCCGCGGCGCCGCTGGGTGCCGCCAGCTGCGCGTCGGCGAGGTTGGGGAGCAGCGTCACGAGGATCTCGTGCTCGGTGCGCAGGGCGGCGATGGTCCGGTCCACGAGTTCGCTCATGCCGACGCAACCTCTCAGCCTCGTCGGTTCATTCCACCCGCGCCTTCCGGCTGTGCAGGATCCCGTCGACGAGGCCGTACGCCACGGTCTCCTGCGCCGACAGGATCAGGTCGCGGTCGGTGTCCTCGCGCACCTGCTCGACCGAGCGGCCGGTGTGCTCGGACAGGATGCGCTCCATCTCGGCGCGCACCCGCACGATCTCCTTGGCCTGCAGCGCGAGGTCCGGCAGTGTCCCCTGGCCGCCCCCTGACGGCTGGTGCAGCACGACCCGCGCGTGCGGCAGGACCATCCTGCTGCCCGGCGCACCGCTGGCGAGCAGCACGGCCGCCGACGAGGCCGCCTGCCCGACGCACGTCGTCCCGATCGGTGAGCGGACGAACTGCATGGTGTCGTAGATCGCGAGCATCGCGGTCACCGAGCCGCCCGGTGAGTTCAAGTACAGGTTGATCGGCGTCTCGGGGCTCTCGGACTCCAGGTGCAGCAGCTGGGCGATGACGACGTTCGCCACGCCGTCGTCGATCTCGGTGCCGATGTAGACGATCCGGTCGGTGAGCAGCCGGCTGTAGATGTCGACCGCCCGCTCGCCACGGTGGGTCTTCTCCACGACGGACGGAATCGTGTAGCTGCTCATGCACGTACTCGCTTCGCTCCGTGCGCGCATGAGGCACAGGGCGCGCTCCATTGAATGATTCGCTCGCTTCGCTCGCTCATCGGACCAGCCCGAACGCCGCACCCTGCCGGGAGGGGGTGACCTCGCGGACGTCGGCGAGCACCTGGTCGACGAAGCCGTACTCGAGCGCCTCCTCCGCGGTGAACCACCGGTCCCGCAACGAGTCCCGCTCGATCCGCTCCACGGGCTGGCCGGTGTGCTCGGCGATGAGCCCGATCATCACGTTCTTGGTGTGCTCGAGGTTCTCGGCCTGGATCTCGATGTCGATCGCGGTGCCGCCGATGCCGGCCGAGCCCTGGTGCATCAGGATCCGCGAGTGCGGCAGCGCGTAGCGCTTGCCGGGCGTGCCGCCCGAGAGCAGGAACTGCCCCATGCTCGCCGCCAGCCCCATCGCGAGCGTGCTGACGTCGTTCGGGATGAGCCGCATGGTGTCGTAGATCGCGAGCCCGGCGCTGACCGAGCCCCCGGGCGAGTTGATGTAGAGCGCGATGTCGCGCTTGGGGTCCTCGGCGGAGAGCAGCAGCAGCTCGGCGCAGAGCTTGTTGGCGATGTCGTCGTCGACCTGCTGGCCGAGCACGATGATCCGTTGGTGCAGCAGGCGGTCGGCCGCGGTGAGGCCGGCGAGCGAAGGTGTCTGGGTCATGCATCGAGCCTCTGCCGCCGGGCCGGCGCTCACCAGCGAATCCGCTGGCAGCAGATCTGCCGTCAGCTGAGGTCCGGGAACGAGGGCCACCGACGCGAGGGCGGAGTCGAGCTGCTCGACCGTGCTGACGCCGACGATCGGCTGCCACCCCCTGGCCAGCAGCCAGGCGAGCACGAGCTGCGACGGCGGCACACTCCGCGCCTCGGCCTCCGCGCGCAGCTCGGCGAGCCGCTCGGTCGTGCCGGGGTGGTCGTACGCCTCCGGGAACGGCCGGTCCGCGCGGTCGTAGCTGCCCTGGATCAACGGGCTGTAGACCCAGAGATCCAGGTCGGGGTGCTCGTCGAGGTAGTCGATGGTCTCGTCGCTCACGAACCCGAACCGGTGGTCCTTGCCGGGCACCTGCGCGCCCGGGCGCGGCTCGACGTACGACGTGGTCAGCTGCAGCGCCGTCCACGGCTCGACACGCAGCTCAGCCGCGATGGCCCGGGCCCGCTCGACCCGCCAGGTCGGGTGGTTGGAGACGCCCAGCCGGCGTACCGCGCCCGAGGCTACGAGCGAGCCGAACGCCGACACCGTCTCCTCGAGGTCGGTCGACCGGTCCTCGCCGTGCGCCCAGTACAGGTCGATGACGTCCAGGCCCAGGCGGTCCAGGCTCCGGCCCGCCTCCCGCTCGATGACCGCGGCGGACAGGCCCTCGGTGCCGCCCTCGTCACGTGGCTCCACGCCGACCTTGGTGGCGACCACCAGCTCGTCGCGCAGACCCGGGTTCGCGGCCAGCCAGCGGCCGAGCACGGCCTCGCTCTGGCCGCCGTGACCCGTCGGTGAGGACCAGAACGAGTAGCAGTTCGCCGTGTCGAGCATCCGTCCGCCGGCCTCGACGAACCGGTCGAGCAGGGCGAACGAGGTCGGCTCGTCGGTGCGGGTGCCGAAGTACATGGTGCCGAGAACGAGGTCCACGAGGTCGACCCTACGAGGCTCGGTAGGGTCGACGGGTGATCGAGCTCCGCACCCCCGCCCAGATCGAGCAGATGCGTCCGGCCGGACGCTTCGTCGCCGACGTCATCAGCGCCCTCGCCGAGAAGGCCGACGTCGGGGTGAACCTGCTCGAGCTCGACGAGCTCGCGCACGCGATGATCCGCGAGCGCCGCGCGGAGTCCTGCTACATCGACTACCACCCGTCGTTCGGCGCCTCGCCGTTCGGCAAGGTGCTGTGCACGTCGGTCAACGACGCCGTGCTGCACGGGCTGCCCCACGACTACGTGCTCCGGGACGGCGACCTCGTCAGCGTCGACTTCGCCGCGAGCGTGGACGGATGGGTCGCCGACTCCGCGCTCAGCGTCGTCGTCGGCACGCCGCGCCAGGAGGACCTCGACCTGATCGAGGTCACCGGGCGGGCGCTCGACGCCGGGATCGCGCAGGCGCGCCCGGGCCACCGGCTCGGCGACATCTCCGCCGCGATCGGGGAGGTCGCGCGGTCGGCGGGGCTCGGCGTGAACCTGCAGTTCGGCGGGCACGGCGTCGGCCGCACCATGCACGGCGAGCCGCACGTGCCGAACGACGGCCGGCCGGGCCGCGGCCTCAAGCTCCGACCAGGCCTGGTCATCGCGATCGAGCCGTGGTTCCTGCACACGACCGACGAGATCTACACCGACGCCGACGGCTGGACGCTCCGCAGCAAGGACGGCTCCCGGGGTGCCCACATGGAGCACACCGTCGCCATCACCGAGGACGGCCCGCTCGTGCTGACCGACCGGTCCGCTACGCGTACCTGACCTGCAGGTCCTTGAGGCCGTTGATCCAGGAGTGGCGCAGCCGCACCGGGTCGGCGAGCTTGGAGATGTCCGGCGCGTGGTCGGCCAGCGCGTCGAAGATCACCCGGATCTCCTGCCGGGCCAGGTTGGCGCCCAGGCAGTAGTGCGCGCCGTGGCCACCGAACCCGAGCTGCGGGTTGGGGTCGCGCAGGATGTTGAAGGTGAACGGGTCCTCGAAGACCTCGTCGTCGAAGTTCGCGCTGGCGTAGAACAGCGCCGCCCGCTCGCCCTTCTTGAACTCGTGGCCGCCGACCTCGACGTCGTTGAGGGCCGTGCGCTGGAACACCGTGACCGGCGTACCCCACCGGACGACCTCGTCGACCATGGTCGCCGGGCGGTCCCGCTTCCAGATCTCCCACTGCTCGGGGTTGTCGAGGAAGGCGTTCATGCCGTGCGAGATGGCGTTGCGCGTGGTCTCGTTGCCGGCGACGGCCAGCAGGATCACGAAGTAGCCGAACTCGTCGTCGCTCAGGCCGCGCTCGCCCTTGTGCGCCTGGATGAGCTTGGTGATCAGGTCGTCGCGCGGGTTCGCCTGGCGGTCGGCGGCCAGCATCATCGCGTAGCCCAGGATCTCCGCTGCCGCGACGTCGTTGTTGCCCGCGTAGTCCGGGTCCTCGCCGGCGAGCATCTGGTTGGACCACTCGAAGAGCTTGTGGCGGTCCTCCTGCGGTACGCCGATCAGGTCGGCGATCGCCTGCAGCGGGAGCTCGGCGGCGATCTCCTCGACGAAGTTGCCGGTGCCGCGGCCGACCGCCTCCTTCACGATCGACGCCGCGCGCTGCGTCATGGTGTCCTCGAGCTCCGCGATCGAGCGCGGGGTGAAGCCGCGGGAGATGATCGCCCGGGTCTGCGTGTGCTCGGGCGGGTCCTGGTTGATCAGGATCACGCGCTGGAGCTCGATCTGCTCGCGCAGCATCTCGCCCGGGAAGCGGATGATCGCGCCGTTCTCGTACGTCGACCAGTTCCTGCTGTCCTTCGAGATCGCCGACACGTCCTCGTGGCGGGTCACCGCGTAGTAGCCGCTCCCCGACTCCGGCGCGAACCCGCTGGTCTGCTCCGGCGCCTGTTCGATCCAGACGATCGGGCTGTGCTGCCGGGCGATCCGGAACTGGTCGTGCGGGATCGCCCGCTGGTTCAGGTCCGGGTCGGTGAAGTCGAATCCCTCGGGAAGGACGTCGGATGCGGTCACGGGAGCTCCCTACTCGATCTGGAACACGTTCTAGTGGCACAGGTTACATACCGAAGGTAGGTCAGGGAAGGTTGTCCGGGATGAGAACGTGTTCTAGTTTTGTCTCATGGGCACCCCCGTGATCATCGACGCCGTCCGCACTCCCCTCGGCAAGCGCAACGGCCACCTCGCCGGCGTGCACCCGGCCGTTCTCATCGGGCACGCGATGGCCGAGGTCCTGGCGCGCGCCGGTCTCGACTCCGGCCAGGTCGACCAGGTCGTGGCCGGGTGCGTCACCCAGGCCGGCGAGCAGTCCAACGGCATGGTCCGCCGCGCCTGGCTGCACGCCGGGCTCGCCCAGCACACCGCCGGGACGATGGTCGACGCCCAGTGCGGCTCCGGCCAACAGGCCGCGCACCTGGTCAACGACATGATCGCCGCGGGCAGCATCGACATCGGCATCGCCGCCGGCGTCGAGGCGATGTCCCGGATCCCGCTGGGCGCCAACGTGCCCCCCGGCACCGGCGACCCGCGGCCCGCCGACTGGACCATCGACATGCCCAACCAGTTCGAGGCCGCGGACCGGATCGCCCGCAACCGCGGCCTCTCGCGCGCCGACCTCGAGGCGTTCGGCCTGGCCTCGCAGCAGAAGGCGCGCGTCGCCGTCGACGAGGGCCGATTCAAGCGGGAGATCACCGCGATCGAGGCGCCCGTGCTCGGCGAGGACGGCACGCCGACCGGCGAGACCCGGCTCGTCGACAGCGACCAGGGCCTGCGCGACACGACCCTCGAGGGACTGGCCGGCCTCCGGACGGTCCTGCCGGACGGCCTCCACACCGCCGGCACCTCCTCGCAGATCAGCGACGGCGCGTCCGCGGTCCTGATCATGGACGAGGAGAAGGCCCACGCCCTCGGCCTGAAGCCCCGGGCCCGGATCGTCACTCACTGCCTGGTGGGCTCGGACCCGTACTACCACCTCGACGGCCCGATCGAGGCGACCCAGAGGGTGCTTGACCGCACCGGCATGGGCATCGGCGACTTCGACCTGTTCGAGGTCAATGAGGCGTTCGCGTCCGTCGTCCTCTCGTGGGCCGGTCAGCACCGCGTCGACCTGGACCGGGTCAACGTGAACGGCGGCGCGATCGCACTCGGCCACCCCGTCGGCTCGACCGGCACCCGGCTGATCACCACGGCGCTCCACGAGCTGGAGCGGAGGGACGGCTCCACGGCCCTGATCTCGATGTGCGCAGGCGGCGCGATGGCGACCGGGACGGTGCTCGAGCGGATGTGATCCGCAACATGCGGACAGGCGGCGTCCGGATCCCTACGGTGTCGGCCGAGCCCCGCACCAGCGCGGCCGTCGCCCGACCGGCCGGGGAGGCGGTCAGGCCCCGTAGACCGGCTCCGGATCGGGGGCGGCGGCGAGGAGGTCGCGCAGCGCGGGACCGACCTCGGCGGCCTCCCACCGGCGGCCGAGGTCGCGGGCCGGCCCGTGCGCCCAGCCGGTCTCCACGGTGATCGTGCCGCCGTCGATCTCGATCACCCGGCCGGTGACGTCGCCGGCCTCCTCGGAGGCCAGCCACGCGACGATCGGCGAGTTGTCCTCGGGCAGCGCCATCGCCGAGGTGTCGAAGGCGCCCTCGGTCATCCGGGTCCGCGCCACCGGCGCGATGGCGTTGACGGTCACGCCGTACCGCCCCATCTCCTGGGCGGCCACGAGGGTGAGTCCGGCGATGCCGGCCTTGGCTGCCGAGTACGTCGCCTGGCCGACCGACCCCTGGAGACCCGCGCCGGAGGAGGTGTTGACGACCCGGGCGGCGCGCTGGCGTCCCTCCTTGGACTCCGCGCGCCAGTAGGCGCCGGCGTGCCGCAGCGGGGCGAAGTGGCCCTTGAGGTGGACCCGCACGACCGCGTCCCACTCCTCCTCGGAGGTGTTCACCAGCATCCGGTCGCGCACGAACCCGGCGTTGTTGACGAGGACGTCGAGGCCGCCGTACGTGTCGATCGCCTGCCGGACCATCGCGGCCGCCTGCTCGAAGTCGGCGACGTCGGCGGTGTTCACGACCGCCCGGCCGCCGAGCGCCTCGATCTCCGAGACGACGGACTCCGCGGGCGTCTCACCCGTGCCCTCGCCCGAGATCGAGACGCCGTAGTCGTTCACGACCACGGCCGCGCCGTGCCGGGCGAGCTCGAGCGCGTGCGCGCGCCCGATGCCGCGGCCGGCGCCGGTGACGATCGCGACGCGACCATCGAGAAGCTTGCTCATGACAATCCCTTCGTCTCCGGCCACTTCTGCACCAACAGGAAGGCGGGCGTCTCTCCCCCGCCGTGACAGGCCACGGTCGCCCCCGAGACGTACGACGCCAGGTCGCTCGCCAGGAACGCCGCCAGGTTCCCGACCTCCTCAGGCCGCGCCATCCGGCCGAGCGGGATGGTCCGCTCGATCGCGGCGACCGATCCGTCGTCGCCGTAGTGGTCGCCGGTCTGCTCGGTCCGGCACAGGCCCACGTCGATCGCGTTGACCCGCACCTTCGGAGCCCACTCCATCGCGAGCGACGCGGTGAGCGAGTCGAGGCCGGCCTTGGCGGCGGCGTACGCGGCGATCGTCGGGGCCGGCCGGCTCGCCGAGATCGAGGAGATGTTCACGATCGCGCCACCGGAGTCCTGCTGCTGCATCACCGCGTTGGCGGCCTGTGCGCAGAGCAGCGGGGCGAGCAGGTTGAGGCCCACGATCTTCTCGTGGAAGCGCGGCGACGCGGTCGCCGCGTCCGACGCGGGCGCTCCCCCGGCGTTGTTGACCAGGATGTCGAGCCGGTCGAGCGAGTCCACCAGCTCGTGGACGGCGTCGGCGTCCCGCACGTCGCACACCCGGTGCGACGTACCCGGCACCGGGTCGGTGTCCGAGCGCGAGCAGGTCACCACCGTCGCGTCCGCGGCCAGCAGGGCCCGGGTGATGCCCAGGCCGATCCCGCGGGTGCCGCCCGTGACGAGCGCAACCCGTCCGGTGAGGTCCACGGCGAGCGTCATGCTGATAGCCTACCAAGCACTTGCTTGGTAAGGAGCCAACGTGTCGATCACTTCCGAACTGCGCCCGGACGGGATCCGGGTGGTGACGATGGACGCGCCTCCCGTGAACGCGCTCACCGTCCAGGGCTGGTACGACGTGGCCGCCGCGCTCGACGAGGCCGGGGCCGACGCCGGCACGCACGTCGTGGTCCTGCGCGCCGAGGGCCGCGGGTTCAACGCGGGCGTCGACATCAAGGAGATGCAGGACACCCCGGGGTTCGACGCCCTGATCGGCGCCAACAAGGGCTGCTTCGCGGCCTTCAAGGCGGTCTACGAGTGCGCGGTCCCGGTCGTCGCCGCAGTCCACGGCTTCTGCCTCGGGGGCGGCGTCGGCCTGGTCGGCAACGCGGACTGCGTGGTCGCGAGCGACGACGCGTACTTCGGCGTACCCGAGGTCAAGCAGGGCGCGCTGGGTGCCGCGACGCACATGGCGCGCCTGGTGCCGCAGCACATGATGCGCACGCTCTACTTCACCGCTCGCACGATCAGGGCGGCCGACCTCGTGCAGTTCGGCTCGGTCCTCGAGGTCGTCCCGCGGGCCGACCTCGACGAGGCCGCGCTGGCGGTGGCCGGCGAGATCGCCACGCACGACACCCGGGTGATCCGCGCCGCCAAGGAGTGCCTCAACGGCATCGACCCGATCGACGTGAACAAGAGCTACCGGTTCGAGCAGGGCTTCACCATGGAGCTCAACCTCGCCGGTGTCAGCGACGAGCTCCGCGACGAGTTCGCGGGGACGGACAAGGCCGCCAAGAGGAGGGGCTCGCAGTGACGAAGGAGCCACGCGACAAGCGCATGACGATCGACGAGGTCGTCGGTGAGCTGACGGACGGCATGACCATCGGCATCGGCGGGTGGGGGCCGCGACGCAAGCCGATGGCGCTGGTCCGGGCGATCCTGCGCAGCGACCTGAAGGACCTGACGATCGTCAGCTGGGGCGGCGCCGACGTCGGGCTGCTCGCCCGCGCCGGCAAGATCCGCAGGCTGGTCTTCGCCTTCGTCTCGCTCGACTCGGTGCCGCTCGAGCCGAACTTCCAGAAGGCGCGCCAGGAGGGCACCATCCCCGAGGTGGTCGAGCTCGACGAGGGCATGTTCCAGACCGGCCTCCGCGCGGCCGCCCAGCGGCTGCCGTTCCTGCCGATGCGCGCCGGCCTCGGCTCGGACGTGCTCGTCAACCAGCCGTGGATCAGGACGATCACCAGTCCCTACGCCGGCCCCGACGACCAGCACGAGGAGCTCGTCGCCGTACCGGCGCTGCACCTCGACGCGGCGCTGGTGCACCTCAACCGCGCCGACCAGCACGGCAACGCGACGTACCTCGGCCCGGACCCGTACTTCGACGACCTGTTCTGCATGGCCGCCGACAGGGCCTATCTCTCGGTGGAGCAGGTGGTCGACACCGCCGGCCTGACCGTCGACACACCGGTCCAGCGGCTGCTGCTCAGCCGGATGATGGTCAGCGGTGTCGTCGAGACGCCGAACGGCGCGCACTTCACGACCTGCACACCGGACTACGAGCGCGACGAGAGGTTCCAGCGGGCGTACGCCGCCGCCGCGTCCGGCTCGGACGAGGAGTGGGCGGCCTTCAGCACCCGGTTCCTGCAAGGGGACGAGGCCGCCTACCAGGCCGCCGTCCGAGCGTTCGGGGAGGAATCATGAGCGACGTCACCCGTGCCGACGTCTGCGCCGCGGCGATCGCGGACGCGTTCCAGGACGACGGCGAGATCTTCGCCAGCCCGATGGGGATGCTGCCGATGCTCGGCGTGCGGCTGGCGAAGCTGACCAGCAACCCCGACCTGGTGATCTCCGACGGCGAGTCCCTGTTCCTCGCCGGCGTGCCGCCCCTCTTCGCCAGGGCCGACGTCGTCGAAGGCTGGATCCCGTTCCGCAGCGTCTTCGACGTGGTCGCCCACGGCAAGCGGCACGTGATGATGGGCGCCACCCAGGTGGACCGGCACGGCAACCAGAACATCTCGGCGATCGGTGACTGGAAGCAGCCGAAGCGCCAGCTCCTCGGCTCGCGCGGCGCGCCGGGCAACACGGTCAACAACCGCACGTCGTACTGGGTGTCCAGGCACTCGCCCCGCGTCTTCGTCGAGCGCGTCGACATCGTCTCCGGCGTGGGCCCGAGGCTCGCGAAGGAGGCCGGACCGGCGGCCGCGCGCTTCAACGACATCCACCGGGTGGTCAGCAACCTGGCGGTGTTCGACGTGCAGGGCGCCGGCGACACGCTCCGTCTGCTCAGCGTGCACCCCGGCGTCACCGTCGACGAGGTGCGCGCGGCGACCGGGTTCGAGCTGGACGTGCCGGCCGACGTGCCGACCACCCGCGCGCCGACGACGGAGGAGCTGATCCTGATCCGCGAGGTGCTCGACCCGAAGGGCCTGCGCTTCAAGGAGGTGCCGGACGTTGATTGAGCAGCTGCTGCGCACGCCGTTCACCGACCTGGTCGGGGTCCGGCACCCGGTCGTGCAGACCGGCATGGGCTGGGTCTCCGGCCCGCGCCTGGTCAGCGGCACCGCGAACGCCGGCGGGCTCGGCATCCTCGCCAGCGCCACCATGACCTTCGAGGAGCTCGAGCAGGCGATCGTCGAGGTCAAGGCCCGCACGGACCAGCCGTTCGGCGTCAACCTCCGTGCCGACGCAGCGGACGCCCCGGACCGGTGCCGGCTGCTCATCGAGCACGGCGTGAGGGTCGCGTCGTTCGCGCTCGCGCCGAAGCCCGAGCTGATCGCGACGCTGAAGGAGCACGGCATTGTCGTCATGCCCTCGATCGGGGCCGCGAAGCACGCGGTCAAGGTCGCCTCGTGGGGGGCGGACGCGGTGATGGTGCAGGGCGGCGAGGGCGGCGGACACACCGGCCCGGTGCCGACCACGCTGCTGCTGCCCACGGTGCTCGATGCCGTCGACATCCCGGTCGTGGCGGCCGGCGGCTTCTTCGACGGGCGCGGCCTCGCGGCCGCGCTGTCGTACGGCGCCGCCGGGGTCGGCATGGGCACCCGCTTCCTGCTGACCCAGGACTCGGCCGTGCCTGACGCGGTCAAGCAGGTCTACCTCGAGCGCGGGCTGACCGACACGGTCGTGACCGCCAAGGTGGACGGGATGCCGCACCGGATGCTGCGCACCGAGCTGGTCGACGAGCTCGAGGAGACCAGCGCCGTAAGGCGGATGGGCCCGACGATGCGCCGGACGCTGGAGTTCAAGAGGACCAGCGGGATGTCGTGGCTGGGCCTGGCCCGGGACGGCCGCGCGATGAAGAAGGCGCAGGGCCGCACTCTCGGCCAGCTCGCACTGGCCGCGAACACGCCGATGATGCTCAAGGCCGGGCTCGTCGACGGGGACACGTCCGCCGGAGTCCTCGCCAGCGGCCAGGTGGTCGGTCTCATCGACGACCTGCCGACGTGCGAGGAGCTGATCGACCGGGTCGTCACCCGAGCCGCGGACGAGCTGCGGAGGGCCGCCTCCTACGCGCTGGACGCACCGGGCACGTAGCCGCGCGGCGGCGCCCACTCGCCCGTGGCCCGGAGCCGCTCGTAGATCTCCAGCTCGGGGCGGAAGAAGTCGTCGAGCCGCGCCCGGAGGGTGCTGCTCAGCTCGGGCTCGCTGCGCACCCTCGACCGGTTGTCCACCTGGATGTCGACCCCGCCGCCGACCTTCTCGTTGATCCAGCGCTTCCACACCTCCGGCTGCTCCAGCGCGAAGAGCCGGTCCACGCCGATGTCGAGGCCGTCGCTCATCGCGATGAACTTCGCCGGCCGCCCGCGCAGCGTGCCGGGCCGCGGGTCGTTGTCGACGTACCGCCCGACGAACTCCTCGAACGAGATCTCGCCGGTGAACTTGGCGGCGTCCTCCCGGGCCAGCGCCGGGCGCTGGCGGTAGCGCCACCACGACTCGAGCCACGTGACGGGTTCGCGGAACAGCGAGACCAGCTCGTAGTCGGCGCGCTGGTAGCCACCGTTGTTGAGCACCGGGACGATCAGGTTGTGGAACGAGCGGCAGTTCATGTGCTTGAGCCGCGGGTTGACCCGCAGCACCAGCTCCGCCCGTGCCTGGAGCGAGTGCACCAGTGACGTCGAGGCGCACTTCGGCATGGACAGCAGCACGAACCCGTGAGCCGGCAGCCCGATCATCAGCACCCCTGTCCCAGAACCCTTGCAGAACCGTCGGACGAGCCGCAGCCTAACCGCCGGCGACGCGGGTCGAAGGGCCGCCCCGTGCTAGGTTGAGCGTGTTGGAGGGTAGGCGATTCGCCTCCCCCGTCGCCGCAGGCGACGGCACATCTTCGTGGTACTTGGTCTTCGGTCTCGCTGGACATCAGGGGCAGTGTGGATGTCTTCAGCTCGTGTGCGGGGCACCTCGCTCCCCACAGCTAGACACCAAGGAAACAGATCATGGCTCAGGGCACCGTCAAGTGGTTCAACGACGACAAGGGATTCGGCTTCATCGCCCAGGACGCCGGCGGCCCCGACGTCTTCGTCCACCACACCGCCATCTCCGGCCAGGGCTTCAAGTCGCTCCAGGAGAACCAGCGCGTCGAGTTCGACGTCACCCAGGGCCCCAAGGGCCCCCAGGCCGAGAACGTCCGCGGCGTCTGACGCACGAGCACCGGCGGACGTGAGAACGGCGTGGGATCGGCGGGGTCCTCAGGATCCGGAGTCGATCCCGCGCGGCTCCGCGAGCTGCATGCGGCCGTCCGCCGGGCGCGGTCCGACGTCGATGCCGCCCGCAGCGGGATCGGCAACACCCAGGAGATCCGCGCCGCCCAGGTCGTCCTGCTCGCGTCGCTCGAACGGCTCGAGGACGTCCTGACCGCGGCGGGTCTCACGCTCCCCCACGAGGTCCGGCGAGAGATCGACTTCCTCCGCCAGCTCCTGGGCACCGGGCACGGCCCGGTCCACCGGACCTGGTAGGCCGGTCCGTCAGAGGGGCCGCTGCCACGCGAGGCCGCGGCCGATGATCTCGTAGCCGAGCGCCTGGTTGACGCTGATCATGTGGTCGTTCGACTCCGCGTTCCAGGTGTCGACGGTCTCGACCTGCGGTTGCTCCTCGGCGAGCCAGTGCAGCATCTCTGTCTTCAGGAGCACACCGAGCCGGTGGCCACGGTGCGCCCGCACCACCGACGTGTCGTGCTGGTGGGCGACCTCGGGACGCTCGCCCTCCACGACGAGGACCGTCTGGCCGGCGAGCTCACCGGTG
Organism: Nocardioides sp. HB32; assembly: GCF_054058995.1. Taxonomy (NCBI): domain Bacteria; kingdom Bacillati; phylum Actinomycetota; class Actinomycetes; order Propionibacteriales; family Nocardioidaceae; genus Nocardioides; species Nocardioides sp. HB32. The sequence continues at coordinate 3,233,685 of NZ_JBSSBS010000001.1, forward strand.
ACCCGGTGCCGCGCGTACACCCGGAGCAGCGTCTTTCCCACGCTCAGCTGGGCTTCCTCGTACGCCGCGACCCGCTCGGGCGGGAACACCTCGTCCTCGATGTCGAGGTCGTCGGTCGGCGCGTCGTTGATCGCGGCCGTCATGTCGGCGAGCGCCGGCAGCTCGGCGGCCGGGGTCGCGCCGACCCGGCGCAGGAGCTCGTAGTCGCGCGCGTGGCGGAGCGCGTCCGCGTGCAGCCGGTCCAGCTCGACGCGGTCGACCCTGGCCAGGTGCTGGCGGCGGTTCACCTCGACGGACTTCATCGCGAAGCCGTGCCGGGCCGCGAACGCCCGAGGCCCCGCGGCGTCCCACGTGTTGCCGCCCACGGAGGTCCGGCCCTCCGCACGCGCGCGGTCCAGGAGGAACGCGAGCACCGCGTTCCCGTGCCCGCGGCGCCGGTGTGCGGGGTGGACGTCGATGCCGAGCCAGGCGAGGTGCTGGTTGTCGTACGACGTGGTCTCGTACTCACCCGTCGCCACGTCGACGCCGTCCACCGACACGAGGAACGACCCGGCCGGCTCCCCGTCCCAGCCGTAGCGCAGGACGCCGGCCGTCTGGCGGGCCAGGACCGGGTGCTCCCAGGGCGCGTCGGCCGCGCGCACGGCCTCCTTGACGGCCGCGAACCGGCGTACGCCCTCCTCGTCCGACCACGCGACCTCGTGGATGTCCATGACCCGAGCATGACCGCGCGTCCCTCGCGGCGCACCCGGGTTTTCCCTCCCGCCGTCGACCGCCGTCGGCCACCTGAGAGAATGGGGTCGTGACCGAGCAGAAGGAGCAGAAGCGCCGCCGGCACCTGATGGACCCCGCCAACCCGCAGCGCGAGGTCCGCAAGGCGGGCGACTCGGGCCCGATGCACCTCGAGCCGGTCCAGAAGTGGGTGCTCTCGGCGCTGGCGTTCACCACGATCATCCACCTCTCGGTCGGCATCGTGATCGCGGCGGTCTACATCGACGAGGACCGGCCCAGCGCGCGGATCGGCCTCAACGTCATCGCCGCGGCGTTCGGCGTGCTGTCGATCGCGGTGTTCCGCGCGATCCACCAGAAGAGGTTCCTCTCTCCCTGGCTGCTGCTCGGCACCGTCCCCGGCATCGTCGGGCTGGTGCTCGTCCTGCGGTAGGACGCAGATCGGCGTGGGCCCCCGAGGACCCACGCCGACCCGTGTGGTTCAGCCCAGCATCAGCCCAGCGTCAGAGCTGTGTCGTCGATGACGAAGCTGGTCTGCAGCGAGCTGTCCTCCGCGCCGGAGAAGCTGATCGAAACCGTCTGGCCAGCCAGCGACGACACGTTGAGCGACTTCAGGACGTAGCCCGAGGCCTTGTTGAGGTTGGAGTACGTCGCCAGCGTCGTCGACCCGGCCTTGACGGTGAGCTTGTCGTACGCCGTCGAGGTCGTCGTCTCCGCGGAGTCGATGTGGAGGTAGAACGACAGCGTCGCGCTGCACCCGGACGGGATCGTGACCGACTGGCTCAGCGTGTCGGTGTGGGTGGTCCCGTAGCCGTCCAGCCACGCCTTGTAGCTGCCGGCGTGCGCCGGCTCGCCGCTGTCGGTCGTGATCACGCCGGACGTCGCGGTCCACGAGGCCGCCCCCGACTCGAAGCCCGGGTTGAGCAGCTTCTGGCCGGTGCAGGAGCCGCCGCCGCCGGTCCCGGAGATCGTCCACGTGAACGTGGCCGAGCCGGTGGCGTTCGTGGTGTCCTTCGCGCTGACCGTCGACGAGTAGGTACCTGCCGTGGTCGGGGTGCCCGAGATCAGGCCGGTCGAGGCGTTGATCGACAGGCCGGCCGGCAGACCGGTGGCCGAGTAGGTCAGGGTCTGGCCCGACGCCGAGTCGGACGCCGAGATCTGGAGGGTCTTCGCCGTGCCCACGGTGCCGGTCTGGCTGCCCGGGTTGGTGACGGTCACCGTGTTCCCGCCGGAGGTGGAGCAGGTCGGGTCACCGGTCTGCGCGGGGACGCTGACGGCGTTCCAGGCGGCCTTGACGGCGTTGAACTCCGTGCACGAGCCGGGGTACAGGTTCTTGGCCGCGGTGAGCGTCCAGGTCCGGTACTTCAGGTACGACGACGTCGAGGTCTTCATCAGCATCGCGTTGTACATGATGGTGATGGCCTTCTGGATGCCCACGCCGGTGACCGACGTGCTGTTGCAGGTCGGGCTGGTCGGCTGGCCGTCGGTCGGGCTGGTGCCCTCCGCGAGCAGGTAGAACCAGTGGTTGCCCGGGCCGGCGGCCGAGTGGACCTCGCTGGTGGGCGTGGACGACGAGTAGCAGTTGGCGTCGCCCGCGAGGGACGGGTTGTACATGTAGCGGATCGGGCCGTTGCCGACCAGGTTGACCTCCTCGCCGACCGTGTAGTCGGGGGCGTCGGCCGGGTTGTTGGCGTACCACTCGGTCGCGGCGCCGAAGGTGTCGGCGACGAACTCCTGGGTGCCGTTCCCCGAGATGCCGCCCGGGGTGTGGTCGTCGACGCCGTGGCCGAACTCGTGGGCCACCACGTCGACGGAGCCGATCCACTTGCCACCGGTCTGGGTGTGGCCGACCTGGACCTGGGTGCCGTCGTAGTAGGCGTTCACGTCGTTGAGGCCGACCCGGATCGGCACCCAGCCGCCGGAGCCGTCCATGCCGTTGCGGCCGAGCCACGACGACAGCATCTGGCGCTCCTTCTCCGCGCTGTAGAAGGCGTCGACGCAGCCGGTCTCGCGGTTGGTCGGGTCGCCGTTGCCCCAGCTGTCGTCGGTGCCGGTGAACGTCACGCTGCCGGACGCGTTCTGGCACTTCATCGTGGCGGCGTTGGAGTTGGTCATCGAGTACGACGAGCCGGACCCGGACGTCGGGATGCTGACGGTGCCCTCCCAGGCGCCGTTGCCGGTGCCCTCCATGACGTGCTCGACGCGGTGCAGGACGCGGCCGGAGACCGCGTCGACGTACACGCTCAGCCGGGACGCCTCTCCCGCGCGCGAGCCGACGACGGTCGTCTCCCACGCGAGCGCGGAGCTGCCGCGCTGCAGGACGACGAGGCGGGTCGCACCGTCGTACCCGCCGTGCGTCACCTGCCGCAGCGCGGTCCGGCGCGCGGCGCCCTTCGCGACGTGCGGCGTGGTCGAGGACAGCTGCACCGCCCGGGTCTGGGCGACGCTGGTCTCCAGCAGGCGGCCGGCGGAGTCGGTGACGACGACGAAGTCGCCGCCGACGACCGGCAGGCCGCGGTAGGTGCGGTCGTACGGCACGTACTGCAGGCCGTGGGAGGACTGCACCGGTCGCGCGACGAAGGCGTCGTGCGAGGTGGCCCTGAGGACGGCCGGCGGCGAGGCGACGAGCTTGCGCGCCGTATCGGCGGCCTGCTTCTTCGCCGAGCCGTGGGCCTGCACGGACTTCACTGCTGGAGCACTCTGGGTGGATCCGGTCGTGGCTGATGCGTCGGCGCCGCTGGGCACCGAGACGACTGCCAACGCCGAGACGAGGGCTGTGGTGAAGCCCCCCGCGACGAGTCGTTTCACTGACACTCCTTGAGGTCGGGCTCGTGGTGGAGCCCCCGATGAGATGGCTCGACGTCGCAGAGGGTTCAGGTGTGGTACCGCCCGAGACACGAACCTCGCGAACTGTCGCCCGCGCCCGAACATCGCGTCAACAGCGAAGTCGTGCGGAAATGTGCAGTGCGAAGACGTGCAACTGTCGCAGGGTTTCCCGGAACGTTCCGGCGTGCCCGAACGGGGTCAGAGACGTTCCAGGATGGTCACGTTGGCCTGGCCGCCGCCCTCGCACATCGTCTGGAGGCCGTAGCGCCCGCCGGTGCGCTCGAGCTCGTTGAGCAGGGTGGTCATCAGGCGGGTGCCGGTGGCCCCGATCGGGTGCCCGAGCGCGATGCCGCCGCCGTTCACGTTGACCTTGTCGTGCGGGGCTCCGGTCTCGCGCATCCAGGCGATCACGACCGAGGCGAACGCCTCGTTGCACTCGAACAGGTCGATGTCCTCGATCGTGAGCCCCGACCGGTCCAGCGCATGCCTGGTCGCCCGGATCGGCCCGGTGAGCATCCAGACCGGGTCGTCGCCGCGCACCGACAGGTGGTGGATGCGGGCTCGCGGCGTCAGGCCGTGGTCGCGCACGGCGGCCCGGGATGCGATCAGCATCGCCGAGGAGGCGTCGCAGATCTGCGAGGCGACCGCCGCGGTGATCCGGCCACCAGGGGCGAGCGGCTCGAGGCCGGCCATCTTCTCCATCGAGGTCTCGCGCGGGCACTGGTCGGTGTCGAAGACCTGCCCGTCGGGGAGGGCGAGAGGAGCGATCTCGTCCTTGAAACGGCCCTCGGCGATCGCGGCCCGCGCCCGGTCGTGCGAGGCGAGCGCGAAGGACTCCATCTCCTGCCGGGAGATGTCCCACCTCTCCGCGATCATCTCGGCGGAGCGGAACTGGCTGACCTCCTGGTCGCCGTACCGCTCCTGCCAGCCGGGCGACTCGGCGAACGGCGTGGAGAACCCGTACCGCTGCCCCACCAGCATGGCCGCCGAGATCGGGATCGCGCTCATGTTCTGGACCCCGCCGGCGACCACGAGGTCCTGGGTGCCGGACATGACGCCCTGGGCGGCGAAGTGCACGGCCTGCTGCGAGGACCCGCACTGCCGGTCGATCGTCACGCCGGGCACGTGGTCGGGCAGGCCGGCGACCAGCCAGGCCGTGCGGGCGACGTCGCCGGCCTGCGAGCCGATGGTGTCGCAGCAGCCGAGGATCACGTCGTCCACGGCGCCCGGGTCGACCCCGGTGCGGCGGACCAGTGCGGAGATCGTGTGGGCGGCGAGGTCGGCGGAGTGCACGCCGGCGAGGGCGCCGCCGCGCTTGCCGACCGGGGTCCGGACGGCGTCGACGATGTAGGCCTCGTTGGTCGAGCTAGGCACGGTGGATCCCTTCGAGCAGGATGGACAGGTACTGCCGCGCGATCTCGGTGTGGGTGCGGCGGCCGCCCGGTCGGTACCAGGAGACCGCGACCCAGACGGTGTCGCGGATGAAGCGGTAGGTGAGCTCGAGGTCGAGGTCGTCGCGCAGCACGCCGGCGTCGATGCCGTTCTGCAGCAGCGTCAGCCAGACCTCCCGGGACTGCCGGTTCCGCTCGCCGAGGTAGGCGAACCGGTCGAAGGTCAGCAGGTGGGCCGCGTCGTTCTGGTAGATCGCCACCTCGTCGCGGTGCTGGTCGATCGCGTCGAACGAGACCAGCACCGCCTGCTCGAGCTTCGCGAGCGGGTCCAGGTCGCCGGCGAGGATCTCGTCGTACTGCCCGAAGAGCTCCTCCTGGAAGGTGCGGAGGATCTCGTCGACCATCGACTCCTTGGAGTCGAAGTGGTGGTACAGGCTCCCGGACAGGATGCCGGCGGCGTCGGCGATGTCGCGGACCGTGGTGAACTTGTAGCCCTTCTCCGCGAAGAGTCCGGCCGCGATCCTGAGCAGCTCCTCCCGACGCGTGGCCGGCGCCGGCTCAGGCATGCTGGCTGCTCACGGAGACCACCTCACCGGTGAGGTACGACGAGTAGTCGCTCGCCAGGAACACCATCACGTTCGCGACCTCCCACGGCTCCGCCGCCCGGCCGAACGCCTCGCGCGCCTTGAGCTCGTCGAGCAGCTCGTCGGAGGTGACCTTGGCGAGGAAGGGGTGCATCGCCAGGCTCGGGGACACGGCGTTGACGCGGATCCCGTGCGGCGCGAGGTCCATCGCCGCACACCGGGTCAGCGCCATCACGCCGGCCTTCGCCGCGGCGTAGTGCGCCTGGCCCTCCTGGGCCCGCCAGCCGATCACCGAGGCGTTGTTGACGATCACGCCCGGCTTGCCGGCGGCGACCATCCGCTGCCCGGCGGCCCGGATGCAGCGGAACGTGCCGGTGAGCGTGATGTCGAGGACCTTCGACCACTGGTCGTCGGTCATCTCCAGGATGCTGGCGGTGCCGCCGAGGCCGGCGTTGTTGACCATCACGTCGAGCCCGCCGAGCTCGTCCGCGACGTCGAGGAACGCGGAGAGCTGGACCTCGTCGGTGACGTCGCAGACCAGCTGCCGCACCCGGTCCGTGCCGAACTCCTCGGCCAGGCTCGCCTCCGCCTCCGCGAGCCGGCGCTCGTGGGTGTCGCTGAAGACCACGGCCTTCGCGCCCTCCTCGAGCGCCCGCCGTACCACGGACGCGCCTATGCCCGCGCCGGCGCCCGCGGTCACGGCGACCACCTTGCCGGCGAGCAGGTCGTGGCCGGGAACGTAGGTAGGAGCGGTCATCCGCGTGCCTCTCTGGTGGCTGGGGTTCCCTTGGGTTCGCGGGGCAGCCCGAGCACCCGCTCGGCGAGGATGTTGCGCTGCACCTCGTCGCTGCCGCCGTAGATGGTGTCGGAGCGCGAGAACAGGAAGAGTCGCTGCCAGCGGTCCAGCTCGTACGGCGCACCCGCGGTCAAGCCCTCGGCGCCGAGGACGTCCATCGCGACCTCCCCGAGCCGCTTGTGCCAGTTCGCCCAGACCAGCTTGAAGATCGACGCCCCGCCGCCGCCGTCCGTGGAGAGCCCGCGCAGCGCCTGGAAGCGCATCACGTCGAGCTCGACCCGGAGCTCCGCGAGCCGGTCGCGGAACAGGGCGTCGTCGATCGCGCCGTTGTCCCTGGCGAGGTCGACGACGCCCGCGAGCTCGCGGGTGAAGCCCACCACCTGGGCGAGCACCGAGACACCCCGCTCGAAGCCGAGCAGCGCCATCGCGACCTGCCAGCCCTCCCCCGGCTCGCCCACGACCAGGTCGGCCCGCGTCCGCGCGCCGGTGAAGAACACCTCGTTGAACTCCGAGCCGCCGGTGAGCTGCTCGATGGGTCGGACCTCGACGCCGTCCTGGTCGAGCGGCACCAGCAGGAACGACAACCCGTGGTGGCGCTGGCTGCCCGGCTCGGTGCGGCACAGGACGAACGCCCACTGGCTGAGGTGCGCGTTCGACGTCCACACCTTCTGGCCGTCGACGACCCACTCCCCGTCGTCCGGGGAGCCCTCGAGCCGGGCCTTGGTCTGCACGTTGGCCAGATCGGAGCCGGCGTTCGGCTCGGAGTAGCCCTGGGCCCACAGCTCCTCGACCGCCACGATCTTGGGCAGGAAGCGCTGCTGCTGCTCCTCGGTGCCGAACGCCATCAGCGTCGGCCCGAGCAGCTCCTCGCCGAGGTGGTTGACCCGCACCGGCGCATTCGCACGTGCGTACTCCTCGTGGAAGACCATCTGCTGGACCAGGCTCAGCCCGCGGCCGCCGTGCTCCTCCGGCCAGCCGACGCACGTCCAGCCGTGCTCCGCGAGCAGCCGGTTCCACGCGAGCCGCTCGTCGTGGGCCTCGTGGTCGCGACCGGCACCGCCGAGGCCGCGCAGCGCGGCCCAGTCGCCGGTCAGGTGCTCCTCGAGCCAGCCCCGCACCTCGGCGCGGAAGGCCTGGTCCTCCTCGGAGTAGGTCAGGTCCACGGGTGATACTCTACCAAGCAATTGCTTGGTTGGCCTGCGGAGGTGACATGAGGACCACGGTCCCCGGGGTGCTCCGTGCTGCCGCGGCACGCTTCGGCGACGAGGCGGCGTACGTCGAGGCCGGGGCGTCGCTCTCGTTCACCGGGCTCCTCGAGCGGGTGCGCCGCACCGCGGCCGGCTACCGGCTCCGCGGCCTCGCCCCGGGCGGCCGCGTCGTCGTCTGGGCGCCGAACAGCGTCGAATGGGTGGTGGCCGCGCTCGCCGTGTCGTACGCCGGCGGCACGCTGGTGCCTGCCAACTCCCGGTACACCGGGCACGAGGTCGCCGACCTCGCGGACCGCACCGGCGCGGTCCTCGTGGTGGTCGCCGACGGCTTCCTGGGGCGCACCCAGGGTGCCGACCTGCGCGCCGCCAGCGACCTCGCCACCGTGCGCGAGGTCGTCGACATCGCGCACCTCTCGTCGGTCGAGGCGGAGGCGGGAGACATCGACACCGTGGCGGCTGCGGTCTCGCCCGATGACGTCGCCGACATCCTGTTCACCTCGGGCACGACCGGTCGCCCCAAGGGTGCGATGTCCGCGCACCGGCAGACGGTCGGCGTCGCGGATGCCTGGGGCTCTCTCGGGGGCGTGACCAGCGACGACCGGTACCTGGTGGTCAACCCGTTCTTCCACTCCTTCGGCTACAAGGTCGGCATCGTCACCGGCCTGCTCACCGGCGCGACGCTCTACCCGCTCGCGACCTTCGACCTCGACGAGACGATGCGGCTGATCGAGGCCGAGCGGATCACGGTGCTGCCCGGCGCGCCGACGATCTACCAGTCCCTGCTCGCCGCTCCCGGACGCACCGAGCGCGACCTCTCGTCGCTGCGCCTCGCGGTCACCGGCGCCGCCGTCGTCCCCGTCGTGCTCATCGAGCGGATGCGGCAGGAGCTCGCGATCGACCAGGTCGTGACGGCCTTCGGCATGACCGAGGCGGTGGTCGTGACCATGTGCCGCGAGGGTGACTCCGCCGAGACGGTCGCGACCACCTGCGGGCGCGCGATCCCCGGCATGGAGACGAGCATCGCCGAGAACGGCGAGCTCCTGGTCCGCGGCGAGTTCGTGATGCTCGGCTACCTCGACGACCCGGAGGCCACCGCCGAGGCGATCGACGGGGACGGCTGGCTGCACACCGGCGACGTGGGCGTGCTCGACGAGGACGGCAACCTCACCATCACCGACCGGCTCAAGGACATGTACATCTCCGGCGGATTCAACGTGTACCCCGCCGAGGTCGAGCAGGCGCTCGCCCGGATGGACGGCGTGAGCGACGTCGCCGTGGTCGGCGTGCCCGACGAGCGGATGGGCGAGGTCGGCATGGCGTACGTCGTCGGGTCGGTCTCCGCCGACGACGTCATCGCCTTCGCGAGGCAGCGGCTGGCGAACTTCAAGGTGCCGCGGCACGTCGAGCTGGTCGACGCGCTGCCTCGGAACCTGTCCGGCAAGGTGCTGAAGACGGAGCTGAGGGGTCTCGATACGCCACCTCATCCCTCGGCGGCCACTCGACCACCGAACACGGAGAAGGAAGCCTGACCGGGATGGACCTGACGCTGAGCGAGTCGGAGCTCGCCTTCCAGGCCGAGGCACGCGAATGGCTCGCGGCCAACGTGCCGGGCGAGCCGCTGCCCTCGATGGACACCGCCGAGGGCTTCCTCGCCCACCAGGCGTGGGAGCGCAAGCTCGCCGATGCCCGATGGTCGGTGGTGTCGTGGCCCGAGGCGCACCACGGCCGTGAGGCGTCGCTGGTCGAGTGGGTGGTGTTCGAGGAGGAGTACTACCGCGCCGGTGCGCCCGGCCGGGTGAGCCAGAACGGCATCTTCCTGCTCTCGCCGATCCTCTTCGACCACGGCACCCCGGACCAGCAGGACCGGTTCCTGCCGTCGATGGCGACCGGGGAGCAGGTCTGGGCGCAGTGCTGGTCCGAGCCCGAGGCCGGGTCCGACCTCGCCTCGCTCCGCTCGACCGCACGTCGCGACGACGAACGCGGCGGCTGGGTCCTCAACGGCCAGAAGACCTGGTCCTCCCGGGCGACGTTCGCACACTGGGGGTTCGGGCTGTTCCGCTCGGACCCGGAGGCCCAGCGGCACCACGGGCTGACGTACTTCCTCTTCCCCCTCGACGCCGAGGGCATCACCGTCCGCCCGATCGCCCAGCTCGACGGCGAGGCCGGGTTCGCGGAGATCTTCTTCGAGGACGTGTTCGTGCCCGACGCCGACGTGCTCGGCGCCCCCGGCGACGGGTGGCGGGTCGCGATGTCGACGGCCGGCAACGAACGCGGGCTGTCGCTGCGCTCCCCCGGCCGCTTCTGCGCCGCCGCCGACCGCCTGGTCGACCTCTACCGCGAGCGCCCCGACCCGGCGTTCAGGGACGGTGTCGTCGATGCCTGGCTCGGTGCGCAGGCCTACCGCCTCTACACCTGGGGGACGGTCACCCGCCTGGCCGGAGGCGGCGACATGGGTGCCGCCGGCTCGGTCAACAAGGTGTTCTGGTCCGAGCTGGACGTCGCCCTTCACGAGACCGCGCTCGACCTGCTCGGGCCGGAGGCCGAGGTCGGGTCGAGGTGGCTCGACGGCTACACGTTCTCGCTCTCCGGGCCGATCTACGCGGGCACCAACGAGATCCAGCGCAACATCGTCGCCGAGCGGATCCTCGGCCTGCCTCGGGAGGTGCGCGGGTGAGGTTCGAGCTCGACGACGACCAGCGCGACTTCGCCGCCGCGCTCGAGAGCCTGCTCTCCGCAGCCGACCCGGTCGGCGCCGCGCGGGCGTGGGCGGAGGACGACCACGGCCCGGGCCTGAAGCTCTGGGCCCGGCTGGCCGACCTCGGCGTCACCTCGCTCGCGACCGACGCGACGCCGGTCGAGGTCTGCCTGGCGTTCGAAGCACTCGGCCGGCACGCCGTGCCCGGCCCGTGGGTCGAGTCCGCGGCGTACCTCCCGGTGGCGCTGGGGCGCGAGGTCGACGGGGTGGCCACCGTGGCACTGCCGCCACACGTGCCGTACGCGCTCGACGCCGACGTCGCCGACCGGGTGTACGTCGGCTCGTCGCCCGCGACGTCCGTCGGCGAGCGGGTCGACTCCGTCGACCGCACCCGGCACCTGTTCCGCGTCAGCGGCGACGGCGAGGTGCACGAGGAGGCCTTCGACCTGGCCGTGCTCGCGACCGCGGCCCAGCTGCTCGGCGCCGGCGAGCGGATCCTCGCGGACTCGGTGACGTACGTGCAGCAGCGCAAGCAGTTCGGCCGCGAGATCGGGTCCTACCAGGCGATCAAGCACGCGCTCGCAGACGTCCGCATCGCCCTCGACTTCGCCCGTCCGCTCGTGCTGGGCGCGGCGCTCGGCGAGGTGCCGGCCTCGGCCGCGAAGGTGGCAGCGGGGGACGCGGCGTACCTCGCGTCCCGCACGGGGCTTCAGGTGCACGGCGCGATCGGCTACACCCAGGAGTTCGACCTGAGCATCTGGCTGACCAAGGTGCGCGCGCTGGTGACGGCCTGGGGCACCCCGGCGTACCACCGCGGCCGGGTCCTGGCAGGGCTGCTCTGATGGAGTTCGCGCTCTCGGAGGAGCAGCAGGAGCTGGCCTCGACGGTGCGCTCGCTGCTCGACAGGCGCGGCGACGCCCGGGTCGAGCGGTACGACGAGGAGCTCTGGCGGACGCTGTGCGACCAGATCGGGGTGGCCGCCCTCGCCGTCCCGGAGGAGCACGACGGCTTCGGCGCCTCGCTCTTCGAGGCGGCCGTCGTGCTGGAGGAGATCGGCCGCTCGCTCGTGCCGTCGCCGCTGCTCAGCTCGGTGGTGACCGCGGAGGCGCTGCTGGCCGGCGCAAACGACGACGCGAAGGCCCGGCTGCTCCCCCGCATCGCGGCCGGCGAGGTCGCGGCGCTCGTCGACGGAGCCCTGGACGATGCCGGCCCCGTGCTGGACGGTGACCTCGCGAGCATCGTCGTGGTCGCCACGGACGACGGGCTCTTCGAGGTCGAGGACGCCGAGCGCGCCTGGGTCCCGAGCATGGACCAGACGATCCGTCTCGCGACGGTGACGGGCGGCACGAGCACCCGGATCGGTGACGGCCCGGCGGCCCGCGACCGGGCGCGCCTGGTCGGTGCGGTCGGCTGTGCCGCGCTGGCCGCCGGGTGCGCGGCGCGCGCCCTCGACATGACCGTGGCCTACTCGCAGGAGCGGGTGCAGTTCGGCCGGCCGATCGGGTCCTTCCAGGCGCTCAAGCACCGGATGGCGGACATGCTGGTGCTGGCCGAGATGTCGCGGTCGGCGTCCTGGGCGGGGTCATACGCCGTCGCGACGCACGCCGACGACGCCGAGGAGCTCGCCCACGTCGCGAAGTCCTACTGCTGCGAGGCGCTCGCCACGATCGCCGGCGAGACCATCCAGCTGCACGGCGGCATCGCGATCACCTGGGAGCACGACGCGCACCTGGTCTTCAAGCGCGCGCACGCCCTCGGCCAGCTGTACGGATCGCCGCGCGAGCACCGCGCCCGCGTGACACTCTGAGGCCATGGGTCTCGAGCTCCCCCGGCCGGTGCGCGTCCTCGGTCCCGCGGACCTGGTGCCGGCCGACCCGACGCCGGGCATGGACCGCGAGCGCGCGTTCGAGCTGCCGTTGCTGTGGGCCGGGCAGGTCGAGACGGCGCCCGGTGCGGTGTCCGGCTGGCACCACCACGACCGCAACGAGTCGAGCCTGTACGTCGTGCGCGGGGTCCTGCGCTTCGAGTTCGAGGGCCACGAGGGCTACCTGGACGCGGTCGCGGGCGACTTCGTGCACGTGCCGGCGTACACGGTCCATCGCGAGAGCAACCCGGCCGGCGAGCCGTCGCTCGCCGTGATCGCCCGGGTCGGCGGCGGGACCCCGACCGTCAACGTCGCCGAAGCGCCTGCGCCGCACCGTCGCGACCACTAGCGTCCAGTCATGCGTGTCCTCATCCTGGGGGCCGGCTTCGGTGGGCTCGAGCTGGCCACGGCACTCGACGGGGCGCTCGGCGCTGCCGTCGAGGTGACCCTCGTCGACCGGGCCGACGGCTTCGTCTTCGGGTTCTCCAAGCTCGACGTGATGTTCGGCCGGGCGACCGCCGACCACGTCGAGCACCGCTACGCCGACCGGGTCCCGAACGGCGTCCGGTTCGTCCAGGCCACCGTCACGTCGATCGACCCGGTCTCCCGCCGCGTCGGGACCGACGCCGGCTCGCTGGACGGCGACGTCCTGGTCGTCGCGCTCGGCGCGGACCTGCACCCCGAGGCGACGCCCGGGCTGCTCGAGGCCGGCCACGAGTTCTACACGGTCGCCGGGGCGTTCGCCCTCCGCGACGTCATCGACGCCTTCCCCGGCGGGCGCGTGGTCGTCGCCGTCACGTCCACGCCGTTCAAGTGCCCGCCGGCGCCGAGCGAGACGGCGCTCCTGGTCCACGACCACCTCCGCCGGCGCGGCCTGCTGGACGTCTCGACCGTCTCGCTCGTGATGCCGCTCGGCGCGCCCATCCCGCCGTCGCCGTCCGCCTCAGCCGCGCTGCTGGCGGAGTTCGCGCAGCGCGGCATCGCCTGGCACCCGGGCGCGACGGTGCGCTCGCTCGACCCCCAGCGCCGGGTGGCCGTCCTCGCCGACGGCGCCGAGCTCGCGTTCGACCTGTTCCTCGGCGTCCCCGTGCACCGCGCTCCCGACGTCGTGGTCGCGGCCGGGCTCACCGAGGACGGCTGGATCCCGGTCGACCCCTCGACCCTGCGGACCCGCTACGAGGACGTGTACGCCGTCGGCGACGTCACCAGCGTCGGCACGCCGAAGGCCGGCGTGTTCGCGGAGGGCCAGGCCGCCGTGGTGGCCGCCCAGCTGGTCGCCCGGGCGCGCGGCGAGTCGTCCGCGGCGACGTACGACGGCCACGGCACCTGCTACCTGGAGTTCGGCGGCGGCGAGGTCGGCAAGGTCGACGTGACGTTCCTGGGCGGGCAGGCGCCGACCGGCGCGCTGGAAGGCCCCAGTCGGGCGCTCGCGGCGGACAAGGCGGCGTTCGGGACGGACCGGGTACGGCGCTGGTTCGGGCGCGACTGGCGCCCGTAGTCAAGGGCTGTTCCGGGGCTGTGCACGTCTCGTGGACCACTCGTTACCGACCGCTCTGGACCGATCGGCCCGGTTCGGGCGGAAACCTCCTCAGTCACACCCGTCACTCCTAGCGTCGTCGCCATGACGACCTTCATGACCAACCCGTCGGACCTCGACCTGCACCTCGAGCCGCACTTCGACGGCGTCGGCGACCGCCAGGAGCAGGCACCGGCCACCGTCGCCAACCCGCGGCGTACGACGTGGACGGGGTTCGCCAAGAGCGACGCGGACCGGCTGCCGTCGTACTGACCGGGTCTAAACGAGTGGCCGAGGGAGCGCGTTGTCCGAGATGCTCTGGGCAATGAGCCCTCTTCACCACCAGACCGCGGGCCGGGGCCCGACCGTCCTCCTCCTCCTCCACTCCGGCGTCACCGATCTGCGGCAGTGGGATCCGCAGTGGGAGGCGCTCGCCAGCCGCCACCGTGTGGTCCGCTACGACCGGCGCGGCTGGGGCCGAAGCCCGCTGCCCACGGAACCGTCTGCCGCCTACTCCGACGCCGAGGACGTCATCGGCCTGCTCGACGAGCTCGGTATCGAGGAGGCGGCCCTGGTCGGCTCCTCGGCCGGCGGCGTGATCGCCCAGCAGGTTGCCTCGGCATGGCCGGGCCGCGTGAGCCGGCTGGTGCTGCTGTGCGCAGATGCCGACGACGTCGACCCGACACCGGCGGCGCGGGCGTTCGCCGAGCGCGAGGAGGCGCTGCTGGAGGCGGGCGACGTCACCGGTGCGGTGGAGCTCAACGTCGAGACCTTCCTCGGGCCGGAGGCGAGGACCGCGACGCGGGCGCTGGTCCGCGAGATGCAGCGCACCGCGTTCGAGGTCCAGCTCGCTGCCGGCGACGACGTGCCCCGCGAGCCGGGTCCCCCCATCGACCTGACGCAGGCCACCATGCCGGCGTACGTCGTCAGCGGGGCACGTGACCTCGACTACTTCGCGCTGGTGGCCGACGCTCTTGCGCAGAGACTTCCTGACGCGCGCCGCACCGTGCTGCCCTGGGCGGGTCACCTGCCCAACCTCGAGCGGCCGGACGAGGTCACCACGCTCCTGCTGGACGCGCTCGCCTGACCCGGAACCAGTGCCCGGCTGCGCCGGGGTCGTCGAGTGACGCGAAATGGCTGGAGAACGGCCCGTTTCGGAGCCATCTCACGTCACTCGACGGCGAACAGCCCCCTCAACGCGGACCGGTGGTCCGGTACTCGCCGCGGTAGAACAGCAGCGGGTCCCGGTCGCCGTCGTCCTGGATCGCGAGGTCCACGACCCGCCCGATCACGACGTAGTGGTCGCCGGCCTCGTGCACCGCGTGGATGGTGCAGTCGACCCGGGCGAGCGCGCCGTCCAGCATCGGCGAGCCGGTCTCCGGCGACGGGGTCCACTTCACGTCGGCGAACTTGTCGACGCCGCGGCTGGCCATCGTGTTCGACAACTCGGCCTGGTCGGCGGCCAGGAAGCTCACGCAGAACTTGCCCGAGCGCTGGATCAGCGGCCATGCCCGCGAGGACTTCGCCGGGATGAAGACCACCAGCGGGGGCTCGAGCGACACGCTGGAGAACGACTGGCAGGTCAGGCCGACCGGCTCGCCGCCCGACGTACCGGTGACGACGGTGACGCCCGAGGCGAACCGGCCCAGGACGTCGCGGAAGCGCCGCGCGGCGGCGACGTGCTCGGGGTCGTCGTGGACAGCGACGTCCTCACCCGGACGGAACTCGAAGTCGATGTCCTGGTCGCCCAGCCAGGAGTTGATCAGCTCGGGGCTCGGCCAGGTCTCCCGCGCGTCCGGGCTCATCCCGTCGGGGATCTCATCGTCCGAAGCTCCACGGTCCGAGGCCATGACGTCAGTCTTCCACCGCGTCGGAAGTCACTGGGCTCCAGCACCGAAGTCGTGGCCCCAGTACGACACCGCGGTCGACTCCCGCGCGACCCAGCGCGCGTCGTCGACGGTGAGGCCTTCGGTGCCGAACTCGACGTCGAAGCCGCCCGGCGACTTCACGTAGAAGGAGACCATCTCGTCGTTCATGTGCCGCCCCAGGGTCGCCGACAGCGGCGCCTGGTGCTTGCGCACCCGCTCCAGCGCTCGACCGACGTGGTCGAGCTCGTCGACCTCGAGCATGATGTGCACGCACTTGGCCGGGTTCGGCATCGGCAGGAACGCCAGCGAGTGGTGCCGCGGGTTCACGCCGAGGAACCGCAGCCAGACCTTCGAGCCCGGCTCCTTGCCGACGAACTCCCCCGGCATGCTCATCGAGTCACGCAGCCGGAAGCCCAGCACGTCGGTGTAGAAGCGGAGCGCCTCCACGTCGTCGAGGACCGGGAGCACGATGTGGCCCATGCCCTGGTCGCCGGTGACGAACGTGGCGGCGTACGGCGTGACGACCGGCCGCGACTCGTAGGTGATGCCGTGGAACAGCTCGAAGACGTTGTCGAACGGGTCGGAGAAGCGGATCAGCTCCTGGACGCGGCGCTCGTCGAGCTCCTCCTTCGTGCCCTCCTCGAAGTCGACGCCGGCCTTCTGGAGGTGCTCCCGCGCCTCCTGCAGGGCGCGGTGGTCGGCGAGCTCCCAGCCCACGCAGTCGAGCTGGTCGACGTCGGACGGTACGACGACCAGTCGCGCGGAGACCTCGTCGATCCGCCAGTACTGGTGGTCAGGGTTCGGCCCGCGGCCCTTCGCCAGCCCCAGGACCTTGCCGGCGAAGGTCTCCCACTGCGCGAGGTCCGTGCTGGCGACCCGGACATAGCCCATGGACTTGACGTCGATGCTCACGCGCGGCTCCTCTCGACATGGCGGGCCAGGAACGCGGTGGAGATCTCGGCGAACTCATCCGCCGCCTCGATCTGCGCCCAGTGCCCGCAGTTGGGGAAGACATGCAGCTGCGCCTTGGGGATCAGCTTGAGCGCGGTGAAGGCCCCGTCGAGCGGGTTGACCCGGTCCTCGCGGCCCCAGGTGAGCAGCGTGTGCTTGCGCAGGTGGTGCGCCTCGCGCCACAGCATGCCGTCCTCGGCGGTGTCCGGGTTCCAGAACGACATGCCCATCGAGCGCATCGCGTCCTGCGCGCCGGGCGCCGTCGCGTCGGCGAACCGCTCCTCGACCAGCTCGTCGGTCACCAGCTCCTGGTTGACGACCATGGTCGAGATGAACGCGCGGAGGTTCTCGCGGGTCGGCTCGGCGCCGAAGTCCATCAGCCGCTGCACGCCCTCGGTCGGGTCGGCGTGGAACAGGTTGAGCGACAGGCCGCCCGGGCCCATCAGGATCAGCCGGCCGACGCGGTCGGGGTAGGTGAGCGCCAGGCGCATCGCCGTACCGCCGCCGAGGCTGTTGCCGAGCAGGTGGACGCGCTCGATGCCGAGCTCGTCGAGCAGCGCGACCACGTGGTCGGCGGCGTGGCGGTAGAAGTTGCCGACGACCGGCGGCTTGTCGGAGCCGCCGAAGCCGGGCTGGTCCACGAGCAGGGTCCGGAACGACGCGGCGAACCTCGGCAGCGCGCTGCCGAAGTTCGACCACGCCGATGCCCCCGGCCCACCGCCGTGCAGCATGACGAGCGGCAGTCCACCGCCCGGGCCGGTCGGCTCCGTCGACGCGGGGCCGGCCTCGTAGTAGGTGAGCGTGATGTCCTTCGCCTTGGCGGATCGCCGGACGCTCTCCTTGGTGATCGTCACCATGTCGGCCAACTCAGTACATCCCCGGGTCGACCTTGTGCCCGAACTCGTGGGCGCCGTACATCTGCAACGCCCGCTCCGGGTCGTTCGCGGCGTGCACCCGGCCGGCGTGCGCGTCGCGCCAGGCCCGCTGGAGGTAGGAGCCGGTCGCGAGCGCCCGGCCGCCGGACGCCTCGAAGAGCGAGTCGATCGCGTCGATCGCGCGCTGGGTGCCCAGCACCTGGTCGCGGCGCACCTTGAGCCGCAGCTGCAGCGGGATCTTCTCCCCACGCTCGACGCAGGCCTGCTCCTCGCGGATGTTGTTGACCAGCAGCGCCCAGGCGGCGTCGATCTCGGAGGACGCCTTCGCGATCCGGACCGCCGCGAACGGGTCGAGCGACGCCTTCTCACCGAGGTACGCCGCCCGCACGCGCTTCTGCTGCATGTCGACGTGCTCGGCGTACGCGCCCGCCGCCATGCCGATGATCGGCGTGGTGATGGTGCCGGTGAAGATCGAGTGGAACGGCAGCTTGTACAGGTCGGAGGTGTTCTGCTCCTGGCCCGGCCCGAAGCACCGGCCGGTGTCGCTCATCGACAGCGTGAAGGCCTCCGGCACGAACACGTCCTCGACCACGATGTCGTTCGAGCCGGTGCCGGCCAGGCCGACGACGTTCCAGACGTCCACGATGGTGTAGTTCTCGCGCGGCACCATGAAGGTCTTGAAGTCCACGACGTTGCCGTCCGCGTTGAACACCAGCCCGCCCAGCAGCACCCAGCCGCAATGGTCGCAGCCGGACGAGAAGCTCCACTTGCCGGAGAGCGTGTAGCCGCCTTCGGTCAGCACCGCCTTGCCGGTCGGCGCGTACGACGAGCTCAGCCGGGTCGTGGTGTCGGCACCCCAGACGGCCTGCTGCGCCTCGTCGGCGAACAGCGCGACCTGCCACGGGTGCACGCCCACCACGCTGGAGACCCAGCCGGTCGAGCCGCAGGCGCCCGCGATGTCGCGGACGGCGGTGTAGAAGTCGACGGGGTCGGCCTCGTGGCCGCCGAAGCGGCGCGGCTGGAGCAGCCGGAAGAACCCGACCTCCTCCAGCTCCTTGATCGAGGCCTCGGGAACCACGCGAAGTCGCTCGGCCTCGTCGGCCCGCTCCCGGATACCGGGGAGCAGATCACGGACGCCGTCGAGAACAGCCTGGGACATCGCATCTCCTGTCACGTGTATGGACAGGTCGATACTAGAACACGTTCTCGTTTCGGGCCAGACGCGGGGCCTCGTCGGGCTCGGCCCGGGGTGGACTGGACCAGAGGGGGTGATCGGGTCCTTCCGCACCACCAATTTTGGGGAGACGCCCCGGGCGCAACCACCAGCGGCGGCGCCGACGCCGTTCGCTGTCCAGCGTGGGGAATCGGGGGAAGCGCGCCGCGGCGCGCGTGTGTGCAGGTGCGGCCGTCGTCGCCGTCGTGACGGTGGGGGCGGCGGCCGGGCCCGCGCACGCCCAGCGGATCGCACTCCAGCTGGCACCGGCCGACAGCATGACGGCGCTGGTCCCGGCCGCCTCCCGCTCGGCCGACCGGAGACAGGCACAGGTCCTGGCCCGCACGGTCGCGGCCGCGGCCACCTGGCACGTCTCCCCCGGCCTCCTGCGCCCCCACCCGACCGACAGCGCGGGCACGGCCGCCGCCCGGCAACGGTTGGCCGACCTCGCCACCCGGCTGCGAGACCGCACGACGGCGTACGACGCGGCGCAGGAGGCCGCGTGGGCGGCCGGCGCCGCGTCACGCGCGGCCGACGCGCAGCTGCGGGCGGCGCGGGATGCCCTGGGTACCGCTCAGCAGCAGTACCGTCATGACCGCGACGTCCTCGTCTCGGCGCTCACCGGCAGCTACACGATGACGCAGCTCGCGCCGGTCGCGGAGGCGCTGACCGCCGACGACGCGAGCATCCTCGAGGACCTGACCCGCCTGGAGGAGCTGGGCCGCAGCCAGGTCGCCGGCGTCGAGGCCGCGGACCGGTCCCGGCAGGAGCTCGAGGTCGCCGCGCTCGCCTTCGAAGGGGCGGTGCGGGAGGCGGATGGGCGGCTCCGAGCCGCCCGCGAGGCGCTGGCCGCGGCGGACCGGGCGCGTCGGTCCGTCCTCGCGGAGGTGCGCTCGGCGCAGTCCGAGCTCACGGAGCTCGCCCGCGAGGACCGCGTCGTGCGCGACGCCCTCGCTGGCGGGCACGACGGGGCGATCACGTTCCCTCTGGCGCCCGGCACGCCGTTCCGCGACCTCGACAACTTCGGAGCCCGGAGCGGTCGCTGGCACACCACCCACACCGGCGACGACCTCGCCGCGGCCTGCGGCTCCCTCGTCGTCGCCGCCAACGGCGGGACCGTGATGGTCCGCACCGACCAGGCCTGGTCGGGTCGATGGCTCGTGATGGTCAGCACGGCGACCGGCTCGCTCACCACCTGGTACGCCCACCTGCAGGCTCTCGAGGTCGCCGACGGCCAAGCCGTCGTGTCGGGCGCCCCGCTCGGCCGGGTCGGCCAGGAGGGCAACGCCACCGGTTGCCACCTCCACTTCGAGGTGCATCCCTTCGGCGGCAGCATCTACGAGGACGACACCGATCCCCGCGCGTGGCTCATGGCCATGGGCGCGTACCCGTCCTGACCGGTGCCGGCGTACGCACGCCCTTGGTCCGGTTGAGACGGCGCTCTCAATGAGTCATCGCAACACTTCCTGATTGAAGGAGGTCGCGATGGCGCGTCAGAGCTATCAGCGGTTGTCGCCTGCAGACATCGACGAGATCTGGAGGCGGTTGCGGTCCGGGCACTCGGTCAAGCCGACTGCTCGGGCTCTGGGTCTGCCGACCAGCACGGTGCGGACCTACCTGATTCGGTGCGGTGGGATCAGACCTGATCCACGACATCGAGAAGTCGGTCGATTGAGCCTCGAAGAGCGCGAAGAGATCTCGCGTGGTCTGGCCGCCGGGTTGTCGCTTCGGGCGATCGCGGCAGGTCTGGGTCGGTCGCCGTCGACGATCAGCCGTGAGGTCAGCGGCAACGGCGGCCGGCGCCGGTACCGGGCCACGGTCGCTGACCAAGCCGCGTGGGCCAGGTCGACCCGTCCAAAGACGTGCAAGTTGGCCGGCAACCCAGTGCTGGCTGGCATCGTGACCGAGAAGCTTCAATGCCGGTGGTCGCCCCAACAGATCGCCGGTTGGTTGAAGCTGACCTATCCCGACGACCCAGGGATGCACGTGTCGCACGAGAGCATCTACCGCACCCTGTTCGTGCAGTCCCGCGGTGCCCTGCGCAAGGAGCTGACCGCCTACCTGCGCACCGGCCGGGTCATCCGACGCTCGCACGGGATGCGGCTGCCTGATGGTCGAGGTTCCCGGCCGGGGATCGTCAACATCAGCGAACGCCCAGCTGAAGCCGAGGACCGTGCCGTGCCCGGTCACTGGGAAGGCGACCTGGTCTTCGGCCGGGGCATGAGTCCGGTCGCCACCCTGGTCGAACGGTCCACCCGCTACCTGCTGCTGGTCGGGTTGCCGGCCGGCAACCACAAGGCCGACGCCGTCGCCGACGCCCTGGCCGCAGCAGTGCAGCACCTGCCCAAGCACCTGGCGAAGTCGCTGACCTGGGACCAGGGCCACGAGATGGCCGAGCACAAGCGGTTCACCAACCAGACCGGCATCGACGTCTACTTCTGCGACCCGAAGTCGCCCTGGCAGCGCGGCAGCAACGAGAACACCAACGGGCTGCTGCGCCAGTACATGCCCCGACGACTCGACTTCCGCACTCTCACACAAGACGACCTCGACGCCATCGCACTCGAGCTCAACGACCGTCCTCGACAGACCCTCGCCTTCAAGACACCATCACAAGCACTAGCCGAGGTGTTGCGTTGACCGCCTGAGCCCGCAACGCTGTCCGGGTGGAGGTCCTGCCCGACATCGTGGCGCCCGAGCCGCGCATCGTCTTCTGCGGGCTGGCGGGCGCGGAGAGCACCAGGCTGCGCGACCACTACTACGAGACGCCCGGCAACAGCTTCTGGGAGTCGCTGCACCTGAGTGGCCTGGCGCCGCGGCGGCTGCGGCCCGACGAGGACGCCCGGGTCGCCGAGCTGGGCCTGGGCCTGACCGACCTGGTCGGGCACTGGGACCCGCGCTGGGTCGAGATCGACGCGCTCGTGGAGAAGCTGGAGGGCTGGCGGCCCGACTGGCTCGCGTTCACTAGCAAGACGGTCGCTCACGAGGCGGCCCGGGCGCTCGGCGTACGGCGCCCCGGCCTGGGCCCGGCGGACTGGTTCCTCGGCCCGGCCCAGGTGTTCGTCCTGCCCGGCGTGAGCGGGGCGAACCAGCGCAAGGACTACGACGGGCGGCCGAACCGGCTCTCGTGGTGGCGCGACCTCGCCGCGCTCGCCGGCTAGAAGCCCTGGGGCTGGGTGAAGAAGCCGTCCGGGTCGTACTGCCCGCGCACCCGGGTGAGCCGGTCGGCGTTCGCACCGAAGTACGCCGTCAGGTAGTCCTCGATCGTCGGGTCGGCGTAGTTGACGTAGGCGTGGTTGCCCCAGTGCGGCAGCATCGCCGCACGGAAGCCGCGCACGTAGTCGTCGGCGGACCTCGGACTGCCGGGCGGGAACGTCGCCGTGTACTGCACCGTCGCGAGTGCCCGGCGGTGCACGAACGCCGTGTCCGCCGGCGCCAGGTCGGCGACCTTGCCGCCCAGCGCGTCCATCGAGATGCCGGCCTCCTTCAGGCCGGAGGACTGCGCGGCCCGCACCTGGTCCAGCAGGTCCGCGATCCCGTCGACGTCGAGCGCGTCGTACATCACGTGCGAGGTGGCCGCGAGCGACTCGCGCTCCCCCGAGCCGGCGTACGCCTGCATCGCCTCGAGGTAGCCGCGGACATGGTCGGAGCGGACGCTCGGGCTCGGCACGTGGTCGAGAAGGCCGGCGAGCTGGCCGTCGAGCTCAGCCGTGGGTCCCGTCCAGGTGCCCGAGAGGATCAGTGTCGGCTCGCCCGGGTGCGTGGCGCCGCCCAGCACCTTCAGGGTCGACCAGAGCCGGTCGTCGGCCGTCGGCGCCCACTGCTGCCACGCCTCGACGACCTGCGCCGCGGCCGAGAACGGCCAGGAGAGGAACGTCGAGCTGATCGTCGGCGCGGCGACCGTGTCGAGGACGAACGACGTGACCATGCCGAGGTGTCCCCCGCCGCCGCCGCGCAGCGCCCAGAACAGGTCGGGCTCCTCGTCGGCGGTGGCGGTGCGCAGCTTCCCGTCCGCGGTCACCACCCGCATCGAGGTGACCGCGTCGCAGGCGAGCCCGAGGGCGCGGGTGAGCACGCCTACCCCGCCGCCGAGCGTCAGCCCGGCGATGCCGACCGTCGCGCAGGAGCCGGCCGCGATCGCCCGCCCCCGCCGGCCGATCTCCTCGTAGACGTGCGCGAGCGCGGCACCCGCCCCGACGGTGGCTGTCGCCCCGTCCAGCTGCACTTGGTCGAGCGGCCGGCAGTCGAGCACGAGAGCGCGCGGCGAACCGCCGCCGGACCAGCCGGGGTAGCTGTGCCCGCCCGACCTCAGCGCGACCGGGACGTCGTGGTCACGCGCGAAGATCAGGCCCGTGGCGACGTCCTGCTCCGACGCCACCGAGAGGACCGCGAGCGGGTGCTCGCCGTCGTACCGGGGGTTCTGGAGCAGGCGGACCTGGTCGTACGCCGGGTCACCTGGGCGCGTGAGCGTGCCCCGGACCGACCGCTCGAGGCGGCCCCAGCGGATCTTGCCGCTCGTCGTCGGCGAGGACCCGCTCGGGGTGGGCGACGGCGACGGACGGTCGCCGTCCGACGAGCACGCCGACAGCGCCCCGACGGCGCCCGCGCCGAGGACCGCCCGTCGTGTCCAACCCGTCACGCCGCCCACGCTAGCCACTAGCGTGGCGCCATGAGCTACGTCGTCGACTTCGTGGATGTCTCTACGACCGGGCTGGAGTCGTCCCCGGTCGCCGATGCCCTCGCCGGCCTGCGGGCCAACGAGGCGCGGTACTTCAAGAACAAGTACGACCACGTCTTCACCGTCGAGCCGGCGGACGAGGCGGCCGAGGTCGTCGAGTACGTGCACCGGATCCTCGCCGAGGAGCGCGACCTCGTCATCAGCTCACCCCCGCTCGAGGCGACGGCCTTCGAGGTCGACGGCATCCGGATGGCCTACGTCTTCTACCGGTCCGGCCTCTCGATCAACGTGATGTACACGGTCGCCGACGGTGGCAAGCGCGCCGTCGGGTTCAAGCTCTCCGACGGCATGGAGGTCCCCGAGGAGCTCGCGGACCGGTTCAAGTTCGCCCGCCAGAAGTCGAAGCTGGCCGGCACGATCCGGGGCTCGTTCTTCGTGATCAAGGGCGAGTACTGACCCGCAGGCGGACGCCTGACGTCCGCCGCGGAACAGCACGCCGGGGGGACGGGTACGGATGGCGGCTGACCAGACGCCGGCGCGGTCTCACCACTTCACGGGCCCGTTGGCGTCGATGAACGTTCCGGTCGGGTCGTCGGTGCTGAGGGTCGCGGCCCGGGTAGGTCTGCTCGAACATCGCCAGGTCGAGCACCTCCTTCGGCTCCGGGTTGGTCGCCTCGGGCAGGATCCCCGCGTTGTTGACCAGCACGTCGAGATGCCCGAACCGCTCGGAGACCTCAACAGCGGCAGCACGCACAGACGCCCGGTCGGTGACGTCCATGGTGATGCCGCTCGATGAGAACCCCTCACGCACCAGCCGATCTGCCGCCTCGGAAGCGGCGTCGGCCTTCCGGGCGGCAAGGATCACGTGGCCGCATTCGCGTGCGAGCCGCCGAGCGGCAGCCAGACCGATCCCCCGGTTGGCGCCGGTGACGAGCGCGATCTTCACGATCAGGTCCTCTCTCCATGGCTTCGCGACCGTCGTGTCGAGCGGCCACGTGGAGCAAGCCCATCAAGCGGACGCGGCGGATGCTGGCGAGAATCAGACGCGGCGCTGAGACCGGGCGGCATCGTCGACGAGCTGGGTCGCCCGGGCACGGCGACCGCGAGGCGAGTTCCTGCCCCTCGCCCTCCATCGCGCGTCCGCAGGGTCGGTCAGTACCGCGGAGCTCCATCCCTCCGCCGATCGAACGTCTGGATCATCCAGAAGACGCCGATGAGGGTGATCAGGATCGCTTCCACGACGAACGTGGCGTGCTCATCGACCCACGGCCACCACGAGAACAGACCGAGCTTGTCGCCGGCCTTCACCACGACGGCGACGACCGCCATCGCGATCGCACACGCCGTGTACATCCACGCCCACGTGTTCGACCAGACCTCCCAGGTCAGCGGATTCTTGTTCCGCCAGGCGAACTTCGACGCTCGGATCAGCCACACCCAGACGTGCCACCAGGGTGAGGACGGCTGGGCCGGAGCCGGAGGCAGCTTCTCCCGCGCGGCTGCCACCACCGCGATGAAGACAAGCATGACCGCGATGTTCGCCGACCATCCGTGCGCGCCGTGGTAGAACCAGCTGCCCTCGTTCGCCGTGCCGCTCGGCCCGTCCGCCGAGAAGGAGAGCCGGTTGTTGGCGTCCAGGAACAGCACCCAGTACACGACAACGGCCGAGGCAGCCAGCACCCACGTGATCCGGTAGTTCTTCACGAGGCCCGACGGGAAGGCCCTGGCGTCCCGTTCCGCCCGGCGACGCACCACCTCGCCGGCGATCGCAATCACGATCAGGAGCGCAGTCAGCGCGACGAGGAGGGTGAAGACTCCGCGGCTGATGGTGGACGCGTTGGCATCGATCAGCTCGCTGGGCGTGATCTTGTGGGTCTCGTCGCTGTGGGGAGCCGTCCCTCCCGCCGTCGCCTCATCGATGTTGCAGTAGGCCGCGTCCAACGTGGGATTCAGCGCCACGAAGGTCAGCAGCAGTCCCGCGAGGTTCAACGCCGCGTCCTCGAGGAACGTCTTGCCCCACATGACTGCCATCGAGAACCCGATCACGATCAGCGCGCCGGCGAACACCGGCCGGACCGGTGTGTAGTAGTACGCGCTCAACGATCGCTGGACGCACCCCTCGGGGTCGGTCACGATCTCCCGCCACACCGCGAACGCCAAGGCGACGATGACGACGACCACGCCCATGCGGATCGCCGTGTACGTCCGCAGCGCGACCGGTGGCACGGTCGGCGGACCCACCGGAGCGGGAGCCGGAGTGGGAGGAGGCGCTGGGGCGGACATGTGGACGCTCCACTGTCGGGGCACACGAGGTGCCTCGTGATCGGGCATCCAGTGTGCCCGCCGCACGCGCAGAGCGAAACGCCCTGGTGAGGGACGCGAGCTCGCTGGCAACACCCGGGCCCGCCGGTCGCGGCAGGGTTCGGGCGCAAGCTCCTACGTCACACGACCGCGTCGCACGACGAGCCCGACCACGACCCGCCAACCCAGCATCGTCACCGCGAGGAACACCGCAGCCACGACGAGGAAGCCGGGAGCGAGACCGCGGCCGGAGAGTCCACGCAGGAGCATGCCGAGCCCGTAGGTGACCGCGAGGACCAGGACCCCCTCGGGCCAGAGCGGACCCGCGGGACGGCCACGCCGGGCCAGCACCACGTGCGCCAGGCCGACGGCCAGTGCGAAGGGCCACACGATGACGAGCACGACCCAGTCGGAGTCACTCGCCTCGTGCGAGCTCTTGCCGCCGAGCGCGAGGGCGAGCACGCACGCGAGATCGGCGACGAGCGGCCACAGCCATCGGGTGGTGGGCCGCAGCCCGGTCGGGGTCACGCCCTCAGGGTCGCAGGCACCGGTCGCGGCGCGACAACCGGGCGAGACGTCTCCTCACGCCGGGGAGTTCGCCGCTTCCTTCTCCCGTTCGGCCTTGAGCATCAGCGCGATGTCGATGAGCTGGTCCTCCTGACCGCCGATCAGCTTGCGGCGGCCGGCCTCGAGCAGGATCTTCGCGCCCGAGACGCCGTAGCGGTCGGCGGCGTTGCCGGCGTGCTTGAGGAACGAGGAGTAGACCCCGGCGTACCCCATCATCAGCGTCATCCGGTCCAGCTGGCACTCCTCGGGCATCGCCGGCTTGATGACGTCCTCGGAGGCGTCGACGATCTGGAGGAAGTCCACGCCGGTCTCCCAGCCGAGCTTGTCGCAGACGCCGATGAACGCCTCGAGCGGCGTGTTGCCGGCACCGGCGCCGAAGCGGCGGACAGAGCCGTCGATCTGGGTCGCGCCCGCGCGGGCCGCGATGATCGTGTTGGCGACGCCGAGGCCGAGGTTCTCGTGGCCGTGGAAGCCCACGTCGGCCACGTCGCCGATCTCGGCGACCAGCGCGGCGACCCGGTCCGCGGTCTGCTCCATGATCAGCGCGCCGGCGGAGTCGACGACGTACACGCACTGGCAGCCCGCGTCGACCATGATCCGGGCCTGCTTCGCGAGCACCTCGGGCGGCTGGGTGTGGCTCATCATCAGGAAGCCGACGGTCTCCAGCCCGAGCTCACGCGCCAGCCCGAAGTGCTGGATCGAGACGTCCGCCTCGGTGCAGTGGGTGGCGATCCGGCAGATCTGGCCGCCGTTGTCCTGGGCCGCACGGATGTCGTCCTTGGTGCCGACACCGGGCAGCATCAGGAACGCGATCTTCGCGCGCTTCGCGGTCTCGGCCGCGATCCGGATCAGCTCCTGCTCCCACGTCCTGGAGAAGCCGTAGTTGAACGACGAGCCGCCGAGGCCGTCGCCGTGCGTGACCTCGATGACCGGCACGCCGGAGGCGTCGAGCGCCTCGACGATGTCATGGCACTCCTGCGCGGTGAACTGGTGTCGCTTGTGGTGCGACCCGTCGCGCAGGCACGTGTCGGTCAGTCGCAGGTCGAGCTCGCCCCACGGCTCGGTGCCGTGGGTGCCGGACCAGGTGCGGGTGAGTGCGTTGATGTCGGTCATGCGATCGCCCTCGCAATGTTCTCGCCGACCTGCGTGGCGGCGGCGGTCATGATGTCCAGGTTGCCGGAGTACGGCGGCAGGTAGTCGCCGGCGCCCTCCACTTCCACGAAGATCGACACCTTGGTCTGGCCGCGGGTCGCGGGCGACGGGTCGTCGATCTGCGGCTCCTGCAGCAGCCGGTAGCCCGGCACGTACTCCTGCACGGCCTTCTCCATCGCGACGACCGCCGCCACGATCGCGTCCCGGTCGGCGTCCGGCGGTACGGCGCAGAAGATCGTGTCGCGCATGATCATCGGCGGCTCGGCGGGGTTGAGGATGATGATCGCCTTGCCCTGCTGGGCGCCCCCGATCGACTGGACCCCGGCCGCGGTCGTTCGCGTGAACTCGTCGATGTTGGCGCGGGTCCCCGGCCCGGCGGAGACCGACGAGACCGAGGCGACGATCTCGGCGTACGACACGGTGGCGGCCCGGGAGACGGCCGCGACCATCGGGATCGTCGCCTGGCCGCCGCAGGTGATCATGTTGACGTTCATCGCGCCGACGTGCTCCTCGCCGTTCACCGGCGGGATCACGGCCGGACCGACGGCAGCCGGCGTCAGGTCGACGGCCCGGATGCCGGCCTCCTCGTAGCGCGGCGCGTACTCGCGGTGCACGTACGCCGAGGTCGCCTCGAAGATCAGGTCTGGCAGCTCGTCCTGCTTGAGCAGCCAGTCGACGCCCTCGTGGCTGGCCTCGAGCCCCTCCCCGGTCGCCAGCCGCAGGCCTTCGCTGGACGGGTCGACACCGATCATCCAGCGTGGCTCGATCACCTCGGACCTGAGGAGCTTGTACATCAGGTCGGTGCCGATGTTGCCGGGTCCGACGATGGCAGCTGTCTTCTTGGACATCCAGTCACTCCTCGAAGGTGACGCGGAGCGGCGCGAAGCCGCTGATGGTCGCCTCGACCCGGTCCCCCGGGGCGAACGGCACGAACGGGCCCAGGGCCCCGGACAGGATCAGGTGGCCGGCGCGCAGCGGGTCGCCGAACCGCTGGGCCTGCACGGCGAGCCAGCGCAGCGCCTCGAGCGGGTCACCCAGGCACGCGGCGCCGGTGCCGGCCGAGCGCTCCTCGCCGTTGATGGTCAGCGACATCGTGACGTCGCGGGGCTCCAGGTCGTCCAGCTTCTGCCCGTCGGCGCCGACGACGAACAGCCCGCTGGACGCGTTGTCGGCCACCGTGTCGGTGAAGCCGATCCGCCAGTCAGCGATCCGCGAGTCGACGATCTCCAACGCCGGCAGCGCGACGTCCACCGCGTCCCGCACCACGTCCAGCGTGATGCCCTCGTCGTCGATGTCACGCGCCAGCACGAACGCGACCTCGGCCTCCACCCGGGGCTGCAGGAGCGTGCGCATCGAGATCGGGCCGCTCCGGCCGTCCCGGGGGGAGACGTCCATGTCGTCGAGGAGGTAGCCGAAGTCCGGCTGGTCGACGCCGAGCTGGGTCTGCACGGCCTCCGAGGTCGCGCCGATCTTGCGGCCGACGACGCGCGCTCCCCCGGCGATCCGCGCCTGCACGAGACCCTGTTGCACGGCGTACGCCGCGTCGAGGTCGTCGGTGCCGATCAGGTCACGCACCGGAGCACACGGCATGCGGGTCGCCTGCGCTTCCGAGAGACGACTCACGGCGGCGGAGATCGAGTCCTGGGACGTCACGTGACGATAGTAGAACCTGTTACAGTTTCTGGCCATGACGACCCCCCTTCCTCCCCGGGAATCGGAGAGCGTCGACGTCGTGGTCGTCGGCGCCGGCGGTGCCGGCATGACGGCCGCGCTCGCGGCCGCCGCGCGCGGCCTCGACACCGTCCTCCTCGAGAAGAGCTCGTACTTCGGCGGGTCGACCGCACGCAGCGGTGGGGGCGTCTGGATCCCCAACAACTACGCGCTGAGAGCCGCCGGGCAGGGCGACGACCCGGAGCTCTCGAGGCTCTACCTCGACTCGATCGTCGGCGACGTCGTCCCGAAGGTCCGGCGCGACACCTACCTCGACCGCGGCCCCGAGGTCCTGGACTTCATCAAGGAGCGGACGCCGCTGCGGTTCACCTGGGTCCCGCAGTACGCCGACTACCACCCGGAGGCGCCCGGCGGCCGCGCCGCCGGCCGGTCGGCGGAGCCGATCCCGATGGATGCCCGGTTCCTCGGCGAGGAGCTGGACCGGCTGCACCCGCAGTACACCAAGGCCCCGGCGAACCTGATCGTCACGCAGGCCGACTACCGGAAGATCAGCCTGGGGCTGCGCACCGTCCGCGGCCCGCTGACGATGCTCAAGGTGCTGGTCCGGCGGGTCGTGAGCCTGGTCCGCGGCCAGCAGATGTTCGCGATGGGCAACGCGATCGCCATCGGCCTGCGCAAGGGCCTGATGGACGCCGGCGTACCCGTCCGCTACGACACCGAGCTCCTGGACCTCGTCCTCGAGGACGGTCGGGTGGTCGGCGTACGCGTGCGGCGCGACGGCGCCGAGGTCGTGGTCAGCGCCCGCCGCGGGGTGATCCTCGGCAGCGGCGGCTTCGAGAAGAACCTCGAGATGCGCGAGAAGTACCAGCCGCAGCCCACCTCCGTCGACTGGACGACCGGCTCGCAGTTCAACACCGGCGGCGGCGTCCTCGCCGGCATCGCCGCGGGTGCGCAGGTCGACCTGATGGACGACGCCTGGTGGGGGCCGACGATCCCGCTGCCGTCCGGCCCGTGGTTCTGCCTGGCCGAGCGCAACCTGCCCGGGTCGATCATCGTCAACCAGGCCGGCCGGCGGTTCATGAACGAGGCGCTGCCGTACGTCGAGGCGGTGCACGAGATCTACAGGGGCGAGGCCACCGGCGTCGGCCATGTGCCTGCCTGGATGGTCATCGACCAGCGCTACCGCAACCGCTACCTGTTCGCCGGGCTCTCGCCGCGCCAGCCCTTCCCCGGCCGCTGGTACAAGAACGGCACCGTGAGGAAGGCCGCGACGCTCGAGGAGCTCGCCGAGCAGATCGACCTGCCGCCCGGCGCGCTCACCGAGACGGTGACCCGCTTCAACGGCTTCGCGAGGGCCGGGATCGACGAGGACTTCCACCGCGGGGAGTCGGCGTACGACAAGTACTACTCCGACCCCACCGTGAAGCCGAACCCGTCACTGCACCCCATCGACCACGGGCCGTTCTACGCCGTGAGGATCGTGCCCGGCGACCTCGGCACCAAGGGTGGGCTCGTCACCGACGAGCGGGCGCGGGTGCTCCGGCCGGACGGCTCGGTGATCGCGGGGCTGTACGCCGCCGGAAACTGCTCGTCGGCCGTCATGGGCCGCACGTACGCCGGCCCCGGTGCCACCATCGGTCCCGCCCTGACCTTCGGCTACCTGGCCGCCGAGACCATCTCGCAGGAGAGCGCCTGATGCCCATCGACCCGGACGTCGCGATCGGCGCCGAGCTCGGCACGACCGAGTTCTCCTGGACCGAGAGCGACGTGCTGCTCTACCAGCTCGCGATCGGCGCCACCGACCTCTCGTACACGCTGGAGGGTCCGGCGCTGCAGGTGCTGCCGTCCTTCGGCGTGGTCGCGCCGACGTTCCACATGACCGACCCGCCGCCGCTGGACCTGCCGGGGTGCGACATCAACCTCGCCCAGGTCGTGCACGGCTCCCAGTCGATCTCCGTCGAGGCGCCGCTGCCGACGTCGGGAGCCGCCAGCGTGACCACCCGGATCAGCGAGATCTGGGACAAGGGCAGGGCCGCTGTCATCTGGCAGGAGGGCGTCGCCACCGCGCCCTCCGGTGAGCGGCTGTGGACCACGCGCTCCTCGATCTTCGTGCGCGGCGAGGGCGGGTGGGGCGGCGACCGCGGCAGCGCGACGCCGGTCGAGCTGCCCGATCGGGACCCGGACGTCGACACGACGTACGACGTACTCCCCCAGCAGGCGCTGCTCTACCGGCTGTGCGGTGACCGCAACCCCCTGCACGCCGACCCGGACTTCGCGAAGTCCGCCGGGTTCCCGGCGCCGATCCTGCACGGGCTCTGCTCGTACGGCATCGTGCTCCACACGCTCACCGACACGCTGCTCGACGGTGACGCCGCGCGGGTCGGTGGCTTCGGCGTGAAGTTCGCCGGCGTCGTCTACCCCGGCGAGACCATCCGGGTCCGCGGCTGGTGTGAGGACGGCCGGATCCTGGCCGCCGCGAGCGTCGCCGGCGGTGACCGCGACGGCGCCCCCGTCCTCGCCGACGTCCTGCTCACCCTCGCCTGACCGTCTCAACGTTTGCGGGCGAGGACGTAGAGGCGGTTCGAGGTCTCCCCGCGGTGCTCGAGGGCGCCCCGGCGGTACCACTCGATGTCGACCAGGCCGGCCGCCCGCACCAGCGCGACGACCTCGTCCTCCTGGTGGTGGACGAAGTCCAGGTCGATCGGGGCGTCGAACCACTCGTCGTGGTGGCGCACCTCGGTGCCGGCGTGCATCGCGAGCACCAGCCAGCCGCCTGCGTCGAGCGGCCGGGCCAGCGCCTCGATCGCGGCCGGGAGCTCGGACGGTGCCAGGTGGATCAGCGAGTACCAGCCGAGCACGGCCGCCCAGCCGGCCGCCGTCGTCGGCCGCATCAGCGTGCGCAGGTCACCGACCTCGTAGGTGCCGTCGGGGAACCGGCGCTGGGCCTCGGCGACCATCCCCGGCGACAGGTCGATGCCGGTCGCGGCGGCGCCGGCCGCGGCGAGGTACGCCGTCACGTGCCCGGGCCCGCAGCCGACCTCGACGACGGGGCCGCCGTCGGCGTGCGCGGCGACCCGGTCCAGCAGCCAGGTCTCGAACGGCAGCCCGGCGAGCTCGGTGAGCAGGCTGTCGGCGTACGCCGTCGCGACCGCGTCGTAGGAGGCCCGCACGCGGTCGTCCCGCTCCGCGCCTCGCGCGACCTCCACCGTGGAACTCGGCTCCTCGGGCGCGGGGTCCGCGCCGAGCAGGTGCGTCCAGCGGCTGTCGCGGTCGCCGCCGCGCCGGGGCAGCTCGCGGACCAGGCCCCGAGCGCCCATCCGGCCCAGCGTCTCCTCGACGGCCGTCCGGTCGGCGAAGGCGTGCAGCCGGTCCGTGCGGGTGCGCAGCTCGCCCGGCGCCTGGGGACCGCGCAGCAGCAGCACCGTGACCAGGGCGCGCTCGTCCTCGCCCAGGTCGAGCACCTCGTCGAGGACCTGGTGGTACTTCAGCGTGCGCCGGCCGCTCGCCGACCACACGATCCGGACCAGCCCGCGGTCCTTGAGCCGACGACCGACCTGCTCGACGGTCTGCTCGTCGTACCCCGTGACCGGGTCCCGGTTGTTGCTCTGGTTGCACGCCGTCCGCAGCGCGTTGAGGGTGAGCGGGTACGTCGCGGGGACGGTCAGCTGCTTCTCCAGCAGGCTGCCCAGGACCCGCTGCTCCTCGGGGTCGAGCACGGGGAGGTCGGTCACGTGCTTAGGCTGCCCCATGGGCAAGCAGCGCAAGCGCCTGGGGTCGGCGGCCTACGAGGCCGAGCTGCTCCGGCTCCAGCAGGAGCTGGTCGAGGTCCAGGAGTGGGTGCGCGCCGAGGGCGAGCGCGTGGTCGTGGTCTTCGAGGGCCGCGACGCCGCTGGCAAGGGTGGGGCGATCAAGCGGATCACGCAGTACCTGAACCCGCGGGTCGTCCGCATCGCGGCGCTCCCGACGCCGAGCGAGCGGCAGCGCGGGCAGTGGTACTTCCAGCGGTACGTCGAGCAGCTCCCGGCCCGCGGCGAGGTCGTGCTGTTCGACCGGTCCTGGTACAACCGCGCCGGCGTCGAGCACGTGCTCGGCTTCTGCACGCCCGAGGAGCACCGGCGGTTCCTGCACCAGTGCCCGACCTTCGAGCGGCTCCTCGTCGAGGACGGGATCATGCTGCGGAAGTACTGGTTCTCGGTCAGCGACGAGGAGCAGCAGCGACGGTTCCGGGGCCGGATCGACGACCCGATGCGCCGCTGGAAGCTCTCCACGACCGACCTCGAGTCGATCACCCACTGGGAGGACTACTCGCGCGCCAAGGACGAGATGATGACGCACACCGACATCCCGGAGGCGCCGTGGTACGTCGTCGAGGGCGACGTGAAGAAGGAGGCGCGGCTGAACATGATCGCCCACCTCCTCTCCACGATCCCCTACACCCAGGTCGACCAGCCGGAGATCGAGGTGCCGGAGCGGCCGCCGGGCACCGGGTACGAACGGCCGCCACGCGACCAGGCGACGTACGTGCCCGACCACGTGGCGACCCTGGTCAGCGAGTGACCGTCCTCAGCGCACCAGCTCCGGGTCCAGGAACGCGTCGATCCGCAGGATGTCGCCACGGTCGTCGAACGTCAGCACGTTGACGCTGTGCGAGAGGAGCGCGCCGATCCCGTCGTCCCAGAGCCGCTTCTCGACGGCGACCTGCCCGTTGGCGAGGGTCGGCGTGCACGACCACCGGCGGCCCGGCTGCAGCGGGACGTGCGAGAGGAACCAGCGGAGATCCTCCCGGCCGGCGTACCACTCGGCGTACGGCGGCATCGTGATCACGGCGTCATCGGCGAGCAGCGCCACCACGGCGTCGACGTCCGCGCGCTCCCACGCCGCCACGAACGCCCCGACCCTGGCCCGGACGGTCTCGTCGCCGAGATCGCGGAGCACGCGCTGCTGGCTGCGGTCCGGGAGCCGCTCCTGCATCCCGGCCCGGGCGCGCTGGAGCGCGCTGTTGACCGCGGCCGTCGACGTCTCGAGCGCCGTGGCGACCTCGGCAGCCGACATCGCCAGGACGTCGCGCATCACCAGCACGGCGCGCTGCAGCGGCAGGAGGTGCTGGAGCGCGGCGACGAACGCGAGCTCGACCGCCTCCTTCTGCTCGTAGACCGCGTCGGCCGGGGTCGCCGACCAGGTGAGCCCGGCCGCCGGGAGCGGGTCGAGCCAGACCGTCTCGGTGAGGGGTGCGCCGAGGCCGGCCACGGGGTCTCCCGCGGGCGAGAGGTCCACCGGCCGGAGCCGGCGGCCCCGGCGCTCGATCTCGCGGAGGCAGACGTTCGTGGCGATGGTGACCAGCCAGGTGTTGAGGGCGCTGCGGCCCTCGAACCGGTCGATGCTCCGCCACGCGCGCAGCAACGTCTCCTGCACGGCGTCCTCGGCGTCGTGGGACGACGCGAGCATCCGGTAGCAGTGCAGCAGCAGGCCGGGGCGCAGCGGTGCGACGAGCTCGTCGAACGTCGTGGTGTCGATGGCGGTCACGCCGTCCTCCCCTCGTAGCTGCCGACGATCCGGACCGATGTCTGCTGGGGAGGATCCTCGCACCGATCGCCGACAGTCGACGCGAACCGCTGGAACGCCGCCAAGGTCGGCAGCGCCGCGCTGTCGCCGTCGACGATGTGCACGAACGTCACGCCGTCGGAGAGCACCATCGACTGGTACGTGAACCCCTCGGGCTGCTCGGCGGCCAGCTCCTCGAACACCTCGCCGATGAGCCGCTCGTTCTCCGCGGCGGCGTCGGGCCGGACCCGGTACCGCACCATGATCCGGCTCATGACGCCACCGCCACGGCCGCCGGGACGACGGACCGTCGGCGGGCGGGCAGGGCGAGCCCGGTGAGCGCGCCCAGGGCCGAGAGTCCCGCCGCGGTCAGCAGCGCCGGCCGGAAGCCGTCCACGAAGTCCTGCGGCGACCCGTAGCCGCCGTACGCCCCGAACACCGCCACGGTGAGCGCCACGCCGAACACGCCACCGAGCTCGCGCATCGTGGCGTTCACCCCGGACGCCGTGCCGACGTCCCGGTCCTCGACCGACCCGACGACCGCGCTCTGGCCGCACGGAACCGCCATCGAGACGCCGATGCCGCCGACCACGAACGGCCCGAGCGCATCGAGGTAGTCGCCGCCGGCGGTGACCGTGGTGGCGAACCACACCATCGCGAGCGACTGGATCGCGAGCCCCGTCGCGAGCAGCGGCCGCTCCCCGATCCGGTCCGCCAGGGCCCCGGCGAACGGCGCCACGACGATGAACGTCCCGGTCCACGCCATCAGCCGCACACCTGCCTCGAGGGCGCTGTCGCCGTACCCGAACTGGAGCAGCTGCCCGTAGAAGAAGACCGCGGAGAACAGCGAGGCCAACGTCAGGAACGCGGCGACGTTGCCGGCGGAGAAGCCGCGCCTGGTCAGCAGGGCCGCGGGGATGAGCGGGTGCGCGGCCCGGCGTTCCCAGGCCGCGAAGGACCCGAGCAGGACCACGCCGGTGCCGGTGATCCCGAGCACCTCGGGCGCGCTCCAGCCCTCGGTCGCGCTGCGGACCAGCGCCCAGACCAGCGCGAAGCAGCCGGCACCGAGCAGCGCCACGCCCGCTACGTCGAGCGTGCTGTCCGGCACCCGTACCTCCGGCACGTACCGCAGCACCAGCGGTACGGCGACCAGCCCGATCGGGACGTTGACCCAGAAGATCCAGTGCCAGTCGAGGCCGCCGACCACCAGGCCGCCGAGCAACGGCCCGCACGCGACCGCGATGCCGGTGACCGCGCTGTACAGGCCGACCGCCTGGCCGCGCCGTTCCGCCGGGAAGGCGCCGGTCAGCAGGGCGAGCCCGAGCGTCAGCACCAGCGCACCACCGGCGCCCTGGAACGCGCGCATCGCGATCAGCACGCCCGCTCCGTCCGCGACCGCGCAGCCGAGCGAGGCCAGGGCGAACAGGCCGATGCCGGCCGCGTAGCAGCGCGCCCGGCCGAGCCGGTCGCCGAGGACGGCGGCGGGGACCAGGAGGACGGCGAGGCTGAGGTTGTAGGCGTTGACGGTCCATTCGAGCTGCGGCAGCGACGCGTGCAGGTCGCCCCGGATGGTCGGGATGGCCGTCGCGACCACGAGGGTGTCGATCGCGGCCATGAAGGAACCGATCGAGGTGAGCACGATGACCCACCGGCGGTGTCGAGCGTCGAGCATGGTGTCCTCCCGGAAGGGGCAGCGTCTGCTGCTGCCCTCGTCTCCTGTGATCCGGGCGGAGCCGCGAACTCATCGCGGCCCGACATACTCGTCCCCATGAGCCTCCTGTCGAGCTGGACGCACGGCACCCACAGCGACGACGGGACCACGCACCCGACGTACCGCAAGGGGACCGGCCCGGGCGTGATCGTGATCCACGAGATGCCGGGACTGACGCCGGGCGTCATCGGGTTCGGCGAGGAGGTGGTCGCGGCCGGCTACACGGTGGTGATGCCGCAGCTGTTCGGCACGCCCGAGGCGCCGATGACGGCGGTCAACGTGCTCAAGGTCCTGCCGCGGACGTGCGTCAGCCGCGAGTTCACCACGATGGCCCGTGGCGAGACATCGCCGGTCGCGGTCTGGCTGCGCAGCCTGGCCCGCTCGCTCCACGAGGAGCTCGGCGGATCCGGCGTGGGCGCCGTCGGGATGTGCTTCACCGGGGGGTTCGCGCTCGCGATGATGGTCGACACCTCCGTGGCGGCGCCGGTGCTGGCGCAGCCGTCGCTGCCGTTCGCCGTGGGCCGCCGCCGCGCGGCCGACCTGAACCTGTCGGCCGGCGACCTGGCCGCCGTACGCTCGCGGGCCGCCGGCGGCTGCGAGGTCCTCGGGCTGCGCTACCGGAAGGACCCCGCGGTCGGGACCCGCTTCGACACCCTCACCCGGGAGATCGGCGACGCGTTCATCCGGGTCGAACTGGAGGGCAGGGGTCACTCGACCGTCACCGAGCACCGCTCCCAGGAGGCGGTCGACCGCGTACTGGCGTTCTTCGGCGAGAAGCTCTCGTGATCCGCCGCGGACTGTTCGTCGCGCCGTTCGACGCCCTCGCCGACCCGCGGGTGGTCGGCGACCTCGCGGCTCGTGCCGAGGCGGCGGGCTGGGAGGGGTTCTTCCTCTGGGACCACCTGCAGTACGGCGAGCGCGTGTCGGCCATCGCGGACGTGTGGACCTGCTGCGCTGCCGTGGCCATGCGCACCTCGTCGGTCCTGTTCGGCCCGATGGTCACTCCCCTGGCCCGCCGGCGGCCGCAGGTCCTGGCCCGCCAGGCGGCCTCGCTCGCCGTGCTCTCCGAGGGCCGGTTCGTCCTCGGGCTCGGCCTCGGCGACGACTGGGTGGGCGAGTTCAGCGCGTTCGGCGACGAGGCCTCGCCGCAGGTCCGCGGTGAGATGCTCGACGACGGCCTCGCGGTGCTCACCGGTCTCCTGTCGGGTGGACAGGTGGCCCACGAGGGTCCCCACTACGTCGCACGCGACGTGCGGTTCCTCCCGGCGCCGCGGGTGCCCATCTGGCTCGCGGGCCGGTTCCCGAACGCCGCTCCGATGCGCCGGGCCGCGGCGTACGACGGGTTCTTCGTGATCGGGCTCGGCTCGCCGGCCGACGTGACGATGGTGGCCGACCAGGTGCCGGGAGCGCCGTACGACCTGGTCGTCGACCTGCGCGCCGACCATGACCACGAGCCGTGGCTGGAGAGCGGCGCGTCCTGGGTCCTCACCCGGGTCGGGCCCTTCGATCTGGACCTCGCGGACGTGGAACGCCTGGTCGACGCGGGTCCGGGCTTCGGGTCGTCCGCCTGAGGGCGGCGTATTCACCGCCCAGAGGCGGACGACCCGGTCAGGCGGACAGCACCAGGCCCGAGGTGGGGACGCCCGTGCCGGCGGTGACCAGGACGTGCTCGACGTTGTGGACCGGGTTGACCGAGGTGCCGCGGACCTGGCGGACGGCCTCGGCGATGCCGTTCATGCCGTGGATGTAGGCCTCGCCGAGCTGGCCGCCGTGGGTGTTCAGCGGCAGCTTGCCGCCGATCTCGATGGCGCCGTCGGCGACGAAGCCGGGCGCCTCGCCGCGGCCGCAGAAGCCGAGCTCCTCGAGCTGCATGAGGACGTACGGCGTGAAGTGGTCGTAGAGGATCGCCATCTGCATGTCGTCGGGGCCGAGTCCGCTCTGCCGCCACAGCTCGCGCCCGACGACGCCCATCTCCGGGATGCCGATGTCGTCGCGGTAGTACGACGTCATCACGAACTGGTCCACGCCGCTGCCCTGGGCCGCCGCCGAGACGTACGCCGGCTTCCGGGCGAGGTCGCGGGCGCGCTCGGCCGAGACGATCACCAGCGCGACCGCGCCGTCGCTCTCCTGGCAGCAGTCGAGCAGGTGCAGCGGGTCGACGATCATCCGCGAGGCCTGGTGGTCCTCGATCGTGATCGGCTTGCCGTAGAAGAACGCGTTCGGGTTCGTGGCGGCGTGCCTCCGGTCGGCCACGGCCACGCGGCCGAAGTCCTCCGAGGTGGCGCCGTACTCGTGCAGGTAGCGCCGCGCCTGCATGGCGACCGTCGCGGCCGGGCTCCCGAGGCCCATCGGATAGGTCCAGGCGTTGTCGAGGCCGTTGGTGTTCACCTGGGTCGCCGCCGCGACCGAGAACTGGCCGAAGCGCGAGCCGGACCGCTCGTTGAAGCCGCGGTACGCCACCACGCAGTCGGCCACGCCGGTGGCGACCGCCATCGCGGCCTGCTGCACGGTCGCGCACGCGCCGCCGCCGCCGAAGTTGATCCGGCTGAAGAACCGCAGCTCGCCGCAGCCGAGCTCGCGGGCGACCGCGATCTCCGAGGAGGTGTCCATGGTGAACGTCGTGAACCCGTCGACGTCCGCGGGCGTCAGCCCGCAGTCGGCCAGCGCGTGCTGCACCGCCTCGACGGAGAGCTGGAGCTCGGAGCGGCCGGACTCCTTGGAGAACTCGGTCGCGCCGATACCGGCGATCGCGGCCTTGCGGTAGAGGCTCACACCGCCACCTGCACGGTCCCGGTGACGTGGTCGCCGAGCGAGACCCGGCCGACGACCGAGATCGTCGCGATCCCGTCCTCGACGGACTCGACGGTGCCGCTGAACGTCAGGGTGTCGTAGGGGTGCGCGGGCGCCCCGAGCCGGATCGCGATGCCCTTGAGCTCGGTGTCCGGGCCGGCCCAGTCGACGACGTACTTCTCGACCAGGCCGTTGGTGGTCAGGATGTTCATGAAGATGTCCTTCGACCCGGCCGCCTGCGCGACGTCGCGGTCGTGGTGGACGTCCTGCCAGTCCCGGGTCGCGATCGCGGTGCTCACGATCGTGGTCGGGGTCATCGGCAGCGACCACTCGGGGATCGTCTCGCCCACCTTCATGCTCTCCTCCACACGGGCAGCGTCAGCTCGTCGTCGATGCGCCGGTAGTCCACCCGCAGCGGCATCCCGATCTCGATCTCGTCGTCGGCCACGTCCACGACCTCGCCGACCATCCGCACGCCCTCGTCGAGGTCGATCAGCGCGATCACGATCGGCAGCTCCTTGCCCGGGACGGGCGGGTGCCGGTGCACGACGTACGAGAAGACCGTGCCGGTGCCGGCGGCCACCACGTGGCCGCGGTCCAGGGCGCCGCACGACGGGCAGGCCGGCCCCGGCGGGAAGCGGAGCAGGCCACATGCGTTGCAGGTCTGGATCCGCAGCTCGCCGAGCGCCGTCCCCTCCCAGAAGAACCGGGAGTCCTGCCCGATCATCGGCCGGATGACGCCGGCGGTCATGCCTTCTCCCTCGGGACGAACTTGAGCACCCGGAACAGCATCGAGGCGACCTTCTCGGTCTGCCCGTCCTGATGGCGGACGTACCAGGTGTTCCGCGACGTCACGAAGTAGCCCTCGCCCATCGCGGTACTCTTCGGCCCGGCCACCGAGTCGAGCGCCGTGGTGACCCGGAGCTCCTCGCCCACGCGCAGGTAGCGCTCATAGGTCTGCTCGCAGTTGGTGCCGAGCACCGCGGTGTAGCCCTCGGCGGTCAGCACCTCCATCATCCGGCTCAGCGGGTCGTCGTCGGGACGGCGGCGCCCGAGCCCGGGCATCGTCCACACCTGCGCCATCGACGGCGGGGCCTCGCCCTTGCGGAACCGGTCGTTCTCGTAGCCCATCGCGTCCAGCCAGGTGCCGATCGTCGGCTGGTTCACCTCGTACGGTGCCATCGACTCCGAGGCCTCGCCGAGCGCCTTGATCCGCTCGGCCTCGGCCATGATCCGCCGGTGCCGGTCCGTGCTCGCGTCGCCACTCATCGGGGCACCCGCGGCAGGCCCATGCCGAACATCGCGATCAGCTCGCGCTGCACCTCCTGCACGCCGCCACCGAAGGTGAGGACGAGGTTCCGCTTGGCCTGCCCGTCCAGGTATCTCATCAGCTGGTCGGTCTCCTCGTCCGACGGGTCGCCGTACCGGTGCACGATGCCGGCCAGGTCGGCCGCGAGGTGCTGGACCTGGTCGGCCGCGAACACCTTCGAGGACGACGCGTCGCCCACGGAGATCTCGCCCACCGCGGCGGCTCGCGCGACCTCCCAGTTGAGCAGCTCGTTGACGCGGAACACCGCCGTCACCTCGCCCATCGTCCGGTGTACGTCGGGCCGGTCGACGACCCCCGCCTTGGTGGCCCACTCCGCCACCCGGTCCCGCAGGCCCTCGAGCCGGCCGGCCGGGCCGAGCATCACGCGCTCGTGGTTGAGCTGGGTGGTGATCAGCTTCCAGCCCTGGTTCTCCTCGCCCACCAGCATGTCGACGGGGACACGTACGTCGTTGAAGTACGTCGCGTTGACGTGGTGCGACCCGTCGGCGGTGATGATCGGGGTGTGTGAGTAGCCCGGGTCCGTGGTGTCGACGATCAGGATCGAGATGCCCCGGTGCTTCGGGGCGTCCGGGTCGGTGCGCACCGCGAGCCACAGGTAGTCGGCCTGGTGGCCGCCGGTGGTCCACAGCTTCTGCCCGTTGACCACGTAGTGGTCACCATCGCGCCTGGCGGTGGTCCGCAGCGACGCGAGGTCGGTGCCGGCGTCCGGCTCCGAGTAGCCGATCGCGAAGTGCACGTCCCCGGCCAGGATCCGCTTCAGGAACAGGTCCTTCTGCTTCTCGGTGCCGTACCGGATCAGCGTCGGGCCGACGGTCTGCAGCGTCACCGCCGGCAGGTGCACGTCGGCGCGCTGGGCCTCGTTCGCGAAGATCGTCTGCTCGATCTCGCCGAGCCCGTGGCCGCCGTACTCCTTCGGCCAGCCGATGCCCATCCAGCCGTCCTCCCCCATCTGGCGGACGACGCGCTGGTAGGTCTCGCCGTGCCGGTCGAGCGCCATGTCGCGGTGCTCGTTCTCGTCCGCGAGGCCGGTGAAGTACGCGCGCAGCTCGGCCTTGAGCGCGCGCTGGGACTCGGTGAGCTCGAGGTTCTTGGTGGTGGGGTCCTCGACCTGCACCTCCTCCGGGCGTATGTCGAGCGCGTGCACGATGTCGGTGACCCACGAGAAGTAGCGCGACATCGGGTAGGTGATGTCGACGCCCATGCCGCCGTGCAGGTGGTGGCAGGTGCGCATCGCGCCCGGCGCCTCGTGGCACACCCAGTACGCCGCGACCGCGAGGTCGTCGGTGACGTCCAGGCCGTTCGCGATCCGCCAGGCGGCGTTCTCCGCCGCGAGGTCGACGGTCCGCGAGGCGATGTAGACGTCCGCGATCTGCATCGCCACCGCCTGGAACTCCGCGAGCGCCCGGCCGAACTGGGTGCGGCCCTTGATGTACGTCGCAGTGAGGTCGCGCGCCCCGGCGACCAGGCCGGCGGCGGTCAGGCAGAGGCCGGCGGCGGCGAGCTCCTCGAGCACCCGCGCGGCGTTCGCTCCCGGC
Source organism: Nocardioides sp. HB32 (assembly GCF_054058995.1). Lineage (NCBI taxonomy): Bacteria > Bacillati > Actinomycetota > Actinomycetes > Propionibacteriales > Nocardioidaceae > Nocardioides > Nocardioides sp. HB32. Next base: position 3,275,474 of record NZ_JBSSBS010000001.1, read on the forward strand.
AGCGGCTCGGCCGGCGCGCCGTCGAGCACGACCGTGTGCTGCGGCGTGCCGAGGCTCGACATCGACTCCAGCAGCTCGACGCCGGGACCGTGCGGGTCGACGAGCGCGACCACGGGGCCGTCCGCCGAGGACGCGGTCACCAGCAGCCGGGCCGCGCGGTCGGCGTACGTGACCCCGATCTTGCGGCCGCGCACGGTGCCGTCGGCGTACGTCGTGCTCCCGCCCGCCACGTCGCGCAGCGCCGGCGTCAGCAGCGTCTCGCCCGCGGCCACGCCGGGCAGCAGCGCAGCCCGCTGGTCCTCGGAGCCGGCCGCGGCGACGGCCAGCACGCCGCAGCAGAGCGTCTCCCAGATCGGGAGCGGCCGCGCCTGCTGACCGCTCTCGCGGAGCAGCACGGCGACCTCGGCCAGCCCGAGCCCCTCGCCCCCCTGTGCCTCCGGGACCGGGAGGGCGAGCAGCCCGGCAGCGCCGAGCGCCGCCCAGGTCGCCTCGGCGTCGTCGGTGGCGCGGCCCAGGACCTCGCGCACGACCGAGCGGACGGCCTCGACTTCGTCGGTCACCAGCATCTCCTGCCGCAGTTCGGATACCTGCCGTGCGAAACTGTAACCTGTTCTACTCCAGAACCGCATGCCCGTCGAGAGTGAGAAGGCTCCTGATGCTGTCCCCGCGTGGCCTCCTCAAGAGCCGCGTGTACGTGCCGTACGTGCGGATCCCCCAGGGGCGGATGATCGACCTCCCGGGACGCGGGTCGACCTTCGTGACCGACACCCCCGGGCCGAGCCCCGACTCCCCCGCCGTCGTGCTGCTGCACGCCGTCGGCTGCACCGGTCTGCTCACCTGGTTCCCGTCCATCGAGGCGCTCTCGCAGCGCTTCCGCGTCGTCACCATGGACCAGCGCTGGCACGGCCGCGGCATCCAGTCGCCCGAGTTCTCGCTCGTCGACTGTGCCGACGACGTGGCCGCCCTGATCGACGAGCTCGGGCTGTCCGAGCCGATCGTGGCCGGCTTCTCGATGGGCTCGATCGTCGCGCAGCGGGTCTGGCGCCAGCACCCGGACCGGATCGGGGGGCTGGTGCTGTGCGCGACCACGGACCGGTTCCGCTCCACGGTCGCCGAGCGGAGCTTCCACGCGAGCATGGAGCTCACGATGCTCGCTACGCGCGGGCTGTCCCGCAACCGCACGGCGGCGCGCGCCGCGCGGGCCGCGGGCCGGGCCACGAACCGCACCCTCGGCATCGCACCGCTGGACATCCACGACTGGGCGGTGGAGGAGTTCCGCAGCACCTCGCCCTGGGCGGTCGGCCAGGCGGTGGCCGCCCTGGGGCGGCACCACTCGCGCCCCTGGCTGCACCGCATCGACGTCCCCACGGCGGTCGTGGTGACGCTCAAGGACAAGGTGCTCCCGGCGGAGAACCAGGTCGGGCTCGCGCGCCGGATCCCCGGGGCGACCATCCACGACATCCCGGCCGGTCATGCCGCGTGCGTGCTGGAGTCCGAGCTGTTCGTACCGGCCCTGGTCGAGGCCGTCGGCACCGTCAACGCCCGGCGCCGCGACTTCCCGCGCCGGAGCCCCTCACCCCCGTCCTCCTCCGAGTCGGCCTGAGCTCACGCCTTCGCGGCGGCCGCCGTCTTCGCACCGGACCTGCGGGCCCGCCGGATCGGCGTCGGGGTGTCCGCGGCGACCACGGCGGCCTTGAGCGCGGCGAGCTCGGCCGGGAACCGCTGCACCAGGTCGTCGACGGCGGGCACCGACTCCTTGCAGGCGATGATCCCGACGTGCACCCGGCCGTTGTTCGACATGACGGTGACGTTGAGGCCGGCGCCGTGGAACACCGGGCCCAGCGGGTAGAGCGCCTCGATCCGGGCCCCCATGAAGTAGAGCGGCACCGGCGGGCCCGGGACGTTGGAGATCACCAGGTTGTGCACGACCGGGTGCCACTCGGGCATCTTCAGGCTGGCGTACGTGCGCACCGCGAGGCCGAAGGTCCGGGGCGCGGCGAACTCCGCCCAGTCCTGGAGCGAATCGGCGCTGATCGCGGAGTGGTGCTCCTTGGCGAACCTGTTGCGCTCGGCGAGGTCTCGCAGCCGCTCGAGCGGGTCCTCGGTGTCGGTGCCGAGCTTGGCGAACAGGGCCGAGACCTTGTTGGCGCCGCCGGAGCGCTGCGACTGCTCGCGCACCGAGACCGGCACGGTCGCCAGCAGCGAGTGCGAGGGCAGCTCGTCGCGATCCTCGAGGTACGCGCGCAGCGCGCCGCCGGCGACGGAGAGCACCACGTCGTTGACGGTGGTGCCGGTGGCGTTCTTGATCTGCCGGATGTCGTCGAGCGACATGTCGGCCAGCGCGATCGCGCGGTGCCCGGTGATCGTGCCGTTGAACGACGTGCGCGGCGCCGAGAAGGGGGCCGCCATCGCGGTGCCCGCCCGGGCCCGGCCGACCGTCTTCGTGACCAGCTGCGCCGACGGGGCGACGAGGCGTACGGCGGCGAGCGGCCGGGTCAGCAGGCCCAGCACTCCGCGGCCGAACAGCTCGGCGTGGCCCGGCTCGTGGCCGGCGGACCGCGGCTCGGCGGACACCATCGGGTCGGCGTCCGGCTCCAGGCTGCAGAGGTGCGAGATCAGGTTCGAGCCGGAGACGCCGTCGACGGTCGCGTGGTGCATCTTGGAGAACACCACGACCTTGTCGTCCTGGTAGCCCTCGATCACCCACATCTCCCACAACGGCGCCGAGCGGTCCAGGGGCAGGCCGGCGAGGTGGCCGGTGAGCTCCACCAGCTCGGCGTACCCGCCCGGGGACGGCAGCGCGAGCCGGTGCACGTGGCGGTCGATGTCGAAGTGGCTGTCCTGCACCCAGACCGGGTGGTCGATGCCCATCGGCACCCGGCGCAGCTTGCGGGTGAACTCCGGGACGTCGCGGACCCGCCGCTCGAGCTCGTCGCGGAACGCCGGGTAGGAGTAGCCCTCCGGCATCGTCCCCGGGTCCAGCACGATGACGCCGCAGACGTGCATCAGCTGCGCCGGCGTCTCCAGGTACAGGAAGCTCGCATCGAGTCCCGACAGCCGCTCCATGAGCCTCCCCTTCACCAAGTGGAACGTGTTTCAATTCGTAACGAGGGTCGCACGCCGACGACACGCGTGACCACACTCTCAGTCCTGCTCCCGGATCGACCCCCTCCTAGATTGGCTGACATGTCGTTCCTGCGCCGCCAGCTCGTGACCGCCGCCCTGACGGCGAACGCGATCCGCCCGTTGCCCGGCTACCGCACCGCCATCCCGTCGTTCGCGGCCGGCTGGCTCACCACCGAGCTCGCCCCCCACCTGCTCGGCCTGACGGCTGCCGACACCGCCCTGCACGCCGTACGCCGCCCGCGCGGCCGCGGCGGGCTGGCCCTGGCCGCGCTCAACCTGGCCGGTCAGGCCTACCTCGTCGACCAGGCCCGCCGCGTGCAGAAGGACGCCGAGGACGCGCTGGCCGAGGGCATCGGCGCGGACTACGCCGAGCAGCTCGACGAGCTGCCGACTCCGGCCGAGCTCGCCACCCCGTGGCGGAAGCTGGTGAACCCGTTCCGGATGCGCAACGCCGACGTGGTCGTCGAGAAGGACATCGCCTACGCGCCCGAGCACGGCAAGCGCGGCCTGCTCGACGTCTACCGGCCGGCCGCCGGCGATCGTCGCGGGCAGGAGGCCGCGCCGGTCCTGCTCCAGGTGCACGGCGGCGCCTGGACGATCGGCACCAAGGACCAGCAGGGCATCCCGCTGATGCAGCACCTCGCCGCGAAGGGCTGGGTGTGCGTCGCCATCAACTACCGCCTCGCGCCCCGGGACCCGTTCCCGGCCCAGATCATCGACGTGAAGCGCGCGATCGCCTGGATCCGCGGGAACATCGAGGAGTACGGCGGCGACCCGGAGTACCTCGCCATCACCGGCGGCTCGGCCGGCGGCCACCTGGCGGCCCTGGCCGCGGTCACCCCGAACGACCCGGCGTACCAGCCCGGCTTCGAGGAGGCGGACACCAGCGTGGCCGTCGCGGTCCCGCACTACGGGGTGTACGACTTCGCCGGCTCCACGGGCCTGCGCAGCGCCGAACAGATGCGGGACCGCTTCCTGGCACCCCGGGTCGTCCGGCGCACCTGGGCCGAGACCCCCAAGGTCTTCGAGGCCGGGACCCCCCTGCTGCGGATCACCGACGAGGCGCCGGACTTCTTCGTCCTGCACGGCGCGCACGACTCACTCGTGTCGGTCGAGCAGGCCCGGCTCTTCGTGCAGCGGCTGCGCGAGAGGTCAGGGGCCACCGTCGTGTACGCCGAGCTGCCGGGCGCCCAGCACGCCTTCGACGTGTTCCCGTCGATCCGCAGCGCGCACGTGGTGCGGGCGATCGACCGGTACCTGCACTGGCACTGGAACGGCTGGCGGCGCGCGCGTGATCAGCGGCCGCGGTCGGAGTCCTCGGCCACGACGTAGTCGTCGTCGCCGAGCGCCAGCAGCACCGCCGGCGCGTCGCCGGCCGACGCGACCGTGACGGTGACCTCGGCGCCGGCGAGTCCGGCGAGCTCATCGGCGTTCGTCTCGGTCGTGCCGTCGGCGTCGAAGTCGGCCAGCGCGTGGGCGGCCAGGTAGGCGGCGTCGCCGACGTCGAGGACCGTGTCGTCCACGCACCAGGCCGGCTCGGCCTCGGTGCCGCAGGCTTGCAGCACGCCGGTGAGCTCGGTCGGAGGAGCCGGGCCGGTGGACGGGTCGGGCGTCGGGTCGGGCGTCGGGTCGGGGGTCGGGTCGGGGGTCGGGTCGGGCGTGGGCTGCGGGGCCGGCTCCGTCTGGTGACCGTTGCCCTGGTGCCCGCTGCCGGTCTGGGCGGAGTGCTGCTGGCCTGCGGCGTGCTGCTCGTGCTGGCTGGCTCCGGGATGCCCCGCGGTCGGCAGCGGCGCCGCCGCGCGCGCGATGATGCTCGGGCCGTCGGACGGGGTGGGGAGCGTGTAGTCGCCGGTGCGGTACGCGTGCGCGAGCGCCATCACCCGGGCGACGTACGCCGCCGACGGGTTGTAGCGGTGCAGCGCGGTCCGGACACCGGCTCGGGTGTCGAGCGTGCCGGGCGCGGAGCAGAGGAACACCGCGGCACCGAGAGCGGCGTCGTCGAGGTCGTCGGCGGAGCGCTTGCCGTCGCCGTCGGCGTCCACCCCGACGCTGGTCCAGGTCGAGGGGAGGAACTGCATGGGGCCGACCGCGCGGTCCCAGCGCCGGTCGCCGTCCAGGCGTCCGGCGTCGGTGTCGGTCACCCGGGCGACATCGCCGGCACCGTTCAGCGCGACACCGCGGATCAGCGGGGCCGAGACGCCGTCGTCACCGAGCACGGCGCCGCCGAACCGGCCGTGGTCGGACTCGACGCCTCCGACGGCGGCCAGCAGCGTCCAGGACAGCCCGCAGGTGCCGTCGACCTGGTCGACGACGGTCGCCGCGCGCTGGTAGGCGAGCATCGCCGTGAGCGGGATGTCGCCGGACGGCGTCGCGGCCGCCGGGGCCACGTCCCGGGCGGCGTCGACCCGGCCGCCCGCGGTCACCGGGAGCGGCGGCAGTGCGGGCAGTGCGGGCGACGAGGGCTCCGCGGTCGTGACCAGCGTGTCGATCGGGCCGGTCACCTGCTGGACGGACGGCTGACTCGTCCACGGGTGCACGACGACAGCGACGCTCACGAGCGTGAGCGTCGCTGTCAGCGCCAGGCGCAGCGGTCGCACGGTCGGCATGGTCTGGCCAGCGTAACTCCGGTCGCGGAACTGTCGCGCAACCCATAAGGGGGAAAAACGGAGGAAGGCCGAGTCCTTCGCCCGGCACTCAGCCGACTGTTCAGCGTGGGAGCCCCAGGATGCGCTCGCCGACCACGTTGCGGAGGATCTGCGTCGTACCGCCGGCGATCGACAGGCACCGGGTGTTGAGCAGCTCCCACACGTCGGCCGCCAGGCGGTCGTCGGCGTCGAGCAGGATCCGGTCCCCGTGCAGCTCGACCACCAGCTCCGCACCGTCCTGGCGGTTCCGTACGCCGAGCAGCTTGGCCACGCTCGACTCCGCGCCCGGGCCCTGACCGGCGAGCGAACGCATCGTCGAGCGCACCCCCAGCAGCGAGCAGACGGTGGACAGCGCGACGGCGTGGCCGACGCGGACCCGCTGCGCCGCCGTGACCCCGTCCCCGGCGATCCCGACCGCCCGCTCGACGCTGTGGCTCAGCCGGGTCGAGCCCATCGCGACGCGCTCGTTGGCGAGGGTGGTCCGGGCCAGCTTCCACCCGTCGTCCACGTCACCGACCACGAGGTCGTCGGGCACGAAGACCTCGTCGAGGAACACCTCGTTGAAGAGCGCCTTGCCCGTGATCTCGCGCAGCGGACGGACCTCGATGCCGTCGCTGTTCCTCATGTCCACGAGGAAGTAGGTGATCCCCTGGTGCTTCTTGGCTTCGGGGTTGGTGCGGGCGAGGCAGATGCCCCAGTCGGCGCGCTCGGCGACCGAGTTCCAGACCTTCTGGCCGGTCAGCCGCCAGCCGCCGTCGACCTTCTCGGCCTTCGTGCGGAGCGACGCCAGGTCCGATCCCGCACCGGGCTCGGAGAAGAGCTGGCACCAGACCAGGTCGCCGAGCAGCGAGGGCCGCACGAACCGCTCCCGCTGCTCGTCGGTGCCGTGCTCCAGGATCGTCGGCACCGCCCAGCCCGCGATCACGATGTCCGGACGACCCACGCCGGCCCGGGCGAGCTCCTGGTCGATCACGATCTGGGCCACCGGGTCCGCACCGAGGCCGTACGGCGCCGGCCAGTGCGGCGCCAGGTACCCGGTCTCGACGAACGCGGCCCGCCGCTCGTCCTCCGGCAGCGCCGCGATCCCCTCGACGTTCTCGCGGATCTCCTCCCGGAGCGGCTCGTCGCGTCCCTCCAGGTCGAGCTCGACGCGCCGTCGTACGCCCGAGACCGCCGCGGCGGTCAGCCGCTCGGCCGCCTCGTCGCGGTCGCCGACCAGCGCCCGGAGCGTCAGCGCGCGACGCAGGTAGAGGTGCGCGTCGTGCTCGAAGGTGAAGCCGATGCCCCCGAGGACCTGGATGCAGGCCTTGGCGACCGCGACCGCGCCGTCGAAGGCGATCGCCGCGGCGACGTCGGCCGCGAACGCCCACTGCTCCTCATCTCCCCCGGCCACGGCCGCGACGTCCCAGGCGGTCGCCGTCACCGACTCGGCGGTCTCCAGCATCTCGGCGCACAGATGCTTGATCGCCTGGAAGCTGCCGATCTTCTGCCCGAACTGCTCGCGGACCTTGGCGTACTCCACCGCGGTCGCCAGGCACCAGCGCGCGACGCCGGCGGCCTCGGCGGCCGCGAGCGTGACGGCAGTACGCCGGACCAGCCCGGTCGTCACGTCCACGGGGTCGCCGGCGGCCGGGTCCAGCACCCGCAGGCCGCCGAAGCGGCGGGACAGGTCCAGCCCGAGGACCGGGCTCAGCTCGACGGCGCCGCGGGGCAGCAGCCGCCACCGGCCGTCGACCTCGGCGAGCACGTGGGTCGCCGACGGCGCGTCCCAGACGACCTCGCCCAGCACGAGTCCGACCACCGCGTCCTCCGGCAGTCCGTCGAGCAGTGCGGCGGCGACCGCCGGCCCGAGCAGCGGCCCGGGGACGAGCTCGTGGGCGCAGGCCTCGAGCGCCACCGCGACGTCGAGGGTCGTGCCGCCCCCGCCGCCGGCGGACTCCGGCACGCCGATCCCCGGCACGCCCATCTCCACCAACGCGCCCCAGGCGCTCGCGAACGTCTCGCCGGGGTCGTCCTCGGCCGCACGAGCCAGCTCGCGGCCCTTCAGGTCGGACGCCCACTTGCGCAGGCTTGAGGCGAGCTCGACGTGCTCGTCGGAGATCCCGATGGACATGCGGCTCCTCGAAACTAGAACGTGTTCCAATCCTACTAGACTCCGGCCCCGTGACCGAGATGCCCGCCGACCTGCTGCCGCACGCGCTCGACGCCAAGGGCTTCATGCCCGGGGACGAGGGCCTGCTGCTCCACCGGTACGCCCGCGAGCGCCTTCCCCACGGTCCGGCGCTCGAGGTCGGGACCTACTGCGGCAAGTCCGCGATCTACCTCGGCGCCGCCGCGCGCGAGGTGGGCGGGACAGTGTTCACCGTGGACCACCACCGCGGCTCGGAGGAGAACCAGGCCGGCTGGGAGCACCACGACACCTCGCTCGTCGACCACGAGACCGGGCTGATGGACACGCTGCCGGTCTTCCGCCGGACGATCGCGCGTGCCGGGCTGGAGGACGTCGTGGTCGCGGTCGTCGGCCGGTCGACGACGGTCAGCGCCCTCTGGCGCACTCCCCTGTCCCTGCTGTTCATCGACGGCGGGCACGCCGAGGAGCACGCGCAGAACGACTACTCCGGCTGGGCGCCGTGGATCATGCGTGGCGGCCTGCTCGTGATCCACGACGTCTTCCCGGACCCGGCGGACGGCGGGCAGCCGCCGTACCACGTGTTCCTCCGCGCGCTCGAGGGCGGTGCGTTCACCGAGGTGGAGGCGCTGGGCTCGGTGCGGGTGCTACGCCGGACGGCCGGTGACGCCGGCGACGGAGTCGGCTGACGGGCAGCCGCACTCGAGCGCGAGCTCGGAGAAGTGCGGCGCCAGCGAGGTCCCGCGCATGATCCCCGAGCCGGCCGTGCTGTGCCCCGCGACCTCGCCGAGCGCGTCCACCGCCAGGATCACGGCCGCAGCGGTGTACGTCGTGTGCTCCACCGGCCAGTGGACGTCGCGCGGCTCCTCGGTCTGGGTGTGGTCGTCGTAGACCCAGCCGGTCCAGTAGCGACCGTCTTCCTCGCGCAGGTGCTGCATGTCCTTCAGCAGCGTCAGCGCGCGCCGGTGGTCGCCGAGCGTGTCGAGCGCCAGCGCCAGCTCGCAGGTCTCGGCGCCGGTCACCCACGGGTTGGTGTCGACGCAGAGGATCCCGAGACCGGGCCGGACGAAGTCGTCCCACCGGCTCTCGAGCAGCTCGAACGCGTCGCGGCCCCGGACCGCGCCGCCGAGGACCGGGTAGTACCAGTCCATCGAGTGCGCGGACTTGTCCTCGAACAGGTCGCGGTGCTCGCGCACGGCGTGCCCGAGCCGGCCGCCGGCCAGCTCCCACTCCGGCTGCGGGTCGTCGAGCAGGTCGGCGAGCGCGACCCCCGCGCGCAGCGAGTGGTAGATGCTCGCGTTGCCCGTGAGCAGGCAGAAGTCCTCGGTGGGCGTCCAGTTGATGCCGCCCCACGACACCTGCTGCGCCACGACCCAGTCCAGCGCCGACCGCACGACCGGCCAGTACCGGTGCACGAACCCGATGTCGCGACGCACCAGCCAGTGGTGCCAGACGCCGACGGCGAGGTACGCCGACATGTTGACGTCCCCGCGCTCGTCCTCGGGCTCACCGGCCACGATCTTCATCGGGAACGAGCCGTCCGCGCGCTGCAGGCCCGGCATCCACGCGTAGGCGCGCTCGGCCGCCTCGACCTGGCCGCCGACGAGCATGGCCATCGCGGCCTCGACGTGGTTCCACATGTCGACGTGCTCGCCCACGGTCCACGGGACGGCCCCGCACGGCTCCTGCATGGCCGCGATGGACGCCGCGGTGTCCGCGACCTGGCCGGGGCTCAGCACGCCGTCGACGTAGGGAAGGCTCATGCCACGTCCGGCTTGCGGAAGTACAGGACCATGCTCTTGCCGATCAGCGGGTCGAGGACCTTGCCGGCGTACCGGAGCGCCCGGGGCTGCTTCATGATCTCCCAGACCAGGAGCTTGTGGTACGCCTTCGCGGCCGGGTGGTCGTCGTTGTCGACGCCGACCGCGCACTTGATCCACCAGTACGGCGCGTGCAGCCCGTGGGCGTACTCCTTGCCCTCGAAGACCATCGCGGCGCCGGGCGTGCCGTCGTTGTAGCGGCCGGCCTTGGTCACCTTGTCGACCAGCTCGTGGTCGGTGTAGATCCGGATGTGCCCGCCCTCGGCGTTGTGGTAGTCGTCGGAGAGCTTCCAGTTGATGACCTCGGGCAGCCACCGCGGCACCGAGATGGCCAGCGTGCCCCCCGGGCGGAGGACCCGGACCAGCTCCTTGATCGCGTCGACGTCGGCGTGGATGTGCTCGAGGACCTCGGCGGCGACGATCCGGTCGAACTCGCCGTCCGCGAAGGGCAGCTCGAGCGCGTCGCCCTGCTTGATGTCGGCCTGGGCGCCCTCGGGGACCTCGCCCTGCTCCTTCATCGCGCCGAAGATCTCCAGCACCCCGGCCAGCTCGTCGGCGTCCATGTCGAACGCGATCACGTCGGCGCCGCGCCGGTACATCTCGAAGGCGTGCCGCCCGCCGCCGGCGCCCATGTCGAGCACGCGGTCACCCGGGCGCAGCCCCAGCCGGTCGAAGTCAACGGTCAGCACTGCTGTTCTCCTCGGTAGTCCTCGATCACTTCTTCGTAGGCCGCGGCGACCTTCTGGGCCACCGCGCGCCAGCTGAACAGCTCCTCGACGCGCTTGCGCCCGGCGAGGCCGTACCGCACCCGGCGGTCCGGGTCGTCGAGCATCGCGGCGATCGCGCCCTCCAGCTCGCCCACGTCGCCCGGGGTGACCAGGTCGGCGCAGAGCCCGTCCGGGCCGACCACCTCGGGGATGGCGCCCGCGTCGGACACGACCAGCGGCGTACCGCAGGCCATCAGCTCGGCCGTGGGCAGCGAGAATCCCTCGTACAGCGACGGCACGCACGCCAGCTCCGCCGAGCCCATCAGCTCGACCAGCTCGGCGTCGCTGATGCCGTGGACGAACCGGACCGCGTCGCCGATCGAGAGCTTCTCGATGAGCTGCTCGGTGCGGCCGCCCGGCGTCGGCTTGGTGACCAGCACGAGCTCGACGTCGCGCTCGGTGCGCAGCTTGGCGAACGCCTCGAGCAGCGTCGAGATGCCCTTCATCGGCGCGTCCGCGCTGGCCATCGCCATGATCCGGCCCGGGACGCGCGGCTTGGTGGGCGGCACGAAGGCGTCGTCGACGCCGAGCAGGATGACCTGCATCCTCGCCGGGTCCACGCCGAAGTCGCGGGCGATGTCGCGGCGGGAGGTCTGCGACGGCGTCAGGATCCGGCGTGCCTGCCGGGCGACCTTCGCCTGCATCTTCACGAAGCCGTACCAGCGTCGCAGCGTGAACTTCCGCCACGGGTTCCGGGTGGAGGCGATGTCGATGCGGCGGTCGTAGCTGATCGGGTGGTGCAGCGTGGTGATCAGCGGCAGCCCGAGCTTCTCGATCTCGAGCATGCCGTAGCCGAGCACCTGGTTGTCGTGGACGATGTCGAAGTCGTCGACCCGGTCCCTCAGGGCGCGGACCGCACGCAGGCTGAACGTCTTCGGCTCCGGAAAGCCCGCCGCGCACATCGTCGCGAACTCCTCGACGTCGATCCGGTCCCGGAACTCCTTGAGCTTCGGCACCCGGAACGGGTCCGGCTCGCGGTAGAGGTCCAGGCTCGGCAGCCTGGTGAGCTCGACGCCGGGGTCGAGCTCCGGGTACGGCTGGCCGGAGAACACCTCCACGGAGTGGCCCAGGGCCACCAGCTCCCGGCTCAGGTGCCGGATGTAGATGCCCTGACCACCGCAGTGGGGCTTGCTCCGGTACGACAACAGCGCGACCCGCATCCGCACCCTCTCTGGCTCTGGCTGAACGACGGGCGTGGGGGACGCGCCGTACCGGCAAACTGGAACGTGTTCCTATTTTAGCCCATGAATTGCTAGCCTAATGGCCCTGACCAACGGAACACTCGGGGGTTCTCTAGACTCGACGGGCCACCAGTTCCGAACCGAAGACCACCATGGGGGTCCGTGTGAGCAGCGCCAACTCGCTGACGGTCGAGGACCTGGGCTCCGCCGCCCAGCGCGACCGACGCAAGCGCATCCTCGACGCGACCATCGCGCTCGCGTCACAGGGCGGATTCGACGCGGTGCAGATGCGGGCGGTCGCCGAGCGCGCCGACGTCGCCCTCGGCACGCTGTACCGGTACTTCCCCTCGAAGATCCACCTCCTGGTGTCCGCGCTGCAGCGCGAGTTCGAGCGCACCGAGCTGGCGCTCCGCGACCGGCCGATCGAGGGCGACACGACCGCCGAGCGCGTCATCACCGTGCTCAAGCGGACCACCCGCGGCATGCAGAGCGACCCGAAGCTCACCGAGGCGCTCACCAGGGCCTTCATGTTCGCGGACTCCTCCGTCGCCGCCGAGATCCACCAGGTCGGCATGCTGCTCACCGCGATGCTGACCCGCGCGATGTACCCCACCGGTCACGACGAGGTCACCGAGGAGGACGTCCAGGTCGCCCGCGTGATCGGCGACGTCTGGCTCTCGGCGCTCGTCGGCTGGGTCACCGGCCGCACCAACGCCGCCGAGACCGGTCAGCAGATCGAGGTCGCGGTCAAGCTGCTGCTACGCGACTGAGGTCGCCGGCCGCTCAGCCGGGATAGGTCCGGCAGGGCTGGCTGCGCAGCGACGCGCAGTCCGGCGCCGTTGCGGGCACCTGCACGCCCGGGACGACCGGCAGGACCAGGCGCGACGGGTGCCGGCGGTCGGCTGCCACGAGGACCCGCTCACCGTGGGAGACGGTGCTGTCGAAGGCCCACAGCGGCTTGGCACCGCCGGGGGCGTCCAGCGTGAGCCGGATACGCGAGCCCTTCCGGAAGGGTTGGGCGAACGGGAACAGCTCGACCCGCACCTTGGTCCACACACCGGCCGGCAACGGGGCCGCGTCCGACGCGAGGTCCGTGTGCACGGGCGAGATCTGGGTCGAGCGGGTCAGGTCCAGCTTGCGATGGCTGGCCCTCAGCCACCCGGACTGCACGTAGACCTCGGTGCCGTCGGGCCGGACCTCGCTCAGCGTGGCCTCGAGGTCGGTGTCCGGGGCCGACGAGCGGACCCAGAGGTCCACCGACCCGGTGCCGACCGCGACCACCGTCCTCCTCAACGGTGCCGTGATCCAGCCGAGGCCCTTGCCCGCGGGGATCTGCCGCCAGTCGTACGTCGGGTTCGCGGCCCAGATGTTGCCGCCCGGGAAGTCCGTGGCCGGGAGTGCCGACGGGTCCGCCCGGTAGCTGCGCCGGCCGGTCCGCTGGGTGTCCTTCGGCGGGGCGGCGCCCAGCCTGCGGCCCGAGAGGTAGAACGACGTCGGCCGGACGGACTCGAGCGGCCAGGAGGAGAACGTCCGGGTGAACCGCGGCAGCGGCGAACCGGCCGGCTGCCCGGCTGCGGCGCCTTCCTCGAAGAGGACCCGAACCGGCTTCTGCGACTCGTACTTCGCGAGTGCCTGCGCGTAGTCCAGGCCGGAGTAGTCGATGCCCTTCGGGAGCTGGAGCCCGCCCACCCCGGTGAGCGACTGCGCCAGGATCGGGGCGACGAAGTTCTTCGACGTGCCGGGCACCCGGTGCCCGACGTACAGGTCGAGGAAGTCGGCGTACCGGCCGAAGATGCCCAGGCTCAGGGACTCGATGTGCGACCCGTTGACCAGGTTGGCGTACACGTGCGGCGAGCCGGTGAGGTCGTCGAGCAGCGCCGGCCAGTGGCCGCCGGTCTGCTCGTCCTGCCAGGCACCGGCGATGAAGACCGGGACGTCGATGTCGTGCGCCCAGACGCTCGGGCTGATCGGGTCGCCGATCTCCGGCGAGTAGAACGGGTTCGCCTCGATCATGCTGCCGAGGTCGACGTTCTGCAGGCGCACCCGCTGGTTGTCGGCGCAGACCGTGTCGCCGGCGTCCGCCCGGTCCTTGCTCCACTGCTGGCCGTACGGCATCGCCTGCTCGGCCCGGTCGTTCGCCCAGGGGACGGCGAAGCCGGTGTTGAGGATGCCGCCCGGGTACAGCGTGCCGCGGTAGGTGTCGTCGATGACCGACAGCGGAGTGACCGCCGCCAGGTCCGGCGGCTGGGTGCGGGCGACGTAGAGCTGCTCGATGCCCGGGTAGGAGATGCCGACCATGCCGACCTTGCCGGCGACCCAGGGCTGGGCGGCCACCGTCTCGATGACGTCGTACCCGTCGACGCTCTGGACCGGCTCGAAGGTCATGAACGCCCCGCCCGAGCAGCCGGTGCCCCGGACGTTCACCCCGACGTACGCGAAGCCGAGGCTGTTGAAGAGCTGGGCGAACGTCGTGTTCGCGGGGTTGCTCGGGTCGTACCCGGAGTACTCGACGACCGTCGGGAACGGGCCCGGGCCGCCCGGCAGCGACACCTCGGCCGAGAGCGTCGTCCCGTCCCGCGTGGTGATGTAGTTGAAGCCCTTGCTCAGCGTCTGGCCGTCGTAGAACGACTGCGCCGGGGGCTGGCCGTCGAAGTCGGTGACGGCGACAGGTCCGGACTCCGTCCCTTCCTCGCGCACGGAGTAGGTGCCGGCCTCCAGCTCACGCCAGGCCAGGCTGCCCAGGGAATCGACGGTGCCGGTCCCGACGACCGCGCCGTCGTGCACCAGCGAGAGCTCCGCGCCCGGTGTCGCATCCAGGACGTAGAGCTGGTTCACGCTCGGCCGGATCGTGTACGTCGTGGGACCTGCCGCGGTGGCCCCGCTCGTCAGCAGGCCGGCCAGCACACATCCCGACGCGACGGCCGCAGCCGCCACCCTCCGCGCTCCCATGGCGCGATGCTGCCACGTTCCCGCCCCGCTGTGTCCGGAATCGTCGGGGGGGGCAGGCGCGCCTCGCACTCAGTGCGCGGGCGTCTCGTCGTCCCAGCGGTCCCAGTCGGCGTCGGTGCCGGCCGGCATGCCGTGCTCGGCCACCGCTCGCATCCGGCGCGCGCCCTCGGCATCGTCGAGGTCGCTGGGCACGACCACGAGGCGCAGGCGCCGACCCGTGGCCATGGTGAGGATCATCAGGTGGGTGTCGTCGCTGGGGAACGAGCCGACCTTGATCGGCCCGCGCCGCGCAACGATCCGCCGGAGGGCCCGGCCGTCGGCCGCCGGGCTGTCCCAGTCCGGTCGCGAGATCAGCAGGCGATTGATCCTGCCCACGGCGGCCGGGAAGTGGTCGACCAGGTCGGCGGCCTCGGGCTGGAGGTCGCGGGACCGGGGCCACCAGGCGCCGTGCAGGAAGCCGACGGGATCGTCGTCGAGCTCGAGCCGCAGCGGCACGCGCCCTTCCACGGTCGCGACGGGAATGGAGGTGGTCGGTGACGTCGGCACGACGTCCGCCCTTCAGTCCTGTCCTGCAGCTCGACGAGCTGGCCCGACAGGTCGGTTGCTCTCGACGCTACTCGGGCACCGCAACTCGCACGTGCGGAGGCTCCGCGGACCGGCCCTGGTACGCCAGGATCGCGGGGTTGACCACCCGGCCCTCCCGGATCTCGATGGCCCGGCTCAGGGTCTCGTCCGCGTCCCAGGCCGCGGGGCCCTCGAGCACCGGACGCAGGAAGGGGATCAGTGCGTTGCTGTTCTCCCAGGTCGCCGAGCCCCACAGGTACGACGGGCTGTGGTCCACCGCGTAGTAGAGGACGTTGTTCCCCACCAGGAAGGTGGGGTCCTCGAAGCCCGTCGGTCGCGCCCAGCTGAAGCCCATCCCCAGGTCGCAGGAGACGTCGACGATCACGCTGCCGGGACGGAACGCGTCCACGTCCTCGGTCTGGAGGTAGACGAGCGGGTGCGCTGGGTCCTGGAGGGTGCAGTTCACGACGACATCGTTCTCGGCCAGGTAGGCCGCGAGCGGCTCGCGGCCGCGCTCGGTGATGACGTGGCTCAGGTGCTCGCCGTCCGGCTCGTGGTCGAACTGGCGGATCAGCACGGAGTGGATCGGTGACCCGACCGCCGCCACGCCCCGGTTCGTCAGCACGGCGACCTGGTGGACGCCGTGCGCGTTGAGCGCGGTGACCGCACCCCGGGCGGTCGCTCCGAACCCGATCACCACTGCCGTCAGGCGTCGCCCGTAGTCACCGGTGATGCCCGCGAGCTGGAGCGCGTGGAGCACCGAGCAGTACCCGGCCAGCTCGTTGTTCTTGTGGAACACGTGCAGGCCGACTCCGCCGTCCCGGGTCCAGTGGTTCATCGCCTCGAAGGCGATCAGGGTCAGCCGCCGGTCGATCGCGAGCTGCGTGAGCTCACGGTCCTGGACGCAGTGCGGCCAGCCCCACAGCACCTGACCCGGACCCAGGGCGGCGACGTCCGCGTGCTGCGGCTTGGGCAGCAGCACGACGTCGGAGGCCGACAGCAGCTCGGCGCGCGACGCGAATCCGGCGACGTGGTCGCCGAGGGACTCGTCCGAGACACCGAACCGCGCGCCGTACCCGTGCTCGAGCGTCATCCGGGCCCGGAGGTCGGGGTCCAGGTGCGGGATGTGCTCGGGATGGAGCGGCAGCCGGTGCTCGTTCTCCTTGGCCGACGAGCCGATGACCCCGAGCCCCAGCAGCGTCACTACTTCTTCTTCGCCGGGTGGACCTTGTCGGAGAACGTCTCCTCGACGCCCTTGCCGCGCTTCTCGGCGCGCTTCTCCTTGATGGACTTCCCGGACTTCTTGGACATGTTCTGCCGCGGCGACTTGTCGCTCATGGGGAATCTCTCTGAGAGGAAGCCTGAACGGCTCCGTCCCACGACCCTACGCCCCCACCGATGCGGCCGGGACGCGGCCGGCGTCAGGCGACCTGGACCCGGCGACGCCGCAGCGGCCGCACCAGCGCGTACACGCCCATGCTCAGCGAGCCCAGCACCATCAGGTGCCCGCCGACCGCGTCGACGGCGCCGACCGAGGCGACCGCCCCGGGCGCCGCGACCGCCCACTTCCGGACCTGGCTGCTGGCCTTGGCGCCCGTCGACGACCAGGTCGCGAAGTGCTCGCAGTTGTTCGTGACGAGGCGGTAGCCCTCCGTCCCGAGGAGCGACTCGGCGTTGGCCACGATCTTGTCCGCGGGCAGGCCGACCTTGTACGAGCGCACGTGGACCTCGTCGCCGGCCGCGAACTCCGTCCACGACGTCCGGACGATGCGCCGGATCGAGCGGCGTACGCCGACGTACTGGATGACCGTGCCGTCGCCGCAGTCGATCCCGTGGTGGCTGTAGTGCCGACGCCGACGTACGTAGACGTGGTCCCCGCGGCTCATGCGGCGTTCGAGCAGGGCTCGGGGCCCGGCTGGTCGAACACGAACCGGCGGAAGACCCAGAACCGGGTCGCGGTGCCGAGGCCGAGGCCGATGACGTTGGCCGCCAGGTTGTCGGCGATCGGACCGGCCTGCCCGAGCACGTGCCGGCTGACCCAGAGGCAGACCACGGGGATCGCCATCGTGAGCGCGCCGAGCCCGAAGAACCGCACGAGCCCGGTCGAGGCGTCGCCGATCTCGCGATCGCGGAACGCCCAGGCGCGCATCCCGGCGTACGCCACGCAGCCCGCCAGCACGCTGACCAGGACGAACGCCGTCAGGGGCTGGTCGTGCAGGGGCGCCGAGCCCAGCGCCAGTCCGTGGACGAGGGCGTTGAAGCCCACGAAGGAGACGACGGTCGCGAGGCCGCCCACCAGGAGGAACCGCACCACCTCGCCGAGCACGCGCCGCGCCGACGTCGCAGGGGCGGACGGCGTGCTCACCGGGGAAGGCTAGCGGTGGCCCCTCACTCCAGGTACGCCGCGGTCGATCCGCCGAGCTCCATCACGGGGAGCCCGAGCTTGCGGTGGTCCCAGGAGCGGGTCCGTCGCCGGTCGAGGCGGATCGCGGCACGGTTGTGCGCCATGAACTCCACGAACGGCTTCATCTCCTCGGTGTACTCGCCGTTGTAGCGCTCGAAGATGTTGAGGCAGACGTCCCAGACGACGTCCTCGTCCTCGACGACGACACCCTCGCCCTCGATCGCGATGCCGCGGAGCTGGTCGTAGGTGTGACCGGTCTCGACGAGGAACGAGCAGCGCGGGTCCCGGCGCAGGTTGAGGGTCTTCTGCGCCTTCTTCTTGGTCTCGAACCAGATCTCGCCGTCGAGCACGGCGTACCACATGCCGACCAGGTGGATCTGGCCCTGCGGGCCGTGGGTCGCGAGCGTCGACGAGCGCTGCTGGACCAGGAACTCCGTGACCTCGTCGTCCGACATGACGACCTGGCCGCGCTGGTTGGGCACCTCAGCCGCCGAACGCGTGCGTCGCGGTGACGCCGCCGTCGATCGAGATCTCGGCGCCGTTGATGTACGCCGACTCGTCGCTGGCCAGGAAGACGTACAGCGGTGCGACGTCCTCGGGGTGGCCGACCCGGCGCAGCGGCACCTTCGAGGCGCCGAACTCCATCGCGGCGTCGCCGCCGTGGACCCGGGTCATCGGGGTGTCGATCATGCCGGGGTGCACGGAGTTCACCCGGATCTGCTTCGGGCCGAGCTCCATCGCCGCGCACTTGGTCATGCCCCGGATCGCCCACTTGGTCGCGGCGTACGCAGTGCAGTTCGCCATGCCCGCCAGGCCCTCGACCGACGAGGCGTTGATGATCGAGCCGCCGCCGTTCGTGCGCATCGTCTGCGTGACCGCCTGCATGCCGAGGAAGCAGCCGAGCTGGTTCACCCGGAACAGCAGCTCGAACTCGTCGAGCGGCATCGTCTCGATCTCGCCGAAGCGCAGCAGCCCGGCGTTGTTCGCGAGCACGTTGACCGGGCCGAAGCGCTGGTTGGCGTCCTCGACCAGGGTGCTCCAGGACGCCTGGTCGCTGACGTCGTGGTGGGCGAAGTGGGCGTTGGCGCCCCCGGAGACCTCGCAGAGCTCGTCGGCGAGCGCCTGACCCTGCTCCTTGGCGATGTCCGCGACCACCACCCGCGCGCCCTCGGCCACGAACGCGCGGCAGATGCCCGCGCCCTGTCCCATCGCGCCGCCGGTGACGATCGCGACCTTGCCCTCGAGCCTGCTCATCTCACACCGTCAGCTTCATGATCGAGTCGGCGGCGAAGCCCTGGGCCGGGTCCCGGCCGTCGAAGTAGCCGCCGAGCTGCTTGTCCAGGTCGTCCAGCGTCCAGAGGTTGCCGGACTTGTCGAACCGCTGCTCCACCACCGGCGCCGCGACCAGGGCCACCATGCCGCCGTACACGACGAAGACCTGGCCGGTGATGTTCGCCGCCGCCGGGGAGGCGAGGTACGCCACGACCGGTGCGACGTGGTCGGGTGAGTAGGGGTCGACGTCGAGCCCGGACTCGTCCGCGCCGAAGACCTGCGCAGTCATGGCGGTCCGGGCGCGCGGGCAGATCGCGTTCGCCCGCACGCCGCTGCTGGCCAGCGCCCGCGCCGTCGAGACGGTGAGCGCGGCGATGCCGGCCTTGGCGGCGCCGTAGTTGGCCTGTCCGGGCGGTCCGGAGAGGAACGCCTCGGAGGCGGTGTTGACCACGGCCGCGCCGACCGGGCCGGACTCCTTGGCCTGCGCGCGCCAGTACGCCGCCGCGTTGCGCGAGAGCAGGAAGTGACCGCGCAGGTGGATGTGCACCACCTGGTCCCACTCCTCGTCCGACATGTTGAAGAGCATCCGGTCCCGGGTGATGCCGGCGTTGTTGACGACCACGTCGAGCCGACCGAAGCCGTCGACGGCAGCGGTGACCATCGCGTCGGCCGTCGCCCGCTCCCCCACGTCGCCGGCGACGACCGTCGCCTTCCCGCCGCGGGAGCGGATCTCCTCGGCGGCCTCGTCGGCACCGCCGGGCAGGTCGTTCAGCACGACCCGCGCCCCGGCGTCGGCCAGCGCCAGGGCCTCGGCCCGGCCGAGGCCCGCACCGGCTCCGGTGACGACCGCGACCTTGCCGTCCAGGGACACGTCTCCCACGTCAGTCCTCCAGCGAGATGGCGGCGCGCGGGCAGGCCGCGACGGCCCGCTTCACGGCATCGACGTTCTCGGGCGTCGTCTCCTCGGTGCGCAGCTGGAGGAAGTCGTCGTCGTCCAGCTCGAACACCTCGGGCGCGAGCGACTCGCACAGGGCGTTCGACTCGCACAGGTCGAAGTCGACCTTGATCTTCATGCTCAGCTTCCTTCCGAGGAGTGACCGGGGAACACGTGGGCGCTCGGGTCGACGACGACCGCGGCGTTGTTGACGGCGGTGGCGGCCTCGCCGAAGCCCACGGCGATCAGGCGGACCTTGCCGGGGTACTCGGTGACGTCGCCGGCCGCGAAGACCCGCTGCAGGTTGGTGCGCATCGCGGAGTCGACGACGACGTGCCGCTTCTCGACCTCGATGCCCCAGTGCTGGAGCGGACCGAGGTCGGCGACGAAACCGAGGGCGGCGACGACCGCCTGGGCCGGGCGGTTGGTGACCTCGCCGTCGACGGTGATGTCGATCGACTCCAGGACGCCGTTGCCCTTGAGCGCGGAGACCTCCGCCCTCGTGACGATCTCGACCGACGAGGAGCGCACGGCCTCGACGGTCCGCTGGTGCGCGCGGAACGCGTCGCGCCGGTGCACGAGCGTCACCGAGTGGGCGACCGGCTCGAGGTGGAGCGCCCAGTCGAAGGCGCTGTCTCCCCCGCCGACGATGACGACGTCCTTGCCGGCGTACGGCGCGAAGCTCGGCACGAAGAACTCCAGGCCGCGGCCGAGCCAGCCGTCCCCGGCGGGCAGGGGCCGAGGGCTGAACTTGCCGATCCCGGCGGTGATCAACACCGCTTTCGCGTGGATCTCCGTGCCGTCGTCGAGGCCGACGACCACGCCCTCCTCGTGCTCGGTGAGGGTGCTCGCGGTGCGGTCGAGGAAGTACGCCGGGCTCCCGGTCGCGGCCTGGCTCACCAGACCCTCGACGAGGTCGCGGCCCTTGATGCTCGGGAAGCCGGCGACGTCCAGGATCTGCTTCTCCGGGTACATGGCCGTGATCTGGCCGCCGAGCTCCGGGAGTGAGTCGACGACCGCGATCCGCATCCCCCGGAAGCCCGCGTAGTAGGCGGCGAAGAGCCCCGTGGGGCCGGCGCCGATGACGAGGAGGTCGGTGTCGTGGGTGTGCGCTGCTGACTGCTGGGACACGCCGCGATCCTGCCCTTCCCCGAAGCCGGCCTCAACTGGAACGTGTTCTAGTTTCGCACACCGGTCACTTCGTGTCGATGCTCGACACCAACCAGCCGTGGTCGGTGTGCACGACCGTCACCAGCGCCCGGTACTGCGCGAAGTCGGTCTTCGGCTGCCCGTCCTCGACCTTCTGCACGTACTGGTTGAGGAACAGCAGCGCCTGCACCTGCGACGGGGACGCCTGCACGACGCTCTGCCCCACGGCCTTCACCTGGAGCTGCGTCTTGTTGGCGATGAACTGGTCGCGGATGCCGTCGGCGGTCTGCTGGTACTGCTTCGCGAAGGAGTCGGTCATCTTGGCGGTCGCCTGCGCGACCTGGTCGTCGTAGTTCTCGTACGTCGTGGAGAGGATCTCCTCGGTCGAGCGCGCCGCCGTCTCGACCGCCTCGCCGCGGGTGGCGTCACCCACGACGACCGGCCGGGACGCCGACACGGTCGGCGACGGGTCGTGGTTGAGGTAGACCAGCTCGAGGGCACCGACGACGACCAGCACCACGGCCGCCACGAGGAGGGCGATCGTGGTCCGGTTCCGTCCGCCGCGACGGGGCTGCTCCGCCCCGGGAGCACCGGGCTCCGGTGGTCCCGGCGGCGCGGGCGCCTCGTGGTCCGGCTGGTGCCCGGGCTCGTCGACGGACTTGTCGGCGGGCGCGTCGACCGGGCGGGTCTGGCCGGCGATCTTGCGCGGGCGCCCGGTCGGGTTGCGGGACCCCAGTCCGCCGGAGGTCGTCATCCGACGAACTCCAGGTTCGAGGTGAGCCACTGGTCACCGACCTTCTGGAGGTCCAGCTTGAGCCGGAAGTACCGCGCGACCTGCTGGTTCCTGGTGGACCGGTTCGCCACGGTGCCGGTGGTCGCCGCGAGGACGGTCGCGCTGTCGGCGTCGACGTCGACGACGCCGGCCCAGAGCACGTCGCCGTCCATGACCGACTGCTCGCGCCGGAGGACCTTCACGACGCCGTCGGTCGAGCTGTCGTACTGCTTCTTGAAGTCGCCGGTCGCTCCGGCCGCGACCGCCCCGATGCTCTCCTGGGCGTTGCGGTAGTCGATGTTGATGAACGCCTTCACCTCGTCGCGGGCGGCGGCGAGCACGTCGCCGTACCGCTCCTGCTCGACCGCGGCGCGCTGGTTCTCCCGGTGCTGCTGGACGACGAGCACGCCGCCGAACACACACGCGCAGGCGAGGACGAGCACCAGCACGAAGAGACCGATGTCCAGACGGGCCCGAGTACCGCCAGCGGTCACCGGCTCGTCACCGGGCCGACCAGCAGCCACTTCCATGCGTCCCCTCCCAGGATCGACAGGTTGCCCTGATCGACGAAGCGTACGGGGTCTCCCTGTGCGTCGACGGCACCCGACACGAAACCCGTCGCCGGGTCGTACGACGACCGGTAGACCGCCCCGGGCGAGCCGGTGCGCGTGTTCTCCGGCGAGTGCTGGGGGCCGCGCATCACGTACGGCGGTCCGCTCGCGCACTGCGCCGGGAAGATGGGGCTGTCGGTGAGGTCGCTCGGCGGCCGCCACTGGTTGCGCGGCTTGTAGCCCTCGGTGCACGGGGGGACGGAGTTGTCGAGCTGGAGGTTGACGTGGCCGTAGCCGTCGCCGGGGGTGCCCGTGAAGCCCGCCGAGATCACCCGCGGGTAGGTCACGAGGAGCTGCTCGACGCCCGCGAGGTTCGAGACCACGACCTGGTTGACGCTGACGGCGTTGCCCAGCAGCACCGGCAGGGTCGGCTCGAGGTCCTCGAGCAGCCCGTCGACCTCCCGCGCGGCGCCCGGGGTGTCGGTGAGGACCTTGTCGAGGTCGTCGTCGCTCGCGGCCAGGGCGCTGGTGATGCTGTGCAGGTTCCGCGCCAGGCTCCGGATGTTGTCGCCCTGCCCCTGCTGCGTGCTCAGCACCCGCTCGCCGCGGTCGAGCAGCCGGATGGTGTCGGCCGTGTGCTCCGACGCCTGGCGGACGAACTCGCTGCCGCTGTCCAGCAGGTGCTGGAGCGGCCGGCCGGTGTCGTCGAACATGGTGCCGAGCTCGCGGACGACGGTCCGCAGGTTGTCCTTGTCGACCGAGCTCACGAACCTGTCGAGCTCGACGAGCAGGTCGCCCTCGTCGACGGGGAGCGAGTCGGCGTCGCCGTGGAAGGTGTAGCCGGCCTCGGCGTACGGCCCCTCCTCGTTCGGCGGCTCGAAGTCGAGGTACTGCTCCCCCACCGCCGACAGGTTGTGCACGTACATCGGCGAGTCCTCGGGCAGCTCGGTGCCGTCCTGGAGCGCCAGGGTCAGGTCGACGCCGTCGGTCTTGGCGTTCATCGCCGAGACCTTGCCGATCTTCACGCCGCGGTACGTCACCTCGCTGCCCTCGAACAGGCCGCCGGAGGTCGGCAGGGTCGCGTGCACCGTGATGCCGCGGCCGAGCACCCGGTCGACCAGGCCGAGGTAGGACCCGGCGATGTAGACCACCCCGACCGCGCTGAGGACGAGGAACGCCGCGATGCGGAGCTTGACGCCGTGGCTCATGGGGTGCCTCCGTAGAGGGCCGCCGGGCTCGGAGCGGGGCTCGGCGTGCCGTCGATGAGGGCCCGGCCGAGCAGGCCGCCGAGCGGGCCGTCCCCGGCACCGGGGAGCGCCTCGACGATCGTGCAGACCGGGTTGCCGTCGTACTTCTTCCGCTTGCACTCCTGCTGCAGCTTCTTGACCAGGTCGACGCTGTCGAGCACCTTCTGGCACGCCTTGCTCTGGAGGTCGAGGCTCTGCAGGCACTTGGTGACCGCGTCGACGGTCTGCCCGGGGTCCGGGATCACCGGCGGGAGGCCGCCGCCGTCGTGGCCGCTCGGGATGATGTTCTCGAGGTTGATGTCGGCGCGGATCGAGGTGTTGGCGTAGTCGCCCTTGACGATCTCCGACGCCTCCTTCGGGAACGGGAAGCTGACCAGCAGGTTGAGGCCGGGTGCGAGCTTGTCGCCGGCCTCGTACAGCCGCTGCAGCAGGGGCTGCAGGTGGTCCAGCGACTTCAGGATGTCGTCCTTGCTCCGCCCGATCACGCGGGTGCCGACCGCGCCGAGCCTGTCGAGCGAGGTCAGCATGGCGATCAGCTGGTCGTGCTGCGCGGCCAGCACCTGGACGGCCGGGCCCATCACGTCGAGGGCGCTCGTGATCGTGTGCTTCTCGCCGTTCAGGGTGGCCGTCAGGTGGTCCACCGCATCCATCGCGTCGAGGATGTCGTCCTTCTGGGCGTCGATGGTGCCGACGACGTCGTCGAGGGAGCCGAGCAGGTGCCGCAGCCGGTCGGTCCGGCCGTCCATCACCGCGTTCAGCTCGTGGGTGATGGTGCCGAGCTGCTCGACGCCGCCGCCGCTCAGCAGGAACGACAGCGCGCCCAGCACCTCCTCGACCTCGGGGTTGCGTCCGGTGTCCGACAGATCGATGTTGTCACCCTCGGAGAGCTTGCCGGTCGCCCCGGTCGCGGGCGCCTCGAGCGCGACGTACTTCTCACCGAGCAGGCTGACCTGGCGGATCTCGGCGACCGCGTTGTCGGGCAGGTCGACGTCGCTCTTGATCCGCAGCGTGACCTCGGCGTGCCACCCGACCCGCTCGACGTCGGTCACCTCGCCGACGGTGACGTCGTCGACCATGACCGGCGACTTGGGTACGACGTTGAGGATGTCCTGGAACTCCGCCGTGACCTGGAACGAGTTGTCGTCGGACACCGGCCCGCCGGGCAGCGGGAGGTCGTAGGCGCCGTCGAACTTGCACGCACCGGCAACCAGGGCGAGGACGACCAGGAGGACTCCCGTGCGCAGCAGCCGGATCACGACCCGCCTCCCATCAGCGAGTCGAGGGACCCGGCGCCCGATGCGGCGTACTGCTGCACCCGGTTGTAGCCGCCGGTCGATGCGGAGGTGGAGCTCTTCCCGCCCTGACCCGGCGGGATGGTCGGCAGCTGGCCCTCGACCGGCTCCAGGAGCTGCTTGAACAGCCGGCAGGCCAGGTCGGCACTGGCCTGCGGCAGCCCGGACTGCTGCACGACCCCGCACAGGAACCCGTCGGCGTCCCACACGTTGCCGCTGATCCCGATCCGGGACCCGATGGTGCCCGTCCTGGTGTTGTAGGCGAGGGTCAGGTTGCCGATCGCGGTCGGGGCGACGCGGAGCGCGGTCTCGATGCTGGACCGCTCGGAGTTGATGGTCTTCATCACGCGGGTCAGGCGTTCGACGCTCTCGACCAGGCGCGCCCGGTTGTCGTGGACGAAGCTCTTCACGGTGCCGACCGAGTCCGCCACGGCGGCGAGGGCGCCCTGGACCTCGGTCCGCTCGTCCGCGAGCTGGCCGGAGACGCCGGCGAGGTCCTGGATGAACGCGCGCACGAAGCGGTCGTTCTGGGCCAGCGTGGTCGTGAACTGCGCCAGCCGGCTGACGGTGTCGAAGAGCGGTCCGGCGCCGTTGCCGAACGTCTGTGCGGCGGCCGCGAGCTGGGTCAGCATCTGGTTGCCGAGCTGGCCCTTGCCGTCAAGCGCGTGCGCGCCGGCGGCCAGCACGTGGTCGAGGGTGCCGTCCTTGTTGACGCCGTTGGGCCCGAGTGCCTCGGACAGGTCGCGCAGGCTGGCGTAGATGCGGTCCAGCTCGACCGGCACGCCGGTGTCGGCGAGCGCGATGTCCGCACCGTCCGCCATCAGCTCGTCCCCGGACTGGTAGGCGGGCGTCAGCTGGACGAACCGGTCGGCGACCAGGGTGGGCGTCACGATGACCGCCTTGGCATCGGCGGGCACGTGGTACTTCGCGTCGTACTCCATGTCGACCCGCACCGAGTTGCCCTCGGGGATCACCGCGGTGACCCGGCCGACGTTCACGCCGAGGATGCGGACGTCGCTGCCCTGGTAGATGCTGACGGCGCGCGGGAAGTGCGCGGTGACGGTCTTCGTCTCGGTGTGGTCGCGGAGGAAGACGAAGTAGGTCGTGGTCAGCAGCACCACCGCGAGCGCCACCGCGATGGCGCGCCCGCTGACCCTGCTCAGGGCGTTCACTGTCCCTCCAGGGGGCCGGGCTGGAACTCGCCGGTCGGGATCGCGGCCAGGTTGGACGCGTAGGCGTCGAACCAGGGGCCGGTGCCGATGATGTTGCCGAGGATCGACACGTACGGTCCGAGCGCGTGCAGGGTCGCCTTCAGCTCCTGGTCTTTGCTGTTGAGCAGCCCGAGCAGGTCGTTCACCTGCTTCAGCGCCGGCGCCATCTGCGCCTGGTTGTCCCGGGCGACGCCCTTCAGCTGGATGGCGAGCTGCCGGGCGTTCACGAGCAACAGGTGGATCGCCTGCTTGCGCTGCTTGACCTCCTGGAGCACGAGGTCGCTGTGCTTCATCAGGTCGACCAGGTCCTGGCTGCGGGCCGCGAGCACCTTGCTGACGCTCTGGGAGCTCGTCAGCAGTGCCTGGATCTGGTCGTCGCGCGAGGCGATGCTCTCGGACAGCCGCGCGATGCCGCGGAAGCTCGACTCGATCTCCGGCGCCGCGTGGTTGGTCGTGTCGGCCACCACGTCGAGCGCGTCCTTGAGCTGGTCGGTGTCGATCCGCTCGGTGGTCTGGGTGAGGTCGCCGAAGACCCCGACGATGTCGTAGGCCGACTCGGTGCGGTCGAGCGGGATCACGTCGTTCTCGGGCATCTGCCCGTCCCCCGCAGGCTGGAGGTCGAGGTACTTCTCACCCAGCAGGTTCAGCACCTCGATCGACGCCCGGCTCTCGGGACCGAAGTCGACGCCCTTGTCGATGTCGAAGGTGACCAGCACCTTGTTGCTGTCCTCGAGGCTGACGTCGTCCACCCGGCCGACCCGGATGCCGCCGACCTGGACCATGTTCCCGACGTGCAGCCCGCTGGCGTCGCTGAACTCCGCCTTGTAGGTGCCGCCCTTGAAGCCCGGGAACTGGGAGAGGTTGAAGGCCGCCGCCATCACCAGCAGCATCGCGACCACCGTGATCGCGCCCAGCCGCAGGATCTGGGTCTGGCTGTACGTCCTCGAGATGCTCATGGCGCGGTGGCTCCGTTGCAGCGCGGTGCGGTCGAGTGGAAGTCCAGGTGGTTGAGCTGGCCCAGCAGCTGCTTGACGCCCGGCAGCGCACTGAGCCCGGCCGGCAGCGTGATACGGCCGCTGAAGCCGCAGATGTAGTAGCTGTACCAGGAGCCGTACGTGCCGGTCCGGGTCTGGTCCGTCATCGACTCGGGCAGCCGGTCGAGCAGGTCGGTGAGGTTCGCCCGGTTCTTCGGCTCGTTCAGGAGCGTGGCCAGCCGGCGCAGCTTCGCGACGTCGGACTTCACCAGCGGTCGCCCCTGGCGCAGCAGGTCGGCGACCACCACGGTCAGGTCGGAGATGTTGTCGATCGAGGAGCCGATGACGTGCCGGTCGCGGGCGAGGTCGGCCATCCAGTTCTTCAGGCCGATCACCAAGTCGTTGAGCTGCTGGTGCCGGCTGTCGACGGTCTGGAGGGTCTGGGTGAGGTTGTCGACGACGTGCCCGATCAGCTGGTCGCGGTCGGCGAGGGTGTTGGTCAGCGACGCGGTCTTCGCGAGGAGGCCCTGGACGGTCCCGCCCTCGCCCTGGAGCACCTGCACGAGGTTCATGCTCAGGTCGTTGACCTGCTGCGGGTTCAGGGCCTGGAACAGCGGCTGGAACCCGTTGAACAGCACCGTCAGGTCCAGCGCGGGTCTGGTCTGCGCGATCGGGATCGTGCCACCGTCCTCCAGCGGCTCGGCGTCGGCGTCCGCGCCCTCCTCGAGCGCGAGGTAGCGGTCGCCGACGAGGTTCAGGTAGCGGATCTCCGCGTGCGACGCGGTTGTCAGCGGCACGTCGGAGGCGACCTTGAACGTCACCAGTGCCCCGGTGCGGTCGTAGTGCTCGACGTCCTTCACCTCGCCGACGCTCACGCCCGCGACCCGGACGTCGTCACCCTTCTGGAGCATCGAGGCGGTGCTGAAGATCGCGTGGTACGTCGTCTGGCTGCCGAAGCCGAAGTTGCCCATGATCACCGCGAGCAGGCCGGTGACCAGCACTGAGGCAAGCGTGAAGATGCCGAGCTTGATGCCGGCGGCGATCGTGGTCGAGTTGCGGCTCACCTCGCGCCCACCCCCGCACGCAGGAGGGGGCCGAACATCAGCGCACCGAGCGAGCCGAACGTGTCGGCGGCCCGGCCGGTCCGCTCGGCGAGCAGCGCGTTGACGATCTGCTGCTCGCCCTCGGACCCGGAGTAGTCCGCGCCGGGCCGGTTGAGGCCGAGCTGCGTCGGCACCGGCGACGTGGGCGGGTGCTCGTCGATGTCGCTGCCCTGCTTGAGCGCGACGGGCGGGGCCGGGACCGGTGCGTCCGGCAGGCCGAGGCACCAGGGACCGTGCCCGACCTCGCCGTACACCGGCTTGTCGTGCTGGTCGTAGGGGTGGTACTGCGGGGTGCCGAACTCGATGTACTGCTTGACCTGGTTGCCCTCGAAGGTCCGGGCCAGGCGGGGTGCGTAGCGCGCCGCGCCCTCGATCAGGCACGGCAGCTCGGGCGAGTAGACCGCGAGGAGCCGCAGCACCGGCTCGGTCACCTGGCCGACCCGGATCAGGTTGGTCGCGTTCTCGTGCAGCACTCGGGTGGAGGTGTCGGCGAGCCCGCCGAGGTCGGAGAAGAAGGTGCTCAGCTGCTGCTTGTCGTCGATCACGGTCTGGCCGGTGATCGTCACGTCCCGCAGCACGCCGAGGAGGTCGGGCGCCGCGCTGTCGTAGGTCCGGGCGACGTCCGCGAGCTTGACCAGGTCGGTCCGCAGCGTCGGCAGGTGGTCGTCGATCTGGCCGAGGTAGTGGTCGAGCTGGTCCATCGTCCGGCCGAGCTGCTCGCCGCGACCGGCCAGCGCGGTCGAGAGCGCGTTGAGCGTCGCGTTCAGGTCCGCGGGCCGGATCGAGCGCAGCAGCGGGAAGAGCCGGTTCAGGACCTGGCTCAGCTCGACGTTGGTGTCCACCCGGTCGGCGGGGATGACGTCCCCATCCGCGAGCGGGGTCGACGACGGGTCGTCAGGCACGACGAGCGAGATGAACTTCTGGCCGAACAGCGTCGTCGGCAGGATCTGCACCGACACGTTCTCCGGGATCTGCTCGGCCTCGTCGGGGTCGATCGCGACGGTGATCAGGGCCTGGTCGCCCTTCTGGTCGACCTTGCGGACCTGCCCGACCAGCGCCCCGTTGACGCGCACGTCGCCGAACTTCGCGAGCTGGAGGCCCGCCCGGTCGGCCTCGATCGTGACCGTGGTGACCCGGGAGAAGGTCTTGTTGTACACCGCGATGGAGAGACCGATCAGCAGCGCGATCACGGTCAGGAAGGCGACGCCCGCGACCAGCAGCCGTCGGTGCTCACGCGGGCTGTCGTGGTAGACGTTCACCAGCATCAGCCGGTGATCCTCACCGTGGTGGTGGAGCCCCAGATCGCGAAGCTGAGGAAGAAGTCCGCGACCACGATCGTCACGATGCTGGTCCGGATCGCACGGCCGACCGCCATGCCGACCCCGGCGGGGCCGCCGGAGGCGGTGTAGCCGTAGTAGCAGTGCACCAGGATCACCGCGACCGCGAGGAACAGCAGCTTGAAGAACGACCAGAGCATGTCGACGGGCGGCAGGAACTGCAGGAAGTAGTGGTCGTACGTGCCGGGTGACTGCCCGTAGATCATCGTGGTGATCAGCCGCGGCGAGAGGTACGACGCGGACAGCGCGACGATGTAAAGCGGGATCACCGCGATGAACGCGGCGATCATCCGGGTCGTCACCAGGAACGGCAGCGACGGGATGCCCATCACCTCCAGCGCGTCGATCTCCTCGGAGATGCGCATCGCACCGAGCCGCGCGGTGTAGCCGCAGCCGACGGTGGCGGCCAGCGCGATCGCCGAGACCAGCGGCGCCACCTCCCGGGTGTTGAAGTACGCCGAGATGAACGCGCTGAACTTCGCGACGCCGATCTGGCTCAGCGACGCGTAGCCCTGGATGCCGACCTCGGTGCCGGCGAAGAACGCCAGGAACGCGATCACGCCCACGGTGCCGGCGATCAGGCTCAGGCCGCCGGCGCCGAAGGTGACCTCGGCCAGCGTGTTGACGATCTCGCGCGGGTAGCGCTTGATGGCGCGCGGCGTCCACGCCAGCGCCTTGACGTAGAACAGCAGCTGGTCGCCGTACGTCTCGAGGGAGTCGCGGCGTCCCTTGACGAAGGAGCTGCCCATGGCACCGATGCTGGCCATGTCAGTCGTCAGAGCCCCGGGGGTGGGACGACCTGGAAGTAGATCGCGGTGATGATCGCGTTGAGGAAGAACAGCAGCATGAACGCCACGA
This sequence comes from Nocardioides sp. HB32, assembly GCF_054058995.1. Classification (NCBI taxonomy): domain Bacteria; kingdom Bacillati; phylum Actinomycetota; class Actinomycetes; order Propionibacteriales; family Nocardioidaceae; genus Nocardioides; species Nocardioides sp. HB32. Next base: position 3,305,758 of record NZ_JBSSBS010000001.1, read on the forward strand.
TCACGGACTCGTTGACGGCCCGGCCGACGCCGCTCGGCCCGCCGCCGGCGTTCAGGCCCTTGTAGGCGCCGACGATCGCGGCCAGCCAGCCGAAGACGACCGCCTTGATCATCGCGATGTAGAGGTCGGGCAGGCTGGCGAGCACGGTGAAGTTCGCGAGGAAGGCGCCGGCGGAGCCGCCCTGGACGATGACGGTGAAGAAGTAGCCGCCGCCGATGCCGGCGGCGATCACGATGCCGTTGATCATCGCGGCGACGAACATGGTCGCCACCACGCGCGGGACCACCAGCCGCTCCAGGGGGTCGACGCCGAGGACCTCCATGGCGTCGATCTCCTCGCGGATCTTGCGGGCGCCCATGTCGGAGCAGATGGCGGAGCCGGCGGCGCCGGCGATGATCAGGGCGGCCGCGATCGGCGCCGCCTCCCGGACGGTCGCGAGCACGGCGGTGGCGCCGGCGAACGACTGGGCGCCGAGCTGCCCGGTGAGGTTGCCGACCTGGAGCGAGATGACCGCTCCGAACGGGATCGAGACCAGGATCGTCGGCAGGAGGGTGACGCTGGTGATGAACCACGCCTGCTCCACGAACTCCCGGAACTGGAAGGGGCGCGTGAAGATGCGCTTGGTGACCTCGACGACCATCGCCGCGATCTCGCCGGGTCCCCGGATCACCGACACGGCAGAGAACGCCATCCCTCACCTCCCCTGTTCGCTGCCCATGTCTAGACAGCTGCCACAGAGTAGAACGTGTTCTCGTTTCAGGCAACGAGCGTCCACTCCGGGTAGAACCGGTTCTCCCACCGATGTCAACGACCGTCCTCCCCCGGGGTGACGGGGGCGAAACGTGGGCTGGACCGGCCCCGCCGGGCCGCCTCCTACGATGTGGAGGTGGACAGGGAGGTCTGGTCGTCGTTCACCCACGACCCGCGCGACAGCCGCTACGCGCCGATCCGCGCCTCCGACCACGACCGGATCGTGGTCCAGCAGGTCCTCGACGAGGCGTACGCCGACGGCCGCCTCGACCGTGACGAGTACGAGCAGCGCTCCGAGCAGGCGCTCGGGGTGCGGGTGCTGGGCGAGCTGAACCCGCTGCTCGGCGACCTGGTCGTTCGGCAGCCGTCCACCGGCACCAGCCTGGCGCACGCCACCCGGTCCGACCTCGAGGCGATGGCGGAGCGGCACTGGCGGACCAAGCGGCGCGAGGCGTCCTTCTCCTTCCTCGGCGCGAGCCTGGTCACCACCGCGATCTGGTTCGCGACCTCCTGGCGGCACGGGGGCTTCGACCCCTACTTCTTCTGGCCGGCCTTCGTGATCGCCTTCAGCCTGCTGAACCTCGTGCGCACCGCGATGTCCCGGACCGAGATCGTCGACCACGAGATCCGGCGCCTGGAGCGGCAGCGCGACAAGCAGCAGCGGCCGCCGGGCTGGCTGCCGTGGTGAGCCTGCGGACGCGCGCCGCGACCGTCCGCGCGCACCCGTCCGCGGTCCTGATGTCCACCCAGCTCGTCGCCGTGCTGGCGTACCCGTTCCTCGACCAGACGGCGTGGGGCCGCGCCGTGGTCGGGACCGTGCAGCTCGGGATCGTCCTCGCCGCGCTCGCGGCCGTCCGACCGACGCCGGCGCTGACCTGGGTCGCCGTGCTGCTGGGTGCGCCCGCGATGGTCCTCACGATCCTCGAGGCCTGGCAGCCGCACAGCGACCCGATCGTGCTGACCTCGGCGTTCCTCCACGCGCCCTTCTACTTCTACATCTCCTACGCGATGATCCGGTACCTCTTCCACGACGACCGGGTGACCCGGGACGAGCTGTTCGCGACCGGAGCCGCGTTCACGGTCGTCGCCTGGGGGTTCGCCTACGTGTTCGCCGCCTGCCAGGTCGTCTGGCCCGGCTCGTTCATCGGCGCGACCGGCGTCGGTGACCGGAGCTGGTTCGAGCTGCTCTTCCTGTCGTTCAGCACGCTGACGAGCGTCGGGCTCTCCGACGTCGTTCCCGTCGGCGGGCACGCCCGATCCTTCGCGATGGTCGAGATGGTCGCCGGGGTCTTCTACGTCGCGCTCGTCGTCGCGCGGCTCGTCAGCCTGGCCGTCGTCGCTCGCCGGCCGGAGGCCTGAGCCTCGCCACGCCGCCGCGCCGGGCTCTCACGACTTCACGAACTCGAGCAGGTCGGCGTTGATGACGTCTGCGTCGACCGTGCACATCCCGTGGGGGAATCCCGGGTACACCTTGAGCGCGCCGTCGCTGAGCAGCTCCGCGGAGAGCTCGGCCGAGTCGGCGATCGGCACGACCTGGTCGTCGTCGCCGTGCATGACCAGCGTCGGGACCCGGATCTGCCGGAGGTCCTCGGTGAAGTCGGTCTCGGAGAACGCCTTGATGCCGTCGTAATGGGCCTTCGCGCCGCCCATCATCCCCTGCCGCCACCAGTTCCGGATGACGCCCTGGGAGGGCTCGGCTCCGGGCCGGTTGTAGCCGTAGAACGGTCCCGAGGCGACGTCGAGGTAGAACTGGGCGCGCTGGGTCGCCGTACCCTCCCGGTAGCCGTCGAAGACCTCCATCGGGAGCCCGCCGGGGTTGGCGTCGGTCCGGAGCATCAGCGGGGGAACCGCGCTGACCAGCACCGCCTTGGCCACCCGGTCGCCGCCGTGGCGGGCGACGTACCGCGTGACCTCCCCGCCGCCCGTGGAGTGGCCGACGTGCACGGCGTCGTGCAGGTCGAGGTGGTCGACCACCGCGGCCAGGTCGGCGGCGTAGTGGTCCATGTCGTGGCCCTCGCCGGTCTGCGTCGAGCGCCCGTGCCCGCGGCGGTCGTGGGCGACGACGCGATAGCCCTGCTGGACGAAGAACAGCATCTGGTTGTCCCAGTCGTCGGCGGACAGGGGCCACCCGTGGCTGAACACGATCGGTTGGCCCGAGCCCCAGTCCTTGTAGAAGATCTCCGTGCCGTCAGCCGTCGTGATGGTTCCCATGCCACGCTCCTTGTACGGGTTGCCCGGGGGTCATGCGCCCTCGGGCGTGGATCGACTCCCCCTGCCTACGCCGGATCCGCCGCCTCCACATTGGTGCTGCCTGCAATCCGCGGCACCGGCCCGGCACGGACCTGACAGGATGGCCGGGTGCGCCGCCTCGCCGCCCCGCTGCTCGCGGTCACCGTGGCGCTCGTCCTGGCCGACTCCGCGATCGTCACGCTCGCACTGCCCGCCATCCTGTTCGCCCTGCGGACGACCGTGGGCGAGGTCGCGTGGGTGCTGATCGCCTACAACCTGGTGCTCGCGCTGGTCGCCGTGCCGGCGGGGCTGCTCCTGGCCCGGACCCGGCCGCGGCGGCTGACCGCGGCGGGCATCGCGGTCTTCGCGGTCGCCTCGGCGTGGTGCGCCGGTGCTGGCTCCATCGAGGGGCTGGTCAGCGCGCGGTGCGTGCAGGCGGTCGGTGGCGCGTTCGCCCTCCTCGGCTGCCTGGAGCTGCTGGCCGCGGAGTACGGCGAGCGTCGCGGCGTCGCGACGTGGGTGGCCGCAGGCGTGGTGGGCACCGCTGCCGGCCCGGTCGCGGGCGGCATCCTCACGCAGGCGTTCTCCTGGCAGGCGATCTTCGTGGTGCAGGTGCCCTTCGCGATCCTTGCCGTCCCGGCCGCGCTGCTGCTGTCCGCTCCCCCGCAGCCGTCGGCGGACCGGCACCGCCCGGCACTGCGCCCGAACCTGACCCTCGCCCTGCTGTCGGCCGCCCTGACCGCGGCGCTGTTCCTGCTGGTCCTCCTGCTCGTCGAGGGCTGGCGCCGGTCCCCCGCCACCGCGGCGCTGGCCGTGTCCGTCGTCCCGCTCGCGGCCCTGGCCGCGCGACCCGTCGCGCGCCTCTTCCGGCCGTCCCGCGAGGTCGAGGTGGCGTCCGGGTGCTTCCTGGTCGCCGGCGGGCTGGTGTGCCTGGCGCTGCTGCCCGCGGCCGACCTGCTCTGGACCGTGGCGCCGCAGGCGCTGGTCGGCCTGGGGCTCGGCCTCACCGTCGAGCACCTCACCTCGCAGGCGATGGAGCTGCGGCTGCCGCGCGTGAAGCACGCGGGATGGACCATCGGCGCCCGGCACGCGGGCGTCGTCGTCGGGCTCGCCATCCTCACGCCGGTGTTCACCGCGGACCTGCTAGACGCCCAGGTCCCGGCGCAGGAGGCGATCACCTCCCTGGTGCTCGACGCGCCCCTGCCCCCGCAGGACAAGATCGCGGTCGCCCAGGCGCTCGGGGGCGAGCTGAGGGCGCAGCAGGGCCGGGTCCCGGACCTGCACGCGGCCTTCGCGACGCTCGACCTCGATCCCGCCCAGCAGCCCGCGGCGGACCGCCTCGAGCGCGACCTCGGCGCCCAGGTCGAGCGGGCGGCGACGCGGGCGTTCCGCGACTCGTTCCTGATCGGCGCGGGGCTCGCGCTCCTCGCCCTGCTCGTCGTGGTCGCACCCCGCCGGAAGGTCGCGACGTGAACGGGCTGCCGGCGTTCTGCCTCGCGCTGGTCGGCGCCGTGCTCACCGTCCAGCTCGTGGCCGGTGGTGGCGGACTCGAGCCGCTCCACAGCGCCGACCCGTGCGCCGCGCGGACCGTCAGCTCCCAGGCCGACGGGATCGACGGCCTCACCGAGCGGCTGGTGCTCATCGGGCTCGACGACGCCGCGTGCACGCTCGGCGTCAGCCGCGAGGCGCTGACGCTGGAGCTCGCCCAGCCCGGGCCGCGCACCGATGCCCAGGTCGACGCCCTGCACGACGGACTGCTCGCGGCGGTCCAGCGGATGAAGGACGAGGGGATCCTGCCGCCGGCGTCCGACCTCGTGGACGACGCGCTCGACAACGCCGAGCTCAACCCGTTCCTCGAGGCCGCCATCCGGGCGCTGCCCGGCGCCGTGGTCGACGCGGCGTTGAAGACCGACGACGTGCTGACCCGCGCGATCGACGACCTGGACCTGCGCGCCGTGCTGGCGGACCTCGACGACCAGGACGACCTGGAGCGCCGGGTCGACGCCGCCGTCACCCAGGCGGTGCGGGACTCGCTGGTCGCCCGCCTCGATGACCTGATCTAGTCATCGCCGTCCTCGTCGTCCAGCAGGCCCGTGCGGCGCGCCTCGGCCACGATCCGGCGGACGTTCTCGAGCCGGCCGCAGTCCTCGTCGATCTGCCGGTTGCGCTCGGTGGCGAACTGCTCGCCGAGGTCGGCGCGGACCTGCGGGCCGACGGCCTCGCGGGCCGGGTTGAGGATGGTGAGCTCCTCCTCGGTCAGGTGGTGGTTCACCAGCCGGGCGAGCTCCTCGACCGCGTCGTCGAAGTCCTGGGTGTCGGTGCCCGAGAGCTCGAGCACCCCCAGCAGCGCCTGGTTGCCCTCGGCGTGCTCCTCGACGCCATGGTCGGCCTCGTGGTCGTCGACGGCGTTCTTCCGCTTCAGCTTCGGGTAGACGAACCTCTCCTCCGCCTCCGCGTGCGCGACGTGCAGGGCGGCGAAGGCTCGTCGTACGGCGTCGCGGTCCTGGCTGCTGTCACGCAGGTCCCGCAGCAGCGCCTCGAATCGACGGTGATCATCGAGGATCAGGTCGACGACATCGCCCTGCACGGGCCTTCCGAGATCGATGTTGGTCACGTCCGTAGCGTAGGTGCGATGACCGGGCGCGAGCGGACACCCCTGCAGGCGGTGCTGCTCGTCCTGGGCGTGACCGTCGCCCTCAGCGTGGCCCTGTCCGTGCTGCGGGTGCCGTCGGCCGTGCTGTTCGGCTCGTTGCTCGGCGGCATGGCGCACGCGCTGACCTCGCCGACCCCGCTGACGCTGCCGCCGTGGTCGTTCCGGCTGGGCCAGGCGCTGATCGGCATCACCATCGGCTCCCTGGTCAGCCTGTCCGCGCTCGCCGACATGGGCCCGGCGCTGCTGCCGATCCTCGGCGTCACCGCGGCGACGGTCGTCATCAGCCTGCTCGCCGGCCGCACCCTCGCGATCCGGCGCGACGTCAGCGAGGTGACCGGCGCCTTCGCGATGATCGCGGGCGGTGCGTCCGGCGTCGTCGCGATCGCGCGCGACCTCGGCGCCGACGACCGCGTGGTCACCGTCGTGCAGTACCTCCGGGTGTTCGTCGTGCTCGTCTCGATGCCCCTGGTGACCGCGGTGGTCTTCCACCCCGACCACGGCCTGGGGACGTTCACGGCGAACGGCGAGGGCTGGGCCGAGGACCTCGCCTACACCGCGATCGCGCTGGCGCTCGGCATGGTGCTCGCCCGGCTGGTGCCGATCAGCACCGCGACCCTGCTCGGCCCGCTGGCGGTGGCGGTGGCCCTGACCGCGACCGGCTGGCTCGGCGCGCCGGCGGTGCCGATCGCCCTGCAGTGGCTGGCCTACGCGCTGATCGGCGTCCAGGTCGGACTCCGGTTCACCCGGGCCAGCCTGGCCTCGATCGCGCGGATGCTGCCCGTCGTCCTGCTCATCATCGCGGCGATGGTCGCGGCGACCGCGCTGCTCGGCGCGGTGCTGGCCCGGCTGACGCCGGTCGACGGGCTGACGGCGTACCTCGCGACCACGCCCGGCGGCCTGTTCGCGGTGCTCGCCACGGCCGCGGACAGCGGCTCGGACGTGACCTACGTGATGGCGGTGCAGCTGTTCCGGCTGCTCGTGATCCTGGCGTTCACCCCGGTGCTCGCGCGCCTTCTTCGAGCTCGGCGCGGTTGATGACGCGGCGGGCCTGCACCCGGTAGCGGTAGACCTGCGACAGGCCGACCGCCCACAGGACGTACTGCACGGACATCGCCCAGCGGAACCCCGAGGGCGTGTAGTCGGTGCTCGAGCCGGGGGTACGCCAGTCGAGGACGAGGCCGATCGCGATCACCAGCAGGAGGCTGGCGATGAACCCGCCCTGGTTGATGATCCCGCTGGCACTGGCGAACCGCTCCTTCGGGTTCGACGTGCGGCCGACGTCGAAGCCGATCATCGAGGCCGGTCCCCCGACGCCGACGACGATCACCAGGACGACCAGGAGCGGCGTCGGCGCGTGGCCGGGCCAGAGCAGCACGGCGGTCCACACGACGACGATCGAGGAGACGATGCCCAGCACCATCGTCGAGCGCTGCCACGGGTGGTTGCCGACCAGCCACCCGAGCGTCGGGCCCGCGGCCATCACCGCCAGCACCATCAGCGTCAGCAGCAGGCCTGCCGTCGAGGACGACTGGAGCTCGCCCTTGACGAAGAAGGGGTAGCCCCAGAGCAGGCTCAGGGCGGTGGCGCTGAACTGCGTGGAGAAGTGCATCCAGAACCCCAGGCGGGTGCCGGGGTGCGCCCAGGACGCGGCGAGGCTGGCGCGCACGGCCGCGAGCGAGAGCGAGGGGCCGCGCAGATTGCGGTGCGTGGGCGAGTCGTGGAGGACGAGGAGGACGGCGACCGCGAGGGCGAGGCCGAGCGAGGCTGCGATCAGGTACGCCTCGGTCCAGCCGAGGTGCCCCAGCGCCCAGGTCATGGGGACGGCGGCCCCGACCGCGCCGAGCTGCCCCAGCGTGCCGGTCAGCTGGGTGACCAGCGGGATCCGGCGGGCCGGGAACCAGCTGCTCACCAGGCGCAGCACGCAGATGAACGTCATCGCATCGCCCATGCCGACGAAGACCCGGGCGACCAGCGCCTCCGGGTAGGTCTCGGCCAGCGCGAACCCGGCCTGCGCGCAGGTCAGCAGCACGGTGCCGCACAGCAGCACGCTGCGCGAGCCGAACCGGTCGACCAGGAGCCCGACCGGGATCTGCATAGCGGCGTACACGACCAGCTGGACCATCGTGAACGTCGCCAGCTGCGAGGCCGAGATGTCGAAGCGCTCGGTGGCCGCGAGGCCGGCCACCGCGAGCGAGGACCGGTGGAAGACCGCGACCAGGTAGACCAGGAGACCGACGACCCAGACCGACCAGGCGCGGGCCGTGGTGGTCGGGGGCTGATTCACTCCGCGGATTCTAGGTGGTTCAGTCGAGGCAGAACTCGTTGCCCTCGGGGTCCTGCATGACCAGGAAGCCGGCGCTCATCGGCGGCTCCGGCTCGAACCGCTTCATCCGGGTCGCGCCGAGCGCGACCAGGCGGTCGGCCTCGGCCTCCAGGGCGGCCATCCGCTCGTCGCCCTCCAGCCCGGGCGCCGCGCGGACGTCGAGGTGGACGCGGTTCTTCACGGTCTTGCCCTCGGGGACCTGCTGGAAGAACAGCCGCGGGCCGGCGCCGCCGGGATCGACCGAGGCGGACGCCATGTTGCGCTTCTCCTCGGGCAAGGTCGCCGAGAAGTCGTCCCAGGAACCGAAGCCGGGCGGGGGCGGCGGGAAGGCGTAGCCGAGAGTGGCGTTCCAGAACGTCGAGAGCGACCGCGGGTCGGCGCAGTCGAAGGTCACCTGCACCTGCCGGACCCGGCTCACTTCACGCCCGCTTCCATCATCTGCCGCAGCTCCTTCTTGAGGTCGGAGATCTCGTCGCGGAGCCGCGCCGCCACCTCGAAGTGCAGCTCGGCGGCCGCCCCCTTCATCTGGTCGGTGAGCTCCTGGATCAGCTGGGCGAGCTCCGCGCTCGGCAGCCCGGCGAGGTCCTTGCTGTGCTGACCGGCCTCGCCGCCCGCCAGCCGGGAGAGCGCCGGGACCGGCGCCTTCCGGTTCTTCGGGTCCTGGTGCTGCCAGGTCTCGAGCAGTGCCTGGGTGCTCTCGTCCTCGCGGGCCAGCATGTCGGTGATGTCGGCGATCTTCTTGCGCAGCGGCTGGGGGTCGACGCCGTTCGCCTCGTTGTAGGCGACCTGCTTGGCCCGGCGCCGGTTGGTCTCGTCGATCGCCGACTCCATCGAGGGAGTGATCCTGTCGGCGTACATGTGCACCTGGCCGGAGACGTTGCGCGCCGCGCGGCCGATCGTCTGGATCAGCGACTTGTCGGAGCGGAGGAAGCCCTCCTTGTCCGCGTCCAGGATCGCGACCAGCGACACCTCGGGCAGGTCGAGGCCCTCCCTGAGCAGGTTGATGCCGACCAGGACGTCGTACTGCCCCAGGCGCAGGTCGCGGAGCAGCTCGATCCGCTTCAGCGTGTCCACCTCGGAGTGGAGGTACCGGGTGCGGATGCCGGCGTCGAGGAGGTAGTCGGTGAGGTCCTCGGACATCTTCTTGGTCAGCGTGGTGACCAGGACCCGCTCGTTCTTCTCCACCCGGGTGTTGATCTCGTGGATCAGGTCGTCGATCTGGCCCTTGGTCGGCTTCACGATCACCTCGGGGTCGACCAGGCCGGTCGGCCGGATGATCTGCTCGACGGTGTCGCCGCCGACCTTGTCGAGCTCGTAGTTGCCCGGGGTCGCGGAGAGGTAGATCGTCTGCCCGATCCGGTCCAGGAACTCCTCCCAGCGCAGCGGTCGGTTGTCCATCGCGCTGGGCAGCCGGAACCCGTGGTCGACGAGGTTCCGCTTGCGGGACATGTCGCCCTCGTACATGCCGCCGATCTGGGGCACGGCGACGTGCGACTCGTCGACGACGAGCAGGAAGTCCTCGGGGAAGTAGTCGAGCAGGCAGTTCGGCGCCGACCCGCGGGAGCGGCCGTCGATGTGCATCGAGTAGTTCTCGATGCCGGAGCACGACCCGACCTGCCGCATCATCTCGACGTCGTAGGTCGTGCGCATCCGCAGCCGCTGCGCCTCCAGCAGCTTGCCCTCGCGCTCGAACTTCGCGAGCTGGTCCTCGAGCTCGAGCTCGATGCCCCGGATGGCGCGCTCCATCCGCTCCGGACCTGCGACGTAGTGGGTCGCCGGGAAGACGTAGAGCTCCTGGTCCTCCGTCACGACCTCCCCGGTCAGCGGGTGCAGCGTCATCAGCCGCTCGATCTCGTCGCCGAAGAACTCGACCCGGACGGCGTGCTCCTCGTAGACCGGGAAGATCTCCAGGGTGTCGCCGCGCACCCGGAACGTGCCCCGGGTGAACGTCATGTCGTTGCGGGTGTACTGGATCTCGACGAGCCGGCGCAGGATCGAGTCGCGGTCGTGCTCCTCCCCCACCTTCAGCCGGATCATCCGGTCGACGTACTCCTGCGGGGTGCCGAGGCCGTAGATGCAGGAGACGGTGCTGACCACGATCACGTCGCGGCGGGTGAGCAGGCTGTTGGTCGCGGAGTGGCGCAGCCGCTCCACCTCCTCGTTGATCGAGGAGTCCTTCTCGATATAGGTGTCCGTCTGCGGGACGTAGGCCTCGGGCTGGTAGTAGTCGTAGTAGGAGACGAAGTACTCGACGGCGTTGTCCGGGAACAGCTGGCGCAGCTCGTTGGCGAACTGCGCGGCGAGCGTCTTGTTCGGCTGCATGACCAGGATCGGGCGCTGCACCTGCTCCGCGACCCAGGCGACCGTCGCGGTCTTGCCGGTGCCGGTGGCGCCGAGGAGCACGACGTCCTGGACGCCGGCCCGGATCCGGCGTGAGATCTCCGCGATGGCCGTGGGCTGGTCGCCCGACGGCTGGTAGTCGGAGACCACCTTGAACGGCGCCACGCGGCGCTCGAGATCCGTCACTGGTCGCATACTCCGAGCGTAGACGGGGGCACCGACAGCGTCGCTCCGGAGCGTGCGGACTCCTGGCCCCGGTCGGTCCAGTTCGACGGCGTGCAGCACCCCTTCAAGACGAAGATCTGGGCGCTGTGCGTGCCCAAGACCAACATCCCGGTCGTGGTCACCTACTCGGAGGAGTGACCGGCAGCGTCGTCAGAGGGGCCCCCGCCGACCGGCGGGGGCTCCTCTCGTCTGGCTAGATTGTCTCCGTGACCCGCCGCACGCCTTCGCCGTCCGCGCGGGTGATCCGAATCCTCCGCCGCACGCTGATGGCCGTCTTCGGCGTCCAGCTCGCGCTGGCGATCGGGATGTCGCTGGTCGACTCCTACCGCCGCCGCGGCAAGAAGCCGCGGCCGTTCCCCGTCACGGCGCCGCACGAGGTCGAGGTCGGCGAGGGCACGCTCACGACGTACACCTACGGCCGCGACCTCTACGACGCCATGCTCGGCGCCATCGAGCAGGCACAGCGGCAGATCCTCTTCGAGACCTACATCTGGAAGGGCGACGAGGTCGGCGAGCGGTTCAAGGCGGCGCTCTCCGCGGCTGCCGACCGGGGCGTCGAGGTCTACGTCATCTACGACGGGTTCGCGAACCTCGTCGTCTCGCCGCGGTTCAAGCGGTTCCCGCCGACGATGAAGGTCCTGCGCTACCCGGTCTACCCGGCCGGCTGGAAGTTCTTCGACCTCGCTCGCTACGGCCGCGACCACCGCAAGATCCTGGTCGTCGACGACGCGGTCGGGTTCGTCGGCGGCTACAACGTCGGGTCGGCGTACGCCACCGAGTGGCGCGACACGCACGTGCGCATCACCGGCCCGGGCGTCTGGGACCTCAAGCGCGCGTTCGCGGACTTCTGGAACCTCAACCGGCGGCGCCGGATCGGGACGTCGGAGCGGCCGTTGCTGCTCGAGACCGCGTCCACCTGGGAGCCGCGGATCCGGTTCCACCGCAACGTGCCGCGGCTGTGGATGTTCCCCATCCGGTCGATGTACATCGAGGCGATCAACCGCGCGTCGACCAACATCTGGCTGACGGCTGCCTACTTCTGCCCCGATCAGGACTTCGTCGACGCGATCAAGGACGCGGCCGGGCGCGGGGTCGACGTACGCCTGCTGCTGCCGCTGAAGTCGAACCACATCGTCGCGGACTGGATCTCCCGCGGCTACTTCACGCAGCTGCTGAACGCCGGGGTGCGGATCTTCCGGTTCCGCGACGCCATGGTGCACGCGAAGACCTCCACGATCGACGGCACCTGGTCGACGGTCGGCACGGCGAACGTCGACCGCCTCAGCCTCCAGGGCAATTACGAGATCAACATCGAGGTGATCGACGAGGCCTTCGCGGCCAACCTCGAGGAGATCTTCCGCACCGACGAGTCGAACTGCCTCGAGCTCACCCACGGCGAGTGGGAGGCGCGGGACCTGCACCGCAAGTTCACCGAGGCGATCCTCGCGCCCCTGCGGCCGCTGCTCTGACTGAGTGTGTCCCTATTCGCGGTCCGAGACTGCGAGCCTTTACCGGAGCCGATGAGCGTGCACCTGTCGACGCCGGATGCGAGCGCCACTGCTGACCGGTCTAGTGGGGCACTGACTCGCTGGCTGCCCGCCCGACAGCTGCCTCAACGACGACGTGACCGACTACGTGCTGCAGCGGAGCCACAACGAACCACCGACCGCACCGGTCGACCTGACCGTCGCAGACCAGACGGTTTCCGCGTTCCTCGCCACCCACGCCTGACCCGGCCCAGCGGCCTGGAACGCTGCGCTCCCCTCCGCGGCATTCGCATCCGGCTGATGTCCAGTGGCCCCACGACCTCGGCGCGGACGATCGTGAAGGCCCGACGGCCTCGCGTCCGCGCACCCGCTACGCGTCCGGCAAGGGGGCACGGGTCATCCCGCGGCACGCCGGCTGCTGCCGGGCCGTGCCTTCGACGCGGCGCTGACCCGCGCGTTCCTGCCCTAGTCCCGATCTCGTCAACCGGTGTGATGCGCGCTCGGGTCGTCGTGGGCTTCACTGGGAAGGATCGACACCACCCGGAGGGCGCACCTCGGGCCGTCGCGTCCTCGTCACTCCCCTAGGAGGAGCGATGAGATCGAGCAGGATGTTTGTCGGGGTGATGACTGCAGCGGCGCTCGCCCTCACGAGCGTGTCGGCGTCGTCCGCCCAGGCCGTCACGGACCACGACCACGGGAGCAGCGCCAGCGGCGATGCGGTCAGAGCGTGGGACGAGATCGCGGTCAACACGCTGATCAGCCTGCCCGGCCCCGCCGGTGGGGCTCCGCCCGCCGCGGCCGTCCACATGGCCATGGTCCAGGGTGCGGTCTTCGACGCGGTCAACGCGATCGGTCACCGGCACTTCCGGCCGTACCTGCTGGTGAAGCGCTACCCGAGGTGGGCCTCGGAGGACGCCGCGGTGGCAGCTGCCAGCGCGGGCGTGCTCCACAACATCCTGGCCGGCGTGCCCAACCTCCCGGAGGCCACGCGGACCACCATGCTCAGCACACTGGCGACGCAGTACGCCGACGCGCTCGCCGACGTTCCCGACGGCTGGGCCGAGAAGGCGGGGATCGCCGCCGGCGAGGCCGCCGCCGCGGCCATGATCGCGGCCCGCACGGGCGACGGTAGGTTCGGACCCTCGCAGTGGGTTCCCAACGACGCCCCCGGGCACTGGTCGCCGTTGACGGACCCGGCCACCGGGCTGCCGGTCCTGGACCCCACGCCGTGGGTCGGCGGGGTGCAGCCGTTCGTCCTGAAGTCGGCCTCGCAGTTCCGCACCCGAGGCCCGCTCGGGCTCGACACCGCCAGGTATGCGGCTGAGTTCAACGAGGTCAAGCAGATCGGTGCGCTCGAGAGCACCACTCGGACGACGACCCAGACCTACATCGCCCGTTGGTGGCAGAGCACGCCGGTCCGGAGCTGGAACGAGGTCGGCCGCGAGCTCTCGATGCGCCACGGGCTCGACGCGCTGGACACGGCGCGGCTCCTCGCCCTGCAGAACCTCAGCGCGGGCGACGCGGCGATCAGCTGCTGGAACGACAAGTACCACTGGGACTTCTGGCGTCCCTGGAACGCCATCCAGCGCGCCGCGGAGGACGGCAACCCGGCCACCACCCCGGATCCGGACTGGGCACCGCTGATCGCGGCGCCGTACCCCGAGCACCCTTCGGGGCACCTCTGCCTCGACGGTGCCAACGTCCGCGTCCTGTGGAAGTACTTCGGCGACAGGGTCGACGGCGGCTTCTCGATCACGAGCATCTCGGCGTTCCTGCAGCCAGGGGACGTGACCGTCCGAAGCTTCGACAGCTTCTCGCAGGTGCTCGCCGAGATCGTCGAGGCCCGCATCTGGGCCGGCCTGCACTTCCGCAACGCGGACCGTCAGGGCAAGGCGCTGGGCCTCGGCGTCGGGAGCTACGTGGTCGCGCACGAGCTGCAGCCGCTCAGGCACCACCACCACGACTGGTGAGAGGTCGGAGCGGCGGTCCCCGGCTCGGGAGCACCGCCGCTCCGTCCGTCAGACCCCTGCTGCCTTCTCCATGGCGCTGACCTCGTCCTGGTGTCGCAGCTGCTGTCGCAGGACTGAATGCCTAGGTCGGCAGCTCTTCGCCAGCGCGCTCGCGCACCATGTACAGCGCGTACCAGTCCGGCCAGTTCGCGTCCGCCTCGCCGGTGCGTGCCTCGTGCTCACCGTGCGCGGCGGCTGCGCGCCGCAGGGCGTCGGCGAGGTCGGCGACCGAGTCGTACGACGTCGTCATCGTGGTCACCGCCCCGGGAGCCGGGTGCGGATCTCCTGGCACAGCCACCCGTTGCCGTCGGGGTCGCTGAACGCTAGGAAGGAGCCGTAGTCGGCGTGGTCGGGGGCCGGACCGTCGACGCGGCCGGCCATGCCGGCGTGGTGGAAGATCCCGGTCGCGTCGTGGAACGGGCCGGTCACCTCGACGCCCCTGGACTCGAGGTCCGCCTTCGCCGCGTCGATGTCGTACACCGACAGCTGGAGGCCCTGGTAGGACCCCGGCGGGGCGGTCGTGACCCCCTCGCCGAAGATGATCGAGCACCCGGAGCCCGGAGGCGTCAGCTGCACCACGTGGTACCCGTCTTCGACCGTCAGGTCGGCGTCGAGGCGCCACCCGAGGCCCTCGTAGAAGTTCTTCGCGCGGTCGACGTCCGAGACCGGTACGACGACCACCTCCAGGCGCATCTCGCCCGGCTGGACCGTAGGGCTTCCCATGGCCCGAGCAAACCCAGCCGGTGGCGGGCCGTCAAGGGTCAGCGCGGCTGCGGGATGTCGATCACCGAGCTGAGCCTGAGCGCCTTGGTCCGGTCGCCCTTCACCTTGAGCTGTCCCTTGAGCACGCCGGTCAGCGGGTTGAGGTGGCCGGTCGCGAGGCGCAGGTAGTCGTGCGCCTGGCACGTCACGGTGGCGTCGCGCTCCTCGCCCTCCTCGCCCTCGGTCACGGTCGCGACCCCGTCGGAGACGCGGACGACGTAGCGCTCGACCTCGCCGGACGGGTTGCCGAGCAGCCGGAAGGCCACGGCCAGCTCGACGCCGCGGGCCCGGTGCTGGTCGACGTACTCGGGCAGGCGCCGGAAGATCTCGCCGAGCACGACCGGCCGGAACCCCGACGCCATCACCTTCTCGAGGTGCTCGCGCGGTGCGTCCTCGAGGACGGTCGCCACGTCGACCGGGTCGAGCGCGGTCGGGTCGACGGCGACGACGTCGCTGCCGGGCACGCGGAAGATGCCGCCGACCGCCAGCGCGAGCGTCGCGTCGCCCTCGATGTCGAGCTTGCCGGAGAGGTACTCCAGCCCGGCGTTGAGCTCGCCGCTCACGAGCCGGACGAACCGCAGGATGCTGGTCCGGAGCACGACGTCGACCGGGTCGGCCCGGGTGAGCTCGATGGTGCCGCCCGCGAACCGGAGGACGTGGCTCTCGAGCAGCTTCCCGCGGCGCTCCAGGTCGATGCGGACCGTACCGTGCAGAGCGGCGAGCCGCTCCGGTACGGCGTACTCGTGCAGCCGCGCGAGGATCCCCTCGATCGCCACCGGCCGGATCCCGTCGCGGCCGATCAGCTCGAGCAGCTCCTCGTCCGGGGTGCCGGTGACGGCGGCGACCAGGGCCTCGGCATCGGCGTCGGCGAAGAACGCGGCCGCCTCGTCGGGCGTGGCCGTGCGCAGCGGGGTCAGGTCCATCAGGTCCTCGTGACGCGGGCGGGCAGGTGGGTGCGCGGCGCCATCCGCGCGCCGTGCCGCGGGCGCCGCCCGGCGGCCAAGGCGAGCAGCACCGGGACCCGGCCGCGGTGCGGTCGCCACGGCTCCAGGAACTCCGCCATCTCGGCGTCGTCGAAGTCCCGGCCGGCCACGGCCCAGCCGAGGTCCTTCGCCACGTGGTAGTCGCCGAAGCTCACCGCGTCGGCGTCACCGTGGGCGCGCTGGCGCACCTCGGCGGCCGTCCAGGCGCCGATGCCGGGAAGGCTGGTCAGCCGGCGCTCGACCTCGTCGCCCGGCAGCCCGACGGTGCGCTCGAGCGACTCCGCCACCCGGGCGGCGCCGACGAGGGTGCGCGAGCGGGCCGGGTCGACGTGCATCCGCAGCCACTCCCAGGAGGGGACCCGGCGGATCGTGGCGGCGTCGGGCTGCACCCAGAGCTTCAGCTCGCGGCCCGGGCCGGGTGCCCGTTCGCCGTACCGGTGCACGAGCATCCGGAACCCCGCGAACGCCTCTTGGCCGGTCACCTTCTGCTCGATGACCGCCGGGGTCAGCGCCTCCATGACCAGACCGGTGCGGCCGATCCGCCAGTGCGAGTACCGACGCCAGGCCTCCGCGACGAGCGGGTGGCGGTCCGCGTCGAAGCCGGTCGTGTCGTCGCCGGCGCCGAGGAGCTCGGGGACCGACTCGAGGACCCACTCGGCGCCGGGCCCCCAGGCCTCGGCGCGCACGACGCCCGCGCTGGTGAGGGGCTCCACGAGGAGCGTGGCCGGACCCGCCGGGGTGCCGATGCCGCGCCAGTGCTGATCGCCGACGATGCGATACGTCGGGTCGCCGCTCCCGCGGCGGTGGGTCGCGAGGGTGGCGCCGACCGGGCAGGGCCAGTCCGGACGCCACTCCCGCACCCGACCGTCCACGTCCGCGAGGATAGGCGGCATGACCCTGCAGATCGAGGACCGGGCCCGGGTCCGGACGCTGACCCTGGACCGTCCGGAGGCGCTCAACGCGTTCAACGAGGAGCTCTACGACGCGACCACGGAGGCGCTGCGCGCGGCTGCGGACGACCCCGACGTCGCCGTGGTGCTGCTGACCGGGAACGGGCGCGGCTTCAGCGCCGGCACCGACCTGCTCGAGATGCACGCCCGCGCGACCGACCCCGCGTTCGTGCCCGGCGAGCACGGGTTCGTCGGGCTGGTCGACGCGCTCGCGGACTTCCCGAAGCCGCTCGTCTGCGCAGTGAACGGCGTCGGCCTCGGCATCGGTACGACGATCCTCGGCTTCGCGGACCTCGCTTTCATGTCGACCACGGCCCGGCTCAAGTGCCCGTTCACCAGCCTGGGCGTGGCGCCCGAGGCGGCCTCGTCGTACCTGCTGCCGCGGCTGGTCGGCCGTCAGGCCGCCGCGTGGGTGCTGCTGTCGGCCGAGTGGATCTCTGCGCAGGAGGCACGGGAGATGGGCCTCGTCTGGAAGGTCTGCGAGCCCGACGACCTGCTGCCCGAGGCGCGGCGGCACGCCGAGCTCCTGGCGGCCAGGCCGATCTCGTCGCTGGTCGCCGTGAAGCGGACGATGACCGAGCCGCTGCGGCCCGGCATCGCGGCGGCGCGCGAGCGGGAGAACGCGGCGTTCGCGGAGCTGATGGGCGGGCCGGCGAACCTCGAGGCCCTGACCGCGTTCGCGGAGGGCCGGGAGCCGGACTTCACCAGCTTGCCGGCCGGCTGGTGAGCACCCGCATCGCCAGGTCCGTCGTCGCGGGCACGCCGAGGTAGCCGACCACCTGGGCGATCCGGTCCGGGTCGAGGGGCAGCAGGCCGGGGCTGCCCGGCAGGTCCGGGGTCAGCCCGAGGTCGAGGTCCGTGCGGCCCGACATCATCGACAGGTTGAACTCGAACCGCTCCCGGGCCGCGGGCGTGGCGAGCTTCTTCAGGACGGAGGCACCGATGCGCGGGCGGCCGACCTCCGCGCAGTAGGAGTCCAGCGTCGCCACCAGGGTCGCGCCGCCGCAGTGGTCGATGTCCGCCCAGACAGCCCGCATCGAGCCCATCTCGGACAGCAGGAACGGCGCGATCTTCTCGCCGATCCCGGGCACACCGGGCAGGTTGTCGCTGGCGTCGCCGCGCAGGGCGGCGTACTCCAGGTAGTGCTCGGCGGCGATGCCGTACATCGCCCGCAGCCGCGCCGGGTTGAGCAGCGGCGAGCCGTTGATGCCGCCGCTGATCAGCCGCAGCACCTGGGTCGACCCGCTGATGTGCGCGAACGCGTCGCGGTCGGAGGTGACGAGCACGCAGCTCCACCCGTGCTCCTCGGCCCAGGTGGCCGCGGAGGCGTTCACGTCGTCGGCCTCCAGTCCCGCCGGCGTCACGGTGAGCATGCCGAGCGCGTCGAGGAGGGCGGCGGCCCGCTCGAGCTGGTCGACGAGGGCCGGGTCCTTCTCCGCGCGGCCCGCCTTGTAGGCGGGGTACGCCGTCTCCCGGATCGACGTCCGGCGATCGTCGAGGCCGAACAGCACGGCGTCCGGCGCGAACTGGTCGATCGCCTCCAGGATCTGCCGGAGCATGCCGTGCAGCGCCCACGCGGGCCGGCCGCCGCGGTCGAGCAGCCCGGACTCGGCGCGGGCGTGGTGGTTGCGGTGCAGCAGCGAGGGCGCGTCGACCGCGAGCAGCAGCCTCGTCACAGCAGCCCGATCGAGGCGGCGTGCCGGCGTACGGCGTCGCTGTCGGCGGCCAGCACGAACGGCACGTCGGCGTCCCAGGCGTCGGTCACCTGCTCGACGCGGCCGTCGCCCGGGTCGAGACGCACCTCCCGGATGTAGACGGCGCTGACCCGGCCGGGGTGCGCCCGCACGATGTCGGCGTAGATAGCGGGGTCCTTCTCCCCCGAGTCGCCGATCAGCACGAACGACAGCTGCGGGTGCAGCCGCAGGATCTCCTCGATCCGCTCGTGCTTGCGGGCCCGGCCGTCGTGATCGCCGATCAGGTCGCGCAGCAGCAACGGCCCGATCGGGAAGTCCCGGTGGCGCAGGAACCCGCTGAGGAACGAGTGCAGGTTCCACGGGCTCGACGACACGTAGAAGACCGGGTTGCGGTCGCCGTCGGCCAGGTCGCGGTACAGGTCGGGGGCGCCCTCGAACGGCGTGCGGGTCAGCTCGGACCCGGCGAACGTCTGCAGCAGCATCTCCCCCAGGCGCTGCACCCCGGTCTCCACGATCGTGTCGTCGACGTCCGAGACGACCCCGAACCGGGCGTCGGGGCCCGGCACCCGGATCGCCGTCGTCGTGCGGAACCCCGGCTCCAGGCCGCGGTACGCCGCGCGCAGCTCGACCAGGCCGCGCTCCCACGGCTCACCCAGCCTGGACGGGCGCAGCTCGACCCGGAAGTAGCCCTCGCGGTCGGTCTCCACGTCGGCGACCGCGTCGCCGACCGCGACCCGCAGGGGTACGGCGGCGAGCTCGTCGGTCGCGAACTGGCCGAGGCTGCGGCGTACCGCCGCCCCGATCCCCTCGCCCTCGACCGCCGCCGCGGGCGCCGGGTTGTCGAGCACCCGGCCGCGGACCACGACACCCTCCGGGCCGCCGTGGCCGCCGTACGCCTCGATCCGGAAGCTCTCGGGCGGTCGACGCCGCTTCCGGCGGCGGAGCAACGCCTCCAACGCGTGCTCGGCGTCCACGAGGATGCGCTGCTTGCGGCCCACGGCGCGACCCTACTGTCGGCGCCGTGCCCTTGAATGGGGGCGTGCTCCTCGCGGACGTCGTCACCACCTCCGGCACCGTCGCCGCGACCCGGTCCCGCAAGGCCAAGGTCGCGGCCATCGCCGAGCTGCTCGCCCGCGCCTCGCCCGACGAGCTCGAGACCGTGACGGCGTACGTCGGGGGCACGCTCCGCCAGCGGCGCACCGGGCTCGGGTGGCGCGGACTGGCGTCCCTGCCGGCGCACGCTCCCGAGCCGACGCTCACCGTCGTGGAGGTGCACGAGGCGTTCGACCGGCTCGCGGCGCTGTCCGGCGCCGGGTCTCAGGCGGCGCGGGCAGCGGCGGTCGCGGACCTGCTCCGCCGGGCGACGGGCGAGGAGCAGCAGTGGCTGCGCGGCGTCGTGACCGGCGCGGTGCGGCAGGGCGCGCTCGACTCGCTCGTCCAGGAGGGCCTGGCGGTGGCAGCCGACGTGCCGCTCAGGGCCGTGCGCCGGGCCGCGATGCTCGGGGGGTCCACGGTGGCGGTAGCCCGGGCGGCGTTCGCCGGTGTCGACGCGCTCGGCGAGGTCGGGCTGGAGGTGCTCCGACCGGTGCTGCCGATGCTGGCGTCCAGCGCTCCGGACGTGCCGGCTGCCCTGGCGAAGGCCGGGTCGGGCGCACCGGTCGCGGTCGACCAGAAGCTCGACGGCATCCGCATCCAGGTGCACCGGTCCGGGTCCGAGGTGCTCGTCGCCACCCGGTCGCTGGAGGACATCACGGCGCGGCTGCCCGAGGTCGTCGAGGTGGCGCTGGCGCTGCCGGCCACGTCGTTCGTGCTGGACGGTGAGGCGCTGGCGCTCGACGAGGCCGGTCGGCCGCGGCCGTTCCAGGAGACCGCGTCGCGGACCGCGATGGGCGAAGGGATCGCGGTCACGCCGTACTTCTTCGACGTGCTGCACCTCGACGGCCGGGACCTGCTCGACGCCCCCGCCTCCGAGCGGGCAGCCGCGCTCGAGCGCCTCGTGCCGGAGCGCTACCGCGTCCCCCGGCTGGTCACCGCCTCGTCCGACGAGGCCGAGTCGTTCCTCCGCGACACCCTCGGCTCCGGCCACGAGGGCGTGGTGGTGAAGGACCTCCAGGCGCCGTACGACGCCGGCCGCCGCGGCTCCGCCTGGATCAAGGTCAAGCCCGTGCACACCCTCGACCTGGTCGTGCTCGCGATCGAGTGGGGCTCCGGGCGGCGGCAGGGCTGGCTCTCCAACATCCACCTCGGCGCCCTCGACCCCGCCACCGGCGGGTTCGTGATGCTCGGCAAGACCTTCAAGGGCATGACCGACGAGATGCTCGCCTGGCAGACCGAGCGCTTCACCGAGCTCGCCGTCGGTCCGACCGACGGCTACGTCGTCACCGTCCGCCCCGAGCAGGTGGTGGAGATCGCGTTCGACGGCGTCCAGCGCTCGACGCGCTACCCCGGTGGCGTGGCGCTGCGGTTCGCGCGGGTGGTGCGCTACCGCGACGACAAGCCGGTCTCCGAGATCGACACGATCCACAGCGTGCTGTCGTACCTACCCGGCGGCTAGCCGAGTACGACCAGCGCAGCAACATCTCGTGCAATCTGGGCGAGTTGTCCGCCGGGCTCGATGCTGAGGTCGGCCGTCACCCGGACTGGCGATGCCCGGCTCCTCCCGGTGCTCGACCCACCACCTGTCGCGCCACCGGCATGGCCTGTCGCGCCACCGACGCAGCGTGGACTGGTTCACCCCGTCCACGCCGTCGAGGCCCGCCTCGCGCCACAGCATCCGGGCCGGCGGTGGATCTCGCGATCCGGCGCTCTCGCGTCGGCCGAGCCGGCCGCTCTACCCTCCATACTTTCAGGCCATTTGCGGGTCATTTCTGCCCGGTGTCGTTGACTCAGCAGGTCGCGGGGAGGAGCGTCGTCGGGGCAGTGGAAGTCGCCCGCCGGATCGCCGCGGGGCCCATCCCCACTCGGTCCGACGCTCGGCGGAACCCGATTCAACGCGTCCCTCGGAGGCCCCCATGATCGGCACCAAGACCCACACTCGCCTGGCGCTCGTCGCCGCATCGGCCCTCGCCGGTGCGTCGGCGTCCGTAGTCCTGACCGCGTCCCCGTCGGCGGCGGCGGCCGACGTCACCCACAGTGGTGAGCAGGAGTGCTTCTTCGAGCCGGGAGACGTCCCCGGCGTCGACGAGTTCTTCCCCGCCGACTGCACGATCGTGGTCTCCGACAGCGGACGCACGACCGTGGTCGCCCGGGGCTGGCTGCCGGACGGCTACAGCTTCGACACCGCGGTCAGGGCGACCATTCCGTGCTTCGAGGCCACCGGAGAGCTCGTGGTGACGCCGAGCGGACGCGTCACCGCCACTTGCCACTTCTAGGGACCGGTCCCCGCGCCGGCGGGTCGCTCGCAGCTTGCGTCCGGACCTAAGGTCGCAGTGGCCGAATTGCAGACCAGTGTGGGCGGTTGATGACGGACTGGTCGCCAGCGGTCGACACGGTGCGCGGGTTTCTCGCGGGAACCTAGGCTCGAGGCATGGCACGGGAGAAGAAGCGCTGGCGCGACCTCACCCAGCGGCAGCAGCGGCTGATCATCGCCGGTGGGATCGCGGAGCTTGTGCTCACCACGGCCGCGAGCCGTGACCTCGCGCGGCGACCGGCCGGCGAGGTGCGTGGCCGCAAGTCGCTGTGGGTGCTCTCGTTCGTCGTCCAGCCGTTCGGCCCGCTGGCCTACCTCCTGGTCGGCCGCCGGACCGGCTGAGCGGCGGCCCGGGCCGGTCAGCCGAGGTCGAGGACGGCCGCTCCGGCAGGTGGCCTCGCTGCCGCGGTCCGGACCGAGATCACGCAGGTCTCGCCGGACTGCGGGTCGACAGTGAGGTCGACCTCACGCACGGTCGTGTCGCCACCGGCGACGGTCCCGGTCGTCACGATGTGGGGGAAGTCGCCCACCAGGGCGACCTCGAGGCGGCGCTCGGAACGGCACGGATGACCGGTGTTCGAGGCGCCCACGTGTCCGGTCTGGACCGTCGCGGTCGCACGACTGATCGTGTCGTCGGCCCCGAGCGCGTCCGTGGCGGCGGCGACCGCAGCGTCGTAGTCGTGCTGGTCGAGCGACCCGTGCGGGAGGCCGGTGGCGCGCGCGACAGGGGCCGGTCGGTCGGGCTCGCCGCTGCTGCAGCCGACCATCAGCACCGGGAGCGCGAGCAGCCCGGCGACGGCGACGGTCGAGGAGCGGCGCACTCCCATCGCAGCAGTATGCACGCGGACTCCGTCACACCCGTGCAACTGACAGTTGCACAGCCGTACGATTCTCCGGTGAGCACCTCCGAGACCGACGGCCGGCGTACCGCCGCTGCCGCCCGGCGCCGGGCGCGGGAGAAGGACATCATCGCCGCGACCCGCGCGCTGTTCGACGAGCGCGGCGTCCGGGACGCCCAGATCGAGGACATCGCGAGAGCGGTGGGGATCAACCGGGCGATCGTGTACCGGCACTTCACCGGCAAGGAGGAGCTCTTCGCGCTCACGCTGGTCGAGTACCTCGACGAGCTGCGGGTCGCGCTGACCGAGGCATCGGCATCGAGCGAGGACGCCGAGCAGCGCCTGACCGCGATGGTCGGGGCGTTCGTCGACTACGGGGTCGCGCACCCGGCGTTCGTGGACTGCGCCCAGACGCTGATGCGGCGCACCGGCCCCGACCTGCTCGACGAGATGTCCGAGAGCGCGCTGTTCCGGCTCGGCCGCGGCATCTCCTCGTGCCTGGCGCTTCTCACCCAGGTGCTCGAGGACGGCGTCGAGGCCGGCGAGTTCCGCATCGAGGACCCGGTCCTGCTCGCGAACACGCTCTACGCCAGCGGCCTCGGCGCGCTGCAGCTCGCCCGGGTCGGCATCCTCGTCAAGGAGGCCGCGCCCGGCATCCCCACCGTCGGCCAGATCTCCCCGGAGCAGGTCCGCGACTACCTGGTCGCCTCCGCAGTGGCGCTGGCCGAGCGCTGACTCGACCTCACCGCTCCAGGATCGCCACGACGCCCTGGCCGCCAGCGGCGCAGATCGAGATGAGGGCCCGACCGGAGCCCTTCTCGGCGAGCAGCTTCGCGGCGACGTTGAGGATCCGGCCGCCGGTGGCGGCGAACGGGTGGCCCGCGGCGAGCGAGGAGCCGTTGACGTTCAGCTTCGAGCGGTCGATCGAGCCGAGCGGGGCGTCCAGGCCGAGGCGCTCCTTGCAGAAGATCGGGTCCTCCCACGCCTTGAGCGTCGCGAGCACCTGCGAGGCGAACGCCTCGTGGATCTCGTAGAAGTCGAAGTCCTGCAACGTGAGACCGTGGCGGGCGAGCAGCCGCGGGACGGCGTAGGCCGGGGCCATCAGCAGGCCCTCGTTGCCGTGCACGTAGTCGACCGCGGCCGTCTCGCTGTCGACCAGGTACGCCAGCGCCTCGAGCCCGTGCTCCTCAGCCCACTCGTCGGAGGACAGGAGCACGACGGATGCGCCGTCGGTGAGCGGCGTGGAGTTGCCGGCGGTCATCGTCGCGGCCTCCCCGCGACCGAAGACCGGCCTGAGCTTGGCGAGCTTCTCCACGGAGGAGTCGGCACGCAGGTTGTTGTCGCGCTCGACGCCCCGGAACGGCGTGATCTGGTCGTCCAGGAAGCCGCGCTCGTACGCCGCCGCGAGGTGCTGGTGCGACGCGGCCGCCAGCTCGTCCTGCGCCTCGCGGGTGATCTCCCACTCCAGCGCGGTGAGGGCGGCGTGCTCGCCCATGGAGAGCTTGGTGCGCGGCTCGCCGTTCTGCGGGACCTCCAGGCCGATGTCGCCGGGGCGGATGGCACCGAGCGCCTTGATCCGGCCGGCGGTGTCCCGAGCGGCGTTCACCTTCATCAGCTTCTTGCGCAGCTTGTCGCTGATCGCGACCGGCGCGTCCGAGGTGGTGTCGGTGCCGCCGGCGATGCCGGCGTCGATCCGGCCGAGCGCGATGTCGTTGGCGACCACGACGGCGGCCTGGAGTCCGGTGCCGCACGCCTGCTGGATGTCGATCGCGGGCGTCTCGGGCGCGAGCTTCGAGCCCAGCACCGACTCGCGGGTGAGGTTGAAGTCGCGCGCGTGCTTGAGCACCGCGCCGGCGACGACCTCGCCGACCCGCTCGCCCTGGAGCCCGAAGCGCTCGACCAGCCCGTCGATCGCGGCGGTGAGCATCTCCTGGTTGGAGGCGTCGGCGTAGCCGGTGTTCGAGCGGGCGAACGGGATCCGGTTGCCGCCGAGGACGGCGACGCGGCGAGTGCTGTCCGATGTGGGGGTGGGCATGGGTTCATCCTCCTTCGGCGGGGGGAACGAGAGAAGTGCATGAGGGGCAGATCACGAAATGTGGACGCCGAGTTACACGAGGAGTTACATACCCACCATGAGCGATCTCTACCAGGGCTTCACCGCGTCCGCGATCGGCAAGCAGGTGACCAGGCTGCTGGGCCTCCCCCAGCCCGCCCGGCTCGAACGGTACGCCGAGGGCGCGGCGCTGGTGGACGGCACCGTCCTGGTCGGCGGCCGCGGACGGCTGGCCGACGAGCTGGTCGGGATCCTCGACTCGCTCGGCGTTGCGGCCGTCACCGACGACGCGGGTGCCGACACGTTCAAGGGACTGGTCTTCGACGCGACCGGGCTGACGTCGTCGGCGCAGCTCGTCGAGCTGCGCGACTTCTTCACCCCGCTCCTCCGGCGCCTCGACAGCTGCCCGCGGGTCGTCGTGATCGGCACGCCACCGGACCAGGCCCGGGACGACGAGCGGGTGGCCCAGCGGGCGCTCGAGGGCTTCACGCGCAGCCTCGGCAAGGAGATCGGCCGCGGCGGCACCGTCCAGCTCGTGTACGTCGCCGAGGGTGCCGAGGGCGCGGTGCACAGCACGCTCGCGTTCCTGCTCTCGCCGAAGTCCGCGTACGTCTCGGGCCAGGTGGTGCGCATCGGCGCGCACGGCTCCAAGGACGCCGGTGCGGTCGGTGACTGGCTGCGCCCGCTCGAGGGCCGCGTCGCGCTGGTCACCGGCGCGAGCCGCGGCATCGGCGAGCAGATCGCGCGGGTGCTGCACCGGGACGGCGCGACGGTCGTCGGCGTCGACATACCGCAGGCGGCCAGCGAGCTCCAGGCCGTGATGACCGAGCTCGACGGCGACCACCTCGTGCTCGACATCACCGCCAAGGACGCGCCGCAGCGGATCGCGCGGCACCTGAGGGAGAAGCACGGCGGGGTCGACGTGGTCGTGCACAACGCCGGCATCACCCGCGACCGGAAGCTGGCGAACATGGCCCGCTCGGAGCAGGGTGACCGGTTCGAGCAGGTGATCGCGGTCAACCTCACCGCCCCCGAGCGGATCACCCGCCACCTCCTCGACGAGAAGGTGGTCAACGACAACGGCTCGATCGTCGGGGTGGCGTCCATCGCCGGCATCGCGGGGAACGTGGGACAGACCAACTACGCCGCCTCCAAGGCGGGCGTGATCGGCCTCGTCGACGCCCTCGCCGACGAGCTCGACCGCGGCATCACGATCAACGCGGTGGCGCCGGGCTTCATCATCACGCAGATGACCGCGGCGGTGCCGTTCGCGACCCGCGAGGTCGGCCAGCGCCTGAACGCCATGGCGCAGGGCGGCCTGCCCGTCGACGTCGCCGAGACGATCGCCTGGTACGCCAGCCCCGGCTCCACCGCCGTCAACGGCAACGTGGTCCGGGTCTGCGGCCAGATGATGCTGGGTGCCTGACGTGCTGCCCACCCTGGTCAAGGCCGCGCTGCCGGCCGTCCCGGGCGTCAACCTGCTGCCCGGCATCCGCAGGACCGGCGGCGGGCTCCCGGACGTCTCCGAGGTGCGGCACGACGTACCCGTCGACGCGAGCCACGTCGGGAGGTACGCCGACCTGTGCGGGTTCCCCCGCAAGGACACCCTGCCGCTGCCGTACCCGCACCTGCTGGCGTTCGGCCTGCACCTGCAGATCATGACCTCGGGCTCGTTCCCGTTCCCGGCGATCGGCACGGTGCACCTGGAGAACTCCATCACCCAGCACCGGCCGATCGCGCTCACCGAGCAGCTGCAGGTGACGGCGCGGCCGGACCACCTGCGCGCACACCCCAAGGGCCAGGTCTTCGACATGCTCACGGCGGTCCACTCGCGCGGCGAGCTGGTGTGGGAGGAGACCTCGACGTTCCTGCGCCGTGGTCGCGGGTCGCAGGACGCGCCCGGGGGGTCGACGTTCCCCGAGGCTCCCGCACACGGCATCACCTGGCAGCTGCCGGGCGACCTGGGCCGCCGGTACGCCGGGGTGTCCGGCGACCACAACCCGATCCACCTCTACCCGCTGACCGCGAAGGCACTCGGGTTCCCGCGGCAGATCGCGCACGGCATGTGGTCGATGGCCCGGTGCGTCGGCGCGCTGGAGAACCGGCTCCCCGACGCGGTCACCGTCGCCGTGGCGTTCAAGAAGCCGATCGTGCTTCCCGGCACGGTGGCGTTCGGCTCGCGGGCGACCGAGGACGGCCACGCGTTCTCGCTCTCGTCCCCGCGGGACGGCTCGCCGCATCTCGCGGGTGCGGCGACACGCGTCGGCTGATCGGCTCGCCCGCGGCGCGGGCCTCAGCGCGGGACGAGCGCCACCACCGGGATCACCCGGTCGGTGTTGCGCTCGTAGTCCGCGAAGCCGGGGTAGAGCGCGGCCTGCTGGGCGTACTTCTCGTCGCGCTCGGCGCGGGGCAGCTCCTCCGCGCGGACCTCGAGCACGTCGTCGCCGACCTCGATGGAGGCGTCGGGGTGGGCCGTGAGGTTGTGGTACCAGTCCGGGTTGTCGGGGGCGCCGCCCTTGGACGCGAACACGAGGTACCGGTCGCCGTCGCGCAGGTACATCACCGGGTTGACCCGCTCCTGCCCGCTGCGTGCGCCGGTGGTGTGCAGCAGCAGGAGCGGCGCACCCTCGAAGTCCCCGCCGACCCGGCCGTGGTTCGCGCGGAAGTCCTCGATGATCGTGGCGTTGTAGTCCGACATGCTCCCATCCTGCCTCGGGCCCGCAGGCCCTCGCTAGGATCGCCGCCGGACGGACGCATCGACGTACGACGGGGGTGGCCCACGAGCAGGAGACGGCTCCTCGGGCGCGCGCCGCTCGCGCTCGCCGGGCTGGTGCTCGCGACCGCCTGCACGGCCGCCGACTCCCCCGCTCCGGCGACCGCCTGGACGGAGGTCCGGCTGCCGCGTGGGTTCCAGCCGGCCCTCCTGGCGGCCGGGCCCGGCGACACCGTGCTGGTCGCGAGCGACGGTGACGTCAGCGGTCGCCCGGGGCCGCGCCTGCTCGACGTCGACGGCGGCGACGTGCACGAGCTGCCGGTGTCGCCGGCCAGCTACTACGGCCGCCGGGTCGTCTGGCACGGCATCGCGGCAGCCGACGAGCGGCTCTTCGCCATCGGCGGACGGTCGGGCGGCGCCCACGGCATGACCCGGTGGACGGCCTGGTCGGGGTCGGCGCCCGACGGGCTGCGCGAGGACGTGCAGGACTTCGAGACGTTCGGCGGCCCCAGCTCCGGGGGCATCGTCGGCATCGTCACGCCCGCCGGCGGGCCGCCGCTGCTCGTCGGCTCGCGCGTCAGCGACGAGGGCTCGGGGCTGGACGTCGCGATCTGGGAGTACGGCGACCGGACCTGGCTACGCCGGCCATCGTCAGGCCCGCTGGCCGCGAGCGACGGCGCCCAGCCGGCCGCGCACGGCGCCTCGGTCCGGGGCCGTGGCGTCGTGATCGCCGGCTCGGTCACGACCTTCCGCGACGGCGTGCGCACCAGGCCGGCGATCTGGACCTCGCCGACGGATGACGGCCCGTGGACCAGGACCATGCTGCCCACCGACGGGGACGACCCGGCCGAGGCCGGCTCCGTCGCGTGCGACCCCGGGGGCCGCTGCCTCGTCGGCGGGTACGCCGGCGACCACCTCGCCGCCTGGCGGCTCTCGGCGAGCGGTGGCGTCACCGTGGCCGGTCCCCCGGCCGTGCCTGCCGGCCCGGCACCGGTGCGGGTCGCCACGAGCCACGCTGCCGGACGCTTCGGCGTCGCCGTGAGCGACCCAGCCGGCGGCGGCCAGGTCCTGGTCGAGGAGTCGGGGCGCTGGACGCGACTCGGCCTGCCGTCCACCGCGGTCATCTCCGTCGCGCAGACCACGGACTCGATGTGGCTGGTCGCGGCCTGCCCCGACGGCGCGTGCCTCTGGCGTCACGTCGAGTAGCCTCACCGGCCCAGGGCGTCGATCACGGGGAGAAGACATGTCCGAACCGCAGCAGCCCTCCGAGAGCGACTGGCTCACGCCCACCGCGGCCGGCATCGCCGGTCTGGTGATCGCCGGCCTCAGCCTGCTGAGCAACGGCACCTGGCTGCTGGCCGTGCAGGCGTGGCTCAACCGGAACGGCTCCAGCGCGCTCAGCGACACCGTGATCCTGAGCGGCATCGCCCAGGCGGTGCTGGCCGCGGGCGCCCTGCTGCTGGCCCGTCGCGCACTCGCCGCACCCCTCGGCACCGCCCGTCACCTCGGCGGCGCGACGGTCGTCGTGGGTCTCCTCGGGCTGGGCGTCGCGGGCCTGACGATCCTGGCCGGCATCGCGGGAGCCGGCTAGGCCTGACCCGGCCCCTCGTACCCGTCGTGGCGCGGGCGGATCAGCCCCTCCTGGGCGACGGTCGCCACGAGCGAGCCGTCCTGGGTGAAGACCTTGCCGAACGCCAGCCCCCGTGCGCCCTGGGCGGACGGCGACCACTGGTCGTAGAGCCACCACTCGTCGGCGCGGAACGGCTGGTGGAACCAGATCGTGTGGTCCAGCGAGGCCATCTGCGTCCTCGCCGGGTTGCCACCGTGCGCGGCGAGGGTCGAGCCGAGCAGGCTGACGTCGCTGGCGTAGGTGAACGCCGCCGTGTGCACCGACGGGTCGTCCGGCAGGCCCTCGCGCAGCCGGATCCACATCCGCGCCTGCGAGACGTGGCCGCCGTCCGGCTCCAGCCCGTAGCGGGTGTTGCCGAGCCAGCGCACGTCCAGCGAGCCCCACTCCTTGCCGAGCGCGTCCGCCTCGGCGTTCCCGCCCTGGCGCATCACCTCCACCAGGTCGAGGCCGGTCTCGGGCGCGCCCACCGGCGGCATCGCGTCCTGGTGCTCCCAGCCCTCCTCAGGGCGCTGGAAGTTCAGCGACTGGTAGTAGATCGGCCGGCCGTGCTGCCGCGCGACCACGCGCCGGGTGACGAACGACCGGCCGTCGCGCGGCCGCTCGACGTCGTAGACGATCGGGACGCCGTAGTCGCCGCCGAGCAGGAAGTAGGAGTGCAGCGAGTGGACGCTGAACTCGGGCGGCACGGTGCGTACGGCGGCGACCAGTGCCTGCGCGGCGACCTGGCCCCCGTACACGCGGGCCCGCTGCGTCTCCGGTTGGTGACCGCGGAACAGGTCGGTGTCGAGCTCCTCCAGGTCGAGCAGGCGGACAAGCTCCTCGGTGGGGTTCACGAGCGCACCTTCCGGATCACGGCTTCCTGCGCGACCGAGGCGACGAGCCGGCCCCCACGGCTGAACACGTTGGCGAGCACCAGGCCCCGGCCGTTGGAGGCCGCGGGCGACGTCTGGTCGTAGAGCCACCAGTCGTCGGCGCGGAACGGCCGGTGGAACCAGATCGTGTGGTCGAGCGACGCCACGAACACCTCGCCGGAGCCGAAGCTGAGGCCGTGCGCGGAGAGCGCGGCGCCGGTCAGCGTCATGTCGGAGAGGTAGGTGAAGGCCGCCGCGTGCCAGAACGGGTCCTCCGGGAGCTCCGAGGAGACCCGCAGCCAGACGCGCTGCCGGGCCGGCCGCGTGGGGTCGTCCTCCAGCTCGTCGATCCGCCGGATCTCGGCGACGTCCCACTCGTCGGCGTGCTCCTCGCCGTGCGCGCGCCGGCCGACCGGGCGCGACTCCTCGGGCGAGGGCACCGCGGGCATCGGCTCCTCGTGCTCGTAGCCGGACTCGGGCTTGTGGAAGTTCAGGGTCTGCGCGTAGATCGGCCGACCGTGCTGCTGCGCGATCACCCGCCGGGTCACGAACGACCGGCCGTCGCGCAGGTTCTCCACGTCGTAGATCGTCGGCACCGAGGGGTCGCCCGGCTGGAGGAAGTAGGAGTGCAGGGAGTGGACGGCGTACGGCGCCTCGACGGTCCGCGACGCGGCGACCAGCGCCTGCGCGGCGACCTGGCCGCCGAAGACGATCGGCCGCGTGGTCGGCATCTGGGCGCCCCGGAACAGGTCGTCGTCGATCGTCTCGAGATCGAGCAGCGCGAGCAGCTCGTCGGCGTCGCGCGGCATCAGTCCTCGTCCTCGGCGGCCGTGTCCGGTCCGTCGAGGCCGGCGAGGAACCGCTCGAACTCCTTGCCGAGCTCCTCGCCGGTCGGCAGCCGCTGCTCCTGGGCGAGCAGGCCGGACCCGCTCTCCTCCGCGCGCTCGAACGCGTCGTACTGCCGCTCCAGCGCCTCGACGATCTCGCCCACCTCCTCGTTCGCGGACAGGTAGCGGGCGATCTCCGCCTCGCGGTCCTCGGCCTCGGCGCGCAGGCCGGACAGGTCGATGGTGAGCCGGCCGGCGATCTCGACCTGCTCCAGCAGCGCGGCGGACGCGCGCGGGTAGTCCATCTGCGCGAGGTAGTGCGGCACGTGCGCGACGAAGCCCATCGCGTCGTGGCCCCACTCCCCCAGCCGGACCTCGAGGAGGGACTGCGCGCTGCTGGGGATCCGCAGCTCCCCGCGCCACGGGCTCTCGCCGGTGAGCAGGCCCGGGTTGTTGGCGTGGTGGGTGATCGCGATCGGGCGGGTGTGCGGCACCGCCATCGGGACCGACCCCATCCCGACCACGCGGGTGACGCCGAAGCGCCGAAGCGCTCCACCACCTCCCGCACCGCGAGGCAGAACGCCTCCCACCGGGTGTCCGGCTCCGGCCCCTGCAGCAGCAGGTACGGCGTACCGCCGGCGTCGTCGAGCAGCCGCACGACCAGCCGTGGCGCGTCGTACGACGCGTAGTGGTCGCGCACGAAGGACATCGGCGGCCGGCGGGCCCGGTAGTCGTGCAGCTCGTCCACGTCGAAGGTCGCCACCACCCGGCCGTCGGAGAGGTCGACGAGGTGCTGCGCGGCCCGGCTCGCGGCGTTGCCCGCGTCGAGGAAGCCGTCGAGCACGAGCACCATCGTCAGGGACGAGAGGTCGTCGAGCTCGGGGACGTGGTCGACGATGTGGACCAGGCGGTCGGGCATGCGGGACAGCGTAGTGGCGAGGGCGACGTCACACGGGCACCGGGTGATCCCGTAGTTACCGCAGGGTAACCTGACCGCGATCCCGACCCCAAGGAGACCAGAGTGTCCCGTCAGCTGCGAGAGGTCGTCTTCGTCGACGGCGTGCGCACGCCGTTCGGCAAGGCCAAGGGCCAGTACGCCGAGACCCGTGCCGACGACCTCGTCATCAAGTGCATCCGTGAGCTGCTGCGGCGCAACCCGTCGCTGCCGCCGGAGCGCGTCGACGAGGTCGCGGTCGCCGCCACCACCCAGATCGGCGACCAGGGCCTGACCATCGGCCGCACCGCCGCGCTGCTGTCCGGGCTGCCGCAGAGCGTCCCCGGCTACGCGATCGACCGGATGTGCGCCGGCGCGATGACCGCGGTCACGACCACCGCGTCCGGCATCGCCTTCGGCGCGTACGACGTCGCGATCGCCGGCGGCGTCGAGCACATGGGCCGGCACCCGATGGGCGAGGGCGTCGACCCGAACCCGCGGATCATGTCCGAGCGGCTCGTCGACCCGGACGCGCTCGTGATGGGCAGGACCGCCGAGAACCTGCACGACCGCTACCCGACGATCACCCGGGAGCGCGTGGACGCCTACGCCGTGCGGTCCCAGCAGAGGACCGCCGCGGCGTACGACGCCGGCAAGCTCCAGCCCGACCTGGTGCCGGTGGCGACCCGCTCCGAGGAGCTCGGCTGGGGCCTGGCGGTCAGCGACGAGCCGATGCGCCCGGACACGACCATGGAGTCGCTCGCGACCCTGAAGACGCCGTTCCGGCCGCACGGCAAGGTGACCGCCGGCAACGCCGCCGGCATTAACGACGGCGCGACCGCGGCGCTGCTCGCCGACGAGGAGACCGCGCGTGAGCTCGGCCTGCCGGTCAAGATGCGGCTCGTGTCGTACGGCTTCGTGGGCGTCGAGCCCGAGGTGATGGGCGCCGGTCCGATCCCGGCCACCGAGAAGGCCCTCGAGCACGCCGGCCTGAGGATCGACGACATCGGCGCCTTCGAGGTCAACGAGGCCTTCGCCGTGCAGGTGCTGGCGTTCCTGGAGCACTTCGGCATCGCCGACGACGACGCCCGGGTGAACCCGTACGGCGGCGCGATCGCGATGGGCCACCCCCTGGCGTCCTCGGGCGTCCGGCTGATGACGCAGCTCGCGAAGGCGTTCGAGGAGCGCCCCGAGGTGCGCTACGGCCTGACCACCATGTGCGTCGGCATCGGAATGGGCGGCACCGTGATCTGGGAGAACCCGCACTGGACCGGAGAGGTGGCCTGACATGGCGATCGAGAAGCTGCTCGCCCGCGCCCAGGAGATCTCCTCCGACGCCGAGCGCGTGACGCAGGCGCACCTGCGCAAGGTCCGCCTCCCGCGCTCCGGCGTGCTCGGCCTGATCACGCTGGACAACGGCGAGGACCACACGAAGCCGAACACGTTCGGCCCGCGGTCGCTGCTCGCCCTGAACGGCGCGATCGACGCCGCGCTCGCGGACCACGAGGTCGTCGCGGTCGCGGTCACCGGCAAGCCGTTCATCCTGGCGGCCGGTGCCGACCTGACCTCGGTCGCCGGCGGCGGGCCCGACAGCGTGCGCGTCGTCGCCGAGCTCGGTCACCACGTGTTCCGCAAGCTCGGCGAGGGTGGCAAGCCATCGTTCGGCTTCATCAACGGCCTCACGCTGGGCGGCGGCCTCGAGGTCGCGCTGCACTGCACCTACCGCACGGTGATGGACAGCGCGCCCGCGCTCGGGCTGCCCGAGGTCATGCTCGGGCTCGTCCCGGGCTGGGGCGGCGCCTTCCTGGTGCCGAACCTGCTGGGCGCCGACGCGGCCGTGACCGTGATCCTGGAGAACCCGCTCAACAACGGCAGGACGCTGAACGGCGAGGCGGCCTACAAGGCCGGTCTCGCCGACGCCGTGTTCTCCGGGGCCGACTTCCTCGAGCAGTCGCTGCTCTGGGCGGACGCGGTGCTGAGCGGCGAGCTGATCGTCCAGCGCACCGAGATCGACCGCGGCGCCGGGTGGGACGCCGCGATCGAGCGGGCCCGGGGCCTCGTGCAGTCACGGACAGGTGGCGCGAGCCCGGCGGCGCTCCAGGCCGTCGAGCTGATCGACGCGGCCCGCGACGGCGACCGCGACGCCGGCTTCGCGCGGGAGGACGACGCCCTGGAGGCGATGTCGCACACGCCGGAGCTGATCGCGTCGCTGTACGCCTTCGACCTCGTCCAGAAGCGCGCCAAGCGGCCCGCGGGTGCGCCCGACCGGGCACTGGCCCGCCCGGTCACCAAGGTCGGGATCGTCGGTGCCGGCCTGATGGCCTCGCAGCTGGCGCTGTTGTTCGTCCGCCGCCTGGAGGTGCCGGTCGTGCTGACCGACCTGGACCAGGAGCGCGTCGACAAGGGCGTCGGCTACGTCCACGCCGAGATCGACAAGCTGCTCGCCAAGGGCAGGATCAACGCCGACAAGGCGAACCGGCACAGGTCACTCGTGACCGGCGCCGTCGACAAGGGCGAGGTCTTCGGGGACGCGGACTTCGTGATCGAGGCGGTCTTCGAGGAGATGTCGGTCAAGAAGTCGGTGTTCGCCGACGTCGAGAAGGCCGTCTCCCCCGCGTGCATCCTCGCGACCAACACCTCGTCGCTCTCGATCACGGAGATGGCGGCGGACCTCGAGCACCCCGAGCGGGTCGTGGGCTTCCACTTCTTCAACCCGGTCGCGGTGATGCCGCTGCTGGAGATCGTCAGGGGCGAGCGGACCGACGACGCCACGCTGGCGACCGCGTTCGCGACCGGCAAGGCGCTGAAGAAGACGACGATCCTGGTCAACGACAGCCCGTCGTTCATCGTCAACAGGCTGCTGGGCCGGTTCATGGGCGAGGTCGGCCGGATCGTCGACGAGGGCACGCCGGTGCCGGTCGTCGACGGCGCCTTCGCGGGCGTCGCGCCGATGCCGCCTCATCAGCTGCTCGCGCTCGTGGGCCCGGCGATCGCGCTCCACAACGTGGAGACGCTGCACGCAGCGTTCCCGGACCGCTTCTACGTCTCGCCCGCCCTCGAGCGCGTGGTGGCGGCGCGGAAGTCGTCGTACTACGGCCCGGACGGCGTTCTCGACCCCGAGGTCGAGGCGCTGCTGGAGACTCCCGCCGACCCGATGGTGCTCGGGCAGGCGGAGGTGCGCACCCGCGTCCTCACCGGCCTCGCCGACGAGGCCCGCCGGATGCTCGACGAGGGTGTCGTCGCGGCGGCCGAGGACCTGGACCTGGCGATGATCACCGGGGCCGGCTTCTCGTTCTGGAACGGCGGCCTGACCATGCTGCTCGAGCGCGAGGGCCTCGGCAGCTTCCACTAGGTCGACGCGGGTGGGCCCGGCAGGGTCACGCGGAACGTCGTGCCCCTGCCGAGCTCGCTCTCGACCTCGACCGAGCCCCCGTGCGCGCCCACGATCGAGGCGACGATGCTCAGCCCGAGGCCGGTGCCCGGCAGGTGTCGCGCGACGGCCTCGCCGCCGCGGAAGAAGCGGCCGAACACCTGGTCGACCTCGTCCTCGGCGATGCCGATGCCGGTGTCGGTGACGTCGAGCTCGACGCCCTCCCCCGCCTGCCGCACGGTCACCTCGACCGAGCCACCGGCGCGGCTGTACTTGACGGCGTTCGACAGCAGGTTGTCGACGACCTGCCGCAGCCGCTGCCCGTCGGCCACCACGGGCACCCGCTCGGGCATGTCGACGCGGACCGCCACGCCGCCGCGGTCCGCGGAGACGCGAGCGGCCTCGACGGCCTCGGTCACCACGGCGGTCAGGTCGAGCGGCGCGGGCTGGAGCTCCAGCGTGCCGTCGGCGACCTGGCCGATGAGGAGCAGGTCGGACAACAGCCCCTGGAGACGGAGCGCGTTGCGCTGCACGACGCGGAGCCGGGCCGCGACCTGCTCGGTGAGCTCGGGGTGCTCCCCGAGCAGCTCCAGGTGCCCGAGCACCGAGGTCAGTGGCGTCCGCAGCTCGTGGGAGACGGACGCGACGAACTCGTCCTTGACCTGGATGGCGCGCACCAGCTCGGTGATCTGCTGGTACGCCAGCGCCGCGCCCAGCCGCTCGCCGTCCGGACCCCACATCTGCCGGGCCGAGGTCGAGTACGCCTGGCGGGTCGCCGGGTCAGCGCCCACCCAGTACGTGTAGTCGTCGAACTCCTCGCCCTGCGTGGCGCGGTACGACGGCATCTCCTCGCGCGTCATCAGCGTCTTGCCGTCGAGGTGGTACACGTGGCCGAGCTGACCCGCCGCCCCCTCGTGGCCGTCGGGGAACGGGACGTGGATGCTCTGCGCGTGCCGCTTGTTCATCCGCCGGTAGGTGCCGTCCGGTCCGATCAGCAGGAGTCCCACGTTCACCGTCTCGAAGATCGCCTCGAGCTCCGCGCGGGCCGCCTCGAGACGCTCCTCGTACTCCTGCTGCGCGGTGACGTCGAGGATCTGGGAGATGAAGTGCAGGGGCTCGCCGTCCGCGGTCCGCACCAGGGCGACCGACAGGTCCCCCCAGACCACGTGTCCCGCGGAGTGCAGGTAGCGCTTGCGGATCCGGTAGGAGTCGATCTCCCCGGCCAGCGCCTGGTGGAAGAGCGCGAGGTCCGCGTCCAGGTCGTCGGCGTGGGTGAGCTCCTGGAAGCCCTGCCGGGAGAGCCCGGCCTCGTCGTACCCGAGCATCTCCGCCAGCGCCCGGTTCACCATCACCAGGCGGCCGCCCAGGTCGACGACGGCCATGCCGATCGGCGAGTGCTGGAGCATGAGCCGCCACAGGTCGGCGTTCTCGCCCGCACCCTCCATCGGCGCCTCCGTCCCGAGCACTGGTGTGCACACCGTAGAGGAAGTTGGCACCATGAGGTCGTGCACCGCGCCATCGCCTTCCTGGCCGCCCTCCTGCTCGCCTCCACCGCGCCGTCGCCGGCGTCCGCGGCGCCGGACTGGGTCGTGACGGCGCAGCAGCGGCTCAACCACCTGGGCTGCCACGCCGGCCCGGCGGACGGCGAGGTCGGGCAGTGGACCCGGTCGGCGGTGATCCGGTTCCAGTCCCGCGAGGGCGTGCGGCAGAGCGGCCACCTGGACGCCCGGACCCGGCAGCGCCTGGCCGACGATGACGCGCCGCGGTGCGACGTGCGCCCGGTCCCCGGTCACTCCGGGTCCGGACGACGGATCGTGGTCTCGCAGCACCAGAACTGGGTCTGGCTGGTCGGCCCGAAGGGCGGCGTGGCGGACCAGGGTCCGATGGTCGACAACCCCTCCGTGCTGCACCGGGGCTCGTACGGCGTCGGCTCCTACTGCGGCCGGGCTGCGCGGATCAAGCTCAACCAGTCGACCAGCGGCGACGTCTGGCTGGACGACTTCGTGCGGTTCGCGCCGTGCGGGATCGGCTTCCACCGGATCCCCCGGTCCAAGGCCACCGGCAGGCAGATCCACGCCGACTGGCTCCTCGGCACGAATCTGGCGTCGTCGCACGGCTGCATCCGGCTGAGTCGGGAGCTGTCGAAGCGGGTCTGGGACTTCGCCACGCGACGGACCCCGGTCCGCGTGGTCTGATCCTGTGCGGAACCACTCCGCGGTACCCCGCTGCATGGGAGCATCGGCCCATGGCGTGGCAACCGTCCGCGGAGCTGCTCGATGACCTGATGGTCGCCGCCCTGGCGGCCGACGACACCGGGCGGATCGTCTACGCCAACCGCGCCGCGACCGCCCTGTTCGGCTCGGGGCCCGACGACCTGGTCGGGTCGATGCTGCGGGAGCGGCTGTTCGAGGAGGCCGAGGTCGGCGCGGCCGAGGAGATCTCGGCACGGGTGCTCATGGGTGCCACGTGGAGCGGCGAGCTCTCCGCCCGGTGCTCCGGGCAGCACGTCCGCGAGCTCGCGACGTCGTGGTCGCCCGTGTACGACGGGAAGCGGGTGACCGGCGTGCTGCTGCTCGCGGAGGACACCCAGCACGCGCGCATCCTGACCCGACGGCTGAACCGGCTCGCGAACGTCAGCACCGACCTGCTCGCCGCCCGCACCCTTCAGGACGTCGCGCGCGTCGTCACCGACGAGATGACCGACGCCGCCGGCGCGACGGTCGGCTCGATCTCCCTGGTCGTCGACGACGAGACGCTGACCCTGGTCGCGATCAAGGGCGGTACGCCGGGGGTGGCCGACCGCTGGACGTCGTTCCCCCGTGCCAGCCGGACGCCGGCCGCCGAGTGCCTCCGCAACCGCCGGGTCCTCGTGCTGCACGGGCGCGACGAGATCGCCGCGCGCTACCCGGACCTCGAGCGCGCGGCCACCGGGGAGCGGTCGATGGTGTGCCTTCCGCTCGTGGTCGGCGACCGAGAGCTCGGCGCGGTGACCATGTCGTTCCCGGGCCGGCGTCGGTTCGACGCCCCGGAGCTCGCGTTCCTCACGCTGCTCTCCGAGATGTGCGCCCACGCGATCGACCGGATCCAGGCGCAGGCAGCCGCCCACGACCGCGAGACGAAGCTGGCGTTCCTCGCGGAGGCGACGGTCCGGCTCTCTGGCGACCTCGACTACGAGACGACGCTCGCCGCCGTGGCCGAGGCCGCGGTGCCCTGGTTCGCGGACTGGTGCGCGGTGGTGGTGGCGGAGGACGGCCGGCTGCGCACGATCGCGTTCGCGCACGCCGACACCGGTCAGGGCGACCTGGTCGACCGGCTGCAGACCGACTACCCGCCCGAGCCGGACGCGTACGCCAGCCCCGGCGAGGTGCTGCGCACCGGCCAGTCGGTGCTGGTGCCCGACATCACCGACGAGATGCTCGAGGCGCGGGCGGTCGACGACGAGCACCTCCGGCTGCTGCGGGACGTCGCGCCGCGCAGCATGATGTCCTGCCCGCTCATCGCCGGGGACCGCGCGCTCGGCGTGGTCACCTGGGTCGCCGGCGAGGGCAGCCGGCGCTTCGACGCCGACGACCTGGCGTTCGCCGAGGACCTGGCGAGGCGGGCGGCGATCGCGATCGACAACGCCCAGCTGCACTCCGAGGTCCGCGACGTCGCGCTGCGACTCCAGCACGCCGTGCTGCCCGAACGGCTGCCGCAGCTGGCCGGCTGGGAGACCGCGGTCGTCTACCAGCCCTCCGGGCGCACCGACGCCGGCGGTGACTTCTACGACGTGGTCGACCTCGGCGGCGGCCGGATCGCGGCGTTCGTCGGCGACGTGATGGGCCGGGGCGTGCAGGCCGCCTCGGTGATGGCGCAGATGCGGTCGGCGATCCGCACCCTCATCGCGCTCGACCCGGCGCCGGAGTCGGTGCTGACCGGCCTCGACCTGGTCTTCGACCGGCTCGACCTCGAGCACCTCGTCACGATCGCCTACGCCCTCGCCGACCCGGCCGCCGGCACCCTCGAGCTGATCAGTGCGGGGCACCCCGCCCCGCTGCTGCTGCGCCCCGGCGGCTCGATCGAGGTGGTCACCCATGCGGAGACCATGCTCCTCGGCGCCGGCGGCGGTGCCCGCAACGTCGTGACCGTCCCGTTCGACCCGGGCGACGTCGCCCTGCTGTTCACCGACGGGCTCGTCGAACGGCGCGGTGAGGACACCGACGCCGGCATGGACCGGCTGGTCGACGCGTGCCGGCGGATCGACGCCCCCGCCCTCGACACCTGGCTGGAGGCCGTTGTCGACGAGGTGCGCGACCCGACCCGCGACGACGACGTGGCGGCCCTCGCCGTACGACGCGGGTAGCTGTCGTATCGGGTTCGACCTGTTCGTGGTACTCGTGACAGACGGCCACCACGAGCACAGGAGACGACGAGGATGCAGCACCGAGAGCCCGTTGCCAGGCGGCTGTACGACCTCACCGAGCCGATCTCGCTGGTCAACTTCTTCTCCGACGAGCCGAACGACTCGATGGCGGCGCTCGGCTTCGACAACTACTGGGACGGCTACTTCGCCGGTCGCGCGGCGCCGCTCGGACTGGTCCCCGCCGAGGTGGTCCATGCGGCCTTCTACAACTTCGCCGACGGCGAGGCGGCCCGCCACATCCCCCGGGTCTGGGACACGACCACGCCGGCGGCAGCGCACGCCGCGCGCGAGCAGGGCTGCGTGACGGCACTGCGCCGAATCCTGGGCGACCTCGTGGAGACCGCCGGGTTCGCCCGGGCCGGCGACCTCCTCGCCCGGGCCTCGACGAGCGCGCCGACCGAGGGGCGTGTGATGTACGCCGGCCTGCGCGCGCTGCCGGTGCCCGAGGAGCCCGTGGCCCGGCTCTGGCACGCCGCCAACATGCTGCGCGAACACCGCGGGGACGGCCACATCGTGGCCCTGGTGTCGGAGCGGATCGGCGGTACCGAGGCCCACGTGCTCAGCGCCCTCGAGATGGGCATCCACCCGGCGGAGTCGTTCGGCCGCATCCACCACCTCCCCCGAGCCAGGCTGGCCACGGTCATGGGCGGGCTGCGCGACCGCGGCCTCGTCGATGCCTCCGGCCACCTCACCGGAGCCGGGCGTGCGACCAAGGAGCGGATCGAGGCCCTGACCGACGCGCTGGCGGAGGCGCCGTACACCGGGCTCGACGAGGGCGAGCTCGGCGAGCTGGTCATCGCGCTCGAGCCGATCTCCACCAGGCTCCGGGCGACCGGGTCGCGGTAGGGAGCACTGCTCAGGTGATCTCGGGCAGTTCCTGGGCGGCGCCGAGCAGCGCCCGGAACGGGTCGCCGCGATCGGCGAGCCGGTCCAGGACCGTCCGGATGGTCCACCGGTCGGGCCGGAGGTCCGGGTCGTCGAGCTCGTCCCACCCGATCGGCACCGAGACCGGGGCGCCGGCTGCCGGCCGCGGCGAGTACGGCGCCACCAGCGTCTTGTTGATCGCGTTCTGCGTGTAGTCGAGCCGCGCCAGGCCCCGGCGCGCCTTGACCTCCCACTTCCAGCTCACCAGCTCGGGGACGACCTTCCCGACCGTCCGCGACAGCTTCTCGACCCAGGCCCGGGTGTCGTCGAACGTGTAGCCCGCGACGAGCGGGATCCACACCTGGATCCCGCGCCGCCCGGTGACCTTCGGTCGCGCCGCCACACCGAGGTGCTCCAGCGCCGTGCGGTGCAGCCGCGCCAGCACCAGCAGCTCGTCCCAGCTGGTCCGCTCCCCCGGGTCCAGGTCGACGAGGGCGTACGTCGGCTCGTGCGGGGCCTCGGCGCGCGAGGTCCACGGGTGCCACTCGAGCGCCCCGAAGTTGGCGACCCAGACGAGTGCGGCCGGCTCGTCCGGCACGACGTACGCGGTCGTCTCGCCCTCGTCCGCGTCGGGGTTCTCCCAGCACCTCAGCCACTCAGGAGCGTGCTCCGGGCGCTGCTTGTGCCAGAACCCCTTGCCGTCGGCGCCGTCGGGATAGCGGTGCATGTTCAACGGGCGCCCCTCCAGGTACGGCAGCGCGTACGGCGCGATCCGCGCGGTGTAGGCGAGCAGCTCCCGCTTCGTGATCGGCGGGTCGCCCCCGAACAGCACCTTGTCGAGGTTGGTGACCTTCACCCGGCGGCCGAAGACCTCCCAGGTGCCCTGGTGTCCCAGCGCCCCGAGGGCGTCGATGGCGGCGTCGGGCAGCGGCTCGGGGAGCAGCGACACGCTCGCCTCCGCGGCCGGAGCGTCGGACCGCCAGAGCCGGTCCGGATCCGCCTCGACCTCCTCGTTGGTGCGACCACTGAGCACCGAGCGAGGGTGGTCCTCGGGATCCCAGCCGTCGACGGCGTGCGCGTCGTGCTTGTGCAGGAGCATCCACTCCTCACCCTCGCCGCGGCGGACCAGGACCAGGCGGCCGTGCAGCTTCTCGCCGTGCACCTCCGCGTGCAGCTCGCCGGACCGCACGGCGGCGCCCGGGTCCGCGGTGTGCACGGGTTCCCAGGTGCCGGTGTCCCACACGATCACGTCGCCCCCGCCGTACTCCCCCGACGGGATCACGCCCTCGAAGTGCAGGTACTCCACCGGGTGGTCCTCGACGTGCACCGCCAGGCGGCGGGCCGCTGGGTCGAGCGTCGGTCCCTTCGGGACCGCCCAGCTGACCAGGACGCCGTCGATCTCGAACCGCAGGTCGTAGTGCAGCCGGCTCGCCCGGTGTCGCTGGACCACGAACCTCCGTCCCGCACCGTCGGCCGCGACCTCTCCCGCGGGCTCGGGGGTGCGTGCGAAGTCCCGCTTGTGGCGGTAGGCGTCGAGCTGGTCAGCCATGACGTGACGGTGCCCGCAGCGGCGCGCGAGCACGCGCGTGGGAGGACGTGAGTCGGGTACCGGCCGCGCATGCCGGACCTGTTGCTCGGTGCGCTCACCGCCGACCCCGCCGCGCTGCTACCGGCGCGCGAGCAGATGGCCGTCTCGCTGGGCTGGCACATCGTGCTGGCCTGCTTCGGTGTCGCGTTCCCCACGATGATCTTCGTCGTCCACCGGCGCGGCGTGGTCCGCGACGACGCCGTCGCCCTGCGGCTGGCACGGCGATGGTCGAAGGTCGCCGCGGTCCTGTTCGCGATCGGGGCGGTGTCCGGCACCGTGCTCAGCTTCGAGATGGGGCTGCTCTGGCCCGGGCTGATGGGGCCGTACGGCGACGTGCTCGGCCTTCCGTTCGCGTTCGAGGGGTTGTCGTTCTTCGTCGAGGCGATCTTCCTCGGTCTCTACCTCTACGGCTGGGACCGGATGCCGCCGCGACGGCACCTCCTGCTGCTGCTCCCGATGGCTGTCGCCGGGATCGTCGGCAGCTACTGCGTGATCTCGGTGAACGCCTGGATGAACATGCCCACCGGGTTCCGGGTCGTCGACGGCCAGGTCACGGACGTCGACCCGTGGGCGGTCCTGTTCAGCAGCGGCACCGTCCTGAGCTTCGCCCACATGTGGGTGGGAGCGTTCATGGTGGTCGGCTTCGTCGTCGCCGCCGTCTACGCCGCCGGCATGCTCCGTGGCCGCCGCGACGACCACCACCGGCTCGGCTTCACGGTGCCCTTCGGGTTCGCCTCGGTGGCCGCGGTCGTGCAGCCGGTGATCGGCCACGTGCTCGGGATGCGGCTCGGGGAGACGCAGCCGGCGAAGCTCGCGGCGTTCGAGCTGGCCACCACCACCGAGCAGCCCGCACCGCTGCGCATGGGCGGGCTGCTCGTCGACGGCGACCCGCGCTTCTACCTGGCGATCCCCCGCTGGGGGTCGTTCATCGCGCGCGGCTCGTTCCGCAAGCCGGTCGCCGGGCTCGACACGGTGCCGCGGGAGGACTGGCCGCCGGTGAACGTCACCCACGTGGCCTTCCAGACCATGGTCGGG
This sequence comes from Nocardioides sp. HB32, assembly GCF_054058995.1. Lineage (NCBI taxonomy): Bacteria > Bacillati > Actinomycetota > Actinomycetes > Propionibacteriales > Nocardioidaceae > Nocardioides > Nocardioides sp. HB32. The sequence goes on from NZ_JBSSBS010000001.1 coordinate 3,348,678, forward strand.
ATCGGCACGCTGCTCGCGGTCGCCGTGGTCGTCTTCTGGATCGCCCGCTGGCGGGGCCGGGACCCGCTCGCCCACCGACCGGTGCTGCTGGGAGCCGTGCTGGCCGGGCCCTTGGCAGTCCTGGCCCTGGAGAGCGGGTGGGTCGCCACCGAGGTCGGGCGGCAGCCGTGGACCGTGTGGCACGTGCTGCGCACCCCTGCCGCGGCGACCGACAACCCCGGCATCTGGTGGAGCTTCGCGGGTGCCTGCCTGCTGTACCTCGGCATGACCGTCGCGGCGTACGTCGTGCTGCGTTCGATGGCGCGGCGCTGGCGGGCCGGCGAGGAGCACCTGCCGAGTCCGTACGGACCGGAGGAGGTTCCACGGTGAGCCTCCCCGAGCTCGTGGCCGCGGCGCTCTTCGCCGGGGTGCTGGCGTACGGGTTGTTCGGCGGCGCCGACTTCGGCACCGGCTGGTTCGACCTCACCGCCGGGGGCAGCGCCCGCGGCGCCGCGGTCCGGACCCAGGTGGACGAGAGCATCGGGCCGGTCTGGGAGGCCAACCACGTGTGGCTGGTCTACGTGCTCGTGACCTGGTGGACCGGCTTCCCGGAGACGTTCGCCGCAGCAACCACGACGCTCTTCGTACCGTTCCTGCTCGCGCTGCTCGGCATCGTGCTGCGGGGGGCGGCGTTCGCGTTCCGCAAGTACTCCGGCACCCTCGGCCAGGCGCGGGTCTTCGGCGCTGTCTTCGCCGCCTCGTCCCTGCTCGCGCCGTTCTTCCTCGGGACCATCGCCGGTGCGATCGCCTCCGGCCGGGTGCCCGCCGAGGGGTACGGCGACCGCTGGCACTCCTGGCTGAACGCGACGTCGCTCTTCGGCGGTGCGATCGCGGTCGGGACCTGCGCCTTCCTCGCGGGCGTCTTCCTGACGGCGGACGCCGCCCGGGCCGGACGCGTCGCGCTGGCACGGACGCTCCGCCGGCGGACCGTGGGCGTCGGCGTGGCCACGGGTGCGCTGGTCTTCGCGGCCCTGGTCCCGATCCTCCACGACGCGCCGACCCTGGCCGACGGCCTCACCGGCCGCGCCGCTCCGCTCGTCGCGCTGTCCGGGCTGGCCGGTGTCGCCACGCTCGTGCTGCTCGTCCGGCACCGGTACGCCGCCGCCCGGGTCGCCGCCGTGCTCGCGGTCGGGTCCGTGCTGCTGGGCTGGGGCCTCGGGCAGTACCCGTGGCTGCTGGTCGACGAGGTCACCATCGAGCAGGGAGCGGGCGCACGCGCGACGCTCGTCGGCCTGCTGGTCGCGGTCGGTCTCGCCGCCGTCGTCGTGCTCCCGCCCCTGGTGTGGCTGTTCCGTTCCACCCAGTGGCCGGCGACAGCCGAGATCACCGACCACGGCGCCGGCCGGTAGGCGAGCCGCACGTCGCGTCCGTCGACGCCGACCCTCCACGAAGCGAGCTTCGCGACCTATGGTGCATGGGTGAGCCCGTACGGGAGCGGATTCTGGGCTGGCGAGCTCGACGGCCTGGTGGGGAGGGACCCGGTCCTGGTCGCCGTGCGCGACCTGCTCGCGGCCGGCGACCGGACGGTCGTGCTCACGGGCCTGCCGGGCTCGGGGAAGACCTCGGTGCTGACGGTGGCCGCCCGTGCCCTGGCGGCCGACGGCTGGCTCGTGCTGCGCATGACCGGGTACGAGAGCGACCGCGACCTGGCGTTCGGCGTCCTCGTCGACCTGCTCGCCAGCGCGCCCGACGCCGAGGAGGTCCTCGACCACGTCGTGCCTGACCCGGACCGGGCCACGGTCGTGGACCCCCTGCGGCTCCGGCTCGACGTCCTCGCCTGGCTCGAGCAGGTCAGTGAGTCGCGGGCCGTCGTCCTCGTCGCCGACGACCTGCAGTGGTGTGACGACAGCACGCTGTCGGTGCTCGGCTTCGTCGCGAACCGGCTGGCGGGGTCGGACATCTCCGTCCTCGCCGCGACCCGCGCGGACGTCCCGCCCGCACCGCTGCGGCACCACACGCACCTGGCGCTGCCCGGGTTGACCGACCGCGACGCGCGGGTACTGCTCCGGCGGGCCGGCGTCGCCAGCCCGCCGGCGTGGGTGATCGAGCGAGCCGCCGGGAACCCGCTCGCGCTGCTCGAGCTCGGTCGAGCCGCCTCCGACGGCGCCGGCGAGACGGCCCCCTCGAGCGTCGAGACGGCGTTCAGGGAACAGGTGGCCGAGCTGCCGGCCGCCACCCGGTCGGCGCTCCTCCTGGCGGCGACCGGTGTCGGCGATCTCGCGGTCCTGGGCCGGACCACGGACGCCGCCGAGCTCGTCGCGGCGCTGGCGCCGGCCGAGGCGGCCGGTCTCGTCACCGTGGTCGACCACGTCGTGACCTTCCGGCATCCGCTCGTGGCCGCCGCGGTGGGCGGTCTCGCGACCACGACCGACCGGATGGCGGCCCACGCCGCGCTGGCCGCCGCCTACGAGGACGACGTCGAGCGTGCGGCCTGGCACCGCGCCGAGGCAACGGTGGTGCCGGACGAGGACGTGGCCCGGGCGCTCGTCACCGCCTCGTCGCTGGCGACCCGTCGAGGAGCGAGCGCCGAGGCGGGGCGGCTGATGGCGCGAGCCTCCGAGCTGAGCCCCGACCGGTCCGACCGCGAGGAGCGACTGCTCTGGGCCCTGCAGATCAGCGTGAACGCCGGCAGCTTCGACTGGGTGGTCGAGGCCGGTGGCCGGCTCGAGCTGGAGGCCGAGGACGTGTCCGTCCAGGCGCGCGCCGCGCAGTCTGCTGCCTACGCCCTGGCCCAGACCGACCGGTCGAGTGCGGCGCGCCGGGCGCTCGTGCGCGTCCTCGAGCGGGTCGTCACGGTCGACCCGCCCTCGGGGTGGAGCACGTTGAGCACGCTCGCCGTGCTCGCGTACCGGACCGCGTGGGACCGTGACGAGCTCGCCCGGTGGCTGGAGGTCTACGACGCCGCCACCGACCCGGCGGAGACGGGTGACTTCCCCGCCATGCTGCCGGCCGCGCGGTCCCTGATCCGGATGCTGATCGACCCGCTGTCGGATCCCGACGACATCGTCGAGCTGGTGCACCGGGCGCCGGTCCCGGACTACCCGCTGTTCCTGGCCGCGAGCCACGAGATGCTCCTGGGCGCCGCCGCGTGGCTGCTCGACGAGCCCGCGATCGCCCGCGACCGGCTCGGCCGCTCGCTGGAGCTGATGCGCGCCGCCGATGCTCCCGGGGAGATGGCCCAGACCCTCATCGCGCTGGCCCTGGTGCAGGTGCAGCTCGGCGACTACGACGCTGCTGACGATGCCGGCCGGCTGGTCACGGACATCGCCGAGTCCCGCGACCAGCGCTACGGTCTCAGCGACGGCTACGAGATCCGGGCCCGGGTCGCTGCCCTGCGTGGTGAGACCGAGGTCGCCCGCGAGCTGTGCGGCCGGGTCCTCCAGGAGCTGCCGCCCGGCGAGGCCGTGGCGATCGACCTCACGGTCGGCATCACGATGTCATGGGTCCGCCTGGGCGAGGACGACGTCCGGGGTGCGTGGCACGAGGTCAGCGGGCTCTTCGACGACGACGGCGCGGCCGCGCACCCGCACCTGTCGTACCGCGAGCTCGGCCACTACGCGGCGAGCGCGGCCCGCGTCGGCGAGCTCGAGCAGCTCGCCACGGTGGTCGAGGCGGCCGGGCGCCGGCTGCCGCGGCCACGCCCCTTCCACCAGCTCCAGCTCGCCCGCGCCCGAGCCCTGCTCGGCGGCGACGATGCCGAGCGCTGGCACGTCGAGGCGATCGGCAACCCGCTCGCCGCGCAGTGGCCGTTCGAGCTGGCCAACGCACACCTGGAGTACGGCGCGTGGTTGCGCCGCCGGCACCGGCCGACCGACGCCCGGGACCAGCTCCAGCATGCACTCGAGACGTTCGACCGCCTCGGCACCAGGGCCTGGGCGGACCTCGCCGGTGCCGAGCTCAGGGCGGCGGGCGTGACGACCCACGACCCCGAGCCGTCGGCGTGGGCCCGGCTCACCGCGCAGGAGCGCGAGGTGGTGCGCCTGGCGGCCACCGGCCGGACCAACCCGGAGATCGCCGCGGCGCTCTACCTGTCCCCCCGGACGGTCTCGACACACCTGTACAACGCGTTCCCGAAGCTCGGCGTGCGCTCCCGCGCCCAGCTGCGGGACGTGGTCCCCGAGTCGAGGTAGGTCGCCTCAGGCCGCCTCCACCAGCCGGTCACGCAGCTCGCCGAGGTAGCGGGTGAGAAGCCGCGAGACGTGGTACTGGGTGACGCCCAGCTCCTCAGCGATCTCCTGCTGGCTCCACCCGTCGACGAACCGCCGGTGCAGGAGGTGCTGCGCGCGCTCGGGAAGCGTGCGCAGGTGCGGCCACAGCAGCAGGCGGGCTTCGGCCTGCTCCCACGTCCGGTCCCACTCGTCGACGATCGTGGCGCCGATCGGCGTCGACCTGCCGGGCCTGGGGCCGTCGAGGCTGCGAGGCCGGAAGCAGGTCTCCACGTCGATGCCCGCGACGACGTGGTCGGCGCCGGGCTCCGCCCGGGAGTGCTGCTCCTGCACGGGCCGCGGCGGACGGATCGCCCAGGCCGAGTCGCGGAAGTAGCGCTTGATCGCACCCGTCATGCACGGGATCGCGTAGGCCAGGAACTCGTGGCCGCGACTCGCGTCGAACTCGCGTGCCGCGCGGACCAGCGCGACGCACGCAACCTGCCGGAAGTCGGGTCCGAGGTCGGAGCGCCGCGCGTAGCGTCGCGCGACCGAGCTCGCGACCTCGAGGTTGGTGAGCACCAGCTGCTCGAGCAGCTCCTCGCGGTCCGGGCCTTCGGCAGCAGCCAGCCGCGCGATCAGCTCGCTGTTCCGCTCCCGGAGCTCGGTGCGGGCCGTCGGCCGGCCGTCCCGCTCACCCGCGGACACGGAGCACCACCTTGCCCCGGCGGTGCCCGGTCTCCAGCTCCTCGTAGGCGGCCCGCGCATCGGCGAGGGGCCGTACGCCGGCCACGACGGGGACCAGGACGCCTTCGTCGACGAGCCCGCTGATGGTCTGGAGCTGGGCCCGGTTGGGCTCGACGACGAAGAACGCGCCCCGCGCTCCGTGCTCCTCGGCTTCTCGGGGCTCGGGCGGCGCGACGACGCTGACCAGGATGCCGCCCCGGCGCAGGACCCGCCAGGAGCGCGACTGCGTCGCGCCGCCGACCAGGTCGAGGACCGCGTCGACCTCGTGAACGAGGTCCTCGAACCGCTCGGTCCGGTAGTCCACCGCGGTCGCCGCCCCCAGCTCCTTCACGAAGTCCAGGTCCTGTCCCCGAGCCGTCGCGGTGACACGCGCGCCCAGGTGCGCAGCGATCTGGACCGCATAGGTGCCGACACCGCCGGCGGCCCCGTGCACCAGGACGTGCTGGCCGCGCTCGAGCCGGGCATGGTCGACCAGGCCCTGCCACGCCGTGAGCGCAGCCAGGGGGATGGCGGCCGCCTGCTCGTCGTCGACACTGGCCGGCCTGGTCGCGAGCACCTCCGCCGGGACGCTGACGTACTCCGCGGCGGCGCCGTCCCGGACGAACGGGATCAGGCCGTAGACGGCTTCGGCCAGCAGCGGCGCACGGACGCCCGCACCCAGCTTCACCACCGCGCCCGAGAACTCGTGCGACGGGATGATCGGGGTCCGGTCCCGCCCACCCGGGAGCATCGCGTCCGTCCAGGTGGCGTCCCAGGTCAGCTCGTCCGGCGTGATCGACGCGGCATGCACGGCGACCAGGACCTCACCGGCTGCGGGCTCCGGCCGCGGGGCCTCCTCGAGGACCAGCTGCTCCGGTCCGCCGCGACGGTGCGCCCGGACCGCGGTCATCGTGGTCATCTCGTCTCCCGTGCCGAGGCGGTCGCGCCGAGGAGGCCGAGCAGCGGGAGCAGGATCTCCGTCACCAGGACGACGACGTTGAGTGCCTGCATCGAGGAGTCGTCGAGCGGGTGGCTGAGATGGAAGACGAAGTGCGGGACGCTGTACACCAGCCACCCGAGGCCGGCGGCCAGGAACAACGGACGGGACGGCCGCCACGCGGCCACCAGCGCCACCACGGCCATGCCGTTGACGAGCCCTCCGATGTCCCGGACGAGGTGCTCGTTGTACGGTCCCTCGGTCGCGACCCAGCCCATCCCGTTCGGGAAGTCCTGGAAGAAGGACTGCGGCGCGAGCTGCGCCCACAGTCCCTGGTAGAGACCCGCTGCGGCCAGCGCCAGCAGGGCGATGCGGGCGACCCACAGGCGAGCGGGGTCCGGCCCTGCGGCGAGGGTCTGGTCCGGTCTCATCGTGTTCGAGCCCTCCACGTGGTCACGCATGCGACGACTCCTTCCTTCCTCTGTCCGGCTCCCACCGGTTCGGGGAACCACGCTGTCCCGGACGCCTGTTGCTTCGCATCCGCCACCGGACAGCCATCTCGTCCGGCGACGGAGGACCGGGGGTTCAGCTCGTGAGCTCGACGCGGTCGAGCTGGCTGCGGGAGGTGATGCCGACCTTCGCGAAGACCTTCCGCAGGTGGTACTGGACCGTCCGGGCACTGATGAACAGGCGGCTCCCGATCTCCGGGTTCGAGAGGCCCTCGCGCGCGAGCTGGGCGATCAGGACCTCCTGGGGCGTCAGCTCCTGGGTGGCGGGCGCGGAGCGCCGGCGTGCTGTCTCGCCGGTGGCCAGGAGCTCACGCCGGGCTCGGGCTGCGAACGACTCCATGCCCATGGCGTCCAAGGCCTCGTGCGCAGTCCGCAGGTGCTCCCGCGCCTCCGTGCGGCGGCGCCCACGGCGGAGCCACTCGCCGTACACGAGGTGGGTCCGCGCGAGCTCGGCCCGCACCTGGGTGTGCTCGAGCCAGGAGATCGCCTCCAGGAAGGCGGCGTCCGCCGCCTTCCCGCTGCTCACGAGCGCACGCGACCGCGCCTGCACGCCGAGTGCCCACGGCGTGCCACTGGCTGAGGTCATCTCGGTGAGCCACTCCACCGCCTCCGCGGCCTGGGCATCGTCGCCGCAGCGGCACGCGGCCTCGATGAGCTCGGCCGCCGCCCAGTTGGCGATGCCCGGGTAGCGCAGCTCCGGGTACTCCTGGTGGTACAGCGCCTCCCGGGCCGCCGCGGCCGCCTCGGCGTACCGGCCCTGGCCGTTGTACAGCACCGCTCGCGTCCACTCCCCCACGGCGATGCTGATGCCCTCGCCCTTGGCGACCGCATCGCGGCCGGTCAGCTCGACCAGCCGCTCCGCCGTCTCGTCCTGGCCGCGCATCGCGGCGAGGCACATCGCGCTGTACGGCGCGAGCTGGCTCCCGGTGGCGCTGGTGACGGTCTCCTGCTCCTCGACCAGCGCAGCCGCGGTGGTCAGGTCGCCCGCGAACAGCAGCACCATCGCGCGGGTGCTGAGTGCCAGGGGCAGCTCGCTCAGGGCGCCCGTGGCGTGCGCGAGGTCCACGTAGCGGCGGGACAGCGTCAACCACTGGTCGTCCTCCCACAGGTGCAGGGCCGCGGAGCTGATCGGCCACAGCAGCCGCAGCTCCTGGTCCGGCGTCATCGTGTCGGAACCGAACGACGCCAGCGCCTGGCGGAAGTGCGGGACGCCCTCGGCGTACCCCTCGTTGAAGTTCGCCGTGAGGGCCAGGAGCAGCCAGTCGGTCGGCTCGGTCGGCTCCCCCGACCGCGCTGCGACGCCCGCCGTGCGGGCCACCTCCCGGACGGTTCCGCGCGCGGTCGCTGCCCGGCCGGCGAAGGTCGCCGCGTTCAGGGCACCGAGGTACACCGCCCGTGCGGACCCGGGGTCGATGGCCTCGAGCTCCACGGCTGCGGCGAGCAGGAGTGCCGGCGCCTCCCCGCCGCGGTGGAGGACGAAGGCCAGCTGGGCGCGGATCAGGCTGATCTGGGCCTTCTCGGGCTCCTCGAGGGGGCCTGCCTCCGCCAGGTCGAGCAGCTCGGTGGTGGCCGCGAACGCGCCGGCCTGGAACTGGGCCACGGCCGCGGTCAGCGCCCGCTGGGCGCGCTTCCTCGGATCGATCGTCAGAGCCACTGACCGCTGGAGGAACGCCGCCGCCGCGGCCAGGCCGCTCCGGGCCCCGGCCCGCGCAGCGGATCGCTCCAGCTCGTCGGCGACCTCCTCGTCGGGGCCCGGCGTGGCGTGCGCGAGGTGCCAGCTGTAGCGGTCCGGGCCGCCGCCCGGTCCGTCTCCTCCGCCAGCGCGCGGTGCGCGGTCTGGCGCTCCGCAGCCGGTGCCGACCAGTAGCTCACCGACCGCGCCAGCGGGTGACGGAACCTGACCCGGCTGTCGAACTCGGCCAGCCCGTGGTCGGCAGCAGCCGACGCGGCGTCTCCCCTGATGCCCAGGTGCCGGGCTCCCCGCCACACGAGCCCGGAGTCCCCGGTCGGGTCCGCCGACGCGAGCACGAGGAGTCGGCGGGTGTCGTCCGGCAGCGCCCTGATCCGACGGCGGAAGTCGTTCTCGACCGTCCTTGCGATCCCGCTGCCGTGGGGGATCGCGAACCCGCCCGCCAGGTCGTCGGCCGTGCGGCCCCGCGGCAGCTCCAGCAGGGCGAGGGGGTTGCCGCGGGTCTCGGTCACGATCTGGTTGCGCACCCGTTCGTCCAGCGAGCCGGTCAGCACCGAGTCCAGGAGTGCGCGCGCATCCGGCTCCTCGAGCCCGTCGACCGGCAGCTGCGGAAGGCCCGACAGCTCGTCGTCCAGCACGCGCGCTGCGAAGACGAGGCCGATCGACTCGGCCCCGAGACGCCGGGCGACGAAGGCCAGGACCTGACGGGACTCCTGGTCGAGCCACTGGTGGTCGTCGACGAGGCAGAGCAACGGGCCCTGGGCCGCCTCCTCCGCGAGCACGCCGAGCGTGGCGAGCCCGACGAGGAACCGGTCCGGCGGCGGGCCCGCCGCCAGTCCGAACGCGGTCGCGAGCGCGTCGCGCTGGGGGCCCGAGAGGCGGTCGAGGTTTCCGAGCATCGAACCGCACAGCTGGTGCAGGGCCGCGAAGGGGAGCTCCATCTCCGACTGCACGCCCGAGGCGCGCACCAGCCTGCCGTCGGCACCGCGGGCGGCGACGTACTCCAGCAGGGCGGTCTTGCCCACGCCCGCCTCGCCGTGGACGACCAGTGATCGGCTGGCCCCGGACCGGACGTCGGCGACCAACTGGTCCAGGAAGGCCTTCTCACTGTCCCGGCCCGTCAGCGGGCTCCGGTGCTCACGATCTCCCATGAGGGGAACGCTGCCCGTCGGCGGACGGATCCGGTATCGGACGACTGACGTAGATGCGTACGTGAGGCTGGCCAGTGGCGGATGCGACGGCTGGTGCCCGGCGGCGATCGTTGCGGAACCACCACCTCCAGAGGAGTACCGCCGTGGTCACTCACGCAGCTGACGGCGTCGCCGGCCCGCCAGTTCCCGACACGCCCCTGACCCGGGACATCACCGAGTACGTGCGCGAGGTCGAGGACGACCTCCTGTTCGACCACTCGCGCCGGGTCTACTTCTTCGGTGCGCTGCACGGCCGGCGGCGTGGCCTGGAGCCCGATCTGGAGCTCCTCTACGCCGGGGCGATGTTCCACGACGTCGGGCTGACCGAGCCCTACCGCAGCACCTCGTCGGCGCGGTTCGAGGTCGACAGCGCCGACACCGCCCGCGACTTCCTCGTCGAGCGCGGCGTCGACGCTGCCCTCGCCCGCATGGTCTGGCTCGGCATCGCCCTGCACACCACCCCCGGCATCCCCGAGTTCCTCGAACCCGAGGTCGCCCTGGTCACCGCCGGCGTGGAGACCGACGTGCTCGGGATCGGTCTCGAGCTCCTCGCTGCCGAGGCCCGGGAGGCGGTCGTCGCCGTGCATCCCCGGCCGGACTTCAAGCGGCGCATCCTGGCGGCGTTCACCGCCGGCATGCGCCAGCGGCCGGCCAGCACCTTCGGGACGCCGAACGCGGACGTCCTCGAGCACTACGACCCGACGTTCGCGCGGGAGGACTTCGTGGAGGTCATCCTGAACAGCGGGTGGCCGGAATGACCGTTCAGCTCGCGACCATCGGACGACGTGATGTGGAAGCCAGCGCCGCCCCCGTCGACGAGGTCGCCGTCCGGAAGCGGATCGAGCGGGACCTGCACGACGGCGCGCAGCAACGACTGGTCTCGCTCGGCCTCGAGGTCCACGGGGCGGTGGAGGTCACCCCGCCCGAGCTGACCGAGCTGCGCTCGCGGTTGGGCCGGATCAGCGCCGACCTGGTCGAGATCCTCGAGGAGCTCCGCAGGCTCACCCGCGGGCTCCATCCCGCCGTCCTCTCCGAGGGTGGCCTGGAGCCCGCGCTGAAGGCGCTCGCCCGGTGGTCCCCGTTGCCGGTGGAGGTGGACGCGCACCTGGAACAACGGGCGCCCGAACCCGTGGAGGTCGGCGCCTACTACCTCGTCTCCGAGGCGCTCACCAACGCGGCGAAGCACTCCGGAGCATCGCTGGTGCGGGTGGAGGCGGAGGTCCGGGACCGGGCCGTCGTGGTCGCCGTCCGCGACGACGGCGTCGGCGGAGCCGACCCGACGCGAGGCTCCGGGCTCATCGGGCTGAGGGACCGCGTCGAGATCCTCGGCGGGAGCATCGCGGTGTCGAGCCGTCCCGGTGAGGGGACCACGATCCGCGCGACCCTGCCGTTCGCCGCCTGAGAGCGACGGGGCCCCTCAGCCGGCCGGCGGGGCGGCGTGCGCCCTGCCGAACGCGGCCCGCAGGAGCCCACGCAGCCGGCGGCGACGCGCCAGGAGCAGGTTCAGCGCGAAGACGGCCAGCACGAAGGTCCCGGCGAACCGGACCGGAGTGGTCGGCCACACCACCTCCGCGGCGTAGACGCCCGCGGCGAGGAGCGCGTCGACACGCGCCGGCCGCAACGTGGCGAGCGCCGCGACGACGAAGAGCGTCACCGCGCCGGTGAGCGCCAGCTCGAGCTGCTCGCGCCCGGCCAGGGGCAGCGAGAACCCGCCTCCTCCCGCCAGGTACGCGATCGGCAGCGAGCCGAGACCCAGCGTCCACTGACTCACCGACGACGCCAGGAAGAGCGCGAGACCCTGCGCGGGCCGCCGGTTGGCCACCAGGACCGCGACGACGATCACCTCGGGCGCCTCGGTGGCGACCGGCACCACGAGCTGGATCATCACGTAGGGGTCGACACCGATCGACGAGCCGGTCAGGAGCAGCGCATGGGTGAACGGGCTCGCGATCGTGACGACGACGAGGGCCGCCCCGATGATCAGCGCGGCGACCGCAGGACGCCGGTAGGACGGCGGGAGCGACAGCAGGCCCGCCGGCACCCCGGCGACGGCCGGCTCCTCGTCGGGAGAGCCCTGGACGCGGCGGGCGTACCACACGTACAGACCGAGGAGGACGACGCCGTCGAGCACGGACAGGCTGCCCCGGACGATGATCTGGACCGCGAAGACCGCGGTGACGAGCAGGATCCCCAACTCCAGACGTCGATGTCCCGCCACCCGGACGGCCGGCGGTGGAGTGTGGCCCCGGCGCTGGGCGTTGAACGCGACGAGGAGCGGAAGTGCGATGGCGCCGGTGAGCAGGAGCCGGGTCGCGCCGGTCAGGTTCGCGGTGACGAGGTCCGCCTGCTGGATGAAGGCGAAGTGCACCTCGATGGTGAGCTCGGGTAGGACGCCGACGAGCGCCACCGCGGCGAGGACGAGTCCGCCGGAGAAGACCGCCTCCCCGGCGTCCGCCGCCCACGCCAGCAGGAAGGACGCCCCGATCAGCCCCGCACCGAGCCCGGCGGTCGTCAGCAGGACGGGGAGGAAGGGCCCCGCGAGGTGCACCGCCACCCCGAGGCCGGCACACCCCGACGCCGTCATCAGGTGTCGCACCCATGGCGCCTCCGTGTGCGGACGCACGACTCGATGCTGGTCAGGTCTCGGCACGGCCGTCCTCCAGTGCTGTCGGTCCGGGCTGCGGTTCCGGCGTGGCCGCCACGTCGATGCGCACGGTCTGGGTCGACGTCAGTCCGCCGCCCGCGCGCGACGACGTCGTGAGCCGGTAGTGGCCCGGCAGGGCCGGCGTCCAGACGAACTCGGCGCGACCGACCGGGCAGGGGAACCGCCAGGTCGGCACGTCGTCGCTCGGTCCCTCGATCTCGACGAGGGCGGTGCTGCAGCCGGCGGCCCCGAACGCATAGCTGCCGGCGACACCCACGGTCGGGTGCTGTGGCACGTGGAGGAGCTGGACGGGCGGGGGCGCGACGGCACCCTGGGGCTCGTGGACCAGGAGCCGCAGCGTCACGGTGGTCGCCTGGTCCTGCTGTCCACGCGCTCGGATGCGGATGGTCGCGCGGCCCGGCACGTCGGGTGTCCACGACACGACCCCCCGCCCGTCGGTGAGGTCGTACCGTCGCTCGAACGCGATCCCGGACCGGGTGGAGACGGTCACGACCGCACGGTGGCCGAACAGGATGCGGAAGGGCACCCGGACGGCATCGCCCACCTCGGCCCGTCCCGGGCTCCCCAGGAAGCGGACCGACGGTGGGTGCCCCAGGACCCGGACCGACGCCGAGTCGGTGACGACGGTCTCGTCGAGGCCGATGACCGACACCTTCAGGTGCGCCCAGCCCGCGGCCGACGGCGTCCACCGGATCGTGCCCGTTCCGTTGGCCAGGTGCCGCCGGAACTGTTCCCGGCCGGCAGGCGAGGTGACGGTCACGGTCTCCCGCGCCGCGTTCCCGACGTCGAAGGAGATCGGGACGGACTGGTGCACCGTGGCCGGGTCCCGCGGCCTGCGCAGCTCGACGACCGGCGGTTCGTTCAGTGCCTGCCGGACAGCACTGACGATGTCCGGGCCCAAGCCGGCATGTCCGTCGATGTACGCCGTGACGCCCAGCAGCCGGGCCGCGCCCGGTCCCCGGGAGCCCTCGTACAGGCTCTGCGTCTGCAGGACACCACCGGGCAGGAGCAACAGGTGCGGCCGTCCGAGGATCACCGAGTCGATCGAGGACTTGTCCAGGTCCCGGACCTCGAGGTTCCGCAGTCCCAGGAGGTTCCTGACCCGCGGGGTGGCGAAGACCAGCCGGCTCACCTGGGCGGGGCCGAGGGTGACGGGATCGCGCGGGAGCGTCGTCGCCGTCAGGCGCGGACGGCCCGACGGATCGATCCAGCCGGTGAGCGTCGCCACCAGGTTCTGCCCCTGGTTCGGCACGTAGTAGGTCGTGAGCGCCAGTCCGGGCTCGGTCGCGCCCGGCGGGGACGAGAACGAGTACGACGGCTGCATGGTCAGCCGGAGGTCGTCCTCGTCCGACTGGTCGAAGTCGACGCCGCTGGCCACCTCGATCGGGCCCGACAGGGCGATCGGTCGGGACCACGCGTCGGAGTCGCTCGTGAACACCCCCGGATCGAGGGCGTGGTAGGTCTCGTACGCGGTGGCCTGCGCGGTGAAGAGCTGGGTCGGGTAGCGCAACCGGTCCTGCAGGTCCTGGGGCATGGCGTCCGCCGGCAGGAACAGCGACGGGTACGCGGCGGCCCAGGCCCGGACGACCGGGTCGTCGGGATCCACCAGGTAGAGGCGCACGCGCCCCGAGAACGCGTCGACCGTCGCGCGGACCGACGCGCGCGCGTAGCTCACGGCGGCATCGCCGATCTGGAACCTCTGCGCAAAGGGGTAGTACGAGCTCGTCGTGTAGCCGTCGACGACGAACTCGATGTGTCCGTCGCTGGTCAGGGGGACGGCGCTGGAGTCCCAGTGGATGAAGGGAGCCAGGGTGTCCAGGCGGTCGTGGACGTCGCGGTGCCGGAGGATGCGCGACTCCGGCGTGATGTCGTCGGACAGCAGGATCTGCTTGCTGCCGAGCGCTGCGGCGAACGCCGCCCGGCGGACCCAGCTGGACATGGCGATCCCACCGGTCCCGGTGTAGTGGTACGACGCACCTCCCGGCGTTGCGGCCGAGTGTCCGTCGACCTCCGCCCGGCGGGTGTCGGCCAGCACCCAGGAGGCGTCCTGGACACCCCCGGCCACGGGCGCGAAGTCCCCGAAGTAGATGCGCGGCTGGGACAGCCCGACGCCGCCGGCGAGCAGCCGCGGCCCGCGGTCCTCGCCCGTCTGCGTCGCCGAGAAGCGGATCAGGCCGGAGCCGTGGGTGTACGCGAGCCGGTCGTTGTCCCAGGTCCCGCCGTTCTCCGGCACCCCCGCCAGGTCGAGCTCACGGGTGCTCACCACCGTCGGCTGCCGTCGTCCGTCCCTCCTGACGATGTCGAGGGCCTCGTCCTCCGGGCGGAAGTAGGGCGTGTCGGTCACGAGCTCGCGCATCCGCGACCCGAGCAGGTCGTTGTCCCAGGTCTGCACGTTGCGCAGGCGCGGGCTGAGTGCGCCGAAGTCGGCCGCCGTGAACCGGTGGGTGGGCGCGTAGGTCCGCGCATCCAGGCCGTCGAGCCCGAGCCCGGCCCGGGTCCCCGCGATCGACTGCGCGACCAGCGCCTGCTCACGCAGGAGCGGGTTGGGATCGACGACGAACCGCTGCACCACGGGCGGGACCACCAACGCGATCAGCACGGAGCCGGCCACGAGGAGGACGAGAGGTACCCCCACCATGACCCGCGCCCTCCGACGGCGGCCGCGGCGTGCCACCAGCGGCGCAGCCAGGCACGCGAAGGCGAGCACGACCGCCAGCATCGACAGGTTCGTGAGTCCGGGCATCCGCACGTGCACGTCCACGTAGTCGGCCCCTGCGAAGGAGTCCGAGTCGTCGGGTGAGGGCTGCTGCAGCTCCAGGAGGTAGGTCTGCAGGTGCAGTCGCCAGGCGATCGTCAGGAGGAACGCCGCTGCCAGGAACGCCAGGTGCTGCTGGGCATCGAGCGTCAGTCGCCGGCGCCGCCAGCTGAGCTTCCCGCGCACGCTGTACGCGATCGCGACGCAGGCCGCGGCGACCACGACCAGCCACAGCAACAGGTCGACGACCAGCAGCTCGAACGGGAGGGAGAACACGAAGAACCCGACGTCCTTGCCGTGCACCGGATCCGCGACCCCGAACGTCTGCCGGTGCCTCCAGAGCACGAAGGTCTGCCAGCGTCCGTCCACCGCCGACGCGAACATCCCGCCGATCACGAGGGGCGCCGCCAGCCGCCCGATCCGCACGACCCATCGGTACGTCGGCGGCGCGCCGCGGAGCGCGACGGCGAGGTTGGCGCCGGTGAACAACGCGACGGGGACCAGGACGAGGAGGCGGAACTCGAACCGGGCGACCAGGGTCCGGGTGAACACCTCACTCTGCCCGACCTCGCGGAACCAGAGGACGTCCGGCAGCGTCCGCATGACGACGTACGTGACGAGCAGCACGGGTCCGAGCACCACGACCATCGCGGTCGCCCGGGCGCGAGGGCGGAGCAGCAGCGGGCGGAGATCGGGCGGGTCCTCCGGCTCCTCCGGCTCTGGCTCCGGCTCCGGCTCCGGCTCCTCGTCCGGTACCAGCGGCACGAGCGCCCGCTCGTCCCGCAGGACCAGGGCGGCCGGCGCCACCGGCCCACGGCGACGGACGCCGTCCAGCCGGCCGTAGCGCGCGAGGAACGTCTCCAGCCCCTCGTCGCTCACCTCCCAGACGTACCGGGAGCCCCAAGCGCGCTTGCTCCCCTGGAGCTGGCTCGTGCGCAGCAGCGTCCGGACGGTCTGGGGGCTCGTGCCGAGGGCGCGGGCCGCCTCGTCCACGGTGAGGTGACCCCTCATGCGGTGCGAAAGTACCGGCGCCCTTTCGCACCGGCAACGAAAGCAGCCGGGGTTCTTTCCCAGCCCGGCAAACCTTCCGGCCAGCCGGTACCGGGCCTACCGGCTACCCGGTAGTCACCCCTTCCCGCTGGCGGCGCCGACAGGCCCGCTCCCGGGACGGACGCTAGGTGGATCCTGAGAGGAGATCACCATGAAGCAACGCGAGATCGGCGCGGTCCTCGGTCTGGTCCTCGGTCCGGTCCTCGGTCTGGTCCTCGGCGCGGTGCCCGCGCAGGGCGCAGCCCTGGCCGCCCCGGCCGCCGCGAGCGCGGCGACGACGACCGACCCCTCCTGCGTGCCGGGCACGGCGGCCTCGGACCCGAAGGCTGCCGTCGCGAAGGCGAAGGCCGCGCTGGCGAAGGCCCTCACCGACATCGGCGCGGGACGCGCGCAGTCCGCCGCGCGCGACCTGAGGGTGGTGCGCCGTCAGGCGCAGGACGCCCACGCGACGGCGACGGCCCTCATCGGGCGCCCGCCGAGCGACCCCGAGTCCGACGAGCCACCGGGGCCGGGTGCGGTGCTCAAGGTGGCCGGCCTGGAGCACCGGGTCGTGACGGCGCTCGTCCCGTTGTTCGCCGACCCGCACGGGCAGGCGGTGCAGAAGCCGCTCTCCCGCGCGACCATCCAGGTCGTGGCCTGCCGGGACACGATGCTGGGCAAGGTGATCGCGCTGAAGCCGGGCAAGCGCGACGACTACGTCGACGGGCTGTCGGACACCCTGCCCAGCTACGACGCGGAGGTCTCGGCCATCGGGGCACAGCTCGACGGCAGCCTGCTGACCTCACGTGGGCGCACGACGCTCACCCGCGCGCAGCAGGTGGTGAAGCGGACGCAGGCGAGCATGCAGGCCGTGTTCGGCGGCGGTGAGCGGCCGCCGGCAGCGCTGCGCTCACGTTGAGCTGAGGAAGGCGAGCACGGCGAGCACCCGCCGGTGGTCGACGGGCGCCTCGTCGAGGTCCAGCTTCGTGAGGATGCTGCGCACGTGCTTCTCGACGGTCCCCTCGGTCACCCACAGCGCCTGCGCGATGCCGAGGTTCGAGCGCCCCTGGGCCATCAGGGCGAGCACCTCGCGCTCGCGTGGGCTCAGCGATCCCAGCGGGTCCGTGCGCCCGCGCGCCGCGATCAGCTCCTGCACCAGCGCGGTGTCGACCACCGAGGCGCCGTGCGCCACGCGGACCAGGCTGTCCAGGAAGTCCTCCACGCCGACGACCCGGCTCTTCAGGAGATAGCCGATGCTGCGGCCGGTCGACAGCAACGTCATGGCGTGCTCGACGTCGACGTGCGCGGACAGCACCACGATGGCGATCCCGGGCAGCTCCTCGCGGATGGTCGCGGCCGCCACGAGCCCCTCCACGGTCTGCGTGGGTGGCATCCGCACGTCGACCACCACCAGGTCGGGCCGCCGCTCCCGGACCAGCATCAGCAGCCCCGCTGCATCGCCCGCCTCCCCGACCACGTCGAACCGCGGCCTCTTCAGGAGGCTGGCGATACCGGAACGGAGCAGGACGTCGTCATCGGCGAGCACCACTCGGAGCGGTCTCTCGAGCGGGCTGTCCATGATCCAGTATGGCCCATCGCGTGGTGCTGGCCGGTAGGTCGCGCGGTGCGCCACCCCCACCGCCGTCCGGCCGCTGACCGGGCAGACGAGCGGACCTCCTCGGGTGACGCTGAGCAGCATGACGGCGTACGACGTGGACGTCCTGCCGAGTCGCGACATCCCGGACGAGGACCGTTCGGGACGGCTCGTCGCGGGGCGGTACCGCATCCTCCGGCTCCTGGGCCGGGGCGGGATGGGAGCCGTGTGGCTGGCCGTCGACTGCGTCCTCGCACGCACCGTCGCCCTCAAGGAGTCCACGCGAAGCCGCGTCTGCACGGGAGACGGTGCGGACGATCCCCAGCTGCGCGAGGCCCGCGCAGCGTGCGCGATCAGCCACCCGGGCGTGGTGCAGGTCCACGACCTCGTGACCGACGGCGGCCGCCGGTGGATCGTCATGGAGGCGCTGACCGGGCACACACTGGCCGAGACCGTCCAGTGGCGGGGTCCCCTCTCGGTGACGCATGCGGTCGACCTCGGCCTCCGCCTGCTCGAGGCGCTGCAGGCGGTGCACGGCTGCGGATTGGTCCACGGCGACGTCAAGCCGGGCAACGTCCACCTGACCGCGTCCGGGAGACCGGTGCTCACCGACTTCGGGCTCGCCATCGGGAGCGGGTCGCGCGCGTGGCAGGACGGAGGGTACGTCGTGGGCAGTCCTGCCCACACCGCCCCCGAGGTGGTCCGGAGCGGCGTGCGGACTCCAGCGTCGGACCTGTTCGCACTGGGGTCGACCCTCTACTACGCGGTCGAGGGCGTCCGCCCCTTCCAGGCCGGGGATCCCGTGGCCACGACGTTCGCCGTCCTGCACGACTCCCCCGATCCCGCCCTTGGCGGAGCTCCGCTGGGTCAGGTGGTCGACGGGCTCCTCGACAAGGACCCGGCACGGCGGTTGTGGGCCGAGGACGCCTACACCTGGCTCAAGGAGATCGAGTCGGAGCTCACCTGGTCATCGGTCGACCCCCTGGACCCGGCAGACGCCGCTTCCTGCTAGCAGGGGCGACGGGCGGCCGCTGGCAGCGATGCCCGCACGGCCGCGTTCGCGAATCGTGGTGACTGCGGACGAGTACCGACACGGGCACGTCCGTCCAGGGAGGTGTCGCCGTGGCTGCACGGCGCCGACGAAGGAGGAACCCAGATGTACGAACCGGACGAGTCACCGTCAGGCCGGACCTCCGTCCGTCGCTGGCCGGTGAGGAGCGCCCCGCTGCTCATGGTGGTCGCGACGGCAGTGGCGCTGATCGCCCAGTCCGCATTGGCATCGCCCACCATGGGCCAGCGCGCGGCCGCCATCGGCGGTGCCGCCCACCGCGACGACCCGGCGACGCCGCCGGACGGCATGACCTGGATCGAGGGAGTCATCACCGACCAGGCCGCGACCGGCCAGGACAACGTCAACGTGGAGGCGTGGGCGAACGACGCCTCCGCCACGGCGCCGGCCGCCTCGGCCCTCACCTACGGCGGCGACCCGAACGACCCGGCGTCGCTGCACGGGTTCTTCCTGCTCGAGGTCCCCAGCGACCACGCCTTCGTGATCACCTTCTCCACCGTCAACGGTCAGGAGGACGGCGACCCGTTCCGGATGAAGAAGTACGGCAACGGGCTACCCGTCATGTTCCGTCCGGCCTCTCGTGCCGCCGGCCGCATCCGCGACCTCGGCACGATCGCACTCGCTCGGCAGGGCACGGTGGTCTCGTCGACCAAGGCGAGCCTCGGCAAGGGCAAGGTCACGCCGTCGAAGCGGGCCACCCTCAAGGTGAAGGTCGCCAGCCCGTACGTCTCCGACGTGGCCGGCCGGATCGCGGTCCGGGTCGCCGGCCGGCGGGTCGTCACGAAGCTCTCGAGGAGTGAGCACGGGACCACGACGCTGCGGCTCCCCCGCCTCAAGCACGCGGGTGCCTTCAAGGTGCACGCGACCTTCCTGGGGAGCGGCACGGTCAAGCGGTCGTCGGCCAAGGCGGTCAAGCTCCACGTGCACGCCCACAAGTAGGCGTTGTCCCCGGGTCGCGGCGCCGAAATCCCGTCAGCCGCTGGGGTCGTAGAGCTGGAGGATCAGCTGGTCGGCGTGCTCCGCGAGCTGGTGCGTGCTCGTGCCGAGCTGCTCGCGCAGCACGTCGTCCGGGTCGGCGCCGGGTCGTCCCATCGCGTCGAGCAGCCGCCAGGGCGCGTCCTCACCGTACGCGTCCGCGAGGTACTCCACCGCCCACCAGGACAGCCCGTAGTGGGCCTCGGAGTCCCGGTCGTTGAAGGAGGCGTCGTCGGGCAGGTCGGCGGCGCCGTTCTCGGCGGCCACGACGGCCGCCTCGGGGATCCGGCGGTCCTGCGGAGGGAGCGGCCGGACGGACACGTACTCGGCGAGGCCCTCGGAGAGCCAGACGGGCACCCGGTCGTCACGGGTGCCGACGGCGACGTGCGTGAGCTCGTGGCGGACCAGCCGGTCCCGCTCGCGACCCGGCTGGTCGAGCATCCGCGGGTTCAGCGCGAAGCGGGTGCTGCCGCCGACCGGGAACGCCACCGCGTCGAGGTCCTCGGGGTCGTCACCCGGCACGTCGTGCAGGCCGTCGAGGAACGTCGGGTCGGACAGCGCGTAGAGCACCACCGAGCGGCTCCAGTCGTACGGCACCTGAGCGGACACGGACGCGATCGCGCTCTCGACGGACGAGATCAGGGCCGGCGCCGCGTCGACGCTGCCGGCGTCGAAGACGCCGAGGACGCCGCTGCCCTGCTGCACCTGCACCGGCCCGAGGTCCCACGGCTGCGGGTCGCTGGGGTCGACAGCGATCAGCAGGAACCGTCCGGGGTGCCGGTCGGCGGCCCGGAACTCGAAGCGTTCCGCGCTGCTCACGGGCGCGTCGTCGTACCCGTCGAGCTGGAGCACCTCGGCCGCGGTGACCGAGTAGCTGTCCCCGTCGCGGACCAGGGTGCCGGGGTCGACGTGGTAGCGGAGCCTCGCGATCGGCAGCTGGGTGAGGTTGCCGAACCAGGTGCGCTGGGCGTCCCGGAACGCGCGGTCGCCGCCCACCAGGCGCGTGAACGCCGCGTCGTCGGCGCGGCGTACGACGCGGGCACGCGAGTCGAGGGCGCGGACGATCGCCTTGGCGACGTCGTGCGGTGACGCGCTGGGGTCCTCGGAGTCGTCGCCCGAGGAGCAGCCCGCGAGCGCCGCGACCACCAGGGCCGCGGCGAGGACGAGGCTAGGTGATCTGCTCGACATCGATCGGAGAACGACCTTCTGCGAGGGAGGTCATGTCCTCCACGATGCCGAGCGCCAGGGCCTGGGGGGTCAGGCCGATCCGCTCGAGGATCGCGTCGCGCTTGGCGTGACCGAGGAACTCCTGGGGGATGCCGTGGAGGCGGAACGGCGTGTGCACGCCGGCCGCGTTGAGCGTCTGGAGCAGAACCGCACCACAGCCGCCGGTCTCGCCGTTGTCCTCGATGCTGACGACGAGCCGGTGCTCACGGGCGAGGTCGAGGATCGCCGGGTCGACCGGCTTGACCCAGCGCGGGTCGACGACGGTGACGCCGATTCCCTGGGCGACGAGCCGCTCGGCGACGCCGACGGCCACGGTCGCCATCGCCCCGACCGCGACCACGAGCACGTCCTTCGGTCCGTTGCGCACCAGCACGTCACAGCCGCCGGCCTTGCCGACAGCGTCGATGTCCGCGGGCGGCGGGCCCTTCGGGAACCGCACCACGGTCGGTGCGTCCTCGACGTCGACGGCCTCCCCGAGCAGCTCGCGCAACCGGGTCACGTCCCGCGGCGCGGCCAGCCGCAGCCCCGGCACCACCTGGAGGATGGACATGTCCCACATGCCGTTGTGGCTCGCGCCGTCGTCTCCGGTCACGCCGGAGCGGTCCAGGACGAAGGTCACGCCGCACTTGTGCAACGCGACGTCCATCAGCACCTGGTCGAACGCGCGGTTGAGGAAGGTCGCGTAGAGCGCGACGACCGGGTGCAGGCCGCCCATCGCGAGGCCGGCCGCGGACGTCGCGGCGTGCTGCTCGGCGATGCCGACGTCGAAGGTGCGCCCCGGGAAGGTGGCCTGGAACTTGTCGAGGCCGACCGGGTGCATCATCGCCGCCGTCATCCCGACGACGTCGGGACGGCGGTGGCCGATCTCGACGATCGCGTCGGCGAAGTGGTCGGTCCAGATGCGGCCCTTCGGCTTCTCGGCGCCGGTCTGCACGTCGAACGGGCCCGGACCGTGGAACTGGTCGGCCTCGTGCCGCTCCGCGGGGTCGTAGCCGTAGCCCTTGCGGGTCAGCGCGTGCACGATCACCGGGCCGTTGAAACGCTTGGCCTGCGCGAGCACCTGCTCCATCGCGGCGCGGTCGTGGCCGTCGACCGGGCCGACGTACTTGAGGCCGAGGTCCTCGAAGAGTCCCTGCGGCGCGAGGGCGTCCTTGAGGCCCTTCTTCATCGCGTGGAGGGCGTCGTACGCCGCGGGCCCGACCCCGGGCACGGCGTTCAGGCGGCGCTTGACCATGTCGAGCACATGCTCGTAGCGCGGGTTGGTGCGCAGGGCGGTCAACGCGTTCGCGAGGCCACCGATCGTCGGGGTGTACGAGCGGCCGTTGTCGTTGACCACGATCACCAGCTTGCTGTCGCTGGCCACCGCGATGTTGTTCAGCGCCTCCCAGGCCATGCCGCCGGTGAGCGCGCCGTCCCCGATCACGGCGACGACGTGCCGGTCCTCGCCGCGGATCGTGTACGCCTTCGCGAGTCCGTCGGCGTAGCTGAGGGCGGTGGAGGCGTGGGAGTTCTCGACGACGTCGTGGTCGGACTCCGCCTGGCTGGGGTAGCCGCTGACCCCGCCCTGCTGGCGCAGCTTCTCGAAGCCGGCCTTGCGGCCGGTGAGCAGCTTGTGGACGTAGGCCTGGTGACCGGTGTCGAACACGATCCGGTCGCGCGGGGAGTCGAAGGTGCGGTGCAGCGCCAGCGTCAGCTCGACCACGCCGAGGTTCGGGCCGATGTGGCCGCCGGTGCGCGCGCACGTGGTGATCAGGAAGTCCCGGATCTCGCTCGCGAGCGCGTCCAGCTGCGCATCGTCGAGGTCGCGCAGGTCGCGTGGCGACGTGATCGAGTCCAGGGTGCCCATGGTGGCTGAGTCTACGGGCTCAGAGGTCGACGACCGCGACCGCGGGCTCGTGCAGGCTGCCGAGCCAGACCCGGCCGTCGTGCTCCCGCACGCCGGTGACCATGTGGTAGTCCGTGCCGGGCAGGTCGAGGTCGTGGACGAGCGTGCCGGCGTCGTCGTACGCCTGCGCCCGGACGGTCCGCTTCGGCTTGGGCTGGAGCCGCTCGGGGATCCTCGTCACCGCGCGGCGCACGAGCCCCGGCGAGCGCTGGAGCCGCTCGACGACCGGGTCGCGGGGGCTGGCGATCGAGACCCAGACGAGCCCGTCGCTCCCCCGCGCGATGTTGTCGGGGTAGCCCGGCAGGTCGGTGACCAGGAAGTCGCGGGTGCCCGCCTTCGGCCCGGTCAGCCACCAGCGGACCACCGTGCGTGCCCCGGTCTCGGCGACGGCGACGTACGACTCGTCGGCGGCCAGCGCGACCCCGTTGGCGAACGCCAGCCCGTCGATGACCACCTCGGGCACGCCGTCCTCGCCCATCCGTGCGAGCCGGCCGGTGCGGGTGTCCTGGACGAAGTCGTCCTTCCACTGCTCGATCCCGAACTTCAGCGACGAGTCGGAGAACCAGACGGTCCCGTCGGAGGCGATGGCGGCGTTGTTGCAGAACATCATCGGCGCTCGGCCGATCCGGTCGGTCACGGCCTCGACGCCGCCGGTGCGGACGTCGACACGGAGCACGCCCCGGTGCGCGTCACAGACCAGCAGCCGGCCGTCGAGGTCGATCTCGATGCCGAGCGGGCGGCCCCCGGTGTGCGCGACCCGGTCGACCCGGCCCGCGTCCTGCGAGACCCGGAAGATGCTGCCGTCCTCGGTGCCGGTGTACACCGAACCGTCGGCGGCCACGACGACGTCCTCCGCGCCGGAGCCGGGGACAGGGATGACGGTGAGGTCGCTCATGGGGTCATCAGAGCAGCCAGCGGACCCCGGCTCAAGCAGCTGAGCTCCAGCTGTTGGCGGCGAGCGCCTGCCCGGCTGATCGCGAGGCGGGGCGAGTGTCCGGCACCTGCACGGCCCGCCATGCGATCGCCGTTATGCTCGATCGGCGGGCGGTCCGCCCGATGTTCTGACGATGGGTCTCTCAGGGTGATTTCGCGGCGACGCCTCCTGGCGTCCGGGTTGGCGGTCCCGGCCGCCTGCGTCGGGTGCGACCAGGCACGACCTTCCGGTTCGGCCACTCGCCCCGGCGGGGCACCCGTCGCGACCTTCGTCTCGACCCCCGACCTGTTCAACGGGGACGTCGGTGACCTGACGACGTTGCCGACATGGGACGGTGGTCCGAACTCGATCAACGAGTCATGGGAGCTCGCGATCGACAAGTGCCTGGGCGCGCTGGCGTCCCACGATCCGCAGGCGGTGCTCGTCGCCGGCGACCTGGTCGAGGGCCGGTGGAACCTGGACACGACGGATCGACGCCTGTTCGGCGAGGTCAGCCAGGGGACCGACGCCGACAGCCTCCGGCGGTGTCGCGAGGCCATCACCGCTGCCGGTGGCGTCTACTACGGTCACTATCGCGAGATGTTCCGCAGTCGCGGCCTCCGGCTGCTTCCGGCGGTCGGCGACCACGAGCTGATGGATGACCGGAGCGGGCCGCTCAACGACCGCTGGTCCCCCGGCGGACGGATCCTGGCAGGGCAGCACGAGGGTGAGCCGGACAACCGGTACTACCTCGTTCCACATGCAAAGGCAGTGTGGGCCGACCACTTCACGAAGACGCGCGGCGGGCACCCCCGCTTCGGGATGCGTCCGACCCGCAGCGCCGCTGAGTCGACGGCGTACGCCGTCGACATCGGACCGAAGCTGCGCGTCATCACGGTCGACGTCTTCACCCGGACGCCGGGCGGTGTACGCCTCGGCGTCTTCGGGAAGCAGCTCGAGTGGGTGCGCCGGACCGTCCGGGCCGCGAAGCGGCAGGGACGCGTGGTCGTCGTCCAGGGCCACATCCCGTTGATAGCTCCGTACCGGACGCTGGCGACGGGCAACCTGCACGCGCCCGAAGGCCGGAACTCGCCGCTGTACCGGGCGCTCGTCGATGAGGGAGCGGACTTCTACTTCTCCGGAGAGGTGCACGACACCACGGTGATCCGACCGCACGCCCGAGGTCCGGTCCAGATCAGCCACGGGTCGATCTTCAGGTATGCCTTCAACTTCCTGGTCGGTCAGGTCTTCGCGGACGGGACGACCGAGCTCGACTACTACGAGATGTCGGTCACGAAGGCGAGCCACGCGCGCACGTTGTGGTCGACCGACGAGGCGAAGTGGCAGCGCACGGAGCTCGAGTACGGCGACCCCATCCACCGCGGACGACTCCTGTACCGGTCGGGCAAGGTCCTGCAACGCACCGAGAAGCTCGGCCACTACGACCCGGCTGAGGACGACTGGAAGTACGAGGGCAACCTCCACCCCGAGCTGGTGTGACCGCCGGCCACCCGTCCTGAAGGACGACGCCGGGGTCGCCGACGGCCCATCAGAGCAGCGAGCGGACCACCAGCACCACTGCCGACGCGCCCGAGACGAGCAGCACGGCGCCACGCACCCGGTGGGTGGGGAGCAGCCGCCGCAGCGGCGCGCCGGCGACCACGCCCAGCACGATCGCGGGCAGCAGCAGGCCCGCGACCGCGACCTGGTGGCGGTGCAGCTCGCCCGAGAGCGTGAGACCGATCAGGCTGATCGCGGCGCCGACCACGAAGTACACGGCCATCGTCGTGCGGATCTGGCGCGGCGGCCGGTGCTGGTAGAGCAGCGCGAACGGCGGCCCGCCGATCGACGTCGCCGTCCCGGTGACGCCGCCGACGAACCCGGCGGCGCCGAGCGTGCCGCGGTTGACCGGGACCTCGACGGCGTGCCAGGTCAGCAGCACCGCGAGCAGCACGATCGTCCCGATGAACACACCGAGCTGGTCGGCGGAGAACGTCGCGACCACCCAGACCCCGATGCCGGTGCCGAGCACCCGGGACGGGAGTGACCAGGTGAGGCCGAACCAGTGGATGTCGCGGCGCTCCTCGACCAGCGTGATGATCGGCAGCACGAACGCCAGCGAGATCAGCACGCCCGGCATCAGCTGCGGCGCGAGCAGCGTGATCACCGGGGCCGCGACCAGCCCGATGCCGAGGCCGACCACCGCCTGCACGGTCGAGCCGAGCAGCACGGCGAGGAAGACCAGCGCGAACACGCCCGGGTCGAGGCCACCGGTCAACCGAGGAGTTCCTCACGCAGGTCGCGGTACTGCGCGGACGCGACGAACTCCGGGAGCATCCAGCGCGCGAGGTCGGTGAGGTCGAGACCGAGCATCGCGGCCGGGTCGACGAAGACGATCTGGCGCCCCTCCCCGACCACCACGTCCGTGTCGGTGAGGTCGACCCCGGCGTACCAGATCGAGAACGACGCTCCGTAGCGCCGCGGCTCCCGCCAGAGCGTCAGCGCACCGGCGGGCAGGTCGATGCCGGTCTCCTCGGCGAGCTCGCGGTACGCCGCCGTCTCGAACTCCTCGCCGGGCTCGACGTGCCCGCCGACCAGCCCCCACTTCTCCGGGGCGATGGCCGCGAGCTCGTCGCGTTCCTGGAGGAGCAGCCAGCCGCGGGGGTCGACGAGGATGACGGACGCGAACCGCTGCACACGTGTCACGCTAGCGGCATGCGCCTCGTGGCCCTGGTCCTCGCCCTGGCCCTGCTCTCCCCCGCCGCGCCGGCCGCCGCGCGGGTGCCCGACGGGCTCGAGGTGACCGGGTGGGTCCTCCTGGGCACCGGCAGCACGGTGGTCGCGCGGAACGCCGGCGGGCTGACGACCCTGAGCGTCGCCGGCGTGTCGGTCACGGCGTCCGGCGGTGGCGTCGCGCGCCCCGGACGGGACCACGAGCGCTTGCTGGCGACCGCGCACCGGCACGGGCTGGCCGCCGAGCTGCTGGTCAGCAACTACAGCAACCGGAGCGGTGACTTCGACCCGGTCCGGCTGCACCGGCTGCTCTCGAGCGACGCGCGGATCCATCGCGTCGCCGGCCGGCTGGCCGGGTTCGTCGCCGACCAGGGCTGGGACGGTGTCAACGTCGACCTGGAGCGGGTCCGGGCCGCCGACGGCGACGGGCTCGTGCGGCTCGTCGAGGAGCTGCAGGACGCGATGCCGGCCGAGCGGACCGTGTCGATCGACATCAGCGCGGCCACGTCGGTCCGGGCGTACCGCGACCGCGGCTATCGCCTGGCCGGCCTCGCCGCGGCGGCGGACGTCGTCGACGTGATGACCTACGACCTGCACGGCCCCTGGTCCGGACCCGGACCGGTCGGCGCCCTGGGCTGGCAGCGCGACGCGCTCGACGCGCTGCTCTCCGTCGTACCGGCGGGCCGGGTGCAGCTCGGGGTGGCCGGCTACGGCTACACCTGGCCGCGGCGCGGCACCGGCCACGCCGTCACCGACCGCGGTGCGCGCGCCCTGGTGCACCGGGACGGCGCCACCGCCCACTGGCGTCCGGGCCCCGGCGAGTGGACCGCGACGCTCTCGAACGGCACCCGGCTCTGGTGGTCCGACCGCAGGTCGTACGCGAGGCGCGTCGCGCTCGCCCGTGAGTACGGCGTCCGCGGCCTGGCCGTGTGGCGGATCGGTTCCGCGGACACGCTGCGCTGAGCGCCCCTATCCTTCCCGCATGCGGATCGGCGTGCTCGGCACGACCGTGGCCTCCGACTCCTCCGGCCCGGTCGGCCTCGGCGGTCCCAAGCAGCGCGCCCTGCTCGCCGTCCTCGCACTGCACCGCGGCCGCGCGGTCCCGGTCGACACCCTCGCCGACGTGGTCTGGAACGGCACGCCGCCGCCGGGCGTCTCCGGCACCATGCAGGGGTACGTCGCCGGGCTGCGCCGGGCACTCGAGCCGGACCGGACCGCGCGCGGCGGCGGCACCCTGCTGGTGACCGAGCAACCCGGCTACGCGCTGCGGCTCCCCGAGGCGGACCTGGACGCCACCGCGTTCGAGGCGGCGGTCGCGTCCGCCCACACGGCGGTCGCTCCCCTGGCCGACGCGCTCTGCCGCGGCCGGGCACTGCCTCCAGGCGCAGCGGACGCCGGCGGCCTGGACGCGCTGCACCGCGCCCTCGAGGACGCCCTCGCGCTCTGGCGCGGCGTGCCGTACGCCGACCTCGGCGACTCCCCGGCGGCCGAGGCGGAGCGCGCCCGGCTCGAGGAGCTGCGGGTGCTCGCGAGCGAGGACCAGGCCGCCCTGGGCCTGCTGCTCGGCCTGCACGCCACCGTCGCCGCCGCGCTGGACGCGCTCACCCGGGAGCACCCGCTCCGCGAGCGGGCCTGGGCGCTCCGGGCCCTCGCCCTCGCCGGGTCGGGCCGGCAGGCGGACGCCCTGGCGGTGCTCCGCCAGGTGCGCGACGTGCTCGACGAGGAGCTGGGGCTCGAGCCCGGCCCGGAGCTCCGGGCGGTGCAGACCGCGGTGCTGCGTCAGGAGACCGGGACGCCAGTCCCCGAGCCGGCGCCCGCGCCCCCGCCCGCGGCGACCGACGAGGCCGCGCCCCTGCCGTTCCCGACCTTGTGGGGCTGGTCTCTGGCCGGCCGCGACGACGAGCTCGCGGCCCTCAAGGGGCTGGTGGACAGCACCGTCGCGGGCACCGGCGGCGCGCCGGCGTTCGCCGCGCTCACGGGCGACCCCGGCATCGGCAAGAGCCGGCTGACCATCGAGGCGGCGACGTACGCCGCGGAGCAGGGCATGTCCATCGCCTGGGGCCGGTGCTCCCAGGACGACGGTGCACCGGCGCTGTGGCCGTGGGCGACGGTCCTGGAGCGGCTCGGCTCCGAGCTGCCCAGTGGTGGCGCGGACGCCGACAGCGGCGCGGCGTTCCAGGCCTGGGAGGTCGTGGTGGACCGGGTCCTGGCCGCGGCCACGGCCGGCCCGCTGATGCTCGTGATCGACGACCTGCACTGGGCGGACACTTCCAGCCTGCGGGTGCTCCGGCTGCTGACCGAGGCTGCCGGGGCCGGGGCCGCGGCTGCTGGTCGTCACCACCTGGCGCGAGCACCCGCCACCGGACGGGGCGCTCGCCGAGGTCGCCGAGGCGCTGGCTCGCAAGCACGCGCTCCGGCTCCAGCTGCGCGGCATCTCGGCGGCGGCGACCGCGCAGGTGTTCGGTCAGATCTCCGAGGCGGAGCCGACCGCGGAGGAGACCGAGGCGCTGCGGCGGCGTACCGAGGGCAACCCGTTCTTCCTCGTCGAGTACGCCCGGCTGGCCCGCGACCGCGGGGACCTCGGCGCGCTGCTGTCCGAGGCCCAGCCGCCGGCGGCCGTGCACGAGGTGCTGTCGCGCCGGCTCGCGACGCTGTCCGACGAGACCCGGGAGGTGCTGCGGTCCGCGAGCGTGATCGGCCGGATCTTCGAGCTCGGCACCCTCGCCGCCACCGCCGGCACGGACGAGGACGCCGTGCTCGACGCGCTCGACCCGGCCCTCGCCGCGGGCCTGGTGGACGAGGACGGCGTGGACCGGTTCCGGTTCACCCACGCGCTGGTCCGCGACACCGTGCTGTCCGGCCTGCCGGCGTCCCGGCGCGCACGGGTGCACGCCCGCGCGGCCGCTGCCTTCGACGGCCGGGCCGGCCACGAGGCCGAGACCGCCCGGCACTGGCTCGCCGCCGGGCCCCGCCACCTCGGCGACGCCTGGCCGGCGGCCCAGGCCGCGGCGCGGTGCGCGACCGAGGTGTTCGCGTACGTCGAGGCGCTGGAGATGCTCGAGCACGCGCTCCGCGCCCAGGACGCCGACCCCGGATCGGACGACTACGCCCGCTTCGATCTGCTCACCGACCTCGCCGACGTGCTGCGCCGGGCGGGTCGCTGGATCGAGCTGCGTGGCGTCACCCACGAGGCGGTCGAGGTGGCCGACGACCTCGGCGACCTGGAGCTGCTGATCCTCGCGGGCGTCATGACCAGCACGGGCGCGCTGTGGCAGGCGGCCGCGCACGCCGAGGTCGACCCGCTGGTGGTCGACGCCCTGCGCCGGGCGCTGGACCGGCTCCCGCCGGGTGACGACCCGCGGCGCTGCCGGACCATGCTGGCGCTGGCCGGCGAGATCTACTACGGCTCGACCCCGCAGGAGCGGGAGGCGCTCGCCGACGAAGCGGTCGCGATGGCGCACCGCATCGGCGACCCCGAGCTGACGCTCGACGCGTGCCTGAACGCCGCCATCGCCGTCTGGCGCGGCGGCACCGCACGGTGGCGCCTCGACCTCACGACCGAGGCGGTCGCCATCGCCCGCGAGCTCGGCGACGGCGTCAGCCTGGCCTCGGCGTTCACCCTTCAAGCGGTCGCCGCCGGCGAGCTCGGCGAGCTCGCGATCATGGACGACGCGATCGCCGCCGGCCGCGCCGAGGCGGACCGGCTGCGACACATCTACGCGCAGCTGGTGCTCGACTCCCTCGAGGTGTCGTGGTGCGCGATGCGCGGCCGGTTCGACGAGGTCGAGAAGCTCATCGAACACATGCGGGGCATCGGCGAGGTCGTCTCCATCACCGGGTACGCCGAGTCGGTCGCTGGGGCGCTGCTCATGCTGCTGCTGTGGCAGGGCCGCGACGAGGAGCTCGCCGCCGCGATGCTGTCGATGGAGGGCCAGACGTTCCTCCCCATCGCCACCTCGATCGTCGCCATCCAGTGCCGCACCGGCCACGTCGACGACGCCCGCACCTGGTACGACGCGCACCGCGACGACGTCACCGCGGCCATGGACAGCAACACCTGGTACTCCCCCATGGCCTGGAGCATGGGCGCCGAGACAGCCTGCTACCTGGGCGACGCCGAGCTCGCCGCGACGGCGTACCAGCTGCTCAGCGACCTCGCCGGCCGCCCCGCCTGTGCCGGCTCCGGCACCGCGATCGGCCCGATCGACATGTTCCTCGCGATGGCCGCGCACGCGACCGGTGAGGACGACCTCGCCACCAGGCACGCCGACCGCGCGCTGGAGCTCTGCGACGCCTGGGACGTGCCGCTCGCGGCGGACTGGGTCCGCCGCGAGCGAGCGACGTTCGGCTTCTGAGCGTCGGTCTGGGCGCGCACCACCCGAGCACACGCTCAGGCGAACCGGAACGTCCGGGCCTCCCGGCGCGCGAAGCCCCGACGGGTGAGCGACCAGATCACCCGGAACGTCGTGGGCACGTCGCGGAGGACGCGCTCCAGGGCCTCCCGCGGGACGCCGTACCCGACCCACGGCACCGTCCGGACGGCCTCGCGCAGGGAGGCGCCCTTGCCGATCCCTGCCTCGATCTCGGCCCAGCGCGCGGTGTCGATGAGGCGCTGGATGATCGCGATCGCCTCGGTCTCCTCGTGGGCGAGGTGCCGGCGCAGCGACTCCCGCGCGGCGCAGACCCGGACGGCGAGCGCCGCGCGGGCGTCCTCGTCGGCGCGCCGCGCGAGCCGGCGGAAGCCCGCGGCACACGACTCCAGGAGCGGGTCGATCTCGCCGTGCTCGGACTCCATGGCCTCGAGCACCGCGATGTCCTCGAGCGTCCCGAGCTGGACCAGCGCGGGCCAGATCTGGTCGTCCTCCGCCAGGTGGTGCTTGTGCAGCACGGCGGCGAAGAGCTCCCACCGGTCCGCGAGCGCCTTCCAGGTACGCCGGTCGCCCGCCGACGTGCTCCGCACGGCCCCGGCGAACGCGTCCAGGTCGCGGCGGAACGCGTGGTGCATCAGGTACATCGTCTGCATGTCGATCGGACCCTCAGGGGCCGCCGCCTGGCCCGGCAGCCTGAGCTGCCGGGGCCAGGTGGTGGGCTGGGTCGTCATCGGACGACCACCTCGGACTCGCGGGCGTCGAGCTCGGACCACAGCTCCTCGGACTCCTCAGTCTCGGCCGGCACGGTCGGGAGCAGGCGGTCCAGCCGGGCCGGCAGCCACCAGTTCCACTTCCCGAGCAGCGTCATGGTCGCGGGGACCAGGACCATCCGCACGACGGTCGCGTCGAGCACGATCGCGACGGCCATGCCGAAGCCGAGCTGCTTGACCACCGTGTCCGCTTCGGTCGAGAACCCGAGGAACACGACCACCATGATCGCGGCGGCCGAGGTGATGACCCGGCCGGTCGCGGCCAGGCCACGCTCCACGCTGCCCCGGGCGTCGCCGGTGCGCAGCCAGTCCTCGCGGATCCGCGAGAGCAGGAACACCTCGTAGTCCATCGACAGGCCGAACAGGATGGCGAAGTTGAGGATCGGGATCCAGCTCGACACCGGGACGGCGTGGTCGACGCCGAGCGCGCTGCCGCCCCAGCCCCACTGGAAGATCATCACCAAGACGCCGTACGACGCCGCGATCGACAGCAGGTTCATCACGGCGGCCTTCACCGGGACGACGACCGATCGGAACATCATCGCGAGCAGCAGCACCGAGACGCCCACCACGAAGCTCACGACCAGCCACAGCCGCGCGCCGAGCAGGTCGACGATGTCGGAGAAGAACGGCGTCTCGCCGGTGACCTCGACGCCCGCGGGCAGGTCCGCGCGGACCGCCGCGACGAGGCCGGGGATGCGCTCGTCGGCCGGGCCGAACGCCGGCTCCGCATCGAAGACGCTGATCGCGCCGTCGGGCGTGGTGACCGGCCGGGTGACGCCGACGATGCCGGGCACGTCCGCCACCGTGGCGGCGACGGCCGCCGGGTCGGCCTGCGCCGTGTCGACGACGATCGTGAACGGCCCGTTCGCGCCGGCGCCGTACTCGGCGTCGATCAGGTCGTAGGCCTTGCGGGTCGAGGTGTCGGGACCGGCGCTGCTGCCGTCCTGCGGCCAGGTGCGCATCCCGAGGACCGGGGCGGCGAGCAGGAGGAGCAGCATCAGCGCGGCGAGCGCGGCGACCACGGGACGCCTGACCACACGGCGCGCCCAGCGGGCGGTGAGCGGCATCCTCTCGGCACGGGTCCGCCCCTTGCGGGTACGCCGCGGGAGCAGCCGGTGGCCGGCCAGCCCGCAGAGCGCCGGCACGAGGGTCACGGCGGCGGCCAGCACGGAGACGACGGTGATCGCGGTGGCGTAGCCGAACGTCGCGTAGACCGGGAGGCCACCGAGCTTGAGGCCCATCAGGGAGATCAGCACGGTGACCGAGGCGAAGACGACCGAGCGGCCGGCGGTGGCCATCGCGCGGCCGGCGGCCTCGTGCTTGTGCAGGCCCTCGCCGAGGAACTCGACGTGCCGGGTCACCAGCAGCAGGGCGTAGTCGATGCCGACGCCCAGGCCGACCATCGTGGCGACCGTCGGGGCGGCGGTGCTGACGTCCGTGGTGGCCGCGAGCAGGGCGACGCCGGACGAGCCCACGCCGAGGCCGAGCAGAGCCACCGCGAGCGGAAGGCCGGCGGCCACGACCGACCCGAACGCGACGACGAGGATCACCAGCGCCGCGATCACGCCGACGAGCTCGCCGGTGCCCTTCATGGTGGACTCGCTCTGGCTCGGCAGCTCACCGCCGAGCTCGGCCTGGACGCCGGCGTCGCGCAACGGCGCGATCGCGTCCTCGAGCGGGTCGTAGCCGTTCGCGCCGACCAGGTCGGCGTCCGTCGTCGGGACGTCGTACGTCAGCGTGACGAGGGCGGTGTCGCCGTCCTCGGACATCCGCGGGGTCGACACGTAGGAGACGTGGTCGACGCCGCGGAGGCGCTGGACGAGCGCGTCCAGGTCGCCCGCGTCGAGGCTGCCGCCCGACCGGTCGTGCACGACGACCTGTGCGGTGGCACCGCCCCCGTCGGGGACGTGCGCGCGGAGCTGCTCGACGCCGGTCTGGGCGCGGGCGCCCTCGACGTTGTAGTCGTCGTGGAAGGCGCCCCCGAAGGCCCCCGCAGCGACGAACGCGACGACCACGGCGGCGATCCAGGCGGAGATCGTCCGCCACGGGTGCGCCGCGGTGCTCCGACCGAGGCGGTAGAGGATGCGGTTCACGGTGCTGCTCCCTGCTCAGAGGTGATGGTGATCGGTGGGAGCACTCTGCGCGGGGGGACTTGGGGCCGACTGGGAACCGGCTTGAAGTAGATTCAGCGCTGATGAGCCACTCCGAGACCCTCCTGCTCGCCGCGACCGTCGGCGGCTTCCTCCTGCTCGGCCTCACGGTCGGGGCGTTCGTGATCTCCGGGCCGCGGCTCGGGGTGCTGCTCCTGGTCCTCTCCGGCGTGGCGTTCGTCGCCGCGCTGGTGCTGATGGGCCGGGTGAGCAGCCAGTGGGAGGTGGAGAAGCGCCAGGCGGTGCTCGCCAAGTACGACGTGAAGGTGCAGGCCTGGGGCGCCCCGCTCGGCAGCGCGACGCAGTGGAAGGTCGACGGCAAGAACACCGAGTGCGTGGTCATCCTGACCGGCGCCGACGCTCCCGTGATGACGTGCGACGGCCAGGAGATGCCGCTCCGGGGCTGACTCCGGGCTAGACCGGCGTCCGCGCCCAGGTCGCGACGCCCTCGTCGAGGTGCAGCTCCGCGTCGGTCTGCTCGGCCGCCTCCGGGTCGTGGGTGGCCATCACCACGATCGCGCCGCGGTCCGCCTCGGCGCGCAGGGCGGCCACGGCGCGCTCCCGGTTCGCGGCGTCCAGGTCGCTCGTCGGCTCGTCGGCGAGCAGGACGGTGGCGTGCGCCGCGAACGCCCGCGCCAGCGCCACCCGCTGCTGCTGGCCGCCCGAGAGCTCCTCGATCAGGTGGTTGCCGGACTCCTCGAGGCCGACCAGCGTCAGCGCCTCGCCGGTACGCCGGTACGCCTCGTCGGCCGCGACCCCGCTCGACAGCAGCGGCACCAGCACGTTCTCCGCCGCGGTCAGCGAGGAGGCCAGCCCGTTGCCCTGCGGCACCAGCGCGACCCCGCGCGCGGCCGCCTGCTCGCGGTTCCCCAGCGGCTCGTCGGCGAGCAGCACCCGCCCCGCGGCCGGCCGCAGCGCGCCCGCGAGCGCCCACAGCAGCGACGACTTACCTGCGCCGGAGGGCCCGGTGACCGAGATCAGCTGGCCCGGGTGCACGACGAGGTCGACGTCCCGGACCGCCACCAGGTCGGCGTACTCCACCCGGACGGCCTCGGCGCGCAGCTCATCCATGGTGGTGGCCCTCCTCGGTGAGCAGGACGAAGTCGCCGTCCTCGTTGCGGTGGAACCGGACCAGCGTGCCCGGGGCGAGCTCCTCGCGGATGTGCAGCGGCAACGGCAGGAAGCCGTCCGGCGTGATCACGGCGTACTCCTCGCCGCTGCGCCCCTCGCCGCCGACCCGGCCGTCGCGGATCGTGATCGTGCGCGGGAGGTACGCCGCCACGTCGGGGTCGTGCGTGACGAGCACGACCGTGGTGCCGAGCTCGCGGTTCACGACCGACATCCGCTCCAGCACCCGGTCCCGGGCGGGATGGTCGAGCTGGCTGGTCGGCTCGTCGGCGAGCAGCAGCCCGGGCCGCGGGGCCATGGCGACGGCGAGCGCCGCCAGCTGGAGGTGCCCCGGCGTCAGCGAGGCGAGCGGCTCGTGGGCGTCGTCGGCCAGCCCGACCTGGTCCAGGACCTCGTCCGGCTCCGGGACGTCCTTGCCGGCCCGGCGGGCCGCACCCTGGGCGAACCGGACGTTCTCGTACGGCGTGTAGTACGGCAGCAGGTTGCGGTGCGCGCCCTGGAGCATCAACGACACGTCCTGGGCGCGCATCCCGTCCAGCTGCCGGTCCGACGCCGCCGACAGCTCCAGGCCCCCGACGAAGATCTTGCCGGCGCTGGGCCGGAACACCCCGGCGAGGAGGTTCAGCAGCGTCGACTTGCCGGCACCCGACGGTCCGAGCAGGCCGACCATGCCGCCCGCCGGCACGTCCAGGTCGACACCCGACAGCGCCGCCACCTCGTGCCCCTCGGACCGGTAGATGTGGACAAGTCTGGAAGTACTCACTCGCATGCCCGTGGTGGTTACGGCAGAGGTCACAGTCACAGAGCGCCCTCCCTCAGGATTCGGAGCTCCGAGCGCCGCGCCATCGCGCGGCCGATCAGCACGGCACCCAGGCCGAGCACGACCAGCGCGGCCAGCGCCGCCACCAGCACCGCGCCCCACGCGACGTCGAGGTCCAGCGTCGAGACCAGCGGGTCCTCCGCGAACAGCGGCACGATCGGCAGCGCGAGCTGGGCGCCGTACAGCCCCACGGCGGTGCCGGCGACCACGCCGATCACGACCGCGGGCAGCTGGGCGACCACCGACATCCGGTCGATCGAGCGGCGGGGTACGCCGGCCATCCGCAGCGCCGCGAGGTCGCGGGTGCGGAACCGCCAGCTGCTCACCGCGCTCACGACGAGCACGAGCAGCGCGATCAGCAGCGCGGCGGCGCCGATCAAGGCCGCCAGCTGGAGGCTCCAGGCGGCAGCGGACTCGTCGTACGACTCGCGGACGTCGGAGAGCTTGCGGATCGCGGCCATCCGGACGTGGTGGTCGGCGAGCGCGTCGCGGACCTCGGCGAGGAGGGCCGGGTCCTCGTTCGCGAGCCAGACCGAGACCCGGTCGGTCGGCGCCACCTCGGTGCCGCGCTCGGCCAGGTCGAGGTTGACGACCGAGGTCTGCGGCCCCGCCGCGGGCACCCGCTCGATGGTGCCCGCGCGTGCTGCGGGCTGGTCCTCGCCGTCGAGCCCGCTGAGGGTGAACCGGTTCTCGGCGCTGCCCGGGGGCAACGAGCCCGCGACCAGCGCCGGCAGCTGGCCGGGGACCCACGCCTGCGACATGCTCAGCTGGGACGCACCCCGGCCGTCCACCCGCAGGACGAAGTCGTCGGGGCTGCTGCCCTCGTCCGCCTGGATGCTGCCCTCGCTGGCGTCCTGGAAGCCGTTCCACTGACCCGATGGCCCGAGGGGGATCGAGTCGTCGCCGGTGGTCAGGGCGCCGACCGTTGCGTGGCCACTCATCGTGGCGCCGGGCAGGGTGCCGAGCCAGATGCCGGTCAGGTTGCACCCGGCGCTGCAGCTGACGTCGCTGCTCAGGTGCACGGTCTTCGCGGGCTTCGGGATGTCGCCGAGCGCGACGTGCAGCGTCTCACCGGTGTCGACGACCTCCAGGTCGACGCCGAAGGTGATCGGCTGCGGGTCGCCGCCGACCCGCTGGGACCGCAGGGAGCTGCCGGTCAGCGTCAGGTCCACGTGCTCGCCGGTGAGTGCGATCGGCGCGGTGCCCGGCGCGCGCAACCGCTTCCACACCTCGTCCGACGGGCCCCCGCCCGGGAACAGCGCGATCCGCCGGAACTGGTCCGGGATCACCGCCACGGTCACCCGTGCGGTGTTGTTCGCGGGGACGGTGCGGACGACCGGGGTGGCGAGCGTGCCGTCGGGGTCGACGTCGGCGAGCGCTGCGCGGACCGCGAGCACGTCGACGCCGGTCACCTCGGCGACGACCGGAGCGCCGGCCTGCTGCTCGGCCGCGGACGCGCGGTTGCGGTCGCCGACCAGCAGCGCGTCGGCGGAGAAGACCGACAGGGCCGTCGCCAGGGTCACGATCGCGACGATCCGGCGGGTCGCGGGACTGCGGGCCGCGTCGACCACGCTCACGCCCGCCCGCACCCGGCCGCCCCGGAGCAGGCGACCGCCGACGAGTGCGGCGGTCGGGGTGGTCAGGTGCGCGAGCACCAGCCCGACCACGATGGCCAGCAGGCCGGGCGCTGCGAGGGCGATCGGGCCGTCGAGGCCCCCGGTCGCGAAGACGACGACCACGCCGCCGCAGCCGGCGATCACCAGCGCGTCGGCGACGCCCAGGCTCCAGCCGGTACGCCGGGGAGGGACCCGGCGCAGCAGCGTGACGACCGGCTCGCGGGAGACCCGCACGACCGCTAGGACCGTGACCAGCGTGAGCACGCCGACCGCGATCAGGACGGCGTACAGCAGGGGTGTGCGGAGCTCGAACGGCGCATCGCCGGGCAGCACGGCCGTACGGGCGAACCAGGTGCCGAGCAGGGCGAGCAGCACGCCGGGGACCACTCCGGCCAGCGCCACCGGCAGCAGCTCGCCGGCCAGGAGCCTGCGGGCACCGCGACGTCCGCGGCCACGCAGGCGGGCCAGTGCCACCTCCGGACGTCGTTGCTCCGTGACGGCGAGCAGCACCAGCCAGAGGACGACGACCGCGAGCAGGCCGAGCTGGGCCATCAGCAGGGGGACGGTGACCCGGGACTGGTCGGTCTGGTCGCGCACGTTCTGGGCCAGGTCGGACACGCCCGACAGGTAGGTGACCGTGGCGCCCGAGATCGCGCTCGGGTGCTTCTCGAGCTCGTCGACCGCGGTCCCGATGGTGAGCAGGTCGTCGACGCCGACGGCTTCCCGGTCCAGCGGGAGGGCGACGGTCGACGTCTCCTGCGGGAACGTCGGGAGCCTGCGGGACTCGAACGTCTTCTGTGACGTGAGCCA
This sequence comes from Nocardioides sp. HB32, assembly GCF_054058995.1. Taxonomy (NCBI): domain Bacteria; kingdom Bacillati; phylum Actinomycetota; class Actinomycetes; order Propionibacteriales; family Nocardioidaceae; genus Nocardioides; species Nocardioides sp. HB32. The sequence continues at coordinate 3,386,426 of NZ_JBSSBS010000001.1, forward strand.
GACGTCGGCCTGGAGGTGGTTCGGCGGCAGCGGGTCCGTCGTACCCGAGCGACCGGTGAGCAGCAGTCCGAACCAGTAGTCGCTCGGCACCTGGCGGTAGACACCGGTGACGGTCAGGTGGACGTTCGTCGGCGTTGCGTGCCCGCCGCCCTCGGCGTTCCTGGGGATGCCGGCGACCGTGAACGTGGTGCCCGTCGTGAACCCGAAGTTGTCGACGTCGGCCTCGCTGACGACGATCTCGCCGGGTCGGGAGGGACACACGCCGTCGACGAGCTCGAGGTGCTCGCACTCGCCGTCGCGCCAGACCAGGTTCGAGCCCGGGTCGGCGGGCCCGGCCGGGTTCTTCGTGACCGCGGCGGTGTAGCCGGCGATCGGGTCGCGGTAGTGGACACGCAGATCGGGCGGGATCTTCGAGAGCACCACGTCCGGGGGCGGCGGCGGAGCCTGCTCGTGGAAGCCGAAGCCGCCCTGCTGGGTGTAGGCGGCGGACGCCTGGAGACCGCTCAGCGCCGGCGGGGTCTGGTCGATGACGATGTCGGAGAGCGCTTGGCGCATCGCGCGGTCGTACAGCGGGGCGAACGCGGCGCAGGCCGTGATCAGGGCAGCGAGCAACCCGATCACGGCGGCCTGGAACGGCCGGTACCTGAATCTCATCGAACCCTTTCCCCCGTGCACGCACCCTACCCAGTACGTACCGGACACCGTCCCAGGTCGGGTCCGGGTGCGTGTCGATCAGCCGGCGTGGCCGTCGAGGTACGCCGCGACCAGCCCGCCCATGCTCGTGAGGTCGTAGCCGCCCTCCTGGACCAGCACGCTGGGCACGCCGAGCGCCCCGAGCAGCCGCCCGGCGGCGCGGAAGCCGTCCGCGGTGACCTGGAGAGGGCTCTCGGGGTCGTCACCGGCGGCGTCGACCCCGAGCGAGACGACCAGCGCGTCGCAGTCGGACGCCCAGTCCGCGAGCTCGCCGACGGACCCGACCCAGCGGTCGTCACCGGTGCCCTCGGGCAGCGGGAGGTTGCGCGTCGTACCCGCTCCCGCGCCCGCGCCGGTCTCGGTCGCGTGGCCGAACACGTGCGGGAACCAGCCCGCGGCGGGGTCGACGTGCAGCGAGCCGTACCGGACGTCGGGACGCTCCCAGAACACCGCCTGCGTGCCGTTGCCGTGGTGCGCGTCGAGGTCGACGACTGCGACCCGCTCGTGGCCGGCGGCGCGCAGCGCCTCGGCGGCGACCGCCGCGTTGTTGAGGTAGCACGAGCCGCCGTACCCGCGCGGCGTGACGTGGTGGCCGGGCGGACGGCAGAGCGCGTACGCCGCCCGCTCCCCCGCGGTCACGAGGTCGACCGCGGTGAGCGCCACGTCGACGGCCGCGCGGGCGGCCTCCCAGGTGCCGGGTCCGACCAGCGTCATCGTGTCGTAGCAGTACACGCCGGCCCTGCCGTGCAGCGCCGCCGGCGGTGTCGGGGGCATGCCGGCGAGCAGCGCGTCGGTCGGGAAGAAGTACGGCACGACGCGGTCCTGGCCGACCAGCTCGTCGTACGGACCGCGGGCCCAGTCGTCGGCGGCGGTCGCGAGGAACTCCAGCAGCGCCTCGTCGTGGACGGCGGTCAGGAGCCGGTCGTCGTGCGGGGTCGCCTCGTGCAGCGGGTGCGCCTCCAGGGCGGCGAGGATGACGTCGACGCGCTCGGGCAGCTCGGTGCCGGGCGTCGGCACGCCGACCCAGACCTCGTGCTCCGGCACGTGCTTCCTGGTCGCCGGCGACCAGACCACGGGGATGCCCACGGCGTCAGCATCCCACCCGTTCGCGCGGGGCTCCGGCAGGATGTCGGCATGCCGCGCGCACGGGAGCTGGGGATCCGGGTCGGCGTGCTGCCCACCGGCCCGACGAACTCGGTCCTCGACGTCGCCGGCGTCGGGCTCGGGCACGCGACGGTGTGGCGCGACGACCCGGTGGTCGCGCGCACCGGCGTCAGCTGCCTGCTGCTCGCCGAGGACGCGTACCGGCGGCCGGTCCCCGCCGGCGGCGCGGTGCTGAACGGCGCGGGCGAGTGCACGGGGTTCATCACCGCCGCCGAGTGGGCGGCCGCGGAGACGCCGGTCTACCTGACCTCGACCATGCAGCTCGGCCGCGTGTACGACGCCGCGTGCCAGATCGAGCTGGACCGCGACCGCGGTGTCGCGGACGACGTGGTCATCCCGGTCGTCGGCGAGTGCGACGACTCGTTCCTCAACGACTGCCGCCGGATGCACGTGACCTCCTCCGACGTCGTCGCCGCGCACGACGCGGCGCTGGCCTCGCGCGGCTCGTCGCCCGCTCCGGACGAGGGCGCGGTCGGTGCCGGGACCGGCATGACGTGCCTCGGCTTCAAGGGCGGCATCGGCACGTCGTCGCGGGTCGTGGGCGGCCACACCGTGGCCGTGCTGCTGCTGACGAACTTCGGCGCGCGTGAGGACCTGGTGGTGACCGGCGTACCCGTGGGCCGGCGGCTGCCGCCGGCGCCGTCCGCGCCCGCCCGGCCGGCGGGTTCCTGCATCGGGCTCGTGGTGACCGATGCGCCGGTCGACGGCGCCGCGTGCGCCCGGCTGGCCCGCCGGGTCGGGCTCGGGCTGGCCCGCGCCGGGTCGGTGGCGCACCACGGCAGCGGCGAGATCTTCCTGGGTCTCGGCCTCGGGCTGCGGATGGACCGCGAGCAGGCGCTGGACGGTACGCCACTCGGCGGCCGCGCCCTCGACCCGCTGTTCGCCGCGGTCGTCGAGGCCGCCGAGGAGGCCGTCCTGAACTCGATGTTCACCGCGCCCACCACGGTCGGCCGCGACGGCAACACCAGCGAGTCGCTGCACTCCCCCGACGTCCTGGCGATGCTCGCATGACCGCGTCGTCCCGGGAGGTCCGGATCCGGGTGCGGGACGGCGTCGAGCTCGCGGCGACGCTCTACCTGCCCGACCCGGCCACCGGCCCGCAGCCGTGCCTGCTCGAGGCGCTGCCGTACCGCAAGGACGACCTGACCTCGTCGTACGCCGCCGGCTACGAGGACCTCCGCGACCGGTTCGGGTTCGCGCTCTGCCGGGTCGACGTCCGCGGCACCGGGTCGTCGTCGGGAGACGCGACCGACGAGTACCCGCCCGAGGAGCAGGCGGACCTGGCCGAGGTGATCGCCTGGCTCGCGGCACAGGACTGGTGCAACGGGCGAGTCGGCATGTTCGGCACGTCGTACTCCGGCTTCAACTCACTGCAGCTCGCCTGCGAGCGGCCGCCGGCGCTGGGTGCGGTGTTCGCGATCTACAGCAGCGACGACCGGTGGACCGACGACGTGCACTGGCGCGGCGGCGCCCTGAAGCTGGTCGACCTCGTCGACTACAACCACTACATGACGCCGATGTGCGTGCTGCCACCCGTGCCCGCCGTGTGGGGCGACGGGTGGCGGGACGAGTGGTCGCGGCGGCTCGCGACCAACGAGCCGTGGGTGCTGACCTGGCTTCGGGAGAACGTGCACGGCGACTACTGGCGCGGCGGGTCGGTGCGCCTCGGCGCCGCCGGCGACGGCTACGACCGGATCCACGTCCCCACGATGCTGGTCGCCGGCTGGGCGGACGGCTACCGGAACAACTCCTTCCGCACCGTCGCCGCGCTCGCTGCCTCCGGCGTGCCGCACCGCCTGCTCGCGGGGCCGTGGGCCCACGCCGACCCGAAGGTCGCGATGCCCGGGCCCCGGATCGACCTGGACGTCGAGATGGCGGCCTGGTTCGACCGCTGGCTGCGCGGCTCCACCTCCGACTCCACCTCCGGCTTCACATCCGGCTGCGACGTGTTCGTCCGCACGTCGACCGGGCCCGAGCCCGACCTGGACCTGCACGAGGGCTACTGGCTCTCGCTGCCGTCGGTCCCGCCGACGCGGCCGTGGTCGGTGTCGCTGCCCGGCCCGTCCGTGCTGACCGTCGTACCCGACACGGGGACCGCCGCCTGGATCGACTGTGCCGGCCACCTGCCCTGGGGCCAGTCCGGCGACCAGCGCCTCGACGACGCCCGGTCACTGACCTGGGACACCGCACCCCCGCACGACCCCGTGGTCGGCCAGCCCCGCGCGGTGCTCCGGATCAGCGTCGACCAGCCCGTCGCCTCGCTCTCGGTCAAGCTCTGCGACGTCTTCCCCGACGGCACCTCCGCCCTGGTCACCCGCGGCACCCTCGACCTGGCCTTCCGCGACGGGGTGCACGGCCGGCCGGCGTCGCTCGTGCCCGGCCAGGAGTACGACGTCGAGCTCGACCTGGACGCCTGCGCCTTCCAGTGGTCCCCCGGCAACCGCCTCCGCGTCAGCGTCGCCGGCTCGGACTGGCCGAACACCATCGCACCGCCCGCCCCCGTCACGCTGACCGTCCATGCCGGCTCGGTCTCCCTGCCGCTGCTGGCGGGCTCCTTCCCGGTGCCCACGTTCACGCCGGGTGCCGAGCACTCGTCGGAGTCGATGCACGGCGTCGGATGGTCGATCGAGGACGACGTCCTGCGCCGGACCACCACCGCCCGGACGCACACCGTCGCCGACTACGACACGCCGTACGACGGCTGGGCCCGCGAGGACTACCGCGGCGAGGTGACCGTGGACCGGCGTACCTGGGAGCAGACCGCCCACGCGGTCACGACGTACGACCTGACGTGGCCGGGCGTTGCCGTGCAGGTGGTGTCCACGATGGATGTCGCGGTCACCGGGGCCGGCTACGGCGTGGAGATCGAGACCGTTGCCACGCTGGACGGGGACGAGGTCTCGCGGCGGACCTGGCGGGAGTCGATCCCGAGAGCGGCGGCGCGCACTCGGTCCGAATCGCGTTGACACCCCGCGGCGCGAGGCGGACCGTGGTTCGACATGAAGGTCCTGGTCCTCGGCTCCGGGCCGACCGGAATGCTGGTCGGCGCGGCGCTGGCGGAGCGCGGGCACGACGTCACCTCGGTCGACCGCGACCCCGGTCCGTCCGCGGACGGCACCTGGCGGCGCCGCGGAGTCATGCAGTTCGAGCATGCCCACGGGTTCCGGCCGCAGGTGGCCGACGTGCTGCAGCGACGGTGGCCTGCGGCGTACGACGCGTGGACGGGCGTCGGCGCCGAGCCGATGGTCGTCGAGGTCCCGGGTGCGGGCACCCGGACCATCGGCAACCGCTCGCGTCGTTCAGTCCTGGAGCGAGCCCTTCGCAGCACCGCCTCGGACACGCCCGGGCTGACGCTTCGCACCGGACACGTCGACGGGCTGCTCTCCGACGGCGGGCGGGTCACGGGTGCCGTGGTCGACAAGGTCCCACTGACAGCGGACCTCGTGGTTGATGCGTCGGGTCGCTCGAGCCGGATCGATCGGACGACCGATCCGGAGCTGGAGGGCCTGTGCGGGCTGACCTACGTCGACCGCACCTACCAGCTGCTGCCCGGAGCCGAACCGGGTCCCATGGACAATCCGCTCGGCAGCTTCAACAGCTACGACGGCTACCAGGTCCTGGTGTTCCTGCACGAGGCCGGACACTTCTCCGTGCTCTTCGTCTGCCCGACCGCGGACGACGCGTTGAAGCCGCTTCGGCTCGACGCCGTGTTCGACGAGGCCTGCCGCGCCGTTCCCGCGCTCGCCGTCTGGACCGACCCCGACCGAGCGAGGCCGACCAGCCCGGTGATGGTGGGCGGCGCCCTGCGCAACGTCTACCGATCGCAGCGCCGGCTCGCCGGGCTGGTCTCGGTCGGCGATGCCGTGGCAACGACGACCCCCACCCGCGGACGCGGGGTTGCGATGGCGTTCTCGCAGGTCGACGCCCTCCTGGAGCTGTTGGACGACGGCGCCGATCCCGGCTCCCTCGTCCACCCGTTCGGCGCGTGGTGCGACGAGTTCGTCCGGCCCTGGGTCGAGGACCACATCGCCATCGACACCGATGCAGTGGCGCGCTGGCAAGGTGCGGCGCTCGACCTGACCGGCCCGTTGACGACCGAGCGCATCTGCGAGGCGGCCCAGGCCGACCCCCGGATCAACGAGTACGCCGAACCCTACTGGGCCATGACCGCACTCCCGACCTGTCTCCAACCGGCCGAGCCGCTGGCTCGAGCTGTCTACGAATCGGGTTGGCGGCCGTCGTACGCCCCCGGGCCCAGCCGGGACCAGCTCGTCACCGTGATCCACGGGGCTGCCTCCACCGCTGATGGAGGGGCTTGAACGGGTGCTGCTATCCGTGCAGCGACGGCGCGTACGACAACCCGACCACGGTGCCTTCGGGCGAGATCAGACGGGCGACTGTCTGACCCCACGGCTCCTCACGTGCGTCGTGCAGCAGCTCGTATCCACTCGCTCGGAGCTCATCAGCACCCGCGGCGACTGCGTCGGCGTTCGCCACCTCGAACTCCACGCTCACCTGTGGCACCGCTACGTCATCGGGCCATGAGCTCTGGCCGAAGCACGCCTGGGCGGCCTGTTCGAGCGGCCACACCCCGAAGTGCTGGCAACCGCCGATCTCCTCGCTGGCGAAGTACTCGCCGTCGAGCTGCTTGAGCGGCAGACCGAGCGCGTCCATGTACAGCCGTCGGCTCTCCGACGGTGTGGGCGTGATGACGGCGACACTGGCGATGAACTCGATCTTCATGAGACACCTCCTGGGCCTTCGGCTCCGGACACGAGCCTAGCTCTCACGACCCTCGGGCGGGACGTCCTCGACTGCCGAGGGCCAGACTGGAGGTGTGCCGCTGGAGGACCTGCACCCGGAGCGCGACCGAGCACTGTCGTTCGGGGTGGACGCGTCCGCGTACGACCGGTCGCGGTCCGGCTACCCCGCGGCCCTCCTCGACGACCTCGTCGTCGTCCCGGTGATCGCGGGGCTCGACGTGGGGTGTGGCACCGGGAAGGTGGCCGTCGAGCTCGCGCGCAGACGAGTACCGGTCCTCGGCGTCGACCCCGACCCCCGCATGGCGGCGGTCGCCCGACAGCACGGCATCACGGTCGAGATCGGCCGGTTCGAGGACTGGGACGACGCGGGACGCCGATTCGACCTCATCACGTGCGGACACGCCTGGCACTGGATCGGTCCCGTCGCTGGCTTGGAGAAGGCTGCACGGCTGCTCGAGCCCGGCGGCCGGCTGGCGAGGTTCTGGAACTACCACGTGGTCCCCGCGGACCTGCTCACCGAGTTCCGGGCGATCTACGCCGACCTCGCTCCGGCCGCCACGGTGATCGGTGGCGCCCCCGGCGGGGTCCCCGACGCTCCCGATCCGTTCACCAGCCACCCCGCCTTCACCGCGTCCGCGCCACGCACGTACCGCTGGCAGCGCCGCCTGACCGGTGCCCAGTGGGCCGACCTCGTCGCGACCTTCGGTGATCACCGCCGACTCCGACCGGAGATCCTCCATCGCCTCAGGTCAGCGTTGCGGGAGTCGATCGAACGCCACGGCGGGATCGTGGACGTCGAAGGAGGCACCTACGTCCTTCGGGCCCGTCGCCAGTGAACTTCCCGCTCGTCGGTGGTGGCGAGTGGGGTTGCACGTCGGACGCACGCAGCCGATGAGCGGAGCTTGGCGCCTTTCACCCGGACCATCCGACCCCCGCGACTTAGTCAGTGCCAAGACACTGCAGTACGTCCTCATCTGAGGGTGGTGGCACGGTCGAGCTGTCCATCGGTTGGTGCGAGGCGACCCGTTGACACGCGGTGAGTCGATGAGCCGCCTGGTAGCCCGCGCAGACGTATCCCGCGGCGGCAGCCACCAAGAGGGTCAGCGCCATGGCCAGGACAGGGCCCCAGTGAGGCAACGGGCCGAGCGAGCGTCTCGGTTGGACGGTCATAATGCGGCCGTTACGCCTAATCCCCGGTGACCGATGCCTCGGAACATTCCACAGCGCTCCTTCTGTTGCCTCGCCGATGTTGAGTAGGGCGCGCACAAAGCATCCGGATCAAGCCGCATTTCGCGCGGCTCGCGGCGTTGGGGTGTTGGCGGGCGGGACCGCGCCCGTCGGCCGGTCTGTGGTGGTGCTTCGTCGGGCAGGTCGGCCTAGGTTCGTCGGTGGAACCTGGTGTGGTGTTTCGGGCAGAGGAGCCTGCCGTGCTCGACGTCGGTGGGTCCGCCTCGGCTCCACGGGATGTCGTGGTGGACGTGGCACATCGCGGGTGGCCAATCGCAGCCGGGTTCGGTGCAGTGCTGGTCGCGGATCCCGATCGCGGTTCGTTGGGCCTTGGTGTGGAAGCGGCGGGTGCGGCCGAGGTCGAGGACCTCGGAGTTGCCGCCGAGCACGGCGGGGATCAGGCCGGCCTCGCAGGCCAGCCGGCGGGCGGTGGCGGCGGTGATCTTCTCCCCCGGTGTCCAGGAGCGCGGCCTGCTCGAGGCGGCCTTCGAGGGTCTCGAGGGTCATGGTGACCACGATGGTGGCGGAGACTCCGCCGGTCTGGGGGAGCTGGTGGGCGGGGTAGCGCTCGATGAGCTCGCAGAACGCGCGGCCCAGGCGTTCCCGGCCGGGCCGGGGCACCACCCCGGCGCCGGGGGCTGCGGGGCCGTCGGTGGCGGTGCGGTGCTTGGGGGCGGCGATCGCGAGCAGCATCTTCTTCAGCGCGGCACCGTGGAAGGACGGGACCGTGAACTTCCCGTGGCACTTGCCGTGCCCGTCATCGACCATCGTGAACGTGGTAGCCAGCAGCGCGTCGGCCTCTTCGCGGGCGAGCTGCTTCGCTTCGTACTCGTCCGCCAGGTCGGGGGCGACCACGTCCATCAGCCGCTTGCCCAGGATCCGCAGGGTGGGGGCGGTGTGCTCGCGGCCGGCGGCGACCAGGTGCCGCTCGGCCCGGTCCACCAGGGCGGTGTCGAGGTCGCCGGGGAGCTGGTCGAGCGCGGTGACGATCACCCGGGCCTGCTCGACCACCAGGTCACCGGCCGCGAGCGCGTCGCGGACATGGCCGCGGGTGACGAGGGCCTGGCCGAGCTTCACCTGGCCGAGCACCGCGGGCTTGGTCTGCCGGGTCCGGTGCGCCCACGCGTCGACCTGTTCGTCGTCGGCGTGCTCGGCGACCCGCGCCTCGAGCTCGGCGACCTGCGCCTTCAGCCGGGTGAGCGAGACGAGGGTCGCGGTGGTCTCCACAGCGTCCATGGACCGCACCGAGGCGTCCGCGACCGCATCGATCTCGGCGTGGGCGTGGGCGACGGCCACCGAGACTCGGTGCCGGGGTGTGGCCATCGCTGTCATGGTCCTACTCAAGCACCGGCCACCGACACCGAGAGGCCCAGAACCCCTTGCTCCACAGGGTCCTGGGTAACGAACAGGTCACGATTCCGAGCCGCTTTCCACAGCCGGCGCGGCCCCCGGGACCGCACGCCGGAAAGCCGGGAACCGGCGACGACCACCCACCCACCCTTCCCGTAGCTGCCCTGTCGGTCGCAACCATCCACGGCCAGCAAGCCACGGACACGGGGCCAGGACCCGAAAGCCGGGAGCCGGCGGCGACCACCCGCCGCGACGAGACCGAACTGGTCACGATCGCCTGGCTTCGAGCTCATCCGGCCGACCCCGCGAGGAGGACCACCGGCGGCCGACGTCCCAGCCGAACTCGCCGCGGGAGCGCCGGCGGCATCACGCACGTGGTCTCGAAGGGCGGATCTGCCGCGGAGCGTGCGCGCCGTCCGGCCAGGTCCCCTCCGGACGAGAGCCAGGAGTGGGCAATGCCTAGGGGACGCTGGCGAGGGTGTCTCCTTGCGCACGGCTGTAGTCCGTGGCGGTGTCGGTGCCACTGCCGCCGACGAAGCGGTCAGGACCATCTCCCCCGGTCAGCGTGTCGTTCCCAGCTGCGCCTTGCAGCCTGTCGGCGCCGGTGCCGCCGGAGACGTTGTCGTTCCCGCCTCCGCCGAACAGCCGGTCAGCATCTGCCTCGCCGAGGACGGTGTCGGCACCCCCCGAAGCGCACACCGAGTCGTTGCCGCTGCCCGCCACCACCGTGTCAGCCCTCGCGGTCGCCCTGATGACGTCCGCACCAGCGGTTCCGCGCAGGGTACCGGTGTAGGCCTGGCCGGAGTCCGGTCCGCCGACGATCCTCCCGTTCGCGACGTACACGGTGGCCCGACGGCCGTCGCAGCTGGGCGCGTTGCTCGGATTGGGCGACTCGGTGTCGTCGGAGACCGAGGCGCAACCGGGGTCGGCGGGGTAGTCGGTGTACCCGTCTCCGTCGTTGTCGGCTCCGTCCGCGCACTGGGGGTTGCCGGTCGGGGTGGAGTCACACGCGTTCCCGACCCCGTCACCGTCGGCGTCGGCCTGGCCGCCGTTGGCCACAGCCGGGCAGTTGTCCACCGCGTTGTCGACACCATCCGCGTCGGTGTCCCCGGTCGGGGTGGAGTCACACGCGTTCCCGACCCCATCACCGTCGGCGTCGGCCTGGCCGCCGTTGGCCACAGCCGGGCAGTTGTCCACCGCGTTGTCGACACCATCCGCGTCGGTGTCCCCGGTCGGGGTGGAGTCACACGCGTTCCCGACCCCATCACCGTCGGCGTCGGCCTGGCCGCCGTTGGCCACAGCCGGGCAGTTGTCCACCGCGTTGTCGACACCATCCGCGTCGGTGTCGCCGGTCGGGGTGGAGTCACACGCGTTCCCGATCCCATCGTTGTCGGTGTCGGCCTGGCCGCCGTTGGCCACAGCCGGGCAGTTGTCCACCGCGTTGTCGACACCATCCGCGTCGGTGTCCCCGGTCGGGGTGGAGTCACACGCGTTCCCGACCCCATCACCGTCGGCGTCGGCCTGATCGCCGTTGGCCACAGCCGGGCAGTTGTCCACCGCGTTGTCGACACCATCCGCGTCGGTGTCGCCGGTCGGGGTGGAGTCACAGGCGTTCCCGATCCCATCGTTGTCGGTGTCGGCCTGGCCGCCGTTGGCCACAGCCGGGCAGTTGTCCACCGCGTTGTCGACACCATCCGCGTCGGTGTCCCCGGTCGGGGTGGAGTCACACGCGTTCCCGACCCCATCACCGTCGGTGTCGGCCTGGCCGCCGTTGGCCACAGCCGGGCAGTTGTCCACCGCGTTGTCGACACCATCCGTGTCGGTGTCGCCGGTCGGGGTGGAGTCACAGGCGTTCCCGATCCCATCGTTGTCGGTGTCGGCCTGGCCGCCGTTGGCCACATCCGGGCAGTCGTCGCACGGTTCACCGAGTCCATCCCCGTCCGGATCGGACTGACGCGTGTTGGCATCCTCCGGGCAGTTGTCGCGCCCATCGACGACACCGTCGCCATCGACGTCCTGGGTGATGACGATGTCCACATCACCGGTGGCGATGGTCTGGGCTTGACCACCATCGTTGCTCGAGCAGGTCGTGGCCGCGGGTGTGACGCCGAACTGGGGGACCGTGAAGACCGAGAAATTCTCGTCGTAGACCGTGACGGTCACAGCCGTGCCGGCAGGTAGCCCAGTGAACGGCGTCGCCGACGCCGTGGTCACCACGCCACCCATGGTCGCGTAGTGGGACACCACGTTGTTCCGTCCCGGCTGCGTGACGACCCGCAGGCAGTCGATGGTCCCGCTCGCCAGCTGACCGGTACTCCCGCAGGAGTAGGAGAACGAGCCGGTGGCGGCATCAGCGTCTCCGCTGCCCACGGCATCGATCGTGAACTCTCTGCCACTGGGGCACAGGCTGTTGCCGGTGAACGTGCCAGCGCCCGAGACCGCTTCTCCCGACATGGCCTCGGCCGGTCCGGCTGGCACGAGAAGCGTGAACACCACCATGGACACTGCAGCGGTCAACCTTCGAAGCATGACGCCCCCCTCAACTCCGCACCTCTTCGGATCTTCTCGACCACAGCGCGTCTCGACGCGTGCAGGCCTGTCATGTTCGACCGAGTCGGCAAGAACTCGAGTCCCCTGTCGCGAGACATCGCTGAAATTGGGGTCTCGCTGGGCCTCGCACGGGCCAGAGCGGCTACCTTCGCCCGGATCGGCGACCGCGCTCGTGCCGATGACGGGTCGCCCCACGCTCGCTCCGCGAAAGCCGCACTACGGTGGGGAGGTGAACCAACCTCGGATCCGCCTGGCCATCGTGGATGACTACGCCGTCGTGGTTGCCGGAGTCGCCACCTTCCTCGCCAACGAGAGCATCGACGTCGTCGAGACCGGCGCTTCCCAGACCGTCCTGAGCGACGTTGACGTGGTCCTCTTCGACACCTTCGCCCAGATCCAGGGCAAGGGGATAGACCTCGAGGACTTCGTCCGGGACAGCGGTGCGAAGGTAGTGGTCTACTCCTGGAACGTCCAGCCAGAGATGGTGGTGCAAGCAATCGCTGGCGGAGCCCGTGGCTACCTCTCCAAGGTTCTCACCGGGCCTCAGATCGTCAACGCGCTCAAGCGGGTCGTCGCGGGCGAGGTCGTGATCCTGCCCGGTAACAACGAGTCGAGCGTGGACGGACGAGGCGACTGGCCCGGACGCTCTGCCGGCTTGTCCTCGCGCGAAGCCGAGATCATCGCCCTGATCACCCAGGGGCTGAGCAACCAGGAGATCGCCGACCGCGCCTTTCTCAGCATCAACTCGGTCAAGACCTACATCCGCTCGGCCTACCGGAAGATGGGAGTGGAACGACGCTCCCAGGCCGTGCTCTGGGGCGTCAAGCACGGCTTCGAGCCCGACACCCTGCGGACCATCGACCCCGCCTTCGTGGTGCGTCGAACGCCTTAGTCGCCTTCCCGGATCTCCATCACCGACAGAGTGTGAACGCTCTGCTTGGCTCGATGCGATCACATTCTGACGTCCGCATCTGCAGCGCGTAGCGCATCCGCTCGGGCTTGTGCGGCCGCGTCTGCGGCTCACGGTGGGCGCACAACGCCGTCGACTCCTTCAGTCGGACGTCAGAGGGCCTTCAGCGCTGCGCCACAACGTGGTTCCAACCGAGACCGCCGCACGCGGTCCACCCGAAAGGAACCTCGAGATGCTTCACAACACCCGCTTCCACCAGACGCCGCGATCCCCTCTCGCCCGGGCCCACAAGGCGCTCGCTGCAGCGCTCGCCGCATCGATCACCCTGGTCGTCGTCGCTCTGACCGGGGCACCAGCGAACGCCCTCGCCAGCCCCCAGACGACGTCCCAAGGCACCGTCAGCTACCTGATGGGTGACATCAACAACTTCTGGGCGACCAACTTCCGCAGCTGGGGGTGGTCGGCGTACTACGCGCAGCCCAGGGTCTACTACTACAACAGCACGATCACGGCCTGCGGCTTCACGATGTCGCCCAGCAACTCGTTCGCCTGCGACCGGCCGTACCTCGGCCAGATCTACATCGGGACCGGCTGGACACAGGGGCTGCTGAACACGTACGGCGACTACGCCCCCGGCGTGATCCTCGCCCACGAGTGGGGGCACGAGATCATGTTCATGGCTGGCTGGAAGAGCGCATCCGGAACTCTCGGCCGAGAGCTGTTCGCCGACTGCCTCGCCGGCATGTACACCCGGTACGGCCTGACGGTCACCCACCGGCTCGACAACTCCGACTACTGGGAGGGCTACAACACTCTCGCGTCGATCGCCGGCGGCGACCACGGCACTCCCAAGCAGCGCACGGACTGGTACGCGTACGGCTACTCGTCGTACAACATCAACTCCTGCTACCGGGCGCTGACCTGAGCGAGACGACCGACCCGCCGACGCCCCTGTGCTCACAGAGCCAGGGGCGTCGGCACGTCGCCCACTAGGAGGGCACTCGCCGGATCCGGTACCGCAGTTGATGCTGACCGACGCTGACGACGTCGCCATCATCGAGGAGTCGCTGCAGGACAGGCTCGCCCGCCAGCCACGTGCCGTTGGCCGACGACAGGTCGAGCAGCAGGTGCCGGCCGCTGACCAGGCGGATCTCGGCATGGCGCCGGCTGACCTCCGGGCTGGTCAGCACCACGTCGCACTCGTCGTTCCGCCCGATGACCGTCCGGGTTCCGAGCGGCACCGTCGACAGCTCGTCGACCTCCAACACGGAGTCGAGCCGCTGGGCTCGCAGCTGCGTGGTCGCGCCGGCCTCGCGTCCTGCACCGACGGGCCGCCGGAGCACGACCGACGCCGTCGCCGGACCCGGATCCAGCCGGCGGTCATGGTTGAGGATCTGCCGCTCCAGTCGCTGAAGCTGGGGCATCGGCTCGACGCCGAGCTCCTCGAGCAGCACCCGACGGCAACGTTGGTAGCCCGCCAGCGCCTCCGCCGGGCGGCCGGCCCGGTACAGCGCCACCATCAACAGCTCCCACCACGACTCCCGCAGCGGATGCTCGGCCACCATGGCCGTGCACTCCTCGACCACCACGGGGTACTGTCCCAGCCGCAGCCGCAGTCGCAGCAGGTCCTCAGTGACCCCCCAGCGTCGTTCGTGGAGAAACGTGCGCGCGTTGTCGGCGAACGAACCCGAGCCGATGTCCTCCAGCGCCGGGCCACGCCACAGGCTGAGCGCTTCACTCAGCGCCTCCGCCGCCTCAGCCGGCAGATCGGCGTCCGCGCGCTCGCGCGCCAACCCGGCGAGCTGCTCGAAGCGCAGAAGATCCAGCTGCTCGGGGCGGACCCGCAGCTGGTAGCCGGGGGGCTGGGTGACCAGCGGGACTTCGCCGTCCGCCAGGACGCGCCGCAGGTGCGAGACGTGAACCTGCAGAGTGTTCACCGCGCCGTCGGGCGGCTGGTCCTCCCACAGCCCCTCGATGAGCCGGTCGACCGACACCGTGCGTCCCGCGTTGATGAGCAGCATCGCCAGCACCCGCCGCAGCTTCAGGCCGCCTAGTCGGACCGGGTGATCGCCGAGGTCAACCACGAGCGGGCCGAGCACGCCGAACGACACCGTCCGCAGGGTGTGCTCCACGGCTGAAGCCCCTTCCGGCCGGGGCGGCACGCGCGTGCCCTTGCCGGGAGCATAGTCAGCCCGTCCTCGTGGGGTGTCCTCAAGTTGCGGTATGGCTCGGTGAGGAAAGCAGCGCGCAGAATGGCCGGGAACGCACCAAGAGGGGACGGCCCCGACCCGGCTTCGACACGCCCTCACGCGCAGGTACGGAGGTGGCCGCGTGTTGACACTTCCCAGGGTCGGAGACGAGTTCGCCGGCTACCGGCTCCTGGCGGTCCTCGGCCGCGGCGGCATGAGCGTGGTCTACCAGGCCGAGAACCCGAGGCTCGGCAGCCTGGCGGCGCTGAAGGTGCTGGCGCCGGAGCTTGCCGAGGACGACGTGTTCCGGACCCGGTTCCTCCAGGAGTCTCGCACGGCTGCATCCCTGACCCACCCCAACGTGATCCCCATCTACGACATGGGCACGCACGAGGACCTGTTGTTCATCGCGATGCGGTACGTGGCGGGCTCCGACCTGCGCACGCTGATCCGCGATCACCACCGGCTCACTCCAGCCGACTCGCTGTACGCGGCCACCCAGGCGGGTCGAGCGCTCGACCTCGCACACCGGCACGGGCTGGTACACCGCGACGTCAAGCCGGGAAACATCCTTCTCGAGGCCGGGGCGGACGCCGACGACCCGGACCACGTGTACCTCGCAGACTTCGGCATCGCGAAGCACACTCTGTCCCGGTCCGGCCTGACCGACACCGGCCAGTTCGTCGGAACCGTGCACTACGTCGCGCCTGAGCAGATCCAGGGCCACCCGATCGACGGGCGCGCTGACCAGTACGCGCTGGCATGCGTTCTGTTCGAGTGCCTCACAGGGCGCGCGCCGTTCGTTCGTGACGTCGACGCCGCGGTGCTGTGGGCGCACGTGGAGGAGCCGGCGCCATGTGCGAGCACGGTGCGCGTCGGCTTGCCCGAGGCGCTCGACGGCGTGCTCGCCAAGGCCATGGCCAAGGATCCCGTCGACCGCTACGCCACCTGCCGCGACTTCACCGCCGCCGCGGGCGCCGCGCTGGGGTCCTCGGGACGCTGGGGAAGGCTGCTGTCCCGCAGCGCCCCCGTCGGTCGCCAGCCGCGTCACTCGGACCCGAACGCCACCCAGCCGCCGCCACACGGTGACGCCGATCCGCCCGGGAGTGCAGAAGCTTCGCCGACCGGGAAGACCCCTGAGTCAGCAGCGAGCTCCCCGCCACCAGGCCCCCCGCCCCCGGGTGCGCCGACATCCGACCACTCAGCGTCCGGCCAGCCGAGCCCGCGGCGGGACCCGGCACACGAGCGGCGACGCCGGGCGGTGCTGGCCGCGGCAGCGGCGTGCGTCGTGGCCGGTGCGGCGGCCGGGTCGGCGGTCTGGGTCTTCTCGCACGACGGCAACAGCCTCGCCACCGAGCGGCTCCCCACGTCTTCCACGACCGACAACCCGATCTTGACCGCCATCGAGAAGCTCGGAGACGCCCGGTTGCCGGTCTCCTCCTGCCAGGCACTTGGCGGTGACCACGTCGTGTGCACCTCTCCCGACGTCGGTGTCGCGCACGTGGATCTGCGCCGCTACCCGTCGGTCCACGCGCTCTACGACGGCTACGTCGCCGCTGCCGAAGCTCTCACCGGACGACCCTTCCGAGCCAACCAACGCAACTGCAACGGCCACAGCACCAACGGCGAGATCAGCTGGAACCACGAGTACCACCACCCCAGGGGCATCACCCTGGCGCAATCCCGCAGCGACCGGCTCGAGGCGATGCAGGCGAACGGCCGCGTGTTCTGCGACTACGTCGCCGACGCGATGCACTTCGTGTGGACCGACAACAGCGGGCTGCTGCTCGGCACTGTCGATGGTTACGAGCACCCGTCCACGTGGGACTGGTGGCACACCGTGCACCACGACCTGAACGTCGGGTACTGGGCCGCGCATGATCCGAGCTCGTCGCCGGAGCCCGCCGATACCGACATGCCGGGGATGGGCGACACCGATACCCCCACCGGCACGAGCACCGCTCGATAGGCAACCGGCAGCCGATGTGCGGTCGCCCCGGCAGCAAGGGCAGTCCTGTGTCGAGCCGCTCGGCGACCGTGCGCATGCTGACCCTGGCTGCCTGGACTCTCGACGATGGCGAGCACGGCGCGGGTGCTGTGCTCGACGGTCAGGGCTTGACGAACATCGACGGAGAGCGTCGGCTGGGCACGAGCGAAGTTCAATGGCGCAACGAACCACATCTGTTTGATCGGCGTGGACGAACGTCGCTCTTCGGATCGCTCACACGGGAGGTCACCAGATGGCTGCCAGCTACACGTGGGACGTGTTCTCCACCCTGGACGGCTACGGGTCCTACGGGCCCGACGGCGACTGGGGCGGCTACTGGAGCAAGCAGGGGCCGGAGCTGTTGACGTACCGGGCGTCACTGTTCGACACCCCACAGCGGATGGTCTTCGGGGCCACGACGTTCCGCGAGAACGCCGACATCCTGCTGCGCTCGGGGGACCCGCACAACCACGACGAGTGGAACCGCCGGACGCTGAGGATGCCGGCGACCGTCATCTCCTCGACCCTGCACGACACGCTCGGCTGGCCGGACGCGACCGTCGCCAGCGGCGACGCGGGCGAGATCGTGGCCCGGCTCAAGGAGGAGTCCGACGTGCCTCTGCGCTCCCAGGCGAGCCTGTCGCTCAACCGGTCGCTGATGGCTGCAGGCCTGGTCGACCGCATCGAGCTGACGATCTTCCCGGTGATCTCGGGCAGGACGGGAACCAGCCCGGTCCTGGCCGGTTCCGGTGACTTCGACCTCGAGCTGCTGGAGTCACGGACCTTCGACGGTCGTAGCCAGCTGTTGGTCTACCGGCCGTCGGCGCACGGATGATCGACGTCGGGATCCTTACCCCGCACGCCGCCGCGGGGGCGGATGAGGAGTTCTGCACCATGGCAGGTAGGGCTGTCCGCACTCACGTACGCCGCATCTCGCTGCTGCCGGACGGCTCGGCTCCTACCTCGCCCGAGGAGCTCCGCGCCCACGCGGACCCGTCGGAGGTCGACGCGGCCGCGGCGGAGCTCGACCCGAGGCGCCTGCAGGCGATCGCCTACGCCTCGACGAGCACGGCCTACGTTCTCGGGCACCGCGCCGAGCGCGAGCTCGTCGCACGGCTCGCCGATCGGTGGGACGTTCGGGTCTGCTCGACACCCGCGTCCGCCGTCGACGCGCTGCGTCGCCTCGGCGCAGAGCGCCTGGCGGTCGTGCACCCGCCGTGGTTCGGGGAGGACCTCAACTCCCGAGGGGCGGCGTACTTTCGCGACCAGGGCTTCTCGGTCGGGTGGGCCGACCTGGCCGACGTCACCGACGACCCGGCTCTCGTCGAGCCCGCCGAGGTGGTCGAGTGGGTCGCCGAGAACGTGACCGGCGACGTCGATGCGGTCTTCCTGGGCGGCAACGGCTTCCGTGCCGCCCAAGCCGTCGACCCGCTCGAGCAGCACCTCGACCGACCCGTCCTCGAGTCCAACCAAGTCCTCCTGTGGTCGGTCAACGAGAGTCTCGGCACCCCGGTCGTCGTCCGCGGCTTCGGCCGGTTGCTGGAACCAGGAAGAGAGGACGCCTCGTGAGGACACTGCACGTCGGTCTCCGGGTGAGCGACCGCGCCCGCTCGGTCGCCTACTACACGTCGCTCGGCTACCAGGTGGTGGGCGAGGTCCCCGACACACCAATCGGCCACCTCACGATGCTCAAGCTCCCTCGGGAACCCTTCGTCAGCCTGGAGCTGGTCCACGACCCGAGCCGCGGGGAGGTGGAGCCCGGTGGCTTCAACCACCTGGTCGTCGCGGTTGACGACGTGCGCGCCGCGGTCGGCCATTGTGCCGACGGTGGGATCGAGACGGAGGAGCCGACCTCCCCGGACGGCTCGAGCACCTTCTGGACGGCCATGCTCACCGACCCCGACGGGTACCGCATCGAGCTGGTCCAGTGGCCACCCGGCCATCCGGAGGGCATGACGGCCGGTGACCTGGGCGGCCCTGACGATGCCCCAAACGAGGGCAGAGCCAGGGACGTCGTCGCCGAGATGTTCCGGCGGCAGCAGGCCGGGGACGACACAGTGCTCGACGACCTGGTCGCGGCCGACTTCGTCAACCACGCCGCCGGTCCACAGGGTCGCGAGGGACTGCGGGAAATCCTGCGCGCGATCGACGTCGACCTTGCTCCGGTTTCGCTCGAGCAGCATCACCTCGTCGGCGAGGGCGACCTGGTCGCGCAGCACCTGACCCTGCACGGCACTCATCGTGCGTCGACCATGCCACTGCTCAGCGGCACCGAGGCGTCCGGCAAGCGAGTGACGTGGACCTTCATCCACCTCTGGCGCGTCGCCGACGGCATGATCGTCGAGCACTGGGCGTGCCGTGACGACATGGGCCTGCTCGTGCAGGCGCGCGAGACCTCGGGCGACCGGCAGTCGACATCATGATCACGAAAGCAAGGAACCGCGCGATCGACCCTGCGTGAGGACTCTTGGTAGTCGCTGTCCGCGCTCGCTCGTCCCGATGGGCGCGCCTGGTACTACGACCATGGTCCATGGCAATTCGGTCCCCGGACGACATGCGCGACCTACGATCGTGTCCCTGTCCGGAAGCATCTAGGTCATCTCGGGAGAGCCAGTGCGAATTCGTGTCCTCACCGCGTCGATCGCGGGTGCGGCATGTGTCACCGCCGTCGCCCTTCCCGCTACCGCCGACAGTGTTCGTGGGTCGCGCGGGTCTGACGACGTCGTCGGCACCGCTCGCGCAGACACGATCGTGACCTTCAGTGGCGATGACCACGTCGATGCAAGGGCCGGAGACGACGTGGTCCGGCTTGGCCCCACGGGCCGCCACGGTGACGAATACGCTCGAGGTGGCACGGGCGACGACACCCTCTACGGTGGCCCCGGCCGGGACCATCTCACCGGGGGTCCGGGCGACGACTGGCTGCGCGGTGGGTCAGGCCTGGATCTGCTCGTCGACAACGGCGGCAGTGACCACTTCTCGGGTGGCGCTGGACCCGACCAGGCTTACCTGGGCCGCCAGGGCTCAGCCCGCAACGAGACGGACGTCGTCCACATGGGGCCCGGTCGAGACTTCGTCGTCGCACCGAGCGACCACCAGCCGGACATCATCGACTGCGGCCGCGGAGCACACGACCGGCTGACCTACGAGCGCCGACCCGACCCGAGCGACACCGTGCGAGGCTGCGAGATCGTCGAGACCATTCGCTCCGGCGACGGAATCCCGGCACGGCCAGCGCATCGGACCTGAGTCCCGCTCTCGGGCAGCCCCAGATCGACGTCGGCCGGGCCGGCGAAGATCGGCTCGTCCCCGGTCTGTCGGGAGATCACCGGGGAGCGGGTCACCGCTGACGACCGTCGCGTCCGGCCAGGCCGTACGTCGGCGGGCCTCACCCGCAGGTCGCGATGGTCGCAGCCTGCGCTCACCCGGAGGGTCGGTCGACGCGACGCGACGAGCCGGCGGCGCTGCGCGATGGCTGCTCGATGAGCTCCTGCAGGCGCCGGGCGCTGTCCACGTGATCGCTGGTCCACACCAGGCGCACCGTGTGGGCCCGCACCGACCCCTCGGACGCCGTCACTGACGCGAGGTCCTCGTCGAGGGCCTCCACGATCCGGCGGCCGGAGGAGCCGTCCTCCGGGAGTGCGCGCGGAACGGTTCCCGAGCCCGTGATCGCCTGAGCCATTGCGGTGAACCAGTTCGTCACCCGTTCGGTGGCGATCACGACCTCCAGCTGAGCGCGAGGCACGTCGACGCGCCGCGTCTCGTCGCCCGGCCAGAGCTCCGACACCGCCTGGGCGGTCAGCCGGAGCCCGGCGACCCCGGTCATCAGGGACGCCACCTCGGCGAGGCTCAGCCTCTTGTGGCCGCGCTCGGCAAGGTATGCGCGGAAGGCGTCGTCGAGACGACGCGCGGCGGCAGCGGCCCGCAACCCCGCGCTGTCCGCCCCTGTCGGCGATCCGTGCGACGCGGTGCCGCTCTCGACGACGGCCCACAGGTAGGCGGCGCACTCCGCATAGGCCTCCGTCAGGGCCTGGCGGAAGACGCCGGTGGCTCCCCTGGGCCAGAACAGGGTTCCGACGACGAGGCTCACCGCGCACCCGATGGCCACGTCCTCGATGCGGACCAGACCGACCTGCCATCCGGCCGGGCCGATGATGTTGAAGAGGATCAGCAGGGTGACCGTGAACCCGGCCTGACCGGCTGTGAAGGAGACCGCCGGCGCTATGCCGGCGGCAAGGATCGCGACCGGGAGCAGCACCCACAGGAGCTCGGTGCTCGTCCCGATGAGGAGTACCAGGAGTCCGCCGATCGCGAACCCGATCGTCGTCCCGACCAGTCCCCGGACAGCGCTCTGACCCGTGCTGAGAGCGTTGGAGCGCAACACCGACAGCGCGCCGAGCACGATCCAGAACGAGTGCTGTACTCCGCTCAGGTCCGCGATCAGCACCGCACCGGCGAGCGCGATCGCGCCGCGGACGCTGTTGCGGAGCCACACCGAGTGCGGCTCGACGTGCGCGAGCGCCCGCTGTTGCGCAGAGGTCATCGGCCCGGCGAGGCCCGGCGGTCGGTGACCGAGCAGCTTCCTCCACCAGGGTCGTCCCTCGGCCGCCGTCGTGATCTCGATGTTCGCCGCGATGCCGGTGACGACGAACGAGAGTTCCTGGGCCCGAGAGCCCGGGCGGAGCGCGGCCACGAGCTCCTCGGCAGGGCGCACGCCGCGCGGCAGCTCCACGATCTCGAGTGCCCGTGCCTCCATCGCTCGGCGCGCGTCGACGAGGTCGTCCAGGTGGTCCTGGAGGCTGTCTTGTGGTGGGTTCGAGAGCGAGAGCACCCGGCCGGCGTGGTCGAGCAGGACCGCAGCTGCCGACTTGACCTCGCGCGCCGTGGGGTCGGATGCCCAGTGGCGGACGTTGGCAGTCTGCTCGAGGATCACGCTGAGCCACACCAGCTCGTCCACCAGACGAACGACGGCGCGCGTCGCGGTGGTGAGGCCCGACGGCCGGTACGGCGTGGCCAGGAACGTCGCACGCAGGTCGGCGAGCGCGGTCTCGGCGCGCGAGACCGCCGTGTCCACGTCCTCACCGGTCTCGCCGTGCCAGTGCGCGATCTCCGCCGTCAGCCGGGCCGACAGCTGCTGGCACGCCTCTGCCGCGGCGGACCGTAGTGGGTCACTGCGGGGTACCGGCCAGAGGAGGGCCACCGCGGGCACGGAGACGATCCCGGCCAGGAGCCAACCGAGCAATCGGTCCGGGATCGCTGCCGGACCGGCGGCGGCAGCGACGGGCAGGATGAAGCTCAGCAGGATGGACGTGCTCGCCCCTGCGAGGGTCGAGCTCACCACGCCGGCGAAGAGCACGAGGAACCCGACGACGAACATCGCGGCGGCCGACAACCACGGATCCCTCGAGACCAACGTCGCGAGCGAGATGAGCACGCAGCCGACAGCGACCAGCGAGGTCTGCGCCGCCAGCCGCTCGAGGAGCGTCCCCGGGAAGTCGGCGAGCAGGAGCATCGCGAACGCGCCGAAGGCGGCGTACGTCGCTACCGTCGGGTTCCCGATGACCTCGTACCCGATGGCGAACAGGGTCGGCATGATGATCGCCGTCCGTGCGGCGCGCCGGGTTGCGCGCAGACTTCCGTCGCGAGCAAGCAACCAGCTGCGCAGATCGCGCACGACCTCACCACCTGACCGACCGGGGACCATCGTCTGGAGCCGCTGCCATGGCGGTCAAGCGCCGTCGGCCGGCCACCGGCGCGGGCCTGCCACGTGCAGGTAGTGACGGACGCTCATGGTGAGCCGGACAGCCTGGAGGGCGGCGGCGAGTGCGACGGCGACGATCACGCCGGCCGGCCAGGGCTTGGCGACGGTCGCGCCCAGACAGACGATGAGGAACAGGAGCAGCAGACTGCCGCGCACGATGCGGACGACGAGAAAGGTGCGCTCGATCCGGTCCGTCGTCTCGGCGTCCACGGCGTGAGGGGTGTCGCGCGGTCGCAGCATCGCGCTGCTACTCGGTCACCGTGTCGGCATGACGGTGGGCGACCCGCCACACGCCACCCTCGCGGCGGTAGACCTGCGTCACGCGCAGGGTGTAGGTACGAGGCTCGCCATCGACCGATGCCGAGGTGTGCTCCAGACCTTCCGTGTAGGCCATGTCACCGACGACGTCGTACGACAGCGGTTCGAACGCGTACGAGGTGCAGTCGGAGAAGCTCGCGCCGAGTGCCTCGAAGAGCTCGTCGATCTCCTGCTGACCATGAGCGTTCCGCCAGGCACCCAGGACGCTGACCGGTTCGTTGCTGGACCAGAGGGCACGCCGCGGCCCCGGGTCGCCGTTGTGCAGCGCCCGTTCGGCCTCGTGCAGCGCGGAGCCCATCCAGGCCAAGAAGTCGTCGCCGTCGGTCATGACCTCATTGTGGTCCTGCACGCCGGTCGACACATCCCCTGCAGAGGGCAGCATCAGGCGACGAGCGTCCACACTCCGTCGTCGACCTGCCGGTAGGCACCGGCGCGCAGCGCGACCAGGGGTGGCGCGTGCGAGGTGTAGGTGTGGCCGGTGGGGGTGGTGATCTCCACAGCGTGGCCCCGAGCCTCGGGCGAGGGTCTGGCTCGCCAGCCGGGGGCTTCCTTGACGTAGTTGCAGGTCGCGCAGAGCCCTTGGCCGGCCGCGGCGGTCGTGGTGCCTGCGTCGGCGGCGCGGACCACGTGGTCGCGGTGGCGGATCGGGGCGTTGCACCAGGGTGTGCGGCAGAACTGGTCGCGCAGGTCGAGGAACTCGCGGAGCCGGCCGCGGAACAGGCGCTGGTGGGAGTCCAGCGCGACCAGCTCACCGGTGTCCGGCGACGCGTACAGGCGGCGCAGCCACAGGCGGGAGCCGGTGTCGAGGTGGTCGGCGACCAGGGACCGGGCGAGCTCGGCGGGGACCGGGCCGTGGCCGGGCAGGTGGGCGGTGTCGGGGGCGCCACCCAGCAGCGCCGCGTCGGTCATCACCAGCCCGAGGGTGACCGGGACGACGGGGCGGCCATCGACCAGCGGCGCACCGGTGACCCGGGCGACGAGCGTGTCGGCCATCAGCTGGCCACGGCTGCGCGGCTCCCCGGAGGCCACCGCGGTGTCGGCCTCGTGGGTGAGGGCGGCGTAGCAGGCGACCGCCTGGGCGACGGGCAGCAGCACGGTGAGGTACGCCATCGTGTCCGGAGCGGGGCGGACGGTCACGCACCGCTCGGACTCGGCGCGGCGCCGGCGCTCGGCGACCGAGGCCGGGTCCAGCCGGGCGGCGAGCTTGCGCAGCTCGCCGAGCACGACCCGGTCGGAGTACGACTCCACGGCCTCGGCGTCGCCGGCGATCGCCCGGTCCACGGCCCGGCGGTCCTCCAGCGACAGGCAGGCGGTCTCGCGCGCGATCAGCGTCGCGCGCCACTCGGTGATCCGGCCGGCACGGAACGCCGCGCGGGTGTGCGGCAGCTCCGGCAGCACCCGCGCCAGCGCGAGATGCTGCTGGCCGCGGTGCGGCGACTCGCGGCGGGCCAGCGCCACCTGTGCGGCCGCGCCGCGTCCCTCACCGAGGGCGGCGGCGAGCTCGGCCTGGGCGGCCTCGGCGGCGCACTTCAACTTCTCGAGCTCGCGGATCACGTCGACCCGCTCGGCGTCCGTCATCCCGGCGGCGTCGAGCGACTCGATGCAGTACCGGAATGATTCGAACATGTGTTCGATCATACGCCTCTCCCCTGCCGCTGGCAAGCGGCATCCACACGGAAGTCGGGCGCAGAACTAGGCTGCAAGCGTGACTCCCGAGGATGTCGGCCGGTACGCCGAGTCGCTGCCCGGGGTGAAGCGCAAGGGCACCGCGGCGCGCCCGGCGTGGTACGTCGACGACCGCCTCGTCGTGCGGCTGCCGGACCCGGCGACGGCGGTGATCAGGGTGCCCCTGCACGAGCGCGAGGCGCTTGTCGCCGCCTACCCGGAGAGCTTCGGCGTGCCGCCCCGGATGGAGGCCCACCACAAGGTGGAGGCGTACCTGCAGGACGCCGAGCCGCAGGCGGTGCGACAAGCCATCGACCTCGCGTGGGAGATGCAGCGCCGCTGAACACGAGCTCGACCATCGGCCTGGGTCAGCAGGGCAAACTCGTCGCCGACGTCACAGCTCGTCGAGGAGCTGCTGCTTCTTCGCGCTGAACTCGTCGTCGGTGAGGATGCCGTCGCGATGGAGCTCGGCCAGTCGGCGCAAGCGCTCGTGGGCGTCTCCCGCTCCGCCGGTGCTCGCGCCAGACTGTTCCGAGACCGCGGGCGGCTGTGCCTGCGGCTCCTGGGGCGTGCCCGCGATGCGGGCGCGGACCGCGTCCGTAAGGGCCTTCCCGTCAGTCTTCTGCACGTTCTTGATCTCCGCCTTGTTCCCGGACGCGAAGATCGAGATGGTTCCGAGCATCATGCCCGTCTGCCACTGCA
Organism: Nocardioides sp. HB32; assembly: GCF_054058995.1. Classification (NCBI taxonomy): domain Bacteria; kingdom Bacillati; phylum Actinomycetota; class Actinomycetes; order Propionibacteriales; family Nocardioidaceae; genus Nocardioides; species Nocardioides sp. HB32. Next base: position 3,411,705 of record NZ_JBSSBS010000001.1, read on the forward strand.
CCGAGCTCACCTTGTCGAGCGGGAAGTCCTCGGAGACCTTCGCCGTCATGCCGTCCTTGACGAAGATCAGTCGCCTGTCGGTGAGCACGAGGATCCCGGTCCCGGGCCCGTACGCCCCACCCACCATGAGCTCCACCCGTTCGTCGTGCCAGAGGTGTTCGGGCAGGCGCCGGATCTCGCGCTTGCTGCCGGACTTGTAGGACATCTTCGCCATCGCGGCTTCGATGTCCGGTCGGACGTCTCCGGCTTTCGAGGCGGCGCGCTGAGCCTTGGCCGCATCGAGCTTGTCCTGAAGGTCCTGCTGCTTGGCAGCACGCTCGATCTGCTTGGCATCCCGCCGCGCCTGCTTGTCAGCTCGCTTGTCGGGGGCATCGTTGGACTCAGGCTCCGCAGGCAGGACCGGCGCAGTGTGTTCGGTCCATGCAGTGCCGTCCCAGTACCTGAGTACCTCACCGGCCGGGTACCAGCCGGGGGCTGCTTGTGAGTTTCCGTCAAACACGTTCCGACATTAACTCGCACACGCTGGATGCCGTGCCAGGGCCCTCACGCTGGCTCGGCCGCCGGCGCTGAGCCCTCAGACCACCGCGTCCGTGTGCCGGTAGTCGTGCAGCGAGAGCCCGACGTACGCCCGCGAGATGAGCGCGACGAAGCGCTCGACGGCGTCCTCGGAGGGCGAGAACGGGCCGGGTGCATAGTGCGGTGACTCCAGGCCGCGCTGGACGGACTCGCACGCCGCCCAGTCCTGCCGGTTGGTGAGGTCCCAGAACTCCACGGCGTACGCCGGGTCCGGCACCGAGCCGTCCGGACGGGGCAGCAGGTACCACGAGCACTCGATCCAGGTCCGGTTCGGCGCGAGCGGCACCAGCCGGTGCGTCATCACGTAGTCCGGGTGCGGCGAGATCAGCAGGTTCGGCAGCAGGTGCAGGTACTCGACAGCGGTCGGCGGGACGCCGGGGATCGGCAGCCCGTCCGACTCGCCGGTCAGCGACATCGTCGCCATCCCGTCGCGCAGCACCATCGAGCCGCCCACCCAGGCGCCCGGCAGGTCGTAGTTGTCGCCCGACGTCGGCGGCGTGACCTGGCACAGCTCCGGGTGGATCAGCGGGCAGTGGTAGCACTCGTGGTAGTTCTCGGCCACGATCTTCCAGTTCGCGGCGATCTCGTACGAGTGCCGCTCGGCCAGCACCAGCGAGGCCGGTGAGTACGCCGAGACGATCCGGTCCAAGTCGCCGACGCAGTCCGCGAACGGCACCACGTCGGGGTCGCCCAGCCGGTGCGCGGCGTGGCCGAAGACCCAGCCGCACCAGACCTCCACGGGCAGCTCCACGAGGGAGTACGCCGCGGCGTCGAAGCCCGGCTCGTCCCGGTAGCCGGGCGCGGCCACGAGGTCGCCGGCGAGGTCGTAGGACCAGGCGTGGTACGGGCAGACCACCGAGCGCCGGGCGGAGGCGTCGCCGTCCGGCAGCAGCTCGTGGGCGCGGTGCCGGCAGGTGTTGGCGAACATCCGGACCTGACCGTCGGCGCGGGTGAGCAGGGCGTTGACGTCGCCGACCATGACCGCCCGCTGGGTCGCGGGCCTGCCGTCCTCGAGCGAGGTCGGCAGCAGCTCGTCGAGCCGGCCCAGGCAGGTCCACCCGCCCGCGAAGAGATGGCGCCGCTCCCACGCGAGCACTTCCGCCGAGGTGTAGGCGCTCGCCGGCAGCATGGCCGGCACCGACCCACCCCGGGCCCGGATCTCGTCCTGCAGGTGCACCAGATCACTCATGACGTCCTCCTCACAGGTAGCAGTCTGCCGCCTCGGGGGGAGCAGCGACATGAAGAACCCGATCTCACACGAGCCAGTGCGCGGAGTACGCCGGGTCGACGAGCGCCGGCCGGTCCAGGGCGAACGTCGGCGACACGCGCTCCCGCTCCCCCGTCGCGAGGTCGGCGAGCAGCCGGCCGAAGGTCGGCGCGAACTTGAAGCCGTGCCCCGCCCCGAGGCCGATCGCGACCGTGGGGTGCCCGGGCACCCGGTCCACGACGAAGTCACGGTCCGGTGTCAGTGCGTACTGGCACCGCAGCGACCGCACCGGACGGCCGGCGCCCGGCAGCATCGACCCCATGTGGCCCGCCAGCAGCGCGAGCATCTCCTCGGAGACGTCCGAGCCGCGCGCGTCCGGGTCCACGACCGGGCCGCCGCAGTCCTGCGCCGCCTTCACCGTCGGCTCGCCGTAGCAGGGGAACCCGTAGAACGACGGGTCGTCCATCCAGATCCACAGCGGCATCCGCTCCGGTGCGAAGTCCTCCGGATGCTCCGGCGCGAAGTACGTCGCCTGCTCGAGCGTCACCGTCAGCGCCAGGTCGATCCCGAGTGGCGCGAGCAGCCGGGCGGTCCAGGCGTCAGCGCACACGACCACCGATCCGCAGGAGTACGTCGTCCCGTCCGCCAGCGCCACCGACGTCCCGGTCACGGACGCGACCGGGGAGCGGTCGCGCAGCACCGCGCCGTACCGGCGCGCGAGGTCCTGCATCGCCGCGGTCCCGGGGCCGGCGGGCACGATCGCGCCACGCTCCTGGAACAGCCCGGTCGTCCCGGCAGGCAGGGCGAACTGCGGCCACCGCTCCCCGACCTGGTCCACGTCGAGCAGCTCGAACGGCACGCCGACCTCGGACAGCGCGGCGGTGTAGTCGACCATCGGGATGGCCGGCTCGGGCGGGAACAGGTCCAGCCCGCCGACCACCGTCACCAGCTCGCGGCCGGCGTCCGCGGACAGCTGCGCCCAGTCGTCGTACGCGTCCTGGGTCAGCCGGACGTACTCCGGGGTGTGGTAGCTGTGCCGCAGGATCCGGCTGGTGTCGTGGCTGGCGCCGCGGTGGTGGCCGAGCTCGAACTGCTCCAGCCCCAGCACCGAGCGGCCCCGCCTCGCGAGCTGGTACGCCGCCGCCGACCCGAGCGCACCCAGGCCGACGACGACGTGGTCGAAGCGCTCAGTCACCGGTGCCACCCAGCCGCGGGAGCAGCCACCGCCGGATGTCCGCGGAGTCGTCCTCCATCGGCGCGAACCAGCCGTGCGTGTAGGACCGCGACGACATGCCGCGCTGGACCGACTCGCAGATCGCCCAGTCCTGCTTGTTGACCAGGTCCCAGAGGTCGCCGGCGTCCGAGGGGTCGAAGCCGGCGTCGCCGGCCGCGGAGGGATGGAACAGCAGCACGCACTCGATCCGGGTGCGGTCGGCCGCCTGCGGCAGCAGCACGAAGGCCGCCACGTGGTCCGCCGCGGCGGAGAGCATCAGGTTCGGGTGCACGAGCTCCCCCTTGTGCCGCTCGCGCTCGGCGTCGTCGAGGCCGGGCAGCGGCGCGCGCTCCGTGGTCCCGCTCATCGTGAACGTCCACGCACCCTCCCGGTGCGGTACGCCGTTGTCCCAGTCGACCTCGGTGCCCCCACCGCCGAAGGCCGGCACCAGCCGGGTGAGCTCGGGGTGCACCGGGCCGCAGTGGTAGCACTCGTTGTAGTTCTCGGCGACGACCTTGTAGTTGGCGGCGACCTCGTAGCTGAACCGCAGCCCGGTGACCAGCTCCCCCATCGCGTAGTTCGCGAGCGTCCGGTCCGGCCGCGCCATCGCCTCGGACAGCGGCGCCGCCGGCGTGCCGAGGTGGACGAACACGAAGCCGGCCCAGGCGTCGACGGCGACCGGCTTCAGGGCGAAGTCCGGCCGCTCCTCGTCGGCCAGCTCCGCGTGCGGCGCCTTCAGGAGCGACCCGTCGAGCGCGTAGGTCCAGGAGTGGTACGGGCAGCGCAGCGAGCCCGCAGCCGTGCACACCGGCTGCGCGCCCGGCAGCGCGGTGAACAGCTGCGAGCCGCGGTGCCGGCAGACGTTGTACGCCGCGTGCAGCGCGCCGTCGGTGTCGCTGGTGACGAGCACCGACTCCCCCACCACGTCCACGACCGCCACCCGGCCGCCGTGGTCGAGGCCGAGGTCGGCGAGCCGGCCGACGCAGAACCACTCGCCGTACAGGACCGCGTCGCGCTCGCGGCCGAAGACGCCGGGGTCGACGTACATCTCCCGGGGCAGGGCCTCGTGGAGGTCGCTCACCGGTGCCCCGCCCGCGCGGCCACCAGGTGGCAGGCGCTGTGGTGGCCCTCGCTGGCCGAGAGCACCGGCAGCGGCACGCCCCGGCAGGCGTCCTCGACCGGGAACGCCGCCCCGCTGGCGAGCGCTGGGCAGCGCGGGTGGAAGCGGCAGCCGCGCGGGATCCGGGTCGGGTCGGGCACCTCGCCCTCGAGGACCACCGGGTCGAGCCGGTCGATCTCGGGCACGACCGAGAGCAGGGCCTGGGTGTAGGGGTGCTGCGGGGAGGCCACGACCTCCTCGGTCGGTCCGGCCTCGACGATCCGGCCGAGGTACATCACCGCGGTGCGGTCGGCGATGTTCCACGCCAGGCCGAGGTCGTGGGTGACCACGAGGATCCCGAGGCCGAAGTCGCTGCGCAGCTTCAGCAGCAGCGCCAGGATCTCGCCGCGGATGGACGCGTCCAGGCTTGACACCGGCTCGTCGGCGATCAGGAGGTCCGGCTTCAGCGCGAGCGCTCCGGCGATGAGCACGCGCTGGCGCTGCCCTCCGGAGAGCTCGTGGGGGTAGCGCAGGAAGAGGCGCTCCGGCGGCCGCAGCCCCGCCGCCGAGAGGGCATCGGCGACCTGCTGCTCCTCGGAGACCTCGCCGCCGTGCGCGAGCCCGTGCAGCCGCAGGCCCTCCGCGACCGAGTCGTAGACGGTGTGCCGCGGGTTCAGGGCGCCGGCCGGGTCCTGCAGGATCATCTGGACGCGGCGGCGGAACGGCTTGAGCTGCCGGGCGCGGTAGCCCAGCGGCGCCCCGTCGACGAGCACCTGGCCGCGGCTCGGCGGCTGCAGCCCGACGAGCGCACGTGCGAGCGTCGTCTTGCCGGACCCGGACTCGCCCACGAGCGCGACGATCTCGCCGCTGCGGACCGTCAGGTCGGCCCCGTCGAGCGCGGTCGCGACGTCCCCGCCGCGGAGTTGGAACGCCACGGCCAGGTCGCGGGCCTCCAGGGTCAGGCCGGTCACGCGGTCACCTCGGCGCCCACCCGGATGCAGGCCGCCGTGCGGTCCGGCTGCTTCAGCTCCAGGGGCGGCTCGGCCGCGGTGCACTCCTCGACGCCGATCGGGCAGCGCGGGTGGAACGAGCAGCCCGGCGGCAGCTCGCGCGGATCGGGCGGATCGCCCGCCAGGCCCGCGGGTGCGTACCGCGCCGCCGGGTCGCCGACCCGCGGGAACGACGCTCCCAGGGCGGCCGTGTAGGGGTGCAGCGGGTGGGTGAACAGCTGGTCCGCGGGACCCTGCTCGACCAGGCGGCCCCCGTACATCACCGCGATCCGGTCGCTCATGTCCGCGAGGACGGACAGGTCGTGGCTGATCAGCAGCATCCCCACACCCAGCTCCTTGACCAGCCCCGACAGCACGTCGAGCACCTGCGCCTGCACCATCACGTCGAGCGCCGTCGTCGGCTCGTCGGCGACCACCAGGGACGGGCGGCAGGCCAGCGCCATCGCGATCATCACGCGCTGGCGCTGCCCGCCGGACAGGTGGTGCGGGTACGCCTTCGCCCGCCCCGCCGGCATGCCGACCTGCTCGAGCAGCTCCCCGACCCGGCGCTCGACCGACGCGTCCGAAGCCGACGGCTCGTGCAGCCGGATCGGCTCGGCGATCTGCTGGCCGACGCGACGTACGGCGTTCAGCGAGTGCAGCGCGCCCTGGAACACGATCGAGGCCCCCGCCCAGCGCAGCGCGCGGAGGTCGCCCCAGCGCATCGTGAGCACGTCCGCGCCGTCGAAGAGCACCCGGCCGGTCACGGTCGCGGACGCCGGCTGGAGCCGGAGCACGGTGCTGGCGAGCGTGGACTTGCCGCAGCCCGACTCACCCGCGACGCCGACCACCTCGCCCCGGTCGACGACCAGGTCGACGTCGCGGACCGCGGGCAGCAGCCCCTCCTCGGTCCGGTAGGTGACCGAGAGGTTCTCCATCCGCAGCAGCTCGCTCATCGCTCGCGCAGCTTCGGGTTGAGGACCTCCTCGAGGGCCTGGCCCACGAGGGTGAAGGAGAGCACGACCAGCACGACGCAGACGCCGGGCGGCACGAAGTACCACCACGAGCCGGTGGTGATCGCGCCGACGCTGTAGGCGTCGTCGAGCATCGAGCCCCACGAGACCCGGGTCGGGTCACCGAGGCCGAGGAAGCTCAGCGTGGTCTCCGAGAGGATCGCGACCGCGACGGTGAGCGTGGTGTTCGCGAACACGATCGGGACGACGTTCGGCAGCAGGTGCCGGCGGATCAGGTGCCGGTGCCCGGCGCCGAGCGCGCGCGAGCGCTCGACGTAGGACCGCTCCTTGATCGAGAGCACCTGGCTGCGGATCAGCAGCGCGGTGCCGGGCCAGGACGTCACCCCGATGACGATCACGATGTTCATCAGCGACCTGCCCAGCACCGTGGCCAGGACGATCGCGAGCGGCAGGAACGGGATCACCAGGAACCACTCGGTGAGCCGGAACAGCACGGCGCCGACCCATCCGCCGAAGTACCCGGACGTCAGCCCGACCAGGGTGCCGATCAGCATCGAGATCAGGGTCGCCATCAGGCCGACGAATAGCGAGATCCGCGCGCCCCAGATCAGCAGCGTGAGCACCGAGCGGCCGTAGGCGTCGGTGCCGAGCCAGTACTCCGAGGACGGCGGCTCCAGCACCCCACCGGTCGCCTTGGTGACCTGGAGGCCCTCCGCCGAGGCGAGCAGGGGCGCGCACAGCGCGACGAGCAGGAACAGGGTGAGCACGACCAGCCCGACCATGCCGGCCCGGTTCCCGCGGAACCGGCGCCAGGACCGCCCGAACGCCGCCCGGCGGCGCCGCCGGGCGAGCTGCCGGGACGTGACCGCGACCGTCCCGGAGGCCACCGGGGCGCTCATGTCCGCACCCGCGGGTCGAGCCAGCCGTAGAGCAGGTTGGCGGCGAGGTTGGCGGCGATCACCGCGGCCGAGGAGAGCATGAAGACGCCCTGCAGCAGCCAGTAGTCCGGCACGTGGAGGGCGTCGGTCGTCAGCAGGCCCAGGCCCGGGATCGAGAAGATGGTCTCGATGGTGATCGCGCCCGCGACGACGAACCCGAAGTTCAGCGCCACCACCGTGGTCGTCGGCAGCAGCGCGTTCGGCACCGCGTGCTTGTCGCGGACCCGGACGTCGCGCAGGCCCTTCGCGCGGGCGGTCGTCAGGTAGTCCGAGCGCAGCTCGTCGATGAGCGAGCCGCGCATGATCAGGGCGTAGTCGGCGAGGTAGGCCAGCGTCAGCGTCACGACCGGCAGCGCCAGGTGCCACGCGGTGTCCAGGACGCCCTTGAGCGAGGTCGGGTCGACGTCCACCGAGTGCAGCCCGCCCGTCGGGAAGATGCCGGGCAGCGGGCCGATGCCGACCGCGAACGCCGCGATCAGTAGCAGCCCGAGCCACCACTCCGGCATCGAGTACAGAGTGAGCGACCCCCCGGTCGTGAACCGGTCGAGCGGGCTGCCCCGGTCCCAGCCGGCGCGGATGCCCAGCCAGACCCCGATCGCCGCCGCGAGGACCGTGGAGGTGCCGACCAGCAGCATCGTCGGCCAGAACCGCTCGGCGAGGACCTCGGAGACGTCCTTGTGGTACAGGATCGAGTAGCCCAGGTCCCCGTGCACGAGGTTGTTCAGGTACGTGCCGAACTGCTGGAGGACCGGCTCGTCGAGCCCGTAGGTCTTCTTGAACTCCGCGAGCTGCTCGGGCGTGCTGAGCCGGCCCCGGCCCATGGTGCGGGCGGGGTCGCCGGGCAGCACGCGGAACAGGAAGAAGTTCACGACCAGCATGAACATCAGGCTGCCGAGCGCGCCGAGCACCTTGAAGCCGGCGTACCGCCCGAAGCCCCGGCGCCGGTGCCGGTTGACCTGGGCAGCCTCCGCCGCGGCGGCCGTCGGGTCCGCCGCGACGATGCTCACCGCGTCACTCCCGGTCCGCAGCGGTCCGGTGCCGCCGGGCAGCGAGGAGCGCGACGAGCCCGGCGACCGCGAGTGCCACGACCGCGACGCCCACGATCACCGGCGTGCTCACCGCGCTCGACTCGCCGGACGTCTCGCTGGCCTGGGTGGCGTTGGCGGCGCCGCCGCAGTCACCCGCCTCGGCCGCCGGTCGCACGTGCAGGTAGCTGTAGGCACCGGACTGGAAGAGCCACACGCCGCCGGGCTCGGGCTGCTGCGCGAAGCACGCGAACCGGTCGCTGCGGAACGCCTCGCCGATGGTGTCGTACGCCGTGACCAGGTACGGCGCGTCCTCGTACACCATCTGCTGCATCTGGTGGACCAGCTCGACGCGCTTGTCCTTGTCCATCTCGGTGAGCTGCTCCTGGTACAGCTTGTCGTAGGCGTCGTTGCAGTACCACGAGTCCGACCACGAGCCGAGCTGCCCGCAGGTCAGGTAGTCGAGCATCGTGGTCGGGTCCGGGTCGACGTACCAGCCCCACTCGAAGGCGTCGTAGTTGCCGTCCAGGATGACATTGGTCAGCTTGCTGGACTCCATGCTGACGACGTCGGCCTTGATGCCGATGTCCTGGAGCCACTCCTGGAAGTAGTTCATGGTGTTCAGCGAGGTCGGTGACTCCGACCGGGCGGCTAGCCGCAGGGTGCCGATCGGCGAGCCGTCCGGCATCGTCCGCAGGCCGTCGGAGCCCATCTTGTACCCGGCCGCGTCGAGCAGCTGGCCGGCCTTGTCGGGGTCGTACGTGTAGGCCTCGTCGGCGGGCGGCTCCCACCGCCAGGTGCTGAACGCCGGCGGGATGATCACGCTGCCGGGGACGCCGGCGCCCTGGTAGACCTTGTCGATGATCTGCTGGGTGTCGATGGCGTAGCCCAGCGCGTGGCGGAACGCCGCGTCCTTCAGCGCGGGGTTGCCGTCGCCGATCGGGTCGCCCGTGTCGACGTCGATGGCGCCGGTGTTGAAGGCGATCTCGTCGAAGCTCGGGGCGTTGCCGTTCTGCGCGGTGATGCCGTCGCGGCCCTGAAGCGACTTGACCTGGAGCGCGTTGATGCCGTCGACGAAGTCGACCTCGCCCTTGATCAGCGCCTGGACCATCGGGTCCTCGCTCTTGTAGACGCGGAACACGACGCGGTCGATGTGCGGGGCGCCCTGCCAGTAGTCCGGGTTGGCCTCGAAGACGTACGTCGACCCGCCGGCGCTGCCCTCGACCATCCGGAACGGGCCCGAGCCCACGACCGGCTGGCCGTCGGTCGGCTCGTTCTTGTAGGTCTTCACGTCCTTCTCGGCGACGTCCTTCCAGACGTGCTCGGGAACGATCGGGATCGGCAGCAGCGGCAGGCTCGAGTTCGGCTTCTTCAGCGTCAGCACGAGCGTCGTCGGGTCGGTGGCCTCGGCCTTGGTGACCTGGGTGAGGTACGCGCCCCAGGTGGCCGCCTCCGGCCCGCCGTCGATGACCCGGTTGTAGGTGTAGGCGACGTCCTCGGCCGTCAGCGGCTGGCCGTCGGACCACATCGCCTTGTCGGTCATGTGGAAGGTCCAGGTCAGCCCGTCGTCGGACGTGTCCCAGCTCTGCGCGAGCGCGGGCTCCGGCGAGAGGTCCTTGGTGGAGTAGGTGACCAGGTAGTCGTAGGTGAGCTGCCACATCTCGAACGACATCGCCTCGATCCCGACGAAGGGATTGAGCGAGTCGGCGTCGTTGAGCACCCCGATCGTCAGCGTGACCGGCTCGTCCGCCGCCCGGGCCGGCGCCAGCGCGAGGCCCGGTGACAGGCACGCCGCGAGCAGCGCCAGAGCGACGACGACGCGCGTGCCCCGAGGGGTACCTTGACCTCCGTGACGACCCCTCCGGCGGCGCCCCGCGAGCCCTTCGAGCACCTCGAGCACGGCGTGCCGCGCCCGGACCCGTACCAGTGGATGGCGTCGGGCGGCACCAGGCTGGCCGACCACCTCCGCGCCGAGAGGACGTTCTACGACTCTGCGTGTGCGCATCTGCACTCCCTGGTCTCGGCCCTGCGCTCCGAGATGGTGGGCCGCCTCCCGGAGGCGGACGTGTCGGCTCGCTGGCGTCGTACGAGATATGCCTACTACACGGCGGCGCAAACGGGGAGGGACTACGCCGATCTGATGAGAGAAATCAACGGCGCCGAGACCGAATCGAAACAGAATCGGTCGCCGGAGGTCCTGCTCGATGTCGAATCCCTCGCCAACGATCCCGACCGGGGCACCGGCTACCTCGAGCTGGGCGTCACCCTGGTCAGCCCGTCGGAGGACCTGCTCGCCTACTCCTTCGACCGCGACGGCGACGAGGTCTACGAGCTGCGGTTCCGCGACCTGCGCACCGGCACCGACCTCCCCGAGGTGGTGTCGCGGAGCTACTACGGCGGCGCGTGGAGCGCCGACTCGGCGTGGTTCTTCTACACCGTGCACGATGCGCAGTACCGGCCGTTCCAGGTCTGGCGGCACCGGGTGGGTGGGCCGACCGCCGACGACGTGCTGGTGGTCGAGGAGCCCGACGAGCGCTTCGAGGTGCAGGTCCGCGGCACCCGCAGCGGCGACCTGGTCGTGGTCTGGAGCGCGAGCAACACCACCTCGGAGTGCTGGGTCGTCGACGCCCACGACGTGACCCGGGGGCCGTGGTCGGTCGGCGGCCGGCGCGAGGGCGTGCGCTACCACGCGGAGCACCGGCGGCTGCCGGACGGCGGAGCGGACCTCCTGGTCGTCACCGACGACGACGCGGTCGAGTCGCGCCTGATGACGGCACCGGTGCCGGACGGCGCCGACCAGGACCGCACGGCCTGGGCCGAGGCGCGGCCGGAGTCAGGTCACGAGCAGCTGCTCCGCGCGGACGCCTTCGCGGCCGGTGTGATCCTGACCGTCCGCACCGACGGCAGGCGCGCGCTGGTGCTGGTGCCGCACGACGATCTCGCCGGCACGCGCGGGTTCGGGCTGATGGAGTCCGACCACCCCGACGGTGACACCGTCCTGTTCCGCTCGCCGCAGTACGACGCCCGCACGGTCACCGTGCTCGAGGAGTCCTGGCTGCGGCCGGGCGTCGCGTGGTCCATGGGCCTCGAGTCCGGCCTGCTCGACAAGGTCTGGGAGCAGCAGGCCCCGGGCCACGATCCCGCGCGGTACGTGAGCGAACGTCGTACCTTCCCCTCGGCCGACGGCACCGCGGTGCCCGCGACGATCCTGCGCCACCGCGACACCCCGCTGGACGGCTCCGCGCCCGCGCTCGTCTACGGCTACGGCTCCTACGGCGCGGTCGACGAGCCGGCCTGGGACCCGGCGCTGCCGAGCCTGCTCGACCGTGGCGTCGTCTACGTGTACGCGCACAACCGCGGGGGCGGCGAGCTGGGCCGGCGCTGGTACCTCGACGGCAAGCTCGAGCACAAGCAGCACACCTTCGACGACCACATCGCGGTGGCGGACGGGCTGGCACGCGACGGGCTCATCGATCCGGCGCGGATCGCCACGCGGGGGCTGAGCGCGGGCGGGCTGCTGCAGGGCGCGGTCCTCAGCCAGCGACCGGACCGGTGGCGCGCGGTCGTCGCCGAGGTGCCGTTCGTGGACGTGGTGACGACGATGTTCGACGCCTCCATCCCGTTGACGATCACCGAGTGGGAGGAGTGGGGCGACCCGCGCCGCCGGGCCGACTTCGAGTGGCTGCTGGCGTACTCGCCGTACGACAACCCGCCACCGGCGGGTGAGCGCCCGGACCTGCTGGTGACGGGCGCGCTGCACGACCCGCGCGTGATGGTGCACGAGCCGGCCAAGTGGGTGGCGCGGCTGCGCGAGACCGACCCGGAGTGGTCGCCACGCTGCCACTTCCGCGTCGAGACCGGGGCTGGCGCGCACGTGGGGCCGTCGGGACGGTTCGGGCACCTCGCCTACGAGGCCGAGGTGTACGCCTGGATCCTGGACCGGCTGTCGTGACCCCGCTCCTCGAGGAGGTGCTCGAGGTCGCGCGGGCGCTGATCCGCTTCGACACCAGCAACGCGCCCGAGGCGGTACTCGGTCGGCCGCCGGGCAACGAGACCGGGCCGGCGGCGTACCTCCACGAGTACCTGAGCGGGTTCGGCGTCGACTGCGAGCTGGTGGCCCGCGACCCGAGCCGGGCGAACCTGGTCGCGCGGATCCCGGGCATCGGGGACGCCCCGTCCCTGGCCTTCGTCGGCCACCTCGACGTCGTGCCGGCGGACCCGCGGGACTGGACGCACCCGCCGTTCGCCGCCGTCGTCGACGAGGGCGGCTGGCTGTGGGGCCGCGGCGCGATCGACATGAAGAACGAGGTCGCCGCCCGGGCCGTCGCGATGGCGGAGCTGGCGCGCGCGGGGTTCCGGCCGCGCGGCGACCTGTGGCTCATCGCGGTCGCCGACGAGGAGGACGGCACGGCCGACGTCGGCATGCGCTGGCTGCTCGAGGCGCGCCCGGACATCCGGCCGGACCTGGCGATCAACGAGGGTGGCGGCGAGCGGCTCCCGCTGGCCGACGGCCGGGTCGTGCAGACGATCAGCGTGGGCGAGAAGGGCACCTACCCGGTGCGGGTGGTCGCCGTCGGCGAGGCGGGTCACGCCTCGACGCCGGACGTCGGCGCGAACGCGGTACCCCTGCTGGGCGAGCTGCTCGGCCGGGTCGGCCGCGGGATGCCGATCCCGCAGGAGTCGCCGCACGTGGACGCGATGCTCGAGGTGCTGCTCGGGCCGGTGACCGATCGCGCGTCGGCGCTGCACGACGCGGCGGCGCTCCACCCGGTGCTCGCGCACACCATCCCGGCCCTGGGCGGTACGACGATGGCACCGACGATCCTCGCCGGGTCGGGCAAGCGGAACGTGATGCCGGCCCGCGCGTCCGTCGAGCTGGACTGCCGGATCCTGCCCGGGACGACCCCCGGCGACGTCGAGCGTGCCGTGCGGGCGCGGCTCGGGACCGACCTGCGCTACGAGCTCGAGTGGCCCGAGCCGCTGATCGCCGGCAGCGCCTCGTCCCCGGCGACGGCCCTGATGGACGCGATCTCGCGGGTGCTGGTCGCCTCCGGTGACGACGCGCAGCTGCTGCCGATGCTGTGCACGGGCTTCACGGACTCGGTGTACCTGCGCGAGGCGGGCACGCCCACGGCGTACGGCTTCAGCCCGTTCCGGTCGACCCCGGCGGAGGTGCTGACGGCCGGGTTCCACAACGCCGACGAGCGCGTGCACGTCGACGACCTGCTGCTGTCGGTGGAGTTCCACGTGGCGCTGGCGCGCGAGCTGCTGGGCTAGCCTCCTTGACTTGAAGTTCACTTCAACTTGCAGGCTTCTGGCATGCCTGTTGCCGTCATCACCGGAGCATCCCAGGGCCTGGGCCTCTCCCTCGCCACCCACCTCGCCGAGTCCGGCTGGACGATCGTCGCCGACGCGCGGGACGCCTCCCGCCTGGGCGCCGCCGTCGACGCGCTGCCGGGCGGCCCGCATGCCGCGGTGCCCGGCGACGTCACGGACTCCTGGCACCGTGGCGCCCTGGCCGCGGCCGCCACCGACCTCGGCGGCGCCGACCTGCTGGTCAACAACGCCAGCACCCTCGGGGCCAGTCCGCTCCCCCGGCTCGCCGACCTCGACCCGACCGCCTTCGCCCGCACCTTCGAGGTGAACGTCGTCGCCCCGGTCGCCCTCGCCGGCCTGCTGCTCCCGCAGCTGCGGGCGCGGCGCGGGCGGATCGTGAACATCACCTCCGACGCGTCCGTCGAGCCCTACGAGACCTGGGGCGGGTACGGCGCGTCCAAGGCCGCCCTCGACCACGCCACCCGGGTGCTCGCCGCGGAGGAGCCGCTCGTGCGGGTGTACGCCGTCGACCCCGGCGACCTGCGCACCGAGATGCACCAGGCGGCGTTCCCGGGCGAGGACATCAGCGACCGGCCGGCTCCCTCGTCGGTCGCCCCGCGGCTGCTCTCGCTGGTGCTCGGTGACGCCGCGAGCGGGCGGCACGTCGCATGACGGCCACCATGCCGCCCGAGGCGCGTGGCATCTCCCGCGACGGGGTCCGGCTCGCGGTCGTGACGCCGTCGGGGACCACGCACACCGTGGCCCGGGACCTCCCGTCGTACCTCTCCCCCGGCGACGTGCTCGTCATCAACACGAGCGCGACGCTGCCGTCCGCGCTGCCCGGGCTGCACGTCTCGACGTCGCTCGACGACGGGTCCTGGGTCGTCGAGCTCCGGCAGCCCTCGAACGCGGGGCCGGCCGTCCCGGTGCCGGGTGAGGTCCTGCCGCTGCCGGGCGGGGTGTTGCTGCGGATCGTCGAGCCACACCCACCGGGCCAGGCCCGGCTGTGGCGCGCGATCCCCTCACCGCAGGTCGACCGCGTCCCGTACCTCGAGGAGTGGGGCCGGCCGATCCACTACCGCTACGTCACCGGCAGCTGGCCGATCGACGCGCTCCAGAACGTCTACGCCATCCATCCCGGGAGCGCCGAGATGCCGTCGGCGGGGCGGCCGCTGACGGCTGCCGTGCTGGTGCGCCTCCTCGCGAACGGCGTCACGATCGCGCCGCTCGTGCTGCACACGGGCGTCGCGAGCCAGGAGAAGCACGAGCCGCCCCAGACCGAGGAGTACGCCGTCCCCGCCGCCACCGCCCGGCTCGTGAACTCCGCCCGGCGAACCGGTCGACGCGTCGTGGCCGTCGGCACGACGGTCGTGCGGGCACTGGAGTCCGCGGCGTTCAACGGCCGCGTCGTCCCCTCCGCGGGCTGGACCTCGCTGGTCCTGGGGCCCTCCCGACCCGCCACCGTCGTGGACGGGCTGCTCACCGGCCTCCACGAGCCCGAGGCGAGCCACCTCGACCTGCTCCGGGCCGTCGCCGGCGGGTCGCTCGTGACGCGGGGGTACGCCGACCTCACGCCCGACTACCTCTGGCACGAGTTCGGCGACTCGATGCTGCTGCTGCCCTGAGGCGGGTGGCCGCCTGGGCGACGCTCAGGGTCGCAAGGTCAGGGACTGCGCGACCGTGCCGAAGGGGCCGCGCTCGTCGTGGAGCACGCTGCTGGTGAGACCGTGCCCCGAGGGCCCGAAGCTGACCGTGGTGTCGAAGCCGAGCCAGCCCGGCTCGGGGGCCCGGACGAGGTGTGCGGTCAGGTCGAGGTTCGGGAAGGCGACGCTGCGCGGGTCCTCGCGGACCGTCATGCCGTTGGCGATGTCGGCGAGACCGGCCGCCGACGCGAGCGCGCTGGTCGGCTCGTCGAGCAGCGGGACGTCGGTGCGCACCCAGTAGCGGGCCCGGCCCGGTGCCTCCTGCGCGCGCCGCACCTCCACCGAGGCGATGAACCCTCCGGGCCAGACGGTGGTCGGGTCCCAGGCCGGCATCGCCGACGGCGGCGGCAACGGCTCCAGCCGCGTCCCGGCCACCGCGGCCGTGTCGCGCTCGGCCATCAGCCAGGCCCGCAGCAGCACCGCCGGCCGGCCCGCGTGCGACAGCGCCGCCTCGACCAGCTCGACGGTCCGGCCCGGACGCACGACCCGGACGCCGACCGAGACCTCCTCGAGCGGGATCACGCCGAGGATGTCGAACGACAGCCGCGAGACCGCCATCCGGTCGCCGCGCTCGGTCTCGACGGCGTGCGTCAGCAGGCCGAGCGCCGGGGCGATGTGCTGCTCGTCGAGCTGCCAGGCGCCGCCGACGTGCGGGGACGGCAGGAACGTCGTAGGACCGGTACGGGAGAAGTAGCTCGACATCGAGACATTCATACCGGTGTCGACAAAGCCGCGACGGCGTACGGCGTCGTGCCGCCGACGGTGCGCAGGCCGAGCCGCTCGAGGATCGGGCGGCTGTCGTCGGAGGCGTCGACCTGGAGCACGGTGCAGCCGCGCGCCAGCGCGGACGTGGCCCGGGCCGCGACCAGCGCGCGGTAGATGCCCCGGCCGCGGTACGCCGGCAGCGTGCTGCCGCCCCACAGTCCGGCGACCTCCGTCTCACCGAGCGGGACCAGCCAGGCGGCGCTGACCACGGTGTCGCCGTCCTCGACGGCCAGCACCTCGATCGAGTCCAGCCGCTCCTCGAGGTCGTCGGCGAGCCAGGACCAGTCCTCGCCCCACACCTCGCTCTCCATCGCCGCGATCCGCTCGAGGTCGGCGCGCTCGCCGACCTGGCGCATCGTGAGCCCCGCGGGCAGGACCGGCTCGCCGGCGAGCAGCCTCGTCTCGCCGAGCACCAGCGCCTCGTGGTCCTCAGCGCGGGCACCGCGCTCGAGCAGCAGCGGCACCAGGTCCGCACGGTCGTGGTCGAACGTCTTCCACTCGAAGCCGACGCCGTGCTCACGGAACGCCGCGAACGTCCGGTCGACGAGCGCCTCCAGCTCCTCGGCCGGCAGGGCGCCGGCGTCCGCGGTGAACATCGCGAAGCCCTCGCGCGGCGTCACGCAGCGGGTCACCGGACCGTCGTGCTCGACCGTCCAGGTCGGCGGCACCCGGATGCCGAGGGTGCCGCGGACCTGCTCGTCGTACAGCGCCAGCAGCGCAGCGTCGTCCATCCTCATGCCCCCGCCAGGAAGCTGAGCCGCACGTCGCGGTCGCGGTTGTCGACGTTCAGGTCCACCAGGCAGATGCTCTGCCAGGTGCCGAGCGCCAGGCGCCCGTCGAGCACGGGGACGGTCGCGTACGGCGGCACCAGTGCCGGCATCACGTGCGACCGGCCGTGGCCGCGGCTGCCGTGCGCGTGCCGCCAGCGATCGTCGGCGGGCAGCAGGTCGGCGAGCGCGGCGAGCAGGTCGTCGTCGCTGCCGGCGCCGGTCTCGATGATCGCGATGCCCGCGGTCGCGTGCGGCACGAACACGTGCAGCAGCCCGTCGCCGCGCGAGGCCGCGAACTCGCGGCAGTCGTCGGTGATGTCGAGGACGACCTCGCGGTCGCCGGTGCGGTAGCTGCGGTTCTCTGAATCCACGCGACCGATCGTGCCACGGGCGGTTACGGTCCCCGCGTGGAGATCCCCTCGCTGGCCGTGCGCACCGACCTCGCCCTGGCCCGGATCGCCGGCAGCGCGGTGGAGGACCACGGCGGGTACGTCGCGGTCCGGACGCCCGACAACCCGTCGTTCTACTGGGGCAACTACCTGCTCCTCCCCCGGGCGCCCGAGCCGGACGAGCTGCCCGCCTGGGAGGAGCTGAGCGAGCGGACGTTCCCGCAGTGCCGGCACCGCGCGTACGGGGTCGCCACCTCCGACGGCACGGAGGCCGACCTCGCCGTGTTCTCGGCGGCCGGCTTCGAGACGGATGCGTCGAGCGTCCTGACGGCCACCGCGGTCCACGAGCCGCCGCGACCCAACCGCGAGGCGACGTACCGCCGACTCGTCAGCGACGACGACTGGGAGCAGCAGGTGGCGCTGTGGGACCTCGACGACGACGTGACGCCGGAGTTCGTCCGCGGCAAGGTGGCCGCCGAGCGCCGGACGACGGAGACGGGCGCCGGCGCGTGGTGGGGCGCGTTCGTGGACGGCCGCCTGCTGTCGTCGATGGGCCTGGTCGCCGCGAGCCCCGGGCTCGCCCGCTTCCAGCAGGTGCAGACCCGCCCCGAGGCACGGGGCCGGGGCCTGGCGGGCACGCTCGTGGAGCGGGTCGCGCGCTACGGCTTCGAGGAGCTCGGCGCACAGACGCTGGTCATGGTCGCCGACCCGGACTACCTCGCCATCCGGATCTACCGGTCGGTGGGCTTCGAGGACACCGAGACCGAGCTCCAGGCGCTGCGCAAGCCGTCCTGAGTCAGACGTCCGTCCCCTGCTGGCCGTCGCCCGCCCGCAACCCGCCCGCGCACGACGCGAACGGCTCCGGCGCGGTCTCGCCTCCGCCGAACGTGTCGATGAACAGCGCCAGCCGCGGGTCGTCGGCGCCGTCGAGCGCCAGCTGGCGTCCCCACACGGTCACGACGACCGGCGCATCGAGGCCGTTGTACGGCGAGATGATGCCGTTCTGCGGCAGGGCCGCCTCGAGCGCCCCCAGCTCGACGTCGGCCTCGGGGTCGTAGGTGATCCAGACGGTCCCGTGCTCGAGGTCGTGCACGGCGTTCTCGTCGCGGACCGGCTCGTCGTACACCCCGCAGTCCAGCCAGGCCGGGTCGTGCGGGCCGCCGACCGGCGGGCTCTGCGGGTAGTCCACGTCCGCGGTCGTGTGCGCGGCCTCGAGGTCGTCGTACACGGCCACGTCGGCGAGACTCACCCCTCCGTCGCGGGCCTGATCGGGAGGCTCGTCGCTGATCAGGTACGGCAGGGTCACGGCCACACCCACGAGCAGCACGGCCACCCCGACCGCGAGCACGACCGCCAGCCGGCGCCGGCGGGCCGGTTGCGGTGGGGGCGGTGGCGGTGGGTACGCCGGCGGCGGGAAGGTGGGCAGCTCGGGCATCAGCCGTTGAGGAACCGCTCGACCCGCTCGACCTTGGCGGTCAGCTGGCCCTCCCAGCCGGGCCGGATGTCGGCCTTGAGCACCAGACCGACCCGCGGCGAGACCGCGGCGACGACGTCGACGGCCCGCTTCACGACCGCCATCACCTCGTCCCACTCGCCCTCGACGTTGGTGAACATGGAGTTCAGCTCGTAGGGCAGCCCGGACTCCTTGACCACCCGCACCGCCGCCGCCACGGCCTCGGAGACCGAGCCCGTGTCGTCGGCGGTGGTGGGCGAGATGCTGAACGCGACGATCATGCGAGGACGGTAGTCCAGCCCCCATGACGCCGAGTCGGCGCAGTCTCAGCTGAGACTGCGCCGACTCGGCGGGGATCAGGCCCGGCGGAGGTTCCGCAGGACGTACTGCATGATGCCGCCGTTGCGGTAGTAGTTCGCCTCGCCGGGGGTGTCGATGCGGACCACCGCGTCGAACTCGGTGTCGCCTGCCTTGACCTTCACCGTCCTGGGCGTGGATCCGGAGTTGAGCTCGGTGATGCCGGTGATGGAGAACTCCTCCTCACCGGTGAGTCCCAGCGACTCGGCGTTCTCGCCCTCCGGGAACTGCAGCGGGATCACGCCCATGCCGATCAGGTTCGACCGGTGGATCCGCTCGTAGGACTCGGCGATGACCGCCTTCACGCCCAGCAGCGAGGTGCCCTTGGCCGCCCAGTCGCGCGACGAGCCGGAGCCGTACTCCTTGCCGGCCAGGACGACCAGCGGGGTGCCGGCGGCGAGGTAGTTCTCCGACGCCTCGAACACCGAGGTGACGTCGCCGCCGTTGGTGAAGTCGCGGGTGACGCCGCCCTCGGTGCCCGGCGCGAGCTGGTTGCGCAGGCGGATGTTCGCGAACGTGCCGCGGATCATCACCTCGTGGTTGCCGCGGCGGGAGCCGTAGGAGTTGAAGTCCCGCTGCTCGACGCCGTGCTCGGCGAGGTACGTGCCCGCGGGCGAGTCCTTCTTGATCGCGCCGGCCGGGCTGATGTGGTCGGTCGTGACCGAGTCGCCCAGCTTGAGCAGCACCCGGGCGCCCTCGATGTCGGTGACCGGCTCCGGCTCGTCGGGCATGCCGTCGAAGTACGGAGGCTTGCGGACGTACGTCGAGGCCTCGTCCCACGCGAAGGTCTTGCCCTCCGGCGTCGGCAGCGAGCGCCACTGCTCGTCGCCCGCGAAGACGTCCTCGTAGCTGTCGCCGAACATCTTCGAGTTGATCGCACCGGCGATCACCTCCTCGACCTCCGACGGCGCCGGCCAGACGTCCTTGAGGAACACGTCGTTGCCGTCCTGGTCCTGGCCCAGCGGGTCGCTGAACAGGTCGACGTCCATCGAGCCGGCCAGCGCGTAGGCGACGACCAGCGGCGGGGACGCGAGGTAGTTCATCTTCACGTCCGGGTTGATCCGGCCCTCGAAGTTCCGGTTGCCCGAGAGCACCGAGACGACCGACAGGTCCTTCTCGTTGACGGCGGCCGAGACCTCGGGGATGAGCGGGCCGGAGTTGCCGATGCACGTGGTGCAGCCGTAGCCGACGAGGTTGAAGCCGAGCTTGTCGAGGTACGGCGTGAGGCCGGACTTCTCGTAGTAGTCGGAGACCACCTTCGAGCCGGGCGCGAGGGTCGTCTTGACCCACGGCTTGCGCTGCAGGCCCTTCTCGACGGCCTTCTTGGCCAGCAGGGCGGCGCCGATCATCACCGACGGGTTCGAGGTGTTGGTGCACGACGTGATCGCCGCGATGGTCACCGCGCCGTGGTCGAGGGTGAACTTCGTGCCGTCCTCGAGGGTGACCTCGACCGGGCTGCTCGGGCGTCCGCCGTCGCTCGGGGCCGCGGACAGGTGGTTGCTCGGCGGCGCGGACTGGCCGTGACCGTTGGACGTGGCCGGGTCGGAGGCCGGGAACGACTCGGCGACCGACTCGTCGTAGCCGTTCTCCTCCTCGCCCTCGACGTAGTCCTTGAGCGAGTTGCGGAAGGACTCCTTGGCGTCCGTGACCTGGATCCGGTCCTGCGGGCGCTTCGGGCCCGCGATCGACGGTACGACGGTGGCCAGGTCGAGCTCGAGCTTCTCGCTGTAGCGCGGCTCGGCGTCGGGGTCGTGCCAGAGGCCCTGCTCCTTGGCGTACGCCTCGACGAGCGCGAGCTGCTCCGGCGAGCGGCCGGTGAGCTCGAGGTACTTCGTCGTCTCCTCGTCGATCGGGAAGACCGCGATGGTCGAGCCGAACTCGGGGCTCATGTTGCCGATCGTGGCCCGGTTGGCCAGCGGCAGCACGGAGACGCCGGGTCCGTAGAACTCGACGAACTTGCCGACGACGCCGTGCTTGCGCAGCATCTCGGTGATCGTCAGCACCAGGTCGGTCGCGGTCGAGCCCTCGGGCAGGTCGCCGGAGAGCTTGAAGCCGACCACGCGCGGGATGAGCATCGAGACGGGCTGGCCGAGCATCGCGGCCTCGGCCTCGATGCCGCCGACGCCCCAGCCGACGACGCCGATGCCGTTGACCATGGTGGTGTGGGAGTCGGTGCCGACGCAGGTGTCCGGGTAGGCGAGCAGCTCGCCGTCGACCTCACGCGTGAAGACCGTGCGGGCCAGGTGCTCGATGTTGACCTGGTGCACGATGCCGGTGCCCGGCGGGACGACCTTGAAGTCGTCGAAGGCGCCCTGGCCCCAGCGGAGGAACTGGTAGCGCTCCCGGTTGCGCTCGTACTCGATCTCGACGTTGCGCTCGAAGGCCTCCGGCGTGCCGAAGACGTCGGCGATCACGGAGTGGTCGATGACCATCTCGGCCGGCGCGAGCGGGTTGATCTTCGACGGGTCGCCGCCGAGGTCGGCCATCGCCTCGCGCATCGTGGCGAGGTCGACGACGCACGGGACGCCGGTGAAGTCCTGCATGATCACGCGCGCCGGCGTGAACTGGATCTCCTTGCTGGGCTCGGCGTCCGCGTCCCAGCCGGCGATCGCCTTGATGTCGTCGGCGGTGATGTCCGCGCCGTCCTCGGTGCGGAGCAGGTTCTCCAGCAGTACCTTGAGGCTGAACGGCAGCGACGCGACGTCGAGGCCCTCGCCCTGCACCGCGTCGAGGCGGAAGATCTCGTAGGACGTGCCGTCCACGTCCAGGGTGCTCTTGGCACCGAAGCTGTCCTGACTGGCCACAGCAGTCATCTCCTGACTCGTCGTCCCGGTCTGATCGCGGTCCATCCTGCCCTAACCGGTTCCCCGTCGAGGACCGCGATATCTCTTGACGTCAAGATACATGATGCCGAGATGATTTGGCGATCGGACCCGGTAGGTTCCTGTGACCGTGCGCACCTACGTCCGGTTGTTCGTCGCGGGATTCCGCCGGCAGTCGACGTACCGCCTCGCGGCGTTCGGCGGGCTGGTCGCCAACGCGACGTTCGGGTTGCTGAAGGTCGCCCTGCTCTTCGCCGCCGTGCGCACCGCCGGCGGCGAGCTGGCCGGGTACGACGTGGCGATGATGAGCTCCTACATCTGGATCTCCCAGGGCCTGCTCGGGTCGATCAACCTCTCCGGCCGCACCGACATCGCCGACCGGATCCGGACCGGCGACGTGGCTGTCGACTTCCTGCGCCCGGTCGACGTGCACCTGGCCAGCGTGGCGACCGAGGTCGGGCGGTCGGTCTTCGCGCTGATCCCCCGCGGCCTGCCCTCCGTGGCGATCGGCGCGGTCGTCGTCGGCATGGCCGTGCCCGACCACGCCTCGGCGTACGTCCTGGGCGCCGTGAGCCTTTTCCTGGCGATCGTGGTCTCCGCGACCACCGTGTACCTGGTCGGGGCCGCGGGCTTCTGGCTCGTCGAGACGCGCGGGGTCGCGATCCTCTACATGGTCGTGTCCGGCTTCCTGGCCGGCCTGTTCGTGCCGATCGGACTCTTCCCGGGATGGCTCCACGCGGTGGCGACCGCGACGCCGTTCCCGTCGATGATGATGTATCCCGTCGACATCCTCTCCGGCCGCGTCGAGGGGCTCGCCTCGCTCGGGATCGTCGGGCTCCAGCTCTTCTGGGTCGGTACGACGGTGGCCGCGGGCCAGCTCGCCACCCGGTCTGGCCGCCGGCGGCTGGAGGTGCAGGGTGGTTGACCTGACGCCGTACCGCGCCGTCCTCGCCTCCCGGGTGCGTGCGCAGCGCACCTACCGGGCGAACTTCCTGCTGGACCTGTCCAGCTCGCTGCTCGTCGGCCTCGTCGAGCTCGCCGAGGTCTGGGTGGTCTTCCGGTCGGTCGACTCCCTGGGCGGGCTCGACCTCGCCGCAGTGGTGCTGGTGTTCGGCCTGGCCGACCTGTCGTTCTCGCTCGCAGACCTCGCCTTCGGCCACTGCGACACGCTGCCGACCTACCTGCGGGCCGGGACGCTCGACGTCTTCTACCTGCGGCCGCAGCCGCTGCTGCTCCAGCTGATCACCAGCGACATCTCGCTGCGGCGGCTGGCCCGCGCCGCCGTCGGCGTCGCGGCTCTCGTGGCCGGCTTGGCGATGAACGACGTGCCGTGGAGCGCCGGCGCGGTGGCGCTGCTGGTGCTCGCGGTCGTCAGCGGGATCGCGACGTTCGCGGCGATGTTCGTCTGGGCCGCGGGCGCGCAGTTCTACCTCGTCGACGGCGCGGAGGCGACCAACGCGTTCGTGTACGGCGGCCGGTACGCCGCCAGCCAGCCCGCGTCGGTGTGGTCCCGGCCGCTCGTGGTCGTCTTCGGGTTCTTCTTCCCGATGGCGTTCACGGCGTACCTGCCCGTCGTCACCCTGCTCGGGCTGCCCGGCCCGGACTGGATGCCGGACGGGCTCGGCTGGTGTGCGCCGCTGGCCGCGATCTGGGCCTGGGCGCTGGCGCTGACCACCTGGCGCACCGGCGTACGTCACTACCAGGGAGGCGGCGGATGACCGACACCATCGTCGAGACCGAGGCCCTCGGGCGCGACTTCAGGGTCCGGGACGGGCTGCGTCGGCGCACGGTCGTCGCGGTGGAGGAGCTCACGGTCCGGATCGGGGCCGGCGAGGCGGTCGGCTACATCGGCGCGAACGGCGCCGGCAAGTCGACCACGATCAAGATGCTCACCGGCATCCTGGTGCCGAGCCGCGGCAGCGTGCGGACCTGCGGCCTCCAGCCGGTGCCGGACCGCAAGCGGCTCGCCCGGCAGGTCGGCGTGGTGTTCGGACAGCGCACCCAGCTCTGGTGGGACCTGCCGGTCCGGGAGTCGCTGCGCATCCTCGCCGCCATCCACTCCCTCGGCACCACCGCCGAGCGCGAGCGCACCGACGAGCTGGTCGAGCGGCTCGAGCTCGGCGAGTTCCTCGGCACGCCGGTGCGTCAGCTCTCGCTCGGGCAGCGGATGCGCGCCGAGGTGGCGGCGGCCCTCCTCCACTCCCCTCGCCTGGTGATCCTCGACGAGCCGACGATCGGCCTGGACGTGCTGTCCAAGCAGCGGCTGCGCGAGTTCCTCGTCGCGGAGCGCCGGCTGCACGGGACCACGCTGATGCTCACCACCCACGACATGGGCGACGTCGAGCGGCTGTGCGACCGGATCCTGCTCGTGGACCGCGGCTCGCTGGTCTTCGACGGCACCCTGGCCGGGCTCTCCCGGACGGTCGGCGCGGAACGGGTGCTGGTGGTCGACCTGGCCGAGCCGACGCCGGACCTCGACGACGTCCCCGACACCCGCCACCTCGGCAGCGAGGGCGGCGGGCTGCGCCAGCGGCTGGGGTTCGACCCCGACGTGACCACTGCCGCCCGCGTGCTCGCTGCGCTCAGCGGGCGCGCCGAGCTCGTCGACCTGGCGGTCGAGGAGCCGGACGTCGAGGAGATCGTGCGCCGGGTCTACGCGGCGCGGCGCTAGCGACAGAGGTGGCCCCTGGTCACCAGCGCGGCGCGAAGCTTCTTCCGGGCATCGAAGAGCACCTTGTACAACGCGTTCCGGGTCGACCCGAGCTCGTCGGCCAGCACGTCGATCGGCATGCCGTTGAGCACGGTCGCGACGAAGACGAGGCGCTGGCGATCGGTCAGGCTCTCGTCCACCGCTGAGGCGACCGCGGCCACGAGCTCCCGGACCTGGGCCTCGTCCTCGGGCCCCGCGTCGAACCTCCGGGCGAGCCGGGACCAGTCCTCCTCGTCGTACGGCACCTCGTGTCGTCGCCAGAAGTGGCGGTTCATCTTGGTGGCGACGTTGAAGATGACGAACCTGCTCGCCCACGTCGTGAACCGGGCCTCGCCCCGGAACCTGTCCAGGCGTTCACAGACGGCCATCAGGGCGTCGGCAGCGGCCTGGTGGGCGATGTCCTCGAGCTCGGGACCGTCCAGGCGCAGAAGGGGAGCCCGACGTCGCGCCTCGGCCTTGCCGACCCGAAGCAGCATCAGGTAGAGCTCACTGCACGCCGCCTCCCTCGGGGGGCCCACGGCGGCGAGTGCTCGCACCCACCGGCGGTTCTCGCGATCGATCTCGGGATCGCCCACCGCAACCTCGTTCATGCGACCGACGAACCTTCGGCATCGATGCACATCACCTGGAACCCGGCTCCGGCACCCACCACCTCCGCGTCCGCCCTCAACGCCGCTGCCGCCCGCCGATGACCCGGCACCGTCTCGGGACAAGACGCCCAGTACGGCACGGATCCGGCCTCTGCCGCGGCCAGGTCATCCTCACGCCGAGCGAGGCGAAGCAGCTCCTCGCGGACCAGGGCCAGCACCTTCCTTGCCTCATCACCTGACACCTGACTCACCTCTCATCCGCCGATCCCGTGCTTGCCCTTCCATGGAAGGCCGCTAAGGACGTGCGATCTGTCGCAGGTTGAGGCACCCGAGGCCGGCGCCCCAGGCGTAAGGTGATGTGACTGTGTCACGTTGGCACAACAATGGAGATCACTCTTCGCAGAGGGTGGAAGGCAGATGACGTCCACGGCGCGACAACCGGTCGGGACGGAACGGGCACCCGGGAGCGCCCGGTGTGACGAGTTCTCGGACCTGGGCCTGCGAGAAGACATTCACGTGTCGTGGCGACGCAGCAGGCTGGCGCGCGCCCCCACGGACAAGCTCGAGGTGCCCTTCGACGACATCGACGACGATGACCGGCGCCTGCTGGGAGCCGTCGGTCCGGTGCTGGCTCGGTTCGCCGAGCACCTCGCCGAGACTCATTTCAGTCTGGTTCTCGCGGACCGCAACGGCCGCGTGGTGAACACGTTCTCGGGCGCGGACGACATGCGCCGGCACCTGGCCTCCTTGTCGATCGAGCAGGGATACGTCCTCAGCGAGGCGGCCGCCGGCACCAACGGCATCGGCACCGTGCTCGAGGAGCGCCGACCCATGGTGGTGATCGGCGAGGAGCACTACAGCGAGCCGCTCAGGCACCTGATCTGCGCGGGCACCCCGATCCGTAACCCCGTCACCGGACGACTCGAAGGCGTTCTCGATCTGGCGTGCCCGCGGGGAGAGTGGTCCAAGCTCATCTCCCCTGCCCTCGAACAGCTTCGCCACGACGTCGAGGGCGAGATGGCGGCCAGGGCCCCGCTGGCTCAACGACTCATCTTCGAGCAGTTCATCGCACGGTGCCGGGAGACGTCGACCGCGGTGATCGGACTCAGCGACCAGTACATGATCACCAACGCCGCCGCCACGGACCTGCTCGCACCAGCAGACCAAGCGGTGATCTGGTCCGCGCTCAGCGACGACCGCGCGGGCGGAGGGTTCCACGCCATCACGCTGAGCAATGGACGCACGATCGAGGTGAAGTCGCAGGTCATTCGCCTGGGTCGTGCCATCGGCGGACATCTGGTGGAGCTGGCACCGCAAGCCCCCGGCAACCGGTCCCGCGCGAGCCGCCGTCCGGGCCGCCGCCGGCCGGCCACGACCGTCGAGTCGATCCTCGACAACGTCGTACGAGCCGACCCCCAGCGGCTGTTGATCCTGGGCGAACGGGGGTCCGGGAAGGTGACCCTCGCCAAGCAGGTGCATCAGCGCCTCAACGGCGATCAGCCGATCAGCCTGATCTCCTGCGACCTCTCCCTCGTCGGCGCCGGACAGCCCTGGCTCGACGAGGTCGCGACCGGTCTGCAGCGAACCGAGGAGACGATCGTCCTGCGCCATGTCGACGTGCTGACGGCACCGGTCGCACAGGCCGTGGTCGCCCTCCTCGACCGCGGCACCACCGGCCCCAGGGTGATGGCGACGGCGTCCGACCCGCTCACCGACGGTCGGAGTGGCGCTCTCCATGAGGCCCTCGGAGAGCAGACGGTCCAGCTTCCCCCGCTACGTGATCGACGATCCGAGCTCGCCACCCTCGCTGCGGCGATGCTCGACGACATCGCCCCCGGGGTGCACGTGAGTGGCCGCGCCCTGGCCGCACTGCAGAGCTACGGCTGGCCCGGGAACCTCACCCAGCTACGGTCGGTACTCGCCCAGTCCGCGAAGGCAGCAGGACGGCACGTCATCGGGCTCGAGCACCTGCCCGGCGAGGTCGCCGGGGCGCTTCGCGGACCTCGGGCGCTGAGCCGCATCGAGGAGCTGGAGCGTGAAGCGATCATCGCGGCGCTTCGCGAGCAGCGCGGCAACAAGCTCCGCGCCGCCGAGGCGCTCGGCATGTCACGCTCGACGTTCTACCGACGGCTGCGCCAGCTGGGTCTGGACCCCTCCGCCTTGCTGAGCTGACCCGTCCGGGCCCGCGACGACCGCCTCGGCGCGCGCCCGCAGTGCCACTGCGGCCATCCGATGGACCTGCACCGAGTCTGGGCACGATGCCCAGTACGGCACGGCCTCCGCCTCGGCCGCCGCCAACGCATCCTCGAACCGAGCGAGGCGAACCAGCTCCTCGCGCACCAGCTCGTCGCGCACCAGCGCCAACACCTCCGGAATGTCTCGGGACATCTGAGGCACCTCCTCTTCCCTCGAGCCCTGTGCCACTCCATGGAAGCCCGGTTCCGGTGGATGAGATGTTCCAGGTTGACCCACCGTTCTCCGGGAGAGGTACAAGCGGCCCTTCGTCCTCGGCCACGACCTGGCCGGCGTGATCACGAAGGTCGGCGCCGACGTCCACGACTTCGAGGCGGGCGACGAGGTCTACTCCCGGCCGCGCGACCTGCGCGTCGGCGCCTTCGCCGAGCAGATCGCGATCGACGCTGACGACGTCGCCCTCAAGCCGGCCGCACTGTCCTTCGAGGAAGCCGCCGCCGTACCGCTCGTCGCCCTCGCCGCCCGGCAGGCGCTCGTCGACCTGGCTGCGGTCCGGCCCGGACAGAAGGTGCTCGTCCACGCCGGTGCAGGTGGGCTCGGGTCTACCGTCATCCAGTTCGCGAAGCACCTCGGTGCGCACGTCGCCACCACCGCCCACACCAAGGACGTCGACAAGGTCCGCGCCCTGGGTGCCGACGAGGTGGTCGACTACACGCAGGCCGACTTCACCGACGTCCTGACCGGGTACGACGTGGTGCTCGACTCCCTCGGTGCCGCCAGCCTGGAGAAGTCGCTGACCGTCCTCGAGCCGGGCGGTCTTGCCATCAGCGTGGTCGGACCACCCGACCCGCACTTCGCCACCCAGCTCGGGCAGCCCATCCTCAAGCCCGTCATGGCGGTCCTGAGCCGCAAGATCCGCCGTCGAGCCCGCAAGCTGGGCGTGCGGTACTCGTTCTTCTTCATGCAGGCCAGCGGTGCCCAGCTCGCCACGATCGCGGAGCTCTACGAGGCCGGCACCCTGCGCCCCGTGCTCGACCGTGCCTTCCCGTTCGAACGGACGCTCGACGCCATGGCCTACGTCGAGCAGGGCAGGGCGAACGGCAAGATCGTGGTGACCCGATGACGACGGCCACGGCCAGATCGGACATCGCGGCCAGGACGCCCACGCGTCAAAGGAAACGCCGCACCGGGCACGGCCGGTGCGGCGTTTCGCTCGATGTGGTTGCTCAGGGGTTCAGCGACGGGTGCCCGCGTACTCGCGGTGCTCCTCGTCGTCGTAGTAGTCGCGGCTTCCGGACTTCGCCAGGCCGCGGCTGATCATGTAGCCGATCGTCAGCAGTGAGGCGTAGAACCAAGCGTGCTGGGCGTCGAAGTTGTCGGCGATCTGCGAGGCGATCAGCATCGCCACGGTCACGAGGATGAAGGCGATGAGCTCGGTCGTCTTGACCGCGGCCTTCGTCTCGGTGCTCACGCGACGGGCGTTGACCCTGTCAGGTGTTCCGGTGTGATGCGTGGACTGTGTCATCGAGGTTGCCGTCTCTCTCTCGGTTGACGTAGCGCGCCGAGTTGGCGCACGACCGGCCCTCTGGTTGCCTCGAGGTCTCAGGCGCAACCACGCCCAAACGGGTTGTCCTTGGCCGAACGCTGACACCGACCCGGGGAGATCGCTCGGGTCCGCCAGGTTTCCGCCAGGTTTCAATCAGTTCGGCCGCGGGGTAGAAGCGGGGGAAGCGCCGGCCCGTCCGATGCGGGTCGACGCCTCCCTGGCAGGTGGGCTGCCGCTCGTTCCCCCGTCGAACGGCAGCCCACCTCGTCACACAGAGAGGCAGGGCACGGCTTCGATGTCCGTGGCTGCTGATAACCAAGACATCCGCGCCAACGAGGCGGCATCAGCGCACCCATGGCCGAGCCGTTCCAGCACGGGCACTTGCGCGCACAGGTCGCCACCCTCCTGGGCCGGTAGCCCCGACGACGATCGCTCTCCCCGCGCCAGGCCCTGAGGCGGAGATCTGACTCCACACACTCGGCCCACCAGGGACCGGAAGGAGAGCCCGAAGTCAGATGCTGCACATCTGGTTTCGGGCTCCCGGCTCACAGGACGCTTCGCCGGGCGGGGCGACTCTCGTTGGGCAGGTCCAGGGGCAGTGACGGCCCAGATGACGCGCGGGCTACGTGACGCGTTGAACCGTCACGCTCACTCACACGCGATGCGACGTCGTGTCGAACTGCACTGCCGTCTTCTCCGGTCCGGCTTCCCCGGGGAGGCGGACAGTGCTGGGTGGGGCTGGGTATGCCCACGACCGTCAGGCCGGGCGCATCTGGAACGGCTTCGGACCCGTTCCGCCCGCACCTAGACGCCAGCGGCGGTCACAATCGCGTCGGTGAGGAACCCGGCGATCAGGCCGATGAGGATTCCGTACGCGAGCAGGTCGCTCCGCCGGGCCTTCGCGGCGACCCCGATGAGCTGGGTGATGACGTAGATGAGCGACCCGGCGGCCAGGGCCAGAAAGGCGACGCTGAGGGGCTCGCTGGTGAACCCGTGACCGACCAGGGTGCCGACGAAGGTCGGGGCACCGCCGATCGCACCGAGCCCCAGGAGGAACCCCCAGCTGGGTCGCCGGGTCGCCCCGGTCTCGTCGAGATCGGCAGCGAGCGGGGCGACGATGCCGAAGCCCTCCGTGGCGTTGTGCAGGCCGAACCCGATGACCAGCATCACTGCGAGCGCGATCTCGCCCGAGGCAGCCGACTGGCCGATGGCCAGGCCCTCGGCGAAGTTGTGCAGCCCGATGCCCACGGCGATCATCAGCGCGAGCCGGCGCGCATCCGACCAGCTGGCGATCCCCCGGACGCGCGCGGTCTCTCCGACCGTCATCGCACCGGGTCCGAACGGCCGTGCCGGCCTCCCGACCTGGCGTGCCATCCAGCGTTCGTACCACACCAGCGACAGCAGGCCGACAGCCAGACCGGCGACTGCGATCAGGCCGTAGCCGATCGCCGCACCCAGCCCGCCTTCGGCCTCGTGGACCGACGCGAGCGCTTCGTCGATGGGCTCCCATGCCGCGGAGAGCACGTCCCAGACGAGGAAGAGCAGGACACCGACGGCGGTGGCGTTGAGGAAGACGCGCAGCGACGGCGACGCGGCGCGCAGCCGACCGATCGGGAGACCGATCAGGATCGTCACCCCGGCGAGAAGTCCTAACAGCAGGGTGGTTCCGAGTCCCACGAGCGGCCCCAATTCCACAGAGTACGGATGACTCGCTTAGGTTAGCCTGCCCTCCCTTGTTTAGGACAGTCCGGCGGCCTTCGTCTGCGGTGGCAGTCAGCCGGCTGGCCGAAACTGGCTACGAGGTCGTGGTCTCCCCCACCGTGGTGATCGGTAGTCCGTAGTGCCGGAGCCGGTGAGCGAGATCCTGGTGGAGTCGCTCGGCGACCGGGTGCCGGGCGAGCGCCAGGATGAGCTCGTCGACCGGCTCTCCGAACAGGATCTCCTCGATCGCGTCCATCGGGTTGTTCCTCACCGAGACCGAGGCGATGACGTGGCCACCGGCTGCCGCCTCCAACGCCGGAAGCGCACGCAGCAGGTCACGCTCCGCCTCCTCCGCCTTGTCATGGCGCTCCGGATGGAGCAGATGCACCTCCCCGCGCGCGGGGTTCGGAACGACCAGGCGGAAGCGGGCCGGACTCCGCAAGGCGCGCTCGCGCACAGCCGCCACCAGGTCAGGCGTGAACGCGGTCCCATGGGACACCACCAGGACGCGGGCTGGACGAGAGCTCTCCGTCATGGATCGACGGTGCCGCGATCAACCTGTTCACGACCTGAACGCGGCACGAGCAGAGTGAACCGCGTTCCGTCCTCGTCCTGGGTCAGCAACAAACGACCTCTCTGGGAC
The DNA here is from genome assembly GCF_054058995.1 of Nocardioides sp. HB32. Classification (NCBI taxonomy): domain Bacteria; kingdom Bacillati; phylum Actinomycetota; class Actinomycetes; order Propionibacteriales; family Nocardioidaceae; genus Nocardioides; species Nocardioides sp. HB32. The sequence continues at coordinate 3,442,684 of NZ_JBSSBS010000001.1, forward strand.
TGGGCGAGCGTCCTTGCGAGTCGTAGGCGTTCTCGGCGGCGAACCACTCGCCATCGGTGCCGGTCAACGCGACATCGACGGCGTAGCCCTCGCCGGCACTGGCCGTCACCGCTGGCGGCGTCGCTGTCGCGACGAGCGGGGACGACGGAGCGGCCAGTCACCAGTACACCCAGGAGCAGGCCGACGCTGCGACGAAGGCCGCCCTCGAGGCGACCGGCGGAGGGACCGCGAACAGCGTCGAGAATGACAACGAGAACGGAGCGACCTACGAGGTCGAGGTCACGAAGCCCGACGGCACGACCGTCGACGTTCGCCTCGACGACAAGTATCAGATCGTGGTCATCGAAGGTGATGGCGACTCCGGCGGCAACTGACGGCACTCTGTGGACAGCGGGGGCGCGGAGATCTCTCTCCGCCCTAGCTGCACCCCGGTCAGACCGCGCCTGCGACCTCTCGCTGGTGTGTCGGCCGTCAACGGGCGCTGCGAGCGGTCGCCTCAGCGGTGAAGCGTGAGGCGACGGTTCCGCGGGCGCCCTCGTCGCCGGATCCTGTCGTTCCGGCCGGCTGATTCGGCGCAGCCTTGGGCCGCGCTCGCTGCGACACGGCGAGCAACAGCAAGCCCAGCCAGGCTGTGACCACCAGCCACGCCGCTATCACGTCTGTTGCCCAGTGGTAGCCGAGGTAGACACGGCTCGCGCCCACGACCAGGCACACCGCCCCCGCAGCTCCCACGACCACCGCCCGCCCGGCACGCGTGAGGTGGGGCCAGAACAGCCACACCAGCAGAGCGGCGAACGCGGCGGTCATCGACGTGTGCCCGGAAGGAAACGACGAGCTCGAGTCCGCGGGTCCGAGCCTGAGTGACGTGCCCGGACGTGCCCGGTCGATCAGCTGTTTCAGTCCGAGCACGAGCGCCGCAGCGCCTGCGATGCCTACGCCGAGAACACCGGCTTCCGCGAAACGGCGACGCCCGGCGAGAACGACGAGGACCCCCGCCGCGAGGACCGCGATGCTGGCCTCGCTGCCGATGAGCGAGGCGGCGCTCGCCACGTGGTTCAAGAAGGTGGTGCGGTGGGTGGCGACGTCCGCCGCCACCGTCGGGTCGTGGGTTGCCAGTCCATCGTGCTCGGTTGCTGCGTCCGCCAGCAGGATTACCCCTGCGGCTGCGGCGACCCCGGTGAGGCCGGTAAGCCACGGTGCGATCCCGACGTCGTGCGCTCGAAGGACCGCGGCGACGGCGGGAAGGAGCGACACGAGCACGATGCCGAGGACGATGAGCTCGATGTGGTCGCGCAGGATCGGTACCCCGCCGAGAAGGTAGCCGGCCAGCAGCATCGTCGTGCACCACGCGACGCCTCCCACCACGTTGTAGGCGAGGTAGGTCCGGTAGCGCATCTTGGCGGCGCCGGCGGCGACAGGGGTGAATGTTCTGGCGACCGGGACGAAGCGGGCAAGTACGACGGCCTTCGGGCCGTAGCGGTCGAAGAAGGTCGCGGCCCGGTCGAGGTGTCCGGGGTCGAGGAGGCGTGAGCGTTGCCGGGTCAGGACCCGGGGGCCATAACGGCGGCCGATGCCGTACCCGGCCTGGTCGCCCACCACTGCGGCGAGGGTTACGAGCGGGATGACGAGCCAGATCGGCAGGTTGATGGTGTGTTGTGCGACCAGGAGGCCCGTCGTGAACAGCAGCGAGTCGCCGGGTAGGAAGAAGCCCGCGAGCAGACCGGTCTCGGCCACCACGATTCCCATCGCGACCAGCACGGCGAGCGGGCCGAGAGAGGACAGGAGCGCGTCGATGGCTCCGTTCATGCGACTCGGTCCTGCTGGCGGTGGCTCCGCGTCCGTAGGTGGCGCGTCCGTGCCTCTTGGATCCGCCAGGCGAGTACCCGCCACAAGGCCTCAACCGCGATGGCGGTCGACATCTTCGAGCTGCCGACCTGGCGTTCGACGAAGGTGATGGGGACTTCGACCATCCGCAGGCCTTGGCGGGCGGCCTGCCACGTGGTTTCGATCTGGAATGAGTACCCGCCAGCGTGGGTGCCCTCTTCGGCGAGGACGGCCAGCGCCCGGGGTCGGTAGGCACGGAAGCCGGCGGTGCAGTCGTGGACTGGAAGTGCGAGCACGAGCCGGACGTAGGCGTTCCCGGCGCGGGAGATGAGGCGCCGATGCCAGGGCGAGCCGACCGTGCATCCGTGGGGCACGTAGCGGGAGCCGATTGTCAGATCGGCGTCGTCGAGCGCGGCGACCAGCCGGGGTACCGCGTCGACCGGGTGTGAGCCGTCGGCGTCCATCTGGACTACGACCTCGAATCCCTGCTCGCGGGCCCATGCGAACCCGGCGCGATAGGCGGGGCCGAGACCTGCCTTGTTCGGGCGGTTCAGCAGGTGCACACGGCTCCGGTAGCTGGGATGGGCCGCTACGCGGGAGGCGGTTCCGTCAGGACTTGCGTCGTCGACAACGAGAACGTGGAAGTCAGCAAGCGCGGCCACCTCGAGAAGATGATCGAGCAGGCTCCTGATGGTGAGCGCTTCCTGGTAGGTCGGGACGACAATCAGGTTCACCCACGCACCCTCGCTCGGCTGACCTGCACGCAACCTGACCGGTGGAGTGCGATGCTAGGCGGTGTTGTTTTGTCAGCGAAGGCCGAACGCGCCGAGCAGGGACGGCGCGTCGGCGGCGTTGGCCAGCGGCGCGATGCCGGCGGTCTCCGCGTAGGCGCGCGACAGCGAGTAGTGGTTCAGAGCGGTGCTCGAGACCTGGTGCTCGAGACTCGGGTGCGCGACGACGGTCAGAATCCGATTGTCGTGGTGCCGGTCGTCCTCGTCGGCCGTCACGACCACCACGAGCCGGCCGGAGGCGAAGTCAGGACCGGCCAGCACCAGCCCCACGTACTGCCGCATCCACTCGTCGGCCTGGGACAGGGGGCAGTCATGGGCGTCGTTGCACGTGTCGGGCACCACCAGCCCGATGTTCGGGAGGTTGCTGGCTGCGACGTCCTGTCGGAGGGCGGGGAGCGGCAGGTCGTGCTCCTGGCATTGCTGTCGCTCTGCGACGTAGTAGGTCCATGGGTTGTGCCGGACCGCGTACGTGCCGTCGTTGACGTCTTCGCAGGGGGTCGACATGGCCTCGGCGTAGACCGTCGCAGTCCGGCCCGCGTCCAGGGCCTGCCCGAAGACGCTGGGAGCGTCGATCGGGTGCCCGGCCGGCGAAGCGTCATCCAAGATGCCGTACGTGTCGCCGCCGGCCATCGCCAGGTAGTTCGGCAGGGACGGATGGGTGATGGCCTGGTAGTTGGTGGCATACCCGTAGCGCTGCGCGACGCTGTTCAACCACGGCATCTCCTGCTGCATCTGGTCCAGCGAATGGTTCTCCACCACGAAGACCAGCAGCTTGGTCACCTCCCGCCCGCCTCCGGGTGCCGCCGTGCTCGGCGCGGTCGTCGCCGTGGGAGTCGAGGTTGCGGAACTGGCGGCGCTCGCTCCCGACGGTTCGTGCGATGAGGGCGCCGACGACCCGCAGGCGGCGAGGGCGCCGAGGACGACTGCGACCAGGACGGCGGCGGCGCTGGTGTGTGCCGCCGTGCCGGGAGTGCGTCGATCCATCGGCTTCGTCACTTCGCGGGGCCGGCGCCCACGGTCCCGTCCCCAGTGTTGCCCGACGGGAAAACCGTGCGTTCGAACACGTGCCAGTCGCCGGCCGCGGTGACCTCCCGGTAGCGGTCGTCGAAGACGACCTGTGCGTGGGTGGCATCGATCCCCCACGTGGCGAGCGAGCCACCGGAGACGACCACCCATCGCGGAGCATCCGGGCTGGTCAGGAGTCGGGTGAAGTCAGCGAGTTGCGGGTCCCGGACCCGGGCCGTCAGGCTCCACAGGTGCTCGTAGGGACTCTGCAGGCCTGCGGCGAGGACGATGTTCGGGTGGCCGAGCTCGACCATCATGGTGTCGCCGGGGCGGGACTCGGCCCGGATGTAGGTGGCGACCCTCGTGTCCGACGACATCTGCAACGGGTGTTGGACCGCGAACACGAGGGCGAGCGCGGCGCAGGCAGCCGCGTAGCCCGCCGCGAGGCGTAGCCACCGTCCGCCGTCGGACGCGGCGGTCAGGAGCACGACGCCCGGGACGACCGCGATCAGGTAGTGCTGCCAGTAGCTGCCGCCGAGCAGGGCCCCGGCGATCTCCCACACCAAGGTCGCGATGGCGGCCGACAGCAACAGCGGCTCGCGCAACGGCCGCCGGAGGGTGAGCAGTGCGGCTGCGAGCACCATCGGTATTCCGGCGACGAGACCGGCCAGCATCATCGTGTGGAAGCGGTCCGCGTTGGTACTTGCCGCGGAGTTGCTGATGACGGAGGCCGCCTGGGCGCGGAAGGTCACGAGTGCGTCCCACAGGGCGAGCGGTTTGGTGCCGCGCAGGTCGGCGAGTACCAGCACAAGCACGGCCGCGCTGGCAGCTCCGGCGGTGAACGCGACTGCGCGCACCACGGCATCCCACCAGCGGCGCCGAAGTGCCAGACCGGCGAGGAGAATGACTGCGACGACGATGCCGTCGATCATGTTCTGTTTGACAAGGACCGCGGCAGCGGTGAGCACTCCAGCGAAGAACGGCACGGCATGGCGGTCGACGTCGGTGTTGGCTCTCACCGAGCGCAGCAGAAGCGCGAAGGCGCCCAGTACGAACGGGACCGCGAGGAGTTCACCGTCGATCTCCATGCCGTCGAACAGCGGCGTTGACAGCAGTGCCGCGCACACCACGGCTCCGGTCGTCCCGGCGAGCCGGGCCGAGAGCGCGACCGCGAGGACGACCGCAACCAGACCGATGATGCGCAGGCCGGTGGCGCTGCCGAGGTGGTTCGCCAGGCCGTAGATCGCGATCAGGAGCGGGGGGCGGTCCACGAAGTAGGCCCCGTAGAGCGAGTTGCCCGGCGACCATTGGGATGCGACGAGCATGTACCCGCCCTCGTCCGGGGTGAGCGGCCGGGTGATGAACGGGAGCCGCACCAAGGCTGCGGCGACTGCGATGACCGCCGGCCAGACCAGGCGGGGGCCGGCGGCGGCACGGTTGGGTGCGTCCCGAGCCTGTTCGCGCGTGGTCATGCCCAGTGCTCCGCGAGCGTACCGAACCGGGTGGATCGACGCGGCGGCAAGTGCCACTCCTGTCACGCTACCTCCAGCGAGGACGGTGTCTGCCCGCCGAAGGTTGTGCGGGTGGCGAATCCGGCGGGTACCTGCGCCGAGGTGGGCGCGTGGAGCACCAAGCGGTGCCGGCGGCGGCAGCATGAGTTCACGCTCTGCCGGAGCACCTGCAGGCAACCTGAACGGCCGGCGCCGGGGCGACAGTCAGGTATGTTTCAGGTTTGGCTGCGCATTCTCTGAGTCAGGAGAGAGGCGGCGGCGATGGCTCGAATCGGACTGTGTGAGGACGACCCGTCGATCCGGCGGATCGTTCTGGGCGCACTCCGCCATGCGGATCATGTCGGCATCGCCGCACACGACGGACGGGAAGCCGTTCGCTTGTTCGCCGAGGACGATGCGCTGGACGTCCTCATCCTCGACATCGGACTTCCCGACGCCGACGGCCGTGACGTGTGTATGGCGTTGCGCTCAGCCGGGCAGACCGCGCCTGTGCTCTTCCTGACCGCGCTCGGCGCGGTGCACGACCGTCTTGCCGGCTTCAGCGCCGGCGCCGACGACTACCTTCCCAAACCGTTTGACCTCAAGGAGTTGATTGCGCGGGTGGAGGCGCTGACGAAGCGCGGAAGGATCGTTGTCGCTGAAGCGCCCGGTGACCTCGTGCTTGACCCGGCCCGGCACTCGCTGGTGTGCAAGGACAAGGAGGTGCTGCTGACGCCGACGGAGTTCCGCATGCTCGCAGCGGTCACCTCGAGGCCTGGCGAGGTGGTGCGGCGTCGCGCCGTGGTCGCCGCAGCCTGGCCGGACGGTGCGATGGTCAGTGAGAACACCATCGACACCTACGTGCGACGGCTACGGGTGAAGTTGGCGGACGTCGAGTCCCCGGTTCGTCTGCAGACCGTCCGCGGCGTAGGGCTGACGCTCAGGTGATCTTTGCCTGTGGTGGATCCGACAGGTCGGGATTCCGACCCGGCGGCGCGCCCCGACTTGAAGGGCCATCGTCATGAGGATGGTGTCGAAGACGCTGCTGAGGCTGACGCCCACCTCGTTCCGCGGGCGGATCGTCACGTCGACCGTGGCACTCATGGCCGTCGTGATGGTCTGCGTCGGCATCGGGGTCCAATTGCTGCTCGGCTATGTTGCGCACCGCGACATCGACCGAGTACTGGCCGAGCGCGCCGACGCGGTCATCGGTGTGGTGGATGCTCAGTCCCGCGCCAGCACGCCCCTCGAGGTCCCTCCTGACGCCGTCGAGCCAGGAGTTCGCGTCTACGACCAAGGCGGCCAGCTGGTCGCCGGCACCATCGAGACCGAGGCGCGAGACGAGGCGGACGATCTGGCGAATGTGACCGTTCCCACCACCGCCGCCGCGAACGAGGAGCTCCGACTCCTCGCAGTGCCGTTCACCACTCCAGACGGCCAACGGGGCGTGGTCGTCGTCAGCCAGGAAGCCTCGCCGTACGAGCGTGCAGAGATGTACGCGTTTGCCGCAACGATCGGTATCGGCCTGCTGGCGATCGCACTCGCGGTCATCATCGCGCGACGGGTCACCTCTCAGGCCCTCGCACCCGTTACCCAAATGGCCGCACGTGCCGCCGATTGGAGCGAGCACGACCTCAACCACCGCTTCGACCTCGGCCCAACCGACGACGAGCTCTGCCAGCTCGGGGAGACACTTGATCATCTCCTCGATCGTGTTGCCATGGCGATCCGCTCCGAGCAGCGACTCACCTCTGAGCTCGCACACGAGCTCCGAACGCCGCTGACCGCGATCCAGGGCTCGGCAGACCTCGCGCTGATGCGCGGGGTCTCCGACGACGACGTCCGGGCCGACCTGGTGGAGATCTCGAAGGCCGCTCGCGTCATGGCAGAGGTGATCACCACGCTCGTGGACGTCGCCAGGGACCCGGCCGCCGCTGGCGCCTCGGCCACCTGCCGCGTCGGCGATGTCGTCGGTGCGATGCGCCAATCGGTTCCAGTACACCTCGACCTGGTCGAGGACGTCAGCGACTCCTCCGCGCGGATCGCAGGACCGCGCCCCATCGTCCTACGCGCGGTCGCACCCGTGCTGGACAACGCCATCAGCCACGCCAGGTCCACAGTCACGGTCCGCGCGGTCGATCTGCCCCATCGCGTCGCCATCAGCATCAGCGACGACGGTCCCGGCATCGACGACCGGATTCGCGAGAGGATCTTCGAGGTTGGCGCGTCCGGGACAGGCGGCACCGGCCTCGGGCTCGGGATCGCGCAACGAGTAGCACGCTCGCTCGGCGGGGACGTGCTCGCCGCGACGACCACAACCGGCGCGATGTTCACCATCAGGCTTCCGCGAGCATGAGTTGCTTCCGCTAGGTGCGCCGGATCCAAGCCGTCCCCTCTGCGGCTCCCCGGCCTGCTGGTCACGTGCGGGCCGTCTCTGGACGCAGACTGGCCGCCGGCTGATGGCGGCCGATCGGAGGCGGCCTGCGCGCTTCAGCAAGGGTTCAGCGGCCGAGATGAAGACTCGAGGTCGACAGTGAGACAGGTCCCGAGGCAAGCAGCACACGATGAGGAGCAGAGTCGCAATCTCGGCGGTGGCCGTGCTGGCCGCCGGAGCGGCGGGAACGGCGCCGACAGTCGCCACCTCCGCCGACGCAGCGCACAGCACCCAGGCTGTCCGAGCGCTCGACCCCGGAGACTTCCAGCACCCTGCGGCGAACATCTACTTCCCGCTCCGCCCGGGCACCGTCTTCCGCTATCGGGGCGGTGACGAGCGCCAGCACTTCACCGAGAGACTCGCAGTCACCCATCGAAAGAAGACGGTCCAAGGCGTCCGCACCCGCGTGATCTCCGACGTGCTTCGGCGCTCCGATGGCACCCTCGCGGAGAAGACGTCGGACTGGTACGCCGCGGACGACCAAGGCAACGTCTGGTACTTCGGCGAACGGACTGCGACGCACAACCGGCACGGCGACGTACAAAGCCGTGACGGCTCCTGGGAGGCCGGAGTCGGGGACGCCGTGGCCGGGATGATCATGCCCCACCACCCGCAGCCGACGGACGCCTACCGCCAGGAGTTCCAACGCGGGGTCGCCGAGGACCAGGCCTGGATCGTGGAGCGGGGCTTCTCGGCGAAGGTCGCCTACGGCACCGTGCGCCACGTGGTCCGGTCACTGGAATGGAGTCGGCTCGAGAGGGCCGTGGTCTCGGTGAAGCTCTACGGTCCGCACCTCGGGATCATCCGGGAGGGCGACATGGCTGGCGGCCACGAGAGGTTCCAACTCGTCTCGGTTCACCGACCCTGACCCGGGCAGAACCCGCTCGCTCTCGGCCCCCGGCCTCCACCGACGCACTGACTCTGCGACGCATTCAGGTTGCTAGCAGGCAAGGCACGAAACCGTGATCTCATGACCCAGCAAGCAGTCCCCGCTCGCATCGGGGCCCGGCAGATGCTCAACAAGGTCCCCGAAGTCACCATCTGGTTCTGGGTGATCAAGATCTTGTGCACGACCGTCGGCGAGAGCTTCGCCGACTGGATCAACATGACCCTAGGTGTCGGGCTGGTGGACACAGCGATCCTGTTCACCGTGATCTTCGCCGCGGTGCTGACGGTCCAGATGACGCTTCGGCAGTACGTGCCGATCGCCTACTGGCTCACCGTCGTAGTCGTGAGCGTGACGGGGACCTTGTACACCGACATCCTGACCGACCAGCTTGCCGTGCCCCTCTGGATCAGCACCACAGTCTTCTCGGTTCTCCTGGCTGCCGTATTCGGGATCTGGTACGCCCGCGAGCGAACACTGTCCATCCACACGATTGTCACCGTGCCACGCGAGTCGTTCTACTGGCTGGCGGTTCTGGTCACCTTCGCGCTTGGTACCGCGGCCGGTGATTGGACCTTGGAGCTGACCGGCTGGGGCCCCGGTAAGTCGGTGCTCCTGCCGCTGGCCCTGATCGGAATCGTCACCGTGGTCTGGCGGCTCGGCGCCAACGAGGTTCTCACCTTCTGGCTCGCCTACATCCTGACCAGGCCGCTGGGCGCCAACATCGGCGACTGGCTGGCGACGCCGAGCAGTGAGAAGGGTTTGGGCCTCGGGACGTTCGTGACAAGCATCATCTTCTTGGGCGCGATCTTGGCGACGGTCATCTACCTGTCGATCTCCAGGGCGGACGTGATCGAGAGCGAGGAGGCGCGCCCCACGGGCAGGTATGCGCGACCCGGGCGCGAACGGCCACTGCTCGGCGTACTGGTCGCGGTCGCGTTTTCGACCATCGGACTCCTCGCGTGGGCCAACCAGCAGCCGCATGCGAGTGCTCTCGAGGCGGAGGGACCCGCGCCCAGCTGTTCGGGTGCCACGCTCAACCAGCAGCAGGCGACCCAGCACGTGGCGTCCAAGTTCCCGGCCTCCTCCGTGGACAACTACCGCACGATCGCGAAGGACACTCTTCAACTCGTCAACTCCGGCGACCAGTCTGGAGCTGCAAGCCGCGTCACGGATCTGGAAACTGCGTGGGACGACGACCAGGACTCGTTGCAGCCGAAGGACTGCCAGGCCTGGACCTACGTGGACAAGCAGATCGACCCCGTCCTGTCGGCGGTGCGCGCCGCGAATCCCGACAAGGCCGAGGAGCAGCAGGCCCTCAACGCTCTGTTGACCACGCTCGGGTAGACCGCTGGCCGCGGTCAGCCGATCTGACGGCGGGGCAGGCTTCTCGGCATCGGGGACGAGACCGAAACCAACCCCCGACCGGACAGGGCGTCGGCACGGCGGTCGGATCGGGCATCTCGGCGGTCCCTACGCGGCCGGACCACGCGCGCCACTGACGACGAAAGGGGCGGCGGCGGGCGCATCCGCGACGATCCTAGGCAGCGATCGTCCGGGCGACCGGTCGTCCCTGGCTCCCCGATGCAACCAAGACTGCCTTGTCGTACAGCACTCGTGTCCGGGCGCTCGCGGCTGGCCAATCGTGCATCACCGGCGTGTGGAGATTGTGCGCACGGATCGCCTCGCGGAGAACGCTGTCGGTGACCATGCGCGCAATAGCCTGGACCATGGTGCGGTCGTCGACGGCGAGGAGCCCTTCGTGACCGTCGTGGACGAACTCTCGGATCCCGGACTTGGCGGAGGCCACCACGGGAAGGCCCGAAGCGCGTGCCTCGAGGGCCGCGAGCCCGAAGGACTCGAGCTCAGCCGGAGCCACGAACACGTCTGAGCGTGCAAGCTGATCGCACACCGCGCTGTGGTCGAGCCGACCTGGCAGGTCCACCCAGTCGGACATGCCGTTGCGCTCCAAGAAGCGACGGAAGGGCGGCCGCTGTGGCCCGTCACCGATGACGACGGCACGTACTGCGGTCTGCTCCGGGAGTTCGCGTCGCACGTGCAGGAGCATGCGCGCGAGGGGCATCGCCCGCTTGGTTCTCGTGAATCGCATGACGCTCACCACGGTCGGCGCAGGATCCCGTTCGCCTGGGCCAGGCAACGCATCGGTGCTCGACGGCGACCGCCACACGGCAGGGTCGACCGCATTGGGCAGCACCGCGACCTCGATCTCCGGACCGAGCATCTCGCGCAGCGGCCGCGCCGCGGCGTCGCTCACAGCCGACCACTGAACAGGCCAGCGTCGCAGCTGCAAGAGCGTCTGAGCGACGCCCGGGAGTGGCCAGAGCCGGCTCCACATGGAGTGCACGGTGACCAGAGTGGGGAGACCTGATGCGCTCGCGCGTCTCGCTGCCAGCGTCGCGAAGGGCGAGAACACCGACACGTGGATGTGGACGACGTCAGGCGCCCACGACACCAGCACATCGTGCAGGTCCGAGTCGGCTGACAGGACCGACCTGCTCGGATCCGTTGCCGGTCGTCCAGGTTTGCGACCAACCCGGACGACCCATGACGGGTCGGAGATAGCCAGACTCGCACCGGTCAGGGTCACCACACGAGCGTCGATGCCCTCGGCGCGCTGGTGGGCGGCGAGGTTGCTGACGTGCACCTCGATACCTCCCAGTCGGGGCAGGTAGCAGTCGGTGACGTGCAGTACCCGCATCACGCCGTCATTCCAGGGCATTCGGCGTCGCCCGAGTTGCCGAGCCTGGTCGCGCCACGGGTCGCCGGTTGGGTAGGCGACTGATGTCGGGACGGAGTCCGCCGCTGCACCCACAGCCAGCCGACGAGAACGATGCCGCCGACCGGGATCTCCAGGCCGAAGCTGAGCGCGCGGTAGAGCAGAACTCCCAAGGCGACACCCACCGGCGCACCTGGGAAGGTCAGCAACGTGCTCGCCAGACCGACCTCGACGATCCCGGCACCTCCGGGGGTGAGCCCGGCGAGCGTCAGCAGCCGTTCGACGGTGAACCCGGCGAGTACCGCACCGATGCTCAGCCCCGCCCCAGCGGCGGTCAGACATCCGAGCAGCAACGCGAACAGGAGCGCGGTGTAGAGCAGCATCCCGATGCTCAGGCGCCGCCAGCTCGTCCGGACGATCTGGCTCGTGTCGGCTTGCAGAGCGACGAGCGATTCCCGGCACGTCCCGGGCGGGAGCCAACGAGCGAGTACCCGGTCCGCGACACCTCCGGCACGAGCTGCTGCTGTGGGCGAGGAGAGGGTGACCAGGCCGAGACCGGTGAGTGTGGCAAGCGCCAGCGCAGCGCCGACGACCGCGTAGCTGACCGCGAGGTTGACGGCTGAGGTCTCCACCATGAGCGCAGGGAGGGTGAGCACGGGGAGGAGGAACTTGGCGAAGACGTCCCAGGCATTCGTGATGACCGTATAGGTGCCGATCGCGGCGCCTGAGTGCCCCCACCGCTTGGCCATTCGGCAGTTCAGGGCCACTCCTGCGGCGCCGCCGAGGGGAAGGACGTTGGCGATTGCGCTTCCGGTGAGACTGAGGGTCAGGGCCCGGCGATGGGTCAACCCCGGCAGAGCGGCGGTCAGGGTGATGGTGTGGACCAGCAGACCCGCCACCCAGATCACCACCAGTGCGACCAACCAATCGGGGTGGATGTCGCGGGCCGCCGGCACGAGGTCCCCCCAGGTCGAACCTGCGAGGATGGGAAGGGCGCGCCAGATCAGGGCGCCCGCTGCTGCCACACAAGCGACGAACCGGAGCCGACCCGCGAGCCGGCGACGACGCCCCGACGCGATCGGCCCGACGCACCGGGTGCCGGCTCCTGCGGGACTCGTCTCAGGTCGCGACGGCGGCGTTCGGCCGTCGGTCACGAGCGCGGTCACGAGGAGAGCGTCGCGGTTGCTACCTGCATCCCACCTGAACGATGCCAGCTGCGGCTCGGGCCGAGTAGCTGGGGATCCTGTCAGGTGCAGTTCAGGTGGCGGGGACGAGACTTCCATCATGACCGGTTCAGCTCGCCAGCCTCCTGGCCCAACCGTACGACGGGGCCGACGACGGATGCCCGGCAACCGGTTCACGGTCGTCTCGTTCCACGCCCACCCCGACGACGAGGCACTGCTGACATCGGGCACCTTGGCGCGGGCCGCTGCCGAAGGGCACCGCGTCGTCGTCGTCGTCGCAACGGCGGGCGAAGCCGGACTCGCCCGAGCGGACTGGGCTGCTGACGGGCTCGGCAGCCGGCGGGAGGCGGAGCTGCTGCAGTCGGCTCGCGCTATCGGCGCTGCTCGGGTCGAGGTCCTCGGTTATCCCGACTCCGGCTTCGGCGTCGCCGGCCCGACGGGAGCCCGCCCGGGTTGCACGGTCCCGTTCAGCAAGATGGACGTCGAGACACTCGCCATCGACCTCGCCGCACTCCTGACCCAGGAGGCCGCCGACGTCTTGACCGTGTACGACGAGAACGGTGGCTATGGACACCCCGACCATGTGCAGGTGCACCGCGTCGGGATTCGCGCTGCCGAGCTGGCGCAGACACCGGTCGTCCTTGAGGCGACCATCGATCGGAACTCGCTCGGCCACGCCGTTCGCGCGCTTCGGCGAATCGCCAGACTCGTTCCTCTGCCGGATCTGCCGGATGTTTCGCGCGGATACTGTGCACGAGCTGACATCACGCACCGGGTCGACGTGGGTCGGGAGGTGCGCGTCAAGATCGCCGCACTCCGGGCGCACGCCAGCCAGTCGACCGATGCGGCGGGCACCGATGTCAGGACGATCGCGCTGCTTCTTCGGCTTCCTTCGCCGCTCCGCCGACGCGCGCTGCGATACGAATGGTTCACCGAACGCGGCCGTAGGCCGACAGGGGTCATGATCGACGACATCTTCGACTCCCTGAGGACAGGCAGCACGGTCACCGACGAGGACGACACTGACCCAGCCGGGCCCCGCGCGGACACGTGACGCAATCTGTTCAGGCTGCAGGTAAGCGACTGCGGCGATCCTGAGCGATGTCGGGGCTCTCACCGGTCGGGCTGGGACGGCGGGTCGACAACGTCGGGACGCCCATGGCTGGCCTCTCCCGACTGAACGGTGCTCCCGTGTCGAAGCACTCGTCAGCGTCGTACTTCTGGATCGACGACCCGGACGTGACGGACTTCGCCAACGCCCGCTGCGTGACGGTGGTGACCGGTAGCTCCAGCCAGGCCGCGCTGGCCGGGGTCAGATCGGCAGGTCGGGGTCCAGGTGTCACGTGGCGGTTCCGATTGACACGAGGTTGGCGATCGGCTCGGCGGAGAGCGTTTCGGGGCGCCATCTCGACGGCGAGGTGGATCAGATCAGGCTGAGAGGCCAACGTCGGCTCACCAGCAGAATGCGACGTCGCACATCAGCAAAGTGCTGTCGGTCCCCGCTCATTCGATACCACGGCGACTTCGACTGGCCAGGCGTCGCGATCGCTGGCCGCATGCTCGCAGCGGGCGCCGCCCATCGCGCTCCCGGACTGGGCTGCGGCGCTGCTACGCCGACGCAAGGTTGCCCAGCCACCCAACGCCCTCGACGCAGTGTTCATCACCCGCAACGGCACCTGGCACTTCCCCACCGACGTCCAGGGCCGGCTGTGGCATATCCGCCAGCTCGCCGACTATGCAGACCTCGCCGCTCTCCAGGATGTCTCACCCCACTCGTTCCGCCGAACGTGGCAACCGAGATCGACGAGGTCTACGACGCCGAGGCCGCCATGAACCAACTCGGCCACACATCCAAGGCGGTCACCGAGCGGCACTACATCAATCGACGGCTCGTCGTGCCCGACTACCGGGCCGCCACCGACCGACTTGCTCCTCAGGCCGTCCCAACAGGGCGAGTGAGGCGTCACAAACCGAGCCCGAGAACTCAAAGTGAGCCCACAGTGAGCCTCAAGGCCCGTTCTCGGGACTCACGCCCGAGAGCCCAGATCACATCAGCGCAGGTCAGAGCCGACCTTCGTCAGCGATGCGACGCACTCGACATGGTGCGTCATCGGGAACAGGTCCAGCGCCCGCAGTGAGCGCAGCTCGTAGCCGAACTTCTGGAAGGTCGCGACGTCACGAGCCAGGGCGGCCGGGTCGCAGGCGACGTAGGCGACCGCCCGGGGCCGCCGCTCCACGATCTGCTCGACGACCAGCGCCCGGGCGCCCTCGCGCGGCGGGTCGAGGACGACGAGGTCGGCGCTGCCGAACGCCGGTGGCAGCGGCGACGCGAGCACCCGGTCCACGGCACCGCACTCGACGACCACCCCGGGTAGGCCGGCCAGGTTGGCCTGCGCGTGCCGCGAGGCGCCGCGGTCGGCCTCGACCGCCAGCACCTGACCGGTGGGACCGACCGCGTCGGCGAGGAACCGGGCGAACAGGCCGACGCCGGAGTACAGGTCGAGCGCGACCTCGCCGCGCCGCGGCTCGAGCATGCCCAGCACCGTCTCGACGAGCACACGGGGAGCGCCGGGGTGGACCTGCCAGAAGCCGTCGGCCTCGACCGCGAACACGTGCTCGCCGTACGGCGGCGCGGCGACCCGCTCCCCCACGACGGTCGAGAGCGCGGCGGCGTGCCGGTCGAGCGTCGTGCCCGCGCGGCTGATCGAGCGCGCGTCCGTGCGGGTGATCAGGCAGTCGTCGACGGGCACGACCTCGTTGGACCGGTACTTCTTCAGGCCGCGCCGGCCCCGCGGCCCGACGGCCCACTGGATCCGGGTCCGCCAGCGCAGCCCCTGCTCGTCGCCGGGCACGGCCTCGACCTCGGTGTGCACCTCGGTCGCGGCCAGCCGACCGAGTTGCTCGCGCACCACCGACGCCTTGAGCTGGCGCTGCCGGGGTAGCGCGACGTGCTGGAAGTCGCAGCCGCCGCACCTGCCCGGGCCGGCGTACGGGCAGGGCGGCTCGACCCGGTCGGCGGAGGCCTCGAGCACCTCGACGGCGTCGCCCCGCCAGAACCGGTCGCCCTCGGTGCCCTCGGTGATCTCGACGACCACGCGCTCGCCGGGGATCGCGTGCCGCACGAACACGACGCGAGGCCGGTCGGAGGGGCCGTCGGCCGTCCCGTCGAGCCGGACGATGCAGTGGCCGCCGTGGGCGACCGCGCCGACCACTGCCTCGAACCGCTCGCCGACCCGGGACCCGCCCCGGGCCTGGCGCTGCCGCGGCCGGCGGTTCATCGCTGGATCTGACGGTCCGTGCCGCCGCTCTCGCGGACGTCGCCGGTCCGGTAGGCCGTCGGCCGGGTCCAGACGCCGAGCCGCTCCTCGCGCTCGCGGGCGATCTCGGACGACCGGAGCTGGTAGGGCACCGACGTCACCATCACGCCGGGGGCGAACAGCAGCCGGCCCTTGAGGCGCAGCGCCGTCTGGTTGTGCAGCAGCTGCTCCCACCAGCGGCCGACGACGTACTCCGGGATGTAGACCGCCACCACACCGCGCGGGTTGGCCGCCTTGATCTCCATCGCGTAGTCGACGATCGGCCGGACCAGCTCCCGGTACGGCGAGTGCAGCACCTTCAGCGGTACGCCGAGGTTGCGCTCGTCCCACTCCTCCATCAGCCGCTGGGTGGACTCCGGATCCGTCGAGACGTAGACGCCCTCGAGGACGTTCGGCCGGGTCGCCTTCGCGAACGCGAGCGCGCGAAGCGTCGGCTTGTGCAGCTTGCCGACCAGCACGATCGCGTGCACCCGGGTCGGGAGGATCTTGTCGTCCTCGTCGGCGGCGAGCTCGGCGTTCACGTTGTCGTAGTGCCGCCGGATGCTGCGCATGATGACGTAGAAGACGATCATCGCCAGGATCGTGATCCAGGCGCCGGCGAAGAACTTGGTGATCAGCACGACCACCAGCACGACCGCGGTGAAGCTCAGGCCGACGGTGTTGATCACCCGCGACTGCATCATTCGCCGGCGTGCGGCGGGGTCCGACTCGGTCTTCAGGTGCCGCGTCCAGTGCCGGATCATCCCCAGCTGGCTGAGGTTGAAGGACACGAAGACGCCGACGATGTAGAGCTGGATCAGCCGGGTGGGCTCCGCGTCGAAGATCTGGATCAGGACGATCGCCATCACCGCGAGGAACAGGATGCCGTTGCTGTAGGCGAGCCGGTCACCGCGGGAGCCGAGGGCGCGCGGCGCGTAGCCGTCCTTCGCCAGGATCGACCCGAGCACGGGGAAGCCGTTGAACGCCGTGTTGGCCGCGAGCACCAGGATGATCCCGGTGACCGTGATGACCAAGTAGAACGCGGCCCGGAAGTCGTGGAAGATCGCGTCCGCCATCTGCGCGATGAGCGGGTGCTGGTCGGCCGTCACGGGCTGCCCGTTGAGGCTCAGGCGGCTCAGGTCGCCCGGGTCGACGATCTGCACGCCCATCTGCTTGGCCAGCACGATGATGCTGAGCATCATGGTGATCGCGATCAGGCCGAGCAGCAGCAGGGTGGTCGCGGCGTTCCTGCTCTTCGGCCGCCGGAACGCCGGCACGCCGTTGGAGATCGCCTCGACACCGGTCAGCGCCGCGCAGCCCGACGAGAACGCGCGCGCCAGCAGGAAGATCAGGGCCGCGGTGGTCATCGAGTCGCCGTAGCCGCTCGCCGGCTCGAGGTCGTACTGGGCGCTCGCGGCCATCGGCAGGTCACCGAAGACGAGCTCGAAGAACCCGTAGGCGCACATGCCCAGGACCGCGACCATGAAGGCGTACGTCGGGATCGCGAAGAACGTCCCGGACTCGCGGATGCCGCGCAGGTTGAGCGCCGCGAGCACGATCACCAGCAGGGTCGCGAACCACGCCTCGTGGCCGTTGAGCGGATGGATCGCGCCGGCGGCGTACTGCGCGCCCGACGAGATCGACACGGCCACGGTCAGCACGTAGTCGACGAGGAGCGCGCTGGCGACCGTCGTACCGGCCCTGGACCCCAGGTTCACGGTGGCGACCTCGTAGTCGCCGCCCCCGCTCGGGTAGGCGTGCACGGTCTGGCGGTACGACGCCACGACCGCCGCCATCACGCAGGCGACCGCGATGCCGATCTTCCAGGACCAGATGAACGCCGACGCGCCGGCCAGGGACAGCATGATGAAGATCTCGTCCGGGGCGTAGGCGACCGAGGAGAGCGCGTCGCTCGCGAAGACGGGGAGCGCGATCCGCTTGGGCAGCAGCGTCTCCCCGAGCTGGGAGCTGCGGAGCTTGCGACCCAGCAGGATCCGCTTCGACACATCACCGACGCTCACGACCGGAAAGGCTAGACCCCGTGGGTGAGCCCCGGGGCATCCACGCCGGGATCGGCGCCCGCCTGTTGTAGCGTTCGACCGTGCACGTCGTGATCATGGGCTGCGGGCGCGTCGGCTCGACGCTGGCGCGCAGCCTCGAGGACCGCAACCACACGGTGTCGGTCATCGACAGCGAGCCGGACGCGTTCCGGCGGCTCGGGCCCGGCTTCAACGGGGACAAGGTCACCGGCTACGGCTTCGACCAGGAGGTCCTGGAGAAGGCCGGCATCCGGCGCGCCGACGCGTTCGCCGCGGTCTCCAGCGGTGACAACTCGAACATCATCGCGGCGCGGGTCGCCCGGGAGACCTTCGGGATCCAGCAGGTCGTCGCGCGCATCTACGACCCCGGCCGCGCCGAGGTCTACCAGCGCCTCGGCATCACCACGGTCGCGACGGTCAAGTGGACCGCCGACCAGGTGCTGCGCCGGCTGCTGCCGGCCGGCGCCGAGCCGGACTACCGGGACCCGTCGGGCACCGTCCGGCTCGACCAGGTGCCGGTCACCGAGGCGTGGATCGGCCATCGGACCGTCGACTTCCAGATGCAGTCCAAGAGCCGGATCGCCTGGATCGACCGCCTCGGCGAGGGCATGCTGCCCACCCGGGAGAGCGTGATCCAGGAGGGCGACCTGCTGCACCTGGTGATGCGCGAGGAGAACGCCGCGCACGCCTACCGGACGATCGACGCCGGCCCCGACGAGAGCTGACGAGAGCTAGGAGACCGACATGCGCGTCGCCATCGCCGGGGCAGGGGCCGTCGGCCGCTCGATCGCCCGGGAGCTGATCCAGAACGGCCACGACGTCCTGCTCATCGACAAGAACCCCTCCTCGATCAAGCCGGAGCGGGTGCCGGACGCCGAGTGGCTGCTCGCCGACTCCTGCGAGCTCTCCTCGCTGGAGGAGGCCCGCCTGGACCGCTGCGACGTGGTGATCGCGGCCACCGGTGACGACAAGGCCAACCTGGTCACCTCGCTGCTCGCCAAGACCGAGTTCGGCGTGCCGCGCACGGTCGGCCGCGTCAACCACCCCAACAACGAGTGGCTGTTCACCGAGGCCTGGGGCGTCGACGTGAACGTCTCGACGCCGCGGATCATGTCAGCCCTGGTCGAGGAGGCCGTCACCGTCGGTGACCTGGTGCGGCTGTTCACGTTCCGCCAGGGCAACGCCAACCTGGTCGAGATGACGCTGCCCGCGGACTCGCCGTACGTCGGGAAGCCGGCGGGCCTGATCCCGTTCCCGGAGAACTGCGCGCTCGTCACGATCCTGCGCGACGGCCAGGTCTACGTGCCCGACGCCGAGCAGCCGATCGAGGCCGGCGACGAGCTGCTGTTCGTGGTGCCGAGCGACATCGAGGAGAACCTCGAGCGGCTGCTCGCCCCCTCCGCCCACGGCGGTTGACGCTCAGGCGGCGGTGACCGGGGTCCTGTTGCGGCTGAGGATCCACGCCATCGCGCCCAGCGCGGCGAGCTGGAGCGGCCAGCCCATCGCGATCTTGAGGACACCGAGCAGCGCGACCGCGCGGTCCGGGTCCATGGCGGCCGAGTGGCCGGCGACCCAGATCGGCGTCTGCACGACCACGCGGAGCAGGCAGGGTACGGCGAGCAGCCAGGTGAGCCGGGTGCACAGCCGCACGACCTGGCGGTCGCCGTGCCAGGCGGTCGGGTCGCCGGTGACGCTGCCGACCATGAACCCGATCAGCGGCCAGCCGACCAGGCAGGTGAGCGAGAGCACCACGGTGTAGCCGGCGTTGTAGATGATGCCCGGCAGGAAGTACGCGAGCGCCTGGTCGTCGGCGCTGCCGCCCTGGCGCGCGGAGATCGTGACGAACACCCAGCCGATGCCGATGCCGAACAGCGCGTTGAGGCAGAACTGCACCGTCGAGCGCTGCACCAGCCGCACCACCAGCAGCGTCACGGCGATGGCGATGCTGGCGACCAGCGCGTAGCGCAGCTCCTTGGTGGTGAGCCAGACGACCGTGAAGACGAGGGTCGGGACGGCAGCCTCGACCATGCCGCGCCGGCCACCGAGCGCTCGCGAGATCTGGGCCCGCACGACGGCCTCGACGGTGTCGAGCGTGGCTGGGGCGTGCGGCTCGCTCACGGCATCAGCTCGTAGCGCGGGTTGTACATGATCCGCTGGGAGTCGTGCCGGCCGATCCGGCCCTGGATCTCGATCGAGCGCCCGGGGTTGACCCCGGAGATCCGCCGGCGGCCCAGCCAGATGACGGTGATGGTGCCGGTGCCGTCGTACAGCTCCGCCTCCAGGGCGGGTACGCCGCCACGCGGGCGCAGCGTCACCGTCCGCAGGGTCCCGCGCAGGCGCACCCGCTCGCGGTCCGGCGCGTCGCCGATGCGGTCGTGACCGTGGCCGTGGTCCGCGCCGTACTCCTTGCGCATGTCCCGGGCGTGCTGGTCGTCGGTGCTGGCCCACCGGCTGATCGTGCGCCGCAGCCGGCTCTTCTCCGACATGCCGGGCCGCCTAGGAGCCGTCGCGCGGCAGCGAGAGCGGCAGCTCGGCGCCGGGCGGCATCGGGGCGGTGCCGCGGCGCACGACGACCCGCGCGAGGGCCTCCTCCCAGAGCTCGGCGTCGTCGACCTCGACCGCCGGACGGCCGAGCAGCGTCGCACGCAGCATCCAGCGGGGACCGTTGATGCCGATCACTCGGGACGGCTGGGTGCCGGTGCCGCCGTCGGGCGTGGTGACGGTGACGCGGCAGAGCAGCTCGGTGCCGAACCGGCCCTCGCGCTCGTCGGCGGTGCCGCCACGCTGGGCGAAGTCGGCCGCGATCTTGGGCCGCACCTCGCTCCAGAGGTCGCCGTTGCGGGGTGCGGCGAACGCCCGGAGCTCCATCGCGCCGTCCTGGGCCACCAGCAGCACCCCCTGCACGGCCTCGGTGGCCTCGTCGACCTGGATCCGGACCTCGCTGCCCTCGGTCGGGGCGATGAGCACGCATCCGAGGTCCATCCGGAGCACGTCGTCGTCGGGGGCGTCGTCGGCGTCGTACGGCCCGGTCGCGCGGAGTGTCGAGAGGTCGACCCCCTCGGCAGGATCCTGCTCCACCTCGGGCCCCGGATCCTGCTCGGCCTCGGTGGACTTGCGGCGGAACTTCACGACTGCTTCTCCTCGATCGGGACGGGCGGGGCGCCGAAGCCCCCGGTAGAACCGTAGCCCCCGGCGCCCCGGACGGAGTCGGGCAGTTCGCCGACCTCGATGAACCGGGCCCGCTCGACGCGCTGGATCACCAGCTGCGCGATCCGGTCCCCCCGGCGCAGGTGGATCGGCTCCAGCGGATCGTGGTTGATCAGCATCACCTTGATCTCGCCGCGGTAGCCCGCGTCCACGGTGCCGGGACTGTTCACGATGGACAGCCCGTGCCGGGCGGCCAGGCCGGAACGCGGGTGCACGAGCGCGACGTACCCCTCGGGCAGGGCCAGGGCGATGCCGGTCGGCACCAGGCCCCGCTCCCCCGGCGCCAGGCTGACGTCGATGGTCGTGAGGAGGTCGGCGCCGGCGTCGCCGGGATGGGCGTACGCCGGCAGCGGCAGGTCGGGGTCGAGGCGGCTCACCAGCACCTCGAGATGCGCGTCGGACACGTCGCGCGACCCTACCCGCAGGCGCCCCGGTGACCAATGGAAGGATTCCGGCCGTGACCGTCTCCCCCGCGTACGCCGAGCGCCTCGGCGTCCCGCTGCGCTGGTGGGTCCAGGGCACGATGCTGGTCGCCACGCTGTGGCTGGCGGTCGTCGTGGCCCTCCCGGCCGTGGCGGCCTGGGTCGTGACGCTGGTGGCGCTGGCGACGATGGCCTTCCTCTTCAGCATGATCGGCGCGGCCCGCGTGGTGGTCGCCGATGGCCGGTTCCGCGCCGGCCGGGCGCACATCGGTGCCGAGCACCTGGGCGCCGTCACGGCGCTGGACGCCGAGGAGACACGCCGCACGGCCGGCGTCGAGGCCGACGCGCGGGCGTACCTGCTGCTGCGGCCCTACCTTCACCGCGCGGTGAAGGTGGAGATCACCGACCCCGCGGACCCGGCGCCGTACTGGCTGGTGAGCACGCGGCACCCCGAGGACCTGGCCCGGGCGCTGACGGCCTTGAGTCGGCACTGACCGGTCTGGGTACTGTCGCCCCATGGCAAAGGACTCCTCGAAGGTCTGGACCGTCTTCTCCCTGGTCTCCGCCCTGGGCGCGGCCGCCGTGGCGAAGAAGGGCCTCGACAAGGTGTGGCAGCTCGCCACCGGCAAGCAGCCGCCGGAGAACCCGGCCGACCCGGACGTCGAGATCTGGGAGGCGGTCAGCTGGGCCGTCGCCAGCGGCATCGCCGTCGGGCTGGCCCGGATGATGGCGCAGCGGAAGGCGGCGTCGTACTACGCACGCTCGACCGGCCACCTGCCGCCCGACCTCCGCAAGGACGGCCAGGAGGCCTGAGCCAGGCGATCCGGACACGCAGAAGGCCGCAGCCCTGCCGGGCTGCGGCCTTCGTCGTCGGCTCAGGCTGCGTCAGCCTGCGTCGTCATGCGCCGTGATGCATCGTCATGCGTCGTCGTGCGTCACGCTGCACAGTCGCGGCAGATCATCTTCTTCGCGTCCGCCAGCTGGCTCCGGTGGTGCACCAGGAAGCAGCTCATGCAGGTGAACTCGTCCTCCTGCTTGGGCTTCACCTCGACGGCGAGCTCCTCGTGCGACAGGTCGGCGCCGGGCAGCTCGAAGGACTCGGCCGCCTCGGTCTCGTCCTCGTCGACCTTGCCGGAGTTCTTGTCGTGACGACGCGCCTTCAGCTCCTCGATGCTCTCCTCGGACTGCTCGTCCTCGTTCTTGCGCGGTGCGTCGTAGTCAGTCGCCATCCGTCACTTCACTCCCGTTCCCTGCTTCTGCGCCGTCGTCGGCGCCAGATTGTGCACCATGCGGCCTGTCTTTCGCACACCAGATCCGCATGGCGGAGCGTGAACATCCGGTGACGGGGCGCTATTCCCCCGATTCAGGGGAGAACCCGGCCGTCTGCAGGGCGTCCAGCAGGTCGTCGAAGCCGTGTGGCGGAGCGCACACGACCATCAGCGTGCCGCCCGACCCGGGACGGGTCTCGAACCTGGCCCCGGCGAGCCGGGCGATGAGTCCGCCGGCCGCGTAGTCCCACAGGTTGACGCCCTCCTCGAAGTACCCGTCCACGGTGCCTTCGGCCACGTGGCAGAGGTCGAGGGCGCACGAGCCGAGCCGGCGTACGTCGCGGACCCGCGTGATCAGGTTCGCGAGGGCGGTGGCCTGCAGCTGCCGGATGCCGGCGTCGTAGTTGAAGCCGGTCACCAGCAACCGCAGGTGCAGGTCGGCCGGCGTGCGCACCTCGATGGGCTCGCCGTCCCGGGTGACGACGGCGGGGCCGTGCTCGTCGGCGAGCTGCCCGACGTACTCAGTGCCGCGCGCGACGTTGACGACCACGCCGGCCACCACCTCGCTGCCCTCGTCGGTCCAGCGCTCCGCGGCGATCGAGACGGCGTACTCCGGCAGCCCGTAGAGGAAGTTCACCGTGCCGTCGATCGGGTCCACCACCCACCGCACCCCCGAGCGGGACGGCACGTCGTCGCCCTCCTCGCCGAGCACGCCGTCGTCCGGACGCCGGGCCAGCAGCCGGTCGCGGATCAGCTCCTCGCTGGCCCGGTCTGCCTCGGTGACGATGTCGACGTCGCTCGACTTGGTCGCCGCCACGGTCACCTCGCCGCGGCGCCGGTCGCGGACCAGCGCGGCCGCCTCCCGCGCGACGTCGAGCGCGAGGGCGGCGAGCTCGGCGTTGCCGGCGCTCATGCGCCCGCCAGGGCGGGCCGGTCGGCCCGCGGGTTCGGGCAGCAACCGGGCGCGCAGCGGTCCCAGCAGGCCGGGTAGGTGCCGACGCTCGCGCGGGCGACGTCCTCGCCCCGCTCGACCGCGGCGCGCTCGAGCAGCAGGTCGCGGACCGTGGCCACGAACCGCGGGTCCACGCCCGCGGTCGCGGCGCGGGTGGCGGGCAGGCCGAGCTTCTCGGCGGTCGCCCGGGCCTCGGTGTCGAGGTCGTAGACGACCTCCATGTGGTCGGAGACGAAGCCGACCGGCACCATCACGACGCCCGCCGCGCCGTCGGCCTGCAGGCGCTCGAGGTGGTCGTTGATGTCCGGCTCCAGCCACGGGACGTGGGGGGCACCGGAGCGGGAGCAGTAGACGAGCGCGTGCCGGTGCCTCCGGCCGGTCTCCTGGCGGACCCGCTCGACGACCTCGTCGGCGATGCTGAGGTGCTGCTCGACGTACGCGTCGCCGTCGGGGCCGCTGCTCGCGGCCATCGTGTCCGGGATCGAGTGCGTGACGAACGCGAGGTGCGCACCCTCGCGGGCCTCGTCGGGCAGGTCGGCCAGCGCGGCGAGCGTCGCGTCGACCACCGGCTCCACGAAGCCCGGGTGGTTGAAGTAGTGGCGGAGCTTGTCCAGGACCGGCGCCGTCGCCCCGTCCGGCAGCGCGTCGACGGCGTCGAAGAGGTTCTCCCGGTACTGCCGGCACGAGGAGTACGACGAGTAGGCGCTGGTCACGAAGCACGCCGCCCGGGTGACCCCGTCGCTGGCCATCTGGCGGAGCGTGTCGGTGAGGTACGGGTCCCAGTTGCGGTTGCCCCAGTAGACCGGGAGATCGACCCCGGCGCCGGCCAGGTCCTCGCGCAGGGCAGCCAGGAACGCGCGGTTCTGGTCGTTGATCGGGGACCGGCCGCCGAAGAGGAAGTAGTGCTGCCCGACCTCCTCGAGCCGCTCCCGCGGGATCCCCCGCCCGCGCGTGACGTTCTCGAGGAACGGCAGCACGTCCTCGGGCTTCTCCGGGCCGCCGAACGACACCAGCAGGACGGCGTCGTACGGCGAGGGGTCGGGGGTCATGTCGTTCATCGTAGGGAGCCGTTGATAACGATTCGTCGGTGGTCGCGGGGGCGCCCTACGCTCAGCGCGATGCTCACGTCGTACCGCCGGATCCTGGCCCGGCCCGGCACGCTCCGGTTCTCGATGGCCGGTCTGGTGGCGCGGCTGCCGATCTCGATGGTCGGCCTGGGCATCGTGCTGCTGGTCTCGTCCGCGACCGGGCGGTACGGCGTCGCCGGTGCCGTGTCGGCGGCGTACATGTTCGCGAACGCGGGCCTGGCCATCGTGCAGGGCCGGCTGCTGGACCGCTTCGGCCAGGGCCGGGTGCTGTCGGCCGCGAGCCTCGGGTTCGGCGTCGCGGTCACGCTGCTGGTGGTGTCCGTGCAGGCGGACTGGCCGATCGCGACGAGCTACGTGCTCGCGGCGCTGGCCGGCGGGTGCCTGCCGCAGGTCGGGTCGTCGGTGCGGGCGCGCTGGTCGCACGTGCTGGACCAGCCGACCGAGGTGCAGACGGCGTACGCGCTGGAGGCGGTCCTCGACGAGGCGGTGTTCATCCTCGGCCCCATCATCGTGACGGTCCTCGCGACCGCGTGGCACCCGGTGGCCGGGATCCTGGTCGCGGTGGTCGCGTGCGTGAGCGGCACGCTGTTCTTCTGCTCCCAGCGCGCGACCGAGCCGCCGGCGCAGCCCCGGACCGGTGCGTCGGGGCCGCGGCCCGGGATGCCGTGGGGCACGGTGGTCCCGCTGGCGGTCGTGTGCGCGGCGCTCGGCGTGCTGTTCGGCGCGGCCGAGGTGACGACGGTCGCGTTCGCCGACGAGCGCGGGCACAAGGCGGTGTCCGGGGCGCTGCTCGCCTTGTGGGCGTTCGGCAGCCTGACCGCCGGCGTGATCACCGGTGCGGTGCACTGGCGGCGCGGCCCGTCGTTCCGGGTGCGCTGGGGCGCGCTGGCGATGGCCTGCGCGATGGCGCCCCTCTCCTTGGTCGGGTCGCTGCCGCTGATGGGCGCCACGCTGTTCGTCGCGGGCTTCGCGATCGCCCCGACGATGATCGCGACGATGTCGCTGACCGAGGAGGTCGTGCCGTCCGGCCGGCTGACGGAGGGCATGGCGATCATGCAGACCGGGCTGGTCGCCGGGGTCGCTCCCGGTGCGACGCTGAGCGGCCTCGTGGTCGACCACCAGGGCGCCTCGGCGGCGTACCTCGTCTCGCTCGCCGCCGGAGCGGTCGCCGCACTGGCCGCCCTGGCCATCCCGCGCCGGAAGGCGCCAGTACCCTCCATCCGTGACTGAGTCGTGGCGGAACTGGTCGGGCCTGGAGACGGCGCGGCCGAGCCGGGTCGAGGAGCCCGTCGACACGGCGGCCATCGTGGCGGCCATGGAGCGCGCCCGGTCCGAGGGCTCCACGGTGAAGATGGTCGGCACCGGCCACAGCTTCACCGCGATCTCGGCGCCCGAGGACACGATGCTGCGGCCCACGAACCTGGGCGGCATCGTCTCGGTCGACCGGGAGGCGCTGACCGTCACCGCGCTGGCCGGCACCCAGCTCAAGGTGCTCAACGCCCGTCTCGAGGGGATGGGCCTCAGCCTCCACAACATGGGGGACATCGCCGAGCAGACGCTCGCCGGTGCGATCTCGACCGGCACCCACGGCACCGGGGGCGTCGCGGCGTCGCTGTCCGCGCAGGTCTGCGGGCTCGAGCTGGTCACCGGCACCGGTGAGGTGGTCCGGGCGACCGAGACCGAGAACCCGGAGCTGCTCGAGCTCGCCCGGGTCGGGCTCGGCGCGCTCGGCGTCCTGACGACGCTGACGTTCCGCGTCGAGCCGTTGTTCGCGCTCGAGGCCAACGAGACCCCGATGTCGTGGGACGAGGCGCTCGGCGGCTTCGACGAGCGGGTCGCGGCGCACCACCACGTCGACACGTACTGGTTCCCCCACACCGACCGGCTGATGGTGAAGACCAACGACCGGCTCGACGACCTCGAGGTCGAGCCGCTCTCCAGGCTGCGCGAGTGGTGGGACGACGAGTTCCTGTCGAACTCACTGTTCGGCGCGCTCAACCACCTCACGAACGCCCTCCCCTCGATCATCCCGTCGTTCAACCAGCTCTCCAGCCGGCTGCTGTCGGCACGCAGCTACAGCGACGTCGCGCACAAGGTGTTCACCTCGCCGAGGACCGTGGTGTTCCGGGAGATGGAGTACGCCGTGCCGCGCGAGGCCGGCCTCGCCGCGCTCCGCGAGGCGCGTGCCGCGCTGGACGCCTCGGACCTGCGGATCACCTTCCCGGTCGAGATCCGGGTGACCCCCGCCGACGACATCGCGATGTCCACCTCGTTCGGCCGGGACTCCTTCTACCTGGCCTTCCACACGCACCGCGACGCCGACCACCGGGACTACTTCCGGCTGATCGAGCCGATCATGCGCGCCCACGACGGCCGCCCGCACTGGGGCAAGGTGCACGACCGCACCGCCGCCGACCTCGCCCCGGCGTACCCACGGTTCGCAGACTTCCTCGCGCTGCGCGACCGGCTCGACCCGGACCGGGTGTTCGCCAACCCCTACCTGCGCCGCGTCCTCGGCGACTGAGCGCCGAGTCGGCGCAGTCTCAGCTGAGACTGCGCCGACTCGGCGGTCAGACCGAGGCGGGACCGGTGGGCACGGGCGCCTGCCAGTGCCGCCAGAGCGCGAGCAGCCGCCAGCCCACGCAGAGCCCGCCGCCGGCGAACGCGATGACGAACGTCGGCAGGTCGGTGTGCGCGCCCGCCACGACGACGACCGCGCCGGCGAGCGCAGGCGTGGCGTAGAGCTCGCCGCGGAAGACGGCCGGGACCCGGCCGGCCAGCAGGTCGCGGAGCATGCCGCCGCCGATGCCGGTGACCATGCCCATCAGCGCGGCGGGCACGACGCCCAGCCCGTAGTCGAGCGCCTTGAGCGCGCCGGTGACGCAGAACAGCCCGAGCCCGAACGCGTCGAGCACGTTGACCGAGCGCTCCACCCGGCCGAGGACCGGGTGGTAGAAGAACGCCAGCAGGCCCGCGGCGACGGGCACCACGAGGTAGCGCCAGTCGGCGAGCGCGGCCGGCGGCGTCGCGTCGATGAGCACGTCACGGAGGAAGCCACCGCCGAGGCCCGTCGTACCCGCCAGGACGAGGACGCCGAACACGTCGAGGCCCTTCCGGACCGCGACCAGGGCGCCGGAGATCGCGAACACGAAGATGCCCACCAGGTCGAAGACGACCAGGATCGCGCTGGGCTCGGAGGTCGACACGACAGGAGGGTACGTGTCCCGAGCCACGCGGCGACGCTCCCGGCTCCGGCGCCCCCGCTGGCGTAGGCTCGGCGCACCGAAGACGTACCTCGCACGATGGGACAGGAGCACGACCCACCATGGCGCACCTGACGCTCGCTGGAGTGAGCGACGACGGGAAGCGCCTGCGCCTGGTCGACGAGGACGGGACCGAGCACACCGTCGACCTCGACGAGCGTCTCCGGTCCGCCACCCGCGGCGAGTCCCGCCGATTGGAGAACAAGATGGACAGTGCCCTCCGGCCCCGTGACATCCAGGCGCGCATCCGCGCGGGCGAGAGTCCCGAGGCGGTGGCACAGGCAGCCCAGACGTCCGTGGACAAGATCATGGCGTTCGCCGCGCCCGTGATGGCCGAGCGCCAGCACGTCGCCGAGCGCGCCCAGCGGTCCTCGGTACGCCGCGGCGAGGGGTCGGCCCCGCACGGCGCCCGCACCCTCGGCGACGCCGTGGCGAGCCACCTCCGGGCGCTGAACGTCGTCCCCGAGACCGTCGAGTGGGACGCCTGGCGCCGCGAGGACGGCCGCTGGTCGCTGGTCGGCCGCTACGCCACCGCCGAGCGCAGCGGCACCGCGGAGCTCACCTTCGACGCCCCCGGCAACTACGTGACCCTCGACAACGAGGACGCGCGCTGGCTGGTCGGCGAGGCCGTGGCCGCCGCGCCCGAGGCGCGCGACGACCTCCGCCAGGCCCGCCAGCGCCGGCTGAGCACGGTCGGCGACGACGAGCTCCCCCTCGGGGACGACGCGATCGACCTGGTCTCCGAGCAGCCGGTCGAGGCGTTCCTCGACGCCGAGCCGCCGGCCGAGCCGGAGCTCGAGCGGCAGCAGTCGGACCTGCGCGAGGAGGCCGAGGAGGCCGCCGCCGAGGACGATCTCCACGACCCGGAGCGCGAACCGGACCACCAGGACGAGCCGCCCGCCCGCCGCGCGGTCAAGAAGACCCGCGGTCGAGCCTCGGTGCCGAGCTGGGACGAGATCATGTTCGGCGGTGGCGGGACGGAGTGACCCGGGGGTCTACCTGCGGGTAGCGTCCCCCCATGTCGTACTTCGTCACCGGCGCGACCGGCTTCATCGGCCGGCACCTGGTCCGTGAGCTGATCGACCACCGCGACGGTCAGATCTTCGTGCTGGTGCGCGAGTCGTCGCTGCCGCGGATGCAGGCGCTGGCGGCGCGCTGGGGCACCGACCGGGTCGTCCCCGTCGTCGGCGACCTGGCCACCGACGCCCTCGGCGTGGACCCCGCCTGGGTCGCAGAGCACCGCGGCGGCATCGACCACTTCTTCCACGTCGCGGCGATCTACGACATGACCGCCGACGAGGAGACCAACGAGGCCCTGAACGTCGGCGGCACCCGCAACGCGCTCGCCCTGGCCGAGGCCCTGCAGGTCGGGTGCTTCCACCAGGTCTCGTCCGTGGCCGCCGCCGGCGAGCACCGGGGCCGGTTCGACGAGACGATGTTCGACGAGGGGCAGCGCCTGCCCTCGGCGTACCACCGCACGAAGTTCGAGTCCGAGAGGATCGTGCGCACCGAGGCGACCGTCCCGTGGCGGGTGTACCGCCCCGCGATCGTGGTCGGGGCCTCCGAGACCGGCGAGATGGACAAGGTCGACGGTCCCTACTACTTCTTCGAGATCATCAAGGCGATGCGCGACCGGCTGCCCGCGTGGCTGCCGCTGGTCGGCGTCGACCTCGGCGACACCAACGTGGTGCCGGTCGACTACGTCAGCGCGGCGATGGACCACATCGCGCACCTGCCGGACCGCGACGGCGAGGCGTTCCACCTCGTCAACCCGGAGCCGCAGCCGGTGCACGACATGCTGAACGCGTTCTGCGCGGCGGCCGGCGCGCCGCGCTTCATGACCCCGGTCGACCGCCGCCGGATGCGGTTCGTGCCGCGGGCCCTCACGCCGGCCGGTGCGCTCAACCTGCTCGCCAGTCAGCCGCTGGTGCAGTCGGTCCTCGACGTCGCCACCAGTCGGGTCGGCATCCCGGCCGAGGTGCTGGCGCACACGTCCTTCCAGTCGACGTTCGACTCCCGGCGCACCGAGCAGGCGCTCGCCGGGTCGGGCATCGGCGTACCCGACCTCGACTCCTACGCCCGCAGCCTCTGGACGTTCTGGGAGGAGCACCACGACGACTCCACCGCCCGGGATCCCCGGGTGCGGGAGAAGCTCACCGGCAAGTACGTCGTCGTCACCGGCGCCTCCTCCGGGATCGGCAAGGTCACCGCCCTGAAGGTGGCCCAGGCAGGCGGCACCCCCGTGCTCGTCGCGCGCGGCAAGGAGAAGCTCGACGAGCTGCGCGACCTGATCGAGCAGCGCGGCGGGAAGGCCGTCGTCCAGCCGTGCGACCTCTCCGACCTCGAGGCCATCGACGCGCTCTGCGAGACGCTGACCGCCGAGCTGCCGTCGGTCGACTTCGTCGTCAACAACGCCGGCCGCTCGATCCGCCGGTCGCTGCGGCTCTCGCAGGACCGCTTCCACGACTTCGAGCGCACCATGCAGCTCAACTACTTCGGCGCGATCCGGCTGGTGATGGGCCTGGTCCCGGCGATGCGCGCGCAGAAGCGCGGGCACATCGTGAACATCTCCTCGATCGGCGTGCAGACCAACCCGCCCCGGTTCTCGGCGTACGTCGCCTCCAAGTCGGCGCTCGACTCGTGGAGCAACGTGGTCGCCTCCGAACTGGTCGGCGACGGCATCACGTTCACCAACATCCACATGCCGTTGGTGCGGACGCCGATGATCGCGCCGACCAAGCTCTACGACAAGTTCCCGACGATCTCACCGGCGCAGGCCGCGGACCTGGTGATCGACGCGATGGTCGACCGCCCGCACGAGATCAACACCCTGCTCGGCAACGCGGGTGCGGTGGCCCACACGCTGACCCCGAAGCTCGCGTTCCGGGTGCTGAACATGGCCTACCACGTGTTCCCGGACTCGGCCGCGGCCAAGGGCGAGCTCCCGGCCGGCGGCACCCGCGAGTCCGAGCAGATCATGCTCGCGAAGGTGTTCAAGGGCGTCCACTGGTAGGCCGGTCGGGGTCGGCGATCCAGCCCGACCAGCTGCCGGGGTAGAGCGCCGCCGGGATCCCGGCCAGTTCCAGCGCGATGATGTCGTGCACCGCGGTGACGCCCGAGCCGCAGTAGACGGCCACGGCCTCGTCGCCCGTCACGCCGGCGGCGGCGTACAGCGCGCGGATCTCGTCGACCGAGCGGAACCGCCCGTCGGCCCGCAGGTTCGTGGTGGTGGGCACGTTGACCGCTCCCGGGATGTGCCCGGCCACCGCGTCGATCGGCTCGACCTCGCCGCGGTACCGCTCCGGCGCCCGCGCGTCCACCAGCACCGGTACGCCGAGCACCTCGTCCGCCTCGACCACCGGCAGCCGGCCGGGCCGGGCGACGAAGTCTCCCCGACCGGGCAGCGTCGTCCCGGTGTGCACCGCTCCGCCGGCCTCCACCCACGCGGGCCAGCCGCCGTCGAGGACGCGCACGTCGTCGTGGCCGTGGTAGCGCAGCAGCCACCACGCGCGGCCGGCGGCGAGCCCGGACCAGTCGTCGTACACGACCACGGGCCGGTCGGCACGCACGCCGGCCCTCCGCATCGCGATCTCGAAGACCGCGGTCTCCGGGAGCGGGTGCCGGCCGCCCGCGCCCGGGGGTCCGGCGAGCTCGGTGTCCAGGTCGACGTAGACAGCGCTCGGGACGTGCCCCTTCTCGTGCTCGGCGCGGCCGCCGGGGCCACCCGTCCGGTAGTGGACGTCCAGGACGGTCACCGATCCGAGCCGCTCGTGCAGCTCCGCGGCGGAGATGAGGGGTGTCGGCATGCGCCCATCCTGCCGGACCGTGAAAGGATCCCGGCTCGTGGCTGAACTGCACTTCTTCACCGGCACCATGGACTCCGGCAAGAGCACGCTGGCGCTCCAGACGAACCACAACCACGCCGCCCGGGCCCGGGTCGGCCGGCTCTTCACCACCCACGACCGGGCCGGCCAGGCCAAGCTCTCCAGCCGGCTCGGGCTGACCCACGACGCCCTCGAGGTGGCGCGCGACTTCGACTTCTGGCGGTACGTCGTGGACTCGCTGACCCAGGGCGGCCGGATCGACTACCTGGTCTGCGACGAGGCGCAGTTCTACACCCGTGTCCAGATCGACCAGCTCGCGAAGATCGTCGACGAGCTCCAGATCGACGTGTTCGCGTTCGGCATCCTCACCGACTTCCGCACCGAGCTGTTCGAGGGCAGCGCCCGGCTGGTCGAGCTCGCCGACCGGATGAACGTGCTCCAGGTCGAGGCGCTGTGCTGGTGCGGCAAGCGCGCGACCCACAACGCCCGGACCGAGAACGGCGTGATGGTGGTCGAGGGCGAGGTGATCGTCGTCGGCGACGTCGAGGCGATCGACCAGCCGCCCGCCGACGTGGCCTACGAGGTGCTCTGCCGCCAGCACCACCGGCGGCGGCTCACCGCCGCCCGCGCCAAGGCGGTCTCCCTCGCGCCGGAGCCCCTCCCCTTCGGGTAGTCCGGTCAGCTCACCAGCAGCGGGATCACCATCTCGTCCGGGGTCAGCGAGCCGTGCAGGCCGACCAGCGTGGCCTCGTAGGGGAACTCGGCGGTGGAGAGGACGGCCACGTCGCCGCGGCAGGCGACGACCACGTCGCCGATCCTCGGGAGCACGGCGGGGGCGACCGGGCCGAACCAGCCGCGGCCGATCACCTCGTCGCGCGTCAGCACGTCGGCCCGGGTGCCGAGGAACGCGCGCCAGGTGGCGACCACGTCCTCGACCGCGCCGCGCGGGCAGTAGAGGTGGCGGAACCGTGCCTCGCCGCCCAGCAGCGCGACACCGTCGCGCAGGTCGGGGTGCTCGTCGACGTCGATCCGGCTCTCCGTCGGTGAGTCGACCAT
This sequence comes from Nocardioides sp. HB32, assembly GCF_054058995.1. Taxonomy (NCBI): domain Bacteria; kingdom Bacillati; phylum Actinomycetota; class Actinomycetes; order Propionibacteriales; family Nocardioidaceae; genus Nocardioides; species Nocardioides sp. HB32. The sequence continues at coordinate 3,475,450 of NZ_JBSSBS010000001.1, forward strand.
CCCGTGGTCCGCGACGACGACCAGCCGCACCGAGGGCGGCAGCGCCTCGCGGAGCTGCTCGGCCTCGGCGTCGACCATCGCGAGCTGCTGGAGCCACTGCCGCGACGCGACGCCGTAGCGGTGGCCCGTCCAATCGAGGTCGCCGTCGTAGAGGTAGGTCAGCGAGCCGCGCTCCCCCGACGCCGCGACGGCGGCCGCGATCCGCTCACCGACCTTGTCGGCGCCGACGTACTCCGCGCCGCGGTGCGCCGCGACCGTGAGGCCGGACCGCGCGAACTCGCGCTTGTTCACCACGGTGACCGTCGCACCCAGCTCCCGCAGCCGCGTGAACGCCGTCGGGTGCGGCTGCCACTCGACCGGGTCGACGTCCTTGTCCCACAACAGCGCGTTGAGCAGCTTGCCGGTGCCCGGCACCCGCGAGGTGAACCCCACGAGCCCGTGCGTGCCGGGCGTGAGCCCGGTGCCGAACGAGGTCAGGCTGGTCGCCGTCGTCGACGGGACCCCGGCGGTCGCGACCGACGACGCCGTCAGCTGGGAGGCGAGGAACGGCGCGGCATGCGCGTACCGCTCGAGCAGCCGGGCGCCCAGGCCGTCGACCAGGAACACGACGTACGCCGAGCCCGTCGGCAGCTCGAGCCCGGCCGGCTCCAGGAACCCGAGCGCGGCGCCGACCGCAGGCACGACGTCCCCCAGGGAGCGCTGGCCGTACGCCGGTTCCAGGAACTCCGACACCAGGTCACTGCGTCCGGGCGGACAGGGACTCGGCGAACGCGAGCAGCCGGTCGACGGCCTCGGTGCCGTCGGCCGCGGCCGAGACCCGCAGCGAGAAGTCGTCGGAGGCGAGCACCCCGGTGTAGCCGTGGTCGGCGTCGCACTCCGGGTCCGAGCAGCCGGCGGGCTCGAGGTCGACCCGGCTCACGCCGCCCCAGCCGATGGTCACGACCGCCTCGGCCGGGCGGCTCGGGCCGGACGCCGGGTTGGCGATCATCCGGGTCACGACCACGGACTTCACCGAGGAGAGCCGGATCGCCTCGGTGGACGTCGACGTGTACGGCTCGGGCAGCAGGTCGTCGCCCTCGTGCTCGTCGGTGTGGGCCAGGATCAGGCGGGTGGGGGTCAGCACGACCACGGACAGGTGCCGCCGCACCTCGTCGCGATCGAACGTCGGCTCGTGGTGGACGAAGAACGACACCACGCTCTCGCCGGCCACGGCGGACTCGACACCGTCGGCGACGACGTCCGGGTAGTACCCGGTCCGGTTGATGGCGTCCCTGAGCTCGGGGGTGCTGCTCCGCATGCCGGTCAGTCTGTCACGCAGGTGGGACGGGGTCAGAACGAGTAGTCGAACGCCGCGATGTCCTTCGCGAACAGGTCCTCGACGCGGCGCCGCATCGGGTCCGTGTAGACCTCGCGGTAGTCCGGGCGGCTCTTGTCGACGTTCACGCTCTGCAACGGCTCCCACGGCAGCTCCAGCCGGGCGAAGATCGCGCGCAGGTCCGCCTCGAGCGACTCCTGACGGCCGATGAAGTCGGCCCGCCGGGTCTTGCTGGTGAGGTAGCGGATCTGGGGGGTGCGCAGCCGCGCCCACTGCTCGGGTCCCTTCATCACGAAGGTCTCGAAGTCGGGGCACGCGTCGGCGACACCCTTGATGAACTGGTTCTTCTTCAGGAACGCGTCGGCGCCGCGGCGGCCCTTCTCGGCGCGATCCTTGAAGCGCTCGACCATCCGGAACCAGGACAGCATCCGGGCCCACGGGTTCCGCACGAAGCCGACGGTCCAGTACGCCGCGAGGTCGGGCTCGGCGGCCAGGATCTGGCCGAGCGTCGCGTGCCGGTCGAGGCCGGTCACGTGGCGGGTGTCTTGCAGCACCTCGTCGAAGCGGTTGTCGATGGTCGACCCACCCGTCTTCTGCACGTGCACGAACAGCAGCTTGTGGGCGTCACTGATGACCATGGCGGCGATCCTATGTCCGACCTCAGCTGGGCAAGGTATCGCCCGCCGGGCTGGGCATCCGGCGCACGAACCAGTCCGACCGCGGGTCGGTCACCGGGTCGACGCGGGCCGCCGCGGTCAGCACGGTCGCGCCGTCCGCCCCCGCCAGCACCAGCGACAGCTCGAGCGAGCTGACCTGCGGCAGGTCGTTCTGGAGCTGGGAGACCCGCTGGATCAGCCGCTCCACCTCGGCGACGTCGACGACCTCGCTGCCGCGGTAGCCGAACAGCATCGGCGCCGACTTGATCTCCCGGACCATCGAGGCGGCATCACGCTCCCCCAGCGGCGGGATCCGGTATGCCTTGTCGGCGAGCAGCTCGGTCAGCGGGCCCGCGATGCCGAAGGAGACGACCGGCCCGAAGAGCGGGTCCTCGATGCTGCGGATCGCCACGGGCACGCCGGGACTCGAGTTCTTCTGGACCACGAAGCCGGCCCGCTCGGGCTCGGTGATCAGCGCGGTCAGCGAGTCCCAGGCGTCCCGCATCTCCTCGACGTTGTCGATGTTGCGCCACACGTGGGCAAGGTCGGGCCGCTCGCGCAGGTGCTCCGCGGTCGCCTTGAGCACCACGTCCCACGCCAGTGCCTCCCCCGCGGCCTCGGCCTCGTCGCGGGTCGCGACCGGCCGGGTCTGCCACAGCTCGATGCCGTACGCCGCCAGCAGCTCGGTCAGCGGCTCCGCGCCGAGCTCGGTGCCGTCGGGGTTCTCGGCGAGCAGCTGGTTGACCAGCCGCTTCGCCGCCACGGCGTCCACCTCGGCCGGGTCGGCGGCAGCACCGTCGGGCGTGCGCAGCCACACGGCGTAGTCGACGACGCGAGCGAGCGCGCGCACCGCCGCCTCCACACCGGGGTACGACGGGACCGAGCCGCGGCCGGCCGTCGAGCCGGCGACGTCCGGGACCCGGAGCAGCTCCGGGACCCCCTCGGAGCCCAGGAACGAGGACACCAGCGGCTTGTCCGACTGCTCGCCCACCGCGGCGAGCACGTTCGCGACGTCCTCGCCGGAGACGTTGATCGGCGGCACGTAGACCGCGATCACCGAGTCGACCTCGGGGTCGTCGATCGCGGCGTCCAGCGCGTCCTCGAAGTCCTCCGCGCTCGCCTCGGCGCCGAGCGCGGTGGACTTGTTCACGACCAGGCCCACCGCCGCGGCGGCGTCCGCCGCCAGCAGCCCGAGGGCGTCGGAGTTGCCGACGATGGCGACCCGGCGGCCGCGCGGCAGCGGCTGGTGCGCGAGCAGCTGCGCCACGTCGAACATCTCCTCCAGGGTGTCGACCTGGATCACCCCGGCCTGCCGGAACATCGCGTCGACGGCAGCGGGGGGCGCGGCGATCTTCCGGACGGCGTGGCCCATCGGCACGCCCTGCGTCGTACGCCCGGACCGCACCGCGATGATCGGCTTGCGCAGCGAGACCCGCCGGGCGATCCGGGAGAACTTGCGCGGGTTGCCGATCGACTCCAGGTAGAGCAGCACCACCTCGGTGGAGTCGTCCTCCTCCCAGTACTGGAGCAGGTCGTTGCCGGAGACATCGGCGCGGTTGCCGGCGCTGACGAACGTGGAGAGGCCGAGGCCACGGTTGTAGACCTTCTCGAGGATCGCCGTGCCGAGGGCGCCGGACTGGCAGAAGAAGCCGGCCCGCCCGCGCGGTGGCATCAGCGGCGACAGCGAGGCGTTGAGGGACACGTCGGCGGCGGTGTTGATGATGCCGAGCGCGTTCGGGCCGATCAGCCGCAGGCCGTAGGAGCGGGACAGGCCGACCAGCTTCCGCTGCCGCACGCGCCCCTCCTCACCGGTCTCGGCGAAGCCCGACGAGATCACGACCAGGCCGTGCACCCCCTTGGCCGCGCAGTCGAGCACCACGTCCTGCACCGACTCGGCCGGCACCGCGACGATGGCGACGTCGACGTCGTCGGGGATGTCCGCGACGGTCTTGTACGTCGGGAGCCCGCTCACCGCGCTCGCGCTGGGGTTCACCGCGTACACCCGGCCGCTGAAGTCACCGGTCACGAGGTTGCGGACCAGCGCCTGGCCGATCGTCTCCTGGCGGCGGCTGGCACCGATCACGGCCACCGAGCGGGGCTTGAAGAACCGCTCGATCGAGGCCGCCTCGGCCCGGTGCTCGCGGCTCATCATCACCCCGATCGCGGTGTCGGTCGGGTCGATCGGGAACTCCAGCTGGAGCACGCCCTCGTCGTACTCGCTGGCGACGCGGTAGCCCGCGTCGCGGAAGGTCTGGATCATCCGGGCGTTGTCCGGCAGCACCTCGGCGACGAACCGGTCCACGCCGCGCTCGCGTCCGGCCTGGGCGAGGTGCTCGAGCAGCAGCTGCCCGATCCCGCGGCCCTGGTGCTGGTCCTCGACCAGGAAGGCCACCTCGGCCTCGCCGGGCTTCACGACGTCGTAGCGCCCGACGGCGATGATCCGGTCCTGGAGGGTCAGCACGAACGCGACCCGGTCCTGGTGGTCGACGTGGGTGAACCGGTCGATGTCCCGCTCCGAGAGACGGGGCATCGGGGAGAAGAACCGGAAGTACTTCGACTTGTCCGACACCCGGCCGTAGAACTCGACGAACACGTCCCGGTCCTCCGGTCGGATCGGCCGGATGTGGGCGGTCCGGCCGTCGCGGAGCAGGACGTCGGCCTCCCAGTGCCTGGGTGCGTCGGTGCCGGTCACGCGGTGAAATCTAGCCTGCCGCCGTGACATCGGCGTGCCCGCGACATTTCCGTCGGCGCCGGTTGAGAGGATCACGGACATGGCACGGCGTAGCACGAAGCAGGACCTCCCCGACGACTTCGAGGAGCACATCCTCGACACCGACATCAAGCAGGAGATGGAGTCGTCGTTCCTCGAGTACGCCTACTCCGTCATCTACTCCCGCGCCCTCCCGGACGCCCGGGACGGGCTGAAGCCGGTCCAGCGCCGGATCCTGTACACGATGAACGACATGGGCCTGCGGCCCGACCGCGGTCACGTCAAGAGCGCCCGCGTCGTCGGCGAGGTGATGGGCCGGCTGCACCCCCACGGCGACGGCGCGATCTACGACGCGCTGGTGCGGATGGCGCAGCCGTGGTCGATGCGGCTGCCGATGATCGACGGGCACGGCAACTTCGGCTCGCCCGACGACTCCCCGGCCGCGATGCGCTACACCGAGTGCCGGATGGCGCCACCCGCAGTGGCGATGACTTCCTCCATCGACGAGGACACCGTCGACTTCAAGCCGAACTACGACAGCCGCGAGTTCGAGCCGGCGGTGCTGCCGTCGGCGATCCCGAACCTCGTCGTGAACGGCACGACCGGCATCGCGGTCGGCATGGCCACCAACTGCGCCCCGCACAACCTGGTCGAGGTGGTCCAGGCGCTGCGGCACGTGATCGCCCACCCGAGCGCCTCGGTGGACGACCTGATGCGGTTCATCCCCGGGCCGGACCTGCCCACCGGCGGCAAGATCGTCGGCCTCGAGGGCATCCGCGACGCCTACGAGACCGGCCGCGGCACGTTCCGGATGCGCGCCACGGCCTGCGTCGAGAGCATCACCAACCGCCGCAAGGGCATCGTGGTGACCGAGCTGCCGTACGGCGTCGGCACCGAGAAGGTCATCGAGCGGATCAAGACGCTCGTGCAGGGCAAGAAGCTCCAGGGCATCTCGGACATCAAGGACCTCACCGACCGCGAGAACGGCCTGCGGCTGGTGATCGAGGTCAAGAACGGCTTCGTGCCCGAGGCGCTGCTCGAGCAGCTCTACAAGCTCACGCCGATGGAGGACACGTTCGGCATCAACGCCGTGGCTCTGGTCGACGGCCAGCCGCGGACGCTGTCGCTGAAGGAGATGCTCCGGGTCTTCCTCGACCACCGCTTCGAGGTGGTCCGGCGGCGCTCGGAGTTCCGCCGCAGGAAGGCGGCCGACCGGCTGCACCTCGTCGAAGGCCTGCTGGTCGCGATCCTCGACATCGACGAGGTCATCCAGCTGATCCGCGCCAGCGACAACGCCGCGGCCGCGAAGGAGCGGCTGATGTCGGTCTTCGACCTCAGCGAGATCCAGGCCGACTACATCCTCGACATGCCGCTGCGCCGGCTCACGAAGTTCTCCCGGATCGAGCTGGAGAAGGAGCAGGACGAGCTCCGCCGCACCATCGAGGACCTCGACGCGATCATCCAGGACGAGAAGCTGCGCTGGAAGGTCGTCGGCGACGAGCTCAGCGAGGTCGCGAAGACCTACGGCACCCCGCGCCGCACCGTGCTGCTCGAGTCGGCCGGTACGGCGGTCACCGCGACCGCCGTGGCCCTCGAGGTCGCCGACGACCCGTGCTTCGTCTACCTGTCCTCCAGCGGGCTGCTGGCCCGGACCGCCAACGCGGAGCAGCCCGGCCAGGGTGGCGGCCGCGCCAGCCACGACGTGGTGGTCTCGGCGGTGCGGGCGACCGCGCGCGGCGAGGTCGGCGGCCTGACCAGCCTGGGTCGCCTGGTCAAGATCGGCGTGCTCGAGCTGCCGCAGCTGCCCGACACCGCGAACGACCCGCACCTGGCAGGCGGCCTGCCGGTCAGCGAGATCCTGCCGCTGGAGAGCGGCGAGCGGCTGCTCGCGCTCTGCACGCTCGCCACCGACGGCCCGGGCATCGCCCTCGGGACCCGTCAGGGCATCGTGAAGCGGGTCAACCCGGAGGTCCTCGGCAGGGACGAGTGGGAGGTGATCCGGCTCGCGGACGGCGACGAGGTCGTCGGCGCGGTCGAGCTGACGACCGGCCGGGAGACGCTCTGCTTCATCACCTCCGACGCCCAGCTCCTGCACTTCGGCGCGGACGCCGTACGCCCGCAGGGTCGCTCGGGCGGCGGCATCGCCGGCGTCCGGGTCGCCGCCGGCGAGCGGGTCGCGTGGTTCGGCGCGATCGACCCGGACGCGCCCGAGGGCTCGGTCGTGGTCACCGCCTCCGGCTCCTCGACGGCGCTGCCCGGCACCGAGCCGGGGGCGCTCAAGGTCACGCCGTTCTCGGAGTACCCGAGCAAGGGTCGCGCCACCGGCGGCGTGCGCTGCCACCGGTTCCTCAAGGGCGAGGACGCCCTGGTCGTGGCCTGGGCCGGTACGGCGCCGCCGCGCGCTGCCGCCGCGAGCGGGGCGCCCGTCGAGCTGCCGCCCGCGACCGGCAAGCGGGACGGCTCCGGCACGCCCGGGAGCCAGCCGATCGCGGCGATCGCCGGACCGGTGGCGCTGCGCGTGCGTGTGGAAGGGTGAGCGGGTGCTCCCTCCCCACCGGGTGACGTCGGCCCTCGCGGCCGGCGCCCTGCTCCTGTCCGTGTCTGCCTGCAACGGCGGCTCCAGCGGTTCCGACGAGGCGCCCGTGGACGTGCTGGCGGCGGCCAAGACCACCCTCGACGAGACCAGCGGCGTGGACCTCACGCTGCACACCGACAACCTCCCCGACGGCGTCACGGGGGTCGAGGACGCGCAGGGCGTGGGCACCCACGACCCGGCGTTCGACGGCAAGATCACCGTGGTCTTGAACGGCCAGGCCTTCGAGGTGCCGGTGATCGCGGTCGACCGCAAGGTCTACGTGCAGCTGCCGCTGACCTCGGGCTGGCAGGACATCGACCCGGTCGACTACGGCGCCCCCGACCCCGCGCAGCTGATGAGCCCCGACCACGGCTTCTCCTCGCTGCTGAGCGCCACCACCGCGCTCGAGAAGGGCGACAGCGTCCGCGGCGGGAAGGACAACAGCGAGGTCCTCACCGAGTACTCCGGCAAGGTCTCCAGCCAGGTCGTCAAGAACATCATCCCGACCGCCTCCGGCGACTTCGACGTGACGTACACGATCACCGACGACGACGAGCTCCGCGAGGCCCACCTCACCGGCGTCTTCTACCAGGACTCCGTCCCGATGAGCTACACGGTCACGTTCGAGGACTACGGCACCGACAAGGACATCAAGGCGCCATGACCCGGTCGCCGCGGGTGCTGCTCGCGCTCGCAGCGGTCGCCGTGGCGTTCGCGGCTGCGGACACCTACGTCGTGGTGCTCGCCCTGCCGGACATGATGGCCAGCGCCGGCGTCCCGATCGACCAGCTCCAGCGGGCCGCGCCGATCGTCTCGGGCTTCCTGCTCGGCTACGTCGCGATGCTGCCGCTGATCGGTCGGATCGCCGACCTGCGCGGCCGGGTGCCGGTGCTGGTCGCCGCGCTGCTGGTGTTCGCGATCGGCTCGCTGGTCACCGCGCTCGCCTACGACCTGCCGACCCTGGTGGCCGGCCGGTTCCTCCAGGGCGTCGGCGGCGGCGGCCTGGTGCCCGCGACCCTTGCCCTGGTCGCCGACCTCTACCCGGCCCAGCGCCGCGGGGTCCCGCTCGGCGTGGTGTCCGCCGTCCAGGAGCTCGGCAGCGTGCTCGGCCCGCTGTTCGGCGCCCTCGTGCTGGCGGTCGCCGACTGGCGGGTGATCTTCGTGGTCAACCTCGCCGTCGGGCTGGTGCTCGCCGCCGCGATCCGCACCCTCTCGGTCGGCGAGCGCCGTCGCGAGGGACGAGCGGCGGTGCACCGAGGCGTCGACTGGATCGGGCTAGCCCTCGCGCTCGTGGCCCTCGGCGCCGGGATCCTGGTGTTCACCCAGCCCGACGCCCTGATGCGCGACCTGACCTGGGGACAGCTGTTCATCCCCGTGGCCGGCGACAGCCGGTGGCTGACCCCGCTCGGGGTGGCCGCGATCGCGGCGTTCCTGCTCCTCGTGGTCCGGTGCTGCACCGCCAGGCGGCCGCTGCTCGACCTGCCCGCCTGGTCCCGGACCCTGCGCGAGGCGGACCTGGTCGGTGCGCTGCTCCTAGCCCTGGCCCTGGCCGGGGTGATCCTCGCGTTCGCGACCGCGGACCCGAAGGTCCAGGTCTTCTCCGACCAGGGGATCTGGTACCTCCTCGGCGCGGCGGCGGCCGCGGTCGCCTTCGTAATGCACCTGCGCCGGGCCGAGGCGCCGCTGGTGCCGACCGGCGCGCTCCGTCGTACGCCGGCCTGGGGAGCCATGCTCGTCAGCTTCTTCGTCGGCGCGGCGCTGATCGCCGCGCTCATCGACATCCCGCTCTTCGCCCGGACCACGGCGTACCCGAGCTCCCAGCTCATGTCGGCGCTGGTGCTGGTGCGGTTCCTCGTCGCGCTGCCCGCGGGTGCCGTCCTGGGCGGCTACCTCACCCGCACCTTGCCGGCCGGCGTCGTGACCGCGATCGGCATGGCCTGCGCCGCGACGGCGTTCCTCTGGATGGCGACGTGGGACTTCGAGAGCCTTGGCAGCGCCCTCGCGACGGTCCCGCTGCTGGTCGGCGGGTTCGGCTTCGGCCTGGCGCTCGCCCCCGTCAACGCGGCCGTGCTGGCCAGCACCGACGACGACGTGCACGGCCTCGCCAGCGCGTTCGTCGTGGTGTCCCGGATGGTCGGGATGCTCGTTGGGATCTCGGCGCTGACCACGATCGGCCTGCGGCGGTACTACCAGGAGCAGGCCGACGTCCCCACCGCGCGGGAGGTGTGCGGCGGGAGCTCGCGGTGCGACGAGTTCACGCACCTCCTCAAGGTCGCCGGCATCGCCCAGGAGCACACCGTCTTCACCGGAGCGGCCGTCTGCGCGATCGTCGCCGGCGTCCTGGCCCTGCTGCTGTTCCGGTCGGCCGGGACCCGGGCCGTCTCGACCGGCGACCTGCTGCGCGCCGCGGGGTAGGCGTCGGCTAACGTCCCCAGACGTGAGTTTCGACGACCTGCTCGCCGCCAACCGCGAGTTCGCGGCCGACTTCGACCTGTCCGGGTTCGACGGCGTCGCCCACGCCGGCGTCGCCATCGTCACCTGCATGGACTCCCGCATCGACCCGCTGCGGATGCTGGGCCTCAAGGCCGGCGACGCGAAGATCTTCCGCAACCCCGGCGGCCGGATCACCCCCCAGGCGATGGAGGCGCTGGTCCTCGGCGTCCACCTGCTCAACGTCGACCGCATCCTCGTGGTCCCGCACACCCGTTGCGCGGTCGCCAGCAACACCGAGGCCGAGCTCCGCGAGCGGGTCGCCGCGAGCGCCGGTCAGGACGCCTCGTGGCAGCCCTTCAACGTGATCGCGGACCAGGAGGCGGCCCTGCGCGAGGACGTGCAGAAGCTCCGCTCGCACCCGCTGGTCCCCGACACCGTCGAGATCGGCGGGTTCATCTACGACGTCGACACGGGGCTGCTCGACCAGCGGGTCTGACGGCGCCACTACCCTTCGGCTCGTGACGAAGACCTTCCTGCTCGGGGCGGGCTGCCAGAAGGGCGGCACGACGTGGCTGTACCAGTACCTGGCCACGTCTCCGCAGTTCACGCACGGGTACCGCAAGGAGTACCACGTGCTGGACTCGCTGGACCTGCCGTCGGAGGGGGTCGCCCGCAAGCGCCTGCTGGGGCGGGCCGCCGAGCAGGTGACCTCCGACCCGGAGCCGGGCAACCGGCTGGCGGCGACGTCGGCGCACCGGCTCAGCATGTTCCTCGACCAGCAGTTCTACTTCGACTACTTCACCGGCCTGCTGCACCGGACGCCGCGGACCAGGCTGGTCGCCGACATGACGCCGTCGTACGGCATGCTCCCCACCGAGCGGTTCGAGGCCGTCCGCGCCGGCTTCGACCGGCGCGGGATCAGCACCCTGCCCGTGTTCCTGATGCGCGACCCGGTGGAGCGGATCTGGTCCCAGGTGCGCATGCACGCGCGGCTGTACGACCGCCACGAGGCCGCCCGCACCCAGTCCGCGGAGTTCGTCCTGGCTCAGTACGCGCGACCGGCGTACGCGAACCGCACGGCGTACGACGAGGTGATCCGCAAGCTCGACACCGTGTTCGGGCCGGACCGCGTGTACTACGGCTTCTACGAGACGCTCTTCACCGAGGAGGAGATCCTGAGGCTGTGCGGGCTGGCCGGCATCGACTACGTCGAGCCCGGCTTCGAGGAGCGCGTGCACTTCTCCCCGAAGACCTCCGAGCTGCCCGACGACACCGTCCGCACCGTGGCCGAGCACTACCGGGGCGTGTACACCGCGGTCGCCGAGCGGTTCCCGGGCGTCCCTCTCACCGAGATCTGGCCGAGCAGCCGTTACCTGCTGTGAGGGTCAGGAGCGCGAGTTCGGGCTGCGCTCCGGGCCGAGACGGAGCTCGGCACGGACCCGGTCCGCGTCGACCTTGCTAGACGCTCAGGCGTCCAGCGCCTCCACGTCGACCTCGTACGCGCCCTGCACGATGAACTCCTTGCGCGGGGCGACGTCGGAGCCCATCAGCAGCTCGAACACGTTCGCGGCCTCGTCGGCGTCGTCGATCGTGAGCCGGCGCAGCGTGCGGTGCCGCGGGTCCATCGTGGTCTCGGCCAGCTGGTCGGCGTCCATCTCGCCGAGGCCCTTGTAGCGCTGGACCGGGTCCTTCCACCGCACGTTCTTCTTCTTGAGCTCGGCGAGGGTGCGCTGCAGCTCGTCGTCGGAGTACGTGTAGACGTACTTGTCCATGCCCTTCTTCGGGTTCGAGAGCTCGATCCGGTGCAGCGGGGGCACCGCCGTGTAGACCCGCTTCTCGGTGATCAGCTCGGGCATGTACTTGTAGAACAGCGTGGCCAGCAGGCAGCGGATGTGCGCGCCGTCGGAGTCCGCGTCGGCCATGAAGATGATCCGGCCGTAGCGCCGTGCCTCGAGGTCGAAGGTGCGGCCGGAGCCGGCCCCGACGACCTGGATGATCGAGGCGCACTCGGCGTTCTTGAGCATGTCGCCGACCGAGGCCTTCTGGACGTTGAGGATCTTGCCGCGGATCGGCAGCAGCGCCTGGAACTCGGAGTTCCGGGCCAGCTTGGCGGTGCCGAGCGCCGAGTCGCCCTCGACGATGAACAGCTCGGTGCGCTCGTTGTCGGTCGCGCGGCAGTCGGCGAGCTTGGACGGCAGCGCGGAGGACTCCAGCGCGTTCTTCCGCCGCTGGGTCTCCTTGTGCTGGCGGGCCGCGACCCGAGTCTTGGCGGCGCCGGCGACCTTCTCCATCACCAGGCGGGCCTGCGCCTTCTCGGCGCGCTTGGTGGAGGTGAGGAACTTCTTCAGCTCCGCCGCCACCACTCGGCGTACGACGGTGCGCGCGGCCGGGGTGCCGAGGATCTCCTTGGTCTGGCCCTCGAACTGCGGCTCCGCGAGCCGGACCGCGACCACGGCCGTCATGCCCTCGAGCACGTCGTCCTTGATCACGTCGTCGTCGTTGACCTTGAGGACCTTCGTGGCCTTCATGGCGTCGTTGAACGTCCGGGTGACGGCCTGGTCGAAGCCGCTGACGTGGGTGCCGCCCTTGGGGGTGGCGATGACGTTCACGAACGACCGCAGCGTGGTGTCGTAGCCGGTGCCCCAGCGGACCGCGACGTCCACCTGCAGCTCGCGCTCGACCTCCTGGGGCGTCATGTGGCCCTTGTCGTCGAGCAACGGCACGGTCTCGGTGAACGTGTCCGCGCCCTGCAGCCGCACGATGTCGGTCACCGGCTCGTCCGGCGCCAGGAAGTCCGCGAACTCCGCGATGCCGCCGTCGTGGCGGAACTTCTCCTCGACCGGGTCCGGGCCGCGCAGGTCGCGGATCACCAGCTCCAGGCCGGGCACGATGAACGACGTCTGCCGGGCGCGACCGATCAGGTCGTCGTAGAGGAACGTCGCGTCCTTGGTGAAGATGCGGCGGTCCGGCCAGAACCGGATCCGGGTGCCGGACTTCCCCTTGGCGACCCGGCCGCCCTTGCGGGTCAGGCCCGACCTCGGCTCGAACGGCGCCTCCGGGCCATCGCCGGTGAACACCCCGGGCTCCCCGTGCCGGAAGGACAGGCCCTGCTCGGACGGCGGACGCTGGACGTCGATGTCCATCCGGGCGGACAGGGCGTTGACGACCGAGAGGCCGACGCCGTGCAGGCCGCCGGTGGCGACGTACGAGCCGCCGCCGAACTTGCCGCCGGCGTGCAGCTTGGTGGCCACGACCTCGACGCCGGGGAGCCCGGTCTTCGGCTCCTTGTCGGTCGGGATCCCGCGGCCGTCGTCGTGCACCTCGGCCGAGCCGTCCGGGTGGAGCGTCACCTCGACCCGGTGCGCGGCGCCCGCCAGCGCCTCGTCGACGCCGTTGTCGATGATCTCCCACAGGCAGTGCATGAGGCCGCGGGTGTCGGTGGAGCCGATGTACATCCCGGGACGCTTGCGCACCGCCTCCAGTCCCTCGAGGACGAGGAGGTGTGCCGCGTTGTACGTGTTGTCGATCGTGGGGCTCCTGCGACGAAATCCGATGGTGCCGTGCACACCGAATCTACCCGCGACACGCCGGACACCGATGAAGGCTCGCCTGCCCGGGGCGGGTCTAGCGTGGGAAGCACTTCCCCGCAGCACCACCAGCACCACCCGGCACCACGACGCACCACCACGCAGGGCCAGCGCAGCGACACGGAAAACCCGGGGAGGGTCACGATGTGGACACGATCGGCACTCGGGCGCCGCGATCTGCAACGCGAGCGTCCGAACCCGCGTCACACTCATCAGACGATGTCGTCCCGTTCACAACTGGGCATCCGTTGCATGGAAAAGCCGGGGAACGGGAAGAGGACACATGATTGGATGACGTGTCCGGCACCACGAAGGAGCGGGAATCTTGGACCCGGTCAGTACGTTGAGCCAGACACCGAGGCAGTAGAAGAAATGAGGCCGATGTGACCACTGCAGTTGCCCCCAACTCCGCCGCGCTGAGCGCCGCGGACCGATGCGACCGTTGCGGAGCCCAGGCCTACCTCCGCGTAGAGCTCCAGTCGGGCGGTGAGCTGCTCTTCTGCGCCCACCACGCCCGCGAGCACGGAGACAAGCTCAAGGAGATCGCCGCCAACGTCATCGACGAGACCCACAAGCTCTCGAGCACCCCGGCCATCGCCCCCGACGACGAGGTCTGATCCCGAGACTCCTCCACCGAGGCCCCGGACGCGAGTCCGGGGCCTCGGTGCGTCCGGACCTGCCTAGGCTCTCCCCGTGACCGCCGCCGAGCTCATCGTCGCCCTCGTGATCGCCGTGGGACTGGTCGGCATCCTGGTGCCGGTCCTGCCCGGCTCGATCCTGGTGGTCGCCGGCATCCTCGGCTGGGCGGTGCTGGTCGGCGGGCCGACGGCGTGGGCCGTCTTCGCCGTGGCCACCGCCATCGTGGTCGCCGGTGCCGTCGTCAAGTACGTCGTACCCGGCCGCAACCTCCAGGTCGCCGGGATCCCCGCCACGACCCAGTGGATCGGCGCGCTGGTCGGGGTCGTCGGGTTCTTCGTCGTCCCGGTCGTCGGGCTCTTCCTCGGCTTCGTCCTCGGGGTGTACCTGGCCGAGCTGGCCCGGGTCGGGTCGCGGCAGGCGTGGCCGTCGACCGTGCACTCGCTCAAGGCGGTGGGGCTGAGCATCGTGATCGAGCTGGTCGCCGCCCTGGGAGCGACCGCGATCTGGGCGTACGGGGTGCTCGCGACGTGAGCATCCTGCTCTCCCTGTGCGCGGCGCTCTCCTACGGGCTGAGCGACTTCAGCGGCGGGCTGCTCTCCCGGCGCGGCGGGGCCTGGGCGGTCGCGCTGGTCACCCAGCTCGCCGCCACCGGGCTCGTGCTGGTGGTCGCGGCGTTCGACGGCGGGTCCCCGACCGCGACCGACCTCGGCTGGGCCGTGGTGGCCGGCGTCGCGAACGGATTCGGCACGGCGTTCCTGTACCGCGGGCTCGCCTCCGGCCGGATGGGCGTCGTGGCCCCGGTCTCGGGCGTCGGCTCGGTCCTGGTCCCGGTCGTCGTCGGCCTGGTCAGCGGCGAGCGGCCGGGCGCCCTGGTCTGGCTGGGGGTGCTGCTCGCGCTGCCGGCGATCTGGCTGGTCTCCCGGGAGCCCGTCGAGTCACCTGGGTCCACCGGTGGCTCGGGGCTGGTGGACGGCGTGCTCGCCGGCCTCGGCTTCGGCGTCCTGTTCGCGGCGCTGGCCCAGATCCCCGCGGAGGCCGGCTTCCTGCCGCTCGCCCTCAACCAGCTGATCGCGGCCGGCGCGATCATCATGGTCGCGATCCTGCTGCGCGAGAGCTGGGTGCCGCGGAACCGGTACGCCGCCGGCGGCGTGCTCAGCGGGGCGCTCGGCGCGTCCGCCACCGGCCTCTTCCTGGTCGCCACCCAGCACGGGTACCTCACCGTCGCCGCGGTCATCACCTCGCTCTACCCTGCGTTCACGGTGCTCCTCGCCGCCACCGTGCTCCGCGAGCACGTCCACCGCACCCAGGCCTACGGCCTCGCGCTGTGCGCGGGCGCCGTCGCGCTGGTCGCCGCCGGCTGAGTACCGGAACCAGGACTGGGCACCTGATGGGCATGGACGCGGTCGTCGTGGGGTCAGGCCCGAACGGGCTCGCGGCGGCGATCACGCTGGCGCATCACGGTCTCGCCGTGACGGTGCTGGAGGCGCACGACGAGATCGGCGGTGGCGCCCGAACGGCCGAGCTGACCGTGCCCGGGGTGCTGCACGACGTCTGCTCGGCGATCCACCCCTTCGGGATCGGCTCGCCGTTCTTCCAGACCCTGCCGCTGGAGGATCACGGCCTGGTCTGGCGGTCCACCGAGGTGGACCTCGCGCACCCCCTCGACGACGGCACCGCGGGCGTGCTGGTCAGGGACCTCGAGACGACCGCCGCCGGTCTCGGCGAGGACGGCGACCGGTGGCGTGCCGTCTTCGGACCGGTCAGCGAGCGGTACGACGACCTGGCGCCCGACGTCCTCGGGCCGATCGTGCACCTGCCGCACCGCCCGGTGCTGCTCGGCAGCTTCGGGCTGCGCGCCGCCCTGCCGGCGACGGTGCTGGCGCGGGCGTTCCGCACCGACGCGGCGCGTGCCCTGTTCACCGGCGTCGCCGCCCACATCAGCCGGCCGCTGAACCGGCCGTCGACGGCCGCCATCGGCGCGTTCATGATCGGCGCCGGCCACCGGTACGGCTGGCCGGTCGCCGAGGGCGGCTCCCGCGCCATCACCGACGCGCTGGCCGGTCTCCTGCGCTCGCTGGGCGGCGAGATCCGCACCGGGGTGCACGTCCGCTCCATGTCGGACCTGCCCGACGCCCGGATCAGCCTGTTCGACACCACGCCGACGGCGTTCGCCGACATCGCCGGCCGGCCCCGGCCGCGGTGGCGCTACGGCATGGGGGCGTACAAGCTCGACCTCGCCGTCCGCGGCGGGGTCCCCTGGACCGCCGAGCCCTGTCGCCGGGCCGGCACCGTGCACGTCGGAGGCCGGTTCGAGGAGATCGCCCGCGCCGAGGCGCGCGCCGCCAAGGGTCGGATGCCGCAACGGCCGTTCGTGCTGGTCGGGCAGCAGTACCTCGCGGACCCGACCCGCTCCGTCGGCGACGTGCACCCGGTCTGGGCCTACGCGCACGTCCCGCACGCGTACGCCGGCGACGCGACCGGCGTGGTGCTGGACCAGATCGAGCGGTTCGCGCCGGGGCTCCGCGACCGGATCGTCGGAATGCACGTGACCGATCCGGCCGGGTTCGAGGCCTACAACCCGAACTACGTGGGCGGCGACATCGCCGCGGGCGCGGTGACGGTGCCGCAGCTCGTGCGCCGGGCGGCGTACGCGACCGGCGCCCCCGGCGCCTACCTGTGCTCGGCGTCGACCGCGCCCGGGCCGGGCGTGCACGGGATGTGCGGCCACCTGGCCGCCCGGCGCGCGCTGCGGGACCTCACGACGGGCTGACCGACGCCCGGCAGTTCTGCCCGTGGCCGGTCCCGAGATCTCCGCTGACGTGCTGCGCACCCAGGCGGAGGACTACCAGGTCCTGGGCTACGACCCGGCTCAGTCCAGGTAGTCGCGCAGGACCTGCGAGCGCGACGGGTGCCGCAGCTTCGACATGGTCTTGGACTCGATCTGGCGGATCCGCTCGCGCGTCACGCCGTACACCTTGCCGATCTCGTCGAGCGTCTTCGGCTGGCCGTCGGTGAGGCCGAACCGCATGCTGACGACGCCGGCCTCGCGCTCGGAGAGCGTGTCGAGCACGGCGTGCAGCTGCTCCTGGAGCAGCGTGAACGACACGGCGTCGGCCGGGACGATCGCCTCGGAGTCCTCGATCAGGTCGCCGAACTCGGAGTCGCCGTCCTCACCGAGCGGGGTGTGCAGCGAGATCGGCTCGCGACCGTACTTCTGGACCTCGATGACCTTCTCGGGGGTCATGTCGAGCTCCTTGGCGAGCTCCTCCGGGGTGGGCTCGCGGCCCAGGTCCTGGAGCATCTGGCGCTGCACGCGGGCGAGCTTGTTGATGACCTCGACCATGTGCACCGGGATCCGGATGGTCCGGGCCTGGTCGGCCATCGCGCGGGTGATCGCCTGGCGGATCCACCAGGTGGCGTACGTCGAGAACTTGTAGCCCTTGGTGTAGTCGAACTTCTCGACCGCGCGGATCAGACCGAGGTTGCCCTCCTGGATCAGGTCCAGGAACAGCATGCCGCGGCCGGTGTAGCGCTTGGCCAGGGAGACGACGAGCCGGAGGTTCGCCTCGAGGAGGTGGTTCTTCGCGCGCCGGCCGTCCTCGGCGATCCACTCCAGCTCCTCCTGGAGCTTCGCGGAGGTCTTGCCGCCCTTGGCGAGCTTCTCCTCCGAGAACAGGCCGGCCTCGATCCGCTTGGCGAGCTCGACCTCCATCTCGGCGTTCAGCAGCGGGACCTTGCCGATCTGCTTCAGGTAGTCCTTGACCGGGTCGGCGGTCGCGCCCGCGACCATGACCTGCTGCTCGGGCTCGTCGGTGTCGTCGGCGGCCGAGACGACGAACGTGGCGGACTTCTCGTCCTCCTCGATGCTCGGGTCGGTCGCGACGTCCTTCTCGAACTGCTCGTCGGGCAGGTCCGGGAGGACCTTCTTGCCGTCGGGGCCGACCGCGGCGGCCTCGGCGGCCGGGGTCGCCTCGGCGGCGGGCTCTCCCGCGGCGGCCTTCTTGGCCACGGTCTTCGTCGGCGCTGCGGCCTTCTTGGCCGGCGCGGCGGTCTTCGTGGCGGGGGCGGTCGCGGCCTTCTTGGCCGGCGCCTTCTTCGCCGCGGTCTTCGCGGTGGTGGTCTTGCGGGCCGACGTCGCCGCGACCGCGCGCGTGCTCGCCGGGATCTCGACCGAGATCCCCACGGAGCTCAGGTGGGCCAGCAGCGCCTTCAGATGGCGCGGCTCGACAGCGGCGTCCTCACTGGCCTGCCGGACCTCCTCGGGAGTGATGCTGCCGGTGGGCGCTCCTCGGTCGATGAGGGCCACGACGGCAGGGTGCGTGAGCACCTCGGCAGGGAGCATCTTGCGCGGGTTCGAGGACACGAACACCTCTCGTGAAACGACGGTCAACCAGTTCCGGGCGCGGCCCATCCCGGTGTCGTCAAGAGCCGCGGGGTTCATTCTGCCACGCTCACCCTGAGATCCGGACAATCCCCCCGATCCGGACCGGACCGGTCCTGACGAGCTCCCCCGCCCCTCGGTCACGGCCGGAGCGGACGAGCCCGCGTCAGCCGGTCTGGGCGGCCTTGGCCGCGGCCTTCTTCTGCTTCTTGAAGTCGCGCACCTTCTGCAAGGACGCCTGGTCGACGACGTCCGCGACCGAGCGGTACCCGTCCTCGGCGTACGCCCCGACAGCGACCTGCCAACCGTCCGGCCGGACGTCGAGCTGCTTGGCGAGCAGCGCCACGAAGATCCGCGCCTTCTGCTTCCCGAAGCCGGGCAGCTCCATCACCCGAGCCAGCAGCTCCTTGCCCGACGTCGCCTCGGTCCAGAGCCGCTCGGCGTGGCCGTCGTACCGCTCCTCGACGATCGAGGCCAGCGTCTGCAGGCGGGCCGCCATGGAGCCCGGGAACCGGTGGATCGCCGGCGGGGTGCTGCACAGCGCCGCGAACTCGACCGGGTCGGCGGAGGCGATGCGGGCCGGGTCCAGCGTGCCGAACCGGTCCAGGACCTTCGCCGGCCCGCGGAACGCGTGCTCCATGGGGTACTGCTGGTCCAGCATCATGCCGACCAGCAGGGCGAACGGGTCGTCGGTGAGGACCTGGTCGGCGGCGGCGTCGCCGGTGATCCGGATCGTGGCCATCGTGCTCAGTCGGCCTTGACCGCCAGCACCGGGCAGTGCGCGTCGAGGAGCACGCGCTGGGCGTTGCTGCCGAGGATCAGCTTGCCGACCGGCGAACGGCGGCGCAGGCCGATCACGATCAGCTCCGCGGCGTTGGCCTCGGCGATGCTGATCAGGTCCTCGGCGGGCTCGAAGCCCCGGACCAGCTGCCGGACGTCGTACTCGACGCCGGTGCCGTCGAGGACCTTGCGCACCGCGTCCATGTCGCGCTCGGCCTGGGTCGAGGCGTCGGCGTCGAAGTCGGTGCCGCCGCGGCGGGAGTTCACCACCACGAGCCGGGCGCCCCGGAGCTTGGCCTCCTCGACCGCCCGGTTCAGCGCGGCCTCACCCTCCGGCTTGGGCACGTAACCCACGACGACGGTCCCCATCGAGCCTCCCTGTCCAGGACGAGCACTGCAGTTGTCGGGCACGGTATCCGATCGCCGCAGCGGACGGGAGCCTGTGGAGGACGGCGGCACGGGACCCGCGGTCCGGGGCAGGCTGGTGGGCGTGGAGGGCATCTCGGAGCCGGTCCCCCGTGCGATGGCCACCGTGCTGCGCCGCGCGGCGCTGGACCACGCCCGCGCCGAGCACCGGCGCGGCTACCCGCCCCTCCTGCACGTCGGCTTCCCGGGCGGCGCCGAGGAGCTGTTCACGCTGACCCGGGGCGACCCGACCGACCACGCGATCCGGGCCGACGTGCTCGCCGCGATGCTGCAGCGCTGTCGTCGGGTGGCCGGCGCCGTGCCACTCGTGTGGCTGACCCGGGCCGGGCCGCTCGACCTCCAGGACGTCGACGCCGCCTGGCTGGCCGCCGCCCGCACCGCCGCCGCGGAGGCCGGCGTCACCCTCACCATGGTCGTGGTGACCCGGCACGGGTGGAGGGACCCGCGCAGCGGCGTACGCCGGGAGTGGAAGCGGCTCCGGCAGCGCTGAGCACCGCGGCCGGCTCAGTCCCAGGTGTGGACCGGCTCGTTGGTGTGCATCCGCTCGCGGTAGTCGCACAGCGTCGCCCGCAGGGCGTCCCACCGCTCGTGCTCGCTGCGGCGCGCGTGCATCCGGCGGACGAACCACTCGGCGCCGTTGTGGCCGGTCAGGCAGCGCTGCTCGATGATCCCCAGCAGCCGGTCGATCTCCTCGCCGGACGCGCCCCAGGCCACGAGTCCCTCGTGGGCCATCGGCAGCAGCCGGCGCAGCACCAGCTCGGTCGCGCGGACCTGGCCGACACCGGGCCAGTAGATCTGCGCGTCGATCCCGAGCCGGGCAGCGGTGTGGAAGTTCTCCTCGGCCGCGCTGAACGACATCTGCGACCACAGCGGGCGCTCGCTCTCGGCGAGGCTCCGGACCAGGCCGAAGTAGAACGCGGCGTTCGCGATCGTGTCCGCGACCGTCGGGCCGGCCCCGAGGACGCGGTTCTCGACACGCAGGTGCGGGACGCCGCGCGAGACGTCGTACACCGGGCGGTTCCAGCGGTAGATCGTCCCGTTGTGGAGCCGCAGCTCCGGCAGGGCCGGGGTGTCGCCCCGCTCGAGCACCTCGAGCGGGTCCTCGTCGTCGGTGACCGGCAGCAGCGCCGGGAAGAAGCGGACGTTCTCCTCGAACAGGTCGAACACCGAGGTGATCCAGCGCTCGCCGAACCACACCCGCGGCCGCACCCCCTGCGCCTTGAGCTCCTCGCTGCGGGTGTCCGTGGCCTGCTCGAACAGCGGGATCCGGGTCTCGCGCCAGAGCTCCTTGCCGAGGAGGTACGGCGCGTTCGCGCCGAGCGCCACCTGCACCGACGCGATCGCCTGCGAGGCGTTCCAGTAGTCGGCGAAGTCGTCCGGGGAGGTCTGGACGTGGAACTGGGTGCTCGTGCACGCCGCCTCGGGGACGATCGAGTCCGCCGTGGTCTTCAGCCGCTCGGTGCCGTCGATGGCGATCGTGATGTCCTCGCCGCGAGCGGCCAGGATCTGCTCGCTCAGCAGCTTGTAGCGGGGGTTGGCGCTCAGCGAGCTGAGGTCCATGTGGCCCGGTGCGAGCGTCGGCAGGATGCCGATCATCACCATGTGCGCGCCGATCTCGGCGGAGTGCTGCTCGGCGTTGTTCAGGCTGCCGCGCAGGGTGTCCTCGAACGTCGTCAGACCGCCCTGACGCAGCTTCGCGGGCGGCACGTTGATCTCGACGTTGAACTGGCCCAGCTCGGTGACGAAGTCGGGGTCGGCGATCGCCTCGAGCGCCTCGGCGTTCTTGAGTGCGGGGTCGCCCTGCTCGTCGACGAGGTTCAGCTCGACCTCGAGGCCGGTCATCGGGTCGTCGGTGTCGAAGCGCGCCTCGCGCAGCATCCGGGCGAACACGTCGAGGTTGCGCCGCACCTTCTCCCGGTGCCGCGTCCGGTCGGCGCGGGAGAACTCCTGAGCTTCCACCTCTTCGCCCATGACGAGACCTTAGGACCTCACGCGCAGTTCCGTGGCGTCCCAGGACGCTTCGGTCCGGGCCACCAGGTCGTCGACCACGCCCTCGACCGAGCCGGTCCGCTCGAACGCCGCTCGCTGCCGGGCCGCGCCGCCGGCCTGCAGGACCCGGTCCAGCCCGGTGCGGACGAGCCCGACGTCGCCGGCCTCGGCGAGCACCGGCTCGACCTCGGACACCAGCGCGTCCAGCACCGCGCGCACCGGCGCCAGCCGGCGGGTGCCCGGGTGCACCAGGTCGCCCGACACCCCGAACCGCGACGCCCGCCACTGGGCGGCACGCAGCTCCTCGGCCCGCCAGCGCGGCACCGGCCGGTCCTGCACCCAGGACCGGGCGGCCGTCTCGACGAGACCCCGGACCAGGGCCGCGATGACCGCCGCGTCGCCCGGGTCGGCGCAGGTGTCGCACACCCGGACCTCGACCGTGGGCTGTCCCACCGACAGCCGGGCGTCGAAGTAGAGCATCCCGTCGTCGCGCGCCGCTCCGGTCTCCAGCATCATCGCCCGGGTCGCCCGGTAGCCAGCAACCGAGCCGAACGCCTCGGTCGGCCCGGCGCTCGGCCAGCGTCGCCACACCTGGGCGCGCCAGGAGGCGTAGCCCGTGTCGCGGCCGCGCGCGAACGGCGAGTTGGCGCTCATGGCGAGCAGCACGGGCAGCCACGGCGTGATCCGGTCGATGACCGCGACCCCCTCCTCGTCGGACTCGATCTCGACGTGGACGTGCAGCCCGCAGGTGCCGCCGTCCCGCGCGATCTCGCCGAAGGTGTCGACCATGTCGCGGTAGCGGTCGTTGGTGGTGACCGCGGACTGTTCACCGCCGAGCGGGACCATGCCGCTCGCCGCCGTCGCGAGCCCGACCGCCCGCGCGGCCTCGCCCGCCGTGCGGCGGGCGCTCACCAGCTGGGCGAACGCGTCCCCGAGGTCCCGGGAGGGGTCGGTGCGCGTCTCGAGCTGGTGGCGGAACAGCTCCGCGTCGACCTCGTCGGTGGCCGGCCGGAGGCGGGCGCGGCCCCGGCCGTGCTCGCGGAACTCCTTTAGCACGGTGGGCGCGCCGGGGACCACCTGCCGGGGTGCGCGGGTCGAGGAGCAGGAGCTCCTCCTCGAGGCCCACCGAGCGCACCATGGGGCGGACGTACCCGCACCGGGCCGCGGACACGCGTGCGGGTCACCGGGCCTCCCGCAGCTCCTCCCACGCCTCGGGCGGCATGGCCTCGGTGAGCAGCCGGGCCACCAGGCCGGCGAGCGGGTAGTCCTCGTCCACGTCGAAGCACCGGTCCAGCGCACACCAGGCCAGCGCGCCGTTCCCGGCCTGCCAGGCGGCGAGCGCGAGCAGCGTGGCCGGGGCCGGCAGCAGCTGGTCCGGGCTGCCGCGCACGACCTCGGTCCAGAAGCCCACGTGCTCACGTGCGGTGGCGCGGCACAGCAGCGCGGTGACGGCGTCGCGGACCTCGGGGTCGAGCATCCCGCGGAGCAGGCGGGCCACCTCGGCGGCGGCCGGCAGCGTGCCGTCGCGGCAGTGCCGCTCGACCAGCGCACGCACCAAGCCGGCGTCGGGCGGGTCGCCTGCCACCCCGGGCAGCGCCGCGACGACGCCGGCGACCAGGCGGTCGTCGGCGCGCAGGGTCCCGCGGAGCTCGTCGCGGGACCCGTGCAGCACCCGGCCGTCGAAGACCGCCTGGGCGCTGAACGGGTGGGCGGCGACGTCGTACGGCACCCCCCAGGGAGGTACGCCGGCCCGGGTGCCGATCGCCGGCCACCAGCGCTCGCCGTCGGCGCGGAGCGCCTCGACGACCTCGATGCCGCCCTCCGCGAAGGCCCGCTCGAGCAGCCGGACGGCACGCCGGGCCAGCCCGGCGTCGTCGCTGTAGACGACGAACAGCACCTGCCGGACCCGGTGCTGACGCGCGGGCGCGAGCAGCAGGTCGACGACCTCGGGGAGCTCGGCCGGGTCGGCGGGCAGGTCGACCCGCGCGTGGAAGGGGTGACCCGCGCCGAAGGTCAGCATCGCGATGGAGTCGCGGGGCGCGAAGCCCAGCACGACGGGGACCAGGGCCAGCACGTCGTCGGGGGTCCGGGCGGTGAAGGAGAGGGCGGTCATGGGACGACGGTCCCCGCGCGGCCGGACACCGGCGACGGTCCGGGAGCCCGCCTGGGGAACGTCGTGTCGGAGGACTCGCGGTGGACGGTGAGCGGGCCGTCGGCCCGAGGTCGGCGCCGAGAGGTAGCGTGCGCGCGTGCGTGCGGAAGCGTCGGTGCTCCACCTCGACCTCGACGCCTTCTTCGCCGCGGTCGAGCAGCGGGACAAGCCGTCGCTGCGCGGCAAGCCCGTCGTCGTCGGCGGGGTGGGCGGCCGGGGGGTGGTGTCGACCGCGTCCTACGAGGCCCGCGTGTACGGCGTCCGCTCGGCGATGTCGACGCGCGAGGCGCGCTCGCGGTGCCCCCACGCGGCGTTCCTGAGCGGCCGCTTCCACGCCTACCGCGAGACCAGCCGGACGGTGATGGGCCTGCTCCGGGCCGCCTCACCACTGGTGGAGCCGCTGTCGCTCGACGAGGCGTTCGTCGACCTGGCCCGCGCGGACCTCCCCGACCTGGCCCTGGAGACCGTGACGGCCTTCGCCGAGGACCTCCGCGCCCGGGTCGTCGAGGCGACCGGTGGCCTGACCGCGTCCGTGGGCGTCGGCACCTCCAAGTTCATCGCGAAGGTCGCCAGCGACCTCGACAAGCCCGACGGCCTGGTCGTCGTCGCACCCGGCACCGAGCGCGACCTGCTCCGCCCGATGGACGTGCGCGTGATCCCCGGCGTCGGGCCGGCGACCGCCGAGCGGCTCCGCCGGGTCGGCATCCACACCGTGGCCGAGCTCGAGTCGGTGAGCGAGGACGAGATGGTCCGGCTGCTCGGCAACGCCAACGGCCACTGGCTCTACAGCCTGGCCAGGGCCGAGGACGACCGCCCGGTGGTGGCCGAGCGCGAGGCGAAGTCGGTCAGCGTCGAGGGCACCTACGACACCGACCTCACCGACCGCCGGCTGATGGAAGGGCTGCTGACCCGGCAGGCGAACGACGTCGCGGCCCGGCTCCGCAAGAGCGGCCTGTCCGGTCGCACGGTCACGATCAAGGTCCGGCTCCACGACTTCACCACGCTCAGCCGGTCGAGCACCCTCGCCTCCCCCACCGACAGCTCCGCGACCGTCGCCCGCCTGGCCCGGGCACTGCTGACCGACCTGGACACCTCCGGGGGCGTCCGCCTCCTCGGCGTCGGCGTCTCCGGGCTGGCCGACTGGGTGCAGGAGGACCTCTTCGGGGAGACGGCCGAGGAGGAGGCCGAGCCCCTCCCCGAGGTGGAGGTACCCCACCACTCGCGCCGCACCTGGGCGCCCGGCATGGACGTCGAGCACACCGAGCACGGCCGCGGGTGGGTCTGGGGCTCGGGCCGGGGCGTCGTGACCGTGCGCTTCGAGACGGCCGTTACGCCGCCGGGTCCGGTGCGGTCGTTCAAGGATGACGACCCCCTGCTCACGCCGTGGCGGCCGCCGGAGCCGGCGGACCCGGCGGCGTCGGAGCCCGCGTGAACCGCACCAGCTCCCCCGGCCGCAGCTGCGCGCACTGCCACAGGTCGTCGGCGTCGACCACCCCGACCACCGGGTAGCCGCCGGTCGGCGGGTGGTCGGCCAGGAACACCACCGGCATCCCGTTCGGCGGCACCTGCACCGCGCCGAGCACGATGCCCTCCGAGGCCAGCTCCCCCTCCCGGGTACGCCGCAGCGCCGGGCCGGCCAGGCGCAGGCCCACCCGGTTGGAGTCCGCCTCGACGACGTACGCCGCCCCGCACAGCACGTCCAGCGCGTCGTCGGCGAACCAGTCGTCCCGCGGTCCCGGGACGATGCGCAGCGGGCCCGGCCTCGGCGCGCGCGGCGTGTCCAGCGGCCGCGGCTCCGCGCGCGTGGGCCCGACCGGGAGCAGCGCACCCGCCTCGACCCGCGGCGGGCCGACCCAGGCCAGCGTGTCGGTCGAGCGCGACCCGAGCACCGGGTCGACGGCGATCCCGCCCGCGACCGCCAGGTAGGTCCGCAGCCCGGTCGCCGGGCGCTCGAGCCGCAGCACCCCTCCGGCCGGGAGCCACTCCGCCCGGTCGCGCCCGGCCGCCCCGGTGACCGCGACCCAGTGGCCGGCGCCGCTGCGGACCACGAGCCCGCCGAGCAGCACCTCGAGGACGGCGGCGTCCGGGTCGTTGCCGACCAGCCGGTTCGCCAGCGCGGCCGCCGGTGCGTCGAGCGCGCCCGCCCGCGGCACGCCGAGGTGCGCCAAGCCCACGCGGCCACGGTCCTGGACGGTCACCAGCGGGCCGACCTCGAGCACCTCGAGGCTCATCGGGCCACGAACCTCACGCGCGTGCCCGGCGCCAGCAGCGCCGGGTCGTCGCGGCCGGCGTCCCACAGCACCGCGTCGGTGCGGCCGATCAGCCGCCACCCGCCCGGCGAGGCCGTCGGATAGACGCCGCACCAGGTCCCGGCCAGCCCGACCGACCCGGCGGCCACCCGGGGGCGCGGCGACTCCAGGCGGGGTACGGCGAGCTCGCCCGGGAGCCCGGCCAGGTAGGCGAACCCGGGCGCGAACCCGCAGAACTCCGACACGAGCTCCAGGGACGTGTGCCGGCGTACGACGCCGTCCTCGTCGGTCCCCCACGCCGCCGCGACGTACGCCAGGTCGGGACCGTCGTACTCGACCGGGATCTCGACGAGCGGTCCGTCGGGCACCGCGTCGGTCGGGGACCAGCCGGACAGCGCGGACAGGTCGGCGACACCGTCGAAGAGCACCGTCTCGGCGGCCGGCACGATCTCCTCGGCGACCACCCGACCGCGGGCCCAGGTCGCGAGCGCCAGGGCGGTCGCGGCGTCGCCTACCTCGGCGAGGACCGCACGCGGGCCGACCGGGCGCAGCTGCATGGCGCCATCTTGTCGGAAATGGGTGAGGGGCCCCCGGTGGTATGAGCACCAGGGGCCCCTCGGCTGACCGGAATCGGTGACGCCCGGCCCACCGGACTCTCGCTCCGACCCCGCCGTCCCCGTCACCGGGCCGGCGCCTCGAGTTGCCTCGCGGTGCGGATCCTCGCTCCTGTCCGATCCCCGACCCCGCCTCGCGGCGGCTTCGGTAGGGAGAGTTCTACGTGGCCCCGGTCACAACCCGCAAGGGCTTCACCCCAACCCACAGGTTCCTCCACAGGCAACGGCACTCCATCCACAACAGGAGTGCACAGTCCACAGGTTCCGGTCCAGACCTGTGGATGGATCCGGGGCCGGGGCGTCAGGCCTCGAAGTGGACGTTCCCGTCGAGGTCGTCGATCGTCACCGTCGCCTGCGAGGTCGTCCCGTCGGTGTCGGTGAGGTCGCAGGTGAAGGTCGTCTTCGGGTCCTGCACGATCACGCCGGCGTCCCCGCAGTCGACCTCGACCCCCGGGTACCCGGCCTTCTCGAGCTGGGCGGTGATCGCCCCGGCCGCCTTGTCGGTCGAGACGATGGCCTTGGCCGGCGCGACGTCGAAGTTCACTCCGTCGTCGTCGACCCGCGTGAACGTCACGGAGTACGGCGCCTCGACGCCGTCGATCGCGATCGTGCACTCGATCGTGCCGCCCTTCTCGGGCTCGTCGTCGGGGCAGGTCGCGTCGGTCACGTCGAGGTCGGGCGTGGCCTTCTCCTGCGCCTCCTGGACCTTGGCGGCGACGTCGTCGGGGTCGTACCCACCGCCCCCGACGCTGACCTCGCCGGAGCAGGCGGTCAGGGAGACGGGCAGCAGGACGGCGGCGGCGAGCGCCGCGAGCGTGGTGGTGTGCACGGGTGCAGCATGGGCCACCGGGCCGCTCATCCCCCGCTACGGCGCGCCGACGAACGGACGGAGCTCCAGCTCCGACGCGAGCAACGCCGCGCGCACGGCGCCCGCGTGCCGCACCGCGCCCGGCGAGTCGCCGTGCAGGCAGAGCGAGTCCACCGTCTCCGCCAGCAGGAGCGCCTGCGCGACGATGTCGCGCTCCGCCGTGACGAGCGCACCCGGCTCGGACCGCGGCACCAGCCGGCCCTCGGGGGTGTACCCGCGGTCCGGGAAGCCCTCGTGGAACACCGCTCTCCCGGCCGCGCGCGCCCCGGTCAGGAGCACGCCGGGCATCCCGAGCACCGGCAACGTCCCGGAACCGTCCAGGACCGCGGCCGCCTGCTCCTCGTCGTCGAGCACCCGGTGGTAGAGCGCACCGTGCGGCTTCAGGTACCGCACCTCGGTCCCGCACTCCCCCGCGGTCGTGGCCAGCACGCCGACCTGGTCGGCGACCTGCTCGCGGAGCACCTCGTACGGCACGTCCCGCGGCACCCGGCCGAACCCCTCCCGATCGGCGTACGAGACCTGGGCGCCGACCGCGACGCCACGCGCGGCCGCCTCGGCGCACACCGCCCGCATGCTCGCCGGCGTGCCGGCGTGGTAGCCGCACGCGACGTTCGCGCTGGTCACGACGGTGAGCAGCGCCGCGTCGTCGGTGACCTCCTCACCGAGGTCGGCGTTCAGGTCGATGACCGCCATGAGGCCGACGCTACAGTCGCCGCCATGCCGTCCCCCGCACAGCCACCCGTCGCCGACCGGCGGCCCCACCCCACCGAGCACCACGGCCGGACCCGTGCCGACGACTACGAGTGGCTGCGCGAGAAGGCGTCGCCCGAGGTGACGGCGTACCTGGAGGCGGAGAACGCCTACACCCAGGACCGCACGGCCCACCTGGCCGACCTGCGGCAGCAGATCTTCGACGAGATCAAGGCGCGCACCCGGGAGACCGACCTCTCCGTGCCCACCCGCAACCGCGGCTACTGGTACTACGGGCGCTCGTTCGAGGGCAGGGAGTACGGCGCCAGCTGCCGGGTGCCGGTGACGGACCCCGATGACTGGAGCCCGCCGCGGCCCGCCGAGGACACCAGCCCGGACCAGCCCGCGCTGCCCGGGGAGCAGGTGCTGCTCGACCTCGACGAGCTGGCCCGGGGCCACGAGTTCTTCTCGCTCGGCGGCTCCTCGGTCAGCCCGGACGCGAACCTGCTGGCCTACTCCACCGACGTGGTCGGCGACGAGCGGTACACGATCCGCGTCAAGGACCTCTCCACCGGCGGCCTGCTGCCCGACGAGATCACCGGCGTCCTCGGCGGTGCCACCTGGGAGCGCGACGGCGAGGCGTTCTACTACACGACGGTCGACGAGGCGTGGCGCGCCGACAAGATCTGGCGGCACCGCCTCGGGACCGCGCAGTCCGACGACGAGCTGGTGCACCACGAGACCGACGGCCGGTTCTGGGTCGGTGTCGGCAGGACCCGCAGCGACCGGTTCATCGTGGTCGCCAGCGGCTCCAAGACGACCTCGGAGTACCGGTTCCTGGACGCCGACCGCCCGGAGCTCGGCTTCCGCACGTTCAGCGCCCGGCACGAAGGCCTCGAGTACTCCCTCGACCACGCCGTGATCGGCGGCGAAGACGTCTTCCTGGTCCTCCACAACGGCACCGGGCCCGACTTCGAGCTGGCCACCGCGCCGATCGAGCCCACCCCGGCCGGGCAGTGGCGGCCGCTGATCGCGCACGACCCCGCCGTACGCCTGGAGGACGTGGACGCGTTCGCCGGCCACCTCGTGGTGCACCAGCGCAGCGACGGCCTGACCCAGCTCCGCATCGTCGAGCTCGGCGAGCAGGGGCTCGGTGACGACTACCTGGTCGAGTTCGACCACGCCGTCTACACGGTCGGCTCGGCCGGCAACCCCGGCTTCCACCAGCCGGTGGTGCGCCTGGGGTACACGACGATGGCGGTGCCCTCCTCGGTCTACGACTACGACGTGCGGGCCCGCGAGCTGACGCTGCTCCGGCGTACCCCCGTCCTCGGTGGCTACGACCCCGCCGACTACGAGGAGCACCGGCTCTGGGCGACCGCCGAGGACGGCGAGCGGGTGCCGATCTCGATCGTGGCACGCCGCGGCTCCCGCGAGGCCGAGGGCGGCGGGACGGGGCCCGTGCCGGTCCTGCTTTACGGGTACGGCGCGTACGAGACCTCGATCGACCCGTACTTCTCGATCGCCCGGCTCTCGCTGCTCGACCGGGGCGCCGCGTTCGCGATCGCGCACGTGCGGGGCGGCGGCGAGATGGGCCGGCGGTGGTACGACGACGGCAAGCTGTTCCGCAAGCAGAACACCTTCTCCGACTTCATCGCCTGCGCCCGCCACCTCGTCGACACCGGGTGGACCACCCCGGACGTGCTCCTCGCGGAGGGCGCCAGCGCGGGCGGGCTGCTGGTGGGGGCGGTCGCGAACCAGGCGCCGGGGCTGTTCGGCGGCGTGGTCGCGGGGGTGCCGTTCGTCGACGCGCTCACCACGATGCTGGACGCGACGCTGCCGCTGACGGTCACCGAGTACGACGAGTGGGGCAACCCCGAGGCGGACCCGGACGTGTACGACTACCTCGCGTCGTACGCGCCGTACGACAACGTCGCGGCGCTGGACTACCCGCCGATCCTCGCGGAGACGTCCCTCAACGACACCCGCGTGCTGTACGTCGAGCCCGCCAAGTGGATCGCGCGGCTGCGGGCGACGGCGGTCGGCCGCCGGGACTTCCTGCTGCGCACCGAGATGGCCGCCGGGCACGGCGGCGTGTCGGGCCGGTACAAGTCCTGGCACGACCGGGCGTTCGCCCTCGCGTGGATGCTCGACCGGATGCGGCTGGTCACCCGCTCCTGAGAAGTCCCTGAGAGTTCTTCCCAGACGCAACTCAACCGGCCCTCCACACGTCGTTCCGGATGACAGGCCGATGTTTGACCGGGGAATCCGCTGGTCACCGTGGGCGTTGTACAGCACGTGTGGGGGCGCAGCGGCGCCGTCCACCCAGGTAGGAAGAGGAGGGCGTCCCATGGCAACACGTACTGCACCGGCCCGCACCCGAGAGATCGAGGGCCGCGACAGCGTCGGCCTGTACCTCGACGAGATCGCGCGGAACCCCCTCCTGGACGCTGCCGCCGAGGTGGAGCTCTCGAAGGCCATCGAGGCCGGCCTGATGGCCGAGCACCTCCTCGCCGAGGGCCGCGTGGGCCGCAAGAAGGGCGGCGCCCCGATGCAGGCCAGGCAGGACGAGCTCGAGTGGCTCGCCGAGGAGGGCCGCAAGGCCGTCGACACGTTCATCACCGCGAACCTGCGCCTGGTCGTCTCGATCGCGCGCAAGTACGGGCGGGCCCAGATGCCGATGCTCGACCTGATCCAGGAGGGCAACACCGGCCTGATCAGGGCGGTCGAGAAGTTCGACTACACCAAGGGCTACAAGTTCTCGACGTACGCCACGTGGTGGGTACGCCAGGCGATCACCCGCGGCATCGCGCAGCAGGCCCGGGTGGTCCGGCTGCCCGTGCACGTCGTCGAGGAGCTCAACCAGGTCGGCGGCGCGCGCCGTACCCTCGAGCGGCAGCTGGGCCGGGACCCCGAGCCCCAGGAGATCGCCAAGGAGCTCGACATGGACGTCGAGCGGGTCCTCGACCTGATGGCGTGGGGCCGCGAGCACGTCTCGCTGGACTCCCCCGTCGACGAGGACGGCGACACCTCGCTGGGCGACCTGATGGCCCAGGAGAGCTCGCCGGGACCCGACCTGAACTTCATCGACGTCGAGTCGCGCGAGCGGCTCAACACGCTGGTCGGCCAGCTGGACGAGCGCGCCGCGGACATCATCCGCTCGCGCTACGGCCTGGTCGACGGTCGCCAGCACAAGCTGGCCGACATCGGCGCGAAGCACGGGATCTCCGCGGAGCGGGTCCGGCAGCTGGAGCGCGAGGCGCTCCAGAAGCTCCGCCGCCTCGGGGACCCCGACCTCGCAGCCTGACGGTTCCGCGGTCCCGCTTCAGGCCTCCGCGAGCAGCTCCGCATAGACCTCGCGGACCCGCTCGCGGAGGTCCTCGCGGGTGCCGGTGTTGAGGATCAGGTGGGTGGCGATGGCCCGGCGCTCCTCCGGCGTGGCCTGGGCCGCGATCCGCGACTCGGCATCGGCGCGGGTCCAGCCCCGGTCGCGGAGCATCCGCTCGACCTGCACCTCGGCGGGGGTCTCGACGACGATCACCGCGTCGAAGTCGTCCGCGCGGCCGGTCTCGGCCAGCAGCGGGATGTCGTGCACGACGACGCCGTCCCGCGGGGCGGCCGCCTCGAGCTCGGCGTACCGCTCGAACACCAGCGGGTGGACGATCCCCTCGAGCAGCTTCCGCTGCGCCTCGTCGTTGAAGACGATCCCGCCCAGCTTCGGCCGGTCGAGGTCGCCCTGGTCGGTCAGGATCTCCGGGCCGAAGGCCTCGACGACCTGCGCCAGGCCCGGGGTGCCCTTGTCGACCACCTCGCGGGCGAGCACGTCGCCGTCGATGATCGTGGCGCCGAGCTCGGCCAGCATCTCCGAGACGGTGCTCTTGCCCGAGGCGATGCCTCCGGTCAGTCCGACGCGCATGCGTTCAGGCTAGAGGGCTCCGCCGTAGGCTCGCCCGTCGCGGTCGCGCGGCACACCTCGTCCCACGGCGTCGGCGCCAGGCCGAGCTCGCGGGTGATGGCGCTCGAGTCGAGGACGTACGGCGAGCGGAACTGGTACTCGGTCTCCCGCAGCTCGCGGAGCACCGGCACGAACCGGCCCATCACCCCCAGCACCCACCTCGGGAAGCCCTTGACCGCGACCGGCTCACGCCCCGCGGCGCGGCAGACGTCGGCGATCGCCTCCGCCTGGGTGCGCGGCGCGTTGGTCGGCGCGTGCCAGACCCGGCCCCACGCCTCGGGTACCTGCGCGACCGCGGCCAGCGCCCGGCCCATGTCGCGGACGTCGGTGAACGAGTGCGGCTGGTCCGGCCGGCCCATCACCCGCACCGTCCTCCCGGCCAGCGCGGCCTCCGTCACCCGGACGATGTGCGCGTGGTCCGGGTCGATCCACGGACCCATGTAGTCGGAGCCGCGGACCTCGACGGCCGTGATCCGACCGGCCTCGTGCGCGGCCCGGGCCTCGGCCCACATCCGCGCGCGGATGCCGGCCTTCTTCGTGGTCGCCGCGTCGGGCAGGCCCTCGACCATCGGCCTCTCGACCGGGCCGTAGCCGTAGAGGCAGGAGGCGGTCACCAGCGTCGCCCCGGTGCGCTCGGCAGCCGTGAGGAACGCCGCCGCGATCGGCGGCCAGAAGGTCGGCCACACCGTGTACGACGGCGGGTTCACGCAGTTGTAGAGCGCGACCGCACCGGTCGCGAGCTCCGTCACCCGCTCGGCGTCGGCCGCGTCGGCGGCCGCGCGGCGGACCCCGGGGATGTCGGGGCCGGCGCCGGAGCGGCTGACGAGCAGCACGTCGTGGCCCCGGGCGACGAGGGCGACGGCGGTGGCGCGCCCGACGGGGCCGGCGCCGACGATGACGTGGAGAGCGGACATGGGTTCCTCCTGGAGGTCCGATGAATCGAGAGCGGTGCTCTCGCTTTCCCCAGACTGGCACACCGGCCGACGCAAAACAAGAGCACTGCTCTCGATTTGTGCGAGGATGCGGGCATGCCCCCGAAGTCACGTGCCGAGAACCGCGCGGAGCAGACCCGCGCGATCCAGGTGACGGGCCGCCGCCATCTCGCCGAGGTCGGACCCGCCGCCCTGTCGCTGCGCGCGATCGCGCGCGAGGTGGGCCTGGTGTCGTCCGCCGTCTACCGCTACTTCCCGAGCCGCGACGACCTCCTGACCGCGCTGATCATCGAGGCGTACGACGAGCTCGGCGACGCTGTCGAGGCCGCCGACGCCGGCGTGCGCGACCGCGACGATCTGGCCGGACGCTTCCTCGCGGTCGGGAACGCGATCCGCGACTGGGCCCGGGCGAACCCGCACGAGTACGCCCTGCTCTACGGCTCCCCCGTCCCCGGGTACGCCGCCCCGGACACCACGATCCCCTCCGCCGCGCGGATCAGCGGCGCGTTCCTCACGCTCGCCCAGCTGTCCGGGCAGCGCGGCGACGCGGTGCCGCAGGCCCGCCCGGTGAGCGCGCAGGAGCGCCAGGCCCTCGGCGGCATCCGCCAGGCGCTCGACGTACCCCTGGACGACGAGCGGACCGTGCGCTGGCTGATCGCCTGGTCGACGGTGTTCGGGCACCTCAGCCTGGAGCTGTTTGGTCACATGTACCGCGGCATCCTCGACTACGACGCCCACTTCGCCCAGGTGACCGGCCAGCTGACCGCCGACCTGGGGCTCGCCTAGTCAGCAGGGGGTTCCCGACTACAGTCCTGCCCCGTGGGAGACGGGCTGCACGAGGGCGACCGGGTCGCGCTGCTGGTGCCGGGATCGCTGACCTACCTCGACGCCGTGCTGGCCCTCCTCGCGCGCGGCGTGGTGCCGATCCCGCTGGACCCGCGGCTAACGGCGTACGAGCGCGAGCGGATCCTCGGCGACCTCGATCCCGCCCTCGTCGTCGGCACCGAGGACGCGCTCGCCGCGCTGGCCGGGGACGCGGGCCTACCCCGCGCTCGCCCGATGCACGTCACCAGCGGCACCACCGGCACCCCCAAGGGCGTCTGGAGCGGCGTCCTCGGTCCCGCCGACGCGATCGCGCTCGTGGAGGAGGAGCGCGCCATGTGGGGGTTCCGAGAGGACGACGTGAACCTCGTCCTCAGCCCGCTCTACCACTCGGCGCCGCTCCGCTTTGCCAGCGGCACGGCGCTCGCGGGTGGTCGGGTCGTCGTGCCCGGACCCTTCGACGCGGCGCTCGCGACGGCGGCCATCGAGCGCGACCGGCCGACCACGATGTTCTGCGTTCCCGCGCACCTCCAGCGGCTCTTCGCGCACTGGGACACGCACGGCCGGCCCGACCTGTCGAGCTTCCGGCTGGTCGCGCACGCCGGCGCGCCCTGCCCGCCGGCGTTGAAGCGGAGGCTGATCGAGGCCTTCCCGGACGGGTCGACCTGGGAGTTCTACGGCTCCACCGAGGGCCAGTTCACCGCCTGCCGCAGCGAGGAGTGGCTCGAGCGGCCCGGCACCGTCGGCCGCGCGCGGCCGGGTCGCCGACTCGCGGTCGATCCCGAGGGCACGATCTGGTGCGCGGTGCCGGCGTACGCCCGGTTCGAGTACTTCGGCGACCCGGAGAAGACCGCGAGCGCCTGGCGCGGCGACGAGTTCACGGTCCACGACGTCGGCCGGCTGGACGAGGCCGGGTACCTGTACCTGGACGGCCGCCGGCACGACCTGGTCATCACCGGCGGGGTGAACGTCTACCCGCTGGAGGTCGAGAACGCGCTCCGCGAGCACCCGGGGGTCGCGGACATCGCGGTGTACGGCGTCCCGGACGACCGGTGGGGCCAGCGGGTCTGCGCGGCCGTCGTCGGCACTGCCACGGCCGCCGACCTCGACGCCTTCGCGCGCGAGCGGCTCGCGCCGCCCAAGCGGCCCAAGGAGTACCGCCACCTCGACGAGCTGCCGCGCACGCTGACCGGCAAGGTGCGCCGCGATCAGCTGGCCGGCACCACCCCCGTGACCACGTTCGAGTAGGCGTCCGACTCCGAGGTCCCTCGGCCGGCTGCACGGAGCACCTGGCAGAGCGCCCGGGCGATCAACCGGCGAAGCGGCGGCGGTACTGCTGCGGGCTGAGCCCGCGCACCCGCGCGAAGTGGTGCCGCAGCGTGGCCGCGTTGCCGAAGCCGACCTCGTCCGCGATCCAGTCGATCGAGTGGTCCGTGCGCTCCAGCAGCTCCTCCGCGGCCCGGACCCGCTGCCGGGTGACCCAGGAGTGCGGCGTGGTCCCGGTCTCGGCGCGGAAGCGGCGCGCGAAGGTGCGCTCGGACATGTGGCTCTGGCGGGCCAGCGACTCCACGCTCAGGTCGTCGCCGATATTCTCGATGATCCACTGCAGGAGCGGGCCCAGGGTCTCGGCGTCGCAGTCGGGCACCGGCCTGGCGATGAACTGCGCCTGGCCGCCGTCCCGGTGCGGCGGCACGACGATCCGGCGCGCGGTCGTCGCGGCCACCCGGGCCCCGAACTGCTCGCGCATCAGGTGCAGGGAGGCGTCGATGCCGGCCGCGGAGCCGGCGCCGGTGAGGACCGAGCCGTCGTGGCAGTAGAGCACGTCGGGGCAGACCTTCGCCTCGGGGTACATCCGCTCGAGCAGGCCGGTGTAGCGCCAGTGCGTCGTGCACTCACGTCCGTCGAGCAGCCCGGCCGCGCCCAGCTCGAAGACCGCCGAGCAGTGGGCATAGATGATCGCCCCGCGGTCGTACGCCGACCGCACCGCGTCCAGCACGGCGGGGTCGTGCCGGGTGAACTCGTACTTCGGGCTCAGGCACACCAGGTCGGCGTCCGCCGTGGCCTCCAGCCCCCGCTCCACGTGCAGGTCGTAGTCGGACCGGCCGCGCACCCGCCCCGGGCGCGGCGTGCAGACCTGGAAGTCGAAGGACGGCGTGTCGTCCCCCGGGTGCTCGGGCTCCCCCCACACCTCGACCAGCGACCCGAGCCCGAACGGCTCGGCTCCGTCCTGCACGACGACGGCGACCTTCTGCATGGGCACAGCCTGCCGGACCGGTGGCAGGAAATCAACGAAGGGTGTCTTTCCTGCCACTCGTGGCAGGATCACGAACGGCGCAGTATTACTGCCATGACCCTGCTGCTGCTGATCCTCCTCGCCACCGTCTTCGCCAGCCTGGCCGTGTGGGCCCGCCACGACTCGCTCTCCACGCCGCGCCGGCCCGACCCGTTCTGCTGACCCGGTCCGCGGAACCCGAAATGCCGACGACCCGCCCGGATGCTCCGGGCGGGTCGTCGGGTCGTTCGGTGGCGCTCAGTTACCGCCGGTCAGCTTCTCGCGAAGCGCCTGCAGCGCCTCGTCGGAAGCCAGCGAGCCGCCGGTCTCCGCGGTCTCGGCCTCGTCGCCGCCCGAGGAGTACGACGTGGCCTCGCCGGCCTCGACCTCGGCCTTGGCGGCCTCGGCCTGCTGCTTGACGTGCGCCTCCCAGCGGGCGTGCGCCTTGGCGTACTGGTCCTCCCAGACCGCGCGCTGCTCGTCGAAGCCCTCGAGCCACTCGCCGGTCTCCGGGTCGAAGCCCTCGGGGTAGACGTAGTTGCCCTGCTCGTCGTAGGTGGCCGTCATGCCGTACAGCGTCGGGTCGAAGTCCTCGGCCTCCGACGCGGTCGCGGTCTCGTTGGCCTGCTTGAGGGAGAGCGAGATCCGGCGACGCTCGAGGTCGATGTCGATGATCTTGACCATGACGTCGTCGCTGACCTGGACGACCTGCTCGGGGATCTCGACGTGGCGCTCGGCGAGCTCGGAGATGTGCACCAGGCCCTCGATGCCCTCCTCGACGCGGACGAACGAACCGAACGGCACCAGCTTGGTGACCTTGCCCGGCACGATCTGGCCGATCTGGTGGGTGCGGGCGAAGTGCTGCCACGGGTCCTCCTGCGTCGCCTTCAGCGACAGGGAGACACGCTCGCGGTCCATGTCCACGTCGAGGACCTCGACGGTGACCTCATCGCCGACGGCGACGACCTCGGACGGGTGGTCGATGTGCTTCCAGGACAGCTCCGAGACGTGCACCAGGCCGTCGACGCCGCCGAGGTCCACGAACGCACCGAAGTTGACGATCGAGGACACGACGCCCTTGCGGATCTGGCCCTTCTGGAGCTGGGTCAGGAAGCCGTGGCGGACCTCGGACTGGGTCTGCTCGAGCCACGCACGACGCGAGAGGACGACGTTGTTGCGGTTCTTGTCGAGCTCGATGATCTTCGCCTCGAGCGTCTGGCCGACGTACGGCTGCAGGTCGCGGACGCGACGCATCTCGACCAGCGACGCCGGCAGGAAGCCGCGCAGGCCGATGTCGAGGATGAGACCACCCTTGACGACCTCGATGACGGTGCCCTCGACGACGCCGTCCTCCTCCTTGACCTGCTCGATCGTGCCCCAGGCGCGCTCGTACTGTGCGCGCTTCTTGGACAGGATCAGGCGGCCTTCCTTGTCCTCCTTCTGGAGGACCAGGGCCTCGACCTTGTCGCCCACGGAAACGACCTCGTTGGGGTCGACGTCGTGCTTGATCGACAGCTCGCGCGAGGGGATGACGCCCTCGGTCTTGTAGCCGATGTCGAGGAGAACCTCGTCGCGGTCGACCTTGACGATGGTGCCCTCGACGATGTCGCCATCGTTGAAGTACTTGATGGTCGCGTCGATCGCGGCGAGGAAGTCTTCTTCAGAACCGATGTCGTTGACGGCCACCTGGGGCGCGTCGTAATCGGGAAGAACGGAAATGGTGCTCGTCATAGGGGAGGTAGTTTCCTTGGATGGATGGAGTCGTGCGGGCACGTCGAAGGCCAGCTTTCACTACCGATTCCAGGGTGGTGGAGAGATAGCGAGCGAGAATCCACTCCGTCTGGGACCCAGGCAGACCTCCGGCGCAACCTCAAGGGTACGCGGCGCGCGGGAGATCCGTCCAACCGGGCAAGCCCCCGCGGTGCCCGGCGGCGGCGCCTTGATCTACGCTCGCCAGTTGTGGAGAACCATCCTCCGGTGCGGGTCGAGCGCCGGCCGGTCGGCGAGGAGGAGTCCCGCCGGGCGAACGGCCCGGACTGGGACCGGTACGCCGACGAGTACCAGGCCACGCACGGGGAGTTCCTCGGCGACGCCGGGTTCGTGTGGGGGCCCGAGGGCTTCACCGAGGCCGAGGCCGGCGTGCTCGGGGACGTGGCCGGCAAAGACGTGCTCGAGGTCGGGTCGGGTGCGGGCCAGTGCTCGCGCTGGGTCCGCTCCCGGGGTGGTCGCGCCTACGGCCTCGACCTGTCCTTCCGCCAGCTCCAGCACTCCCGCCGGATCGACCTCGAGAGCGGCATCGCGGTCCCGTCCGTGCTCGGCACCGCGACCCGCCTGCCCTTCGCGGACGCCAGCTTCGACGTGGTCTTCTCCTCGTTCGGCGCGCTCCAGTTCGTGAGCGACATCGGCGACGCCGTCGCGGAGACGGCCCGGGTGCTGCGGACCGGCGGGCGGTACGCCTTCTCGATCACGCACCCGACGCGGTGGATGTTCCCCGACGACCCCTCCGAGGAGGGGCTGGTCGCCAGCCAGTCCTACTGGGACCGCACGCCGTACGTCGAGGTCGACGACGCCACCGGGCAGGTGTCGTACGTCGAGCACCACCGCACGCTGGGCGACTGGGTCGCCCTGCTGGCCGGCGCCGGTTTCGTGATCACCGACCTGCTCGAGCCGGAGTGGCCCGAGCACCACGAGCGGGTGTGGGGCGGCTGGTCCGCGACCCGCGGGCGGTACACCCCCGGGACCGCGATCTTCGGCGCCCGGCTCGGCTAGACCCCGGCGGTCGCCGGCTCGGCCGGGGTGGAGCTGTCGTCGATCTTCCTGCGGCGCACGCTGACCAGCAGCAGCACGCCGGCGACGACGCACAGGGCGCCGCCCACGAAGCCGACGATCGGCACCCACAGCGTGATGACGTCGAGCAGGCGCATGTTCGTGACCGCGTCGTCGGCGAACTGCTGCATCTGGTCGCCGGTGAACTGGATGTTCAGGTCGACGACCTGGGTGCCGTCGTCGAGGTACTGCTGCATCGACTCGGTCTGCTGCTGGATGGCGCCGGTCTTCGGCTCCACGTAGATCTCGACCGCGTTGTCGTAGGTGCCGTCGATGCCGTCGGCGATCTCGATCGGCACGTCCGAGACGTTGATCTTGTAGACGTAGCACTCGATGCCGAGGAGCGTCTCGGTGCGGTCGTACACGGCCGGGACCGCGCTGCCGACGGAGCCGTCCCAGTACTCGTAGTCCTTCTTCTCCGAGTCGAACGGCCACTTGTTGACCAGGCCCTCGTGCGGAACGGCGTCCGCGGGCAGGCCCCGGTAGTCGGGGATCGCCTCGGCCGAGACCCGGTCGGTGGCGAAGACGTCGGTGGTCGCCTGGACCAGCCGCGGGTCGTCGCCGTCGACGCAGTTCGGAGCGTCGTCGATGTCGATGACCACGCACGCCGTCTGGACCCACACGATGGTGTCGTCGTCGGAGGCCTTGGAGTCGGCCTTGCTGATGCTCTCCACCTTGACCGGGTTCTCCACGAGCTCACCGGTCGCCGGGTCGAGCTTGTTGACGGTGCCGTCCAGGTGGGTCACCTGGTTCACGTCCAGGGGGGTCTTCTTCACCATGCCGGGTGCCCAGGTGACCGCGAGGATGCCGGTGACGAGCAGGAACGCGCCGAGCCCGAGCAGCACCACACCGAACCACTTACGCTTCACTGCGACCCCTCCCAGGATGTGATGGGCGGCACGTTAGCAGTGCTGGCGGGTAGGGATGCGACTTCCGTCACACCCCGCCCGTAAATTGTGAAGGCCCGAATTGTCGCGACCGGTGTGGCACACTCCCGGCGTGCTTCGCCGACCCGACCGATTCGTGCTCGTCGGCGGCCTCCTGATCCTGCTCCAGCTCGGCTTCCGGGCCTGGGCGCTGTGGGGATCCTGGTTCTACTTCGACGACCTGGCGTTCATGTCCCGGGCCATGAACCAGCCCTTCGACTGGGCCTACCTGACCGAGTCGTACGGCGGCCACCTGATGCCCGCAGGCTTCGCGCTCGCGTGGGTGCTGACCAAGTGGTGGGTCTACGACTGGGCACCCTGGGCGGCCACGCTCCTGCTGCTCCAGCTCGTGGCCAGCGTCGGCATGCTCCGGCTGCTGGTGTCCATGTTCGGGCGCCGGAAGCTCGTCCTCGTCCTGCTGGCCTGCTACCTGGCCTGGGTCTTCACGCTCTCCGCGGGTGTCTGGTGGGCGGCGGGGATCAACCAGATCCCGCTGCAGATCTCGCTCGCGTTCGGCCTCACGGCCTTCCTGGCGTACCTGCGGACCCACCGCGCCCGGCACCTGGTCGCGTCGCTGGTCTGGGTCGGCCTCGGACTGCTCTTCTACGAGAAGACCGTGCTCGTGCTCGGCGTCTACGGCCTGGTCGCGCTGTGCTGGTTCAGCGCCGGCAAGACCCCGGAGCGGTTGCGGCGGCTCTGGGACGAGTACCGGCTCGCGGTCGTCGCGGCGGTCGTCTGCGGCGGCGCCTACCTCGCGGTGTACGCCGCGTACGGCCTCAACTTCTCCCCCGGCGAGTCCGCCGACGTCCCCTGGGGCCCGATCGCGTGGAACCTCGTCGCGATCGCCATGCTCCCCGCGGTCACCGGCGGTCCGGTCCACTGGCAGTCGGTCACCGTCGGGGCGTTCGCCGACCCCTCCGACATCCTGCTCATCGTGTCCTGGGCGGCGATCGGCGCTCTGGTGTTCTACGCCTGGCGCAGCCGGACGATCAGCAAGCGGGCGTGGTCGCTCGTCGTGTTCACCACGCTGGGCAACGTCGCGCTGCTCGCCTCCGCCCGCGCCGGGATCGTGGGGCCCGACATCGCCCGCGAGTACCGCTACCAGACCGAGGCCGCCGCGATCATCGTGATCGCGATCGGGCTGGCGTTCCTGCCGCTGCGCGGCGCGCGGGAGCCGAACGCCGTGCGCGAGGACGCACCGGACGGCTACGAGGACCGCCGCCTGGTCGGCGCGGTCGCGGTCGTCGTGCTGGCGCTGAGCGTCGTCTCTAGCGTTCGCTGGGTCGACCTCTGGCAGGACCACAACCCCACGCACGCCTATCTCGACAACGTCGCGGCGAGCCTGACGGCTGCCGACGCACCGGTTCCGCTGGTCGACGCCGGCGTGCCGCAGACGCTCCTGTGGTCGTTCCGCTACCCGGAGAACACCTACAGCCACCTGTTCCAGCCGTGGGCCGCGCACATGGCATTCCCCCGCAACAGCCTCGACGACCTGTTCGTGTTCGACGACTCCGGCGACCTGGCCCAGGTGCGGCTGGATCCGGCGCGCGAGATGAAGCGGCCGAAGGACGCGGAGGGCGACTGCGCGTACCCGCTGCGCGGCGGCGTCGTGCGGATCCCCCTCGACGGCCCGGTCATCGGTGGCGGGTGGTGGATCGCGCTCGACTACGACAGCCCGGTGGACACCCACTTCCGGCTGGTGGCCGGCGACGAGGCGCACGAGGTGGACGTGCCGGCCGGCGAGCACACCGCGTGGTTCCAGGCGGAAGGGAGCTTCGACGAGGTGATGGTCAACTCCTTCCCCGAGGACACCGGCCTGTGCGTCACCGACCTGGTGCTGGGCTCGCCGGAGCCGACGCGTACGTCGGCCAAGACGTCGTCGTGAGGCGCGAGCGCCAGGTCCTCGTCGCCGCCCTCACCCTGATCGCGGCGCACGTCGCCCTGCGCGCGTGGGCCACCTACGGCGGCTGGTTCCACATCGACGACTTCAACTTCATCTCGCGGATGTTCCACGACGGGCTCTCCCCGTCGGTCGCGGCCCGGTCCTACTACGGCCACGTGATGCCGGCGGCGATGTACCTGTCCTGGCTGAACCAGGCGGTCGCGCCCTGGCACTTCTGGCTGCCGGCCACCGAGATGGTGGCGCTCCAGGTGCTCTGCGACCTGGGCCTGCTCTACCTCCTGCGCACGATGTTCGGGCTGCGGCCCGGCATCCTGCCGCCGCTCGCCCTCTTCCTCGCGTCGGTGATCTCTCTCGAGGGCTCGATCTGGTGGGCGGCCGCGATCAACCTGCTGCCGCTCCAGGTCGCCCTGTTCTTCGGGCTCGCCGCCCACGTCGGCTACCTGCGCACCGGGAGGCTGCGGCACGCCGTGGCCGCCAACTCCTGGGCCGTCGCCGGCATCGCGTTCAACGAGAAGACCGCGCTCGTGTACGGCGTGCTCGGCATCGTCACGCTCTGCTACTTCGCCACCGGCCGGTCCCCCGTCGAGCGGGTGCGGACAGCGGTCCGCGGCCGGCTGCCCGCCCTGGCGCTCTACGTCCTGACCGGAGCGGCGTACGTGCTGCTCTACCTCAGCGTCGGTCGCGACTTCCGCGCCTCGAAGCCGGTCAGCTACCCGGTGCTCGACACCGTGAACCGGATGTTCTTCGACACCTACGTGCCCGGCCTGGTGGGCGGACCGGTGCGGTGGTGGCGGGTGCCCGACCAGCCGTTCTCGTTCTCGCTGCCCGGCGACGGCCTCACCCTGCTGGCCCTGGCGCTGCTCGGCGTGCTGCTCTGGGAGATCCGCAAGCACCGCCGCCACGCGCTGCGGGCGCTCTGGATCCCGGTGTACTTCCTCGGCATCGACGTCACGCTGGTGCTGGTCACCCGAGCCAGCGTCTCCGGCCCCCTCGTCGGCCTGGACTACCGGTTCCAGGGCGAGCTCGCCGCAGCGTCCGCGATCGCCCTGGCCTGCCTCACGATGCCGGTGCTCGGCGCCGCCGAGTCGTCGGAGCGGCGGTCGACGAGCGAGTTCCTGGACCATCCGCGCCGGGTCGCGCTCGCGACGGGCGCGATGGTCCTGGTCGCCGCGTGGTCGACGTACGGCTACATGACCTACTGGCACGACGACGACGGCTCGCGGAAGTGGTTCGCCACCCTCGTGCCGCAGCTGCGCGCCGCCACGACACCGATCCCGACGGTCGACACCGTGGTGCCGTACGCCGTGACCAACGGAGTGCGCTACCCGGAGAACCTGCAGAGCCGGGTGCTCGCCGGCGAGCACGCGCTGGCGTTCACCGAGGTCGCGACGGACCGGCTCGACATCGTCGACGACCACGGCGTCGTCGGCCCCGCGGTCATCCCGGTGGTGCGCAGCGGCAAGGACGGGCCGCACGGGCGGTGCGGCTGGCAGGTGCAGGACAGCCCGGTGACGATCCCGCTCGACGGACCGGTCGCGTTCGGCGGATGGTGGGTCCGGATCGGCTACCTGAGCAGCGGTGACAGCGCGGTCCGGGTGACGGCGGGCAGCGTGTCCCGGGACACCACCGTCCGGGCGGGGGTGCACGCGCTCTACTTCGAGGGCGGGCCGCAGTTCAGGTCGGTCACGATCGAGGGGCTGGTCGACGGGGTGACCCTGTGCACCGATGATGTGACGGTGGGCCGCGTGGCTCCCGCCAGCGCCCTCGAGGAGAAGCAGGACCGATGAGCACCCCTGACTTCCGGGACCGGACCTTCCCCACCCTGAACGCCGCTCGTGCCATCGGCGCGGTCATGGTCGTGCTGACCCACTCGGCGTTCAACACCGGCCAGATCAACCACGGCTGGGTCGGTGCCGTGCTCGCCCGGCTCGACTTCGGGGTGACCATCTTCTTCGTGCTGTCCGGCTTCCTGCTGAGCCGGCCGTGGTTCCTCACCACGGCACTCGGACGCCCCGCGCCCTCGTCCCGGCACTACTTCTGGAAGCGCGCGCTGCGGATCCTGCCGCTCTACTGGGTCGTGGTGGTCCTCGCGCTGACCCTGGACCCCGCGAACGAGGGCATGGGCTGGCAGGACTGGCTCGCCAACCTCACGTTCACCCAGCTGTACCGGCCCGACCTGCTGCCGAGCTCGCTCACCCAGATGTGGAGCCTCTGCACCGAGGTCGCGTTCTACCTGGCGCTCCCCCTGCTGTGCTGGTTCCTCACCTGGCGGCCGCGCCGCGGC
This sequence comes from Nocardioides sp. HB32, assembly GCF_054058995.1. NCBI lineage: Bacteria > Bacillati > Actinomycetota > Actinomycetes > Propionibacteriales > Nocardioidaceae > Nocardioides > Nocardioides sp. HB32. The sequence continues at coordinate 3,519,434 of NZ_JBSSBS010000001.1, forward strand.
GAGCACGAGCTGCACCTGCCGACGGTGCTCGGCCGCTCGGCCGTAGTCTTCGCCCTCGGCGTCGCCTGGCAGGCCGCCGTCGCCCAGATCCCGGGCAACGAGGGCCACTACGCCCAGTGGCTGCCCGGCTACCTGCCGTGGTTCCTCGTCGGCGTCGGCTTCGCCGCCGTCTCGGCCAGCCTGGCCGTCGATCCTCGCGACCACCCGCTGGAGCGCCTCGGCCACGACCTGGTGGGCTGCTGGATCCTCGCGACCGCGGTGTTCGCGATCGCCGCGTCGCCGCTCGCCGGCCCGCGCACGCTGCTGACCCCCGGCGGCTGGGAGGCCGGGCCCAAGGTCGCCCTGTACGCCGTCGCCGGCGGGCTCTACCTCCTGCCGCTGGTCTTCGGCCCGGAGCGCCGCGGCTGGGTGCGCACCCAGCTCAGCGGTCCCGTGCTCTTCTGGCTCGGTGAGATCTCCTACGGCATCTTCGCGATCCACATGCTGGTGCTCAACGGTGTCTTCCGCTGGCTCGACATCGAGTACTTCACCGGCCGGTTCGTCGCCGTCGCCGGCCTGACCCTCACCATCACGGTCGCGCTCGCGACGATCTCCTACTACTCGTTCGAGCGCCGCATCATGCGCTTCAAGAACGTCCGGTTCGTCGCCCGGCTCGACCGCGAGTCCGGGGTGACGGACCGGGCCTCGGTGACCTGAGTCGCGAGGGCGGCGACCGTCAGGCAGACCGCCGCGAGCAGCCAGGCCTGGCTCCAGCTGACCGCCCACGACTGGCGGGTGATCCGGTCCGCGCTCAGCGCGAGCGCACCCGTCACGAGCGACAGGCCCGCGAGCCACGGCCAGCCCCCGAACCGGCGCAGCACCAGGCCCGCGACCACCGCCGCGGCCGTGCCGGCCAGACCCCACCACCCGGCGAGGAGGGCACCCGCCCCGAGGACCACGACGAGGTCGGGCACTCCCGGACGGCCGGCCGCCAGCCCGGCCGCCAGCCCGGCCGGCTCCACGCCGGCCGGCCTCCGACGTCGCGGCCAGACAGCGAACGCGAGCACGACGAGAGCCAGCGCCAGCCCGGCGACGAAGAGGATCGTGAACGGCAGTGCGGGGCGGTAGGTCAGCCGCACGGCGCCGGCCTCGCCGACCGGCACCCGCCAGCCCTGCTTCCAGCCGTCCATCCGCACCGCGGTGAGCTGGCTCCCACCCAGGGTCGCCTGCCACCCGGCGTTCACGTTCTGCGGCAGCGTGAGGACCGAGTCGTGCGCGCGGGCAGGCAGGTCGACGCCCTTCGGCGTGCCGTTCGCGGTGCGGTCGACGTCGACCGCAGCCGGTGACGGGCCGGCCAGGCCCTGGTGCGCGAGCGTCGCGGAGTCGAAGCGGAACAACGGGTTCGGCAGCGCGAGCAGGGACGTGGCCTGCTGGGTCAGCAGGATGTCCGACGTCCCGCAGATCCGCAGCGGCACGGACGCCCCGCGGACCAGGTCGCGGGTGCTCGCCCGCAACGCGGTGTCGCGGAGCTGCCCGGCGACCGTGATCTGCGGACCGGTGCCGCAGGGGAACCGGCGCTCGTCGAGCGGGTCGGTGTTGAACGGCACGCCGTCGAGCTCAAGCTCGGAGATTCCGGCGGGCAGCCGCACGAACTGGCGGCCGTACGTCGACACCGCGGCCTTCGTCTGCCGGACCTCGATGTCCAGCTCGTCGGTGCGCCAGTGCGGCAGCACGGCCCGGCCGTGCCCGTCGACCTGGACGAAGGCCCGGCGCTCGCCGGCCCGCAGCAGCAGCCGGGTGGGCTGGGCGGCGGCCGCGCCGGCGTTCACCTGGAGCCGGAGCGTCCCGAGGGTCCGCGGCGCCGGGAGGTCCAGGTGCAGCACCTCGTCGGGGTCGTCGGCGATCCAGGTGGTCGCCAGGTCGCCGTCCCCGAGCGCGACCGGGCTGGTGGCGACGTCGCGCACCGGCGCGTCGCTGGTGATCGAGACGCCGGAGGACAGCAGCAGACTGGCGTCCACGGTCCGCCGCAGGGAGCCGGTCGCGGACAGCTGGTAGGTCGACTGGTACGGCGGGATGAACCGGCGCGCGAGCGTGTCCCCGTCCTCACCCGGGGAGATCAGCGACTCGTCGCACGCGTAGGTCGCGCCGACCATCACGCACGGCGCCCGGTCGGGGTCCCGGGTCACCGAGACGGCATCCAGCGCGAACCGGTCGTCCGGCACCGGGAGGTTCAGGTACCGCTGCGCGGCCACGCCCGGTACGGCGACCTCGGCGAGCGCGAACGAGCCGGGCAGCGTCAGGTCGCGGCCGGCCGCGGTGATCCGCAGGAAGTTCGCGGCGGAGTAGTCCAGGGAGTAGGTGCGTGACTGCCCCGGCTTCGGGGCGGTCACCACCCGCGAGCCGTCGTCGGTCTGGACCTGGAGCTGCTGGACCGGCGCGGAGTCTCGACCGAGCGTGACCTTGACGCGGTCGAGGAACGTGGGCCCGGAGAAGGTCTCCTGCCACCACTGGCCGGTCGGATCCAGGTGCCGCGCCGACTTCCACTGCGTGGCGGGGTCGAGGTCGAGGGCCGCGCCGGGGTGGGCGCCGATCTCGAGCGGCGGCTGCGCGTCGGCGTACGCCTGGGACGTGCTCGCGGTGACCTGGACGACGTTGCGGGCCCAGCTCTCGGTGGTCTGCCAGCGCTCGGGGTGCTGGAGGAAGCGGTGCGCCTTCTCCGGCCCGCGCAGCCGGTACGGCTCGTTGGCCGGCATCGTCGCGGACTGGTTGAAGCGGACCGCGGCGAAGTTCACCTCGCGCCGCTTGGTGCCGTCGGTGAGCACCTGTCCCTGCTCGTCGGTGGCGTCCTCGGCGAGCACCCGCGGACCCGGGCCGAGCCCGGCCGTCCCCGCGTCGAGACCGGAGCCGGGGTCGCCGACCAGCACCTGGGGCGACGGCGTGACGGTGCCCGCGGCCGCTCGGTCGACGTCGTAGACGTCGACAGACCCGGTCTCCGCCGAGATCCCCGAGCCCTCGACCACGCGCACGTTGCCGCCGGGCGCGTAGCTCCACGCCCGGGAGCCGACGGTCGGGCCGAACGACTTCGCCAGCGTGACGCCCGGCGAGTGGATCAGCACGCTGCGCACGTACGCCGGGTCGGGGGCGCCGGTCTGGAACCGGTCGAGGTCGTTGCGCACGACCAGCCTGCCGACGCCGTTCTCCGCGAGGAACGGCGCGAGCGTGCTGCTCGGGTGACCGGACTCGATCGCCCTGCTGACCGCGTCGAGGAACGCGACGTTGCCGGGCTGCGCGAGCGGGATCACGTTGCGCACGGCCCACGGGCTGTCCGCGAGCCCCTGGAGGATGTCGTCGTGGACGTTGCCCCAGTCGTAGACGCCGAACGTCGTGGCCGGGATCTCGAGCGCGACGGTGCCGTCGTCGGTGTCGTGCAGGTAGTCCGCGACCTGGTGCCAGTAGTCCGGCACGGCCGCGACGCCCTCGCGCGGCGCCAGCCGGTCCTGCGCCCACGGCAGCGCGAGCGCCACCACCGCGAGCACCGCGGCGGCCTGGAGGAAGCGCGCGGCCCACGTGGAGGCCCGGTCCCGGGCGTACGCCGCGACCACCGCCAGGGCGTGCGCGAGCCCGAGCACCAGCGGGATCCGGAGCACCACGTCGAACTTGTGCAGGTTCCGCAGCGCGGCCAGCGGCCCGTCCAGCCACGCGACCCGGTCGCCGGCGAGGAAGCCGGCCAGCTCGTCGGCGTACCCGAAGCCGACCAGCACCAGGCCGGTCAGCAGCCCCCAGGTGAGGAACCGCTGGTGCGGGTTGGAGCGCATCGCGACCCCGACCAGGCCGAAGCCCGCGACGACGGCCGCGTCGAGCATGAGGAACGGCGTGGTCACCAGCTGCTGGCCGGCCGGGAAGTCGATGCCGGCGAAGTAGGCGACCCAGTCGGACTGGCCGAGCACGGTGCGGGCCAGGTCGGTGGGGACCGTGGTGATGGTGGCGTTCTCGATGTAGTCGAGGAACGGCACGCTGTACCGGCCGAGGAACACCAGCGGCGCGCTCCACCAGAGCGTCGCCATCATCGTGAAGAGCGTCCACCAGCCCAGCAGTGGCCACTTCCGGCCGCCGCGCGCCCGAGTCAGGATCCAGATCACCCCGAGCGGCAGGACGGCCGCCACCGCGATCGCGTTCACCCCGCCGCAGCACGCGACCGCGAGCGCCGACCACGCCGCCGCGCGGCGTAGGGACCCTCGCTCGGCGCCGCGGATCAACGGGAGCAGCACCCACGGGGCGAGCGCCATCGGCCAGATCTCGACCGAGGCGCCCCCGAGCAGCGTGGTGATCCGCGGCGTCAGCACGAACGCGAAGCCGGCCAGCACCTGGGTGAACGGCGACCCCAGGTTCAGCCGCTGCGCGAGCCGGACCACGCCGAAGAACGCCAGGCAGAGCAGCAGGCTCCACCACACCCGCTGGATCACCCACGGCGGCAGCTCGAGCCAGTGCCCGACCAGGAAGAACGGGCCCATCGGCCAGGCGTAGCCGTAGGCCTGGTTCTGGATCTGGCCGAATGCCGCGGCCGGGTCCCAGAGCCGGAGGCCGTTGGCGAGGAACCGGAACGGCCCGGTCAGGAGGTCGAACTTCGTGTCGGCCACCATCTTCCCGGCCGACTGGGAGAACGCCAGCGCCGTCAGGATCGCGGCGTACCCCCACATGCGCAGACGCGACGTCGCCACGCCCGCCCGCGCGGGCTGCTGCTCCTCGGTCATGCCTTGCGCACCACGATCACGAGGTTCCACGTCGCGAGCTCGCGGACGACGGGCACCCGGGTGAGCCAGCGGCTCCACCGCGGGTTGTAGCGCGGGACCACGTCCAGCACCACCCCGGCCTGCTGCCGCCGCGCCCACGCGACACCGTCGCGGACCGTCACCGCGAACAGCGACTCGCCGTACCTGTTCTTGGGCTCGTGCCCGTGCTTGCGCCGGTAGCGCCGGCGCGCGAGACGACCGCCGAGGTAGTGCCAGGGCGACGTCTCGTGGCCGCCCCACGGTCCCCACCACAGCGTGTAGGAGAGGAAGGCGATGCCGCCGGGGCGGATGACGCGGAGCATCTCGTCGGCCATGTCCCACGGCCGCGGGACGTGCTCGAGCACGTTCGAGGAGTAGCAGACGTCGACGGCGCCGTCGCGGAACGGCAGGTTCATGCCGTCGCCGACGACCGTGCCGTGGGCGATCCCACCGAGCCCGGACAGCTCGCCGACGTCGGCGTCCAGGGCCCAGTACGTCGCGCCCGCGGCCCGGAACGCGTCCCGGAAGTAGCCCGGCCCGCCGCCCACGTCGAGGAGCGTCGCGCCCGCCAGGTCGTGGTAGGTCGAGAGCTGGCCGACCGAGTCCTCGGCGAGCGCGGAGTAGAAGCGTCGCGGGTCGCTCTGCTCGACCCTGAAGTCCCGGAACAGCCGCACCGACCGCTGGAGGTCGGCGGTCCACGGCATGCCCGGGACCCTATCCGAACCAACCGGTAACCTCGGCGGGTGCCGACGACCGACGCCCTCGCCGGACGCCACGTCGCGTTCTTCAGCTGGCGGGACACCCGCAACCCCGAGGGCGGCGGCGCTGAGCGGTACCTGGAGAAGATGGCGGCGGGGCTCGTCGAGCGCGGCGCGAGCGTCACGATCTTCTGCGTCGCGTACGCCGGCGCCGCCCCCGACGAGACCGTCGACGGCGTCCGGTTCGTGCGCCGCGGCTCGAAGCTGAGCGTCTACCTGCTCGGCATGTGGGCGCTGCTGCGCCGCCGGCTCGGCCGGGTCGACGTCGTGGTCGACGTGCAGAACGGGTTGCCGTTCTTCACCCCGCTGGTGACCCGCAAGCCCGTCATCGTGCTCGTGCACCACGTGCACCGCGAGCAGTGGCCGGTCGTCTACCCGGGGCTCACCGGCCGGGTCGGCTGGTGGATCGAGAGCCGGCTCGCGCCGCGGCTCTACCGCGGCCGGCAGTACGTCGCGGTGTCCCGCGCCACCCGCGCCGAGCTCCGCGAGCTCGGCGTCACCGGGCCGCGCGTCGCCGTCGTGCACAACGGGACCGACCCGGTCGTCAACGTCGACGCCCGCAAGTCCACCAACCCGTCGATCTGCGTGGTCGGCCGGCTGGTCCCCCACAAGCAGGTCGAGCACGCCGTCGACGCGGTCACCGCGCTGCTCGGCGAGTTCCCGGACCTCCGGCTGCGGGTGGTCGGGAGCGGCTGGTGGGAGCCCGAGCTGCGGGCGTACGCCGCCGACCAGGTCGCCTGCGGCTCGGTGGTCTTCGAGGGTCACGTCTCTGAGGTGCGGAAGCAGGAGATCTACGAGGAGTCGTGGCTGATGGCGCTGCCCTCCCTCAAGGAGGGCTGGGGGCTGGTCGTCGGCGAGGCGGCCGCGCACCGCACCCCGACCGTCGCCTACGCGAGCGCCGGCGGCACCCGGGAGTCGATCGTCGACGGCGTCTCCGGCATCCTCGTCGGCAGCCAGGCCGAGCTGACGTCGGCACTCGGCGCGCTGCTGCGCGACGAGCAGGGCCGCGGGATCCTGGCGGAGGGAGCGGTGCGGCACGGCGCGGGGTTCACGTGGGCGCACTCGCAGGCGGCGTTCGCGCACGTGGTCGCGAGCGCGCTCCGCGGCGAGCTGGTCAGCGACCAGGACGCCACCGAGGACTAGCTCACTGGGTGGAGCCGTAGTCCAGGGTCGGGTTGCTGACGTTCGCGGGCGACTGCGCGGGAGGAGCGGTCTGGGAGTTCACCAGACCGACCACGGTGGCACCTGCGAGCCCTCCGCCGACGACGACGCTCGCAAAGGTGATGAGAAAAGCTTGCACGTGGGTTCCTCCCTCTCGGCGCAGAACGTATCACCCGGACCGACGCCGGGTGGGCATTCCCGACGAGATGGGTCTGCACGTGTTCCACGCGCCGGCCAGCACCAGCGCGACGTACGCCGCCCAGGCGCTGCCGAGCGCCACAAGCGACCCGGCCGAGGCCTCCCGCTCGTCGACCGGCACGTCGAGGATCGTGACCTCGAGGTCCTCCCCGTCGAGGACGACGGTGCCGGCGACCTCGGCGTCGTAGGTGCTGGTCGTGGGCACGGTGCGGTCCCGCGCCACCGCCCCGATGCCGAGGTCGGCCAGCGCGACCGCGCGGTCGCCGGCGTCGGGCAGCGCGAGCGCGGCCAGCACGTCGGGCACCCGTGGGTCCTCACCCGCGATGATCCGGCCGTCCACGGCGAGCTGGTCGTTGACGACGTAGTCCGGCCGCAGGTAGCGCGGGAGCGGGTCGAGCACCTTGCGGTGGTGGTTCCACGCCGGCGCCCGGTAGCTCGTGAACGGCAGCACCAGCACGTCGCCCTGCCCGGCGCCCAGCGCGGTCCGCGCCTGGGCCCACTCGGCCGGGTAGTCCGCCGGCTGGAGCGCGCCGGAGATCCCCCAGGCCGCGTCCGGCATGAAGGCCAGCGGGAGCACGGCGCCGGCAGCCGCGACCGGGATCCGGGGCGCCCGTTCCCCGCACCACTGGACCCCCGCGGCGACCAGCGCCGCGGTCAGCGGTGCGCAGAGGGCCAGCGAGCGGGTCCCGTCACGGAGCAGGCCGCCCGCGGGCACGTGGCCGGCCACCCAGCCGAGCCCGTCCGGGACCGCCCACGACAGCAGCGCGACGGCGTACCCGACGGCCCACAGCGACACCAGGGCGGTGGTCGTCCGGCGGCCGAGCCGCCGGGCGAGTGGACGGGCGCCGACGAGAGCCAGAGCGCCGTACCCGACGGTGAGCACGAGCGGGAGCACCAGCAGTCCGCGTGAGCCCGGGACGACCTCGGAGTTCCAGATGCCGCCGAGGGTGAGGGCGGCGAGGGGGGCGGGCAGCGGGCCCTCGGCGTTCATCCCGAAGACCGCGCCCGATGTGCTGGACGTGGCGGTGTCGAGGTGCAGCAGTCCGGCGACCAGCCACGGCGCGTTCGCGGCGACGGTGACCGCGACCAGGCGGGCCGCGTTGCTACGGGTGACACCGACGGCGAGCAGGGTGGCGGCCGCCATCAGCCCGGCGTTCGCGCTGAGGCTGCCGACGACCAGCAGGAACGGCAGTGCCGCGCCGAGGCGTGCGTCGGTGCGGAGCCGGATCCCCTCGGCGACCAGCCACGGCAGCACCGCCCAGCAGAGCAGCAACGGCCAGTGCCCGATCCAGAGTCGTTCGACGACGTAGGGGCTCCAGACGTAGACGCTGACCGCGGCCAGCCGGGCCACCGTCGAGCGGCCCGCCAGCCGGGCGGCGCCGAGGCCGCCGATGACCAGGGCGCCGAGCAGGACGACCTTCTGGAGGAGCATCCCGGGCAGCACCTCGTCGAGGACCGCCACCACGGCGTCCGACGGGACAGCGCGAGGCAGTGCCGAGCCGAGGCCGAGGAAGTCGGTCCGCAGGGCGAGGTCGGGCACCCACACCATGTCGTAGGTCAGCAGATAGCCCGCGCCGAGGACCGGGCCCAGCATCAGCACGGCGAGGGCGACGGCCCACGCCGGCACGAGCCACCGCGCAGGGTGCACTACAGCGGCAGCTTCCGGAACAGCGCGCGGGGCACGTGTCGCAGGCCGGACATCACGCCGCGCATCGCGGCCGGCACCCACACACCAGGTCGTCACCGCCGGCGACGCCCTTGACGATCGCGGCCGCGACGTCATCGGCGTCCACCGACAGCGGCGCCGGGTCGCGGCCCTCGGTCATCTTGGTGCGGACGAAGCCCGGGCGGACGACGAGCACCCGGGCGCCGGTGCCGCGGAGCGCCTCGCCGAGGCCGAGGTAGAAGCCGTCCATTCCGGCCTTGCTCGAGCCGTAGACGAAGTTGGAGCGGCGCACCCGCTCCCCCGCCACCGACGACAGCGCGACGATCACGCCGTGGCCCTGCTTCCTGAGCCTCGCTGCGAGGCAGACGCCGAGGCTGACCGGCGCCGTGTAGTTCACGGTGGCCAGGTGCACGGCGGCCGCGTGGTCCTGCCAGGCCTGCTCCTCGTCCCCGAGCACCCCGAAGGCGACCACCGCCACGTCGATGTCGCGCTCGATCGCCTCGACCAGCGTGGGGTGGGTCCCGGTGGCCTCGGCCTCGAAGTCGACCGCCTCCACGACGGCGCCGGACTGCTCGAGCCGCGTGGCGGCGGCGTCCCGACGCTCGCCGGGCCGAGCGGCGAGGACCACGTGCAGGTCACCGGAGCGGGCCCACCGCTCGGCCGTGGCGAGCGCGATGTCGCTGGTCCCGCCGAGCAGCAGCACGGTCTGGGGCTGGCCGAGGGCGTTGAGCATCAGATCTCCATCAGATCTCGAGGCGGCGGGACAGGTCGGAGCGGAACACGCGGTCGGGGTCGACCTTCTCGCGGACGGCGCGGAGCTCGTCGAGCCGGGGGTACATCGCGGGCAGCAGTCCCGCCCGTAGCCGGGAGTCCTTGGCGAGGTAGACCCGCCCGCCGGCGGCGACGACCTGGTCGTCGAGGCCGTCGAGGAGCGGGGCGAGGTCCGGGTGCGCAGGGACGTCGTAGGCCAGCGTCCAGCCGGCCATCGGGAACGACAGCGGGCCGTCGTTGCCGGGGCCGAACCGCTTGAGCACGGCGAGGAACGACGGGAGCCGGGCGGCGGCGATCTGCTCCAGGATGCGCACCAGCGCGGCGTCCTCGTGGTCGGGCACCACGAACTGGTACTGCACGAGGCCGTGCGGACCGTAGACGCGGTTCCAGCCCGCGACGCCGTCCAGCGGGTGGAAGAAGGTGGCGAGCGGCTGGATCTCGCCGGTGCGGTGGCGAGGAGCCTTGCGGAACCACGCCTCGTTGAACGCGCGCACGCCGAGTGATCCGACCAGGTTGACCGGTGGGGTGAACGGCACCGCCAGGCGCGGTGCGGCGGGCGGGGTCAGGAGGTCGCCGCGGTCACCGAGCAGCTCGCGAGTGGCGTGCTCGCCGCGCGAGAGCACGGAGCGGCCCAGCGCGGCGCCGCGGGCCAGGGTGTCGATCCAGGCGACGGAGTACGTCACGGCGTCGTCGCCCTCGCGCATCTCGGCCATGACGGCGTCCAGGTCGGGCAGGCGCTGGGTGCTGACCTCGGCGTACGCCGTCTCGACGGGGATGGTCCGCAGCGTGGCCGCCGTGATCACCCCGGTCAGACCGAGGCCGCCGACCGTGGCCCAGAAGAGGTCGGGGTCCCGGTCCGGGCCGACCGTGCGGGTCTCGCCGCTCGCGATCACCAGGTCGAGGTCGACGACGTGGGCGCCGAAGCTCCCGGCGCGGTGGTGGCTCTTGCCGTGCACGTCGCAGGCGATCGCGCCGGCGACGGTGACGTACCGGGTGCCGGGCGTGACCGGCAGGAACCGGCCGCGCGGCAGCAGCGCCGCCATCAGGTCGTGCAGGCTGGTCCCGGCGCTCGCGCGAACCGTGCCGTCGGCCGCGACCGCGCCGATCTCGGTCGGCAGCGGGAGCAGCACGTCGCCCCCGGCGTTCTGCGCCGGGTCGCCGTACGAGCGTCCCAGGCCGCGGGCGATCAGCCCGCGGGGCCCGGCCCGGCGGACGAGGTGCGGCACGCCGTTCGCGGTCGCCGTGACCGGGCGGCCGACCGACGGTGCCGTGCGGCCCCAGCCGTGGAACGTGGAGGAGTCAGACACCCAGCACCCCGAGGGTCAGCGCGACCACCCAGATCACGCCGATCCCCTGCAGCAGCCGGTCGCCCCAGACGATGTCCTCGGGCTCGGCGGCCGCCCCCGCGTCGACGTCCACGGCGTACCGGAGCAGCCCGACCACGAACGGCAGGATCGAGAGCGTGTGCCACGGGATGCCGGTCTCGGCGGCGTTCTCGAACGCCCACAGGCAGTACGCCGCGACGGTGACGGCCGCCGCGATGCTCCAGACGAACCGGAGGTAGCTGTCGGTGTAGTGCACCAGCGAACGCCGGGTGCCCGCCTCGCTGCCGAGCGTGTGCAGCTCGGAGTAGCGCTTGCCGGCCACGATGAACAGCGAGCCGAAGCCGGCCACCATGAGGAACCAGTCCGAGATCGGGATCGCCGCGGCGAGGCCGCCGGCGACCGCGCGCATCAGGAACCCGGCGGCGACCAGCGCCAGGTCGATCACCGGCTCGTGCTTGAGGCGGAGCGAGTAGGCGAGCATCACCGCGACGTAGGAGACGAGCAGCAGCACGAACTCCCAGCGGGTCAGCGCGGCCAGGCCGACGCTGACCAGGAACAGCAGCGTGGCGACCAGGAGCGCCCCCCGGACGGACAGCTCGCCGGCCGCGATCGGCCGGGACTGCTTGCGGGGGTGCAGCCGGTCCGCCTCGACGTCCGCGCAGTCGTTGACCAGGTACATCGCGGAGGAGGCCGCACAGAACGCCAGGAACGCCAGCACGGTCGGCCCGAGGACGCCGGCGTCGCCGAGGTCGCCGGCGGCGAGCGGTGCCGCGACCACGAGGAGGTTCTTGGTCCACTGCTTCGGCCGCAGGGACCGCAGCACGGCACCGGCGCGAATCACGCGCGCGAGTCTCGCATACGCTTCCCTCCCGTGACCCCTTCGCGCCGCCTCACCCGGCTGCTGAGCGGCGGCGGTTCGATCGCCGTGGCGATGGCCGTCATGAACGTGGCGACGTACGGCTTCACGATGATCGCCGCCCGGCTGCTCGGCCCGCAGGCGTACGGCGCGTTCGCGAGCCTGATGGCCACGTTGCTGGTGATCACGGTCCTCCAGCTGGGCATCCAGGCCACCGCCGCGCGCCGGATCGCGGCCGAGCCCGAGCACATCGCGCAGATCGAGAAGACCATCCTCGGGGTCACCTACCGGGCGGCCGCGGCGCTCGGCGTGCTGCTCCTGGTGCTGTCGCCGCTGCTGAACGTGGTGCTCCGGCTGGACAGCTTGCTCACCGCCGCGCTGGTCTCGGTCATCTCGGTGCCGTTCACGATCATGGGCGGCCAGGCCGGCATCCTCCAGGGCGAGCGCCGCTGGCAGGCGCTGTCGGTGCTGTACGTGCTCAGTGGGGTGCCCCGCCTGGTCATCGGCACGCTCCTGATCGCCTGGCACCCGACCGAGGCCGCCGCGCTCGTCGGCACCGGGCTCGGCGCCTGCGCCCCGGTGGTCGCCGGCTGGTGGTTCCTTCGTCGCGCGCGCGACGAAGGGGTCCAGAGCGAGGACCACGGCTTCCGGAGGGTGATCCGGGAGTCGTTCCACAACTCTCAGGTGCTGCTCGCGTTCTTCGCGCTCTCCAACACCGACATCGTGATCGCCCGCAACGTGCTGACCGAGCACGACGCCGGCCTCTACGCCGGCGGGTTGATCCTGACCAAGGCCGTGCTGTTCCTGCCACAGTTCGTCGTGGTCGTCGCGTTCCCCTCGATGTCGACGGTGGGCGAGCGTCGGCGCGCGCTGACCGCCAGCCTCGGCCTGGTCGCGGTGCTGGGTGCCGTCGCGACCGCCGGGGCGGCGCTGCTGCCGCGCCTGGCGCTCGTCTTCGTGGGCGGCCAGCAGTTCGAGGAGATCGCCGACCACCTCTGGATCTTCGCGATCCTCGGCACCGTGCTGTCGATGCTGCAGCTGCTCGTCTACTCGGTGCTCGCCCGGCAGGGCCAGCGCTCGGCGTACCTGGTGTGGTCGGCGTTCGTGGTGGTCGTCGTCCTCGGCCTCACCACGTCCAGCCTGCGCGGGCTGCTGGCGGTGGTCATCACGGTCGACTCGGTCCTGCTGGCCGTACTGCTGGCGGTCAGCGTGTACGTGCTGCGCCCGTCAGTGGGCCGCGTCGTGCCAGCTCCGGCCGAAGCCGACTGACACGTCCAGCGGTACGGCGAGGTCGGCCGCGCGGCCCATCTGCTCACGGACCAGCGCCTCCAGCGCCTCCTGCTCGCCGGTCGCCACCTCGAACACGAGCTCGTCGTGCACCTGGAGCAGCATCCGGGACTGCAACCCGGCCTGCTCGATCGCGCCGTCGACGTAGAGCATCGCGATCTTGATGATGTCGGCCGCCGAGCCCTGGATCGGGGCGTTGAGCGCCATCCGCTCGGCCATCTCGCGACGCTGGCGGTTGTCGCTGGTCAGGTCGGGCAGGTAGCGGCGCCGGCCCTTGATGGTCTCGGTGAAGCCGGTCCTCCGGGCCTCCTCGACGACGCCGCCGAGGTAGTCGCGGATCCCGCCGAAGGTCTGGAAGTACTCGTCCATCAGCCCGCGCGCCTCGCCCGCCTCGATCCCGAGCTGCTGGCTGAGGCCGAACGCGGACAGCCCGTAGGCCAGGCCGTAGTTCATCGCCTTGATCTTGGCCCGCATCTCGACGGTCACGTCGTCGGCGGGGACGTCGAAGACCCGGGCCGCGGTGATCGAGTGGAAGTCACGACCGGACCGGAACGCCTCGATGAGCAGCGCGTCCTCGGACAGGTGCGCCATGATCCGCATCTCGATCTGGCTGTAGTCCGCGGTCATCAGGGACTCGAAGCCCTGCCCGACGACGCTCTGTCCGACGACGAAGCCCTCGCGGATCCGGCGACCCTCCTCGGTGCGGATCGGGATGTTCTGGAGGTTCGGGTCGGTGCTCGAGAGCCGGCCGGTCGCCGCGATCGTCTGGTTGAACGTCGTGTGGATCCGCCCGTCGCCGGCCACCGTCTTCAGCAGGCCCTCGATGGTCTGCCGCAGCCGGGAGACGTCCCGGTGGCGCAGCAGGTGCAGCAGGAACGGGTGCTCGGTCTTGACGTACAGCGCCTGCAGCGCGTCGGCGTCGGTGGTGTAGCCGGTCTTGGTGCGCTTGGTCTTCGGCATGCCGAGCTCGTCGAACAGCACGGTCTGCAGCTGCTTGGGCGAGCCGAGGTTGATCTCCTTGCCGATCACCGCGAACGCCTGCTCGGCGGCCTCGCGGACTTCGGCCGCGAAGTGGCCCTCGAGCGACTCGAGGTGCTCGGTGTCGACGGCGATGCCGGTCTGCTCCATCTTCGCGAGCAGGTCGACCAGCGGCAGCTCGATGTCGTGGAGCAGACGGGTGCCGCCGCGCTCCTCGAGCTCGTCGTCCAGGGCAGCGGCCAGGTCGAGGACGGCCCGCGCGTGCAGCATCTCCACCTCTCCGGCGCGGGTCCCGTCGAGCGTGTCGTCGAGGCCGTCGAGGCTCAGCTGCCCGTCGTCGGCCCCGCCCTGCTTGAGCTCGCGCTTGAGGTAGCGCACGGTCAGGTCGGCGAGGTCGTAGGAGCGCTGGTCGGGGCGGGCGAGGTAGGCCGAGAGCGCGGTGTCCCTCTCGAGGCCGGACAGCGGCATGCCCCACGCCGCGAGCGCCAGCATCGGGCCCTTCGCGTCGTGCAGCACCTTGGGCTGCTTCGGGTCCGCCAGCCACCCGGCCAGCGCCGCCTGGTTGTCGGCGTCGAGCTCGTCGGTGGCGACCCAGCCGGCGGCCCCGTCGCCGGTCGCCAGCGCGACACTGGTGACGTCACCGCTGCCGCCGCCCCACCGGCCCACGACATGCACGCCGACGCGGTCGCCCGAGGCGGCGTTCTGCTCCAGCCAGCCGGCCAGCTCGCCGGCGCCCAGGACGCTCATCGCGACGTCGAAGCCGGAGTCGTCGATGTCCTCCTCCGACGTCAGCGTCTCGAACAGCCGGTCCCGCAGCACCCGGAACTCCAGCCCGTCGAACAGGGTGTGCACCTCGTGCCGGTCCCAGGGGCGTACGACGAGGTCGACGGGGGCCTTGTCGAGCGGCAGGTCACGGACCAGGGCGTTCAGCTGGCGGTTGCGGATCACGTCGCCGAGGTGCTCGCGCAGCGCCTCGCCCTTCTTGCCGGTGATCTCGTCGGCGTGGGTGATGACGTTGTCGAGGCCGTCGTACTGGTTGATCCACTTCGCGGCGTAGCCCTGGCCGACGCCCGGCACGCCCGGCAGGTTGTCGGAGGTCTCCCCCACGATCGCCGCGAGCTCGGGGTAGCGGTACGGCGGGACGCCGTACTTCTCCTCGACGGCGGCCGGGGTCATCCGGGCCAGGTCCGAGACGCCGCGCATCGGGTAGAGCACGGTCGACCGCTCGGTCACGAGCTGGAGCGAGTCCCGGTCGCCGGTGAGGATCAGGACCTCCATCTCGTCGTCCTCGAGCGCCTGCGTGACGAGGGTCGCGATGATGTCGTCGGCCTCGTAGCCGTCCTTCTTCAGGAACGGGATCCGCAGCGCGTTGAGGACCTCCTCGATCAGCGGCAGCTGGCTGCTGAACTCGGTGGGGGTCTTGTTGCGCTTGGCCTTGTACTCGGCGTACTGCTCGAGGCGGAACGTCTGCCGGGAGACGTCGAACGCGACGCCGACGTGCGTGGGCTGCTCGTCGCGCAGCACGTTGATGAGCATCGAGGTGAAGCCGTAGACGGCGTTCGTGTGCTGCCCGGTCGTGGTGGAGAAGTTCTCGACGGGCAGCGCGAAGAAGGCGCGGTAGGCGAGCGAGTGTCCGTCGAGGAGCAGGAGGCGAGGCACCCTCCGACTCTAGTAGCCGGCGCCGACAGGCAGGATGTGCCCATGACCTCTGGTGGCGGGAACGAGCTGGACATCGACGACTTCATCGCCCAGATGCCGCAGGGCATGGGCGGCCTCAACGAGAAGATGGGCATCGAGCTCCTCGAGATCTCCGCCGAGCGGGTGGTCGCGACCATGCCGGTCGAGGGCAACACCCAGCCCTACGGACTCCTCCACGGCGGCGCGTCGGTGGTCCTCGCCGAGACGCTGGGGTCGGTCGGCTCGGCGATCCACGCGCACCCCGACAAGCTGTCGGTCGGCATCGAGATCAACGCGACCCACCACCGCTCCGCGACCTCCGGCACCGTGACCGGTACGGCGACCGCGATCCACCTCGGCCGCACGACGGCGACCTACGAGGTCGTCATCACCGACGAGCGCGGCAAGCGGGTCTGCACGTCCCGGATCACGTGCGCCCTGATGCCGCGGGACCGCTACGACTCCTGAGCCGCGGAGGCCCGCGAGCGGCGCATCGAGCGCCGGGCCGCGAGCACTTGGGTCAGCTGCCGGCCACCGCTCGAGGTGACCGGGCGGCGGTGGGCGGAGAGCCGGGAGCGCACGGCGTGGGTCGTCGCGATGCGCAGCACGGCGTACGGACCGAGCGCGATGCGGGCCATGAAGCGGTTCGCGTCCCGTGACCCGGCGACTGCTGCGGTGGCGACGTGCCCGATGCCGAGCTCCTCGGCCCACGAGACGGCGGCGTCCATCAGCGCGCTGCCGATGCCGTGCCGCTGGAACCGGGGCAGCACGTGCGGCGAGAGCGCTCGGAGGACCGGCTCGTGGTTGAGCGGGGACATCGTGGTGGCCTGGAGGTGCACGGCCCCGGCGAACTCGCCGTCATACTCCGCGACGACGATGCGCTCGTCCTCGGACGCCTCGACCCGGGCGATCACGGTGTCGAGGTCGGCGACCTGCTCCTCACGGCCGTTCCGACGGATGACGTCGGTCCAGAGCTCAGCGAGGTGCGGCGCGTCCGCGGTCGTGGCGGCGCGCAGCGACACGAGGGTACGCGTCATCGAGTCATGGCCTTTCGAGACCTCCTCCTCGCCACGTCTCGTGTCCCCCGAACGCGGCACCAAAGAAGGAGACTACGCTCAGGCCCGCCTTCCTGTCAGAGGAGTCCCTTGATCCCCGGTATCGGCACCGTCGTCAACGTCGCCACCGTCCTCGTGGGCGCCACGATCGGCGTGCTGCTGGGCAACCGGCTGCCGATGCGCACGCGCGACCTGGTGACCGACGCGCTCGGCCTGGTCACCCTCCTGATCGCGGGCACGTCGGCGATCGCGGTCACCAGCGACGACCTCTCGGCCGAGGTCGGCGACAGCGCCCCGATGCTGATCGTGCTCGGGTCGTTGCTCCTGGGCGGGATCGCCGGCTCGCTGTTGCGGCTCGAGAGCCGGGTCGAGGGGTTCGGCGGCTGGCTCCAGGCGCGCCTGGCCGGTGCCGCGGACTCCGCGGAGCGGCACCGCTTCATCGAGGGCTTCGTGGTCTCCTCGCTGGTGTTCTGCACCGGTCCCCTCACCATCCTGGGGTCGCTGAACGACGGGCTCGGGAACGGCGCCGACCAGCTGTTCCTGAAGGCGGCGCTGGACGGCTTCGCGGCGATCGCGTTCGCGGCGTCGTTCGGCTGGGGCGTCGCGGCCAGCGCGATCACGATCGTCGCGATCCAGGGCTCCCTGACGCTGCTCGGCTACGCGCTCGGCGACGTGCTCCCCGACGCCCACCTCGCGGCGATCACCGCCACCGGAGGCCTGCTCCTGGTCGGGGTCGCGCTGCGGCTCCTCCGGATCCGCGAGATCCCGGTCGCGGACCTGCTCCCGGCCCTCGTGGCCGCTCCCCTGCTGGTCGAGATCGTCAGCGCCGTGCGCTAGCGGATGGACCGGTACCGGACCGTGATCCAGCCCCGACGGGGACCGTTGCACGGGACGTGAGCGCCACCACTACAGTGCTCGCATGCTGATCCGACCCCTGCGCTCCGCCCTCGCCGCCACCGCCTTCGCGGCGCTCGCGATCTCGCTCACCGCGTGTGGCTCCGACTCCGACTCGTCGGGCACCGACTCGTCCGGCTCCGCCGACCTGGGCCTGATCTCCTCGGGCACGCTGACCGTCTGCTCCGACGTCCCGTACCCGCCGTTCGAGAACTTCGACAAGTCGACCCCGACCGGCTTCGCGGGCTTCGACGTCGACATCGTCGAGGCGATCGCCCAGCAGTTGAACGTGAAGGTCGAGATCAAGGACTCCGACTTCAACGCCCTCCAGAGCGGCCTGGCGCTGAACGCCGGCCAGTGCGACATGGCGGCGAGCGCGATGACGATCACGCCGGAGCGCGAGGCGAAGATCGGCTTCAGCGACGGCTACTACGACTCCGAGCAGTCCCTGCTGGTCCCCGCCGACTCGAGCATCACCTCGATCGACGACCTGGACGGCGTCAAGGTCGGGGTCCAGAAGGGCACCACCGGCGAGTCGTACGCCAACGAGCACGCCTCGGGCGCGGACATCGTGGTCTTCCCGAGCGACGGCGAGATGTACGCCGCGATCAAGGCCGGCCAGGTCGAGGCGCTGCTCCAGGACCTGCCGGTCAACCTCGACCACCAGAACGACCCCAAGGCCGCCGGCCAGTTCAAGGTCGTCGAGACCTACGACACCGGTGAGACCTACGGCCTGGCGATGAAGAAGACCAACACCGGCCTCATCGACGCCGTCAACGCGGCCCTGCAGAAGATGAAGGACGACGGCGACTACAAGAAGATCTACGACACCTACTTCGCCACCGACCAGTGAGCCTGAGGCGGACCACCAAGCGCCGCCTGCGACACGGGGCGCTCTACGGCGTCCTCGTGGTCGCCGCGCTCGCCGTGGTGCTGGGCGCGGACTGGGAGGCCGTCAAGGTCAACTTCTTCGACTCCGAGACCTGGCAGGCCCTGTGGCCCGACATCATCCTCACGGCGGCGAAGAACACGGTGAAGTACACGGTGCTCGCCTTCGCCGGCGGCATCGCGCTGGCGCTCGTGCTGGCGCTGATGAAGCTCTCGCCGCTGCGCGGCTACCGGTACCTCGCGACGATCTACATCGAGTTCTTCCGTGGCCTGCCGGCCCTGGTGGTCATCATCGTGATGGCGCTCGGCGTACCGCTGGCGTTCCAGTGGCAGCCGCCGGGCGGCACCGTCGGCGCCGGCATCATCGCGCTGATCCTGGTGTCGTCGGCGTACATGGCCGAGACCCTGCGGGCCGGCATCCAGGCCGTGCCGAAAGGGCAGCGCGAGGCCGCGCAGTCCCTGGGCATGAGCGGCTTCTGGACGATGGTCACCGTCGTGCTCCCCCAGGCGATCCGGATCGTGATCCCGCCGCTGACCAACGAGTTCATCCTGCTGGTCAAGGACACCTCGCTGCTGGCGTTCGTGGGCATGCAGGCCAACCAGGTCGACCTCACCTCGTTCGGCCAGCAGGGCCTCGTGACCTACGCCAACGCCAGCCCGCTCATCGCGATCGCGCTGGTCTACCTGATCATCTCGATCCCGGCCAGCCAGCTGGTGGCCTACCTCGAACGACGACAGATGAGGGCGGCCCGATGAGCACCCCGGCCATCCAGGTCTCCGGCCTGCACAAGTCCTTCGGCGAGCACGAGGTGCTCAAGGGCATCGACTTCGAGGTCGCCGAGGGCCAGGTCGTCTGCGTGATCGGCCCGTCCGGCTCGGGCAAGTCGACGCTGCTGCGCTGCGTCAACCGCCTCGAGGAGCCGACGTCCGGCCAGATCTTCGTCGAGGGGATCGACATCTGCGACCCGGAGGTCGACCTGGACGCTGTCCGCAGCCGGATCGGGATGGTCTTCCAGCAGTTCAACCTGTTCCCGCACATGAGCGTGCTGGGCAACCTCTGCGTCGCGCAGCGACGGGTGAAGCGGCGCTCGAAGAGCGAGGCCGTCGAGGTCGCCCGGCGCAACCTGGCGAAGGTCGGCCTCGCCGAGCGCGAGACCGCCTACCCCGCGCAGCTCTCCGGCGGCCAGCAGCAGCGGGTCGCGATCGCCCGCGCGCTGTCGCTGGACCCGGACATGATGCTCTTCGACGAGCCCACGAGCGCGCTCGACCCCGAGCTCGTCGGCGACGTGCTGGCGGTCATGCGCGACCTGGCGGCCGAGGGCATGACGATGATGGTCGTCACCCACGAGATGGGCTTCGCCCGCGAGGTCGGCGACAACCTGGTCTTCATGGACGACGGCGTGATCGTCGAGGAGGGCGACCCGCGCACGGTCCTCTCCGCCCCGCAGCACGAGCGGACCCAGGCCTTCCTCTCCAAGGTTCTTTGACCTTCCGTTGAGGGGGTCCCGGCGGCTGCCGCGGACCGGGACGGCCGCGGTCACCGGATGAGCCGATGACCGTGCGCTTCGGCGGCAAGAGGTCCGTACCAGCGCTCGGAACCGACGAATCCCCCAATGTGTGGGATGCACCAGGAAACGGTTGAAGAGCAGGATCCGATCATCGCGATAGCACGGCCGAACGCCTTCGAGGTTCGAAAGGGCGTGTCTCGCGCAGAAGGGACACCCCATGATGATCGCCGTCACTATCGTCGTCGCCATCCTCGCCGGAGCCGCCTTCGCGAATATTGCCAAGCATTTCGGTCTCTGACGCGCGCATCGAGCCGACAGCACGCCGCCGGATTCCCCGCCGCGTCATGGACGGATCGCAACGGGATGCTGCGCCGAACATTCCATGCCCCGGCCTGGGGACAGCGGTTGTCCACGGGTAGGGCTCAGGCGGTCCGGTCGATACGCACTTGCATGCCGCGTTGACGATCGGTCGGTCGCTGCGGCGTCGTGGGCGGATGGATACCCGCTCCCATTTCGCGCAACTTGGGTATTCCCAGCAGCGGAGATCCGAACACGATGGAGGCAACCGCCAACTCAACTATGGATGGGGAGTCTCATGTCCACACCACGTATGCGTGCGTTCGCTCTTGCCGCCATCCTGGCCGGAGCGCTGGTCGGCGTCCCGTCCGGTACCGCAGCCGGAGCAGTGCAGGAGCGCGTTTCAGGCAACGTCCGGTTCTTGGCCATCGGAGATGGGCACGGACCCGACAGTGTTGTGGCGAACGGCGTCATTCACGACCACGGCATTGACCGGGTTCTCGGTCCGCGACGGGATCGATTCGTCTTCTCGGCCGGCAACATCATCGTCCGGCACAAGCCACGCCACTCGCGCGACCACTACGACCCGGTCACCTGTCATTTCTCGTTCGTCGAGCGTGGCACCTGGCAGGCAGTTCGGGGCACGCGGGCCTACGACGACGTGCGCGGCCACGGTCGGTATGTGGTGCACGGGCACGGCGTTGGCTGCAATCAGAACCAGCGACCTGAGGTGTTCGTCTCCCTGGTTCGAGCGCGGGGGCACCTTAGCTACTGATCTTGGACCTGGCCTGGTCGTCCGTCGACCGGCGACGCAGCGCAGCGAGGTGCCGTCCAGCCGGGCCGGACAGCCATGCTCGAGATCGTCAACCGGGGTCCGCGGCGTTCGCCGCCACGGATGCGCTCGAGGTCGCCGAAGCAGCCTTACAAGGCACGCCGGGCATTGGAGCGTCCGCCCGAGACGGAGGCTCGCGCGTCCGGCTGTCGGGTCCGAGTCCGTGGTTCCGCGGACTCCGCACCGCCTCGACTCGCCCGGAGCAGCCGCACTTCGCGCGGCTCACGGCGTTGGGGTGTTGGCAGGCGGGACCGCGCCCATCGGCCGGTCTGTGGTGGAGGTTCGTAGGCCGGTCGGCCTAGGTTCGTCGGTGGAACCTGGTGTGGTGTTTCGGGCAGAGGAGCCTGCCGTGCTCGACGTCGGTGGGTCCGCCGCGGCTCCAGGGGATGTCGTGATGGACGTGACACATCGCCGGCGGCCAATCGCAGCCCGGCTCGGCGCAGCCCTTGTCCCGGAGGGCGATCGCGGTCCGCTGTGCCTTGGTGTGGAACCGGCGGGTGCGGCCGAGGTCGAGGACCTCGGAGTTGCCGCCGAGCACGGCGGGGATGATCCCGGCCTCGCACGCGAGCCGGCGGGCGGTGGCGGGGGTGATCTTCTCCCCGGTGTCCAGCAGCGCGGCCTGCTCGAGCTTCCCGAGGAGGCTGTCGAGCGTCATGGTGACCACGATGGTGGCCGAGACGCCCCCGGTCTGGGGGAGCTGGTGGGCGGGGTAGCGCTCGATGAGCTCGCAGAAAGCCCGACCCCGGCGTTCGGGTCCGGGGCGCAGCGGGACGCCCGGCTCCTGCGGTTCCTGCCGTTTGGGGGCGGCGATTGCGAGCAGCATCTTCTTCAGCGCGGCACCGTGGAAGGACGGGACGGTGAACCGGCCGTGGCACTTGCCGTGCCCGTCGTCGACCATGACCAGCTTGGTGGCCAGCAGCGCGTCGCGTTCCTCGCGGGCGAGCTGCCGCGCCTCGTACTCATCCGCCAGGTCGGGGGCGACCACGTCCATCAGCCGCTTGCCCAGGATCCGCAACGTCGGGGCGGTGTGCTCGCGCCCGGCGGCCACCAGGTGCCGCTCGGCCCGGTCCACCACGGCCGTGTCGAGGTCCCCGGGCAGCTGGTCCAGCGCGGCGACGATCACCCGCGCCTGCTCGACCACCAGGTCACCGGCCGCCAGCGCGTCGCGGACATGGCCCCGGGTGACCAGGGCCTGGCCGAGCCTGACCTGGCCCAGCACCACGGGCTTGGTCTGCCGGGTCCGGTGCGCCCACGTATCGACCTGTTCGTCGTCGGCGTGCTCGGCGACCCGGGCCTCCAGCTCGGCGACCTGCGCCTTCAACCTACTGAGCTCCACGAGGGTCGCGGTGGTCTCCGCGGCATCCATGGACCACACCGACGCATCGCTCACCGCATCCAGTGCGGCGTGGGCGTGGGCGACCGCCACCGAGACCCGGTGTCGAGGTGTGGCCATCGCTGTCATGGTGCTACTCAAGCACCGGCCACCGACATCGAGAGGCCTAGAACCCGTTGTTACACAGGGTCCTGGGTAACGAACAGGTCACGATTCCGAACCGCTTTCCACAGCCGGCGCGGCCATCGGATCCGCAGGCCGGGGGCCGGCGCCGACCACCCGCCCACCGTTCCGTTTGCTGCCTTTCGGTCGCCACCACCCAGGGCCGGAAGCCCACGGCCATCCATCCCCTGGCGTTGAGCTCATCCGGCCGACCCGCGTGGACGACCACCGGCGGCCGACGTTCCAGCCAGACTCCGCCGCCGGAGCGCCGGCGCGTCCCGGCATTGGTCCCGAACGAATCCGGACATACCGGCGCTCTCAATGAGTCATCGCAACACTTCCTGATTGAAGGAGGTCGCGATGGCGCGTCAGAGCTATCAGCGGTTGTCGCCTGCAGACATCGACGAGATCTGGAGGCGGTTGCGGTCCGGGCACTCGGTCAAGCCGACTGCTCGGGCTCTGGGTCTGCCGACCAGCACGGTGCGGACCTACCTGATTCGGTGCGGTGGGATCAGACCTGATCCACGACATCGAGCAGTCGGTCGATTGAGCCTCGAAGAGCGCGAAGAGATCTCGCGTGGTCTGGCCGCCGGGTTGTCGCTTCGGGCGATCGCGGCAGGTCTGGGTCGGTCGCCGTCGACGATCAGCCGTGAGGTCAGCGGCAACGGCGGCCGGCGCCGGTACCGGGCCACGGTCGCTGACCAAGCCGCGTGGGCCAGGTCGACCCGTCCAAAGACGTGCAAGTTGGCCGGCAACCCGGTGCTGGCTGGCATCGTGACCGAGAAGTTTCAATGCCGGTGGTCGCCCCAACAGATCGCCGGTTGGTTGAAGCTGACCTATCCCGACGACCCAGGGATGCACGTGTCGCACGAGAGCATCTACCGCACCCTGTTCGTGCAGTCCCGCGGTGCCCTGCGCAAGGAGTTGACCGCCTACCTGCGCACCGGCCGGGTCATCCGACGCTCGCACGGGATGCGGCTGCCTGATGGTCGAGGTTCCCGGCCGGGGATCGTCAACATCAGCGAACGCCCAGCTGAAGCCGAGGACCGTGCCGTGCCCGGTCACTGGGAAGGCGACCTGGTCTTCGGCCGGGGCATGAGTCCGGTCGCCACCCTGGTCGAACGGTCCACCCGCTACCTGCTGCTGGTCGGGTTGCCGGCCGGCAACCACAAGGCCGACGCCGTCGCCGACGCCCTGGCCGCAGCAGTGCAGCACCTGCCCAAGCACCTGGCGAAGTCGCTGACCTGGGACCAGGGCCACGAGATGGCCGAGCACAAGCGGTTCACCAACCAGACCGGCATCGACGTCTACTTCTGCGACCCGAAGTCGCCCTGGCAGCGCGGCAGCAACGAGAACACCAACGGGCTGCTGCGCCAGTACATGCCCCGACGACTCGACTTCCGCACTCTCACACAAGACGACCTCGACGCCATCGCACTCGAGCTCAACGACCGTCCTCGACAGACCCTCGCCTTCAAGACACCATCACAAGCAGTAGCCGAGGTGTTGCGTTGACCGCCTGAGCCGGCACCGTCAACCGCACGTTGCCGGTTCCGTGACGTTGGTGAAGGCCCCCAAGTCAGCTCGGCAGTGTCGCCGCGGGGGTGCGGGCCACCATGGCCGCGATCATGATGAGGTCGCGCCCGGGGGCGAACTGGTTGCGGCGGGGAAGGTCGTGGCTTTGCTCGTCGTAGAGGTCGAGCAGGCGGAGCACCGACGCGGCCACCGGCTGGTCGGGGTCGTCGGCGGGCAGGTCACACGCGTGCCGGGCGACCTGGATCGGGGTGCCCGGGTCCTCGCCGCGCTGCATCGGCTCGAGGGCCGCGACCAGGCTCTCGACCAGCACCTCGAGCGCGGGTGTGATCGGGCGTGCCTCAACGGCAGGCGCCGGACCGAGATCCAGCGGCTCCTCACCGTTGGCCAGCCGGGCCACCTGTCCGCCCGCCACCGAGCGCAGCTGCGGAGCGTCGAGCCCAGCCTGAAGGCCACACCGCACCGCCGCGATCGCTGCGGCCAGAGGGGTGCTGTACGGCAGATCGGAGGCCGCCAGGATGCGCCCGGGTGGCACCAGCCGCATCAGGGCCATCAGGTGAGCTGGGGACCACCACGACGTGTCGTAGAAGATCGACGGCGCCGAAGCAGCCTCGCGCCACAGCCAGGCGAGGTCGACCAAGGCGCAGTGCGCCAGGATCATCCGCACCTGCGGATAGCGCTCGCTCACGTCGAGAACCGTGCGCCCGATGGTCTCGAGCTCGGGGCCCGCGTGCACCACTACCGGCAGCCGCTGAGCGTCGGCGATCTCGAACACACCCTCCAGCCGAGGGTCACCCAGCTCGAACTGGTCACTGGATGGATGCAGCTTGATCCCACGGGCGCCGGCATCGAGTGCGTCGCTGAGCAGCCGTACCGGATCTCCACCCGGGGTGAGGCGTGCCAGCGCGGTGAGCCGACCGCGGCTGGCTGCGGCCTGCTCGATGCAGCGCCGGTTCGGCTCGCGGTAGCCATCGGGCTCGGTGAGGGGGAAGACGAGCGCCCGGCCGTCGCACAGGTCCAGCGAGTCGGTCAGCTCGGCGACCGTGGCCGAGAACCCGCTCGGGTCCTGCGCTCCGACATGGGTGTGGGCGTCGTAGACCTCGAGTGCGCCCACGTCCGCGCGCAGGGCTTCGAACCAGGGAACGAGCAGCTCGTCGGCGTACATGCGGTTCTCCGGGGTCGATCTGGTGGCCGGTAGGACCCACACTGACACGACGGCCGACGACGAGCACGGCCTGCCGCTCGAAAGGAAGGCGATGAGCCCACGCCGGTTCGGCATCGAGGAGGAGCTGCTCCTCGTCGACGACTGCGGCGCGCCCGCGGCGCGAGCACGCGACCTGCTTGCCCGCTGCGCCGCTGCCGACGACCTGCTCCCCGGCACCGTGCTGGTGCATGAGTTCTTCCAGGCGCAGGTGGAGACCGTGACCCCTCCGCTCCACAAGCTTGCCGACGCGGAAGATCATCTTCGCGCGGCACGGGCGTCGCTGGCCCGCAGCGGGGCAGTACTGGGCGTCAGCCCCCTGGCCGTCGCCGTCCCCGTCCTCGCCACGCCACCGGGTCCGTACGTCGAGCACGAACGATTCGCTCGCATCACCCAGCACTACGCCGGGCTGGCGGCCGAGTCCCTCATGTGTGCGCTGCACGTGCACGTCGAGGTGGCGAGCCGGGAAGAGGGGGTCGCGGTGCTGGACGGCGTCCGCCCGTGGCTGCCGTTGCTGACAGCCGTGAGCGCGAACTCCCCGTTCTGGCACGGCCGTGACACAGGGTTTGCGAGCTGGCGCTCTCAGCTCTGGCAGCTGTGGCCGAGCAGCGGTCCGCACGAGGTCTTCGGCGACCTGGCCGCCTACGACGCCCTCATCGATCGACTGCTGCGCGACCAGACGATCCTCGACGTGGGGTTGCTCAATCTCCAGGTCAGGCTGTCGGCCCGATACCCCACGGTGGAGTTCCGGATTGCCGATGTGTGCACCTCGCTCGACGACACCCTGCTCGTAGCGGCCCTGGCTCGCGGACTGACCGAGACAGCTGCCCGCGAGGCCGGCCAGGGCATCGGCCCGGCACCGTGGCGCGTGGACAGTCTCCGCAGCGCCGGATGGCGCGCAGGTCGCTTCGGTGTCAACGACTCACTCGTCGACCCCCGAAGCGGCGCGCTGGTGCCGGCTGCGACCGCTCTCGAGACCTTGGTCGACCACGTGCGAGATGCGCTCGACGACGCAGGCGACCTCGAGCGGGTCACCGCGAGCTTGCCGCGAATGGCCCGCGAAGGCTGCGGCGCCGATCACCAACGCCGCGCCGCCGCCGGCGGTGACCTGATGGCAGTGATCGACGACCTACGGGTCCGCACCGTCGCGGGCTGATCAAGCACAGGCCCGCGCTATGTACCTTGACGGTTACATACCCGACTCGGTACTTTCGGTTCATGGACGTCGTGCTGCACGCGCTGGCGGACGAGAGCCGCCGTACGGTTCTCGAGATCCTCCGCGACCACGCAGCGACCTCGGGAGAGCTGGCAGAGGCCCTTCCGATCGCTCGCCCGGGCGTGTCCCGGCACCTCCGCGTGCTGCGGGAGGCCGGGCTGGTCGACGTCCGCCAGGACGCGCAGCGTCGGATCTACACACTCCGCCCGGAGGCGCTCGTCGAGGTCGACGAGTGGCTGGGCAAGTACCGCCAGCTCTGGGAGAACCGGCTCGGCGCCCTCCACACCGAGATCGCACGAGGAAAGAAGGCACGACAGTGACCACGATCGCGACGATGCGAACACTCGACGAGACCGGCGGAGCAGTCCGCGTGGAGGACGTCTACGACACGGACATCGGCGACCTCTGGCAGGCGTGTACGACGCCTGAGCGGCTGGCCCGCTGGATCGCCCGGGTCGACGGCGACCTGCGGGTCGGCGGTACGGTCCTGTGCGTCTTCACGAGCAGCTGGACCGGCGCGGCACGCGTCGAGGTGTGCGAGGCGCCCCACCACCTGCTGCTGACGACGGAGCCGGGTACGGACGACGAGGGACAGATCGAGGCGTGGCTGACCGAGGAGGGCTCCAGGTCCCGCTTGGTCGTGGAGGAGCGTGGCCTGCCGATCACACACCTCCCGTTCCACGCCTCCGGTTGGCGGGTCCACCTCGAGGATCTCGGTCGGTCGCTGGAGATCGACGGGCCGGTCCATCCGGAGGGCTGGAGCTCCGAGGCCGGGGCGTCCGGCTGGAAGGACCGCTGGGAAGAGCTCACGCCCACGTACCAGCTGATGGAGATCGGCTGATGTCGATCTGATCGGCGGGGGTCAGCCCTCCGTCCGCGACCATGAGAACGGGCCGAAGGACGTACCGGTCGTGGGCTGGTGGCCGCCGGGGGTGACCACGAGCCTCAGGTACTCCAGCGGCACCGTGCTCCCATGGACGACGATGCGGTGGAAGTTGGGCACGGCGTACGACGGGTGGCTTCGCCAGGCGTCGTAGGAACACACGTCCCCGTCGCCGGCGCAGGGTGCGCTCTGCTGGAGCGGGTTGTCCGAGCGGTAGACGTGCGAGTCACCCTCGAGGGCGAGCACCGGCCGGCCGAACGCCAGGGTGTGGTCGGCCAGACTCTTCACGAGCGGCTCGTACTGGCTCAGGTGGGTCTGCGGCTTCCCGTCGAGGTCCCACATGTCCGCCTGCTGGACCACGACGAGACCCTGCGCGTCTCGGGCCGACGCGATCGCGAAGGCGCGGTCCAGCCAGCGCAGGTCGGTGGCGGTGCGCTGCCGGGTCGCGGTGGCCTGCTCGTCGCTCATCGCCGGCGCGCCGTACCAGGGGTCGGTGTCGTTGTTCGAGCCGCCGGGGATGTCGAGCGTGACGAACACGAAGCCCTTGCGCTGCCAGATCACGTTCTCGACGTACTGGGCGTCGTCCGGGTGCGCCGGGTCGTACGCCGCGGCTTGCGAGATCGTCCGGAGCGCGCCGCTGCCGAGCGTGCCACCCGGCGTGGGGAAGAAGAGCGAGCGGACCAGGTCGAGGTTCTGCACCGGGTTGCCGCCTGCGTAGTCGACCAGGTTGCCGTTCGAGTCCCTGACGTAGTCGACCTCCCCGGTCGTCCGGTTGTACGTCCCGCCGCCCTCGGCGGCCTTGTGGCAGTCGGTCCACTCGTTGTCACCGGGCGTGTAGACCAGGGGGTCCGCGAAGCGGCTCCAGAGGTCGGCGACCTGGCGGTCGTACGCCTCGGTGCAGTACTGCTTGCCGGAGTGGATGTCGCCGACATGGATCACGGTGCTGATGTCGGGGTCGGCATTCACCGCGTCGATGAACGCCGGCGTCGCGTCGGTCTCCGAGGAGTCGGTGGGGTTCGCGCCGTACGGCGCATCGCCGTACACCGCGTAGGAGAACGAGCCGTTCGTGTCCGGCTTCCCACCTCCCGCGGGTGGGGCTGCGTGGGCCGCGAGCGGGAGCACGGCCAGGGCAGCGCCGACAGCGACGAGCGGGGCGAGAGAGATGCGCATGTCACTCCTGGGTTCGGGGATGTCCGAACTTTGACGTCGCCTTCCGGGCAGCACTCGACCTCCGGGTGAACCGCCGGCGAACATCGACGGGCGGGCGACTACGGGTTCAGCCGCTTGTCGACGCTCGTCTGAAAGTCTTCAGAGGTGTTCGCATACGGGAGCGAACATGTCAGGGATGGGGATGCCCGGGGCCGAGCAGATCGGCTACCAGCCGTCGCGTGGTCGCCAGTCGATGAGCTGGTCGCCATCGCCAACTTCGAGGAAATGATCCATCTTCGCCGACCAGTGACTGCTTGCCGCGCCCATCGTGGACCCGGAAGCCAGGGCGCCATCATGCGGAGGAACGCCACGTGAGGAAGAGAGAGTCGACGGTCGTCGCCCTGACGGCAGGGGCCGTGACCGGAGCGGTCTTCGTCGCCCCGATGTTGATCGGCTTGATACCCGACAGCACGCTCGACCCGCGGACGGAAGGACGGGTCTCCACGGCCGATCGACATCAGGCAGCCAATGTCGTGAGCGCATGGCGGCGCAACGGCGAGTACAGCGAGTGCATGGAGGGGCGTGGCTACGACGTGCCGTGGCAGGAAACCATCGCCCTCGCCCCGGAACTCGACGACGATCCAGCGTTGGTCAAGTTGTACAAGGAGACCCACATCACGGAGGGAGACGAAGAGGCGGTGTGGAGCACCCGAGGGTTCCTCCATGCGGCCCGTGACTGCCGCGTTCTGGGGCCTGAGAGACCGGGGATCTCCGACTACAACAGGGTCAAGGATTGGAAGCGCGTCCTGGCGGAAGCGAGACAGCACGGCTGGTCACCAGACGACCCGTTCGCCTTGGACTGACGGCTCGGCGAAGGGCGCACATCTACTCGCATTCCCGCGCGGTTCGCGGCGTTGGATGCTCGCAGGCGGGACCGCGCCCGTCGGCCGGTCTGTGGTGGTGCTTCGTCGGGCAGGTCGGCCTAGGTTCGTCGGTGGAACCTGGTGTGGTGTTTCGGGCAGAGGAGTCGGCCGTGGTCGAGGTCGGTGGGTCCGCCGCGGCTCCAGGGGATGTCGTGATGGACGTGGCACATCGCCGGGGGCCAATCGCAGCCCGGCTCGGTGCAGTGCTGGTCCCGGAGGCCGATCGCGGTCCGTTGGGCCTTGGTGTGGAACCGGCGGGTGCGGCCCAGGTCGAGGACCTCAGAGGGTCCGCCGAGCACGGCGGGGATCAGGCCGGCCTCGCAGGCCAGCCGGCGCGCGGTGGCGGCGGAGATCTTCTCCCCGGTGTCCAGCAGCGCGGCCTGCTCGAGCCGGCCTTCGAGGGCCTCGAGGGTCATGGTCACCACGATGGTGGCCGACACTCCGCCGGTCTGGGGCAGCTGGTGGGCGGGGTAGCGCTCGATGAGCTCGCAGAACGCCCGGCCCCGGCGTTCGGGTCCGGGGCGCAGCGGGACGCCGGGTTCCTGGGGTCCCAGCCGTTTGGGGGCGGCGATCGCGAGCAGCATCTTCTTCAGCGCGGCGCCGTGCAAGGACGGGACGGTGAAACTCCCGTGGCACTTGCCGTGCCGTCGTCCCACATCTCCAGCTTGGTGGCCAGTAGCGCGTCGGCCTCTTCGCGGGCGAGCTGCTTGGCTTCGTAGGCGTCGGCCAGGTCGGGGGCGACCACGTCCATCAGTCGCTTGCCCAGGACCCGCAACGTGGGGGCGGTGTGCTCGCGTCCGGCGGCGACCAGGTGCCGCTCGGCCCGATCGACCAGAGTCGGGTCGAGGTCGCCGGGCAGCTGGTCCAGCGCGGTGACGATCACCCGGGCCTGTTCGACCACCAGGTCACCGGCCGCGAGCGCGTCCCGGACATGACCGCGGGTGACCAGGGCCTGGCCGAGCTTCACCTGGCCGAGCACCGCGGGCTTGGTCTGCCGGGTCCGGTGCGCCCACGCGTCCACGGTCTCGTCGTCGGCGTGCTCGGCGACCCGGGCCTCGAGCTCTGCCACCTGCGCCTTCAACCGGGTGATCTCCACGAGGGTCGCAGTGGTCTCCGCGGCGTCCATGGACCACACCGACGCATCGGTCACCGAGCCGGCCAGGTCACGCATCTGCGCAACCGTGACCGAGACCCGGTGCCGGGGTGTGGCCATCGCTGTCATGGCTCTACTCAAGCACCGGCCACCGACACTGAGAGGCCCACAACCCCTTGCTCCACAGGGATCTGGGTCACGAACAGGTCACGATTCCGAGTCGCTTTCCACAGCCGGCGCGGCCCCCGGGACCCGCAGGCCGGGAACCGGCGACGACCACCCGCCCACCGTCCCCGTAGCTGCCTTTCGGTCGCCACCACCCACGGCCATCAACCCGCGAGCCCGGCGACAGCAGACCCCCACCCACCGGTCCGTAGCTGCCAGTCCACTCATCTGCCCGCAGTGTTCGTCCGCCAGACGCCTGGGTACCTCGGCGGAATGAAGCCGCTCGAAGTCGGCCTCGTCGCTGACCCAGCCAAGCCCACCCAGATCGCCCGCCGGTTCGGCGGCTGCCGTTCGTCGGATGGTGAGAATCGGCGCGATTGGGACGTCGAAGTGGTCAGCGAGCCCTTCACCGTCGCCTGTGAGGACGTGGGTACGGTGCTGTCACGGCTCACGGATCGAGGCCAGGAGCGTCACTGGGACGTGGTCGTCGGGCTCACGGAGCTTCCCCTCCGCGACGGCGATGGCCGCTACCTGCTCGTCGAGACCGACCCGCAGCACCGGACAGCGGTGCTGTCCCTGCCCGCGCTCGGCGGCCTTCGCATGCACAGACGCAGCCGTCACGCGTTGCGCGAACTGATCAGCGGCATGGCAGATCCCGGCGCGGACAGCGGCCTGAACCTGGTGTGGGCGATGTTCGTTCTCGACCCCGCCGT
Source organism: Nocardioides sp. HB32 (assembly GCF_054058995.1). Taxonomy (NCBI): domain Bacteria; kingdom Bacillati; phylum Actinomycetota; class Actinomycetes; order Propionibacteriales; family Nocardioidaceae; genus Nocardioides; species Nocardioides sp. HB32. Next base: position 3,550,704 of record NZ_JBSSBS010000001.1, read on the forward strand.
AATGGGCGGATACCTCGGCATGACGCTGAGCTACCGCGACCTGTTCGTCCTGAGCTGGTTCGTCGCATCGGCAGCCACCGTCGGCGGCGCGCTGGGCAGCGGACTGGAGTCGGACGAAGCGATCCGTGCAGCCGCGTACTCCAAGCGAGAGCAGGACCGCCGCAACCGGCTCGCGCGTGAGGAGAAGCCGAACACGGAGACATCGACCCGGTCGTGAGCGCTCCTGTCAGGCGGCGACCGACGACGGGGAATGCGGGCTCGTCAGAGATCGCCGCCGAGGTACGCCGCCCGCACCGACTCGTCGCCCGCGAGCTGCGCGCCGGTGCCCGAGCGCACGATCTCGCCGGTCTCCAGCACGTACGCCTCGTCGGCGGCCTTGAGCGCCTGCGCGGCGTTCTGCTCCACGAGCAGCACGGTCGTGCCCTGCGCGTTGATCTCCTTGATGATCGAGAAGATCTGCTGGATCAGCTTGGGCGCCAGGCCCATCGACGGCTCGTCGAGCAGGACCACCCGCGGGCGCGCCATCAGCGCGCGCCCGATCGCCAGCATCTGCTGCTCACCGCCCGAGAGGGTGCCCGCGACCTGCGCGATCCGCTCCTGCAGTCGCGGGAAGAGCCCGAGCGCCCGGTCCAGGTCGGCGGCGACGCCGGCCTTGTCCTTGCGGGCGTAGGCGCCCATGTCGAGGTTCTCGCGCACCGTCATGCCGGGGAAGATCCCGCGGCCCTCGGGCGACTGGCTCAGCCCGAGCTTCACCCGCTCGTACGGCGGGAGGTGCGTGATCTCGTTGCCGTCGAAGACCACCCGGCCGGCACGCACCCGGCGCAGGCCGGACAGCGTCTTCATCGTGGTCGTCTTGCCGGCGCCGTTCGCCCCGATCAGCGTGACGACCGACCCCTCCTCGACGGTGAAGCTGATGTCGCGGATCGCCTCGATGTGGCCGTAGTTGACGCACAGGCCCTCTACCTCAAGAAGCATCTTCTTCGTCCACTCCCAGGTAGGCGGCGATGACGGCCGGGTTGTCGCGGATCTCGGCGGGCGAGCCCTCGGCGATCTTGCGACCGAACTCGAGGACGACGATCCGGTCGGTCACGCCCATCACGAGCCGCATGTCGTGCTCGATCAGCAGCACCGTGATGCCCTGGTCGCGCACCTTGCGGATCAACTCCATCAGGCGCTGCTTCTCCGCCGGGTTGAAGCCCGCGGCCGGCTCGTCGAGGCACAGCAGCTTCGGGTGCGTCGCCATGGCGCGCGCGATCTCGAGGCGGCGCTGGTCGCCGTACGACAGGTTCTCGGCCAGCTCGTCGGCGCGCCCGCGCACCCCGACGAAGTCGAGGAGCTCGAGCGCCTCCTCGCGGGCCGCCGCCTCGGTGCGCCGGTGCAGCGGGGTGCGGAACAGCGCGTTCAGCAGCCCCACCTTGCTGCGGGCATCGGCGCCGACCATCACGTTCTCCACGGCCGTCATGGCCTTGAAGAGGCGGATGTTCTGGAAGGTGCGCGCGATCCCGAGCTTGGTGATCGCGTACCGCTTCATCTTGGCCAGCCGGGTCCCGTCGAAGCGGATCTGGCCGCTGGTCGCCTGGTAGACGCCGGTCATGACGTTGAAGCAGGTCGTCTTGCCGGCGCCGTTGGGGCCGATCAGGCCGAGGATCTCGCCCTCGCGGATGTCGAAGGACACCTGGTCGAGCGCGGTCACGCCGCCGAACCGGATGGTGACGTCGTCGACCTCGAGCAGGGCGCGACCGGGGTTCTCAGAGGACATCGACCGGCTCTCCTTCCAGTTCCTCGATCTTCTCCTGGGCAGCGAGCGCCCGCCTGGTCCTGCGTGGCGGCAGCAGCCCCTGTGGTCGCCAGATCGCCAGCAGCATCAGCGCCAGGCCGAAGAACAGCAGACGGTAGTCGGCGAAGTCCCGGAACCGCTCGGGCAGGTACGCCACGATCGCGCCGCCGAGGATCGCACCCCAGCGGTTGCCGGCCCCGCCGACGATCACCGCGGCCACGAAGAGCATGGACAGCAGCAGCGGGAAGCTCTGCGGGTTGATGTAGCCGCTCTGGCTGCTGGCGTAGAACGAGCCCGAGAGGCCGCCGATGGCCGCGCCCATCGCGAACGCGAGCAGCTTGTAGCGGAACGTCGGGACGCCCATGAGCTCGGCGGCCTCCTCGTCCTCGCGGGTCGCCTCCCACGCTCGTCCGACCCGGCTCGACAGCATCAGCTTGTCGGCGATGAAGACGAGGATCAGGACGGTGAGCACGAGCCAGTAGTACGGCACCGCGTCGAGCGCACCGAACACCAGCACGTGGGTCTCGTGCACCCGGTCGAGCGACGGCACGAAGCCGTCCCACTGCACGCGCGGGATCGCGAACCAGCCGCCCGGGTCGAACGGCGGCGTCGGCTCCGGCCCGAGGTTGTTCGGGTGCGGGATGTCCTTGATGCCGGCCGCCGCGCCGACCCACTCGACGTTGGTCACCGTGATCCGGATGATCTCTCCGAACCCGAGCGTGACGATCGCGAGGTAGTCACCCCGCACGCGCAGTGTCGGCGCACCCAGGAGCACACCGGTCAGCATCGTGACGCCGATCGCGACCGGGAGCGCCAGGAAGAACGGCCAGCTGAAGTGGTACACGGTCAGGACGGCCGTCGTGTAGGCGCCGACGCAGTAGAAGCCGACGTACCCGAGGTCGAGCAGGCCCGCGTAGCCGATGACGATGTTGAGCCCCAGCGCCACGAGCGCGAACGCGATGACGCGGAACATCACGCCGCCGAAGTCGATGCTGTTGGTCGTCAGGATCGGCGGCCGCAGCAGCGGCAGCGCGTAGACGAACACCAGCAGCAGCGTGACGAAGAGGATCCTGAAGATCTTGGGCTGGGCGTTGTAGCGGTCGACCACGCGGTCCCAGCGCCTGGCGATTCCGAGCCCGGCCATCACGCACGCGCCTTTCCGAGGGACTCACCGAGGATGCCGGACGGACGGACCAGCAGGATCAGCACCAGGAGGACGAAGGAGACGACGTCGCGCCACTCGTTGCCGAAGACGGCCGCGCCCCAGTTCTCCATGACACCGAGCGTCAGACCGCCCAGGAGGGCTCCTCGCAGGTTGCCGATGCCGCCCATGACGGCGGCGGTGAACGCCTTGACACCGAGGAGGAAGCCGGCGCTCTGCTTCGTCGCGCCGATCTTCATCATGTACAGGGTCGCGGCGACACCCGCCGCGAGGCCACCGATGAGGAACGTGATCTGCACGACCCGGGTCGCGTTCACCCCCATCAGCGCCGCCGACTCCGGGTCCTGGGCCACCGACCGGATGCCGCGGCCGAACCGCGTCCGGCGCACGAGCTGGTCGAGGACGATCATCATGGCCAGGGCCGCGACGATGATCGTCAGGTCCACGTCGGTGACCGTGTAGCCGCCGATGTCGAACAGGCCGTGCGGCTCGATCGTGACCGGGTTCGTGTAGACGTCACGGGCCTTGGCCGGGGTGACGTAGTTGGCCAGCTTGTTGTCCACCCCGAACCAGCCGGCGAAGCGGTCCCGCAGGCCCATGGCCTCGGACAGGGCGAACGACGCGCCGATCGCCGAGATCAGGATGATCAGCTTCGGCGCGTTCTTCTTGATCAGGGGCCGGTACGCCACGCGCTCGAGCAGCAGCGCGATGGCCGCCGACATCGCCATGGCGGCCACGAGGGCCACCAGGAGTGTCGGTGCGGCCTGCTTGAGGTCCCACGTCGCCGAGCCGGTGCCGTGCAGGAACACGAACACCCAGGCCACCGCGAAGGTCCCGTACATGAAGACCTCAGAGTGGGCGAAGTTGATGAGCTGCAACACGCCGTACACCATGGTGTAGCCGAGTGCGATCAGCGCGTAGATCGCGCCGAAGACCAGCCCCCCGATGGTGAAGCTGAGGAAGCTGTCGAAGCTGCCGAAGAGCGCGCCCAAATCCAAGTGAAGACTCCTCAGTCGTTCTGATCAGCTGCGGCCGGAGGGGATCCCCCTCCGGCCGCAGCCTATGTCAGTTGTGTCAGTCGACCTGGATCAGGAGATCGCCTGCGGGTTGTCGACGTCGAGCTTGCCATCCTTGACGAAGTACGCGTAGATCTTCGACTCCTTGATGTCGCCGTTCTCGTCGAAGGCGATCGGGCCGCTGACGCCGTCACCGGTGTAGCTGCCGATGAAGGTGTTGATCTCCTCCGGCGTGGACGCACCGTCATCGAGCGCGGCGAGGAAGATGTTCGTCGCATCGTAGGACTGGGTGGCGTACAGGCCGCTGGCACCGAAGTCGGCCGGCGGCGGGCCGGCGGGAGCCGAGAGGACGGCGCCTTCGGCGGCGTCCGCACCGGCGACCTTCACGAAGTTCGGGTCCTCCGAGCCGTCGCCCGACATGAACAGGCCGGTGAAGCCGCCCTGGCGCAGCGCCTTGGCCAGCAGGCCCGCCTCGGTGTAGTAGCCACCGTAGAAGACGGCGTCAGCACCGGAGGCCTTGACCTTGGTGACCGCAGCCGACATGTCGGTCTGGCCGACCGAGATCTGGTCGGAGTCGGCGAGGGCGTCGCCCAGCGCGTCCTTGACCGTGCCGGCGAGGCCCTTGCTGTAGTCCTGGCCGTCGTCGATGACGAAGACCTTGGTCGCGCCGCCGTCACCGGTCAGGTACGCCGCGTCGGCCTTGCCCTGGGCGTCGTCGTTGCCGATGACGCGGTGCCAGGTGGTCCAGCCCTGCTGGGTGATCGTGACGTTGGTCGCCGACGGGGAGATCGACGGCAGGCCGGCCTCGAAGAAGGTCTTGCCGGTCGCCAGCGACTCACCGGAGAAGCCGGGGCCGATCAGGCCGAAGATGGAGTCGTCGTTGACGATCTGGGTCGCGAGGCCCGGCGCGGTGTCGGGGCTTCCCTGGGAGTCGAACTTCTTCAGGTTGACCTGGCAGTCGGGGTTCTTGTCGTTGTACTGGTGGAGCGCCAGCTCGATACCACCGACCATGTTCTGGCCGAGCGCGCCGGCGTCGCCGGTCAGGGCGCCCATGAACGCGAGGTTCTTGCCGCAGAGGGCGCTGCTGGCGCTGCCGTCGGACGAGCCGCCGTCGCTGCCGCTACCGCCGCCGCTGTCGCTGCTGCCGCAAGCGCTGAGCATCAGACCGGTCGCGGCCACGGCGGCCAGGACCCGGGCTGACTTGGTGAAGCGAATCATGGAAGTCCTCCATCGAACTCTCGGACTCCGGGCAGGTGGGCACGGAGCATCTCTCGATGGCGGACAACCTAGCGTCACTCGACACCCGCGCAGGGGGTTTGGGGCATCGCGTCTTCGACGGTTGCTGAATCGTGACCAACCCGAGAGCATCGCACGGGGCGTCCGATATCCGGTCATCATGCTGCAACGGAGTCTGAGGATCGGCCACGAGCCGGTCAGCCGGCGATGCCGGGGCCGTGCTCGATCACGCCGTCCGCGACCTGGCGCATCGACAGCCGCAGGTCCATGGCGGTCTTCTGGATCCAGCGGAAGGCCTCGGGCTCGGACAGGCTGAGCTGCTGCTGGAGCACGTTCTTGGCGCGCTCGACCGACTTCCGGGTCTCCAGCCGCTCGGTGAGGTCCGCGACCTCGGACTCGAGCACGGTGAGCTCGGCGAACCGGCTCACCGCCATCTCGATCGCCGGCACCAGGTCGGTCTGCGAGAACGGCTTCACGAGGTACGCCATCGCCCCGGCGTCCCGGGCCCGCTCGACCAGGTCGCGCTGGGAGAACGCGGTGAGGATGACCACCGGCGCGATCCGCTGGCCGGCGATCCGCTCGGCGGCGGCGATTCCGTCCAGGACGGGCATCTTCACGTCCAGGATGACCAGGTCCGGTCGCAGCTCCTCGGCCAGCTGGACGGCGGTGCCGCCGTCCCCGGCCTGGCCGACGACCTCGTAGCCCTCCTCGCCGAGCATCTCGGCGAGATCCATCCGGATCAGCACCTCGTCCTCGGCGATCACCACACGACGGGGCGCGGGGTCGGGGCTGGGCTCCGGGCCGGGCTGCTCGCTCACGGGCAGAAGGCTAACCGGCCCCCACGCGCCGTACCGTCTCGGACCGGAGCTCGAGCTCGTGCCCAGCCAGGAAGATCTCCACGTCCTCGCGCTCGACCCGCCGCCTGCTCAGCTCGGTCGCACCGTCCCGGGCGTTGGCGAGCGCCACGGCCTGGCTGACGCCGGCCCACTCCCACGGCTTCCACATGGCGACCTCCACGGCTCCGAGACTCGGTCGGTCGAAACTGTAGTAGATCACTCGACATCAGCCAAGGGGCGTTCGGTTAAGGTTTCTGGCGCCCGGCGGCCCCGGTATCCCAACGGCAGAGGAAGCGGTCTCAAACACCGTCCAGTGTGGGTTCGAATCCCACCCGGGGCACCCTCAGCGCGCGGAGCTGCGCCGGTACGCCGGGGCGACCTCGTTGATGGCGTCGCCCATCCGGTGGATGCGCAGCGCGTTGGTCGAGCCGGGGATGCCCGGCGGGCTGCCGGCGATGATGACGACCAGCTCCCCCTCCGAGACGCGGCCGATCTGGAGCAGCTGCTCGTCGACCTGCCGGACCATCTCGTCGGTGTGCTCGACCGACTGGGTCTTGAACGTCTCGACGCCCCACGTCAGGGCGAGCTGCGAGCGCACCTGGGCCAGCGGGGTGAAGGCGAGGATCGGGATCGGGCCGCGCAGGCGCGACATCCGCTTCGCGGAGTCACCGCTCTGCGTGAACGCGACGACGTACTTGGCCCCGACCCGCTCGGCCACCTCGGCGGCCGCCTTGGCGATCACGCCGCCGCGGGTGTGGGGGTCCCACTCGATCGCGGCCACGCGCGACCGGGAGTCCGCCTCCTCGAGCGCGTTCTGCTCGGTGGCGGTGATGATCCGCGCCATCGTCTCGACCGTGTGGACGGGGTACTCCCCCACGCTCGTCTCGCCCGACAGCATGACCGCGTCCGCCCCGTCGAGGACGGCGTTGGCGACGTCGGAGGCCTCGGCACGCGTCGGCGCCGGGTTGCTGATCATCGACTCGAGCATCTGGGTCGCGACGATGACGGGCTTCGCGTTGAGGCGGGCCTTCTCGACGATCCGCTTCTGGAGGAACGGGACGTCCTCGAGCGGGCACTCCACGCCCAGGTCGCCGCGCGCGACCATGAACCCGTCGAACGCCGCGATGATCTCGTCGAGGTTCTCGATCGCCTGCGGCTTCTCGATCTTCGCGATGACCGGCACGTGCACGCCCATGTCGTCCATGACGCGCCGGACGTCATCGACGTCCTTGGCATCGCGGACGAAGCTCAGCGCGATGAAGTCCACCGCGAGGCCCAGCGCGAACCGCAGGTCGCGCTCGTCCTTGTCCGAGAGCGCCGGCACGGAGACCGCGACGCCGGGGAGGTTGATGCCCTTGTGGTTGCTGACCTTGCCGCCGACCAGCACCTCGGTCACCACGTCGGTGTCGTCGACCGACGTCACCCGCAGCCGGATCTTGCCGTCGTCGATGAGCAGCGGGTCGCCGGGCTTCACGTCGCCCGGGAGCCCCTTGTACGTCGTGCCGCACACCTGGTCGTCGCCCGGCACGTCGCGGGTGGTGATCGTCCACTCCTGGCCGCGGCGGAGCAGGGCGGAGCCCTCGGCGAAGGACTCGAGCCGGATCTTCGGTCCCTGGAGGTCCGCGAAGATGCCGACCCCGTGGCCGCTGGCGTCCGACGCCTCACGGACCAGGCGGTACGCCTCGGCGTGGTCCTCGTGGCTGCCGTGGCTCATGTTGAGCCGGGCGACATCCATCCCGGCGTACACCAGCTCCCGGATGCGCCGCGGGGACGAGGTAGCCGGGCCGAGGGTGCAGACGATCTTGGCTCTACGCACGTGCTTCACCCTACCGCGACTTTGATCCTTCAAAGACCTAACCCCCGACCCGATGTCGTCCGCCGGCCCGCCGCTCACACGACGAGCGGGCGCTCCGTCGGCAGGATCGGCGCCGGCAGCGTCGTCGAGCCGGTCAGGAACCGGTCCACCGCGGCCGCGGCGGCGCGCCCCTCGGCGATCGCCCACACGATCAACGACTGGCCGCGACCCGCGTCACCGGCCACGAACACGCCGTCGACCGAGGACCGGTACGACGCGTCGCGGGCGACGTTCCCGCGCTCGTCGAGGTCGACGCCGAGCTGCTCGACGAGGCCCGCCCGCTCCGGCCCGGTGAAGCCCATCGCGAACAGCACCAGCTCCGCCGGGATCTCGCGCTCGGAGCCCTCGACCTCGGCGAACGTGCCGTTCTCGAACCGCACGTCGACCAGCCGCAGTGCGCGGACGTTGCCGTCCTCGTCGCCGAGGAACTCCTTGGTCGAGACGCCGTAGACCCGGCTCCCCAGATCTGCCTCGGCCGCCTCCTCGTGCGCCGAGGAGACCCGGAACACCATGGGGTAGGTCGGCCAGGGCTGGTTCGCCGGCCGGACCTCGGGCGGCTCGGCCATGATCTCGAGCTGCGTGATCGACGCGGCGCCCTGACGGGTCGACGTGCCGAGGCAGTCCGCGCCGGTGTCGCCGCCGCCGATGATCACGACGTTCTTGCCGGTCGCGGTGATCTGGCCCTCGACCTCCTGGCCGAGCGCGACGCGGTTCGCCTGCGGCAGGAACTCCATGGCCTGGTGGATGCCCCCGAGCTCACGACCGGGAGCCGGCAGGTCGCGGGCCGCGGTCGCGCCGATGGCGAGCACGACGGCGTCGTACCGCTCCCGGAGCTTCTCGCCGGTCAGCTGGTCCTCGCCGACCTGGACGCCGGCGCGGAAGACGGTGCCCTCGCGGCGCATCTGCTCGAGGCGCTTGTCGAGGTGCTGCTTCTCCATCTTGAACTCCGGGATGCCGTAGCGCAGCAGCCCGCCGATCTTGTCCGCGCGCTCGTAGACCGCGACCGTGTGGCCGGCGCGGGTGAGCTGCTGCGCTGCGGCGAGGCCGGCCGGGCCCGAGCCGACCACCGCGACGGTGCGGCCCGAAAGCCACTCCGGCGGCTGCGGCCGGACGAGGCCGGAGTCCCACGCCTTGTCGATGATCGTGACCTCGACGTTCTTGATGGTCACGGGGTCCTGGTTGATGCCGAGCACGCAGGCGGTCTCGCAGGGCGCCGGACACAGGCGACCGGTGAACTCCGGGAAGTTGTTGGTCGCGTGCAGGCGCTCGATCGCGCCCTCCCAGTCGTCGCGCCAGACCAGGTCGTTCCACTCCGGGATGATGTTCCCGAGCGGGCAGCCCTGATGGCAGAACGGGATGCCGCAGTCCATGCAGCGGCCCGCCTGCTCGGTGATGATCGGGAGCAGCGCACGCCCGGCACTGCCGGGGTAGACCTCGTGCCAGTCCTGGATGCGCTCCTCCACCGGGCGCCGCTCCGCGACCTCCCGGCCGGTCTTGAGGAAGCCTCTGGGATCAGCCATGCCGAGCCACCCCCTCCATTCCTTCGCTTCGCTCATCCATGTTGACGGAGCCCTCCATCATCGAGCGGACCGCGTGGAGCGCGGACCGCGAGGTGGGAAGCAACGTCTCAGCCATGGAGTGCCTCCATCATCGCGTGGGCGGTCTCGTTCTCGTCGAGGCCGTCGGCCTCCGCCTTGGCCTTCGCCTCCAGCGACTTGCGGTAGTCGGTCGGCATGATCTCGGTGAACCTGGTCAGCGAGGTCTCCCAGTCGGCGAGCAGCTCCTCGGCGACCGTCGAGCCGGTCTCCTCGAGGTGCGTGCGCACCAGCTCCTCGAGCTCCGTGGCCGCGTCGCCGGTGACCGGGCCGAGCTCGACCAGCTCGCCGTTGACCCGCTGCGGGGCCAGGTCGAGGACCCACGCGACGCCGCCGGACATGCCGGCCGCGAAGTTGCGACCGGTCGGTCCGAGGACGACGACCCGCCCGCCGGTCATGTACTCGCAGCCGTGGTCGCCCACCCCCTCGGTCACGGCTCGGGCGCCGGAGTTGCGGACGCAGAACCGTTCGCCCACTCCACCGCGGATGAAGATCTCGCCCGCGGTCGCGCCGTACGCGATCACGTTGCCGGCGATGATCTGCTCGTTCGCGACGAAGGTCGCGGCCCGGTCCGGCCGGACCACGATCCGCCCGCCGGAGAGCCCCTTGCCGAGGTAGTCGTTCGCGTCGCCCTCGAGACGCAAGGTCATCCCCCGGGGGACGAACGCCCCGAAGGACTGACCGGCGGACCCGGTGAACGTGAGGTCGATGGTGCCGTCGGGCAGTCCGGCGCCGCCGTACTTCTTGGTCACCTCGTGGCCGAGGATCGTCCCGACGGTGCGGTTCACGTTGCGGATCGCGACCTGGGCCCGCACCGGCTCGCCCTTCTCGAGCGCGTCCCGCGCCAGCGGCACCAGCTGCGTGACGTCGAGCGACTTCTCCAGCGCGTGGTCCTGCGACTTCGTCCGGCGCAGGTCCTGGTCGGGGAACGCCGCCCGGTCGGGCTGGTGGAGCACCGGCGACAGGTCGAGACCGGACGCCTTCCAGTGGTCCACGGCCTCCTCGACGTCCAGGCTGCCGACCTGGCCGATCGCCTCGTCGAGCGTGCGGAAGCCAAGGGCGGCCAGGTGCTCGCGCACCTCCTCCGCGATGTACTCGAAGAAGTTGACGACGAACTCCGGCTTGCCGGAGTAGCGCTCGCGCAGGACCGGGTTCTGCGTCGCGACGCCCACGGGGCAGGTGTCCAGGTGGCAGACCCGCATCATGATGCAGCCGGAGACCACCAACGGGGCCGACGCGAAGCCGAACTCCTCCGCGCCGAGCAGGGCCGCGATCACCACGTCCCGCCCGGTCTTCAGCTGGCCGTCGGTCTGCACGACGATCCGGTCCCGCAGCCCGTTGAGGAGCAGGGTCTGCTGGGTCTCGGCGAGGCCGAGCTCCCAAGGACCGCCGGCATGCTTGAGCGAGGTCAGCGGCGCCGCGCCGGTGCCGCCGTCGTGGCCCGAGATCAGCACGACGTCGGCGTGCGCCTTGGAGACGCCGGCCGCGACCGTGCCGACCCCGACCTCGGACACCAGCTTCACGTGCACGCGCGCCCGCGGGTTGGCGTTCTTGAGGTCGTGGATCAGCTGCGCCAGGTCCTCGATCGAGTAGATGTCGTGGTGCGGCGGCGGGCTGATCAGGCCCACGCCCGGCGTGGAATGCCGGGTCTTCGCGACCCAGGGGTACACCTTGTTGCCGGGCAGCTGGCCGCCCTCGCCCGGCTTCGCGCCCTGCGCCATCTTGATCTGGATGTCGTCGGAGTTCGTGAGGTACTCCGCCGTGACGCCGAAGCGGCCGGACGCGACCTGCTTGATCGAGCTGCGCCGCTCGGGGTCGTACAGCCGGTCCGGGTCCTCGCCGCCCTCACCGGTGTTGGACTTCGCGCCCAGCCGGTTCATCGCGATCGCGAGGGTCTCGTGCGCCTCCCGGGAGATCGAGCCGTACGACATCGCGCCCGTCGAGAACCGCTTGACGATCTCGGACACCGGCTCGACCTCGTCGATCGGGATCGGCTGCCGGCCGGCCTCGCCGGCGTCCCGCAGCCGGAACAGCCCGCGCAGCGTCATCAGCCGCTTCGACTGCTCGTCCACGCGGGACGTGTACTGCTTGAAGACGTCGTAGCGGCCGGACCGGGTGGCGTGCTGGAGCCGGAACACCGTCTCCGGGTCGAAGAGGTGCGGCTCGCCCTCGCGGCGCCACTGGTACTCGCCGCCGATCTCGAGCTCGCGGTGTGCGGGCAGGATGCCGCCGCGCGGGTACGCCGTGGCGTGCCGGCGCGCGACCTCCTCGGCGATCGTGTCGAGCTCGACGCCACCGAGCTTGGAGACCGTGCCGGTGAAGTAGCGGTCGACGAGCGCCTGCGAGAGGCCGACCGCCTCGAAGATCTGGGCCCCGGTGTACGACGCGACCGTGGAGACGCCCATCTTCGACATCACCTTGAGCACGCCCTTGCCGAGCGCCTTGATCAGGTTCGCGACCGCCTTCTCGCCGTCGGTCTTGACGTAGTAGCCCTCACGCGCGAGGTCCTCGACGGACTCCATCGCGAGGTACGGGTTGACCGCGGCCGCGCCGTACCCGACGAGCAGCGCCACGTGGTGGACCTCGCGGACGTCGCCGGCCTCGACGAGCAGGCCGACCTGGGTGCGGGTCTTCTCGCGGACCAGGTGGTGGTGCACGGCTCCGGTCAGCAGCAGCGACGGGATCGGCGCCAGCTCCGCGGTGGAGTGCCGGTCCGAGAGCACGATGATGCGCGCGCCGTCGGCGATCGCCGCGGACACCTCCTCGCAGATCTCGTCGAGCCGCTGCGCCATCCCCGCTCCCCCGCCCTCGACCGGGTAGAGGCCGCGGGCGACGTGGGTGATGAAGCCGGGCATGTCGCCGTCGCGGTTGATGTGCCGGATCTTGGCCAGGTCGTCGTTGGAGATGACCGGGAACGGCAGCTCCACCATCCGGCAGGACGCCGGCGCCGGCTCGAGCAGGTTCGCCTCGGGGCCGATGGTGCCGGCCAGCGAGGTGACGAGCTCCTCGCGGATCGCGTCCAGCGGCGGGTTCGTGACCTGCGCGAAGAGCTGGCTGAAGTAGTCGAACAACAGCCGTGGCTTCTCGCTGAGCGCCGCGATGGGGGTGTCGGTGCCCATCGAGCCGAGCGGCTCCCCGCCGGTGTTGGCCATCGGGGTGAGCAGGATGCGCAGCTCCTCCTCGGTGTAGCCGAAGACCTGCTGACGCCGGGTGACCGATGCGTGCGTGTGCACGATGTGCTCGCGTTCCGGGACGTCGCCGAGGTGGATCAGGCCCGCGTGCAGCCACTCGTCGTACGGGTGCTCGGCGGCGAGCTCGGACTTGATCTCCTCGTCCTCGATGATCCGGTGCTCGTCGGTGTCGACGAGGAACATCCGGCCCGGCTGGAGCCGGCCCTTGCGGACGACGGTCGCCGGGTCGATGTCGAGCACCCCGACCTCGGAGGCGAGGACCACGAGCCCGTCATCGGTGACCCAGTAGCGCGAGGGGCGCAGCCCGTTGCGGTCGAGGACCGCGCCGATCTGCGAGCCGTCGGTGAACACCACGCAGGCCGGGCCGTCCCACGGCTCCATCAGCGCGGAGTGGAACTCGTAGAACGCGCGGCGCTTGGCGTCCATCTCGGCGTGGTTCTCCCACGCCTCGGGGATCATCATCAGCACCGAGTGCGGCAGTGACCGGCCGCCCATGTGCAGGAGCTCGAGCACCTCGTCGAACGACGCCGAGTCGGACGCGCCCGGGGTGCAGATCGGGTAGAGCCGGTCCAGGTCGCCCGGGATCAGGTCGGAGGCCAGCAGCGCCTCGCGGGCCCGCATCCAGTTGCGGTTGCCCATCACCGTGTTGATCTCGCCGTTGTGGGCGATGAACCGGAACGGGTGCGCCAGCGGCCAGCTCGGGAAGGTGTTCGTCGAGAAGCGCGAGTGCACGACCGCCAGCGCGGAGGCCATCCGCTCGTCGAGCAGGTCGGGGAAGAAGTGGTCGAGCTGGTCGGTCGTCAGCATGCCCTTGTAGACCAGGGTCCGCGACGACAGCGACGGGAAGTACGCATCGGTCTCGTGCTCGGCGCGCTTGCGCAGGCAGAACGCCAGCCGCTCCAGCGCCATCCCGGTCACCCGCGAGCCGGCACCGGCCACGAACAGCTGGCTGAACGCCGGCATCACGCCCCGGGCCATCCCACCGACCTCGGAGTCGTCGGTCGGGAGGTCCCGCCAGCCGAGGACCGTGAGGCCCTCCTCGGCCGCGATCTCCTCGATCCGGCTGCGGGTCTTCGCGACCTGCTCCTCGTCACCCGGCAGGAACGCCGTGCCCACGGCGTACGCGTGCTGCGGCGGCAGGTCGAACTCGACGACAGCGCGCAGGAACGCGTCGGGGACCTGGAGCAGGATCCCGGCGCCGTCGCCGGTGTTCTGCTCCGCGCCCGCGGCACCGCGGTGGTCCAGGTTCCGCAGGGCACGGATGCCCTGCTTCACGATGTCGTGGCTGGCGACGCCGGTCAGGGTCGCGACGAACGCCACGCCACAGGCGTCGTGCTCGTGGCGGGGGTCGTACAACCCTTGGGGCGGCGGGAATGCGTGCGAGTACGGCACCGGGCATTCTCCCGTCGTCTCAGCGCCGCGACGACCCCACGACGTTGTCGGGGCCGGCGCCGGCGGTTCGGCAGTGCAAGTGCTGTGCAGGGGACGACATTGGCCCTAGCGGGGAGGTGTCAGGCTATCACCAGGTCAGCCCGAGGACTCCCCGTCCGTCGCCGCGTGGACGCCGGGCTGGTCGCGCTCGACGTACACCGTCTCCTCGCGCCCGGGCCGCCTCTTGGCACTCGCCACGAACCACACCAGCCCCGCGACGAAGAGCACGATCGAGGTCCAGACGTTGAGCCGCAGCCCGAACACGTCGTGGAGCTCCACGTTGTCGATCCGCAGCATCTCGATCCAGCCGCGGCCGGCCGTGTAGACCATGATGTAGAGCGCCAGGACGCGGCCGTGCCCGAGCCGGAACCGGCGGTCCGCCCAGATCAGCACGGCGAACGCGGCGAGGCACCACAGGCTCTCGTAGAGGAACGTGGGGTGGAACGTCGTGCCGGGCGGGTAGCCGGCGTTGACGGCGGTCTCGTCGCTCACCGACAGCCCCCAGGGCAGGTCGGTGGGCTTCCCGAAGAGCTCCTGGTTGAACCAGTTCCCCCACCGGCCGAACGCCTGGGCCACGAGGACGCCGGGCGCGCACGCGTCGAGCACCGGCAGCAGCTTGATGCCCTTGCGGCGGGCGCCGAGCACCAGGCCGAGAGCGCCGAGCGCGACCGCGCCCCACACGCCGAGCCCGCCGCGCCAGATGTAGAGGGCGTCGATGGGGTGCTTGCCGGCACCGAAGTAGAGGTCGTGGTCGGTCAGCACGTGGTACAGCCGGCCACCGACGAGGCCGAACGGCACCGCCCAGATCGCCAGGTCCTGGACCTCGCCGGCCCTGCCCCCGCGGGCGATCCAGCGCCGCTCGCCGATCCAGATCGCGGCGACGATGCCGAGGATGATCGCCAGGGCGTAGCCCCGGATCGGGAGCGGGCCGAGGTACCAGACGCCCTCGGGCGGGCTCGGGATCGAGAGCGCAGTCAGCATCGGCATCCCCGTCAGTCGTCGAGCAGCGTGTGGATGTCGGCGGCGAAGTCCGCCGACGAGGTCGTCTCGTTCCAGTACACCGAGCCCTCGTCGTCGGCGTCGACCCCGGTGATGGTGGTGCCGTGGGTGACGTCGTACCCGCCGGTCGGCAGCTTCTCGCCCTGGGTGATCCCGACGCCCATCGGCTTGGCGATGTCGATGATCGTGCGGAGGTCGCCGGTGAGGCCGATGAACTGCGGGTCGAAGTGCGCGAGGTACTGCTTCAGCGCGGACGCGGTGTCGCGGGCGGGGTCGGTGGTCACGAAGACCACGTCGACCCGGTCGCGGTCATTCTCGTCGAGCCGGGTCATCGCGGAGCCGAGGTTGGACATCACCGTCTGGCAGATGTCCGGGCAGTGCGAGTAGCCGAAGAACACCAGCGTCAGGGGGCGGTCGGTGTCCTTGGTGAGCGAGTACGGCTGGCCGTCGGTGTCGGTCAGCGGCGTGGCCGAGACGGGGAACGGCGGGTCGAGGACGTGCCCGTGCAGCTCTCCGTCGCCCTGCGCGGATCCGCCGCAGGCGCTGAGCGCGAGGAGGGAGGCGATCAGCAGGGCGGCGGCGCTACGCACGCCGTACCCCCGCAGCCAGGTCCTCGGTGAGCGCGGTGAGGGCCCGCAGGCCCGCGTCCCCGTCGCCGGGGTGGTCGAGGAGCGCGCGGACGAACGCCGAGCCGACGATCACGCCGTCCGCGTACCTGGCGATCTCGGCGGCCTGGGCGCCGTTGCTGACGCCGAGGCCGACACCGACCGGGAGGTCGGTCGCGGCCTTGGTGCGGGCGACGAGCGGGCCGGCCAGGTCGCTGGTGGTGGTGCGGGCGCCGGTGACGCCCATGACCGCGGTGGCGTAGACGAAGCCGCGGCAGGCGGCCGTCGTCATCGCGATCCGCTCGTCGGTCGAGGACGGCGCCACCAGGAAGACCTTGTCCAGGTCGTGCTGGTCGGCGGCCGCGATCCACTCCGGACCGCTGTCCGGGGTCAGGTCCGGCGTGATGAGGCCGGCCCCGCCGGCGTTCGCGAGGTCCGCGGCGAAGCGCTCGACGCCGTACCTCACGACGGGGTTCCAGTAGGTCATCACGAGCGTGGGCGTGCCGGTCGCCGCGACCGCCTCGACCGTGCGGAGCACGTCGGAGGTGCGGACGCCGCCCTCGAGTGCCTGCTGCGCCGCGGCCTGGATCGTCGGACCGTCCATGACCGGGTCGCTGTACGGCAGCCCGATCTCGACCACGTCGCAGCCGGCGTCGACCATGGCCCGCAGCGCATCGATGCCGCCCTGGACGTCGGGGAAGCCGGCGGGGAGGTAACCCACCAGCGCGGCCCGGCCGTCGGCCGCGGCCTTCTCGAACGCGGTCCGGGCCGTCACCGCGGCGCCTCCGTCCGGTTCAGGCCGAAGTACTCCATCGCGGTCTCCATGTCCTTGTCGCCGCGGCCCGAGAGGTTGACCAGGATGGTCTGGCCCGGTCGCTCCTCCGCGAGCCTGACGGCGCCGGCGACGGCGTGCGCGGACTCGATCGCGGGGATGATCCCCTCGGTGCGCGCGAGCAGCGCCATCGCGTCCATCGCCTCGGCGTCGGTGGCGGGGAGGTACGTCGCCCGGCCGGTCGCGGCGAGGTGCGCGTGCTGGGGGCCGACCCCCGGGTAGTCGAGGCCGGCGGAGATCGAGTGCGACTCGACCGTCTGGCCGTCGTCGTCCTGGAGCACGTACGTACGGGCACCGTGCAGCACCCCGGGGTCTCCGGCGTGGATCGTCGAGGCGTGCCGGCCGGTGTCGAAGCCCTCTCCCCCGGCCTCGAACCCGTAGATCGCCACGGCCTCGTCGTCGAGGAACGCCGTGAACAGGCCGATCGCGTTGGACCCGCCGCCCACGCAGGCCGCGATCACGTCCGGGAGTACGCCGTACTGCTCGAGGCACTGGGCGCGCGCCTCGTCGCCGATGCCGCGCGTGAAGTCGCGGACCATGCTCGGGAAGGGGTGCGGGCCGGCCGCGGTGCCGAAGAGGTACGCCGTGTGGTCGACGCTGGCCACCCAGTCGCGCAGCGCCTCGTTGATCGCGTCCTTGAGCGTCGCGCTGCCGGAGTCGACCGGGACGACCGTCGCGCCGAGCAGGTTCATCCGCGCCACGTTGAGTGCCTGGCGCCTGGTGTCCACCGAGCCCATGTAGACCGTGCAGTCCAGGCCGAAGTACGCCGCCGCGGTGGCGCTCGCGACGCCGTGCTGGCCGGCGCCGGTCTCCGCGATCACGCGGGTCTTGCCCATCCGGCGGGTGAGCAGCGCCTGGCCGAGCACGTTGCGGATCTTGTGTGCGCCGGTGTGGTTGAGGTCCTCGCGCTTGAGCAGGATCCGGGCGCCGAGCCGCTGGCTGAGCCGCTCCGCGTGGTAGAGCGGGCTGGGCAGGCCGGCGTACTCGCGCAGGATCGCCTCGAACTCCGCGACGAACGCGGGATCGGCCATCGCCTCGTGCCAGGCGACGGTCAGCTCGTCCAGGGCGGCGACCAGGGCCTCCGGCATGAACCGGCCCCCGAACCCCGTGACCGGGTCGCCGAACCAGCCGCGCTCGTCGGCGTCGAAGCGGGTCGGTGCCGTGCTCATGCCACCACTCCTGTCATCGCGGCGACCGCGGCCTCCGGGTCGCCGTCCTTCACCAGCGCCTCACCGACCAGCACCGCGCGGGCGCCTTCGGCCGCGAAGCGCCGCACGTCGGCAGGGCTGAAGATCCCGCTCTCCGCGACCTTGACGCGGTCGTCGGGGACGAGCGGCGCGAGCCGCCCGAAGGTGTCGTCGTGGATCGCGAGGGTCTTGAGGTTGCGGGCGTTCACGCCCACCAGCTCGGCGCCGAGCGCGACCGCCCGCTCGGTCTCCGCCTCGTCATGCACCTCCACGAGCACGGTGAGCCCCAGCTCGCTGGCCTCGTCGTGCAGGCGGCGGAGGGTGTCGTCGTCGAGGGCGGCGACGATCAGCAGCACCAGGTCGGCACCGGCCGCGCGGGCCTCGACGAGCTGGTAGCTCGTGACGATGAAGTCCTTGCGCAGGACCGGGATGTCCACGGCGGCGCGGACCGCACGCAGGTCGTCGAGGCTGCCGCCGAAGCGGCGCTGCTCGGTCAGCACGCTGATCGCGGCGGCCCCGCCCGCGGCGTACCGCTGCGCGAGCTCGGCCGGGTCGGGGATGTCGGCCAGGTCGCCCTTGCTGGGGCTGCGGCGCTTGACCTCCGCGATGACGCTGGAGCCCGGCGCGCGGAGGTGCGGCATCGGGTCACGCGGCGGGTCGGCGTCCGCGAGCGCGGCGCGGAGGTCGGCCAGGCTGGTCGCGGACTCCCGCTCGGCGAGGTCGACCCGCACGCCGGCGACGATCTCGTCGAGCACGGACATGACGCACAGTGTTTCACGCTGTCAGTGGCCCACGCGCATGGGTAGTGTCCCGCCCAACGGCCGGCAGACGGACGGCCTCGACGAAGGGTTCCACCTGTGAGCTACTCCGAACCGCCTCCCCCGCCGCCGCAGTACGGCGCACCCCAGCCGCCGTACGGTGGAGCGCCGGCGCCGAACCACCCGCGAGCCACGCTGACGCTGATCCTCGGCATCCTCAGCATCCCGTGCTGCGGCCTGTTCACCGGCATCCCGGCGATCATCCTGGGACGCGGCGCCCTCGCCGAGATCGACGCCAACCCCGGTCAGTACGGCGGTCGCGGCCAGGTCAACGCGGGTTACATCTGCGGCATCATCGGCACCGTGCTCTCGGTCGTCGGCATCATCGTCAACATCCTCGTCCGGGTCAGCTGACCCACCGACGCAGCGGGACCGGTCAGGGTGCCAGCCAGGCGCCGATCGCGAGGTTGCGGAGCACGGTGAACACCACCGCCGCGATGCCGAGCGAGACCAGGAAGGCCCGGGTCAGCCGCACGTTCGGCTCACGCACCCGGCCGGTCCACCGCTCGTACCCCCAGCGTCCGAGCAGGAACACCAGCAGCGGCAGCAACGCCACGAACAGGATGTTGCTCGAGGCCGCGGCGCCGACCTGGCCCCGGGTCAGGTCGTTGACCGCGCGCAGGCCCCCGCATCCCGGGCAGTAGAAGCCCAGCGCCGCACTGGGGCAGTAGCCCCACGACCCGCCGTCGTGCGGGTCGCGGACGTGGAGGGCGGCGGTGAGGAGCGCGAGCCCGCCGATCGTCACCGCGGGTCCGACGACCCGGCGCCAGCGCTGCTCCGACCACGCCGCACCCACCGGGGGCGGCGGCGCGGTCACGGTCATGGCTGGACCCTCAGCGGCTCAGTGGCCGGACTCGTGGAAGCCGAGCTTTGCCATCACGCCGAACACCACCAGCGACGCGACGCCGAGTGCGACGCCGACCCAGAAGATGGTCATGTTGACCGGGTCCAGCAGCAGGCCCACGGCGCCGACCACGAAGCCGAGCATGGCGACCGTGACGGCCGTCCAGGCAGCGGGGGTGTTGCCGTGGTTGTCAGACATGCGGGGCTCCTCCAGGGGAAGTCATGGCGTTGCTGGGACAGTCTATTCAGGGTCGGCGGCCGTCGGATCGCGACCCTCGTCCATGGCCTTCCACAGGTCCAGGGAGGACTGCTCCTCCGGCTCTGCCGCGATCGGCTCGGCGGCTGCCCCGGGCGCGTCGTAGCGGGCGCCCATCTCCGGCCACGCCGGCGCGAGCACGAACGCAGCCACCGCGGCCACCATCGAGAGCACCGCACCGACCGCGGCGGCCCACCACCACCAGGTGTGGCTGATCGAGGAGCTGGTCACCCCGACCTGGGCCAGCTCGTCGCGCAGCTGGGCGGGCACCTGGCTCCAGGCGACGAGCGTGGCGACCAGCGCCCCCGTGGAGGCCAGCGCGGCGAGAACGGCCACGGCGCGGCGTACCCGGCCGCGGGTCACCAGCACCACGCCCCAGCAGGCCAGCACCACCAGGCCCAGCGCGGTGACGAGCGGCATGTGGGCGTCGAACGAGATCAGCAGGCTCGACATCGCCCCCGCGGCGGCACCGCTGCCCGACACGGCCGGATGGTTGCCGGCGACCGCGGTCACCGTGCCGGCGGCGAGGCCGAGCAGCACGACCGGCCCGAAGGTACGCCGGCGGTCAGCCATCGGCGAGCAGGAGGTCGGCGTCGAAGCAGGTCCGGTCCCCGGTGTGGCAGGCGGCACCGACCTGGTCGACCTTGACCAGCAGGGTGTCGCCGTCGCAGTCGAGCCGGACCTCCTTGACCCACTGCACGTGCCCGGACGTGTCGCCCTTGACCCAGTACTCCTGGCGGGAGCGGCTCCAGTACGTCGCCCGCCCGCTGCTCAGCGTGCGGGCCAACGCCTCGTCGTCCATCCAGCCGAGCATCAGCACCTCGCCGGTGTCGTGCTGCTGGACGACGGCGGGCACGAGTCGGTCGGCGGAGCGCTTGAGGCGGTCCGCGATCGCCGGGTCGAGGGAGGTCACGGCACCCATTGTCCCCGCCGTGGCTATCAGCTGGCCTGCTGGGCGACCCAGCTGGCGTACAGCCCGGCGTACACCGAGCCCGCCTGCTGGGCGAGGACGGCGTGCGGGCCGCGCTGCACGATCCGGCCCTTGTCGACCACGATCACCTCGTCGGCACCCTCGGCGGTCGTGAGCCGGTGCGCGATCGTGACCGACGTACGGCCGCGCATCAGCCGCTCGAGCGCCCGGCTGATCCGCATCTCCAGGGCGGGGTCGACGGCACTCGTCGCCTCGTCCAGGACCAGCAGGTCGGGGTCGGCGAGCTGTGCGCGCCACAGCGCCACCAGCTGGCGCTCGCCGGCCGACATCGACTCGCCGCGCTGGCCCACCTGGGTGGCGATGCCGCCGGGCAGCCCCGCCAGCCAGTCGCCGAGGCCGAGGTCGTCGGCGGCCGCGACGATCTCCTCGTCGGTGGCGTCGAGACGGCCGTAGCGCACGTTGGCGGCGATCGAGTCGTCGAACAGGAAGCCCTCCTGAGGCACCAGCACCACGCTGCGCCGCATCGAGGCCTGCGCGATGTCGCGCACGTCGATCCCGTCCAGCAGCACGGCACCCTCGGTCGGGTCCATCAGCCGGGTGAGCAGCTTGGCGATGGTGGACTTGCCGGAGCCGGTCTCGCCGACGACCGCGATGCGGGTGCCGGCCGCGATCTCCAGGTCGATGTCGCGGAGCACCGGCGGGCCGCCCGGGTAGGCGAACGTCACGTCGCGGAACGTCACGTCCACCGGCTCGTGCGGCAGGGTCGCGCCGTCGGGGCCGGGGTCCACGAGGTCGGCGGGCGTGTCGAGGATGCCGATCACCCGGCGCCACGACGCGATCGCGTTCTGCGCGTCGGTGAGGATCTGGGTGCCCATCTGCACCGGGCCGACGAACAGCGACACGAGGAAGGCGAACGCCAGCACCGTGCCGGCCGTGATGTCGCCGGCGAAGCCGAGCCAGACCCCGACGATCAGCACGCCGGCGTTGGCCAGGCCCGCCGAGACGCCGCCGAGGGAGAACGAGATCACCGTGAAGCGCTGGGCGCTGGTGCTCGACGTCTTGTACTCGTCGATCGCGTGGTCGATCCGCGCCTGGGTGCGGTCCTCGACGGCGTAGGACCGCACGACCGCCGCGCCGACCACGGGCTCGGAGATCGCCGAGAGCATCGCGCCGACCTGCCGGCGCACCACGGAGTAGGCGTCCGAGAGCTTGCGCTGGAAGTAGCGGATCGACAGGAAGAGAGGAGCGAAGCAGACCCAGACGACGAGCGCGAGCTGCCAGCTGTAGATGACCATGACGATCGTCGCGACCAGCACCTGGCCGGTGCTCACGACGAAGAGCAGGCCGCCGTACACGAGGAACTGGCTGACCTGGTCGACGTCGCTGGTGACCCGCGAGACCAGGGCGCCACGGCGCTCGGTGTTCTGGGTGAGCAGCGGCAGGTCGTGGACGTGGCGGAACGCCTTGATCCGCAGTGTCGCGAGGCCGCGCTCGGAAGTGGTGAACAGGCGGGACGTCATCAGGTACGACGCGAAGCTCGTGACGGCGAGCGCGAGCGCCGCGGCGATGCCCATCTCGACGGTGAAGGCGACGTCCGGGCCGTCCGGGCCGTTGAGGCCGTGGTCGATGGTCCGCTGCACCGCCACCGGGACGATGACCTGGCCGATCGAGGCGATGAGCGCGAGCACCAGCGTCCAGCCGATGCCGTCCTTCAGCTCGGGTGAGAAGTGCACGCCGCGGCGGATCGTCGCGATCGCGCCGATCTCCTCGCCGGTGTCCATGCTCGTGCCGGCAGCCGTGCTCACTCCGCCTCCTGCATCTCGGCCGACGACTCGGCCGGCACGTCGGCGCGCATCTCGTAGGCGTTCACGAGGTGGGCGTACGCCGGGCTGCGCGCGAGCAGCTCCGCGTGCGTGCCCCGGTCGGCCACGCGGCCGTCCTCGAGGTGCACGACCTCGTCGGCCAGCGAGATCGTGGCCTTGCGGTAGGCGACGACGACCAGCGTGCTGTCGTGGCTGCCGGACCGGAGCGCCTCGAGGATCCGTGCCTCGACCTCCGGGTCGACGGCCGACGTCGCGTCGTCGAGGACGAGCAGCCGCGGCTTGCGGACCAAGGCGCGGGCCAGGGAGATGCGCTGCCGCTGCCCGCCCGAGAGCGAGGTGCCGCGCTCCCCCAGCTGGGTGTCCAGGCCGTGCGGCAGGGCGGCGACGAACCCGTCGGCCTGCGCCGCGCGCAGCGCCGCCCAGACCGCCTCGTCGGAGACGTCCGCCCCGAGGGTGACGTTGTCGCGCACCGTGTCGTCGAAGAGGAACGCCGTCTGGGCGACCACCGAGACCACCCGCGCGAGCTCGCCCCTGGCCAGGTCGCGCAGGTCGGTCCCGTCGAGCAGGATCCGGCCCTCGGCGGGGTCGACCAGCCGGGCCATCAGGTTGGTGAGCGTGCTCTTGCCGGACGCGGTCGCACCGACCAGCGCGACCGTGCGGCCGGGCTCGACGGTGAACGTCACGTCCTCGAGCAGGTGCTGCTCCGGGTCGTACCGGTACGCCAGGCCCTCGACCGCGAGCCGGGCGCCGGCCTGCGAGCGGACCGCCGGCGCGTCGCCGTACTGCATCTCGCCGGTGGCGCGCAGCACGCTGCGCACCCGGTTGAAGCCGACGACGCTGCGCGGGAACTCGCCGAGCAGCCAGCCGATCGAGCGGATCGGGAACGCGACGATCGTGAGGAGGTAGGCGACGGTCACGACGTCACCGGCGTCGGTGGCACCGCCGAGCACCCGCTCGACGCCGACGGCGAGGACGACGAGGACGCCGAGGCTGGGAAGCGCGGCCAGGGTCGGGTCGAACGCCGCGCGGATCCGGCCGGCCCGCATGTTGACGTCGCGCAGCCGGTGGGCGGTCTCGGCGAACCGCTCCGTCTCCTCGGACTCGCGGCCCAGGGTCTTGACGACCATCGCGCCGTCGAAGGACTCGTGCGCGACCTCGCTGAGCTCGGCGCGCAGCTGCTGCGCCTTCGTCATGAGCGGCGAGGAGTAGCGCTGGTAGAAGAGGTTCGCGACGACCACGGCCGGGAACACCAGCAGGCCGACGACGGCCATCACGACGTCCGCGAGGAACATCTGCACGATCGCGATCACCATCATCGCGACGGTGCCGACCGCCATCGGCAGCGGCGCGATCGGGCCCCAGGCGGCCTCGACGTCGGAGTTGGCGTTCGAGAGCAGCTGCCCGGTCGGGTGACGCTGGTGCCACTCCATCGGGAGGGAGAGGTACTGCCGGGTCACGGCACGACGGGTGTGCGCCTGCATGCGGTACTGCATGACGCCCGCTCCGAGCCGGCGGGCCACGATCCCGACCGCGCGCAGCAGCGCCACTCCGAGGAACAGCGCGAACACCGCCCACAGCAGCGAGCTGTCGATCTCGCCGTTCTCGAAGGCCGGCAGCACGACGTGGTCGGTGGCCCAGCCGAGGACCCACGCGTCGGCGACGGTGAGCGCGCCGAACAGCACGCTGCCGATCGTGGAGAGGGTGAAGATCAGCGGCTCGCGGCGGATCGCGACCCCGAGTACGGCGAAGCCCGCGCTCGTCGTACCCCGTCTCTTCGCCACCTGCCCACCTCTCTGTCCGCGGGCCAACCCGCGGACGGGTCAGCCTATTCCCACCCACTGACATCGGGACGGGTGCCGTCGCGACCGCCGTATCCTCCCGACATGACCGAGTACCTGGCGCTGCGCGAGCGGATCGCTCTGTGCTACCTCGCCCTCGCGCTCGGACCCGACGCGCCGACGCTCTGCGAGGGATGGGACGCCCAGGACCTGGTCGCGCACCTGCTCGTGCGCGAGCGCAACCCGATCTCGTCGCTCGGCAACATCGTGCCCCCGCTCGCGGGTCTCAATGCGCGGGCGATGGAGCGCCGGAAGGCGAAGTCCTTCGAGGTGCAGGTCGAGAAGCTCCGGACGCCGTCGCCGCTCCTGCGTGCCCTGCGGCCGGTCGACAAGATGATCAACACGTTCGAGATGGTCGTGCACCACGAGGACCTGCGTCGCGGCGAGGGCGGCTGGGAGCCGCGTGACCTCGCGCCCGCCGACGCCGAGGTGATCTGGTCGCAGCTGAGCCGGGGCGGTGCCTTCTTCGGCCGCAAGCTCCCGGTCCCGACCGTCCTGCGCCGCTCCGACACCGGCGCCTCGGCGACGATGCGCAAGGGCGACCACCCGGTCACCGTCAGCGGACCCGTGGTCGAGCTGGTGCTGTTCCTGTTCGGGCGGTCGGCCATCCGGGACGTCAGCTTCGAGGGGCCCGAGGACCGCGTCGCCGCGCTCCGGGCCGCCGATCTGGGGGCATGAGGCACCCAGAAGGGTGAGCAAGTGGCAACTGTTGCCAATTCGGCGGCGAACGGTTCGTCCATACTTTTTCTGAGGTTCTCTTCAGGACGCCGGATCGCTGCTTAGGCTGAGCGCACTTTCCGGGGGTGCTCTCTCGGGACCGATCTCTTCGCAGCACTCTCTCCATCTCGGTTGCTCCGGCATGCCCGCAGCCGCCCCGCGAAAGGCCACCCGCGTGTCCACTGCCCCCTCCACGCCGCTCCGCCGCCTCGGGCTGCTCGCCCTGGTGCTGGCCGTCGTCCTCTCGCCGCTGGCCCTGCTGGCCGCACCGGCGCAGGCGGCCGGCAGCACCGGCCTGGTCATCAGCGAGGTCTTCGGCGCGAACGCCGCGGCCGCGGCGTACAACCAGGACTACGTCGAGGTCTACAACCCGACGGCGTCGGCGATCTCGCTGGCCGGCAAGTCGGTCCAGTACCGGTCGGCGACGGGCACCGCGGCGAGCAGCAAGGTCGACCTGCCGTCGATCCTGCTGCCGGCGGGCGGGCACTTCCTGGTCGGCGGCGCGTCGACGGCGCCCACCACCGCGGCGACCATCACGCCGGACGCGGCCAACACGGCCATGAACCTCTCGGGCACGGGCGGGGTCGTCGTCCTGGCCAACAGCCAGACCCTGCTGTCCCTGCCGGCCGCGACCGACCCCTCGACCTTCCCGGCCGCCGTGATCGATCTGGTCGGCTACGGGACGACCCCCAACCTCTACGAGACCAGCAAGGCCCCGGCTCCGACCACGACAGGCACCCCTCCGAAGCCGGTCCTGAACCGCGCGGGCAACGGCGCGACCGACACCGACAACAACGGCACCGACTTCACCGTCGCGGCGACCGGTACGCCGGAGGTCTGCGACTGCATCGCCCCGACCGCGCTCAAGATCACCGAGGTCTACACCGAGGGCGGCAGGACCGGCGCGGCGTACGACCACGACTACGTCGAGATCCAGAACACCAGCGGCTCGACCCTCACCATGAGCGGGCTCAGCCTGCAGTACCGCGCACCGGGCGCCACCGGCACCGCCACGAAGATCGTCGACCTGACCGGCAGCATGGCGGCCAACTCCTACGACATCGTCCAGCTCGGCACCGACGGCGCCGCCGGCGCGCCCGTCGCGGACGTCCAGTACGACCTCAGCAGCACCGGGCCGAACCTCGACAGCGCTGGCGGCACCCTCTTCGTGGCCAAGAAGACCAGCGACTACGACCCGGGCACGGGCGCGGTGACGGCGGACCAGTTCCGCGCCGACCTCGTGGGCTGGGGCAGCAGCAACACCTTCGAGACGGCAGCGGCCGACAGCAGCACCGTGACCCCGGCCAAGGCGATCACCCGCCTGGCCGGCGGCACCGACACCGACGACAACAGCGCCGACCTCAACGTCCTCGACCCGACGCCGAACGGCGCACCGGCGATCCCCGAGCTGACCATCGCCGAGATCCAGGGCACCGGCACCACCACGCCGATGCCCAACGCCATCGTCGAGACGCAGGGCGTCGTCACCGCGTCGTACGGCACCGGCGCCACGGACTTCAAGGGCTTCTACCTGCAGACCGGTGGGCCCGAGACCACGCCCGACGCGTCCGATGCGATCTTCGTCTTCATGGGCAGCAAGACCTCGCCCGCGGTCGGCACCTCCGTCTCGGTCACCGGCCGGGTCTCGGAGTTCTCCGGGATGACCGAGCTGACGCCCAGCACTGCCGGCGACGTCACCACGCTCGCCTCCGCGCTGCCCGCGGCCGTCCCCGGCACGCGCCTGCCCGGCACCGACTGCACCGCCGCGGCCGCCGACTGCCTCACCGGCGCGGCCCTGGCCGCCGAGCGCGAGAAGCACGAGGGCGAGCTCTACCAGCCGACCGACCCGTTCACGGTCACCGACGGGTACGACGGCAGCCCGTGGGCCGACTCGGGCTCGAGCAACTTCGGTGAGATCGGCCTGGCCGCGAACTCGACCAAGCCGCTCTACCTCAGCGTCGACCTGGTCAACCCCCGCGACGACCTGGCCGCGTTCAACGCCAACGAGGCGTTCAACGAGGCCCACGCGATCACGCTGTCCGACGCCCAGTCGGGCACGGCCTCGACGAGCGCGGCCTTCCCGTGGATGACCAAGGACCACACCGTCCGGGTCGGCGCCGCCGTCACGTTCCCCGAGCCCGTCGTCCTCGACTACCGCAACAGCGCGTGGAACCTCCAGCCGATCCACCCGGTGACCGCCGGCGACACCGGTGAGGGCAAGGTCTCGATCGAGCAGGACCGGCCGGCCGCCCCCGACGACGTCCTCGGCACCACCGGCAACGTCAAGATCGCCACGTTCAACATGCTCAACTACTTCGTGCACGACGCGCAGAGCTGGGCGAGCCTGCCCGACGACGCGGCCGGACACGACCGGGGCTGCACGTACTACACGGAGCGCAGCGGCAGCACGGCTCCCGGCAACCGCGTCACCGCCAACACGTGCTCGTGGACCGACACCCGCGGCGTCGTGCCCCCAGCGACCCCGCTCGTGGACGGCGGCCTCGGCCCCCGCGGTGCGGCGCAGAAGTGCAACTGCGCGGACCTGAGCGACCCCAACGCCGACTTCGAGCGCCAGCAGGCCAAGGAGATCCTCGCCATCAACACGATGGACGCGGACGTGATGAGCCTGGAGGAGGTCGAGAACCCGATCAAGCTCGGCTACGGCGGCGTCACGCCGACCGCTGCCGACCGCGACATCGCGGTCGCCCACCTGGTCGACGTGCTGAACCAGGCCTGGAGCGCCGGACACGGCGGCGAGGACACGGTGGCCAACCCGCGCTGGGCGTTCGTGCCCAGCCCGCGGCCGGAGGCCCAGCCGACGATCGCCGAGCAGGACGCCATCCGCTCGGCCTTCATCTACAACCCCCGCAAGATCGAGACGGTCGGCCGCTCGGAGATCCTGGTGAACTCCGCACCGTTCCGCAACGCCCGTGAGCCGCTGGCCCAGGCCTTCAAGCGGGTCGGCGGCAACCGCGACGACGGCTTCGTCGTCATCGTCAACCACCTCAAGTCCAAGAGCGCTCCGCAGGACCCGACGACCGTCGTCGGCACCGACAACGACGACGCCGGCAAGGGCGCCGGCTACTACAACGGCGACCGGGTGCGGCAGGCCAGGGCCCTCGCCGCGTTCGCCGACTCCGTCTCCCAGGACAAGGGCATCCCGGCGGTCTTCATGACCGGCGACTACAACGCCTACAGCCACGAGGACCCGGTGCAGACCCTCGAGGCCGCCGGCTGGCACAACCTCGAGCCGCAGAACGGCGAGGCGTCGTACTCCTTCGCCGGCCTGGCCGGGTCGCTGGACCACGTCTTCGCGAACGACGCCGCCGTCGGCATGGTGTCCGGTCAGACCGTCTGGCCGATCAACGCCAACGAGCCGGTCTACTACGAGTACAGCCGGTACAACTACGACCTCACCCAGTTCTACGACGGCACCGTCCCGTTCCGCGCTTCGGACCACAACCCGGAGATCATCGGCGTCGACGCTCCGGTGAACCCGCCGCTCGAGGACGTCGACACCGTCCAGGTGCTCGCCTCGAACGACTTCCACGGCCGGATCCTCGACGACCCGGCGAGCGCCGCTGCCGGTGCCGCCGCGATGGCCGGCGCGGTCAAGGGGCTGCGTGCCGACAACCCGAACACGCTCTTCGCGATGGCCGGCGACCTCATCGGCGGCTCGACGTTCGAGTCCTTCATCGCCAAGGACAAGCCGACCATCGACGCGATGAACGAGGCCGGCCTGGACGTCTCGTCGGCGGGCAACCACGAGTTCGACAAGGGCTACCGCGACCTGATCGACCGGGTCATGAAGCCCTACGACGCCACCGACAACAAGTACGGCGGCGCGAACTGGCCCTACCTCGCGGCCAACGTGCGGCTCAAGTCGGACGGCAGCTACGCGCTGAAGTCCGACCGCGCGGACCACGGCTACGACCACTCCGACGGCGCGACCTGGTGGAAGACGCTGGACGACGGCCACACGGTCGGGTTCATCGGCGCGGTCACCGAGGACCTGCCGTCCCTGGTGGCGCCGTCCGCGCTCGAGGAGGTCGACGTCACCCCGATCGTCGCCGAGGTCAACGCGGCCGCCGACCGGCTCAAGGGCCCCGGGGGCTGCGGCTCCGACGACGGCTGCGACCTCGTCATCGAGCTGGTCCACGAGGGTGCCGCGACGCCGGCGCTCTCCTCGCTGACCGATGGCTCCAAGTTCGCGCAGATCGTCAACGGCGCGAACGAGAACGTCGACGCGATCGTGTCCGGCCACACGCACCTGAAGTACAACCACAAGCTTCCCGTGGAGGCGTGGGCCACCGAGGATCGTGCGGTCACCGAGCGTCCTGTGGTGTCGGCCGGCCAGTACGGCTCGTACCTCAACC
Organism: Nocardioides sp. HB32; assembly: GCF_054058995.1. Lineage (NCBI taxonomy): Bacteria > Bacillati > Actinomycetota > Actinomycetes > Propionibacteriales > Nocardioidaceae > Nocardioides > Nocardioides sp. HB32. The sequence continues at coordinate 3,580,028 of NZ_JBSSBS010000001.1, forward strand.
AGCTCGAGTTCGACTTCGAGCCGGGCACCGACAACCTGCTCGACGTCCGCCAGCACGTCCTGGCGATGAAGGACTACGACCCGGACAGCGCCACCCAGGACATCGTCGCCGACGCCGTCGACAACGCGAACGTCCAGGGCCAGGTCAGCCTCGGCTCCGAGGACGGCCCGTTCCAGCGGGCGCGTCGCCAGGACCCGGCCACCAGCACGGTGGTCGAGAACCGCGGTGGCGAGTCGACCCTGGGCAACCTGGTCGCGGAGATCCAGCGCTGGAAGACCGGCGCGGAGATCGGGTTCATGAACCCGGGCGGGCTGCGGGCCGACCTGATGGGCTCGGGCAGCTACCCCTCGGACATCACCTACCGGCAGGCGGCCGACGTGCAGCCGTTCGCCAACACGCTGATGACCGCCGACCTGACCGGCGCGCAGATCAAGACGGTGCTGGAGCAGCAGTGGCAGCGCGACCCCGACGGCAACGTGCCGTCGCGCCCGTTCCTGAGGCTCGGCACCTCGAAGGGCTTCCAGTTCTCCTACGACCCGACCCGCCCCGAGGGCGACCGGATCACCGGGATGTGGCTGGACGGCGACCCGCTCGACGCGGCCACGACGTACCGGGTCTCCGCGACGAACTTCCTGTTCGAGGGCGGTGACAACTTCCGCGGGCTGATCGCCGGCACGCACCAGCAGGACACCGGGTTCTCCGACCTGCAGGCGACGGTCGACTACCTCGCGGCGCACCCGACCGTGAGCCCCGACTTCGGCCAGCACGCGGTCGACGTCCAGGTCACCAGCGCCACCCCCGGCGGCGGCTACGGCACCGGCGACACGGTCACCCTCGACGTGGCGTCGCTGGCGATGACCGGCGACCAGGTGCAGTCCGACACCCAGGACACCGCCCTCCGGGTCTACGACGGCAGCGACCCGGTCGGCCCGGCGGCGGCCGTCGACAACACGCTGCGCAGCCTGCCGGACGACGAGGCCGGCACCGCCCACGTGACGTTCACGGTCCCCGCCGGCGTCACCGGCCCGACCACGACGTTCCTGCTCGAGGGCGACCGGACCGGTACGGCGTTCCCGATCACGATCCCGACGCGGGACAACCGCACGAGCACGACGGTCTCGGCCGACGACGCCGCCGTCACGTACGGCGAGTCCGGGGACCTCGCGATCACCGTGGCCCCGGCCGCGGCGACCGGGACGGTCACCGTCAAGGACGGCTCGACGGTCCTCGGGACGGCCACGCTGGCCGGCGGTGAGGCGACCTACACCCTGGCGGCCGGGTCTCTCGAGCCCGGCGACCACACGCTGAGCCTGGCGTACGGCGGCGACGCGACCTACGCGCCGTCGACCTCCCCGGTGGACGTCACGGTGTCGAAGGCCACGCCCACGGTCGACGCGGCGGCCTCCCCCGCCACCGTCGCCCCCGGCGAGACCTCGACGGTCCAGGTGCAGGTCTCGGCGACGGGGTCCACCCCGACCGGCACCGTCACCTGCTCGGCGCCCGGTATGACCGACGTCGACGCCACGCTCAGCGGCGGCGAGGCCAGCTGCGAGGTCGGGCCGTGGACCACGGCCGGCGACCGGACCGTCACGGTCGACTACAGCGGCGACGGCCACACGGCGTCCGGCCAGACGACCGAGACCGTCTCGGTCGACAAGGCGACGTCGACCGTCAGCGCCGTGGCCGACCCGACCACGGTCACGCGGGGCACCGGCACCTCGCAGGTCACGGTCACCGTGTCCTCCTCCGGCGCGACGCCGACCGGCACGGTCAGCTGCGACGACGGCACACCGGCCGACGTCACGCTGACGTCCGGCACGGCTACCTGCACGGTGGGCCCGTTCAGCACGACCGGCCCTAAGACGGTGACGCTCACCTACCCCGGTGACGCCAACACCACCGCGGGCAGAACCACGGTGGCGATCAACGTGACCGCGCCCGGCGGTGGCGGCGGGGATACGCCGGTCGACACCACGGTCTCCGGTCACGCGGACCCGATCGTCTGGGGCGACCCCGGCAGCGTCCACGTCACGGTGACCTCGACCAAGGCCACGACCGGCACGGTGACGCTGCTCGACGGCTCCACCACGCTCGGCACGGCCAGCGTCGCGAGCAACGGCACCGCCGACGTGATGCTCCCGGCCAAGGCCCTGGCCGTCGGTAGCCACCCGCTGACCGTCCAGTACGCGGGGGACGCGAGCAACAAGCCCGCCACGGCCGCGGTCACGGTCGAGGTCCGCAAGGCCGCCTCGGTCACCGCCGTCTCGGTCAGCCCGCGCTCGGTCACGGTCCACCAGGGCACGGTCTCGGTCACGGCGCGGGTGACCTCGCCGGCCGGCGTACCGACCGGCTCGGTGGAGTTCACCGCCGACGGCATCCTGGTCGCGACCGTCCCGGTCGGCGCCGACGGCACCGCCACGGCGCAGGTCGGGCCGCTCGACACGGTCCGGACGCACGACGTCACCGCGCGCTACACCGGGGACGGCAACACGACGGGGTCGCAGGCGAGCGGCGCGGTCAAGGTCACCCGGGCGAAGCCGAAGATGTCCATCGACCGAGGTCCGGACCAGGTCGTGCGCAAGAAGACCCGAGTGGTCCTTGACGTCGCCCTGACCGCCCCCGGCCAGGTGGTCACGGGCGACGTCAAGGTCACCGGTGCCCCGGGCGGCTCGATCCTGACGACGCTCTCGGGCGGCTCGGTGAGGATCAAGCTGCCGGTCTTCACCAAGAACGGCAAGGTGACCCTCGAGGTGACCTACCTGGGCAGCGCGGACAACCAGAAGGTCTCGAAGGAGATCAGCTTCGTGGTGCTGAAGAAAGGCTGACCGCCTGGTCCCCTACGGCCCGTCGGCCCGTCGTCCTCGAGACGGCGGGCCGGTGGCGTTCTGGTGGGCGTGGGCCCTCCGCCCACTGAGACACGCCCCACCCAGCCAACATCGGCGCTTCAGCGCCAAGGCCTCAGTGCGGTCCGGACTGCCAGTCCCGTCCCGTGACCATGCCTCCCTCGACCCGTGTCCGGATCGTGTCGGGTGAGAGCCACGCCTTCCGGCGACTGGGTCGGATGCTGCGATAGGCGCCCCAGCCGACGACCCCCGTGACGATCAGTCCCAACACCCATGCCCACATGGCGTCCTCCTCAGCTCGGCAGAGTTCTTGGTACCCGCAGACTGACGCTGAGCGGGGCACTGCGACATAGGGCGATCGCCCTATTCGAGACACTCAGGCTCGGTGGCGCTCACACCAGGCCGGCTCGGTGGGCGATGGCCGCGGCCTCTCCGCGGTTGGCGACGCCGAGCTTGGCGAGGATGTTCGAGACGTGCACCGACGCGGTCTTCGGGGAGATCACCAGCGTGGTCGCGATCACCGGATTCGATGCGCCTTCGGCCACCAGTCGGAGCACGTCGAGCTCCCGCGGGGTCAGCCCCAGACCCGTGCCCGGGTGGGATGCGCTGGCGTGCATCCGGAGGTGGGCCGCGCGAGCCACGGTCGCCGCCTCCTCGGAGAGCGGTCGAGCGCCGAGCTGCTCGGCGATGTCGTGCGCCTCGCGGAGCAGCACACCTGCTTCGTCCGTCCGACCAGCAGCTGCGAACGCTGCGCCGGACCGGACCAGAGCGGTTGCCAGTGGGAACGGGCGGTTGACCTTGCGCCAGGCGTCGACGACGCCCGCCCACAGCTCGGGGGTGTCGACACGGCCGCGTCGTTCGAGGTCCGCGAGCGCGTGCGCCGCGTAGGCGTGGTCCTGACGGTTCCGAGGCGGCACGAGGGACAGGAGGTGCTGGATGCGTTGGATCACCCAGTCCCCGTCGGAGGTGGCGGGGTCCGTCCCTGACGCGGCGAGCTCTGCCTCGACCCGGGCGGCCACCCACAGCAGCAGGTGAACGAACCCGGGATAGGTGGCGAGCCGGTCGTCTCCGAGCACCGCGGCCAGGTGCACGCGGGCGGAGGCAAGGTGGCCCAGGCGGGCCTCGATGTCGGCGTCGGTGAGACATACGGCGAGCAGGTCGTTGAGGTCCGGGTCGACGAGCGACTCCCCTGTGGGTCGTGGCGGCTCACCGTCTGCCCGGTTCAGGTGGCCGTCGCGCCATACCGAGAGGTGGTCCGCCAGCCGCCTCGCTTCCCCGAGCACCCACTCCGGCAGGTCCTCGCCGAGCACCAGCGCCAGGGCCGCCTGGGCTTCGTCCCACCGGCCGAGCTCGATCAGAGTGTCCGCATGGTTCAGGTGGGCGATCCCCCACCACCCCGACAGCGGGCCGGGACGGTCACCGCCGAGGATTGTCAGAAGCCGGTGGATGATGTCGAGCGAGTCTTCCCCGCACAGCTTCTGAACGTCCACCAGGCACTGGAGTACCTCCGCGTGGACGAAGAGGTCATCAGCGAGCTCGCCGGCCGTCACCGCCTGCTGCGCCTCTCTCGCGGCGGCCGCGGTCTCACCCAGGCGGGCGTCGCTGTGCGCGGCGCCCGCAAGGGCCCGGGCGAGGAGCTCGGGGCGGCCCAGGGCGTCGGCGACCGCGACCGCCTGCTGCGCGGCCGACGCGGCCAGCTCCATCTGTCCGAGCCTGCGGTGCGCGTCGGTTGCCTCCAGGCACGCCAGCATCGCGTCCTCGCTCGGCGGGTCCATCGAGACGTCGGCGACGCATGCCAGCAGCTCGTCGGGCGAGAGGCGTTCGGGGCTGGAGGCGCGGGTCCGGTGCCACAGCAGCCGATGCATGGCCTTGCGGTGCGGTGAGGCGTCCGCTGGCATCGCCTTGGCGGAGACGTCGATGAGCCGCTGAGCTTCCTCAACCGGCCCCAACGTCAGGTACGTCGCCCACCCCGCGTCGCCGTACACGTCGACAAGGTTGGTGCCGGTCAGCGCCTCCGCGTCCTGGACAGCGGGCCAGATCTCGGTGGCCTGCACGAGCAGCTGCTTCTGTTCCGCGTACGCCGAGAGTCGCTGGGCGGCGTCGGCCGCGCGCACGTAGGCCACCAGCGTTCCGGCGGCGTCGCCGGCCCCCTTCCGGTGCCGCGCGGCGGCAATGAGCGGACCCAGGCCGGCGGGGTTGTCCCCGAGCACACCACTCCACCGCCGGTGCAGCGCCCTCTCGGCCTGGGGAAGGATCCGTGCCAGGGCCGCCTCGCGGAGCAGCTCATGTCGGAACCTGACGATCTCGCCCCGGCGGACCAGGACGCCGGCGGACACCGTCGCGGCGAACGCCGCATCGAAGTCTTGGACCTCTGGGACGGCTGAGGCGAGCTCGTCAGCTGACGCCGCGAATGCGGCGACCGCTGCCGCGTCGACGACAGCGCGGGCGTCAGGCGAGAGTCGGGCGAGTCGATGGCCGAGGAGCCGGTCCGCGAGTCCGCCGACGTCGGCGAGGTCGGCGTCGACGACCTCCTCGACCAGGAGGGGGATGCCACCGGTGATCTCGGTCATCCGTGCCAGCTCGGTCGCCGATGGGCGGGCGCCCTGGCGTAGCGCGGCCACCTGGGTCGCGATCTCCTCGGCCGAGAGGCGGAGGAGCTCGAGGCGTAGCCCGTGGCGGAGGCTTGTCAGCTCGGCGACGAGGGGTTGGCAGTTGGTGAAGGCCGGGTCGTCGGTGCGGGCACTGAGGAGGAGCAGGATGCGTTCATCGCGCAGCGAGCGGGCCAGGAAGTCGAGGAGGTCGCGGCTGGTCTCGTCGGCCCAGTGCACGTCCTCGACGACGATCACCAGCAACCGGGCGCGGCCGGCGTCTCGCAGGAGCCGGGCGACGACGTCGAAGAGCTGGGCTTGTGACGGGACCGGTGCGTCGGGGTTGCTGGCATCCCCTACGACGGCGAGCCTGGGCACAAGGGCGCCGATGGCGAGCTGTCCGCTGGCTCCGGCGAGGCGCCCCATTCGCGGCCCCAGGATCCGGTGGAGGTCTTCGAGTACTTCGCGGATAGGGGCAAGCGGCAAGGTGCCGGCGGCGCCGACCGAGCAGCTGCCCCAGCCGACTTGCGCGCGGTTTCGCTGGAGCCTGGCCGACACTTCGTCCAGGAGGCGGGTCTTCCCGATCCCGGCCTCGCCGAGCACCACCGCAACCCGGGGTCTGCCGGCCGCCGCGTCAGCCGCCAACCTCAGCAGGTCGGCGAGTGGCGCGTCGCGGCCCACCATCGGAACGGAACGCAGCCCCGCCATCCGTCCATGCTGGCACCGGCAGACTGATCCCACCACACCGCTGCGCGCGTCCTGGGCGACTCACTGCAACGTGCCCGGTCAGGTGGGTCCTTCCGCCGCCTAGTGGGGTGACCAATCCGGCGCGAACGAATGACCGCGGCATGTCTCGAGTGCAACCGTCGTCTGGCGTCGCCGCGCGCCGCTGGCGCACTCAGGGTCGCCGTTGCTGAGTTCTGTCGTCGAGGGTCGTGTGGATCTCGCTGGCGGCCCAGCTGGCCAGCAGGGCGAGCGCGTCGTGGGACGGGGTGCCCGGCTCGGGCAGGTAGGTGACCAGATTGGTGCTGGCGCCGGCCTCGAGGGGCAGTGACTCGAAGGGCAGGTCGAGGTCGCCGACGACCGGGTGGCGCAGCTTCTTGACGCCGATGTTGTGGATGCGGACGTCGTGGGCGGCCCACCGGTGCCGGAAGTCCTCGCTGCGCGTGGACAGCTCACCGACGAGGTCGGAGAGCTGACGGCCGTAGGGGTCGCGGCCTACTTCGGCACGGAGCAGGGCGACGGTGTCGTTGGCGACGGTCTCCCAGTCGCGGAAGATCGAGGTCGCGCGCGGGTCGAGGAAGACGAGACGGGCGTTGTTCACCGGCGCGTCGGAGTCGTAGAACGGTGTGAAGAGTGCGCGCCCGAGCGAATTGTGGGCGAGCACGTCGAGGCGTCCGTTGAGCACGACGGCCGGCACGGTGGGCATCGCGTCGAGGAGGCGCTGGACCGTCGGTCGCACCCGGTCCGGGGACGGGCGCCGCTGCTTCCTGGTCCCTGCGGGTGCGCCCGCGGTGCGAAGCAGGTCGAGCAGGTGTGCTCGCTCGGCGTCGTCGAGGCGGAGCGCGTGGGCGATCCCGTCGATGACGCCGTCGGAGACTCCGGCGGCGTCGCCACGCTCCAGGCGGATGTAGTACTGGGGCGAGACCCCGACCAGGAGCGCGGCCTCCTCTCGGCGTAGCCCTGGCACCCGACGACGCTCTCCGCCGTACGACGGGAGCCCAGCCTGCTCCGGGGTGATCCGCGCCCGGCGGGTGCTGAGGAACTCCCGGATCTCGGCCCGGACGGCGTCGCGGGGGTTCGGCTCCGAGGCGGTCATGCAACCACTGTACGAACGCCGGACCCGGCGTGGGAGTCACTGCTGGTGGCCCCCACGCCAGGGACTCCCGCAGGCTGTCGCGTGCTGCTTCTGTGGTCACGGGCAGCAGCTCGCCCAGACCACCGCCCAAGATCCACCATCCATCCACCATCCAAGGAAGCAGTCTGATGAAGAACGCACACCTCGGCGACCTCGTGGTGTCCCGCATCGGCCTGGGGGCCATGACCATGGCCGGCACCTACACGACCGGCGGACCGCTGGACGACACCGAGTCGGTCCGCGCCATCCACCGGGCACTCGATCTCGGCGTCACCCACATCGACACCGCCGAGGTCTACGGGCCCTTCCACAGCGAGGAAGTCGTCGGACGCGCCGTGAAGGGCCGCCGCGACAAGGTTCAGATCGCTACCAAGTTCGGCCTCGTCCAGCATCACGGAAACGGGCACTCGTTCGGCACCGACAGCAGTCCGGCGAACATCCGGGCGGCAGTCGAGGGATCACTGCGACGACTCGACACCGACTACATCGACCTCTACTACCAGCACCGCGTCGACCCGGACACGCCCATCGAGGAGACCGCGGGAGCCGTCGCCGAGCTCATCGCCGAGGGCAAGGTCCGGCACTTCGGGCTCTCCGAGGCAGCTCCCGCCACGATCCGCCGTGCCCACGCCGTCCACCCGGTCGACGCGCTCCAGACCGAGTACTCCCTGTGGACGCGAGACGTGGAGGACGAGATCCTTCCCCTGCTGCGCGAGCTCGGCATCGGCCTGGTGCCGTACTCCCCGCTCGGCCACGGCCTGCTCACCGGGCAGATCCGCTCGGTCGACGACTTCGGCGACGACGACTGGCGCAAGACGAACCCGCGCTTCACCGGCGACAACTTCCACCGCAACCTCGCCATCGTCGACGAGGTCACCGCGATCGGCGCCGAAAACGGCGCCACCCCCGCCCAGACCGCACTGGCCTGGCTACTCACCCGCGGCGACGACATCGCCCCCATCCCCGGCACCCGGCGCATCGCACGCGTCGAGGAGAACACCGCAGCCGAGGGCATCCAGCTCACCGCCGACCAGCTCCGCCGACTCGACTCGCTCCAGCCCGCCGCGGGCGAGCGGCACGACGAAGCCAACATGGCCACCATCGACCGCTGATGCACCCACTGGACGAACCGGTCGGCACCTGGTCGCCTGGTCTCATCACATCGCCGCAGGAGGCCGGGACTGCCGCGACCCGTGCGTCCACGACGTGCGTCTTCCGTCGCGCATGCCGAACCGCGACTGGCCCCGCGATAGCGGGAGGCTCGCTTTCCCGCCGGCGCAGGCAAGAGGGCGGCCGCGAATCCGCTCGTGCCGGTCACGGGGTGATGTTGCGTATGTAGAAGTCGGTCTGCTCGTCGGTGTCGTCGGGTGAGAGCTTGTCCGCGGATACGCCCAACAAGTGGCGCAGGTTCGGGGTGACGAGGCCGGAGAAGTTCTGGCGCACGTCTTCGGGGAACGGGCCGCCGCTGATGCGGACCAGCTGTCCGTCGGGGAGCCGCAGGTAGGTGTCGTAGTCGCGCGGGGTGTCCGTGCCACCCTCTTCGCCCGTCAGGTCGGCGGTCGATTCGACGACCGCGACCTCGCCGGTGCGGGAGGGGACGGATACCGCGGCTGGGCGCCGGGCGCCTCCGGCGTCAACGGCGGCGGGCACCAGCGTGCCGGTATCGAGGTCGGCGAGGTACGGGAAGTATCTCGCTGAGGTCCGGGTGGAATGCCCGACCGAGAGGGCGACGATGTTGCCGTTCCCGGAGAAGGTGCCGGTGATGTCGTCGTTGAAGGGCTTGGTGTGCCGAACGACGACGAGGCGTACGCGGCCGGTCTTGAGGTCGCGTGTGTAGGCATCGTAGTTGCGGTCGTCGTGGTCCTGGCGGGTGATGGGCTGGATGGAGTTGAAGAGGGCGTATCGGCCGTTGTCGGAGATGTCGGAGCCGTTGGCTTGGACGGGTTTGCCCTTGGGTCCGCGAGAGATGAGCGTCGTGCGGGCGGTCTCGAGGTTGTGGGCGTACTCGCGGAAAGTGGCGGGTGCGTTGCCCGGGACGAGCTTGGTGGTGAGCGCGGTGAATGTCACGAGGCGCCCGTCGGCGGTCATGCTGGAGGCGGTCGCACCGATGTTCGACGGCGAGTCGTGCTGGCGGCCGGCAGTGGACACGGACACGCGGGTGGTCTTGTCGGTCTTCGTGTCGCGGACGAACACGTCGGTGCTGTCGTTCGTATCGCCGCGCACGAGGTTGTCGGAGAAGGAGTCGAACAGCACGTAGCGGCCGTCATCGGACAGGTCGTGCCCGAGGCTGAACGAGTTCCCGTAGCTCCTCCCGTTACGGGCCACCGAGACCAGCTCGGCGGTACCTGCGACGGTGTCGACGACCGACACCTGCTCCCATGCGTCTCCTGGATTGCCGGCGGTCGGTGCCCAGGTGACCACGACGAACCGGCCGTTCGCGGATACGGCATCGAGCCTGAAGGAGGCTAGCGGCCCGCGAGGGTCGACGACGTTGATGTCGACGTCGCGAAGCTGCCAATCGCCGACCGTTGGCAAAGCTCGCTGCCGGGAGGGTGCCGCAGTGCCGGACGGCGGAGCAGCCGCCGACCCCTCGCTCACGAGGCCTGCGCCCGCCAGCGCGGTGCAGAGCGCAGCTGGCGCCGCTATCGCAGCGGTACGCCGCCGCCTGGGGCGCGGCCTGGTCTTGGTCGGTCGGGTGGATCCAGAAGCCAGCTGTCGACGGACCATTTCCGGCCCCCCCCTTTTGGCCGGGGCCCTCAACCCGAATGCGGCGTCGCCGCGGTGGGCGCGATCGGCGCGACGGAATGGAAAGCTTCTTAGGCTTGATCAAGCGTCTCAGGCCGGCAAGCGCCGCACCAGACCCGGTCGGACTACATCTGCTGGGCTGGCGCGGGGCGACTCTCCCTGACGCGGCGCCGACATGCACCAGAGCTCCGGCGAGGCGCGTCTGACCGCCGCGACGGCGCTCCTCCCCGTCAAACCTCCATCACCGGCGCGTCGGCTGCGGGGCGGCGACAGAGGAGGCGTGGGTCGTCGTTCGCCGAGATCCGGTGCGTGGCCGCTTGCCGGGAGTAGCGTCGAGCCATGGAGCTGTTCCGGACGGCCGATGGCCGCGACCTGGAGTACGTCGAGGTCGGCGATCCGGGCGGCCAGCTTGTCGTGCACCTGCACGGCACGCCGGGCACCGCTGGGTCGGTGAGACTCCTGGCGGATGCCGCCCACCGCAAGGGCGTACGGCTGGTGGCGGTCTCGCGGCCCGGATACGGCCGGTCGACCACGACGCCGCCGGGACTGCTGTCGGTGGCACGCGACGTCGGCGAGCTTGCCGGCTGGCTGGGGGTCGATGAGTTCGCGGTGCTCGGCACCTCGGGCGGTGGACCGTTCGCGTTGGCCACCGCCGCCGCGCTGCCGGCTCGGGTGCACCGCGTCCTGGTGGCCGCCGGCCCGGGCCCGGTCCACCTGCTCGCCCCGCAGCACCTCGAACCGGACGACGTGCTGGCCCTCGAACGGCTGGCCGCCGGCGACGTCGATGGCGCCGTCGCCCTGGTCACTGCCGAGGCCCAGCGAGACTTCGACCCCTGGCGCCAGCTTCCCGATGGTGGGTTCGAGGAGGCGCTGGACCAGATGGCACCCCCCAGCGAGCACTACTTCGACACACGTCCCGAACGGCGCGCTGAGTTCGTGGCCGACTTCCGCCGCAGCCTGGAACGCTACGACGGGTTCGTACGGGACAACCTCAGCTGGCTCGGGTCCTGGGACTTCGACCTCGCCGACGTGGTCTCCCCCGTCCTCCTCTGCTACGGCGACGCGGACGCCATGGTCCCAGCGACCAACGGCGAGTGGCTCGCCGGACAACTCCCCACCGCGACCCTCGCCGTTCAGCCCGACGCCGATCACGGAGAGATCACCTTCGGCTCGGGCGACTACCTGTTCGCGGCCCTCCAGAACTGACCTGGAACCACCGACTGGCGGGGCCGACCTCTCGTCAGCACCTCCAGCTCCGAGGCCATCGCGCGTCGTCAGGATCGCGACGCGAGCTGGCCGATCTCGGTGGCGTCGAGCGCGCGGTCATAGACGCGGACCTCGTCCAGACGCCCGTCCCAGAACGCCTCGAGCAACCCCTTGGTCGGGTTGTTCTTCGCGCCGACCGCCAACGGCTCACCACTGATGCACGTGCGGCCCGAGACCCGCTTCGCCCCGGCGGCGCGGCCGTCGATGTAGATCCTCAACCACGTGCCGTCGTACGTCGTCGCCACGTGCTTCCAGCGATCGACGGGAAGCGCGCGGGTGCTGTCGAAGTACGTCCAGCTGGCGCTCGCGCAGCCGCCGTAGAAGCCACCGACCCGCACGAGGCCATTGGTCCTGACGTTCATCCAGTACGCGCCGGCCTTCTCGAGGACCTCCCAGCGCCCGAGCGTCTGATCGTTCGGGATCCCGGTGTAGCGCACCCAGGCGGACAACGTGTAGGTGTCCAGATCCAGGACCGTCGAGGAAGGGACGTCGACGAACTGGTGCTGGGTGCCCGTGAGCTGCAGCGCCCGTCCGTAGCCCGCCAGGCCGGTCACCAGCCGCACCGTGCCCGAGCCCGCCACGACCTGTCCGTCCAGCGAGCTCGGGGACGTGTCGGCGATCGTGCCCTGCGACAGCGTCTCCATCGAGTAGTGGAGTACGAGGCCGTTCTCCGGCGCGGCGACCGCTGCTGAGACAGCGGGACTCGCACCGGCGATCGGGACCGCCGCGATCAACGCAGTGGCCACGAGCAGCGAGTGGAGTCGTCGCATCAGCACCCCTGTCCACACGTCGAACCGGCAGGTCCCACGTACCGTGGACGGTATCCGTCGGACGAACGTCCCAGCATCACCAATTGTGGCCTCCGCCGACCGTGGCGCACCCCCCTCATGTCCAGGTATGGAACCGGTGCGAAGCGTGGTCGTGTTCGACGCGGCCGACCTACCAGCTGAGAGTGGGTTCTGGGCGGGCATGCTCGACGGGCACGTCTTTGCCGACGAGACGTTCCACAGCGTGTTCGATGCGGCCGGGGAGTGGCGGATCGGTGTCCAGCTCGCCCCGGAGTCGGTCTCCCGTGACTGGCCCGACGGTGCTCCGCAGCAGGTGCACCTGGATCTCCACGTCGCCGACCCGAAGCCGGCGCACGAGCAGGCGACGAGGCTCGGTGCGCGCCTCCTCCGTGCCGATGACCTGGGCAGCGACGAGGGGCACCAGGTGTACGCCGACCCAGCCCGCCACCCGTTCTGTATCGGCTGGGGGCATCCCTCCCGAGAGGCCCTGGCGGCGTTTGTTCGCGAGAGGTGGGGTCAGGCGGGAGCGCGACCCGACCGACCGTGAGAACTGGGGTGTTCCGAGAAGGAAGGCCTTGTCTTCGAACAGATGTTCGATTATCATGGAGGGATGGAGCTCTCGATCAGCGACGATCTCGCACCGGCCGGCGTGCTGGCCGAGGCCGAGGCTGCCCTGGTCGAGCGTCGTGCGGCGCAGGTGAAGGACCTGCTGCTCGTGCTCCAGTGGGCGGACCTGCACGGCGGTGACCCGCAGCTGGTGCCGGGTGCGGTGCCGGCCCGGTTCGGAGGTGATCGGCTGGTCGGGCTCGGCGGCGACGGGACCCCGCTGGTCCAGGACCTCTGCATCCACGAGCTGGCGATCGCCCGGCACACTCACCCGGCCTCGACCCGCTCGACCATGGCGGACGCGCTCGACCTCCGGCACCGGCTCCCCCACGTCTGGGCGCAGGTCCTCGAGCTCACCTGCGAGCCGTGGGCGGCCTGCAAGGTCGCGCGGATGTCGCGGCGGCTCGACCGGCAGCAGGTGCAGCTCGTCGACCTGGCTGTCGCCGAGGCGATCGGCGGACAGTCACCCGGCCGTGTGCTCGCGGTCGCCGAGGCCAAGGTGATCGAGGCCGACGCCGCGGGGCACGCCACGCGACTGGAGGAGGAGCGCCGGCGGCGCGGAGTGTGGCTGGGCCGCACCGACCTCGAGACCGGCACGCGAACCGTGGTCGCCCGGGTGGAGCCCGGCGACGCCGTCTGGGTCGACGCGACCGTCGAGCGCGTTGTCGACGCGCTCCTCGCCCGGCCCGACATCGTGAGAGCGCACCACCCCGACCTGCCCGCGGCCCTCGACGACCTCACCCACGACGAGCTGCGCGCGATCGCGTTCGGCTGGCTCGCGCGGCCCGACGACGTCCACGACCTCCTGGCCGGCGACACCGAGGTCCGGCGCAGGCCGCACCACCGCGCGGTCGTCTACCTGCACCTGCACGAGAGTGCGCTCTCCGCCACCTCCGACGGCGTCGCCCGCGTCGAGCGCCTCGGCCCGATGCTGCTCGAGCAGGTGACCCGGCTGCTCGGCCACGCCCAGGTGACCCTCAAGCCGGTCATCGACCTCGGCGAGCGCACGAGCGTCAACGCCTACGAGTTCCCGGCGCAGGTCTCCGAGCGCACCCGGCTGCGCTGCGTCGGCGACGTGTTCCCATACGCCGTCGGCACGGCGACGATGTCCGGCCGGTACGACGACGACCACGCCGTTCCGTACGATCCGGGCGGTCCACCGGGCCAGACCGGGGACCACAACGACGCCCCGCTCTCCCGTTCCCACCACCGGGCCAAGACCCATCGCCGCGGCTACCTGGTCAGGCAGGTCGATGCCGGCACCTACGTGTGGACCACACCCCACGGCCTGCGTCGTCTCGTCGACCCCACCGGCACCCACGACCTCTGCGAGCTCGAGGCGTGGCGGCTCGAGCACGCCGACGAGCTCGACGCGGTCATCGAGCACCTTCACGACGAGCTGGTCGCGCCCGTCGCCTGATCGGTCCCGGACGCGGCACGCTCGGCGGTCGCGGCGTCCAGCGACCCGAAGACCCGCAGCACGTGCACGAGCCCGGTCAGGGCCAGCACCCGCCGCACGGGTCCCTCGGGGCAGACGACGGCGAACGAGCCGCGCAACCCGCGGGCCTGCCGCTGCGCACGCACCAGCGTGCCCAGCCCGGACGAGTCCATGAACGTCAGGCCCGTCAGGTCCACGACCAGGTGCACCTGACCGGCATCGACCAGCAGCTCGCTCAGCGCGGCCCGCAGCTTCGCGGTCGTGAGCACGTCGAGCTCGCCCTCGAGGCGGAGCAGGCAGTACGAGCCGAGGTCCTCCACCGACAGCGAGAACAGCTCGTCTCCGGCCAGCGCTGACGCCACACTCACCCCCCGTGCAAACCGCGGCCGCTCGGCCTCGGATGGTCGGCGTCGACGTACCCCGTCCGGCGCCGCGCCACACCTGCCCGGCAACGAAGCGGTCACGACTCGCCGCTCACCCACCCGGTCCGGCGCCGTCTCCCCCACACTCTGCTCATGAGACGCCTCCTCCCCTGGGCCGTGGTGCTGGCGTTCGCCCTCGCCGGCTGCGGCGGCTCTGACACCGGTCTGGCGCCGGCGGCGCCGCCCAGCCCGGACGCGACCGAGCTGGACTCCGGCCCGGTCGGCGTGGCCGACGTGGACGGCGAGGCCTGGACGGTGCTGACGGACGCCGGGGAGGTGCGGACGGCGGACGACCGGCGGGTGGCGGTCGGCGACGCTCCGCTGCGGATCGTCAGCACGCCCGGCGGTGTGTGGGTCAGCGTGATCCGGGACGGCACGGTCGTCCGCATCGACCCGGAGACGCTCCAGGTCGACGCCACCGTCGCGCTGAGGCCGGCCGGCAGCGAACCGGAGGGCCTGGCATGGGACGGCACCCACCTGTGGGTGGTCGACCAGGCCGGCGGCCGCGTGGTCGAGCTGGACCCGTCCGGCAAGGTCGTCGGCTCCTACACCACTGACGACGAGCCCCGGCTGGTCGCCGCGGGCGACTCCGGGATCTGGGTCGCGAACTACGGCGGTACGTCGGTCTCACGCATCGCCGACGGCCGCGTGAGGACCGTGCCCCTCACCTCGTGCGTCGGGCCGCAGGGCATCGCCGAGGTCGCCGGACGGGTGTGGGTCTCCTGCACGCTGAGCGGCAAGGCCGTCTCCCTCGATGCCCGGACCATGAAGCAGGTGGCCGAGGTTCCGAACCTCCCCGACGCGGACGCCGTCGTGGCGAACGGCTCGACGGTCTACGTGGTCGGCCAGTCCGGCCCGACCGTCTACGTCCTCGACGCGGCCAGCGGGAGGTTGCGGGACACCGTGCGGCTCGGCGACGCCATGCCGACGAGTGAGAACGTGGGTGCCGCCCTCGTCGACGACGAGCTGGTCGTCACCCACCCGGACGAGCAGAAGATCTACTCGCTGCCGCCGCCATGACTCCGGGTGTCAGAAGCCGCCGCCACCACCACCACCGTCCCCGCCACTCATCCCGCCGCCTCCGCCGCCGGATCCGTACCGGTCGAAGAAGCGGGACTCTGGCCCATGACCCCGGTCGGTGCCGGGTCCGCCGGCCTGCTTCCTCTTGCGGTCGACCCACAGCCCCAGGCCCGCAAGGGCCAGGACGACGAGCACGAGCACGATCCACACCATGGCCGACTCCCTCCCGGAGTGTCTTCCGATGCTCCTCCTCGGAGTGGCCCGTGTCGAGAGCGGCGTCAGCGCACCGGGTGACCCGCTTGCGAGAGCGAGCTCTTCACGTCCGCGATCCGCAACGTGCCGAAGTGGAAGACCGTGGCGGCCAGCACCGCGTCGGCGCCCGCGTCGACGGCCGGCGGGAAGTGGCCGAGCGCGCCCGCACCTCCGGACGCGATCACCGGGATCGTGACCTCGCGGCGGACCGCGCGGATCAGGTCGAGGTCGAAACCGTCCCTGGTGCCATCGGCGTCCATCGCGTTGAGCAGGATCTCGCCCGCGCCGAGCTCGGCCGCGCGGACCGCCCAGCCGATCGCGTCGAGGCCTGCCGACTTCCGGCCGCCGTGCGTGGTCACCTCGAAGCCCGAGTCCGTCCCCGTGGCGCGGCGCGCGTCCACCGAGAGGACCAGGACCTGGCTGCCGAACCGGTCCGCAACCTCGGCGACCAGCTCCGGCCGGTGGATGGCGGCGGTGTTGACCGCCACCTTGTCCGCGCCCGCGCGGAGCAGCCGGTCGACGTCCTCGACCGACGACACTCCCCCGCCCACGGTCAGCGGGATGAAGACCTCCTCGGCGCACCGCGACACGACCTCCATCGTCGTGGTGCGGCCCTCGTGCGCGGCCGAGATGTCCAGGAAGGTCAGCTCGTCGGCGCCCTCGGCGTCGTAGGTGCGCGCCAGCTCGACGGGGTCACCGGCGTCGCGGAGCTCCTGGAACCTGATGCCCTTGACCACCCGGCCGGCGTCGACGTCCAGGCACGGGATGACGCGTACGGCGAGGGTCATGGCGCGCCCCTGGTCAGGGCGAGCGCGTCCTCGAGGGTGAACCGGCCCTCGTACAGCGCGGTCCCGGCGATCGCGCCCTCGACGCCTCCCGGAGATCCCGCAGGACGCACGAGGTCCATCAGCGCGCGGATGTCGTCGAGCGTGGTGACCCCTCCCGATGCGACGACCGGCGCGGACGTGGCCGCGCAGACGTCACGGAGCAGCTGGAGGTTCGGACCCTGCAGCATGCCGTCCTTGTTGACGTCGGTGACGACGTACCGCGCGCACCCCTCGGAGTCCAGGCGAGCAAGCGTCTCGTAGAGGTCGCCACCGTCCTCGGTCCAGCCGCGCGCAGCGAGGGTGCGGCCGCGGACGTCGAGGCCGATCGCGACCCGGTCTCCGTGCTCGGCGATGATCCGCGCGCACCACTCGGGCTGCTCGAGCGCGGCGGTGCCGATGTTCACGCGCCGGCAGCCGGTGGCCAGCGCGGCGGCCAGCGACTCGTCGTCCCGGATCCCGCCGCTCATCTCGACCTTGATGTCCAGGGCGCCGACGATGTCGGCCTGGAGCTCCCGGTTGCTGCCGCGGCCGAACGCCGCGTCCAGGTCGACCAGGTGGATCCACTCCGCGCCGGCGTCCTGCCAGCGCATCGCCGCCGCCACCGGGTCGCCGTACGCGCGCTCGGAGCCGGCGACGCCCTGGGCGAGCTGGACGGCGCGGCCCTCGGTGATGTCGACGGCGGGGAGCAGCTCGAGGTAGTCAGCCATGGTGTCCTTCAGCCTCGGCGGAACAGGAGGGTGTGGATCACGGGTGCGGCGAGCACGCTCACCACGAGTGCGGCGAGGCGCAGCGCCCAGTCGTCGCTGAAGATCCAGACCAGCACGTTGATCGCGAGGAGGACGGCGAACAGGGCGCCGTTCTGCTTGCGGCGGCGCTCGGCCAGGATGCCGGCGGGACCGCGGCGCCGCCGGGGCAGCTTGGAGGTGACCGCGCGGACCCGCGCGTCGCGGCGCTCCTTGCGTTCGGCCTCCGCGGCGCGGGCGGCGGCGAGGACCGCCGCCTCCCGCTCTCGCTCGGCGCGACGCTGGGCGCGCTCCTTGCTCATGCCAGCGACTCCACCCAGTTGCGCAGCAGGGCGGCGCCGGCGTCACCGGACTTCTCGGGGTGGAACTGGGTCGCGCTGAGCGGCCCGTTCTCGACCGCCGCGACGAACCGGTCACCACCGTGCTCGGCCCAGGTCACCAGCGGCGCCCGGGTGCGGTCGTTGGTGACCAGCGTCCAGTCGCGCACCCCGTACGAGTGCACGAAGTAGAACCGCTCGTCCTCGATGCCGTCGAACAGCGTCGTGCCCGGGGGGACCTCGACGGAGTTCCAGCCCATGTGCGGCACGATCGGCGCCCGGAGCCGCTCGACGACGCCGGGCCACTCGTCGCAGCCGTCGGTCTCGACGCCGTGCTCGACCCCGCGCTCGAAGAGGATCTGCATGCCGACGCAGATGCCGAGCACCGGCCGCCCGCCGGCGAGCCGCCGGCCGATGATCCGCTCGCCCCTGATCGCCCGCAGCCCCGCCATGCACGCGGCGAACGCCCCGACGCCCGGTACGACGAGCCCGTCGGCCTCGAGTGCCGCGTCGAAGTCGCCCGTCAGGGTCACCTCGGCACCCGCCCGCTCGACGGCGCGCACGGCGGAGCGGAGGTTCCCCGACCCGTAGTCGAGGACCACGACGTTCCGAGCGGTCATGCGGGGTCCCCGCGGCGTTGTTCGGTGGAGGAGCGAAGCGGGGGAACCGAAGAACGTCGGGGGGTGCTCACAGACTTCCCTTGGTGCTGGGCACCCCGGTCTCGCGCGGGTCGAGCGCGACGGCGTCGCGGAACGCGCGGGCGAACGCCTTGAACTGCGCCTCCACGATGTGGTGCGGCTCGCGGCCGGCCAGCACCCGCACGTGCAGCGCGAGGTGGGCGTGGAACGCCACCGTCTCGAAGACGTGGCGGGTCAGCGAGCCGAGGTAGTCGCCGCCGAGGACGACGTACTGCTGCCCCTCGGGCTCGCCGGTGTGCACGCAGTAGGGCCTGCCCGACACGTCGACCACGGCCTGCACCAGCGCCTCGTCGAGCGGCACTGTGGCGTCGCCGAAGCGGCGGATGCCCTGCTTGTCGCCGAGCGCCTCGCGCAGCGCCTGGCCGAGCACGATCGCGGTGTCCTCGACGGTGTGGTGCGCGTCGATGTGGGTGTCGCCCTCGGTCTGCACGGTCAGGTCGACCAGGGCGTGCCGGCCGAACGCGTCGAGCATGTGGTCGTAGAAGCCGACACCCGTGGAGACGTCGGTGCGGCCGGTCCCGTCGAGGTCGACCTCGACGAGGACCTTCGACTCCTTGGTCTGCCGCTCGAGGCGGGCAGTCCTGCTCATAGCTCCTCCATCAGTGCATTCTTGAACCCGTCCATCTCGTCGGCGGTGCCGATCGAGACCCGCAGCCACCCGTCGGGGCCCGTCTCCCGGATCAGCACACCCCGGTCGAGCAGCCCCTGCCACACAGCATGGCGGTCCGGGAACGTCCCGAACAACGCGAAGTTCGCATCGCTGTCCGCGACGGTCAGTCCCCGGGCGCGCAGCCAGTCGACGGTGCGGTCCCGCTCGGCGCGCAGCTCCTCGACCCTCCCGAGCAGCTCGGGGGCGTGCCGCAGCGCCGCCAGGGCGGCCGCCTGGGTGACCGACGAGAGGTGGTACGGCAGCCGTACGACGCGGATCGCGTCGCAGATCGCCGGGTCCGCGGCGAGGTAGCCGAGCCGCAGGCCGGCCGCGGCGAACGCCTTGCTCATCGTGCGGGTCACGACCAGGTTGCGGTGCCGCGGCAGCAGCTCGACCGCGCTCGGGACACCGGTCCGGCGGAACTCGCCGTACGCCTCGTCGACGACGACGATCCCGTCGCCGGCGGCCTCGCACAGCGCGGTGACCGCCTCCGGCGGCAGGGCGGTGCCGGTCGGGTTGTTCGGGCTCGGCAGCAGCACGACGCTCGGCTGCTTCTCCTTCACCAGGTCGCGCGCGTGGTCGAGGTCGAGCGCGAAGTCGGTCTCGCGGTGGCCGACGACCCACTCGGTGACCGTGTCGCGGGCGTACTCCGGGTACATCGAGTACGTCGGCGCGAAGCTCAGCGCCACCCGCCCCGGGCCGCCGAAGGCCTGGAGCAGCTGGAGCATCACCTCGTTGGAGCCGTTCGCGGCCCAGACCTGCTCGGGTGTGACGCCGTGCACCGTGTCCTTGGCGAGGTACGCCGCCAGCGCGGTCCGGAGCTCGGTGAACTCGCGGTCCGGGTAGCGGTTGAGCGTCGCCGCGGCCTCGGCGACGGAGCGCGCGATGTCGGCGGCGCACTCGGGCGAGGGACCGTAGGGGTTCTCGTTGACGTTGAGCTGGACCGGGACGTCCAGCTGGGGCGCGCCGTAGGGCTCGATGCCCCGCAGCTCCTCGCGGAGCGGTGGCCAGGACACGGCGATCAGTCCCGGAACCGGACGGAGACCGCGGCGCCGTGGCCGGGCAGGTCCTCGGCGTCGGCGAGCGTCACGACGTGGCCGGCGACCTCCTCGAGCGCGTCGCGCGAGTAGTCCACGACGTGCACCGACTTGGTGAACGCACGCACGGACAGCCCCGAGGAGTGGCAGGCGCACCCGGCGGTGGGCAGCACGTGGTTGGAGCCGGCGCAGTAGTCGCCCAGGCTGACCGGGGCGTAGGGACCCACGAAGATCGCGCCGGCGTTGCGGACCCGGGCGGCCCACGCGGACGCGTCCGCGGTCTGGACCTCGAGGTGCTCGGCGGCGTACGCGTTGACGACGTCGAGTCCCTGCTCGAGGTCGTCGACGAGCACGATCCCCGACTGGTTGCCCGACAGGCTGGTGCGGATCCGCTCGACGTGCTTGGTCACGGCGACCTGGTCCTCCAGCGCGGCCTCGACCGCGGCGGCGAGGGTCGTCGACGGCGTCACCAGCACCGACGCCGCGAGCGGGTCGTGCTCCGCCTGGCTGATCAGGTCCGCTGCGACGTACGCCGGGTCGGCGGTGTCGTCGGCGAGGATCGCGATCTCGGTGGGGCCGGCCTCGGAGTCGATGCCGACCTGGCCCTTCAGCAGCCGCTTGGCCGTGACCGTGTAGATGTTGCCCGGCCCGGTGACCAGGTCGACCCTGGCGCACGGGCCGGTGCCGTAGGCGAACATCGCGATGGCCTGGGCGCCGCCGACGGCGTACACCTCGTCGACGCCCAGCAGCGCGCACGCCGCCAGGATCGTCGGGTGCACCGAGCCCCCGAACTCCTTCTGGGGCGGGCTGGCGAGCGCGATGGACCCGACGCCGGCCGTCTGCGCCGGGACGACGTTCATCAGCACGCTGGAGACCAGCGGGGCGATGCCGCCGGGGACGTAGAGCCCCACCCGGTCGATCGCCACCTTGCGGTGGGTGACGCGGGCGCCGGGCCCGAGGTCGGTGACGGCGTCCTGCTCGAGCTCGTTCGCGCAGGTCGCCCGCAGGCGGCGGATCGACTCCTCGAGACCGGCCCGGATGTCGGGGTCGAGCTCGTCGAGCGCGCGGGTGATCGCCGCGGGCGCGATCCGCAGGTCGTCGACCACGATGCCGTCGAAGCGCTCGGAGTACTCGCGGATCGCGTCCACCCCACGGGTGCGCACCGCCTCGCAGATCGCGTGCACCGCCGGCACCGCCGCCTCGACGTCGAAGTCGGCACGGGGCACGGCTGCGCAGTAGTCGACCGTCGACCGGTCGGCTCCTCGCAGGTCGATGCGCTGGATCATGGCTCGATTCTACGGACGGGCGCCGGTCTCGCCGGATCCGCGACAGCGGCTGGACTGACCGCAGACCGGGAAACGCCGCGGGGGCGGGCGTCCGGGGCGGGTGTCGTGGCCTAGGTTGGGCTCGTGGCCGACCCACTGCCGATGTTCCCGCTGAACGCGGTGCTCTTTCCCGGCGTGACCGTGCCGCTGACCGTGTTCGAGGACCGGTACCGCGCGCTGGTCCACCACCTCAAGCGCATCCCCGACCCCGCGCACCGGGTCTTCGGGACCGTCGGCATCCGCGAGGGCTACGAGGTCGGCGAGCACGGGGCCCAGTCGCTCTACCGGGTCGGCGTCCGGATGCAGCTCACGGAGATCGAGGAGAACGCCGACGGCACGTTCGAGGTGGTCGCCGTCGGCCTGGAACGGATCCAGCTGGACAGCCTCGACCCGGGCGATCTCTTCCCGGTGGGCCACGTCACCGATCGTCCCGACCCCGAGGCGCAGGTCGCCGAGGCCGTCCTGGAGAAGGCGCGGATCGCGTTCACCGCGTACCGCGCCGCGCTCGCCGACATCCGGGCGGACCCGTACTCCGGGTCGCTCCCCCGCGACCCGACGTACCTCTCGTGGACGCTGGCCGCCGTCGCGCCGCTGCCGATGCCCGAGCGTCAGGCACTGCTGGAGGCCGAGGACGCCGGGGTGCGGCTGGTCATGGTCACCGACCTGCTGCGTGCGGAGCTCCGCGCGATGAACGTGATCCCGTCGCTGCCGGCGACCGAGGTCGCGCGCACCCGCTGGTCACCGAACTGATGGCAGGCACGCCCGCCACGGTCGCGCTCACGCGCGCCGGCATCGACTTCAGCGTGCACGAGTACGAGCACGACCCGCGTGCGGAGTCCTTCGGCCTCGAGGCCGCGGCGGCGCTCGGGCTCGACCCGGGCTGCGTCCTCAAGACGCTGGTGGCCACCGTCGACGGGAAGCTCACCGTCGGCATCGTCCCGGTCTCCGGCCAGCTCGACCTCAAGGCCCTGGCTCGGGCGAGCGGCGGGAGCCGGGCCGCGATGGCCGACGTCGCCGCGGCCGAACGCGCCACCGGGTACGTCGCCGGCGGGATCTCGCCGATCGGTCAGAAGCGCCCCCACCCGACGGTGCTCGACGAGAGCGCGACGGGCTTCGCGGTCGTGTACGTCTCCGGCGGGCGGCGCGGGCTCGACCTGGGGATCGCGCCGGCGGACCTCGTGCGGGTCACCGGCGCGACCGTCGCCGGGATCAGTCGGCGGTGACCTCGGACCGGTGCACGGCCGACAGGCCGATGAACACCAGCGCCAGCGCGACCAGGGCGGCGGCCGGGAGCGCGACCCACGGGCTGCCGCCCGAGATCGAGAGCTGGGCGGGCAGGTGCGCGCCCTGCTTCTGGCTGAGCGCCACCTTCGTCGGGTCCGACGGGCCGAGGAGGACGCCGACGCGGTACATCAGGGCGGCGCCGAGGAGCGAGCCGACCGTCACGCCGATCAGGGTCGCGATCGGCACCCGGTCGAGGAACAACGCGACCAGCGCGCCGCCGACGAGCCCGGCGACCGAGCCCACGACGACGTACAGGCCGGTGGCGGAGAACTGCCCGCGCAGGCTGGCCTCGTCGAGCGCGACCCACTTGTGGTCGACCACGACGCCGATGGGCGCGGTCCAGACCCACTCCCACACCACGCCCGCGAGCGCGCCGGTGACGGCGAGGACGATGACGGCGAGGCCGACCTGCAGCAGCGCCGGCTTCAGCCCGTCAGGCATCCGGGCCCCAGCAGCTGCTTGAGGTCCGCGAAGAGCGCGGGGCTCGGGCTGACCCGCAGGCGGTCGTCGAGGCGCATGACCATGGTCTGCTCACGGGTCAAGAGTCGCAGGCGCACCTCGGTCATGCCGGGGTGGGTGCCGAGCACGTCCTTCAGCTGCTCGACCACCGGTGGCGTGCACCTGGTCGACGGGAGGCTGATCACCACCGGTCCGGACGGGCCGTCGGACAGGTCCGGGACGGACACCTCCTGGCCGTGGATCTCCGGCTGGTCCTTGCTGCGCGACAGCCGGCCCCGGACCGTGATGATCGCGTCCTCGACCAGGTGCGGCCCGGCGAGCTGGTAGGCGCTCGGGAACAGCAGGACGTCGATGGCGCCGTCCAGGTCCTCCAGCGTCACCATCGCCCAGGCGTCACCACGCTTGGTGATCTTGCGCTGCACGGTCGTGACCAGGCCGGAGATCGTGATCGAGGCGCCGTCGGGACGCTCCTCGTCCAGCATCAGCTGGCCGATGGTGCAGTCGGAGCTGTTCGACAGGACGTGCTCGAGGCCGAGCAGCGGGTGGTCGGAGACGTAGAGACCGAGCATCTCGCGCTCGTGGCCGAGCAGGGTGGTCTTGTCCCACTCGTCGATCTCCGGGATCGCGACCGAGACGCCGAAGCCGCCGTCCGCGTCGTCGAGCCCGCCGAACAGCGAGTCCTGCCCGATCGCCTCGTTGCGCTTGATGTCGACGTACTGGTCCACGGCGGTCTCGTGCACCGCCACCAGCGCACGGCGCCGGTGCTTCATGTCGTCGAACGCGCCGGACTTGATCAGCGACTCGATGACCCGCTTGTTGCAGACCTGGGCCGGGACCTTCTCGAGGAAGTCGTTGAACGTCTCGTAGCGGCCCTTCTCCTCGCGGGCCGCGACGATCCCGTCGACGACGTTGGCGCCGACGTTCCGCACGGCGGTCAGGCCGAAGCGGATGTCGTGGCCGACGGGGGTGAAGTTGTGGGCCGACTCGTTGACGTCCGGCGGCAGCACCTGGATCTTCATCCGGCGGCACTCGTTGAGGTAGATCGCCGACTTGTCCTTGTCGTCCTTCACCGAGGTCAGCAGCGCGGCCATGTACTCGGCCGGGTAGTTCGCCTTGAGGTAGGCGGTCCAGTACGACACCAGGCCGTACGCCGCGGAGTGCGCCTTGTTGAAGGCGTAGTCGGAGAACGGCAGCAGGATGTCCCAGAGCGTCTTGACGGCACCGGCGGAGTAGCCCCGCTCGCGCATGCCGGCGGAGAAGCCCTCGAACTGCTTGTCCAGCTCCTCCTTCTTCTTCTTGCCCATCGCCCGGCGCAGGATGTCCGCCTGCCCGAGGCTGTAGCCCGCGAGCTTCTGGGCGATCGCCATGACCTGCTCCTGGTAGACGATCAGGCCGTAGGTCTCCCCCAGGATGTCCGCCAACGGCTCGGCCAGCTCGGGGTGGATCGCCTCGACCGGCTCGCGGCCGGTCTTGCGGCGGGCGTACTTGTTGTGGGAGTCCGCGCCCATCGGGCCGGGCCGGTAGAGCGCGCCGACCGCGGAGATGTCCTCGAAGGTGTCCGGGCGCATGCTGCGCAGCAGCGCCCGCATGGGGCCGCCGTCGAGCTGGAAGACGCCCAGGGTGTCGCCACGCTGGAGCAGGCGGTACGTCGCCTCGTCGGTCAGCGCCAGGTCCTCGAGGACGATGTCCTCGCCCCGGTTCGCCTTGATGTTCTTGACCGCGTCGTCGAGCACCGTGAGGTTGCGCAGCCCCAGGAAGTCCATCTTGATCAGGCCGAGGGCCTCACAGGTGGGGTAGTCGAACTGCGTGATCATCGCCCCGTCGGCGGGCCGCTTGAGCATCGGGATGATGTCGAGCAGCGGCTCGCTGGACATGATCACGCCGGCTGCGTGCACGCCCCACTGCCGCTTGAGGCCCTCGATCCCGATCGCGGTGTCGACCACGCGCTTGACGTCGTTGTCGGCGTCGTAGAGCGAGCGGAACTCGCCGCCCTCGCCGTACCGCTTGTGCTCGGAGTTGAAGATCTCCTGGAGCGGGACGTCCTTGCCCATCACCGCGGCGGGCATCGCCTTGGTGATCCGGTCGCCCATCGCGAACGGGTAGCCGAGGATCCGGCTGGAGTCCTTGACCGCCTGCTTCGCCTTGATGGTGCCGTAGGTGACGATGTAGGAGACCCGGTCGTCGCCGTACTTCTCGGTGACGTACCTGATCACCTCGCCGCGCCGGCGCTCGTCGAAGTCGATGTCGAAGTCGGGCATCGAGACGCGGTCGGGGTTGAGGAAGCGCTCGAAGATCAGGCCGTGCTCGAGCGGGTCCAGGTCGGTGATCCGCATGGCGTAAGCGACCATCGAGCCCGCGCCCGAGCCACGCCCGGGGCCGACCCGGATGCCGTGGTCCTTTGCCCAGTTGATGAAGTCCGCGACCACGAGGAAGTAGCCCGCGAAGCCCATCTGGGTGATCACGCCGATCTCGAACTCGGCCTGCCTGCGGACCTTGTCCGGCACGCCCGCGGGGTAGCGCCGGCTCAGGCCGGTCTCGACCTCCTTGACCAGCCACGAGTCCTCGTTCTCCCCGGGCGGGCAGGGGAACCGGGGCATGAAGGTGCCGTTGCCCTCGGTGAAGGAGACGTCGCACCGCTCGGCGATCAGCAGCGTGTTGTCACAGGCCTCCCGGAGGCCGTGCTTGTCGACCCAGAGAGCGCGCATCTCCTCGGCCGACTTGATGTAGTAGCCGTCACCGGAGAACGCGAACCGCTGCCCCGGCCCGTCGCCGGCCGGGATGTCCATCGTCGAGCCCGAGTTGATGCAGAGCAGGTGCTCCTGGGAGGGCGCGTCCTCCCGCATCACGTAGTGGGAGTCGTTGGTCGCGAGCAGCGGGATGCCGAGGTCCTTGTGGAGCCGCAGCAGCCCGTCGCGGACGCGGTTCTCGATGTCGAGCCCGTGGTCCATCAGCTCGAGGAAGTAGTTCTCCTTGCCGAGGATGTCCTGGAACTCGCCCGCGACCTTGCGGGCGGCGTCGTACTGGCCGTGCCGCAGGTGCACCTGCACCTCGCCCGACGGGCAGCCAGTCGTGCCGATGATGCCCTTGCCGTGCTGGGCGAGCAGCTCGCGGTCCATGCGCGGCTGCTTGAAGAAGCCGTCGCGCCAGGCGCCAGTGCTCAGCCGGAACAGGTTGTGCATGCCCTCGGTGGTCTCCGAGAGCAGCGTCATGTGCGTGTAGGCGCCGCGCGCCGAGACGTCGTCCGGGCCGCCGCCGTAGAAGTTGACGCCCTTGCGCTCGAACCGGCTGATGTTGGGCGTGAAGTAGGCCTCGATGCCGATGATCGGCTTGACCCCGGCCGCCTTCGCTTTGCGGTAGAACTCGTAGGCGCCGAACACGTTGCCGTGGTCGGTCATCGCGATCGCGGGCATCCCCAGCTCGGCCGTGCGCTCCGCCATCGCCTGGAGCCGGGCGGCCCCGTCGAGCATGGAGTACTCGGTGTGCACGTGGAGGTGGACGAACGAGTCCTGGGCGCCGTTGGCCATGGTCGCGGGCCACTCCTCGAGTCGATCTTCGGGCATGCTGCACAGAGCCACGGTCGCGTCGTGGCGCCGCTGTTGGGGAAGGGCGCCAGCCTACGCGACCGCGAGACCCACGGTAGGGGGACGCACCGACAGCCGACAGATACCGGTCTCGATACGCCGGTCGCGAGCTCGTGCCTCGCTCGCGCGGCTACTCGACCTGGCTGCTGGGTCCTGATCCTCGCACGCTCGGATCAGGGCAGCTCAGAGCTCGGTGGCGGCGTCCAGGCTCTCGGTGATGATCGCGTGCACGATCCGCGACAGCCGGTCGTGGCCGAGCGCGGGCGCGCGCCGTGCCAGCGCGGCGGCGATCTCCTGCTCGCGCTCGGGATCGCGGGACGAGTCGTCCTTGTGCGCCTGCACCGCGTGGGTGAGCGCGGCGCGCCGGGCCAGCAGGTCACCGAGCTGCTCGTCGACCTCGTCGATCAGGCGCCGGTAGAACGCCAGCGGGTCCTGCCCCGGCCAGGCCATCCGCAGGTCGGGCGACCGCTCCTCGTTCGTGGATCCGTCCGTGTGCTCGAGGTCGACCAGGCCACGCCGCTGGTAGAAGCCGCGGGCCGGCAGGTTGCTCTCGAACACCCAGAGGCAGAACCCCTCCGGGCGCAGGCCCTTCGCGACGTCGAGCAGGGCGCTGCCCACACCGTGGCCCGCGGCCTCGGGCAGCACGTACAGCGAGTTCAGCCAGGCGTCCTCGACCACCAGGAACCCGACCGGGCGGCCGTCCAGCTCGGCGAGCCAGACGTCCCGGCGGGCCAGGTCCCAACCGCCGACGTAGGCGTGCACCTCGTCGGGCGTGTGGATCTGGGGTGGCATCGCGGGAACCGCGGCGGTGCGGACCAGCAGGTAGATGTTCGCGATCGCCGGCAGGTCGTCGGCGGTCGCCGGTCGCAGCTGGAGCTCGTCAGTCGGCATCGCGGATCACTTCGAGCGCGTGCGCGAGGTCCTCCGGATACGCGGTCTCGTACTCGACGTACTCCCCCGAGTCGGGGTGCTCGAAGCCGAGGCGCACGGCGTGCAGCCACTGCCGCTCGAGGCCGACCCGCCTGGCGAGCGAGGGGTCCGCGCCGTAGGTCAGGTCGCCCACGCACGGGTGCTTGAGCGCGGCCATGTGGACCCGGATCTGGTGGGTGCGCCCGGTCTCGAGGTGGATCTCGAGCAGGCTGGCGAAGCGGTGCGCCTCGAGCGTCTCGTAGTGGGTGACGCTGTGCCGGCCGTCTGCCATCACCGCGAACTTGTAGTCCGCGCGCGGGTGGCGCCCGATCGGCGCGTCGATGGTGCCCTCGAGCGGGTCCGGGTGGCCCTGGACCAGCGCGTGGTAGACCTTGTCGACGGTCCGGTGGCGGAACGCGTTCTTGAGCACGGAGTAGGCGTGCTCGGACTTGCAGATCACCATCACCCCCGAGGTCCCGACGTCCAGTCGCTGCACGATGCCCTGCCGCTCCGAGGCGCCGCTGGTCGAGATCCGGAAGCCGGCACCGGCGAGGTGCCCGACCACCGTCGGCCCGGACCAGCCGGGCGAGGGGTGCACGGCGACGCCGACCGGCTTGTCGATCACCACGATGGCGTCGTCGTCGTGGATGATCTTGATCCCCTCGACGACCTCGGGGACGACCTCGAGGGGGTTGGCCTCGACAGGGATCCGCACGTCGAGCACGGCGCCCGGGACGACCCGGTCGCTCTTGCCGACCGCCCTGCCGTCGAGCTCGACGTTGCCGCGGGCGATCAGGTCGGCTGCCCGGGTGCGGGACAGCCCGAACAGGCGCGCCATGGCGGCGTCCACCCGCTCACCGTCCAGGCTCTCGGGCACCGACAGGACCCGGTGGTCGGCGGCGGCCATCACGTCGCGCCCTCCCGGGATGCGCGACTGCCGTCGAGCCGGATGCCGCGGTAGACCTGCACCAGGATCAGCGCGGCCGCGACGTCGATGCACATGTCAGCGACGTTGAAGACCGGCCAGTGCGGCAGCATGAAGAAGTCGATGACGTGCCCACGCAGCGGACCGGGCGCGCGGACCAGCCGGTCGGTCAGGTTGCCGGCGACGCCCGCCATCAGGAGGCCGAACGCGACCGCCCAGACGGCGTTGCCGAGCTTCCGCGAGAACCACGCGATCACCAGCACGGCGGCGATCGCCACGACGCTGAACACCTCGGTGTAGGCGGTGCCGGTGCTGAAGGCGGCGCCCGGGTTGCGCACCAGGTGCAGGACGAACAGATCCCCCACGACCTCGACGTCGGCGCGGTCCGTCAGCTTCTCGACCGCGACCACCTTGGCGACGACGTCGACGGCGTACGCCGCGATCGCGACCGCGGCGAAGACCGCGAGGTACCGGCCGCGAGGGCCGTGGGGACGGGTCGTTCCGCTGTCGTTCTCGTCGCCGGTCAGCGACGCTCCTCGCGCTGCTTGCATGTCATGCACAGTGTGGCACGGGGGAACGCCATGAGCCGCATCTTGCCGATGGGGTTGCCGCACGACTCGCACACGCCGTACGTGCCGTCGTCGATCCGGGCGAGCGCGCGCTCGATCTGGGCCAGCTTGTCGCGCTCGCTGTTGAGCACGGTGAGCTCGTGGTCGCGCTCGAAGCTGGTGGCGCCGAGGTCGGCCTGGTCCTGGCCGGCCCCGTCGCCGGAGTCGCGCATCAGGCCGCTGAGCTCGGTCTCCTGCGCCTCGACGATCGAGCGGCTGTGCTCGAGCTGCTCGTGCAGCTCGGCGACGAGCTCCTTGAGCTCGGCCTTGGTCCAGGCGCCCTCGCCCTCCTTGACCACAAGCGAGCTGCGGGCGGCCTTGCGCGGAGCGGCCTTCTTGGCCGGGGCTGCCTTCTTCGCGGGCACGGCCTTCGTCGCGGGAGCCGCCTTCTTGACCGGTGCCGCCGCCTTCTTCGCCGGAGCCGCCTTCTTCACGGGTGCCGCCGCCTTCTTCACCGGAGCCGCCTTCTTCGCCGGGGTCGCCTTCTTCGCCGGGGTCGCCTTCTTCGCCGGAGCCGCCTTCTTGACCGGAGCCGCCTTCTTCGCCGGGGTCGCCTTCTTCGCCGGGGTCGCCTTCTTGACCGGAGCCGCCTTCTTCGCCGGCGCCGCCTTCTTCGCCGGAGCCTTGGCGGCGACCGTCCTCTTGGTCGGAGTGGCCTTCGCCACGGCGCCGTTCCTCGTCGACGTGGCCTTCGGGACCGCCTTCTTGGCCGGCGTGGCTGCCTTGGCGGCCGGCTTGCGGCCGATCACCTTGCGAGCGGCGGAGGCCGCCTGCCCAGCGAGCGACTTCCTCGTGCTGCGAGCCATGGTCGGGCCTCCTCAGGCCTCGGCGACTGTGGCTTCAACCACAGCGTGTGCGGGGAGGGTAGCCGGTGACTCCAAGGGCCTCAAATCAGCCACACCGCGGAATGCGAAAGCGGCCGGCCCCCTCGGGGGCCGGCCGCTCGCGCCAAGCGATGGTACGGCGGTCAGGCGTCGTCCTCGCCGAGGATCGAGCGCAACCGCTTCGGTGCCGGGGTGTCCTCGCCCGCCGGGCCGTCGGACGTGCCGCTGCCGAGCGCCTCCAGCTGCTGGCTGAAGTAGCTCTTGAGGCGGGAGCGGTACTCGCGCTCGAAGGAGCGGAGCTTCTCGACCTCGCCGTTCAGGATGTCGCGCTCGCGCTCGAGGTCCCCGAACATCTGGCGACGGCGCTCGGCCGTCTCCGAGTCGAGCATCTGGGCACGGGTGCGGGCATCCGACTCGAGGCGGTCGGCCTTGGTCTTCGACTCCGACTCCAGGCGCTCGGCCTTGGTGCGGGCCTCGCCGACGATCTTGTCGGCCTCGTTCTTCGCGTCCTCGACGAGCTCGTCGGCGTTGCGGGTCGCGATCTCGAGCAGCCGAGCCGCGGCGTTCGAGGCCTGCGGGACGGTCTCGACCCGGATCGTCTCGACGGGGGTCGCGGCGACCACGGGGGCCGGCGTGGCGACCACCTCCGGCTCCGGCGCCGGCGTCGGCTCGGGTGCCTTCTCCTCGGCGCGCGGCTGCGGGGCCGTCTCGGTCGAGACGCCACCCTGGGCCGTGGACAGCTTCGCCCTGAGGTCGTCGTTCTCCTTCGTGAGACGCGCCAGCTCGGCTTCCACCTCGTCGAGGAACTGGTCGACCTCACCCATGTCGTAGCCCTCGCGGAGCCGGACGGGAGTAAAGCGCTTGTTGCTCACGTCCTCAGGCGTCAGCGGCATGACCTCACCCATTCTCGTCGTCAAAGTTACTGTCGGTCGAACAATAGCGCTTGCACAGGTGACCGGCTCATCGGCGCCGGCGCTCCCCTGCTCCCGGCCGGTTCAGGCCAGGAAAATCTCGCGGTTGACCCGGAGCAGGACGTACGCGGCGATGATCACGATCAGGAAGCTCAGGTCGAGCGAGATGCTCCCGATCCGCAGTGGCGGGATCACCCGGCGCAGCGCCTTGATCGGCGGATCCGTGGTGGAGTACACGCCCTCGAGCGCCACCAGGAGCACGCCGTGGGGCACCCACGCCCGCGCGAACACCTGCACCCAGTCCACCACGAACCGGACCCACAGCAGGGCGATGAAGAACCACAGCACGGCCTCGATCAAGCCACCGGCAACATTCACGTACGACGGATCCTCGCTCTGGACGGCGTCAGCTCTGGTTGAAGAACCCGCCTGCGACGATCCGCTGCTTGTCCTCGGCGGCCACCGTCACGTTCGGCGGCGAGAGCAGGAACACCTTGTTGGTGACGCGCTCGATCGTGCCACGCGTGGCAAACACCAGCCCGGCCGCGAAGTCGACGAGCCGCTTGGCGTCGGAATCGTCCATCTCGGAGAGGTTCATGATCACCGGCGTGCCCTCGCGGAAGTTCTCGCCGATGGTGCGCGCCTCGTTGTAGGTGCGCGGGTGCAGGGTCGTGATGCGGGACAGCTCGGCCACCACTCCGGTCGGTCCGGGAGCCGGACGCCGGCGCTCGGAGATGTCGGACACGGGTGCGGGACGCACTTCGCGCTTCGGCGCACGGACAGGAGCGGTCTCCTGGGTCTCGTACTCGCCCTCGTAGGCGTACTCGTCGTCGTACCGGCCGGTGTCCTCGAGCAGGCCGAGGTACTCGCCGATCCTGCGCATAGCGCCGCTCATGACTGTGCCCTCCGGTGGTGGTGTGGTGGTTGGGACATTACTTGACCTGTGGCCTCGAACCGAGGACCGCCGAGCCAATGCGCACGTGTGTCGCGCCAGCCCGGACGGCGTGCTCGAGGTCGCCGCTCATCCCGGCCGACAGCCAGGTCGCGTCGGGGTGGTCGGCGAGGAAGTCACCGCGGATCCCGGCGAGCCGCTCGAACGCGGACGCCGGATCCTCACCGAGCGGCGCGACGGCCATCAGCCCCCGCAGCCGGAGCATGCCGGCCGCGGCGACCGCGGTGCCGAGGGCGGCCAGCCCGTCGGGGTCGACGCCGGCCCGGCCCTCCCGCCCGGGCGGGTCGAGGCTGACCTGGAGCAGGACGTCGAGGGCGCGGTCACGCTCGTGCGCGCCGCGGTCCAGGCCGGTGAGCAGCTTCGCGCGATCGACGGACTCGACGACGTCGGCGTACGACGCGACGGCCGCCGCCTTGTTGCTCTGCAGGCCGCCGATGAAGTGCCAGGTGAGCCCGAGGTCGGCGCACTCAGCTGCCTTCGCCTGGGCCTCCTGGTGACGGTTCTCCCCCACGTCGGTGATGCCGAGGTCGGCGAGGATCCGGACGTCGGAGGCCGGGAAGAACTTGGTGACCACGACGAGCCGGACCTCGCCCGGGTCGCGGCCGGCGTCGGCGCAGGCGCCCGCGATCCGGCCCCGGACGACCTCGAGCCCGGAGGCGACCTGCTCCTGGCGGGTCATGCACTCCTCCAGACCACGCCCGCGAGCCGGCCGGCGGCCACGCCGTCGCGGCGGTAGGAGTGCAGGCTCTCGTCCTCGCGGGTGCAGCCGCCGACCTCGGTCGCGGGTACGCCGGCCGCGGCGAGCTGGGCCAGGACGCCGGCACCGAGGTCGAGGGCAGGAGTGCCCCAGCTGGTGGTGGCGCCGGTCTCGGGCACGGCCGCCGCGACCTCGGCCCGCAGCTCCTCGGGCACCTCGTAGCAGCGGCCACAGATGTGCGGCCCGACCCAGGCCCGGAGACCGGTCGCGCCGAGCTCGCGCAGCCGCTCGACGGCGGCGGTGACGACGCCCCGGCGTACGCCCTCCCGGCCGGCGTGCACCGCCCCGATCTCGCCGCCGGCGGCGACCAGGAGCACCGGCACGCAGTCGGCCGCGCGCGCGAGCAGTGCGATCCCCGGCTCGGTGGTGAGCAGGGCGTCCGCGTCCGGCGCCGCCTCGTACGAGCCATCGACGAGGTGGACGGCGGTGCCGTGCACCTGGTGCATCAGGTACGGCGTCGCGCCGGTCTCGGCCGCGACCGTCGCGAGAGCCGCGCCACGGACGTGGTCCGTCGCGAGGTCGCCGAGGTCGAGGGTGCGGTCGGTGAACGCGACCGACACCGTGCCGGTCGTGACCGGCACGGTGTCCTGGAAGAGGAAGGTCACTTGAGGAAGTCGGGCACGTCCAGGTCGTCGTCGTCGAACTGCACCTGGTGCGGAGCGGGTCGCGGCGTACTGGCCTGGGAAGCGGTCGTGCCGACCTTCTCCTTCTCCTTCTCGCGGTCCTGGTTCCGGCCCTTGTCCCTGTCGGCCGCCGGCGGGGCGGCGGGGCCGGCCTGCGCCGGCGCCTTCGTCTCGGAGGGGGCCTGGGCCGGCCGGGTGTCGCGGCGCAGCACGGCGCCCTCGTCACGACGCTTCGGCTGGCCGCCGTCGAACCCGGCCGCGATGACCGTGACCCGCACCTCGTCGCCGAGCGCGTCGTCGATGGTCGCGCCGAAGATGATGTTCGCCTCGGCGTGCACGGCCTCGGCGACCAGCGCGGCCGCCTCGTTGATCTCGAACAGGCCCAGGTCGGAGCCGCCGGCGATCGAGAGCAGCACGCCGTGCGCTCCGTCGATGCTGGCCTCGAGGAGCGGGCTCGACACCGCCATCTCGGCCGCCGCCACGGAGCGGTCCTCGCCCCGGGCCGAGCCGATGCCCATCAGCGCGGAGCCAGCGTTCGACATCACGGACTTCACGTCCGCGAAGTCGAGGTTGATCAGTCCGGGCGTGGTGATCAGGTCGGTGATGCCCGAGACGCCCTGGAGCAGCACCTGGTCGGCCTGCTTGAACGCGTCGAGCACCGAGACGTTGCGGTCGCTGATCGAGAGCAGCCGGTCGTTCGGGATCACGATGAGGGTGTCGACCTCCTCGCGCAGCTGCGCGATGCCCTCCTCGGCGGAGTTGGCGCGACGCCGGCCCTCGAACGAGAACGGCCGGGTCACGACGCCGATGGTCAGGGCGCCGAGGCTCCGGGCGATCCGGGCCACGACGGGTGCGCCGCCGGTGCCGGTGCCACCGCCCTCGCCGGCGGTCACGAACACCATGTCGGCGCCCTTCATGACCTCCTCGATCTCGTCGGCGTGGTCCTCCGCCGCCCGGGCGCCCACGTCGGGGTTCGCCCCGGCGCCGAGCCCGCGGGTCAACTCACGACCGATGTCGAGCTTCACGTCGGCGTCGCTCATGAGGAGCGCCTGTGCGTCGGTGTTGATCGCGATGAACTCGACGCCCTTGAGGCCGACCTCGATCATCCGGTTGACGGCGTTGACACCACCACCGCCGATGCCCACGACCTTGATGATGGCCAGGTAGTTCTGCGCTGCTGCCACGGCTTTCGCCCTTCGCTGCTCGTCGGATGCTGGTCGATGTGCTGTGTCTCGGGTGTGTCTGCGTGACTCGGGGAAGTCGGCGTCGGCCTGTCCGTTAACTCTGACCCTCAGCCTGAGGGTTATAGTTATGTCAACCTCGCCGTGGTCACGACACTAGGCAGCCGCCGCGCTCGATCGATGGAGACACGCCGGTGGGTGCGGGCGCTGCTCCTACTTCGTGGTCGGCTGACCCGGGACGGAGACGTCGTAGGTCTGGGCCTTGCGGGCGACCAGGAGCTGGGCGAGCACCTCGGCCTTGAGATCGGAGTCGGCGGAGCTCCCCCAGCGGACGGTCCGACCGTCACGGAGGTCGAGGGTGATCTCGTCGACGGTCTCGACCTCGACGTGGTCGATCTTCGCGGCCAGGTCGGCGGGCAGGGCGGCGACGACGAGGGCGGCCTCGCGCAGGGCGGCGTTCCCGGTGTCGTTGCCGGTCACCACACGCGGGAGGTCGGGTGGGGCCTGGGCGTAGTCGCGGAACACCACGCCGTCGGCGTCCATGCCGCGCAGCTGTCCGGCGATCTCGACGACCGCGACGGGGACGCGCTCGGTGACGTCGATGCGGACCTGGTCCGGCCACTCGCGCGAGACGTCGGCGGAGCGTACGGCGGCGAGCGCCTCGACCCGGGTGCGGATCCGCTCGAGGTCCACCCGGGCGAGGGCCTGGCCCTCGGGCACCGCGGCCGCCTGGCGGACCTGGCTGTCCGAGAGCAGCCGGGCGCCGTGCACGTCGACGCCCGTGACCGAGAGGTAGGAGGAGAAGAAGACCAGCCAGACGGTGCCGACCAGGAGGACCAGGACCAGCACCACCGCGAGCACGGGCTTCCAGTTCAGCCACCGGCGGGCCCACTGGCGGCGCGCGAACCGCTTCCGGGTGCGCAGGTCGGTCGACGTCTCGGTCATCCCAGCAGCTCCAGGACCCGAGGGCCGATCGCCGTCACGGTGCCCGCGCCCAGCGTGAGCACCAGGTCGCCGGGCCGGGCCCGGGCGACGAGCGCCGCGGCGACGTCGTCGAACGACGGCACGAACGCCACCCGATCGGCCGGGAGCGGTACGGCGGCCGCCACCATCGCCCCCGTCACGTCCGGGTCCGGGTCCTCGCGGGCGAGGTAGACGTCGAGCACGACGACCTCGTCCGCGGCACCCAGCGCCTCGCCCATCTGCACACCGAAGATCCGGGTGCGCGAGACCAGGTGCGGCTGGTAGCCCACCACGACCCGGCCCGACCCGGCGAGCGCCCGCGCGGCCTGCAGGTCCCCGGCGATCTCGGTCGGGTGGTGCGCGTAGCTGTCGTAGACGCGCACTCCCCCGGCCTCGCCCTTGAGCTCCATCCGGCGCTTGGTGCCGGTGTACGCCGCGATGCCGCGCACCAGGTCGTCGGCGTCGTAGCCCAGCGCGACACCGGCGGCCAGCGCCGCCAGGGCGTCGACGAGGTAGTGCTCCCCCGGCGACCAGAGCGTGACGTCCGTCAGCAGGCCGGGCGACGACGCCGACACCCGCACGACCCGCCGGCCCCGGTCCTCCGCACGCGACGCGAGCGCGGCGGCCCCCGGGTCGTCCACGCAGCAGACCAGGAAGCCGTCGGGCGCGACGGTGTCGGCGAAGTCCTCGAACGCGCGCCGGTAGGCCTCCTCGGTCCCCCAGTGGTCGAGGTGGTCGGCCTCGACGTTCGTGACGATCGCGGCGTACGGCGCGTAGTGCAGGAACGCACCGTCGCTCTCGTCCGCCTCCGCGACGAAGTCGAGTCCGGTGCCCTCTGCGGCGTTCACGCCGGTGGCCGCCAGGTCGCCGCCGATCGCGTACGTCGGGTCCGCGCCCGCCGCCTGCAGCGCGACCGTGAGCAAGGAGGTGGTCGTCGTCTTGCCGTGCGTGCCCGCGACCGCGACGACGCGACGCCCGGCCATCACCGCGGCCAGCGCCGCCGACCGCGGGAGGACGCGCAGCCCGCGGCGGACGGCCTCGGCGTACTCCGGGTTGTCCGCACGGACCGCCGTCGACACGACCACCGTGTCCGCGTCGCCCAGCTGGGATGCGGAGTGCCCGACGAAGACGGAGGCGCCCAGCGCCCGCAGGGCGGCCAGCGCCGGCGAGTCGGCACCGTCGCTGCCGCTCACCGAGATGCCGCGGGCCAGCATGATCCGGGCGATGCCGGACAGGCCGGCCCCGCCGAGGCCGACGAAGTGGACGTGGCCGAGCCGGTCGGCGGGGAGGATCTCGTCCGGGACGGGCACCTTCACGGACGCGCCGCCTCGAGGACGATGCGCGCGAGCCTCTCGTCGGCGTCGCGTGGGATCAGGGCCGCGGCCGCAGCGCCCATCGCCGCCAGCCTCGCGGTGTCGGCGGCGAGGTCCGGGATGTTCGCGACGACCCACTCCGTCGTCAGGTCGGCGTCCCGCACCAGGAGCCCGCCGCCCGCGGCGACCACGGGCGCGGCGTTCTTCTCCTGCTCGCCGTTGCCGATCGGCAGCGGCACGAAGACCGCGGGCAGGCCGACGGCGGCGGCCTCGGTCACGCTGGAGGCGCCCGCCCGGCAGACGACGAGGTCGGCGGCGGCGTACGCGAGGTCCATCCGGTCGATGTAGTCGACGACGACGTACGGCAGGTCGGTCGCGCCCGGCGTGGCGCCACCGTGCTTGCCCTGCGCGTGCAGCACCTGCACGCCGGCCGCGGCCAGCGAGGCCGCTGCTCCGGAGACCGCCTGGTTGAGCCGGCGGGCGCCCTGGGAGCCGCCGGTGACCAGCAGCGTGGGGCGGTCGGGGTCGAGGCCGAAGAACGCCCGGGCCTCGGCGCGCCGCGCGGCCCGGTCGAGGCCGGAGATCATCGTGCGGATCGGCAGGCCGACGTACTCCGCCTTCCTCAGCGGGGTGTCCGGGAAGCTCACCAGCACCCGCTCGGCGAATCTGGCACCGGCCTTGTTCGCCAGGCCGGGGACGGCGTTCTGCTCGTGGATCACCAGCGGGACCTGGCCCTTGCGGACCGCGAGGTAGACCGGCATCGAGACGTAGCCGCCGTACCCGACGACGACGTCGGGCCGCACTCGATCGAGCACCGCGCGGGTCTCGCGCACCGCGGCGCGGAGCCGGACGGGGACCTTGAAGAAGTCGGCGTTGGGGCGGCGCGGCAGCGGCACCGGCGGGATCAGCTCGAGCGGGTAGCCCGCCTCGGGGACGACCTTGTTCTCCAGGCCGCGCGGCGTGCCGAGACAGGTGACCTCGACGCCGGGCGCCAGGCGACGCAGGGCGTCGGCGGTGGCGAGCAGGGGTGAGGTGTGGCCGGCGGTGCCGCCGCCGGCGAGGAGTACGCGCATCGCGGTCAACCCTAGGAGACGCGACCCGCCGACAGTCCGGCGGAGCGGGCCTTCCTGCGCTGCGCCAGGGCGCGCGCGGCCTCGGGCTCGCGGCGTGCGAAGCCGACCAGGATGCCGAGCGCGACGAGCGAGGGCACCAGGGCCGAGCCGCCGTACGACACCAGCGGCAACGGGATGCCGATGACGGGGAGGAGGGCCAGCACCATGCCGACGTTGATGATCATCTGGCCGAGGAGCCAGACCACGATGCCGAAGGTCATGTACCGGACGAACGAGTCCTTGGTCTGCGCCGCGACCCGGATGGCGGCGTAGGCGATGGTGAGGAAGAGCGCGATCACCAGCAGCGTGCCGACCAGCCCCAGCTCCTCGCCGAGCACCGCGAAGATGAAGTCGGTATGCGCCTCGGGCAGCTCGCCCCACTTCTGCCGGCTGGCGCCGATGCCCTCGCCGAAGATGCCGCCGCTGGCGAGCGCGAACAGTCCGTGCGCGGGCTGCCAGCCCGCGTTGTGGTAGTCCTTGAACGGATCCGCGAAGTTCGTGATCCGCTGCAGCCGTTCCGAGCTCGTGGACGCGAGCCCGATCGCGACCACGCCCACGATGGTCAGCGCGAACGTGAAGAGCCGGCCGGGAGCGCCGACCACCCACAGCATCGCCAGCAGGATCGCGAAGAGCACCAGCGCGGTGCCCAGGTCCTTGCCGAAGACGACCAGTCCGATGACCGCGAGCAGGCCGGGCACCACGGGCATGAAGACCTCGTGGAAGCTGCCCAGCCGCTTGTCCTTCATCGCGTACACGTGGGCCGCCCAGAGCACGATCGCGAGCTTGGCGATCTCGGCGGGCTGGACGACGAACGGCCCGACGCCGAGCCAGTTCTGGTTGCCGTTCACCGTACGGCCGAGTCCGGTCTGGGTCAGGCCGAGCAGCACGATCGAGGTGAACAGGCCGAGCCACGCGAACCGCCGGATCAGCGAGTGCGGCAGCCGCGAGGCGACGAACGCGCACGGGATGCCGATCAGCACCCAGACCAGCTGCCGCTCGACGACCGCGTAGGAGTTGCCGTTCTGCTCGTAGGAGTAGACGCTCGACGCGCTGAGCACCATGACGAGCCCGATGGTGAGCAGCAGCCCGGAGGCGCCGAGCAGCAGGTAGTACGCCGTGAGCGGGCGGTCGAGCGCCTCGCGGACCGACGCGTACCAGCTCCCGAGGGCGGAGCGGCGCCGCGTCTGGTCGAGGGGGTCCGCGGTGGTCATCGCGTCCTCCTCGGGGTCGAGCCGGCTAGAGCCTGCGGCGTACGGCGTCTGCGAACGCGTCGCCGCGCTCGGCGTAGTTGGTGAACATGTCCATGGACGCGCACCCGGGAGCCAGCAGGACCGTGTCGCCGGGTCGAGCCAACTCGGCTGCGGCCCCCACGGCACGCTCCATGGCATGCACACCGTCTACGGGACCAGTCTCGTCGGCACCGACCACGATCACGGGCACATCGGGGGCGTGTCGCGAAAGCGCACCCGCGATCACGTCGCGGTCCCGGCCGAGCAGGACGACGCCGCGCAGCCGGTCGCGCACCGCGAGGACGAGCTCGTCGAAGCGCGCACCCTTGGCCAGGCCTCCGGCGACCCAGACGACCGGGTCGTAGGCCTGCAGCGACGACTGGGCGGCGTGCGGGTTGGTGGCCTTCGAGTCGTCGACCCAGGTGACGCCGTCGCGCTCCCCGACGACCGCGATCCGGTGGCCGTCGGGACGGAAGTTGCGGAGCCCCTCGCGGACCGCGGCCTGGGAGACGCCGTGGGCCCGGGCCAGCGCGGCGGCCGCGAGGGCGTTCTGCACGTTGTGCGGCGCGGGCGAGGCGAGGTCGGAGATCGTGCACAGCTCCGCCGCACTCGACTCACGCTGCTCGATGAACGCCCGGTCCGCGAGGATGTCCTCGACGACGCCGAGCATGCCGACGCCGGGCATCCCGAGGGTGAAGCCGACGGCCCGTGCCCCCTCGACGACGTCGGCCTCGCGCACCAGGCGCTCCGTCTCGGGGTCGGCGACGTTGTAGACGCAGGCCCGGCTGACCCGCTCGTAGATGCGGCCCTTGTCGGCCGCGTAGTCCGCCATCGAGGAGTACCAGTCGAGATGGTCCTCGGCGACGTTGAGCACCGCGGCCGACTCCGCGGCCATCGAGTCGGTGTAGTGCAGCTGGAAGCTGGAGAGCTCGACGGCGAAGACGTCGTACGGCTCGGGGTCCATCACGGCCTCGACGATCGGCAGGCCGACGTTGCCGACCGCGATGCTGCGCAGGCCGGCGGCGCGCAGGATCGCGTCGAGCATCTGCACGGTCGTGGTCTTGCCATTGGTGCCGGTGACGCAGAGCCAGGGGGTGTGGTGGTTCGGGTCGCGCAACCGCCAGGCGAGCTCGACCTCGCCCCAGACCGGCACGCCGCGCGCTCGCGCCTGCGCCAGCAGCGGCGCGTCCGGCCGCCAGCCGGGCGAGGTGACGAGCAGGTCGGCGTCGTCCGGCAGCGTCGCGGTGCTCCCGAGCCCCAGGCGGACGTCGGCGCCCAGCACCTCCAGGAGCTCGGCCTTCTGGGGGCGGTCGCCCGCCTCGGACTCGTCGAGCGCGACCACCCGCGCGCCGAGGTGGTTGAGGTTGTCGGCGGCGGCGAACCCGGACACGCCGAAGCCCGCGACGACCGCGTGGACACCCTCCCAGGAGTCGTGGCGTCCGAGACTGCGCGGGTCCATCAGATGCCCGCGACCCATTCGGCGTAGAAGATGCCGAGGCCGGCGGCGACGCAGATGCCGGTGATGATCCAGAACCGGATCACGACCGTCACCTGCTCCCAGCCGAGCATCTCGAAGTGGTGGTGGACGGGCGCGATCCGGAAGACCCGCCGCCCCGTCCCGGTCAGCCTCTTGGTGACCTTGAACGTCGTGACCTGGAGCATCACCGAGACCGTCTCGAGGACGAAGAGCCCGCCGAGGATGATCAGCAGCAGCTCGGTGCGGGTGAGGAT
This sequence comes from Nocardioides sp. HB32, assembly GCF_054058995.1. Classification (NCBI taxonomy): domain Bacteria; kingdom Bacillati; phylum Actinomycetota; class Actinomycetes; order Propionibacteriales; family Nocardioidaceae; genus Nocardioides; species Nocardioides sp. HB32. The sequence continues at coordinate 3,620,812 of NZ_JBSSBS010000001.1, forward strand.
CGCGAGCCCCGCGAGCGCCCCGCCGAGTGCGAGCGACCCGGTGTCGCCCATGAAGATCGCGGCGGGCGACGCGTTCCACCAGAGGAACCCGAAGCACGCGCCGGTGATCGCGGCGGCGACCACCGCGAGGTCGAGGGGGTCCCGGACCTCGTAGCAGAGGTTGGGCTGGTCGAGGCCGGACTGGCCGCACCACTGGTTGTTCTGCCAGATGTTCACGAACATGTAGGCGCCGAAGACCATCACGCACGCACCGCTGGCGAGCCCGTCGAGGCCGTCGGTGAGGTTCACGCCGTTCGACGTGGCGGCGATGACGAGCCAGATCAGCACCAGCACGACGACGGTCGGCAGCGTGATCCAGCCGATGTCGCGGATGAACGAGATGTGCTTGGACGCCGGGGTCTGGCCGCGGTCGTCCTCCAGCCACGGCGACAGCGAGAGCGCGCCGAAGACCAGCGCGATCACGGTCAGCCCGATCATCTTCGCCTTGCTGCGCAGGCCCAGGCTCCGCTGCTTGGAGATCTTGATGAAGTCGTCGAGGAAGCCGACCAGGCCGGTGCCGACGAACAGGAACAGCAGCAGCAGCGCCGAGGCCGTCGGCATGTCCTGGGTGATCAGCTTCGCGGCGAAGTAGCCGATCACGGTGGCGAGGATGATGACGACGCCCCCCATCGTGGGCGTGCCGCGCTTGGTGTGGTGGCTGGTCGGACCGTCGTCGCGGATCTCCTGGCCGTACCCCCACTGGGTGAACAGCGTGATCGCGACCCGGGTGCCGAGCAGCGAGACGAGCAGGGCGAGGCCGCCGCCGAGCAGGATGGCTCTCATGGCGCGGTTCCGTCTCCCTCCACCAGCAAACCCTCAGCGATCGTCTCCAACGCGGCGCCGCGCGATGCCTTGACCAGCACGACATCGGCGCCCGACGCATTCTCCCGCACCCACGCCAGTGCCTCGGCACGCCCCGCCGTGACGATCGTCTCGCGTCCGAAGCCGACGGCGATGCCGGCCGCGCCCTCGCCGACGACCACGAGCAGGTCCACCCCCAGGTCGGCCGCGGTGCGCCCCACACCCACGTGCTCGTCGTACGACGTCGGGCCGAGCTCGCGCATCTCGCCGAGGACCGCGACCGTGCGCCGGGACCGGCGCGCGCCGATCGCGACCAGCGCCTCGAGCGCCGCGGTCATGGAGGCGGGGTTGGCGTTGTAGGCGTCGTTGACGACCAGCAGCCCGTCGCCGCGCTCGTGCAGCTCCATCCGCATCGGCGACGCCGCCGTCGCCGTGCTGAGCGCCGAGGCGACCGTCGCCAGCGCGACACCGGCGGCGACCGCCATCGCCGCCGCCGCGGTGGCGTTCGCGACCTGGTGGAGGCCGGACTGCGTGAGCCGCACGGGCCGCCACTCCCCCGCGTGCCCCAGCTCGAACGACGGTCGGCCCAGGTCGTCCAGCTCGACGCCCCGCCACGCGACGTCGCCGGCGGCGCCGAAGGTCAGGACCGTCGCGGACGTGCGAGCGCCCATCGCGGCCACGAGCTCGTCGTCGGCGTTGAGGACGGCGGTGCCCGTGGACGGCAGCGCCTCGACGATCTCGCCCTTCGCGATCGCGATCGCCTCTCGGCTCCCGAACTCGCCGAGGTGCGCCGTGCCGACGTTGAGCACGGCGGCGATGGACGGCTGTGCGATCTCGCAGAGGAAGGCGATGTGGCCGATGCCGCGGGCGCCCATCTCCAGCACGAGGAACTCGGTGCCCGCGTCCGCGCGGAGCACCGTGAGCGGCAGGCCGAGCTCGTTGTTGAAGCTGCCCGCGGTGGCGACGGTCGGGCCCGCCGCGGCGAGCACCTGCGCGAGGTAGTCCTTGGTCCCGGTCTTGCCCTGCGAACCGGTCAGCGCCAGCACCGTCGCGTCGAGGCGGCGCGCGACGTGACGCGCGAGCGCCGCGAGCGCCGTCTCCGGGTCGCCGACGACGACGGTCGGTGCGCCGATCGGCCGGCTGCCCAGCACGGCGTGCGCCCCGGCGGCGTACTCGTGACCGTCGACGTGCTCGCCGACGACCGCCACGAACAGCCCGCCCGGCTCGGCCTTCCGGCTGTCGAGGAACGCGGGGCCGTCGACCACGAGATCCGGGTCGCCGTGGACGGTGCCGCCCACGACCTCGGCGATCTCCTGCAGGGTCATCGCAAGCACGCGAGCTCCTCCCGGGCGACCTCGCGGTCGTCGAAGGGATGTACCACGCCGTCGACCTCCTGGCCGGTCTCGTGGCCCTTGCCGGCGATCAGCACGATGTCGCCGGGCCGGGCCCGGCGCACCGCCTCGCGGATCGCGAGCCGCCGGTCGCCGACCTCGAGCACCTCGCCACCCGCGTCGTCCCCGACACCCGCGAGCATGGCGGCCCGGATCGCGGCCGGGTCCTCGGTGCGCGGGTTGTCGTCGGTGACGACGAGGAGGTCCGCGAGCCGCGCGGCGATCCCCGCCATGATCGGGCGCTTGCCGGGGTCCCGGTCCCCGCCCGCGCCGAGCACCATGATCACGCGACCGTCGGTCAGCGGGCGCAGGGTCCCGATCGCGGCCTCGACGGCGTCCGGCTTGTGGGCGTAGTCGACGACGACCACGAAGTCCTGGCCGGCCTCGATGCGCTCGAGCCGCCCGGGTACGCCGCCGCCCGCCGCGATGGCAGCCGCGACCGCGGGCGCGTCGAGCCCGGCCTCACCGGCGGCGGCCACGGCAGCCAGCGTGTTGGCGACGTTGAAGCCGCCGGGCAGCGGGCAGCCGGCCGCGAAGGTCTCACCCTCCGGCCCGGTGACCACGAACGTCGAGCCGTCCGGCCTCAGCTGGACCTCGCCGGCCCGCCAGTCCGCCTCCGCCCCGGTGGCGGAGAAGGTGCGCACCGGGACCGTCGCCTCGCGGACCAGCCGCCGGCCGTGCTCGTCGTCGACGTTGACCAGCCCGAGCCGGGCGCGACCAGGGGTGAACAGCGACGCCTTGGCGAGGAAGTAGTCCTCGACGTCGGCGTGGAAGTCGAGGTGGTCGCGGCCGAGGTTGAGGAACACCGCGACGTCGAAGACGACCCCGTCCACGCGTCCCATCACCAGCGCGTGGCTGGAGACCTCCATCGCGCACGCCTGCACCCCGCGCTCGCGCATCATCGCGAACAACCCGTGCAGGTCCGGCGCCTCGGGCGTGGTGAGCGTGGTCCTCACGTCCTCGCCGCCGACCCGGGTGCCGACGGTGCCGATCACGGCGGCCGGGACGCCGGCGCCGGCCAGCCCGCTCTCCAGCAGGCGTGTGGTCGTGGTCTTGCCCTGCGTGCCCGTGACGCCGACCATCCGCATCGCGGCCGCCGGCTCGCCGTACAGCCGCGCCGCGAGCCGGCCGAGCACCGCGCGGGGCTGGTCGACGACGAGGAGCGGCACGTCGACGGACACCGCATCCGCGCCGGCGGGGTCGGTCAGGACGGCGACGGCGCCGGCCCGCACCGCGGCGGCCGCGAACTCGATCCCGTGCGCGCGGGAGCCGGGCAGGGCGGCGTACAGGTCACCGGGCCGGATCCGCTGCGAGGACAGCGAGATCCCGGTGACCTCGACGCCCTCGGCGTCGCCGCGCAGGCCCGCGTCGAGCCAGGCCGCGACGGTCGGGAGCGGCGTCCGCGCAGGTGCGTCGGGCCGGGTGGAGTCGCTCACCACGTGAACCTATCGCTGCGAAACCCTCACCACTCCACAGGGAGGGTGGAGGGCTTCGCACCGGTCGGCGGGACCGCGTAGCGCTTGAGCGCGTAGCTCATGATCTTGGAGAAGGCGGGGCCGCCGACCGAGCCGCCACCCCCACCGTTGCTGGGGTTCTGCACCACGACGTAGACCGTGAAGCGCGGGTCGTCGGCCGGAGCGAAGCCGGCGAACGACACTGTGAACGTGCCGTCGTAGCAGCCGCAGGCCTTGCCCACGCGCTGGGCCGTGCCGGTCTTGCCGGCGACCACGTAGCCGGGCACCTGCGCGGCCGGGGCGACGCCGACCTCGGGGTCGACGACCCGCTCCATCATGTGCGTCATCTGGGTCGCGGCGCGGGAGCTGACCACCCGCCGCTTCGTGGTGTGGTCGGTGCCGACGGGCTGGCCGTCGTCGGTGGTCGCGGACCCCTCGATGAGGCTGGGCGACACGCGGACCCCGTCGTTCGCGATGGTGTTGATCGCGGCGGCCATCTGGACGCCGTTGACCGACAGCGACTGGCCGAAGGCGATCCGGTCCTGGGTCTGGTGGGTCCACACGCTCCTGGCGGGCAGCAGACCTGCGGTCTCGCCGCGGACGCCGATGCCGGTCGGCTGGCCGAGGCCGAACTGGCGCAGGTAGTCGTAGAGCTGGCCCTGCTTGAACCGGTCGGCGGCGAGCACGGTCGCGATGTTCGACGACTTCGCGATCGCGCCGGCCATGGTGAGGTGGATGGTGCCGTGCGGGAACCAGTCGTGGATCGGGCGGTCCTCGCGCATCAGCATGGGGGGCACGACGATCCGCGTCTGCGGCGTCACGAGGCCCTCGTCGAGCAGCGAGCTCACCGTGAGCACCTTCTCGACCGAGCCCGGCTCGTAGACGTCCTGCATCGCACGCGAGCCGAGGTCCGCCCTGGGCGCGTCCGTCGGGTCGTTGGCGTCGTACGTCGGGTCGTCCGCGACCGCGAGGAGCTCGCCCGTGCGGCTGTCCATCACGACGGCGAAGCCCGACTCCGCGCCGGCGTCCTCGACGGTCTGGCGCAGCACCCGCTGGGTGTACCACTGCAGGTCGAGGTCGATCGTGGTCCTCAGGTCCTGTCCGTCGACCGGCTTGGTCACGGTCTGGTCGCCGAGGGGGATCCGGTTGCCACCCCCGACCTCGTACCGGGCCGAGCCGTCGGTGCCCGAGAGCTGGGTGTCGAAGGTCCGCTCGAAGCCGGCGAGCGGCTCGTCGGTGCCCATGAAGCCGACCAGGTTCGCCGCGACGTCGCCGGCCGGGTAGTCGCGCACCGGGTCGCGGCGCGTGTCGAGCCCGTCGTACCCGTGCTTCTCCGCCGCCGCGATGACGGCCGTCGCGAGCGTCGACGGGACCCGGCGGGCGATGTACTCGAACCGGCTGCCGGGCGCGCGCAGCTTGGTGAGCGTCGAGACGTAGTCGATGTCGAGGCGCTTGTAGAGGAACCGCGCCAGCTCGGGGGCCTTCGCGGCGGTCAGGGCCGGATCCGCCACGACCATCATCCCGTCGACCGAGTCCGCGAGCGGCTCGCCGTTGCGGTCCAGGATGTCGCCGCGCTCGGCGGGCAGGTCGACCCGGACCAGACCCTCGGCGGCCGCCATCGCGGCGTACGAGTTCGGGTCGAGGCCCTGCAGCTGCACCAGGCGGGCGCCGAACAGCGACAGCACCATCGCGATGAAGACGAACCCGACGCGCAGCCGCAGCTGCGGCGAGCCACGACGGGATCCGCGCGGCGGGCGGGTCTGGCGCACGTCTGCTCGATTCTTCCGCGGGTCAGGTGGGGCGGGTGTGACTACTGGTGATTCTTGTCGCGGTGCCGCCCGTTTCCGGTGCTCTGCTGCCCCGTGTCGTGAGATTCCTCCGGCGTGACCGTGACGACGTGCGCCGGCGGGTTCAGCAGCGCCGGCTTCTTCGGCGGCAGCGGGTTGATCCGCAGCGCGGTGGTGCCGTCGCCCGGTGAGGGGACCCCGGTGACCTTGCCGGTGCCGAGCTCGAGGAACGCCGGGTTGCCTGCCTGCACCATGCCCAGGCCGATCGCGGCCTTGGCGATCCGCTGGGGGTTGCGCAGCTGGTCGAGGTCCATCTGGAGCGTCTGCTGGCGGGCGGCCAGCGTGCTCGCCTGGTCCTCGAGGGCGGTCGACGCGAACGACGCCTGCTGCATCGAGGTGTTGAAGAGGAGCAGCCCGACGACGCCGCCGAGGAGCACCATCGAGACGAGCGCCACGAACGGCATCCGGGCCGCGCGCGTGCGCCGGCGCGGGACCACGGTGAGCCGGGCGCGCTCGACGGCGACCTCGGCGATCCGCGGCATCCTGGTGCGGATCTGGGCGACCGTACTGCTCATGCTGCAACCCCTCCCTGGGTGACACGCTCGACCGCGCGCAGCCGGACCGAGGCCGCGCGCGGGTTCTGTGAGATCTCCTCCGGGCTCGCCTTCTCGGCGCCCCGGGTGACCAGCCGGAGAGCCGGCTCGTGCCCCTCCGGCACGAACGGCAGGTCCTCCGGGACGTCGAGCCGCGTGGCCGCGACGAACGCCTGCTTCACGAGCCGGTCCTCCAGCGAGTGGTAGGACTCGACCACCACTCGCCCGCCGACGCTGACCGCGTCGATGGCGGCCGGCAGGGCGCGGCGCAGGACCGCGAGCTCGTCGTTGACCTCCATGCGGAGGGCCTGGAAGGTCCGCTTCGCCGGGTGCCCCCCGGTACGCCGGGCCGGCGCCGGGATCTCGGCGTAGAGCAGCTCGACCAGCCGGGCCGATGTCGTGAACGGCTCCTTCGCACGCTCCCTCACGACGGCGGCGGCGATCTTGCGCGCGAACCTCTCCTCGCCGTACTCCCGCAGCACCCGGGTCAGCTCGGCGGCGTCGTAGGTGTTGAGGACGTCGGCGGCGGTCGGGCCGTCGCCGCCCATCCGCATGTCGAGCGGCGCGTCCTCGGCGTAGGCGAACCCGCGCTCACGCACGTCGAGCTGCATCGAGGAGACGCCGAGGTCGAAGAGCACGCCGTCCACGGTCGGCAGGCCGAGGTCGTCGAGCACCTCCCGCAGCTCGTCGTACACCGCGAGCACGCCGGTGAACCGGTCGCCGAACGGCGCCAGCCGCTCGCCCGCCCGACGCAGCGCCTCGGGGTCGCGGTCGATGCCGACCACCCGGACCGCGTCGAGCCGCTCGAGCACCGCGGCGCTGTGGCCACCGAGGCCCAGCGTGCAGTCCACGAGCACGGCGCCCGGGCGGTCGAGCGCAGGCGCCAGCAGGGCGACGACCCGGTCGAGGAGGACCGGGACGTGGGAGGGGCTGCTCATGTCAGGCCTGACGCGCCAGCAGTGCCAGCAGCAGGAAGCCCCCGGCTACCCCGAGTGAGGTCACGGCCGAGAAGGCCATCAGCGCCGCGGCGTCGCGAGCCTGGTGGCGGACCCGGCGTACCGGAGCCTCCTCCTCGACCCGGAGCGGCGTGACCGCCGCGTGCGCGATGCTCATTCGACCCTGCCTCGACCCTCGTGTGTCCCGGAAATCCGATGGCGATCCGCCTGACCAGGTCCCTGCCCGCTCCCTGGGGAAGGCCATCTGGAACCGGGGAAGTTGACCCAGATGGCAGCGGGAGCGGGCTCGAGACCTCGTCCTGCGGATCGCTGTTGAGTTCGTGGTGCTAGTTCTGCTGGTGCTGCTGCGGGTTGGGCTGCTCGTCCAGCTCGGCGAACTTCGCCTGCGCACCGGAGGAGTAGTCCTGCCACCGGGCCGGGTCCCAGATCTCGATGCGGTCCATCACGCCGATCACGACCACGTCGCGGTCGAGCCCGGCGTACTCCCGCAGCGAGGCCTGGATGCCGATCCGGCCCTGCTTGTCGAGCGAGCCCTCGTCGGCGCCGGCGAACAGGATGCGCGCGTAGTCACGCGCTCCTCGCACCGTCAACGGCGTGGCCTGCGCCCGCCGGGCCTCCTCCATGAAGACGTCCGTGGGCCACACGACCAGGCAGTTCTCCTGACCTTGGGTCACCACGAGCCCCTCCGCGAGTCGGTCCCTGAACTTCGCCGGGAGGAACAGCCGGCCCTTGTCGTCGAGCTTCGGCGTGTACGTGCCCATGAAGAACATCGGGCACCTCCACTCCTGACCCTTCCTCCACTGCGCTCCACTTTACGCCACTTTCCCCCACCGTCAACCATCTTCCGCGCGTTTCCCCGCTGTTTCCGCCCGGTTCTCCACGTCGATCGCACCGGGAGCCGGCAACGGGAGGAGTCCGTTTGTGCAGGTCAGCGCGTGCGAAGCCCAGACGACCCACGGAGAGTGGGGCGTGGTGGAGGGCTCGGCGCAGGGCGCCTGGGGCGGAGTGGAGGGAGGGGTGGAACCCCCGCACTCCCCCACTGCAACCAATTCGTGACCCGGGGAGTCGAACGCATCGGTGCTCGGTCCACGTAGGTTTCTCCGGCACGACTACGGTGAGGTCAGCAAGTGGCGTGGGTCACGCGGGGGATCGGGGAAGGGACACCAGTGGGAACAGAGTCAGACGGGGCGACGGGCGGAGCGGACCTGCAGACCCTGGCCCGCGTGGTCGGCCGGGTGCGGTCGAACATCGAGCGCGTCATCGAGGGCAAGCCCGACGTCGTCAACGCCGCGCTCGTGGTGCTGCTCGCCGAGGGCCACCTGCTCATCGAGGACGTGCCGGGAGTCGGCAAGACGATGCTGAGCAAGTCCCTGGCGCGGAGCATCGACTGCTCGGTGCGGCGCATCCAGTTCACCCCGGACCTGCTGCCCTCCGACGTGACCGGCGTCTCGGTGTTCAACCAGAACACCCGGGAGTTCGAGTTCCGCCCCGGCGGCGTCTTCGCGAACATCGTGGTCGGCGACGAGATCAACCGCGCGTCGCCCAAGACCCAGTCCGCCCTCCTGGAATGCATGGAGGAGCGGCAGGTCACCGTCGACAACACGACGTACCAGCTCGAGCAGCCGTTCATGGTGATCGCGACCCAGAACCCGATCGAGATGGAGGGCACCTACGCCCTCCCCGAGGCGCAGCGGGACCGCTTCATGGCGCGCGTGTCGATCGGCTACCCGGTCGAGGCCGCCGAGATCGCGATGCTCACCTCGCACACGGGCCAGAACCCGCTCGACGACCTCGAGCCGGTGACCGACGCCGCCGAGGTGCGCAAGCTCGTGGGCATCGTCGGCCAGGTGCACGTGTCCGAGGCCGTGCAGCGGTACGCCGTGGCGATCACCTCCGCCACCCGTCGCTCCGACGAGCTCACCCTCGGTGCGTCGCCGCGCGCGTCGCTGCACCTGGTCCGCGCCTCCAAGGCCGTCGCCGCGATGGACGGCCGGGACTACGTGCTCCCCGACGACGTGCTCCGCCTCGCCCGACCGGTGCTGTCGCACCGGCTGCTCCCGAGCGTCGAGGCCGCGATGAGCGGCCGCTCGACCGCCGCCATCCTCGAGGCGGTGCTCACCGGCGTACCGGTCCCTCAGCCGTGAGCACGTCATGAAAGAGGCACTGGCCGGCCTGACCGTCCGCGGACGGGCGTTCCTGGCCGCCGGGGTGACGGCGCTGGTCTGCGCCATCGTGCTCGACCAGTCCGCGCTGACGCGGGTCGGGATCCTCGTCGTCGCGCTGCCACTGATCACCGCGTGGGTCGTCGGCCGCAACCGGTATCGCCTCGCGCTGGTCCGCACCGTGACCCCGCAGCTGGTCGCCGCCGGCCAGCCCGCCCGGGTGACGCTCAGCGTCACCAACGAGGGGCGTACGCCGAACGGCGTGCTGCTGCTCGAGGACCAGGTGCCCTACGTGCTCGGCACCCGACCGCGCTTCATCGTCGAGGGCATCGGCATGGGCTGGAAGCAGACGGTGACCTACCAGGTCCGGTCCGACATCCGCGGCCACTTCGAGATCGGCCCGATGTCGGTGCGGGTGACCGACCCGTTCGGCCTCGTCGAGCTCGGTCGCGCGTTCCGCACCACGGTGCCGCTCACGGTCACCCCGCGCACCGTCGTCCTGCCCCAGATCCCGCTCGGGGGTGCCTGGACCGGCTCCGGCGACAACCGGCCGCGCGCGTTCGCGACCGGCTCGGCGGAGGACGTCACCGTGCGCGAGTACCGCCGCGGCGACGACCTGCGCCGCGTGCACTGGCGCAGCTCGGCCAAGGTCGGCGAGCTGATGGTGCGCCGCGAGGAGCAGCCGTGGCAGTCCCGGGCGACGCTGTTCCTCGACAACCGCTCCAGCGCCCACCGCGGCCACGGCATCGCGTCCTCGCTCGAGGCGGCCGTGTCCGCCGCGGCGTCGATCGCGGTCCACCTGACCCACCGCGGCTTCGCCGTACGCCTGGTGACGGCGACGGGCGAGGACCCCAGCAGCGCCTGGCACGTCCGGAACGCCGACCTCAACACCGGTCCGCTGCTCGAGGCGCTCGCGGTGGTGCAGGCGGTCCCGCAGCTGCGGCTCGACACGTCCTGGCTGACGGAGGGCTCGCACGGCGGCCTCACGGTCTCGGTGTTCGGCAAGGTCGACGCCTCCGACCTCCCGGCGATGCGCCGGATGCAGCACCAGGCCGGTTCCGCGCTGGCGGTCGCGGTCGACGCGGACGCGTGGGCCGGCGCGCCCGCGAGCCCGGGGGCGACCAGGGCGCTCGCCCAGCAGGGCTGGCGTTCGGTCGTGCTCGGGCCCCGCGACCGTCTCGACGCCGTCTGGCAGGAGCTCGGCCGCAGCAGCGCCCACTCCTCCCGCGGGGCCGCCCACCCACGCGAGGGGGTCGTCGGATGAGCAGGAACCGCGGCAGCCTGGCCGCGTCGGTCACGCTCCCGGCCGTCGCCGCCGGCACCACCTGGATCGCGATGTACGCCTGGCGGGACTTCGCCGCCACCCCGGGTGGCTTCCTCAATCCCCTGTTCCTGCTGGCGATCGTCGTCGCGGGCACGGGCACCGCGCTGCGCTGGTGGCGGACGCCGGCGCCGCTCGTCGTCACGGTCCAGGTCCTGGCGTCCGGCCTGGTGGCGATGCTGCTCATCACCGGGTCGCCGCTGCCGGTCGGCGGGGGGTGGACCGAGCTCCACCGCGCGATCTCGGAGGCGCTCGACACCTCGCGCCAGTTCGCGGCACCGGTGCCCGACACCGCCCCGCCGATCGACCCGCTGCTGATCCTGTGCGGGCTGCTCTGCCTGCTGCTCGTCGACCTCCTGGCCTGCACGCTGCGCCGGGTCCCGCTGGCGGGCCTGCCGCTGCTGACGATCTACAGCATCCCGGTCAGCATGGTCGGCCACGGCATCAGCTGGTGGGTGTTCGTCGCGACCGCGGCCGGCTTCCTCGTCATGCTGTTCCTCCAGGAGGGCGACCGCGTGGCCCGCTGGGGACGGCCGATCGGCATCGACCGCGAGACCGGCGACCCGATCTCCTTCGGCGCCGGCGCCCACGTCGTCCGCAGCACCGCCGGCGCGATCGGCGGCGTGGCCACCGCGCTCGCGGTCTTCCTGCCCGCACTGGTGCCGACCGCCGGCGTGCACCTCCTCGACTTCGGACCGGGGCACGGCGGCGGCAACGACATCCGGATCGACAACCCGACCGCGGACCTGGTGCGCGACCTCAAGCGCGGCGCCGACACTCCCCTGGTGCAGATCACCACGACCGATCCGGACCCGTCGTACCTCCGCATCCTCGCGCTCACCCGCTTCAGCGACACCGAGTGGAGCCCGGGGAACCGGGACGTGCCGGCGGACCAGGGCGCGGACGGCGCGGTGCCCCCGCCCGAGGGGGTGTCCGCGTCGGTCGGACGCCAGGAGACGCCGTACGACGTCACGATCCTCCCGGCGTTCAACTCCCGCTGGCTGCCCACGCAGGCGCCGATCAGCAGGATCCAGGCCGCCGGCGACTGGCGCTACGACAGCAAGACCATGGACTTCCTCGCCGTACCGGACGACCTGTCGACCTCCGGCATGCACTACACGATGAGCGCGCTGGACCTGAGGCTCACCTCCCAGCGGCTCGAGGACGCGGGCAGCGCGGTCGGCCGGGTCAGCGAGGCGTTCACCGACGTCCCCGCCGACGTCCCGCCGATCGTGCGCGAGCTCGCCGTCGAGGTGACGCAGGACGCCACCACCCGGTTCGAGAAGGCGGTCGCGCTGCAGGACTGGTTCCGCTCGGGCGGGGGCTTCACCTACTCCCTCGCCAACGCGGACGGCAGCGGGTACGACGCGCTGGTCAGCTTCCTCAGCGACGGTCCCGGCGGGCGCACCGGCTACTGCGAGCAGTTCGCCTCCGCGATGGCGGTGATGGCGCGACTGCTCGGCATCCCGGCCCGGGTCGCGATCGGCTTCCTCCATCCCGACCCGGCCGGCCCGGACACCTGGATCTACAGCTCCGACGACATGCACGCCTGGCCGGAGCTCTTCTTCGAGGGCGCCGGCTGGGTGCGGTTCGAGCCCACCCCCGCAGGGCGCGCCGAGACGGTGCCGACCTACACCCGGATCGCGACCGGGCCGGGCGAGGGCGTGACCGACCCGGCCGGTCCGACCGGTGGCCAGAGCGCGATCCAGCCCACCAACAACCGCCCGAGCCTGGACGAGCAGTCCGCGGCCGGTGCCGGCCCGAACGACCACGGCGGCAACGGGCCGTGGCTCCCGCTCGGCGGCGCGCTGGTCGCGGCGCTGGTCGTCGGCGGGCTGCTGCTCCTCCCCCGGGCCGTCCGGGGGCGGCGCCGCGAGCGACGGCTGACGGCCGGCGCGCCGGAGGAGGCGTGGGTCGAGCTCCGCGACACCGCGGTCGACCTCGGCGTCCCGTGGCCGGCCGGCCGGTCACCACGCGCGACCAGGAACCTGCTGGTCGACCACCTCGGCGCCCCGCTCGGTCCCCACACCCCGGACCGACCGGCGCACGGCCCGGTCGAGGCGCCCGCGGCGGTGGCGGCCCTGGACCGGCTGGTGCACGACCTCGAGCGGCTCCGCTACGCCCGCCCCGGCTGGGCACCCGACCCGGTGCGGGTGCGTGCCGACGCCCAGACCCTGCTCGACTCGCTCGCCGGGGGCGCGATGCGGTCCGCGCGGCGCCGCGCGACCTGGTGGCCGCGGTCGGTGCTGGCCTTCGCCTCCCGCCCGACCGGCCCCGCACCCACCACCGTCGAGGCGCGGTACGGCGGGGTCGTCGACCACGTCAACTGAGGGTCAGCTGGTCAGCGCGTCTGGATCGGTCTCGATACGCCGGATCCGAGCTCGTTCCTCGCTCGGACGGCTACTCGACCTTTGCGTCTGTCTTTCACCCCGAGCAAGCTCGGGGCGAGGACGCTAGAACCCGCCGTCCTCGCGGCGGCGACGCCACCGCTCCTCGACCCGCTCCATGAAGGAGTGGCCGGAGTGGCTGCGGCGCAGGCGCCTGGCCTTGCCGGTCTTGCCGGTCTTGCCGCCCTCGATGACGGTGAACCCGTGGCTGGGGTGGGCGGACCGCGGGTCGTGGCCGTGGCCCTGCTGGCCGCGCATCGCGGTGAGCGCCACGGTGGCCGAGACGAGCATGATCACGAACCCGACGATGCCGACGGGGGTGATCTGGGCGACCGCACCGGTCATCAGCACGACCACGCCGACCACGAAGCCGACACCCGCGACGATCGCGCGGCGACGGGCGGAGCGACGGAACGCGGTGCCGCGCAGCGTCGAGGCGAGCTTGGGGTCCTCCTCGACAAGGGCACGTTCCATCTGCTCGAGCAGTCGGAGCTCCTCTTCCGAGAGTGGCACTGTGCCTCCCCTGCCATGTCAGCGCCGGTCCGGGTCCGGTTGTGGCAAGTCTAGGCAGCGGCCGGGCAACTCGGTAGGCGGGATCGTAAATTCGTGATTCAACCGTTCCCGTTCTCACGGACCCGAAACGAGGGCTCAGCGCGCAAGCACGTGCAGCTGCGTCGCCAGCGGCCGGAACTCCGTCCGTTCTGCGACCGCCCGCTCCAGCTCCACGAGGGCGGCGGTCGCCCCTGGCTCCAGGTCGAGCAGTGACCCCGGCACCAGGTCGGCGAACACGCGTACGCCGTGCACGGTCCCGATCTCGAAGCCGGCACCGACCAGCAGGGCGCGGACCTCCTCCTCGGTGAAGCGGTGCCCGGCGCGGCCGGTTCCGGCGGCGGGATCGTCGAGCATCGCGAGCGCCTGGGCGAAGTGGCCGGCCATCGCGCGCGCCACGACCGAGGCGTACCGCTGGGCGACCAGCAGGCTCAACGTGCCGCCCGGCCGCAGCACCTGGCGCAGCGTCGTCAGTGCGGCAGCCGGGTCGTCGACCACCTCGAGCACCCCGTGGCAGAGCACCACGTCGGCGCTCGCGGGGCCGCTGACGTCGAGCAGCGTGGACAGGTCACCCTGCTCGCCGGTGACGGCCACACCGAGCTCACGCGCCCGGCGGTCGAGGGCGGCGAGTGCGTCCGGGCTCGGGTCGACCACGGTGACCCGGTGGCCGAGCTCGGCGACCCGGACCGCGAACCCGCCCGTGCCCCCGCCGATGTCGAGGACATCGCCGGCACCGGCCAGCACCTGCTCGAGCGCCGTCCAGACCAGCGAGGTCCGGGCGGAGCTGCGGCGCTCGCTGGGCTTGACGCTGTCGGGCATGGCCCCACCCTAGAGGGCTCAGCCGGCCCGCATCGCCACCGACCGCGCGGGCCCGGTCGCGTGCGGGACCAGCCCGAGCGACCGCTCGACGACGGCGAGGAACCGGTCCGCGTCGCGGACCAGGTCGTCGGCCTCCCGCTCGCTGACCGAGCGGGTCGAGCCGGCCTCCGCGGCCGCCCGCTTCGCCGCTCCCCCTGCGAAGAACTGCGCCCACTCGGTGAGCTCGGGCGCGACCTCGGCGAGCAGCACCCACGCGTTCTTCTGGCGGCGCCGCCGGGCCGGCGTGGGCTGGGCGCGGGCCGCGAGCAGCGCCGCCGCCGCCCGGAGCGCGGCGACGTGCGCGCAGGCGTAGCGGGTCGGGACCTCCGTCGCGGCGATCGCCTCGCTGAGCGACTCGGCGGCACGGGCGAGGTAGGAGTGTGTGGTGGCGGGCAGGGCGTACGGGTTCATCGCTGACCTCTCCTCGACCCCGGGACCGCGACCCCTGGACGTGCGTCGTGCGACCCCGGCGGGGGCGGGGGTCGAGGTCGCCCCCGCCGGGTCTGTTCGAACGCATGTTCGAACAGACCCTCACGCTACACCTGCCCCCGGACAGGGCGTCAAGGGCCGGTCAGGCGGCGCGGTCCCCGGTGCCGCAGAAGACGCGGGTGTCCTTGTGCCACAGCCCGACGACGGCCGCGACGTCGACGAGGAGCGAGACGATCGCGACGACGAGGAACAGCGCCGGCGGGTTGGTGCGCAGGATCGCGAACGTCGCGATCCCGATCATCACGACCAGGGCGCTGAGCAGGATCCGGGCCCAGTTGTGCCCGCCGCGGAAGAACGAGATCAGCACCATGGCGAGCAGCGCGACCACGACGAACATCGTGATCGCCACCGGCACGAACGCCGGCGGCTCGACCGCTCCGGCGTCGGAGCGGTCGGCGGCCCACGCCCGCACCAGCTCGTCCTTGAACACGACGGTCATCAGTGCGGTGAGGCCGGTCATCGCCACGGCGGCGGCGGCGAGCCAGGTCGCACCGGTCACCACGGCCGGGCGCTGCGGGGTCATCCGCTCTCCTCACTGGTCCCTCGGGTGTCGCTGTCCGCTGGACACCCTAGGGTCTCGCTGTATGACGACCGAGCACCCCTCGATCGGCCGCTTCCGCGAGGACCACTCCGCCCGCGGTGGCGCCGGGGAGATCGTGGTCCTGCCCGACGCCGTGCACACCGCGGCCCTGGCCGCGGAGGCGCTCGGCTGCGAGGTCGGCGCGATCGCGAACAGCCTGCTGTTCGACGCGGACGGCGGACCGGTCCTGGTCCTGACCTCCGGCGCGCACCGCGTCGACACCGGCAAGGTCGCGGCGCTCATCGGGGTGGGGAGGCTCAGCCGCGCGACGCCAGAGTTCGTGCGTGCGCACACCGGCCAGGTGATCGGCGGTGTCTCCCCCATCGCCCACCCGGCGCCGGTCCCGACGTACCTCGACTCCTGGCTGCGCCGCTATCCCGTGGTCTGGGCCGCCGCCGGCCACCCCTCCGCCGTGTTCTCGACGACCTTCGACGAGCTCGCCGCGATGACGGGCGCGACCGAGATCGAGGTCGAGTGATGGAGATCTGGCTCAACCCGGCCTGCTCGAAGTGCCGCACCGCGGTCTCGGAGCTCGACGCCGCCGGGGTCGAGTACACCGTGCGCCGTTACCTCGACGACCCGCCGACCGCCGCCGAGCTCGGCGAGGTCGTGGCCCGGCTGGGGCTCCAGCCCTGGGACGTGGCCCGGGACAAGGAGGCCCGCCAGGAGGGCATCGACCTGCCGAAGGACGCCGCCCACCGCGACGACTGGCTGGCCGCGCTGGCCGCACACCCGCGGGCGATCCAGCGGCCGATCATCACCGCTGCCGACGGCACCACCGTCGTGGGACGCGACGAGGACTCGCTGCGGCGGGTGCTCGATGCGGAGGGCTGAGCTCCGCGATCGACTGGCCGAGCTGTACGCCGGCCGCCCGGTCGTCCTCGGCCCCGGACCGGTGGCCGCCTGGGCGCCCTGGGTCGAGCGCCTGGGCCGGCTCGGCTGCCCGACGCTGGCGCTCGACCTGCCGGCACCCGCGACCGTGCTGGCCACCGACGGCGCCCGGCTGCACGACCGGCTGCTGCGCGACCTGCCACCCGGGACGGTGGCGGCGGTGGAGCGCTTCGACCCCGACCGGCGCGGGGTGTTCCGCACCTCTCCGTTCGTCACCAGCGACGAGCCGGTCCTCGGCCGCCCGGTGACGGGCGGCCGGCCGCGCGCGTTCCTGGCCCTCGAGGACAAGCTGCGCGCCGACGCGATCTGGGCCGCCGCCGGGGTCGACGCCGCGCCGTACCGGATCGTGCCGCTGCAGGAGGACGCGCTCGCGGAGGCCACCCGGGAGGTCGCCGGTCCGCTGGGCGCGGTGTGGTCGGGCGACGGCTTCACCGGCGGCGGCGACTACGTGCGCTGGGTGCTCGACCGCGACGACCGGGTCCGCGCCCGCGCGTTCTTCGCGCCGCGGTGCGAGCGCGTGCGGGTGATGCGGTTCCTCGACGGGGTGCCGTGCTCGATCCACGGCTTCGTGCTGCCCGACGGCACCGCCGTGCTGCGCCCCGTGGAGATCGCGGTGCTGCGCGACCGCGCCGCGCGGACGTTCGAGTACGCCGGCGTCGGCTCAGGCTGGGACCCGCCACCCGCCGACCGGGAGCACCTGCGGGACGTCGCCCGCCGGGTGGGCGAGCACCTGCGCGCCGAGCACGGGTTCCGCGGCGCGTTCGGCGTCGACGGCGTGCTCACCGCCGACGGCTTCCGGCCCACCGAGCTCAACCCCCGGATGTCGGCCGGGTGCACCCTCCTGACCGGCGTCGACCCCGACTTCTTCCAGCTGCTCCAGGCCAACCTGCTCATGGGTATCGACGCCGGCGTCACGGTGCCGGACGTCGAGGGCTTCCTTCCGGACATGGACGCCGAGCGGCGCAGCAGCACCGACCGGCTGCTCCGACCCGGCGACCGGCTCGCGGTGTCGGCCGGGCACCTCGAGGCCGCTCCCGACCTCAAGCCCTAGAGTCACGGCCCATGCGGGTCGTGGTGGTCGGTGGGGGCTTCGGCGGCCTCGCCGCCGCGGTGCGGCTCGCCAAGCTCGGTCACGCCGTGACCGTCGTCGAGCGCGCACCGACCGTCGGCGGCGCGCTCTCCGAGGTCACCGAGGACGGCTTCAGCTGGGACGCCGGGCCGACGTACACCCTGCTGCCCGCCGTGGTGCGCGACCTGTTCCGCAAGTCCGGCCGCCCGGTCGAGCGCGAGCTCGAGCTGGTCCCGCTGGACCTGGTCCGCGAGCACCGCTTCGAGGACGGCTCGTCGGTCCGCGTCGAGACCGGGCGCGCGGCCCAGCTCGCGGCCTTCGAGGAGCTCGGCTCCGGCCTGGGCCGGCGCTGGGTGGACTACGTGGAGTCGTACGCCGACGACTGGGACGTGCTGCGCCGCACCTACCTGGAGAACCCGTGGGACCCGGCCGCCCCCTCGCGGCTCCTCGACGGCCGGGAGATGCTGCACAAGCGCCTGAAGAAGGCGTTCAAGGACGAGCGCCTGCGGCTGGTCGCCGGCCACCCGTTCGTCGCCGAGGGGCACGAGCTGCGCAACGTGCCGGCCTGGCTGGGCGTCACGGCGTACGTCGAGCAGCGCTTCGGCGCATGGACCGTCGAGGGGGGCATGCACCGGCTCGGTGCCGCGCTGGCTGACCGGCTCGCGACCCGTGGCGTGACCACGGTGACGGGCACCGAGGCGCGTGACCTCGTGGTCCGCGAGGGCCGGGTGACCGCGGTGCGCACGGCCACCGGCGACCTCGACGCGGACGCCGTCGTGTGCGCGATCGACCCGCGAGGCCTGCCGACGCTCGCGCCGTACGTCGAGCGCACGATGCCCGCCATCCCGCCGGTCGTCGTGCACGTCGGGCTGTCCGGTGAGACGCCCGACCTCCCCCACGAGCTCGTCCTGCACGGCGATCCGATGCTGGTCGTCCGCCGGAGCGGCGACGCGCTCACCGTGCACGGACGCGGCCGGCTCTCCGAGGACATCCTGCGCGCACTGGCGCGGCACCGGATCGACGTGCGCGCCCAGGTCGCGGCCCGGGTGGACCGCAGTCCACGCGACCAGGTCGAGCTCTGGGGCAGCTCGCCGATGGGCGTGCGCTGGCAGGGGCGCGGGACCGTCCGCCGGCGGCTCGGGCCGCGCACGCCGGTCGCCGGCGTGTACGCCGCCGGGGCGCACGCCACCCCCGGGGCCGGCATCCCCTTCGTCGGGCTGTCCGCGGCGCTCGTGGCGGCGGAGATCGGCCCTGCCTGACCGGCGATCAGACCGACATGTTCAGCGCGGCGAAGATCTCGCGCGTCGCCTTGGACCGGTTCAACGTGTAGAAGTGCAGGCCGGGCGCGCCACCCGCCAGCAGTTCGTCGCAGAGCTCGGCGGCGAGCTCGATGCCCGCGGCGCGCATGGACGCCGGGTCGCCGTCGTGGGCGGCGATCCGGGCGACCACCGGGGCCGGCACCTCGGTGCCGATCAGCTCGCCCTGGCGGCGGATGTTGGCCAGGTTCAGGATCGGCATGATCCCCGGCAGGATCGGCAGGTCGACGCCACGTGCCCGCACCCGGTCGACCAGCCCGAAGTAGTCCTCCGCCCGGAAGAACATCTGGGTGACCGCGAACTCGGCACCCGCGCGCGCCTTGGCCACGAGCACGTCCGCGTCGTGGTCGAGCGACTCCGCCGACGGGTGCCCCTCCGGGAACGCCGCGACGCCGATGCTGAACTCACCGCGCTCGCGGACCAGCTCGACCAGCTCCCGTGCGTAGGTGAAGCCGCCCTCGGTCGGGGTCCACGGCGCGCGCGGGCCCTCCTCCGGGTCGCCACGGAGCACCATCACGTTGCCGATGCCGGCCGCGGCGTACGCGTCGAGGATGCCCTCGAGCTCGGCCCGGGTGTGGCCGACGCAGGTCAGGTGGGCCATCGCGGTCAGCGACGTCTCGGCGGCGATCCGGCCCGTCACCCGCACCGTGGTGTCCCGGGTGGAGCCGCCGGCGCCGTACGTCACGGAGACGAAGGTGGGGGCGTACGGCTCGAGGTCGCGGATCGCCTGCCAGAGCTGCTCCTCGCCGGCGGCGTCACGCGGCGGGAAGAACTCGAACGAGAACGACCGCTCGCCGTCCCGGACCAGGTCACCGATCCGCCGAGTCTGCCCGTGCACCATGCGCAACAGTCTAGGGACGGGGCCGCGTCGGGCCCGACGCCGTCCACTGGCTAGTCTCGACGCCGTGACGGGCGAGGACGGCTGCGACACCGCTTGGGACAGCGCCGGGTTCCGCGACCGGGTCCAGTCCGCGCTCGACGCGTTCATCGACGAGCGGGCCACCACCCTCGCGCCGCTCGGCCCCGACGCCGACCGCCTGGTCCGTGAGGCGCACACCTCCGTCGCCGGGGGCAAGCGGTTCCGCGCCGCGTTCTGCTACTGGGGCCACCGCGCCGTCGCGCCGGACGTGGCCGACGAGGACGCCCTGGTCCGCGCCTGCGCCTCGCTTGAGCTCCTGCACGCGAGCGCGCTGGTGCATGACGACTTCATGGACGCCTCCGACACCCGGCGGGGCCGGCCGGCCACGCACCGGCAGTTCGAGGCGGAGCACCGCGGGGCGGGGTGGCGCGGCGACCCCGGGCAGTACGGCGCCGCCGCGGCGATCCTGCTCGGCGACCTGCTGCTCAGCTGGTCCGACGAGCTGCTGCGTCGCTGCGGGCTCCCGTTCGCCCAGGTGGCGCCGGCGCTCGAGGTCTTCGACACGTGCCGCGCCGAGGTGATCGCCGGCCAGTTCCTCGACGTCTCGGTGCAGGCACGTGGCCGCGCCGACGTGGAGGCGGCGATGACGGTGCTGCGCTACAAGTCCGCGAAGTACTCCATCGAGCGGCCGCTGCACATCGGCGCCGCGCTCGCCGGCGCGTCGCCCACCACGATGGCGGAGCTGTCCCGGTTCGGCCTCCCGCTCGGCGAGGCGTTCCAGCTCCGCGACGACCTGCTCGGTGTCTTCGGCGACCCGTCCGCCACCGGCAAGCCGGCCGGGGACGACCTGATCGAGGGCAAGCGCACCGTGCTCGTGGCGCTCGCCCTCGATGCCGCCGGCCCCGCTGACGCCGCGAAGCTCGATGCCGCCCTCGGCACCGACCTCTCCGAGGAGCAGGTGGCCGAGCTGCGCGCGATCATCGACGCCTCCGGCGCGCACGCGCAGGTCGAGGCCGTCATCGAGGAGCTCGCCGGCCATGCGGTCGCCGCGCTCGGCCGGGCCGACCTCGACGAACGCGCCCGCGGCGTGCTGCGCGGTCTGGCGTCGTCAGCGACCCAACGGGTCGTCTGACCGGAGCACCTGGCTAGAGCATCGCCTGGGCGCGGCGCTTGACCTCCGAGCCGCGGTTCTCGCGGAGCGCGTCGATCGGGCGGCCCGGGAGGTCGTCGTCGGTGAAGATCCACGCGATGCACTCGCGGTCGTCGAAGCCGGCGTCGTGCAGGATCGTCAGCAGCCCCCGCAGGCCCTTCACGGGGAGTCCGTCCTGGAAGAAGTCGGCCGGCACCTGCTGGCCGGCGCCGGGCGCGGGCACCGCGGCGGCCAGCTCGTGCTCGCGGATCATCGTGCGGACCTTCGCGACGGTGACGCCCAGCTGCTCAGCGGCCGCGGCCCAGTCGATCCACTCGGGCACGAGGGCGGCGAGATCGGCGTCGGCGAGGCTCGGGTCGTTCATGGGATCAGTCTTGCACCGTCGGCCCGCGCCACGCCGGGGAGGGCTGAGCACGGCGCCACGCCTCCGCGTCCGTACGATTGGGGCACCGGATCCTTCCCCATCCGGCCACAGGAGGGTCGCTGTGACGCCTGACCGGCGCTCGGAGCGGCACGCCCAGAAGGGCGCTGCCGACGCCCCCGTCGACCCCATGACCGGCCGGGTGCTCGACGGTCGCTACCGGATCGGGCCGCGGATCGCTCGCGGCGGGATGGCCAGTGTCTACGAGGCCACCGACATGCGGCTCGACCGCACCGTCGCGGTCAAGGTGATGCACCCCGGGCTCGGCGACGACGAGGAGTTCGCGGCCCGGTTCGTGCGCGAGGCGCGCGCCGCCGCCCGCCTCTCGCACCCGAACGTGGTCGCGGTCTACGACCAGGGTGACGACCACGGAACCGTGTTCCTGGCGATGGAGCTGATCGACGGCATCACGCTGCGTGACGTCATCCGCAAGGAGGCGCCGATGTCGCCGGCTCGGGCGCTGGCGCTGCTGGAGCCGGTCCTCTCGGCCCTCGCCGCCGCGCACCGGGCGGGGCTGATCCACCGCGACGTGAAGCCCGAGAACGTCCTGATCGCCTCCGAGTCCGACTCCGGGGCGATCCGCGTCAAGGTCGCCGACTTCGGCCTGGCCCGCGCGGTCAGCGCCGAGACCCAGCACACCGCGACCGGCGGCGTGCTGATCGGGACCGTCTCCTACCTCGCGCCCGAGCTCGTCGTCGACGGCCGCGCCGACGCGCGCGCGGACGTGTACGCCGCGGGCATCGTGCTGTTCGAGCTGCTCACCGGGGTCAAGCCGCACGACGGCGAGACCCCGATCCAGGTCGCCTACAAGCACGTGCACGAGGACGTCCCCCCGCCCTCGAGCCTCGAGCCCGGCATCCCGGCGTACGTCGACGCGCTCGTCGCCCGCGCCACCGCACGCGACCGCAGCCTGCGGCCCGCAGACGCGGGCGTGCTGCTGCACCAGGTCCACCGGGTCACGCACGCACTCGCCGAGGGCGTGGCCGAGGACCCGGACCTGACCGCGGACCTCACGCCTCTCCTGATGACCGCGGGCCACGAGGACACCGCGGCCGACCCCTTCGACTCCCGCGAGATGGCCACGCTGATGGCGCCGTCGGACCTCGCCGAGGAGCGGACCACGCAGCTGCGCACGTCTCCCCCGGTGCCCCCGCCGCCGGGCCGGGCCTCGGGGCCTCGGCGGCGTCGCCGCGGCCTGCTCGCCACGGTCCTGGCCGTCCTCCTCGTCGCGGGCCTCGGGGTCGGCGCGTGGTGGTTCCTCGACGGGCGCTACACCTCGACCCCCGGGGTTCTCGGCATGACGAAGGCGGCCGCCGAGCACGAGCTCGAGGACGCCGGGCTCACCGCCGAGACCGGCGACCCGGCGTACTCCGAGACGGTCCCCGCGGGGCACGTCGTCGCGACCGACCCGGACCCGGGCGCGAAGGTGCTCGACGGCGGCACCGTCACGCTCACGCTCTCGCTGGGCAAGGAGCGCTACGACGTACCGAAGCTCAAGGGGATGACCGAGGACGAGGCGCAGGACGAGCTCGCCGGCACGCACCTGGCGTACGGGACCTCGACCGGGCGCTGGTCCGACACCGTGCCCGAGGGCCAGGTCATCACCAGCAAGCCCGGCGCGGGTACGACGCTGCGCCCGGACACCGCCGTCGACCTGGTCGTGAGCAAGGGGCCGAAGCCGGTCACGCTCAAGGACTGGGTCGGCAAGGACGCCGACGACGCGCTGGCGTGGCTCGACAGCAGGGGCCTGGACGGCAAGGTGACCAGCTCGGAGTACTCCGACACCGTGGACGACGGCGACGTCATCTCGATGGACCCGACCGCAGGCACCACGCTGCACCGCGGCGACACGGTGCGCCTCGTGGTCTCGAAGGGCCCGGAGCTGGTCGACGTGCCGTCCGTGCGCGGCCAGGGCGTCGACGCGGCGACCCAGACCCTCGAGGGCCTCGGCTTCCACGTCGTGACCCGGGAGGCGTCCGGCTCGCTCGGCCTCGGCTTCGTCTGGTCCCAGGACCCCGAGGGCGGCGCGCGGGTGCCGAAGGGCTCGACGATCACGCTCACCCTGATCTGACCGTCCGCGCCGTGCTCGATAGGTTGACGCGGTGCGCAACCCGATCGGAACCCACGTGCTGGTCGGCAAGGGGCTGGTCGACGGAGCCGTCGCGAACGCCGACCTCGTGGGCTGCGAGACCTTCCAGGTCTTCGTCGGCAACCCACGCGGCTGGGCGCTGAGCGACGGGAAGCCGGCGGAGGACGCGCGGTTCCGCGACCTGATGGCCGAGCGGCGCACGCGCACCTTCATCCACTCGCCGTACCTGGTGAACCTCGGCAGCCCGACGCCGGCGACGTACGAGCGCTCGGTGGCGTCGGTCGCGCACAACCTCAGGCGGGCCGCCGAGATCGGCGCCGAGGGCGTCGTCGTGCACACCGGGTCGTACGTCGGGGACGTGGACGACACCCGCGCGATGAGGCAGGTCCGCGAAGGGCTGCTGCCGATCCTCGACGCGATCGCGGACGACGCCGCGCCGTGGCTGCTGCTGGAGCCGACCGCCGGCCAGGGGCGGTCGCTGTGCGCTGGCGTCGACGACCTCGAGGCGTACCTGGCGGCCCTCGACTTCCACCCCAAGGCCGGGATCTGCCTCGACACCTGCCACGTATTTGCAGCCGGGGCGCCGCTCGACGAGCCCGGCGGCACGACCGCCACCGTCGACCGGGTCGTCGAGATCGGCGGCCCTGGGCGGCTCCGCCTGGTCCACGCCAACGACTCCATGGACGTGCGCGGCGCGTTCCGGGACCGGCACCAGCGGATCGGCGAGGGGCACATCGGCGAGGCGGCGTTCGTCGAGCTGTTCGCGCATCCCGCGACCGAGGGCGTGCCGTTCATCCTCGAGACCCCCGACTCGCGGGACGCCGACACCCGCGACATCCCGCTGCTGAAGAGGCTGCGCGGATGAGCCGCCGTACCTCGCTGCTCGCCACGCTCACCCTGCTGGGCATCACCGCGTGCTGGGGGTCGACCTTCTTCCTCATCCACGACCTGCTGGACCGGATCCCCGCTGTCGACTTCCTCGCGGTGCGGTTCTCGATCGCCGGCGTGCTGCTGCTCGTGGTCGCGCCGAAGGCCGTCCTCCGGCTCTCGCCGCAGGCGCGCCGCCAGGCCGTGGTGCTCGGCGGCCTGTACGGCGTCGCGCAGATCCTCCAGACCCTCGGCCTCGCGCACACCCCGGCGAGCGTGTCCGGCTTCATCACCGGCATGTACGTCGTGGCCACGCCGCTGTTCGCGGCCGTGCTGCTGCACAACCGGATCACCGGGCTGACCTGGGCGGCGGTGCTGCTTGCGTTCGTGGGGCTGGCGGTGCTGACCCTCGACGGGCTCTCGGTCGGGTACGGCGAGGCGCTGACCTTCGTGGCGGCGATGCTCTACGCGCTGCACATCGTCGGGCTCGGCGCCTGGTCGAGCGTCCGGGACGCGCTCGGGATGTCGATCCTCCAGGTTGTCGTGGTCGCGGTGATCTGCCTGGTCGCCAGCGCGCCGCACGGCATCGTGCTGCCCGACAACGGCCGCGACTGGCTGTCGGTGGTCTACATGGCGGTGTTCCCGGCGGCGCTCGCGCTTCTCGGCCAGACCTGGGCGCAGGCGCACCTGTCGGCGACCCGCACCGCGATCGTGATGAGCATGGAGCCGGTGTTCGCGGCCTTCTTCGCAGTGCTCTTCGGCGGGGAGTCGTTCACGGTGCGGATGGTCACCGGCGGCGTCCTGGTGCTGACCGCGATGCTGATCGTGGAGCTCGGGCCGCGCCGCAAGGTCGAGGCCGAGGTCCCCCACATCGCCGTCTGACTACGCTCGTCCGGTGCACGAGCTGACCCGCGACGACGCCCGCCGGGTCGCCGTGCGTGCGCAGCTGCTCGACGCACGTCGGCCGAGCGACCTCCTCGAGGTCGTCCGGCACCTGACCGCGCTTCAGGCAGAGCCGACGAACGCCGTCGCGCCGAGCGCCGACCTGGTGCTGTGGAGCCGGCTCGGCTCGGCGTACGACCCGGCCGACCTCCGCGCCGCGCTCGACGAGCAGGTGCTGGTCGAGCACCAGGGCTTCGTCCGGCCGGTCGAGGACCTGGCCCTGTTCCGCGCCGAGATGGCGGTGTGGCCGGGCACCGGCGAGCTGAAGGACTGGGAGGTCTGGCGGGCCGGGTGGGTCGAGGCGAACGACGGCTGCCGGCGCGAGGTCCTCGAGCTGCTGCGCACCGACGGGCCGCTGCCGACCAGCGCGCTGCCCGACACCTGCGAGGTGCCCTGGCGCTCCAGCGGCTGGAACGACAACCGCAACCTGCCACGGCTGCTGAACCTGATGGTCGAGAGGGGCGAGGTCGTGACGGTCGGCCGGCAGGGCCGCGAGCCGTTGTGGGACCTGGCCGAGCGGGTCTACCCCGACGACCCGGTGCCGGACCTCGAGGAGGCCCGGCGGATCCGGGCGGAGCGTGAGCTGCAGGCGCTCGGCATCGTCCGCCGCGGCGACGCGGGCGAGCCGGCGAAGGTGGACGGCGTGCGCGGGACCTGGCGGGTCGAGCCGTCCCTGCTCGACGCGCAGCTGACGGCCCGGGCGGCACTGCTGTCGCCGTTCGACCGGCTGGTGTTCGACCGCAAGCGGCTGGCGGACCTGTTCGGCTTCGAGTACCAGCTCGAGATGTACAAGCCGGCCGAGAAGCGGCGCTGGGGCTACTACGCCCTCCCCGTCCTGTACGGCGACCGGTTCGTCGGCAAGCTCGACGCCACCGCCGACCGGGCCGAGGGCGAGCTGATCGTGCACGCGCTGCACGAGGACGAGCCCCTCGACGACACCGCGCGCGACGCGGTGCTGGCCGAGGTCGACGACCTGGCCGCCTGGCTCGGTCTCGAGCCGGTGCTTCCCTGAGCCGGGCTAGCGGCGCTGGCCCATCATCACCGTCATGGCCCAGATGACCGCGAGGTCGAAGGCGATGATCGCGAGGGTCCAGAACGGGTAGAACGGCAGGAACGCGAAGTTGGCGAGCGCCGAGAGGACCGCGACGCAGATGCCGGCGACCATCGCCCAGTACTGGCCGAGCAGCACGCAGACACCGATGACGACGGCGGCAGCGCCGATGAGCATGTGGACCCAGCCCCACGCGTTGACGTCGACGTCGAACAGGTAGTTCTGCGTCCGCACGAAGACGTCGTCCTTGGCGGCGGCGGACAGGCCCTCCAGGAACTGGAAGACGCCGAGCGTCGCGAGGATCGTGCCGGCGAAGATGCCGGTGCCTTCGGCCCAGGCACGCTCGCGGGGCGTTGTGTTGTCGACCATGCCCGCACTCTCCGCCGCCCCCGGACGGCGCGGTTCACCCGTACCGGGCGAAACTGCCCTTTGGTCCTAGTACCACCCAAATGCCGGTGGACGGCCGTCCCGCGGCCCTAGCCTGTGCCTCGGTCGACCCCACTGCTCTCGTCCCACGCCCGGTGCCGGCCATCGAGCTCCCGGAGGGTGCTCGGCGTCCTCGCCCGCAGCGCAGCGGTGGACGATGCCACGGGCACCCTCCTGGGCAGCAGCACGGGCGCACTACCCTGACCCGCGGGCCGGAAGGCTCGGAGGAGGGTCGATGGGCACCTGTGCGAGCTGTGGCCACGAGCTCGGGGGCGGCCGGTTCTGCACGAGCTGCGGCCGCCCGGTCGGCGCGCCCCCGCCCCCGCCCTCGACTCCCCCGCCCCCGCAGGCGGGTCAGGTGCCGCAGCCGGCTCCGCGGTACCCGTTGTTCGCCGACGAGTCGGAGCCGACGTACGACGCTCCGCCGCCCTCACCTCCCCGGCGCCGTCGCCGCCCGGTCTGGCCCGCCGCGGTCGCCGCGGCCGCGCTGGTGCTGGCGGTCGCCGTGCTGGCCGGGATCGCCGCGCTGTCCGGTGACGACGACCCCCCGCCGGCCGCGACCCCCGGGAGCACCGGGCACGGACACTCCTCCTCGGCCACGCCGTCCGGCGCCGACCTGGCCACGGGGTCGACGGTCTCCGTCCCGGCCACGGCACCGCCGAACCAGGACGTCACCGGCAGGCCCACGACGTACGACGGCGACAACATGCTCGACGGCGTGCCCGAGACCTGCTGGCGGATGCCCGGCGACGGCACCGGCGAGGAGATCACCGTGACGCTGCCGCAGGAGACACGCCTGCGCCGGGTCGGGTTGATCAACGGGTACGCGAAGACCGCACGGGACGCGCAGGGCAACGAGCTCGACTGGTACCACGGCAACCGCCGCGTGCTCAGCGTCGAGTGGGTCTTCGACGACGGCACGACGGAGCAGCAGGACCTCTCGGACACCCGGGCCGTGCAGTGGCTCGACGTCGACGTCACCACCACGACCGTCGTCCTGCGGCTGGTCACGGTCTCGCCGCCGGGGACGGGTCGGGCGGCCCGCGACTACACCGCGATCAGCGACCTGTCGTTCGTGGCGGGAACCTGACCGCGATCCCACCGCGTCTTAGGGATGTGGACCAGGACGCCGACTTCTCGGAGTACGCCCGCGCGAGATGGGCGTCGCTCGTGCGGGCCGGGGTGGTGCTCGGCTGCACGGTCGATGAGGCCCACGATCTGGCTCAGCCCACGCTGTTGAGGTGCTACACGTCGTGGCGCCGGGTGCAGCGCGCCGACGACCGGGACGCGTACGTCTACAAGGTCCTGCTGAACTGCCACCGCAGCAACCGGCGCCGGATGTGGTGGGGCGAGCGGGCCACCGCGGACGTGCCTGACCTCGCGGGCGACGACCCCACCGCGTCGGTCGACACGACCGACGCCGTGCGGCGGGCGTTGGCCGACCTCGGGCCGGCGTACCGCGAGGTCGTCGTGCTCCGGTACTTCGCGCACCTCTCGGAGAAGCAGACGGCCGCGATCCTCGGGATCGCGACCGGCACCGTGAAGTCGCGGATGTCCCGCGCGGTCGCGCAGCTGTCCCTCAGTCCCCACCTCGTCCCAGGAGCAGAGTGATGACCGATCTCGACCGCCTCCTCCTCGACCTGCCGATTGCTCCGGCTCCTGTGGGCGAGCTCATCGCGACCGGAGGGAGACGCCGCCGTCGCCGCCGCGGCTTGGTCGTCGTGGGCGCGCTGACCGGCGTACTGGTGACCGGCGGGATCGCCGTCGGCTCGCGCCCGGTCGCGGACGACGATCGGGCGGTCCAGCCGGCGGGACCGCTCAGTCCAGTCACGGAGGTCGTCAACCACAACGAGAACGCGTTCGCGAAGGCGGCGTCGGGCCTGGAGCCAACCGCCCGTCCCGTGTGGGACGGCACGACCCGAACGCTGCGCTACCTGAGCTCGTTCTCGTACGGCGGCTGCGGCGCCGACGCGACCACGTCGTACGAGCACGACGCCCTGGTCGTGGAGCTGGTCTCCGACCCGGGGGAACCGGGCCGCGGTTGCACGATGGAGGCCAGCGCGGTCGTCGCGGTGGTTCGAGGACTGGCGGAGCAGCCGCGGACCGTCGTGGTGGTCGACAACGGCGTGCGGTACGCCTGGCCGGCGCTCCGTTAGAGCGCCCCGAGGACCGCTGCGGCCTTCTCGGCATCCTCGCGGGTCACGTCGAGGTGCGTGACCAGGCGCACGGCGGTGGGGCCGACCGTGGAGATCACGACACCCTCGTCGCGGGCCCTCGCCACGAAGTCCGCGGCGTCGGACCGGTGCACGACCACGATGTTGGTGTCGACCGTCGCCGGGTCCACGCCGCAGGCCTCGGCGAGGAGCTTCGCGTGTGCATGGTCGTCGGCCAGCCGCTCGACGTGGTGGTCCAGTGCGTGCAGCCCGGCCGCGGCGAGGATGCCGATCTGGCGCATGCCGCCGCCCATCCGCTTGCGCCACACCCTCGCCTCGGCGATCGCGTCGCGGCTGCCGATCATGAGCGAGCCGACCGGGGCGCCGAGGCCCTTCGAGAGGCAGACGCTCATGACATCCGCGACCGCGCCGTACTCCTCGAACGGCGTGCCGGTCGCGACGTGCGCGTTCCAGATCCGGGCGCCGTCCATGTGCACCCGGACCCCGACACCGGTGGCGTACTCGCGCAGGTCGCGGAGGTCCGCCAGCGGCAGCACCGCGCCGCCCGCGAAGTTGTGGGTGTTCTCGACCGAGATCGCCGCGGTAGGCACGAAGAACGGCCCCATGTCCGGGGCGAAGATCGTCCGGATCGTCGGGAGGTCGACCTGGCCACGCGGGTGGATCCAGGTGCGCATCGTCAGGCCCGTGTACGCGCCGTGCGCACCCAGCTCCGCGCGCGCGATGTGCGCGCTCGCCTCGCAGAGCACCTCCTGGCCGGCGTTCACCACGGACCGTACGGCGAGGACGTTCGCCATCGATCCGGTCGGCGTGAACAGCGCCGCCTCGTGCCCGAACATCCCCGCGACCTTCTCCTCCAGCGCGGCGACCGTCGGGTCCTCGCCGTACACGTCGTCGCCGACCTCGGCGCGCGCCATCGCCGCGCGCATCTCGTCGGTGGGCCGGGTCAGGGTGTCGGAGCGGAGGTCGATCACGGAGCCATCCTGTCAGGCCGACGCGGGCTCCAGATCGAGCCCCTGCTGCCGCACGGGCCACTGGACGACGGCGACCGCGGACAGGACGAGCAGCCCACCGAGGGCCTGTCCTGCGGCCAGGGCCTCCCCGAAGACGATGGCGGCGGCGCCGACCGTGACGACCGGCTCGATGATGGAGAGCAGCGCGGCCAGCGTCGGGCCCACCCGCGCCATGCCCGCGAAGAACAGCAGGATCGCGCCGACGGTGCTGACCAGGGCCAGCGCGCTCAGCCAGCCCCAGGCCGCCCGGCCGAGATCGAGGTCGGGTCCACCGCCGGCGAGCAGGCTCGCCGCGAGGCAGCTGATGAAGGCACCGACGCAGATGAACGCGACCAGCGGCAGGGGCGGGATGTCGGTGACGACCCGGTCGCCGACCAGGATGTAGACGCAGTAGACCAGGGCGGAGCCGAACGACAGTGCGGCCCCGACCGGGTCGAACCCACCCCCGGCGGCGCCACCGAGCACGAGCACGATCCCGGCGAGCGCCAGGACAAGTGCCGCCAGGCGCCGGGCCGAGGACCTCTCGCGACCGATCGCGATCGCCGCGACCATCACGAGCACCGGGTAGACGCAGAACACCAGGGCGACCTGGGACGCGTCGACGCGGGACACGGCGGCGAGGTACAGGCCGGCCTGCAGCGCGTAGCCGAGCCCGCCCATCGCGAGGCCGGTCAGGACCGTGCGGCGGTCCAGCCGGCGCAGCGCGCCCGTCGCCGCCGCGATGACGAGCAGGACCAGGCCCGCCAGCCCGAACCGGACGACGAGGAGCCCGTCGACCGACGCCCCGTCGGCGTACGCCAGCTTCGCGAACACGGCCATCAGGCCGAAGCCGACGGCGGACAAGAGGCAGAAGACGGGACCCACGCCACCATCGTCCGGCCCCCGAAACTTGTGCGTCCAGCGCAATCTTTCGAACGGTATCGTCCCTATGATCGGGACGGTGATGGACCTGCGCCGCCTGCACCTGCTCCGAGAGCTCCGGGAGCTGGGGACGATCCACGCCACCGCGACAGCACTCGGGTACTCCACGAGCGCGGTGTCCCGTCAGCTCGCCGTCCTCGAGCGCGAGGTCGGGGCTGCGGTGCTCGAGAAGGTCGGTCGCAACGTCCGGCTCACCCCGGTCGGCGAGCTCCTCGCGGCGCGCGCCGACGTGCTCCTGGCCGAGGCCGAGGCGGCGGAGGCGGCGGTCGCCGAGGTCACCGCCGGACGGCTGGCCGGTGTGGTCCGCGTGGCCGGGTTCCAGTCCGCCGTGCTCCGCATCGTGGCGCCCGCCGTACGGGCCCTGGCCGTCACGCACCCCGACATCACCGTCGAGGTCACCGAGGCCGAGGTCGAGCAGTCGGTCCCTGCGCTGCGCCTCCAGCACCTCGACCTCCTCATCGGCGACGAGTACGCCGAGCAACCTCGCCCCGTCTACGACGACCTCAACCTCGTCACCCTGCTGCGCGAGCAGATCAACCTCGTGCTCCCCGAGGACCATCCCGCGGCGTCGGGTGCCGAGGTGGCGCTCCGCGACCTGGCCGACACACCCTGGGCCGCGTGCCAGCCCGGGACGGGACACCACCAGATGCACCTGCGGGTCTGTCGCCAGCTCGGCGGCTTCGAGCCGCGCATCCGGCACACCTCGGACGACTTCGTGATCCTGCTCGAGCTGGCGCGGGCCACCGGCTCCGCGGCTCTGCTCCCCGAGCTCATCCACCCCCAGGACGCCCCCGGTGTGGTGGTGCGCGAGCTCGCCCACGGAAGTGTCGAGCGGCACGTCTACGTCCAGACCCGCCGCGGCACCACCCCGACCGTCGCGGCCGTCGTCGACGCGCTCCGGACCGCCAGCGCTGGTGGTTGAGGACGTGTCGGCAGCTTTCCGGTCGCCAGTGGTGGCGACCGAAAGGGCAGCTACGGGAACGGTCGGTGGGTGGTCGTCGCCGGTTGCCGACTTGCGGGTCCGCCGTGCCACCGGGCCTGTGGAAAGCGGCTCGGAATCGTGACCTGTTCGTTACCCAGGGCCCTGTGGAGCAAGGGGTTCGGGGCCTCTCAGTGTCGGTGCTCGATGCTTGAGTAGGACCATGACAGCGATGGCCACACCCCGGCACCGGGTCTCGGTGGCCGTCGCCCACGCCCACGCCGAGATCGATGCGGTCGCGGACGCCTCGGTGTGGTCCATGGAGCCCGCGGAGACCACCGCGACGCTCGTGGAGATCAGCAAGCTCAAGGCGAAGGTCGCCGAGCTGGAGGCCCGGGTCGCCGAGCACGCCGACGACGAAGCCGTGGACGCGTGGGCGCACCGGACCCGGCAGACCAAGCCCGCGGTGCTCGGCCAGGTCAAGCTCGGCCAAGCCCTGGTCACCCGCGGCCAGGTCCGGGACGCGCTGGCGGCCGGTGACCTGGTGGTCGAGCAGGCCGGGGTGATCGTCACCGCGCTCGACCAGCTCCCCGGCGACCTCGACCCGGCCTTGGTGGAGAAGGCCGAGCGGCACCTGGTGGCCGCCGGACGCGAGCACACCGCCCCCACCCTGCGGATCCTGGGCAAGCGACTGATGGACGTGGTCGCCCCCGACCTGGCCGACGCCTACGAGGCCAAGCAGCTCGCCCGCGAAGAGCGCGACGCGCTGCTCGCCACCACCTTCACGATGGTCGACGACGGGCACGGCAAGTGCCACGGGAAGTTCACCGTCCCGTCCTTCCACGGCGCCGCGCTGAAGAAGATGCTGCTCGCGATCGCCGCCCCCAAGCACCGCACCGCCACCGACGGCCCCGCCGCCCCCGCCGCCGCAGTGGTGTGCCGGCCCGGCAGAGAACGCCTGGGGCGGGCGTTCTGCGAGCTCCTCGAGCGCTACCCCGCCCACCAGCTCCCCCAGACCGGCGGCGTCTCCGCCACCGTCGTGGTCACCATGACCCTCGACAGCCTGCTCGGGAAGCTCGAGCAGGCCGCACTCCTGGACACCGGGGAGCGGATCTCAGCTTCGACGGCCCGCCGGCTGGCCTGCGAGGCCGGCCTGATCCCCGCCGTGCTCGGCGGACCCTCCGAGGTCCTCGACCTCGGCCGCACCCGCCGCTTCCACACCAAGGCCCAACGGACCGCGATCGGGATCCGGGACCAGCACTGCACCGAACCCGGCTGCGATTGGCCACCGGCGATGTGCCACGTCCATCACGACATCCCGTGGAGCCGAGGCGGACCCACCGACGTCGAGCACGGCAGACTGCTCTGCCCCCGCCACCACGCCCGCTACCACCGACGGACGTGAGCCGGCGCTAGCCTCGGTCGGTGAGCCGACTGATCCACCTCAACGGTCCACCGGGAGTGGGCAAGTCGACCATGGCCCGGCGCTACGGCGCCGATCACCCGGGCGTGCTGAACTGCGACATCGACGTGTTGCGGACGCTGGTCGGTGGCTGGCAGGACGACTTCGCCGGTGCCGGGGCCGCCATCCGGCCCGCAGCGCTGGCGATGATCCACGCGTACCTCGCCGAGGGCCGGGACGTCGTGATGCCCCAGATGCTGGTCGACCCGGCCGAGCTCGCGCGCTTCGAGAAGGCAGCCACCGACGCCGGCGCCGACTTCGTCGAGCGGTTCCTCATGGACTCCGCCGACTCGACGATCGCGCGGTTCCACCGCCGCGGAGCCGGTGGCGACCCGGACCCGTGGCACGACCAGGTGCGGCAGATCGTGGCCGGGGAGGGCGGGGACCAGCGCCTGGTGCAGTGCCACAGGGCGCTCGAGGAGCTGGCGGCACGGCGATCCCGGGCGAAGATCGTCAGGAGCGTCGAGGGTGCGGAAGACCGGACCTACCGGGACCTGGTCGAGTCCCTCGCCTGAGCGGTGCGGGACGAGGACGACACCGGACGAGACGATGATTCCGGCGCCGGCCGCCGGTCCGTACGCCGTACCCATCCATCGCAACCGCACCAGGAGGCCACGTGAAGCTGCTGCTGACGTCCGGGGGTGTCGCGAACCCGAGCATCCGGGACGCGCTGGTCGAGATGCTGGGCAAGCCGATCGCCGAGTCCACGGCACTCTGCATCCCCACCGCCCAGTGGGGCCACCAGATGTGCGGTCCGGCATCGGTGCGCGGATTCGTCACGGGCGAGCCGCCTTGGGGCCTGACCAGCATGGGCTGGAGGTCCGTGGGCGTCCTGGAGCTCACGGCGCTGCCCACGATCGGCGCGGAGCGCTGGGTCCCGTGGGTCCGGGTCGCCGACGTCCTGCTCGTGGACGGCGGCGATGCGACCTACCTGTGCCACTGGATGCGGGAGTCCGGGCTGGCCGACCTGCTCCCGACGCTCGAGGACACCGTCTGGGTCGGCGTGAGCGCCGGCAGCATGGTGATGACGCCGCGGATCGGCGCGGACTTCGTCAGCTGGACCCACAGCGAGACCGACCGCACGCTGGGGATCGTCGACTTCTCGATCTTCCCGCACCTCGACGTCTTCCCGGACAACACCCTGGCCGCGGCCGAGCGGTGGGCGGGCGACATCGGCGGGCCGGCGTACGCGATGGACGACCAGACCGCGATCCGGGTCGTCGACGGCCAGGTCGACGTGGTCTCCGAGGGGACGTGGCAGCTGCTCAGCTCGATCTGACCTTCACCGCCGGGGACCAGCCGGAGGTCGAGGAGCCGATCTGGGTCCGCGCGCGCACCGACCAGGTGCCGACCCGGTGGAACGACGCCGAGGTGGCGGAGGTGTCGTTCTTCAGCGCCTTCCAGGCGCGGTGTCCCTTGCGGACCTGGACGTCGTACGTCGCGCCGGAGCCGGTCGCCCAGCGCAGGGTCCAGCCGGACGAGGTCGAGCCGGAGCGGGACACCGGGACCCGGATCGAGCCGCGCATCTCCGGGTGGATCGTGCAGTGGTACGGATACGTGCCCGC
The DNA here is from genome assembly GCF_054058995.1 of Nocardioides sp. HB32. Classification (NCBI taxonomy): domain Bacteria; kingdom Bacillati; phylum Actinomycetota; class Actinomycetes; order Propionibacteriales; family Nocardioidaceae; genus Nocardioides; species Nocardioides sp. HB32. The sequence goes on from NZ_JBSSBS010000001.1 coordinate 3,655,311, forward strand.
CGAGCCGAAGGTCCGCTGGTAGGACGCCCCGCCGGACTTCGGGCCGCTGTTCCAGAAGCCCTGCGTGGAGGTCGTGGTGTGCGCGATCGAGTCCGGGAAGCTCCACGTGAGCGTGGCGCCGAGCCCAGTCTTGAGGGTGGCCGGGGTGAACTGCATGTCCGCCACCGACACGGTGGGCCCGCCGGCCGACGTTGAGGCAGCGGGTACGACGCTGAGCCCGGCCGCCAGCAGCAGGCCGGCAACTACGCGAGTGATCATGGCGGGGACGCTAGACCCGCTTCATGAGAGCGGCGACGATCAGCGCCAGCTCCTCCCCCGCGTCCTCCTGGAGGAAGTGCCCGGCCCCGGCGAGCGTCACGTGGTCCTGGCCGCGCGCGCCGGGGACACATTCCTGGAAGATCCGGTCCCAGCCCCGCGTGGCCGGGTCGCCGTCGGAGTAGCAGGTCAGGAACGGCCGCTCGAACTCCTCGAGTGCGCGCATCGTCCGGCGGCCGATCCGCGCGCCCACGTCGTTGCGGGTCAGCGGGAGCAGCGCGGTCATCTGGCGCAGCCCGGCCGTGAGGTCGTCCGAGGGGTACGGCGCGTCGTACGCCGCCAGCACCTCGACCGGCAGCGGCCGGGCGGTCGCGGCGCCGACGAAGTCACTGGCCCGCAGCCGCGGCGCCCGCTGGGTGTGGAGGAGGTAGTCGACCAGCGCCTGCTCGAGCACGACCCGGCTCTCCCCGGAGCCGTGCACGGCCCAGTCGAGCCGGCCGGCGAGCGCGGGGTCGGCCGTGTGCAGGATCGTGTTCGCGGCGACGACAGCCGAGAACCGGTCGGGTTCCGCGGCCAGCACGCTGAAGCCGATCGGCCCGCCCCAGTCCTGCGCGACCAGCGTGACGTCGCGCAGGTCGAGGGTGGTGACCAGGCTCCGCATCCACTCGATGTGCCGGGCGAAGGTGTAGTCCGTGGGGCGCGCCGGCTTGTCGGAGCGGCCGAAGCCGATGTTGTCCGGGGCCACGACCCGGATGCCCCGCGCGACCAGGACCGGCACCAGCGACCGGTACAGGTAGGACCAGGTCGGCTGGCCGTGCAGCAGCAGCGCGACCGGGCCGTCCGCCGGACCCTCGTCGAGGTGGTGCATCCGCACGGGGTCGAGGCCGTCGGCCACGACCTCGGCGTAGTGCGGCTCGAACGGGTGGCCGGGCAGGTCCGCGAAGCACTCGTCGGGAGTGCGCAGCACCTCGGTCACGCCCCGCAGACTAGGCCTGGCGCAGCATCTCCGCGACGAGGAACGCCAGCTCGAGGGACTGGACCCGGTTCAGGCGCGGGTCGCAGACCGACTCGTAGCGGTGCGCCAGGTCGAGATCGGTGAGCTCCTCGCCACCGCCCACGCACTCGGTGACGTCGTCGCCGGTGAGCTCGACGTGCAGGCCGCCGGGCCAGGTGCCGAGCGAGCGGTGCACGTCGAAGAAGCCCTGGACCTCGTCGATCACGTCGCCGAAGCGGCGGGTCTTGTAGCCCGAGGACGCCTCGAAGGTGTTGCCGTGCATCGGGTCGCAGACCCAGGCGACCTCCAGGCCCGCGGCGGTGACCTTCTCGACGAGGTCCGGCAGCCCGTCCCGGATCCTGCCGGCGCCGAAGCGGGTGATGAACGTCAGCCGGCCCGGCTCGTTGGCGGGGTTCAGCTTCGCGGCCAGCGCCAGCGCGTCGTCCGGGCTGGTCGTCGGGCCGAGCTTCACGCCGATCGGGTTGCGGATGTGGCTCATCAGCTCGACGTGCGCGCCGTCCAGCTGCCGGGTCCGCTCGCCGATCCACACGAAGTGGGCCGACACGTCGTACGGCGTGCTGGTCCGCGAGTCGATGCGCGTCATGGAGTGCTCGTACTCGAGCACCAGCGCCTCGTGGCTGGAGTGGAAGTCGACGCGGTGGAACTCGTCCGGGTCCGCGCCGATCGCCTGCATGAACGTCAGCGCGCGCTCGATCTCGTTCGCCATCGCCTCGTACTGCTGGCCGACCGAGGACTCCCGCACGAAGTCGGTGTTCCAGGTGTGCACCTGGCGCAGGTCGGCGTAGCCGCCGGTCACGAACGCGCGGACCAGGTTCAGCGTCGCGGCGCTGGAGTTGTAGACGTCCACGAGCCGCTGCGGGTCCGGGATCCGCGACTCGGGTCTGAAGTCGTAGCCGTTGACGGCGTCGCCGCGGTAGGCCGGGAGCGTCACGCCGTCGCGGGTCTCGAGGTCCGACGAGCGCGGCTTGGCGTACTGCCCGGCGAGCCGCCCGACCTTCACGACCGGCACGGAGGCGGCGTACGTCAGCACGACCGCCATCTGCAGCAGCACCCGCAGCTTGTTGCGGACGTTGTCGGCGGTCACGCCCGCGAACGTCTCGGCGCAGTCGCCGCCCTGGAGCAGGAACGCCTCGCCCCGCGCGACCTGGGCGATCTTGGCCTTGAGCTCGTCGCACTCCCCCGCGAACACCAGCGGCGGCACCGTGCGCAGGCGGGCGACGGCGGCGTCGACCGCGGCACGGTCGGGGTACGACGGCTGCTGCGCCGGGCCGAGGGCGTGCAGGTCGGTCAGGGACGGGACGACACTCACCCGGCAAGGGTACGGCGCGGCCCGGTCCCGGCCCGATTCGGCAGCCCGGCGCGAGACGGCTACTCCCCGTCGACGTGCTCGATGTCGCGGAAGCCGGTCCTCTTCGCCCGCACCGCCCGGTTGGTCAGCCACGTGAACGCCCAGAGCGCGATCCCGAGGACCAGCAGGCCGCCGGCGACCTGGTACTGCACCCAGTCCTCGCGGTCCCGGGCCCACGGCCCGGCGAGGAACACGCACGCGGCGGCGCCGACGAACGGCGTCCAGCCGGGCGCGCTGAACCGGCTCTCCGCGGAGGAGTCACGGCGCAGGACCACGCAGGCGACGTTCACGACCGCGAAGACGCACAGCAGCAGCAGCGCGGTCGTGCCGGACAGTGCCGAGATGACCGAGGTGTCGGCGAGGAAGGTCACCACGACGATCAGCCCCAGCGCGAGCACCGTCGAGAAGCCGATGCCGGCGTACGGCGTCCGGCGGCCCGGCAGCACCTTCCCGAGGGTGCGGGGCAGCACGTCCTGCTGGGCGAGGCCGTAGAGCAGCCGGCTGGCCATCAGCATGTTCAGCAGGGCGGTGTTCGCCACCGCGATCACGGTCAGGAACGGGAAGATCTTGTCGATGGGGAGGCCCGGCGCGCCGGTCTGGACGACCGCGAGCAGCACCTTGCCCTCGTCGGCGACGACGGACTCGATCTCGCCCTCGGGGATCACCGCGATCACCGAGATCGCGACCAGCACGTAGAACACGACCGCGATGCCGAGGCCGCTGAGCATGATCCGCGGGAAGATCCGCTCCGGCTCCCGGGTCTCCTCGACCATGTTGACGGAGTCCTCGAAGCCGACCATCGCGAAGAACGCGATGGCGGTCGCGACCGTCACCGCCAGGAACAGGCCGCGGTCGGACTTCGAGTCGAACACCACGATCCGGCCCAGGTCGGCGTCGCCCTGGGCCATCACCCAGAAGCCGATCACGATCACGATCACCAGGGCCGCCATCTCGATCAGCGTCAGCACGACGTTGAACTTCACGCTCTCGCCGACGCCGCGCAGGTTGATGCCGGCGAGCAGCAGCATGAAGGCGATGGCCACGACCGTGATGGCGGTGTCGCCCTGCGGCACGTCCCAGCCCAGGCCGTCGAAGCCCGCGAGCAGGTTGGTGGCCAGCAGGTTGGAGGACGTCGACGCGCTGGTGACCCCGGAGCAGATCACCGCGAACGCGACGAGGAACGTGACGAAGTGGATCCCGAACGCCTTGTGCGTGTAGAGCGCCGCACCGGCGGCCTGCGGGTACTTGGTGACCAGCTCGAGGTAGGAGAGCGCCGTCAGCGTCGCGACCGCGAACGCGACCAGGAACGGCAGCCACACCAGTCCGCCGACCTCGAGCGCCATCTCGCCGGTGACCGCGTAGATGCCGGCGCCGAGGATGTCGCCGACGATGAACAGCAGGAGCAGCCGGGGACCGAGGACCCGCTTGAGGTCCGGGGTGGGGCCGTTGACGTCCACGGAGTCCGAGCTCTGGGTGGTCATGGGCCCCACCCTGCCCCGGGACCGGCGCCTCTAACCAGAACCAGCTCGGCGTCCTCAGGCGGACGGCTCGACCACCTCCAGCCGGCGGAGCAGGAACAGCGCGGCCTCGGCGAACGGGTTGCCCTCCGTGCGCCGCGCGACCTCGTCCCAGTCCACCTGCTCGCGCACGGCGCGCGCGGCGGCGACCGTCTTGCCGAGGTCGCAGGCGTGCTCCTCGAGTGCCCCCAGCTTGTCGACCATGAGCTCGGTGGCCGACAGCACGGGCATCAGGACGGACTCGACCTCCAGCTGGTCGACGTGCTCGAACCGCTCCCGCCTCACCGGTTCGCTCCCGGCCCGGAAGAGCACGTCGACCATCGCGTCGTCGACGTACACCTTGAAGAGCCAGTCCTCGGGGGGCTGCACCACGTCCAGTCCTCGGCCGGCGAGCAGGGCGGCCGTCTCGGCGGCGTCCTCCTCGGCGACCAGGAAGTCCACGTCGTGGTCGGGCTCGGGCCCGCCGCGCGCCCACAGCGCGTAGCCGCCGGTGAGCGCGAACGGCGCGTCGCCGCCCTTGAGCGCCACCGCGACCAGCTTCAACGCCTCACGCAGGTGCCGCTGCCCGTCGCTCATGCCCCCGCGTACCCGCCCAGCCGCGCGGCATGCCGGTGCGGTACGACGGGGTACCGGTGTCCCGATGCGCCTCGCGACCTTCAACATCCTGCACGGGCGGCACCCCGCCGACGACCACGTCGAGCCGGCGCGGCTGGCCGACGCGGTCCGCGACCTGGACGCCGACGTCCTCGCCCTCCAGGAGGTGGACCGCAACCAGGCGAGGTCCGCGCACGCCGACCTCACCGCCGTGGCGGCGGAGGCGATGGGTGCGGTGGACCACCGCTTCGTCGCGGCCCTCCACGGCAGTCCGGCGACCTGGACCGCCGCGACCGGCGACGAGCAGCCGGACGCGGCCGCCTACGGCATCGCCCTGCTCACCCGCTACCCGGTCCGCGCCTGGCAGGTGGTCCGGCTGGCCCCGGCGCCGACACCGGTGCCGATGTGGTTCCGCGGCAGCCGGCTGCCGACGCTGGTGCGCGACGAGCCGCGGGTCGCCGTCGCCGCCGAGGTCGAGTCGCCGCTCGGGTGCGTGACGGTCGTGAACACCCACCTGTCGTTCCTGCGGTCGTGGAACCGGCGGCAGCTGCGCCGGGTCGTCGCCGCCGTCGGCACCGCGCCGCGGCCGCTCGTGCTGGTCGGCGACCTCAACATGGGCCCGGCGCCGGCCAGGGCGGTCACGCGCCTGCGACCGATCGCGGTGCACGCGACGTTCCCCGCCGACGCGCCGCGCGAGCAGATCGACCACGTGCTCCTCGACGGGCACCTCGGCGTGACCGCCACGGCGGCCGCCCGCTTCCCGCTGTCCGACCACCGGGCGCTGGTCGTCGACCTGGCGCCAGGCTGACGCCGTCAGCCGAAGAAGACCTGTGCCTCGGCGTACTCCTCGGGGCTGACCAGCTTCAGGGCGCCGGTGCCCTCGATGAGCGGCACCCGCACGATCTTCGTGCCGCGCAGCGCCATCATGGTGCCGAAGTCGCCGTCCGCGACCGCGTCGATCGCCTGGAGCCCGAAGCGGGTGGCGAGCCAGCGGTCGAACGCCGTCGGCGTGCCGCCGCGCTGGATGTGGCCGAGCACGACCGCCCGCGCCTCCTTGCCGGTGCGCTGCTCGATCTCGTGGGAGAGCCGGTCCCCGATGCCGCCGAGCCGGACGTGCCCGAAGGCGTCCAGCTCCCCGGACACCAGCGTCATGCCCTCCCCGTCGGAGGTGCTCTCGCGCGGGACCGCTCCCTCGGACACGACGAGGATCGGCGCGTAGTGGGACTCGAACCGGCTCTCGACCAGGGCGCACACCTCCTCGATGTCGAACGGCTGCTCGGGGATCAGCACGATGTTCGCGCCGCCGGCGATGCCCGAGTGCAGTGCGATCCAGCCCGCGTGCCGCCCCATCACCTCGACGACGAGCACCCGGTGGTGGGACTCGGCGGTGGTGTGCAACCGGTCGATCGCCTCGGTCGCGATGTTGACCGCGGTGTCGAAGCCGAAGGTGAAGTCGGTGCCGGAGAGGTCGTTGTCGATCGTCTTCGGGACGCCGACGACGTTCACCCCGAGGTCGGCGAGCTTGGTGGCGACGCCGAGGGTGTCCTCGCCGCCGATGGCGACCAACGCGTCGACGCCGTCGGTCGCGAGGTTCTGCTTGATCCGCTCCACGCCGTTCTCGAGCTTGAACGGGTTGGTCCGGGACGAGCCGAGGATGGTGCCGCCACGCGGGAGGATGCCCCGGCACTGCTCGATGCCGAGCTCCATCGTCACGCCCTCGAGCGGGCCGCGCCAGCCGTCCCGGTAGCCGACGAACTCGAAGCCGTGCTCCTTGACCCCCTTGCGCACGACCGCCCGGATGACGGCGTTCAGGCCGGGGCAGTCCCCGCCTCCGGTGAGCACTCCGACGCGCATGACCACTCCTGATCGAAAGGTTTGGATCGTTCACAACAAACAGGGCGACTCTAGTGGGACGCGCGGACCGGTAGAAAGGCCCGGTGCCCCCCGTGACCAGAGCCTCCCTGACCGTGGACCCGGCTGCCCGGGTCGGCCCCGTCGACCGCCGCCTCTTCGGGTCGTTCGTCGAGCACATGGGCCGCTGCGTCCACACCGGGATCTTCGAGCCGGGCCACCCCGCGGCCGACGAGCGCGGCTTCCGGGCCGACGTGCTCGACCTGGTCCGCGAGCTCGGGCCGTCGATGATCCGCTACCCCGGCGGCAACTTCGTGTCCGGCTACCGCTGGGAGGACGGCGTCGGCCCGGTGGCCGAGCGACCGAGGCGGCTGGACCTCGCGTGGCACGCGGTCGAGCCGAACACGTTCGGGACCGACGAGTTCGTCGCGTGGTGCCGCGCGGCCGCCGTCGAGCCGATGCTCGCCGTCAACCTCGGGACCCGCGGCGTGCAGGAGGCCGTCGACCTCCTCGAGTACTGCAACCACCCCGGCGGGACCCGCCTGTCGGACCAGCGGCGCGCGAACGGCTCTCCCGACCCGCACGAGGTCCGCGTCTGGTGCCTCGGCAACGAGATGGACGGGCCGTGGCAGATCGGGCACCGCTCGGCGGCGGAGTACGGCGCGCTCGCGGGCCGGACCGCCCGGGCGATGAAGATGCTCGACCCCCGGATCGAGCTCGTCGCGTGCGGGAGCTCGAACAGCGGCATGCCGACGTTCGGCGCCTGGGAGGCGACGGTGCTCGAGCACTGCTACGACGCCGTCGACCACGTGTCGCTGCACAGCTACTACGACCCCACCGGGAAGTCCGTCGGCGAGTTCCTCGCCGGCGCCGCGGATCTGGACCGGGCCATCGACGCGGTGGTCGCGACCGCCGACCACGTCGGCGCCCGGCTCAGGTCTCGCCGGAGGCTCGGGGTCTCGGTGGACGAGTGGAACGTCTGGTACTACTCCGCGTGGGACCCCGAGGCGGTCGCCGAGTGGCGCGAGGCCGGGCCGCTGATCGAGGACACCTACGACGACGTGGACGCGACCATGGTCGCCTCGTTGCTCGTGACCCTGCTCCGGCACGCGGACCGGGTGCACCTGGCCTGCCTGGCCCAGCTGGTGAACGTGATCGCGCCGATCCGCACCGAGCCGGGCGGGCGCGCGTGGAAGCAGAGCATCTTCGAGCCGTTCGCGGCGATCGCGGGTGCCGCGCGCGGCGACGTGCTCGACGTGCGGCCCCGCGTCGCGACGTACGAGAGCGAGTCGGGCGACGTGCCCCTGGTCGACGCGACGGCGACGTACGACGAGGCGTCGGGCGCCGTGGCGCTGGTGCTCGTCAACCGCTCGACCGAGCCGGCCGAGGTCGCCGTCGACGCGCGAGCGCTCGGCCTCGCCACCTTCGACGTCCGGCTGGACCCGGTCTCGTGGCGGCTGGTCAGGCCGGGGCCTGCTGCCCCGCCCGGTTCGTGACCCGCAGCGCGGCCTCCGGCAGCACCCGGCCGAGCTGGACGGCGAGCAGGGAGCCGACCAGGCTCAGCGCGGCGAGCGCCAGCCAGATCGGCGACGAGCCACGGGCCAGCAGCCAGGCGAACGCGACGGGCGCGACCGCGCCGGAGATCGTCCAGGCCAGCTGCATCAGCGAGAGGTAGCGGCCGCGCAGGTGCTCCGGCGCGGCCTCGGCACCGAGCGCGCCGAGGACCGGGCCGCCGAGCAGCTCACCGCCGGTGTACACGACCGAGCCCACCAGCACCACGATGGTCGCGAGCACGACGGAGACCGCGGTCGCGCCCACCAGCACGACGAACGAGGCAGCGAACACCAGGTTCGTCAGCACCAGGACCCGCCAGCGGTGGTGGCCGGTCATGCCGCGGACGACCAGGCCCTGGCCGAAGCCGACCATCACCGTGTTGATCGTGAACACCGCGCCGGTCACCCAGCCCGGCAGGCCGAGCACCGTGACCGCGTAGATCGGCATCGCGAAGTTGAGCGCCATCATCGCGGTCGAGTAGCAGAGCTGGACGAGCCACAGCAGCCGGTAGGGCCGGTCCCGGAGCACGGTCGCCCAGGCCCCCTCGGGCGACCGGTGCCCGCTCGGCGCGGTGGGCGGCACGGCGAGCAGCAGCAGGAAGGCGACGGCGTACGAGACCGCGTTGACCAGCACGACCGACAGGTACGCCTCGTGCGTCCCGATCGTGATCGCGAGGCCGGACAGCAGGCCGCCGGCCGCGAACCCGACGTTGCGCAGTGCGCCGAGGAAGCCGAACCACTTCTCCCGCTCCCCCGGCTGGGAGATCGCGGCGACGATGTTGCCGTACGAGCCCCAGAACGCGGTGCGGCCGACCGCGACCACCACGGTCCAGAGCGTGAGGCCGAGGAACGAGTCGGTGACCAGGTAGGCCAGGAAGCCGACGAACTGGGCCAGGTTGCCGGCGAGCAGCACCCGCTTCGCGCCGTACCGATCGACGATGCCGCCGAGGAGCGGGCCGGCCGGGATGGCGGCTGCCGACGCGACCGAGATCGCGGCGCCGATCTGCACCAGGCTCAGGTCGGTGGTGACGAGGAAGTAGAGCATCGACACCGGCATGAACACGCCGCTGCCGACCGCGTCGATCGCGATGGCGGTGACGAACCGGCGGTGGTGGCCGAGGGAGGGGAAGCCGAGCTTGTCGGTGACGCGATCGAGCACCCGCCCATCCTCCGGCTTCTACCCCGCTCGAGAGCAAATCGTTATCGGTAGTGTCGCGTCATGACGTTCTCGATCGTGGCCCGCTCCGCCGACGGCCGGTCCTGGGGCGTGGCCGTCGCCTCGAAGTTCCTCGCCGTGGGCTCCCCCGTCCCCGCAGCCGTCGCCGGAGTCGGTGCGATCGCCACCCAGGCCGACGCCAACGTGGCCTACAAGGGCCAGGCGCTGGCCCACCTCGACGACGGCGCGACCGCGTCCGTCGCGCTCCAGCGGCTGCTCGAGGACGACGAGGGCCGCGACCACCGGCAGGTCGGGATCGTCGACGTCGACGGCGGCGCCGCCAGCCACACCGGCCCCGCGTGCCTGGACTGGGCGGGCGGCGTGACCGGCCACGGGTACGCGATCCAGGGCAACATCCTCACCGGCGAGGAGGTCGTCCAGGCGATGCAGGCCGCGTGGCTGGCCTCGCCCGAGGACGCCCCGCTCGCCCGCCGGCTGCTCGCGGCGCTGGTCGCGGGCGACGAGGCCGGCGGTGACTCCCGCGGCCGGCAGTCGGCGGCCGTGCTGGTCGTGGAGGACGGTGCCGGGTACGGCGGCCTCGACGACATCGCCGTCGACCTACGGGTCGACGACCACGAGCAGCCGATCCCCGAGCTGACCCGGCTGCTCGACCTCAGCGACCTCTACCTGACGGCCTCCACCGAGGACGAGAAGGTGCCGGTCACGCCCGAGCTCGAGGCCGAGCTCGAGGAGCTCGCCCGGGCCGCCGGCGCCCGCGACTTCCCGGCCTGGGTCGGCACCCAGAACTACGAGATGCGCGTCGCCGCGGACGGTTCCTGGATCGACCGGAAGGTCCTGGAGATCATCCGGGCCGCCCGCGCATGAGCGTCCTCGCGATCGACGCCGGGACGACCGGCGTCACCGCGGTCGTCGTCGAGCAGGACGGGTCGATCGCGGCGAAGGGCTACCAGGAGTTCGCGCAGCACTTCCCCCGGCCGGGCTGGGTCGAGCACGCGCCCGAGGAGATCTGGCAGGCCACCCTCGAGGCGACCCGCCAGGTCCTGGCCTCCCACGACGCCGGCCGGCTCCGGGCGGTCGGCATCACCAACCAGCGCGAGACCGTGCTGCTGTGGGACCGCGAGACCCTCGGCTCGCCACGCAGGGCGATCGTCTGGCAGGACCGGCGTACCGCCGACCTGTGCACGCGGCTGCGCGACGAGGGCCACGAGGAGCGGGTCAGCGAGCTGACCGGGCTGCGCCTCGACCCGTACTTCTCCGGCACCAAGCTGATGTGGCTGCGCGAGAACGAGCCGCACACCTGGGCGCTCGTCGAGTCCGGGCGGTACGCCGTCGGCACCGTGGACTCGTACCTCATCGCGCGGATGACCCGCGGGACCTACCACGTCACCGACGTCTCGAACGCGTCGGCGCACGCTACTGATGGACCTCGCCGCCGGAGACTGGTCCGACGAGCTCTGCGACCTGTTCGGCGTCCCCCGCGACGCGCTGCCGGAGCTGGTGCCGAACTGGGGCGAGATCGCCACGACCGACCCGAAGTCGTTCCTCGACCTGTCGCTCCCGATCGCGGGGGTCGCCGGCGACCAGCAGTCCGCGCTCTTCGGCCAGACCTGCTTCGACGGGGGCGACTCGAAGTGCACCTACGGCACCGGCTCGTTCGTGCTCACCAACACCGGAACGTCGATCCAGCGCTCCGACGCCGGCCTGCTGGCGACCGCCGCGTGGCGCTCCCCAGACGGCGAGCTGACCTACGCCAGCGAGGGCGCGATCTTCGTCACCGGCGCCGCCGTGCAGTGGCTGCGCGACGGGCTGCAGATCGTCGGCTCGGCCGCCGAGACGCAGGCGATCGCCGGGACCGTCCGCGACACCGAGGGCGTGGTGTTCGTGCCCGCGCTGACCGGGCTGGGCGCCCCGCACTGGGACCCGCGCGCCCGCGGCCTGATCATCGGCATCACCCGGGGCACGACCCGCGCCCACATCGTCCGGGCGACGCTCGAGGCGATCGCGTTCGAGGTCCGCGACGTGCTGGAGACGATGCCCGCGCTGTCGTCGCTGCGGGTGGACGGCGGCGCGGCCGCGAACGACCTGCTCTGCCAGGTGCAGGCCGACCAGGTCGGCGTACCGGTGGAGCGGCCGAAGGTCGTGGAGACCACCGCCCTGGGCGCAGCGTTCCTCGCCGGCCTCGGCGCAGGCGTCTGGGACTCCACCGACGACCTGCGGCACACCTGGAGCCTGGACCGCCGCTTCGAGCCGGGCGGGGACCGGGCGGCCGCGGACGCGGCGCACGCCCGGTGGCGGGACGCGGTCGAGCGCTCGAAGGGCTGGGCCTAGCTCCGCAGCTTCTCGAGCGCCGCGGCCGCGGCATCCCGGGACCTGGTCGCCTCCCGGACGCCGGCCTCGGCCTCGTCGCGGGTGTCCTCGGCGTCGGAGAGCTCGTCGTCGACCTCCTCGGCCGTCGACTCGAGCTCCGCGATCCTCCCGCGCAGCTCGTCGATCTCGGCCTGGAGCTGCAGGCTGCGGGCCTCGAGCTCGTCATACGCCGACCGCGCGCCGTCGTACGCCTGGGTGGCCTCGTCCAGCTGGGACTGGGCGGCGGCGAGCGCCTGCTCGGCGGCCTCGACCGCCTTCCGGTCCGCCTCGGGGTCGGGCACCACGTGCAGCTCGGGCCGCGGCGGCGGCTCGGCCTCCCGGGCGCTGGCGGTGAACCCGATCGCCTCCGGCACGGCGACCGCTCCCGCGAGGTCCGCCGGGTCGAGGCCGGTCGAGGACAGCGCGGCGACCAGCATTCCGCTGCGCACCGCGAGGCCGCACTGCTCGTCGACCATCGCCGCGGTCAGCGTGGCCTCGACCTGGTCGGCGACCGCGTCGGTGACCTTGGTGCCCTCCTCGCGAGCGGTGCGCCGGGCCTGGGTGGTGACCGCCGCGGTGAGCTGCCGCCGCTGCCGGGTCAGCTCGCGCAGCGCGTCGCCCGACATCGACGCCTGCGCCTCGCGCAGCGCGGCACCCACGGACAGCACCTGCTCCACCTGCTCGGTCTCGCGGCGGACCAGGAGGTTCACGACCCACGCCGCGACCGACGGCTTGCGCAGGGCCTTGACCTGCTTGCCGAGGTCCGTGCCCTTCAGCTCCTTCGCCTTCGCGTCCCGGGCGGGGGTGAACTCGGGCAGCGACAGGCCGTAGAGCTCGTCCGCGATGCTCAGCAGGTCCGTGGACTGGTCGGCCATGCGGGTGATCCTAGGAGTCCCGCCGGACGAGGTGCGCGGCCCACATCCGCTCGTACAGCTCGCGCAGCTCGTCCTCGTCGAGGTCGTCGAGCGGCAGGTGCAGGTCGGCGAGGGCCGTGCACCACGTCCCGAACGTCGCCAGCTCGGTCTCGGTGGTGCCGCCGGCGCCGACCCGCGTGAGCAGGCAGCCGCGCAGGGTGGCCGCACCGCCGGCGTACCGGCGCTGGACGACGAGCACCTTCGAGAACCGTCCGGTCCCGGGCGCGGACAGCTCCGCGTGCGAGGCGAGCAGGTCCGCGGGCTCCGTCGGGCGCGACGTGACCTCGACGCCGGTGAAGCTGCCCGTGGGGTCGTGGCGGAACGACCAGCCGTCCGGGCGCACCTCGTCGACGACGTAGGTGAAGGGGTCCTGCCGGTGCTCGCCCACGATCAGCGGCAGCGGATCGCGGAACGCGTCGCCGAGCCCGACGTCGACCCACCACTCGCCGCCGGGGTTGGCGGAGGTCGGCAGCCCCGCGACCTGGAGGACGAGGTGGTTGAGGAAGTCCCCGTGGCGGTCCCACTCGTCGGTCCAGACGTGACCGTGGCGCCGGGTGACGTCGTACCCCAGCTCCCTCAGCACGAGCTCGATCGCGCCGTTCTGGTGGAAGCAGTACCCGGCCCGGCCTAGCTCGCCGACCCGCTCCAGCGACGCGACGGCGTCCACGGACGGCGGCCGGCCGAGCATCACGCCGAGGTTCTCGTACGGCACCCGCTCGAGGTGCCGCCGGTGCAGGAGCACCAGGGTCTCCAGGGTCGGTGGCGGCGGGATGTCGAAGCCGAGGCGGCTCAGGTACGCCGCGGTCGCGCTCACCGGCCGGGGCGCACGTAGCGCCCGCGCCGGTGCACGAGCGGCTCCGGGTCGTCGCCGGCCGCGATCTCGTCCACGGCCAGCGTGAGCAGCGTCGACCAGCCGACCGGGGCCGCCGACTCGAGCGTGGTGCCGACCCAGGTCGCGGCGTCGGCCAGCCGCGGGCCCCACGCGGTGTCCTCGAAGGTCCCGGTGCGGAAGGGACCGCCCGGTGCGGGGGCGGTGCCGGCGAACGCCTCCGCGAGGTCGCGGTGCGACCAGGACAGCAGCTGCACGACGGCCCGCCCGGTGCGCGCGACCTCCTCGGCCAGGTCGCTGTCCGGGTCGACCAGCGCCAGCACCCGCGCCGGCTCACCGTTGGCGACCATCAGCGAGCTCACCGTCAGGCCGGCGCGCTCACCGTCCCCTCCGGCCGTGACCAGGGCGACCGTCCCGGTGAGCCGGCCGCGGAGCCGGCGTACCGGGTCGGGCTCGGGATCGGCGAACGGGTGGCTGGAGTGGATGGTCAAGACGCCAGCTTGTCGGCCTCGGAGCCGCCGTCCTTGTCCTTCTTGGACTCCTCCTTGGCGCGGGAGGCGTACATGTCGACGTACTCCTGGCCGGAGAGCCGCATGATCTCGTACATGATCTCGTCGGTGATCGACCGCAGGATGTAGCGGTCGTTCTCCATGCCCTCGTAGCGGCTGAAGTCCAGCGGCCTGCCGAACCGGACGACGGGACGCGTGAACCGGCCGAACGTCTTGCCGGGAGGCGCGACGACGTCGGTGCCGACGACCGCGACCGGGATGACCGGCGCCTTCGTCTCGAGCGCCAGCCGCGCGACGCCGACCTTGCCGCGGTAGAGCTTGCCGTCGTGGGAGCGGGTGCCCTCGGGGTAGATGCCGAACAGCTCGCCCTGGTCGAGGAGCCGCTTGGCCGAGATGATCGCGCCCTCGGACGCGTTGCCGCCGGACCGGTCGATCGGCACCTGGCCGGAGCCCTTGAAGAACGTCTTCTGCAGCCAGCCCTTGAGGCCGGGCGACGTGAAGTACTCCGCCTTCGCGACGAACGTGACGCGGCGCGGCAGCGTGAGCGGCATGAACAGCCAGTCGGCGTACGAGAGGTGGTTGCTCGCGAGGATGGCCGGGCCCTCGAGCGGCACGTTCTCGGCCCCGGAGACCCTCGGGCGGAACACCAGCTTGAGCCACGGACCCAGGGCGATCCACTTCAGGAACCAGTAGAACACCCGACACCTCCGCACGCGATCCCGAGACGACCCGACGCGGGCAGCCTAGACCGTCGCCGGGGACTTCCCCATACCCCAGTCCGTGGATGGCTCCGGTGGGGCATCATGCCGCCATGACTGTGCATCCCCAAGCCTCGCCGTACTCCGCCCCGGCCCGGCCGGAGCTCACCGGGGGGCGCAGCATCGGCGTCCTCCTCAGCCACGGCTTCACCGGGCAGCCGGCCTCGATGAAGCCCTGGGGCGAGGCGCTCGCGGCCCTGGGGTACGCCGTCGAGGTGCCGCGCCTGCCCGGCCACGGCACGACCTGGCAGGAGATGAACTCCACGACCTGGGCGGACTGGTACGCCGAGGTGTCGGGCGCGCTGGACAAGCTGCGTGCGGACAACCACGCGGTCGTGCTCTGCGGGCTGTCCATGGGCGGCGCCCTGGTGCTCCGCCTCGCCGCCGACCGGCCGGACGACGTCGCCGGCGTCGTGGTGGTCAACCCCGCGGTCGCGACCAAGCGGCTCGACGTGAAGCTGCTGCCGGTGCTCAAGCACCTGGTGAAGTCGTTCCCCGGGATCGCCAACGACATCAAGAAGGAGGGCGGCGAGGAGTACGGCTACACGAAGACGCCGCTCAAGGCCGCCCACTCGATGATGCAGGCGTGGCCGCTGCTCGTGGCCGACCTGTCGAAGGTGACCGCGCCGCTGCTCTACCTGCGCTCCACCGAGGACCACGTCGTCGACGAGAAGTCCCAGCCGCTGATCACCGGCGGCGTCTCGTCGACCGACGTGACCGTCGTACCGCTCGAGGACAGCTACCACGTGGCGACCCTCGACAACGACTTCGACAAGATCGTCGCGGAGTCGTCCGCGTTCATCGCCCGCGTGACTTCGGCGTCCTAACGCCGGGGGCATACCCTCGGAGTGTGCAGCCCGACCACCACGACGACGAGGCCGAGGACCAGGCCTGGCGCGCGATCGTGGACAACTACGGCGACCGCGCCGAGATCGACGACTCCGCCCCGCCCACGGCTCCGCCGACGGCGCCGCCCGCGTCCGGTGCGCCGTTCGCCGGCCGCTTCGGTGACCTGCGGGCGTTCCCGTCCGAGAACGAGGACGAGCCGTTCGTGGCGGCGGACGAGGACGAGGGCTTCGTCCCGCCCGAGCCGCCACCGCTCCCCCGCGTCGAGCCGGACCGGATGCTCGCCTGGGTGGGGGTCCTGGGCTCCCCCGTGGTGCTGCTCTGTGCCCTGGTCTTCGCGATCAGCCTGCCCGAGTGGCTGGGCTACCTGCTGGTCGCCGGGTTCGTCGGCGGGTTCCTCTACCTGGTGGTGAAGATGCCCCGCGAGCCGCGTGACCCCTGGGACGACGGCGCGCAAGTCTGACGGTTAGTGTGCGCAACGTGAGCGCCAACGAGACGGTCGAGATCACCGGCCACCTGATGGACCACGGCATCCTGTCGCGGGTCCTCGACGACATTCGCGAGTACGGCGGCGACTACTCGATCGACCGCTTCGACGTCGGCCGGGAGACCGACGACCCGTCGCACGCGGTGATCACGGTGGTCGCCGAGGACGAGGAGTCGCTCCAGCGGCTGCTGATGCGGCTGCAGACCCGTGGCGTGAACCAGGTGGACCCGGGCGAGGCGTCCGTGGCCGTCGCGGACCGCGACGGCGTGTTCCCCGACAGCTTCTACTCGACCACCAACCTCGACACCCGGGTCCGCGTCGACGGCACCTGGCTGGAGGTCGAGAACCCGGAGATGGACTGCGGCCTGGTGCTCGAGCGCAACGCCGACGGGCGACCCACGCGCGTCTACACGCTGCCGATGTCCGACGTGCGCGAGGGCATGCTGGTGATCACCGGTGCGTCCGGCGTCAAGGTGTCGGTCCCCGAGCCGGACCGGACCGCGGGCGCGTTCGGGTTCATGGAGTCCGAGGTGTCCTCCGAGAAGCCGCAGGCCGTCCTGGTCCGCCAGGTGGCCGACGGCATGCGCGAGGCCAAGGCGGAGGGCAAGAAGGTCCTCTGGGTCGGCGGCCCCGGCGTCGTGCACACCGGCGCCGCGCCGGCGCTGGTCGCGATGGTCCACGCCGGCTTCGTCGACGTGCTCTTCGCGGGCAACGCCCTCGCCACCCACGACATCGAGTCCTCGCTGTACGGCACCAGCCTCGGCATCGACCTGGCCATGGGCCGCGGCGTCGAGCACGGTCACGAGCACCACATCCGCGCGCTCAACACGATCCGCAAGGAGGGCTCGATCAAGGCCGCCGTGGACAGCGGCGTACTGACCGGCGGCATCATGCACGCGCTCGTCACGCACCGGAAGGAGTTCGTCCTCGTCGGCTCGGTCCGTGACGACGGTCCGCTGCCGGACGTCTACACCGACGTGATCGAGGGCCAGCGGGCGATGCGCGCCCAGCTTCAGGGCGTCGGCTTCTGCCTGATGGTGGCGACCATGCTGCACTCCGTCGCGACCGGCAACATCCTGCCGGCCTCGATACCCCTGGTCTGCGTGGACATCAATCCGGCGACCGTCACCAAGCTCGCCGACCGAGGGTCGTCGCAGGCGCGCGGCATCGTCACCGACGTGGGGCTGTTCCTCGAGCAGCTTGCAGTCGAGCTCGTGCCCGAGTACCGGCGTTCCTGAAGGTCTGCCGGGCCAGGTACGCCGCCCCGATGGCGCCCGCCTCCGGTCCGAGTCCCGCCCGGACGAGCGGCGGCACGACCCGGTGCTCCGCACCCACCAGGGACTCGCGCAGCGCGGCGCGCGCCGGCTCGAGGAGAAGGTCGCCTGCGATCGACGGGCCACCACCGACCACCACGATCTGCGGGTCGAAGGCGGCCACCAGGTTGGCGGTGCCGACGCCCAGCCAGGTGCCGATCGACTCGAACGCCGCCCGCGCCACCGGGTCACCCGCCTCGGCCGCCTCCATCACCTGGGGACCGGTCAGGTCCTCGGGGCCGCCGTTCTCACGGACGAACCGGCCCAGCGCGTTGCCGCTGCAGTACTGCTCCCAGCAGCCCGTGCCCCCGCACTCGCACGCCCGGCCACCGGGGACGACCTGCATGTGGCCGAACTCGCCCGCCATGCCGTTGTAGCCGCGGTGCACGGCGCCGTCGAGCACGACCGCACCGCCGATCCCGGTGCCGAGCGTGATGACCAGGGCGTCCTCGACGTTGCCGACCGCGCCGTACACGACCTCCGCGCGGGCCGCGCAGTTCGCGTCGTTGTCGAGCACCACCGGGGCGCTCCAGCGCTCGGCGAGCCGGGCGCGCACACCCTCGTCGCGCCACGGCAGGTGCGGCGCGAACCGCACCCGCTCCCCCTGCGCGTCGACGAAGCCGGCCGCGGCGATGCCGATCGCCGAGGGACGCCGTACGCCCGCGATCTCCTGGACCGCCTCGGTCAGCGCGTCCTCGACGAGCCGGGCCTCGACCCGCCGGCCCGGCGTCGTCCGCCGTGCCGTCCGCAGGACCCGGCCGGTCGAGGAGACCGCGGCCGCGAGGACCTTGGTGCCGCCGATGTCGACACCGATGAAGAGCGCCATGGGGGTTATTCGACCAGACCGAGTCGCCGGTGGTGGGGGAACGCGCTCGGAGGCGACGGTGTCGACGGGATCGTCGCGATGAACGTCGGGCGCGTCGGTGACATCGGGCTGCGGGTCCGCGTCGGTGACGGCTGGCTGCGGGTCCGTGGGTGGTGGCGACCGAAGGCAGCGAAGCGGGTACGGCGAGCTGGAGGTCGCCGTGGCTTGCCGGCTTGCGGGTCCGCGTCGGTGACAGCTGGCTGCGGGTCCGTGGGTGGTGCCGACCGACAGGCACCGACGCGGACGAGGCGGGCGCGTGGTTCCGGCTGCTTCCCGGCTTGCGGTCGCGAGGGTTCGCGGGTCGCGAGGGGCCGCGAAATTTCTGCTGAAGAATCTTCCGGAAGTGTCCGAATGCTGGTCAAAACAAGGGTTCTGAGCGTCTCAGTGTCGGTGGTCGGTGCTTGAGTTGAACCATGACAGCGATGACCACACCTCGGCACCGGGTGTCGGTCGCGGTCGCGCGGATGCGGGGTGCGGCCGACGCCGTGGCGGATGCGTCGGTGTGGTCGATGGATGCCATCGAGACGGCGGGGACGCTGATCGAGCTGACCCGGTTGGAGGCGCAGGTCTGCGAGCTGAAGGCCCGGGTGGCGGCGCACGCCGAGGACATCGGGGTGGGCCGGGAGGTGGGTGCCTCGTCCGCGGCGAACTGGCTGGCGCACGAGACGAAGGCGACCCGGGCCGCGGCGTACGCCGCGGTGCGGCTCGGCCGCGACCTCGAGGCCCACTCGCTGACCCGGGAGGCGTTGGCGGCCGGTGCCGTGTTGGCCGACCAGGCGCGGGTGGTGATCCGGTGGGTCGAGGACCTCCCGGACACGGTCCCGGCCGGGAAGGTCGCCGAGGCCGAGGCGCACCTGCTGGCCCTGGCCCGGCACCACGACGCGAAGGCGTTGAACCGGCTCGGGAAGCACCTGTTCGAGGTGGTCGCACCCGCGGAGGCCGACGCCCGCGAAGCCGCGCTCCTGGCCAAGGAGGAGGCCGCCGCCGCCAAGGCCTGCCGGCTCACCGGCTACGACGACGGCCACGGCAAGGCGCACTTCAAGGGCACCCTGCCCAGCTACCACTGGGCCGCACTGCGGAAGATGCTCGGCGCCCTGGCCGCACCCCGACACGTGGCCGCCACCCAGGGTCCCGGGGTGGAGCGGCCGGACACCCCCGAGGCGCTGGGGCGGGCGTTCTGCGAGCTGATCGAGCGCTACCCCGCCGACCAGCTCCCCACCACCGGCGGCGTCTCCGCCACCGCGGTGGTGCTCCTCGACCTCGACGTCCTGCTCGGCCGCCTCGAGAAGGCCGGGGTGCTGGACACCGGGGAGAAGATCTCCCCGAGCATGGCCCGCCGGCTCGCCTGCCAGGCCGGGATCATCCCCGTCGTCCTGGACGGCGACTCCCAGCCGCTCGA
Source organism: Nocardioides sp. HB32 (assembly GCF_054058995.1). Lineage (NCBI taxonomy): Bacteria > Bacillati > Actinomycetota > Actinomycetes > Propionibacteriales > Nocardioidaceae > Nocardioides > Nocardioides sp. HB32. Next base: position 3,674,887 of record NZ_JBSSBS010000001.1, read on the forward strand.
CGTGGGCCGCAAGCGGCGCCTGTTCACCGAGGCCCAACGGACCGCGATGCTGGTCCGCGACCGCGGCTGCCGCGCCCAGGGCTGCGACCGCGCCACCGGCCTCCACGCCCACCACAAGACCCGCTGGACCGACGGCGGCCACACCAACCTCGCCGACGGCATCTCCCTCTGTCCCTGGCACCACGCCCGCGCCCACGACACCAACTACCAGACCACCCACCACCCCAACGGCGACGTCACCTTCCACCGGCGAACGTAAGAGACGGCCGAGGAAGAGCAGACATCGTGCACGACGCACAGGCAGCAACGAGGCAGACGACCGCACGCCCGTGCGTAGAGGCGAGGACCAAGCGGCGGCGGTAGGTCCCGCGGCGGCCGCATCGCGATGCGGCGTGGCCGGACGTGCTGGGCAACGAGCCCCTCACCCGGCCGCGCGAGGGCGCTCTCACCGGGTGTGTCCTCATTGAGGCTCGCCTTGGGCAGACACGTTTACCGGATCTGCCGATGAGCGGTCGTGTCACTTCGGCTCGCCCAGATTGACGCAATCCTTGTATCGGGGCTGCCGCGTGGCGGGAACGGTTCCTAGGCAGCGCCGACCTTCCTGGGCATCAGAACCAGCCGTACCCCGGTCACCAGCAGCCACACGAGCCAGGCGGCGTAGCCGAGCAGCCCCACGAACAGGATCGGCGAGCCGTCAGCGATCGCGAGGTTGGCCACCCCGGCGGCGATCAGCAGGCCTCCCCCGGCCACGCCGAGCACACGCTGCCACGGCGCCGCCAGCCGACTCGCATGCGCCGCCAGCGCAGCGCCGATGAAGGTGGTGCCGAGCGCCGACAGCGCCAGAGCGAATGCTCCTGCATGCAGCTGCCAGACGAGCTCGAACAGCGGGCTCGGCTTGGCGAGCTCGCCGGCGGACAATACGACTCCGTTCCACAGAACGGCGTAGAGCGCGAGGAGCGCCGCGACAGTCGCGCCCGCGGCCACCGCGAGGCGCGACCAGTCGGCGCCCGCACCCCCGCGACGCCCGACCAGCCCGTGGAGACCGGTCACGAACACGAGCAGCAGCGGCAGGTTCAGCGCCTCTGAGCCGACCGCGATCGCGACCGCGCCCCGGTGCTCCGCGTGGAAGGCGAGCACCTTCTCGATCGGGTCGCCGAAGCCGGGCGCTCCGGCCCAGACCAGCACCGCATTCTGGATGACCAACGACGCTACCAACGCGATCGCCGCCGCGCCCACGACCCGCTCCCCGAACGCAGGGGTCGGGATCGGCCCCCTCGTTGCCACTGCCGCGCTCGCAGGCACATGCTGGGACTCCACAGCTTTGTCGCTTTTGTGCGGCCATCTCATGTCTTGCTCCTTCGGGCGCCGTCAGCGGAACCTTGTTCAGGGCCACAGCATGCCGCAATCAACATCGGGGTCTGCTGCACGAGTAGGTGACATCTGATCTGCGTCGATGTGTGTCGACGCTGGAAGGGTGTGCGCCATGCCGAAGGCGTTTCCCAAGGAGTTCCGCGAGGACGTCATCCGGGTCTATCGCGACTCAGATGCCTCCCTTGCTCGGGTCGCGAAGGACTTCGGCATCTCGCCGTCGTGCCTCAAGCGGTGGATCAGGATCGATGACCGCAACTCGACCGACCCGTCGCCTGCTGCCCGGGCCGCCAACGAGTCCGATGCGCTGCGTGAGGCGAACAAGCGGATCAAGCTCCTGGAGCAGGAGAACGAGGTGCTGCGCCGCGCAGCGGCCTACCTTTCCCAGGCGCACCTGCCGGGAAAATGATGTACCCGCTCGTCCGCGAGCTGGCCGCCGACGGGATCCCCGTCGCGGTGACGTGCCGGGTCCTCAACCTCGCCCGCCAGCCGTACTACCGCTGGCTCGCCCAGCCGGTCAGCGACGCGGAACGGACGGCTGCGTACAGGGCCAACGCCCTGTTCGACGCACATAAGGACGACCCGGAGTTCGGCTACCGGTTCCTAGTCGATGAGGCTCGCGACCCCGGTCAGCCGATGGCGGAACGGACCGCGTGGCGCATCTGCTCCGAGCTTGGCTGGTGGTCTGCGTTCGGGAAGAGGCGCGGCCGCAACGGCAAGAAGCCCGGGCCACCGGTCCATGACGACCTGGTGGAACGGCATTTCACGGCTGATGGGCCGAACACGTTGTGGCTCTCGGACATCACCGAGCACTGGACCCGCGAAGGCAAGCTCTACCTCTGCGCGATCAAGGACGTCTACTCCAACCGGATCGTCGGCTACCCCATCGACTCACGCATGAAGTCGCGGATCGCAGTCGCTGCACTCGACAACGCCGTCGCGCGCCGCAACGCCGAAGGTGTGGACGTGGCCGGCTGCGTGCTGCACACGGACCGAGGGTCGCAATTTCGGTCCAGGAAGCTGGTCCATCAGGTCAACCATCACCACATGATCGGATCGATGGGCCGAGTCGGCGCGGCCGGCGACAACGCTGCAATGGAGTCGTTCTTCTCGCTGCTGCAGAAGAACGTCCTCGACCGGCGGCTCTGGAACACCCGCGAGGAACTGCGGATAGCGATCGTGACCTGGATCGAGAGGAACTACCACCGCCGCCGCAGGCAGGCCGCTCTCGGCCGGTTGACACCGGTCAAATACGAGTTGATCATGACACCGGCCTCCACCCAGGCGGCCTAACCCCGACTGTCACCCGTTCGTGCAGCAGACCCTCGGGGACCACCCCGATCTACGTCCTGGCCTACCCTGGCGCTGCTGTGGCGCTGCTGAACGCTGACTCGGGAAACGCACTCATCTGCCGCGATCCGCGCGAATAGGGACACACCACCCAGTCAGAGAGAGTTCGGCAGGGCAGGGACGTTCACCGAGGTCAACCGTCGGCTCGAGGCGTTCGGGGTTGGGGCCGTGGACTGGGCCATCACGTGAGCCTCTGATGCCCCGCGCGGTTCGACGAGAGCCGGGAGCCGAGGTCCTCAACGTCGCCGCATCTCCCGGACGAAGATCCAGATCAGCCACAGACCTCCGGTGATGAGGACGAGGATCACGTCGAGGGCGAAGCTGCCGATGCCGTAGTTCCTGCGGGACATTCGTTCCACCTTCCGGGGCCTTGGCCTGCAAAGAACGGGCAGTACCCGTTCTCCGGAGACGCAAGGCCGCGGGCGGGCGAGCGTCCCGCTAGGAAGCCGTCGGCGCGTCGAACTCCTCGAGCGCCTGGTCGAACGCGCGGCCGGCCGCCTGCCACGGTCCCGACGGCCCGACCTCCCCGGCCAGGCCGAGCAGCTGCGGGGTCAGTTCCGCGCTGAACCCTTCGCTGGCCTCGCGCGGGAGCAGCGAGGGCAGGTTGTCGATGGCGATGACCTCCAACGGCGCGCTGCCGTGCTCGGAGGTGCCGTCGTGCAGTCGCCGGACCGGTTCCTGCCAGGTGGTGATCTCGGTGTTCACCGGGAGCATGTTCGTCGGGCCGGTGACGTCGCAGGTCACGTCCGCGAGAACCCGGAGCCGGCGCTCGTGGTCCAGGTCCGCCTGCTCCACGAACGGAGTCGTCGGGGTGTGCGTGACGACGCAGTTCACCAGCAGGTCGTGGCCGAGCAGGGCCTGCTTGTGCAGGTCCCGCGTCTCCGGGCGATCCCACCGGGTGATCGGCAGACCAGCGGTCATCAGCGCCCTCTGGGCGCCTCGACCGGACCGTCCACGCGCGCCGGTGACCAACGCCAGCAGCTGGTCGGCTCCCGCCTTCCCGGCCTGCTCCAGCTCGGTGTCGAGCTCGTGCTTGGCCATCGGGGCGAGCGGCGCGGCCAGCATGCCGGCCAGGTGCAGCACGCCGAGCGCGGCCCCGACGTAGCCGGCCCAGTAGCCGAAGGCGACGACCCGCTTGCCGTGTTCGTCGGTGAGGTACTCGATGTCGAGCAGCCGGCCTCCGCCGCGGCGGAACCGCTCCAGGGTGCGCCGGGCGTCCTCCTGGCCCTTGAATGCGTGCGCGAAGTAGATGTGCCGGTGCCGGAGCGACGCCGGCTCGTCCGGGAGCTCCTTGATCCCGAGGACGTAGGCGTCGTCGGGTGCGTCGACCCAGGTGCCTTCGGCCACGACGGACGCTCCAGCCGCGGCGTACTCCTCGACGTCGAAGATCCGTTGCGGCGACTCCTCGACGGTCACCTCGATCCCCGCGTCCAGCAACACCGGGACGTCGGCAGGTACGACGGGCGCACGTCGCTCCGTGCCGCGGGACTCGGACCGGATCCACACCTGGAGGGGATGCATGCGCACAGGATGGCATCGTCGGCCGCGGCGGGCGCGACCCCGGGTCCTCAGCGCCGGGAGAGGTCCGCCGCACCGATCATGCCGGCCTTGTTGCCCAGGCGGGCCTTGCGGATCTCGGGGATCGGCCGGAAGCCGCGGCCGACGAGCTGCCCTGCGAACGCCGTCCGGGTCGGGTCGAGCAGCAGCTCGTCCGCCTCGCTGACACCGCCGCCGATCACGACGACCTCCGGGTCGAGGATCTCGGTCAGCGACGCGATGCCTTCGCCGAGCCAGCGGCCCAGCTCGGCCAGCTGCTGGGTTGCCCCGGCGTCGCCGGCCTGGGCGGCCTCGGTGATCAGCGGCCCGGTGATCCCCGTCAGGTCGCCGCCGGCCCGCCGCAGCATCCCCTGCGCGATCTGCGCGCCGCTCATCGCCAGCGCCCGGGCCTCGCGCACCAGCGCCGACCCGGACGCGTACTGCTCGAAGCAGCCGTGCTTCCCGCAGCCGCACAGGATCCCGTTCGGCACCACCCGCATGTGCCCGATCTCCGCACCCACCCCGTTCGCACCGCGGTAGACCTCGCCGTCCAGCACCAGGCCACCGCCGACACCGGTCCCCACCGTGACCAGCAGCAGGTCATCGGCGTCGTGGGCCGCGCCGTACCGGAACTCACCCCACGCCGCGGCGTTCGCGTCGTTCTCGATGACCACCGGCAGCTCCACGCGCTTCTCGAGCTCGGCCTTCAGGTCCTCGTTGCGCCACGCGACGTTGGGGGCGAACAGCACCACCGCGCGCGCCTTGTCGACGTACCCGGCCGCACCGACCCCGACCGTCGCGATCGGGTGCCGCGAACGCAGCTCCGTGACCAGGCCCGCGATCGCCTCCTCGATCGCCTCCGCGTCGGTCGCCGGCGACTCGACCCGGCAGCTCCTCGAGGATGCTGCCGTCCTCGTCGACCACGCCGCCGGCGATCTTGGTGCCCCCGACATCGATCCCGCAGGCCAGGCTCATCGCTCACCCTCCTCGGGATCAGTGTCCTCGGGCCAGTCACCGTCGTCATCGTGGCCGTCGAGGTCGATGTGCTCGACACTGCCACCCCGGGCGTCGGGCGAGGCGTTCGCCATCAGTCCGGCCGCGGCCTGGAGGAACGTCGTCGCGGCCGTCGCGAGCTGCGTCCGCACCTCCGGGCTCAGCCCGCGCACCGCGTGCACGGTCCGGCAGATCGGGCAGTACGTGCACTCCTCGGCGCCGGTCGCGACGTGGCTCTCGACATCGTGCGCCGCGTCCTTCGCCCACTCCGAGAGGGCAGCCAGCAGCTTCGCCGCCTCGTCGGCCACGGACCCGACGTCATCCCGGTCCCCGCTCATGTCACCTTCCGGCCTCGTCCGCGGGGTCCTCGACGAACCGCACCTGCAGTTCCCCCTGCTCCACCCGGGCCCCGGCGATGCGGAAGCGCGCCAGCCCGGACGGGAGCGTCAGCAGCCGACGATACGATCCCACGGTCACGACCAGATCGTCGCCATTGCGCGCCAGGTCCACGTCGGCGGGTGAGACGAGCGGCAGCGCGAGGCGGAGCACCGCGCCGGCCTCGGTACGCCGGATCCGGAACGGTCCACGGCCCGTCCCGGTCGCCAGCGGGTCGGCGCCGGCGTACAGGTCGCGCGCCATCGTCACCACGGACTCGACCCCGACCGGCTCGCTCGCGCGGTACTCCGAGCGCCAGATCGGCAGCCCTGCGAACGACTCGCCGACCCGCTCCAGCACCTCGTCCTGCGCGACCACCCAGCCGGCCCGCCAGTCGTCGGCGCCGTCGGCGGGGAACACCCGGTTCGCGACCACGCCGTCGACGCGGTAGCCGAAGAGCGAGAGCGTCGTGTACGAGCGTCGGGCCTCGGCGAGCACGACGTTCTCCGGGGTGAGCACGAGCCGGACGCTCGAGTCCGGTCCGCTGAGCAGCTGGCGGACCTCCTCGAGCTCGGCGTGCAGCCGCTCCACGGCGTCGAAGACGGTGTCGCCGGGCATCGGGACACCGGCGGCGCGGTTCAGGACGGGCCGCAGCGCCTTGACCACCCGCCGCTCGACCGGGAGCACGCGGTGCATGTACCAGCCGAGCGCCTCGGGGAGCGCCAGCAGCCGCAGCGTCTCGGCGGTCGGCGCGCAGTCGACGACGATCACCTCCCAGTCCCCCGACAGCGCCTGGTGGCGCAGCTCGAGCAGCGCCAGCACCTCCTCGGCGCCCGGGATGACCGTGAGCTCCTCGGCCGCGACCGGGTCGACGCCCGCGGCGTCGAGCACGGACAGGAGGTACCGCTGGATGTCGGCCCAGGACTGCTCGAACCGCAGCTGCGCGTCGACCTGCTGCACGAACAGCTGCTCCGCCACCTCGGTCGGCTCTGCCCCGATGGCACCGGTCGGGCAACCGAAGGCGTCGGCCAGCGAGTGCGCCGCGTCGGTGGACAGCACCAGCGTGCGGCGACCCTCGGCAGCCGCCAGAGCCGCGGTCCCGGCAGCGACGGTGGACTTCCCGACCCCGCCCTTGCCGGTGAAGAGCAGGATCCTCAGAGCGACTCCACGCGCTTCTTCAGGCCCTTGAGCGCGGTGTCGATCAGGATCTTCTCGCCCTTGCGCTTGAGCATGCCGATCAGCGGGATCGAGACGTCGAGGGAGAGCCGGTAGGTCACCTCGGTGGAGCCGTTGCCCAGGTCGCGGAGCACGTAGGCACCGTCGAGCGCACGCAGCATCTTGCCCTCGACCAGCGTCCAGGTGACCTCGTCGTACCCGTCCCACTCGTAGGCCAGCGTGTACTCGTCCTTGATCGGGCTGACGTCCAGCGCGAAGAACACCTGCTCGGCCCAGCCGTCGGGTCCGTCCTTGACGACCTCGGCCCTGGTCACGCCCTTCGCCCACTCGGGGTACGCCGGGAAGTCGCCGATCACGCCCATGATGTCCGCCGGGTCGGCGTCGATGACGATCGACGAGGTGGTCTGCTCGGCCATCGGGTCCCCTTGCTCCACGGGCTGGTGTGACTCGGGCAGCGAGCGTACCGGATGGACCGGGGCCCCTCGCCACGCGGTAACGTCGGCTCGTGCGTGAGTTCTCGACCCCGATGACGACCGGTGTCCCGGCCACCGGCAACCTCACCGACGACGTCGTGAACAACGCCCGCGACGCCGGCGACCGGGTGCAGTTCAGCCGTCCCGGTGCCGACGGTTGGGAGGACGTCACCGCGGCCGGCTTCCTCGCCGAGGTCAGCGCCGTGGCGAAGGGCCTCATCGCGGCCGGCATCGAGGTGGGCGACCGCGTCGCCCTGGTCTCCAAGACCCGCTACGAGTGGACACTCCTCGACTACGCGATCTGGTTCGCGGGCGCGGTCACCGTTCCCGTCTACGAGACCTCGTCCGCCGAGCAGATCGCCTGGATCCTCCAGGACTCCGGAGCCCGGGCCGTGGTCGCCGAGGGTCCGGACCACCTCGCCCGGATCCGGGAGGTGCGCGGCGGCCTCGACGAGCTCAACCACGTCTGGTCGATCTCCGACAACGCCATCGGCACGCTCACCAGCCTGGGCGACGACATCTCGGACGAGGAGCTGGAGAAGCGGCGTACGTCGGCGACGCCCCTCGACCTCGCCACCCTGATCTACACCTCGGGCACCACCGGGCGGCCCAAGGGCTGCATGCTCACCCACGGCAACTTCATGTTCGAGCTCGCGGTGGCCCTCGAGGAGCTGCCCGAGCTGTTCGACACCGACGACGCCTCGACGCTGCTCTTCCTCCCGCTGGCCCACGTGTTCGCGCGGATCATCCAGGTCGGCTGCATCAAGTCCCGCACCCGGCTGGGTCACAGCGCCGACATCAAGAACCTGCTGCCGGACCTCCAGGCGTTCCGGCCGACGTTCATCCTCGCCGTGCCGCGGGTGTTCGAGAAGGTCTTCAACACCGCCTCGCAGCGGGCCACCGCGGACGGCCGCGGCAAGATCTTCGACCAGGCCGCACAGACCGCCATCGACTACTCACGCGGGCTCGACCGCGGCCGGCCCTCGGTCGCGACCCGCGCGAAGCACGTGGTGTTCAAGAGGCTGGTCTACGGCAAGCTCCTCGACGCGCTGGGCGGCCGGTGCGTGTACGCCGTGTCCGGCGGCGCTCCGCTGGGCGACAAGCTCGGCCACTTCTACCGCGGCATCGGCCTGACCGTCCTCGAGGGCTACGGCCTGACCGAGACCACGGCCGCCCTGACCGCGAACCTCCCGGCCGCGATCAAGGTCGGCTCGGTCGGGCGGCCGCTGCCCGGCACCGCCGTCCGGGTGGCCGACGACGGCGAGCTGCTCTTCCAGGGCGGCCAGGTGTTCGCCGGCTACTGGCACAACGAGCAGGCGACGATCGAGGCGTTCGAGCGGGACGGCTGGTTCCACACCGGCGACCTCGGCGAGGTCGACGACGAGGGCTTCGTCCGGATCACCGGCCGCAAGAAGGAGATCATCGTGACGGCCGGCGGCAAGAACGTCGCGCCCTCGGTGCTCGAGGACCGGGTCCGGCTGCACTTCCTCGTGGACCAGTGCATGGTGGTCGGCGACGGGCAGCCCTTCATCGGCGCCCTGGTGACCATCGACCGCGAGTCCCTCCCGATGTGGGCCGAGCAGCACGGCAAGACCGGCACCGTCGCCGACCTCGTCGACGACCCCGACCTGCGGGCCGCGATGCAGGAGGCCGTGGACGACGCCAACAAGGCCGTGTCGAAGGCCGAGGCCATCCGAAAGTTCGCCGTCCTCGCCGACGAGTGGACCGAGGAGAACGGCCAGCTCACGCCGAGCCTCAAGCTCAAGCGCAACGTCGTGATGCGCGAGTTCAAGGACGACGTTGCCGCCTTGTACCAGTGAATCCAGGTCCATTACCCAGGAGTAGCGGGTTTCCAAACCTTGGTCCCGCAGTGGTCTGCTCCGCCGATTCACACGCGTCAAGAACGGCTCTACAGTCCGGCTGAGGAACCGGACTGTCGGGGGTGAGAGTCCGGTTGTCCGCCGTCGTCAGATGGGAGGGCATCCGGGGATGGACCGACGACGACTGCTGATCCTGGGCGCGGCCGTGGTGGCCGTGCTGGGGGTGGCACTGGTACTGACGTACGCCCGCAGCGCCGACGCGCGCGCCGAGGACCGCTTCGGCGGGGTCGACGTGCTCGTCGCGACCCAGCAGCTCGCACCCGGCGAGACCATCGAGGCGGCCGAGGCGGCCGGCAAGATCGGCACCGCCAAGGTCGCGCGCGGCGACGTCCTCGACGGCGCCGGCGCCACGGCGGACGCGTTGAAGGGCGAGGTCGCGCTGGTGCCGATCTACCCCGGCGAGCAGCTGATCGCCGCGAAGTTCGGGTCCTCCGCCGAGGCTGCCGCGACGCTGCCGATCCCGCCGGGGAAGATGGCCGTCTCGGTCAACCTCACCGACGCGGCGCGGGTATCCGGGTTCCTCGAGCCGGGCTCGGAGGTGTCGGTGTTCCTCAACGGCACCGACCCGCAGACCGGCCAGACGTTCACCCGGCTGCTGCTGCCCCGGGTGACCGTGCTCGGCGTCGGCTCGACGGCACCCGTGACCACGACGACCACCGGCGACGACGGCGCCCCGACGACCGAGGAGCTGCCTCGCACGCTGCTCACCGTCGCCGTCGACCAGAAGGACGCCCAGAAGGTGCTCTACGCGTCCTCGAACGGCGAGCTGGCGTTCGCCCTCATCAACGGGGACAGCAAGGTCAAGGGCGGCGGCGGCGGCGTGACCTCGACGAATCTCTTCGAGTGAGGGTGAGCTGATGCCCGTCGTCGTCGATCCCGACCCGACCGCCGTCGCCGAGCTGCTGACGGCGATGCCCGACTCCGCGCACGGCGTCGACTCCACCGAGCGGCTGGCCGCCTGGCTCGCCGAGCACACCGAGGAGTACCTGGTGCTGCTCGGTCCGCACCTCGACCTGGACGACGCGCTCGCGGTATGCGAGGGCCTGCGCACGGGCCGGCCGACGGTCAGCGTCGTGCTCGCGCGGGACGCGATCGACGCGGGGCTGCTCGGCCGGGCCATGAAGGCCGGCGCCCGCGACGTCGTACCGGACCACGACCTCGATGCCGTCGCGGCCGCCGCGAACCGCGCCCACCAGCTGTACGTCGCCCTGCGCGGGCCGTCCGGCGCCACCCAGCACGGGAAGGTGGTCACCGTCTTCTCGCCCAAGGGCGGCGTCGGCAAGACCACGATGGCGGTCAACCTCGCACTGGCGCTCGCCGACCGGGGCGCCCGACGGGTGTGCCTGGTCGACCTCGACCTCGCGTTCGGCGACGTGGCGATCACGCTGCAGCTGTTCCCGTCGCACACGATCGAGCACGCGATCGGCTCCGAGGACGCCCTGGACGCCGCACTGGTCGGCACCCTGCTGACCCGGCACCAGGACGCGCTCATGGTGCTCGCCGCCCCGAGCCAGCCCGACGTCCGCGAGCGGGTGACGCCCGCGCTGGTGAGCCGGGTGCTGGCGCTGCTGCGGGAGTCGTTCGACTACGTCGTGATCGACACCGCCCCGGCGTTCGACGAGCCGACGCTCGCCGCGCTCGACGAGACCGACGAGTGCGTGGTGATCGCCACCCTCGACGTACCGACGCTGAAGAACGTGCGGGTCGCGCTCGAGACGCTGGAGATGCTCGGGATCGCCCGCGGCCACCGGCACCTGCTGCTCAACCGCGCGGACGACGCGGTCGGGATCGGGCCGGACAAGGTCGAGGCGATCCTCGGGCTGTCCGTCGCGACCCAGGTCGCCACGTCCATCGACATCGCGGCGTCCACCAACGCCGGCACCCCGATCGTCGTCGGCAAGCCGGACCACCCCTCCAGCACCGCGATCCGCGGCCTGGCGACGCGGCTGACCGGGGACCCGGCCGAGCCGGCCGCCGAGCAGCTGACGCCGGCCGGCCGCCGCTTCCGGATCCGGAGGTGACCCGATGAGCCTCGCCGACCGCCTCGCCGCTGCCCGTGAGGATGCCGGACCCGAGCCCTCCGAGCCGACGCCGCTCACCGAGCGGATGTCGCAGCTGGGCAAGCAGGACCGGCTCGAGGAGATCAAGGGCACGGTGCACGCCGAGCTCCTCCAGGAGCTGGGACCGCAGCTGTACGACGCCGAGATGGACCAGGACGAGCTCGCCGGCAGGGTCCGCGCCGTGCTGGCCGACGTCCTCGGCGCCCAGGAGAAGCCGCTCAGCCACTCCGACCGAGCTCGCGTGACCCAGGAGATCACCGACGACATCCTCGGCTACGGCCCGATCGAGCCGTTCCTGCGCGATCCCACCGTCTCCGAGGTGATGGTCAACGGCCCGCACCAGGTCTGGCTGGAGCGGAACGGGCGGCTGGAGCCGACCGCGGCGCGGTTCGTCGACGAGTCGCACCTGCGCAGGACGATCGACAAGATCGTGTCCAGGATCGGCCGGCGCGTCGACGAGTCGAGCCCGATGGTCGATGCCCGACTGCCGGACGGCAGCCGGGTGAACGCCGTGGTGCCGCCGCTCGCGGTCGACGGCTCGGCACTGACGATCCGGAAGTTCGCCGCCGACCCGCTCGGCGCCGACGACCTGGTGGCGAACGGCACCCTCACTCCCGGGGCTCACGACTTCCTCTCGGCGTGTGTCCGCGGGCGCCTCAACATCATCGTCTCCGGCAGCACCGGCGCCGGGAAGACCACCACGCTGAACGTGCTGTCGTCGTTCATCCCCGAGGACGAGCGGATCGTCACCATCGAGGACGCCGCCGAGCTGCAGCTCAAGCAGGAGCACGTCGTCCGGCTGGAGTCGCGGCCGCCGAACATCGAGGGGCGCGGCGCGATCGACACCCGCGACCTGGTGCGCAACGCGCTGCGCATGCGCCCCGACCGGATCGTCGTCGGCGAGGTCCGGGACGCGTCCGCCCTGGACATGCTCCAGGCCATGAACACCGGCCACGACGGCTCGATCTGCACCGTCCACTCGAACGGGCCGCGCGACACGCTGTCCCGGATCGAGACCATGGTGCTGATGGCCGGCATGGACCTGCCGATGCGGGCGATCCGTGAGCAGATGGCCTCCGCGATCGACGTGATCGTGCACCAGACCCGCTTCAAGGACGGCTCGCGACGGGTCACGCACGTCACCGAGGTCGAGCGGATGGAGGGCGACGTCGTCACCCTCCAGGACGTGTTCGTGCTCGACCGCGCGGGGGGCACGCTGGTGCCCAGCGGGCTGCGGCCCAAGGTGCTCGAGAAGCTCGCGTACGCCGATGTGGAGGTCGACCCTGCCCTGTTCGCCGTGCCTCCGACCCCGCCCGCGAGGCGCCGGTGAGCTGGCAGCTGGTCGTCGGCGCCGCGGCCCTGGGCCTCGGCGTCCTCGCCGTGCTCGTGCTCCTCGTGCCGGCATCGGGCCCACGGGCGATGTCGGCCGAGGAGCGGGTGACGACGTACGCAGGGCCGGGCGCCGACATCGCGGCCGCGGCGGCCGCCCACCGCCCCGGCGCGGTCGCCCAGGCGACCGGCGCGGCCGCCCACGTGCTGGGCAGCAACCGCGGCCTCGAGCAGCGGATCCACCACCGGCTCGAGGGGGCGGGCAGCCGGCTCACCTCGGCCGAGTGGCTGCTCCTGCACACCGCGATCTTCGTGCTCGCCGGCCTCGCCGGGCTGCTGCTCGGCGGCGGGAACGTGCCCCTCTTCCTGCTGGTCGGCGCGCTCGGCGCGATCGGACCCTGGCTCTACCTCGGGATCCGGCACGGGCGGCGCCGCAAGGCCTTCGCGGCGGCGGTCCCGGACACGCTGCAGCTGATGTCGGGCTCGCTGGCGGCCGGCCTGTCGCTGGCCCAGGCCGCGGAGACGGTGACCCGCGAGGGCTCCGAGCCGGTCTCGGGCGAGTTCCGCCGCGCATTGGTCGAGACCCGCCTCGGCGTACCCCTCGAGGACGCGCTGGAGGGCGTGGCGCAGCGCTTCGACAGCGACGACCTGCACTGGGCGGTGATGGCGATCCGGATCCAGCGGGAGGTCGGCGGCAACCTGGCCGAGCTGCTCGACACGGTGGCCGCGACGATGCGCGAGCGGGAGTACGTCCGGCGCCAGGTCAGCGCGCTCTCCGCGGAGGGCCGGCTGTCGGCGTGGGTGCTCGGCTGCCTGCCGGTGCTGTTCCTGCTCTACATGCTGCTGGCGAACCGCGCGTACATCATGCCGCTGTTCACCGACCCGCGTGGCCTGGTGCTGTTCGGATTCGGGACCCTCCTGATGGCCGTCGGCGTGTTCTGGATGAGCCGCATGGTGAAGGTGGAGGTCTGACGTGGTCCTCCTGCTGGGCGCGCTCCTCGTTGCGGTCGCGATCGGGCTGCTGTCGGTCGCGCTGCGGGAGGAGCCCGACCAGCGGGGTGTGGCGCGGTCGCTGGCGCTCGTCGAGGCCTCCTCGACGGCGCCTCAGCGGCTGCTCGAGGATGCGCGTCCGCCGTTCCGCGAACGCGTCCTCGACCCCGCCCTGGACTGGTTCCGGGGGCTCGGCCGGCGCCTGGCCGGCGCGGACGCACCCGAGCGGATCCGTCGCCGCCTGGACCTGGCCGGCAACCCGCCCGGGTGGAACGTGGACCGCGTCCTGACCTGGACCGTGCTCGGCGCGCTCGCGGGAGCCGGCGGCGCGGGCGTGCTCGGGCTGCTGCTCGGCGCCTCGGTGCCGGTGCTGCTCGTGCTCGTCGCGGGGGGTGCCGTGCTCGGGTTCTACTCCCCCGGACTGCTCCTGTACCAGCGCGCGTACGACCGCTCCGAGCAGGTGCGCCGCGCGCTCCCCGACGCAATCGACCTGCTCACGATCAGCGTCGAGGCCGGGCTCGGGTTCGACGCGGCCGTCCAGCAGGTCGCGCACAACACCGAGGGACCGCTCGCCGACGAGCTCTCGCGGGTGATCCGCGAGATGCAGCTCGGCCAGGGCCGGGCCGCGGCACTGCGCGGCCTCGCCGCCCGCTCGAACGTCCCCGAGCTGCGCGCCTTCGTCGGCGCCATGGTGCAGGCGGACTCGCTCGGCATCCCGATCGCGCAGGTGCTGCGCGTCCAGTCTGCCGAGATCCGCGTGAAGCGCCGTCAGCTGGCCGAGGAGCGCGCCCAGAAGGTGCCGGTGAAGATGACCATCCCGCTGATCTTCTGCATCCTGCCCTGCCTGTTCGTCGTCGTCCTCGGGCCGGCGGCACTGAGCATCATGGACTCGTTCGGATGAACCGGCTCGTCAGGATCACCCGCCTCGCGGCCATCGTCGTGCTGCTCGCCCCCGCGCTGTGGACCCGCGACCTCACGGCAGTGGTCGCACTGCTCGCCATCGGGGGCCTGTGGTTCGTCGCCGAGCTGGTCGACCTGCCCGGCGGGTGGGCCTCGATCGCGATCGAGTCGCTTGCGCTCGGAGCGCTCTGCGGCGCCACGCTGCCGACGACCACCGCGGTCCTCGCCACGCTGGTGGTCCCACCCTTCACCGCGGGCGTACGCCGGGGGTCGCGCGGCTCCGGGTTCTCGCTCGCCGTGGAGCTGGCCGCTGCCGTGGTCGCCGCCCTGCTCGTCGGCGACCGGATGTCCGGCACCGAGGTCCGCGCGCTCACGACCTGGGCGTTCGCGGCGGTCGGGTTCGCGATGATCGCGGCCTTCCTGCACTCGGCCCTGCGTCGCGACCCGGATCCTCTGACGCCGTACCACGACGCCCGGGAGCTGATCCGCCAGCTGATCAGGGTGTCGGACGGACTCAGCTCCGGACTCGACCCGACCACGCTGGCCACGACCCTGCTCGACGCCGTCCGCGACGAGCTGCCGACGACCGCGCTCGTCCTGTACGTGCCCCGCGGGCCGGACCTGACCCCTCTGGTGTCCACTGCCCAGGCGCCTGCCGTCACCGAGGTCGCGCTCAACTGCTGGACGGGCAGGGAGCCGGTGCTCGACGGACCTGCGTTCGCGTTCCCGCTGACTGCTGACGACAGCGTGGTCGCGGTCGTTGCCGGCCGGTTCTCCGAGCGCGTCGACCCCACCGGCATCGGGCTGGCGGACCGCGTGCGCGAGCTCGGCAGGCGGCTCGGCCCCAGCGCGGTCCGGCTCGACACCGCGCTGTTGTTCGCCGAGCTGCGCGACCGGGCCGCCGCGACCGAGCGGCGCCGGCTGGCCCGCGAGATGCACGACGGACTGGCCCAGGACATCGCCTCCCTCGGCTACCTCACCGACGCGCTGGCGGCGACCCCGAGCTCGCCCGAGCAGGCGGCCCGGATCGATGCGCTCCGGAGGAGCATCACCGCGGTCGTGGCGGAGGTGCGCAGCTCGGTGGTCACCCTGCGCACCGGGGTCGGCGAGGCGGCCAGCCTGGGCGCCGCACTCGGCACGGTGGCGCGGAACCTGACCGAGTCGTTCGGCGTCCCCGTGCACGTCACGCTGGACGAGCGGGAGACCCGGCTCCGTCCGGAGATCGAGGCGGAGCTGTTCCGGATCGCCCAGCAGGCGATGAGCAACGCGGTGCGCCACGCGGGCGCCACGGCCATCCACGTGCACTGCCGGGTGCGGCCACCGGGGGCGGTCATCACCGTGGCCGACGACGGCCGCGGGCTTCAGCCCGCGCGCCCGGACTCCCAGGGCCTCGACATCATGCGCGAGCGCGCCACCCTCATCGGCGCCCGCCTGGACATCGCGGAGCGGCACCCTCACGGCACCACCGTGACCGTCCGTCTGGGAACCCGTGCCACGCCGGCAGCCACCCGGGAGGAGGCGGTCACCGCATGACGACGTCCGTGTTGCTGGTCGACGACCACGAGCTGATCCGCAACGGCCTGGCCGCCGTGCTCGACCTCGAGCCGGATCTCGACGTCCTCGGGACCGCCGGCACCGTCGCGGAGGCCCTCGCGGCGTACGAGGACCTCCGTCCGGGCGTCGTGATCACCGATCTCCAGCTGCCCGACGGCACCGGGCTCGACATCGTGCGCGCGGTGCGGCGCACCGACCTGGCCACCGGCCTGGTGGTGCTCACCCTGCACTCGGGGGACGATCAGATCTTCGCGGCCATGGAGGCCGGCGCGTCCGGGTTCGTCGGCAAGGACGCCCCGGCGGCCGAGGTCGTCCGCACGGCCCGGCACGCCGCGGTGGCGCCGCGCTCGTTCGTCTGCAGCGGGCTGTCCGAGGTCGTGCTGCGCCGGGCCGGGTCCGGCTCGACCCGGCTCTCCGAGCGCGAGCACGAGGTGCTGCTGCTGCTCGCCGACGGCGTCGGGACGGCCGGCATCGCCGAGCGGCTGTTCATGAGCGAGTCGACGGCGAAGTCGCACATCGGGCACATCTACCAGAAGCTCGGCGTCTCGAACCGGGCCCAGGCCCTGGTGACCGCGATGCGGGTCGGCCTGCTCTCGTCGGTCGGCCCGCTCGACGCCTGACCCCGGCGGCTCGACCCCGGCGGCAGCTGCCACCGGGATGGCCCGCGCGTGCCCCGCGACCGATGGCCGATCGACGCGCGGACCTAGTCATAAATGACTAGATGAACCAGGGCGATCGTCCGGTTCGGGTCACCCGTCTGCGGGGAATGTTGTGGTTCCGAGGGGTGAGGGCCCCGGGCACTCGCAAGAACAAGTGGGAGGGAAACCACATGCTCCAGTACATCCGCAACCTGATGAACGGCCACC
The DNA here is from genome assembly GCF_054058995.1 of Nocardioides sp. HB32. Lineage (NCBI taxonomy): Bacteria > Bacillati > Actinomycetota > Actinomycetes > Propionibacteriales > Nocardioidaceae > Nocardioides > Nocardioides sp. HB32. Next base: position 3,691,737 of record NZ_JBSSBS010000001.1, read on the forward strand.
GGGAGAGGGACGAGCGCGGCGCGTCCGCCGTCGAGTACGGCCTTCTGGTCGGCGGCATCGCCGCCGTCATCGTCGTTCTCGTGTTCGCACTCGGGAGCCAGATCCAGGGCAAGTTCCAGACGACCTGCAACGCCGTCAAGACCGGCGGCGGCACGGCTCAGACCTGCTGAGGCGACGATCATGATGCAGTTCATCCGGAACCTGCTGTCTCGCCATGAGCGCGACGAGCGTGGCGCCTCCGCCGTCGAGTACGGCCTGCTGGTCGGCGGCATCGCCGCCGTCATCGTCGTCCTGGTCTTCGCCCTGGGCAGCCAGGTCAAGGACAAGTTCCAGGGCACCTGCGACGCCGTGAAGACCGGCAGCAGCACGACGGCGGCGACCTGCTGACCTGACGCAAGATCCCCCGAGACCGGAGGCCGTGGACCGCGAGGTCCGCGGCCTCCGGTGTATGTCAGGGTTTCGCTGCCAACTGCCGGGCGATCGCGATCCGGGTCAGGCCCAGCGGGTGCGAGCCGAACCAGAGCTGCGCCCAGGCGGGTGGGGTCGGATCGGCGAGGGAGCGCACCATCAGCTGCCGCTGCACCGCCTGGAAGGCGCCGGGGTCCCGGGTCACCTCGAGCGCGTCGACGTCCGCGCGGGTCTCGATGTGCCGGCTGATGCCGTTCTGGACCGGCATGGAGAGCAGCGTCCCGACCGCGATCAGCGCGAGCACGAGCGGCACGACCTCCGGGTCTCGCATCCGCACGCCACGACGCTCCCCCACTGCCCCGACCACCAGCGCGAGCAGCCCGACCCCGAGGACGGCGCCGGCGGCGCCGAGCAGCGAACCGGTCAGCACGTCGTCGTGCTTGGCGTGCGCGAGCTCGTGCGCGACGACTGAGAGGGTCTGGTCCTCCGGCACGTCGTCGACCAGGTTGTCGTAGAGAACCACGCGGCGGGTGTCGCCGAAGCCGGACACGTAGGCGTTGAGCGTCGTCGTACGCCGGGACGCGTCGGCCACCAGCACGTCGTCGATCGGCACGCCCTCCTGGTCGGCGAGCGCGAACACCTTCGTGCGCAGGTCGCCGTCGGGCAGCGAGGTGAAGCTGTTGAAGAGCGGCTCGACCACGACCGGGTAGCCGAAGGACGCGACCATCACGAAGACGCCGAGGGCGCCACCCGCGACGGCCGGCCAGGCCCGCGGCCAGCGTCGCGCGCACCCGACGAGCACGACCAGCAGCACCGACGTGACGACCGCCGAGACGCCGAACGAGAGGGCGACGTCGCGCGCGAAGCCCGACCAGGCCTGGGTGCTGAGCCCATAGTCGAGGACGTGCCGGCGGGCCAGCACGGCGAGCGGCAGGGTCGCCAGCCGGCCGATCAGCGCGACCACCAGGACCGCGAGCACCACCCGCACCCACCACCAGCCGGGCAGCCTCGCCACGATCCGGCGGCCCCAGCTGCTGAAGCCGAGCACGCACGCCACGACGAGCGAGACCGCGAGCGAGGACCACCCCCAGGTGCGGGCCAGCGCGGAGAAGTCCTCGGCGCGCCGGACCTGCTCCGATGTCAGGACCGAGCTCGCCGCCACCGGCGGCGGCGTCCCGCCCGGGACCGGGTGCCACGGCACGAGCACCGCTGCGATCACCACGAACGCGATGCCCCCGACCGCGGTCACGACCCACGCCACGCGGCGGTCTGCGCTGCTCACCCGGCCAAGTGTTGCAGGAGCGTCCGCCACTGCTCCGTGAAGGCCGGCACGCCGAAGCCGAACGTCGACCGCATCGCGCGGCCGACCGGGGCACCACCGTCCACCTCCCGGTAGAACCGCACCAGTGCGGGCTCCCCGCCGTCCCGGGCGAGCAGCCGGTTGGCGAGCCAGGCGCTCTCGTACGTCGCACCGAGGTCCGGCGTGCGGGTGCCGAAATCGTCCTCGGACGGGAGCGATCGCGGCGCGCCGTCCTTGCGCACCTCGGCGATGATCTGCGACGCGGACCGCGGCACCGGCAGGTCGACGTCACGGAGCGCGACGTAGTCGGCGAAGCCCTCCAGGATCCACAGGGGCATCGGGCTGGTGAACGCACCCGTCGCGACGTGCGTCGCCTCGTGGCTCATCACCACCTGCGCACCGGTCGGCTTCAGGCCGCCGAAGACGTCGGGGTTCACGAAGACGTGCACCGGTGCGTCCGCGGTGAGCTGCCCGTCGTCGGACGTCGTGACCGCGGCGATCTGGTCGTAGCTGCCCGGGTCGGCATCCAGGACCCCGTCCAGCGCCTTCTCGGACGCCGGCACCTCGACCACCAGCCCGCGCCGCCAGTCCGGGAGCACGCGTCGTACGACGGGCACGGCGGTGGCCGCCCGCAGCGCGTACTGCCGCGCCTCGGCCGGCGTCCCGTCGACCAGCACCAGCGTCCCCGGCGTACGCCGTACCTGGAGCGGACCCGACAGCCACAACGGCGACACCCGGTCGCCGCCGCCGAACCCGGTCAGCGCGACCCGGTCGCCGTCGTCCTGGAGAGCCACCAGCACCTCCGCGTGCGCCGGCGCCCGGTCGAACCCGGCGAACCGCCAGGTCGCGTCCGCGGCGGCGTGCCACCCACCGTCGGCGTACGCACCCTCGGCGTCGACGTAGCGCAGCGTGAAGTCCTCCACCCGCGCGGCGCGGGCGTTGGCGACGATGCCGGCCAGGCGGTCGGCGGCCGCGTCGTCGCCCGTCGGCGCGAGCGCGCGAGCGGCGTCCTCGTCACCGGTGCGGACGGCGCGCTCGAAGGCGCGCAGCACCTCGCTCGCGAGTGCCGGCGACGGGCTCGACCGGGTGGCGGCCGGCTGCGTCGGGACGACGTACGGACCGTCGTCGACGACGACCACCCAGGAGACGACGCCGACGGCGACGAGCAGGCACAGCGAAAGACCGGCCACCCACCAGAGGGGACGACCGGTCTTCACGCGAAGGAGTATCTCAGCCGGGGCGGACCGCTCCGACGTACGGCATGGCGTGCAGGCCGGTGACCCGGATGCCGGAGCCGGGGTTCTCGGCGTTCACGATCAGGCCGTTGCCGATGTACATGCCGACGTGGCTGATCGGGCTGTAGTAGAAGACCAGGTCGCCCGGCTGGAGGTCGCTCTCGGCGATGTGCGGCCCGGAGGAGTACTGCGCGCTCGACGAGTGCGGCAGGGCCACACCGGCCTGGGCCCAGGCCATCATCGTGAGGCCGGAGCAGTCGAACGCGTTCGGGCCGGCGGCGCCGTAGACGTAGGCCTTGCCGACCTGAGCCATCGCGTACGCCACGGCGGCCGAGGCCCGCCCCGAGACAGGGATGTCGGAGGGCGTGCGGACCGTGCCGCGGGAGAGGATCTCCTGGCGCTGCTCGGCCTGCAGCTGCCCGAGGAGGGTCTTGGCCTCGGCGAGCTTCTTGTCGGCGGTCGCCTTCTCGGCGCCGAGGTCCTTCTGGAGCTCCGCCACCTGCGCGGCCCGCTTGGCGGTCGCGTCGCTGCGGATGTCGAGCGACTTGAGCTCGGTGGCGTAGTCGTCGAAGAGCTGGTCCTGCATGTCGTTGTACGACGACATGGTGCTCAGCTGCGCGAGGAACTTCTGCGGGTCGTCGGAGAGGACGACCTGGCCCATGGCGGAGAGGCTCTGGCCCTCGTACTGCCGGATGACGGAGTCCTGGACCTGCCGGCGGACCTTCTCCAGCCGGTTGCCCTGGCGACCCTGGTCGGCCTTGAGGAGGCCGAGGTCGCGCTTGAGCGAGGTCAGCTCGAGCTTCGCCTCGTTGTAGCGCTCGGAGGCCTGCTCGGCCTCGTGGTAGAGCCGGTCCACCCGGGCCTGGACGTCGCCGATGTCCGGCTCCGCGCTCGCCGGCGTGGAGGGCATGAAACCCACCACTGCGACGAGGGCACTTCCGGACACCAGGGTGATCAGTCGCTTCCGGGCGTTCAGCACGAGCCGGCGCTCTCCTTGTTACGTCGTACGCCTACCGGGTGAGCTGACGGATTCGGGCACGACATTTGCCCTACCTCCGCATCGCGGAGGATTCACCCCAGTGGTGGTCGTCCGAGCACGGCCACCGGTTGGTTCCCCGGCTCCCGGGCCGGCGAACCGGTCCGAGACTCAGCGCGGTGGCCGCGAGGATCCGAGTGATCCACGGTCCGGCCACCTGAGTGCCACACGTTAACGGGGGTCTCGCAGGACGACCAAACTTTCAACGTAAAAGGTGGGCGTGTTTCGCCGCGAGATGGGCATGAGGTGTCACACAGGTCACACCAGTCACAGCAGTCACAGGGGCGGCCGGCTCATGCGGACTCCACGTGTGGCGTGTCGACCGGCTGGACCAGGCGCAGCGGTGGCACCAGCCCGCCCGCGGCCAGGACGTCGAGCGCGCGGGCGCCGTCGTCGTCGAGACTGAGCTCGGGTGGCGGCCCGAGCAGGACGGTCACCACGCAGTCGTGGCAGTGGAGACCCCGCACCGTGCAGGAGTCGCAGTCGATTCTCGTCATGCCGGGAACGGTCGCAGGCACCACCGACAGTGGGACCGGCCGCCCGGGGCACCGGCGTGTCGCCGCTACCGCGTGACCAGGTCCAGGAGCGCGTCGGGCGGTACGACGCGGGCGCCGTCGCGGGCCACGTCGCGGGCGACCGCCTGGTCAGCGGTGACCACCACGACCACCCGGCCCTCGGGCTCGGCCGCGACCAGGTCGCGGATCACGTCGTCGGCGATCACGCCGCGCGGACTGAACAGCACCCGGACGCCGCGCGGCGCGTTCACCGGCGGTCGGTGGTCGGTCTCGGCGGCGTCGAACACGACGGTGGTCTCGGCACCGGTGCGAGCCACCAGGGGGGCGAGCGAGCCCATCAGGCGGACCCGCTGGGCCTCCAGCGACGAGCTGGGCCACGCGGCCTTGCTCACGTTGTAGCCGTCGACGACCAGGCGGGCGCGCGGCATCGCGAGGTACTGCTCGAGCGACGCCTGGCTCGGCACCCGCTGGCCCGCCTCGGCCACGTCGGCCTCGACCCGGTCCGAGGGCGCGCCGCTCACCTGCGGCAGCGCGAGCTCGCGGCGCAGCCCGGTCGCCGCGTCGATCACGGTCTCCAGCAGGATCCGGGCGCGCAGCGTCACCTCGTCGCGCTCGGCCCGCGCGTCGCGGCGTCCCTCCCGGGCGCCCTCCTCGAGCCGCTCGACCTGCGCGCGCAGCCGCTTGTTCTCCCGCTCCAGCGCCGTGGCGCGCTCCCCCGCGGCCCGTCCGGCGGCGGCGGCCTCCTCGGCCGACGCCCGCGCCTCCTTCTCGGTGACCCGGCTCTCGCCGAGCCTGCGGCGCAGCGCGGTGTTGTCGGCCTTGACCTCGTCGAGCTGCGCCTTGTGCGCAGCACGCAGCTCGCGGGCCGACTGCTCCGCCTCGGCCAGCCGGCTCCGCAGCCGCTCCAGCTCCCGCTCGGTCCGGTCACCGGCCGGGGCCGGCCGCTCGGCGACACGGCGCAGCGCGTCCTCGAAGCCGTCCTCCCAGTGCTCGGGCCGGGTCAGCCAGCGCAGCGCCGCGTCGGCCGCGGGATCGGCCGGGTCCGGCGCCGGTCGCGCGGCGACCTGGGTGCCCACCCGCTCGCGCAGCTCGTCGTCCCCGAGCGCGTCGGCGATCGCGGTCGCCCCCAGCCGGGCCCGGCGCGCGGGGGCGAAGCCGGCCACCCGGCGTACCGCCGGCGGGAGCTTGGGTACGTCGGGGAGCACGTCGGCCGTCAGCGCGACGATCCGGGCGCGGACCGGCTCGGGCAGCTCGGCCAGGGCGGGACCGCGTCGGTCGGTCATGGCGCGGGCTGGTGGCGGGGCACGAGCTCGATCGCGTCGGAGCGCCCGCACCAGCGGCAGGTGACCTGGTCGACCGACTCGCCGTGCACGTCGGTCTCCTCGACCCGGTGCTCCCCCGCGAGGTCGAAGTGCCAGAACTCCGTGGTCCGCTGGGTCCGCGTCACGTCGAACCGGGTGAGGTTGCCGCAGCCGGCGCAGCGCCAGCGCTGGTCGTCAGGGATCGCGGGGCTCATCGCCGGCTCCTCTCTCGTGGTGGCCCCGAGCGTAGTCAATGCCCGGGTCCGCGCGTCGTCCCCGCGAATGTCGGTGGCCGGATCTAGCGTCGAAGCCATGAGCAGCGGCGTCCAGCGTGCGACCTCCCGGTGGGAGTCGCAACGGAGTTTCGACGAGCTGGGGCGTCCGCTGCGGGACATCACGTTCTGCGTCGTCGACCTCGAGACGACCGGCGGGTCGGCCGAGGGCGGCGCGATGATCACCGAGATCGGGGCGGTCAAGGTCCGCGGCGGCGAGGTGCTGGGCGAGTTCCAGACCCTCGTCAACCCCCGCACCGAGATCCCGGCGTTCATCGCGGTCCTGACCGGCATCACCAACACCATGGTCTCTGATGCTCCGCCGATCGAGTCGGCGCTGCCGGCGTTCCTGGAGTTCGCGGTCGGGACCGTGCTCGTGGCCCACAACGCGCCGTTCGACGTCGGCTTCCTCAAGCACTTCGCCGAGCAGCAGGGCCGCCCGTGGCCGCGGTTCGAGGTCCTCGACACCGCCCGGCTCGCGCGCCGGGTCGTCACCCGCGACGACGCCCCGAACTGCAAGCTCTCCTCGCTGGCCAAGGCGTTCGGCTCACCCGTCACGCCCAACCACCGCGCGCTCGAGGACGCCCGCGCCACCGTGCACGTGCTGCACGGGATGATGGAGCGCCTCGGCGGGCTCGGCGTGCACACGCTCGAGGAGCTCCAGACGTTCTCCTCGCGGGTCACCGCGGCGCAGCGCCGCAAGCGGCACCTGGCCGAGGGGCTGCCGCACGCTCCCGGTGTCTACCTGTTCCGCGACGAGCGCGCCCGGGTCCTGTACGTCGGCACCTCGCGCGACCTGCGCACCCGGGTCCGCTCCTACTTCACCGCCTCGGAGACCCGGTCCCGGATGGGCGAGATGGTCAACATCGCCAGCCGCGTCGACGGCATCGAGTGCGCGACCGCCCTGGAGGCCGAGGTGCGCGAGCTGCGGCTGATCGCGGAGCACAAGCCGCGCTACAACCGGCGCTCGCGGTTCCCCGAGAAGGTGCACTTCATCAAGCTCACCCGGGAGCCCTGGCCACGGCTGTCGCTGGTGCGCCGGGTGCTCGACGACGACGCCGACTACCTCGGCCCGTTCGCGTCGAAGAAGACCGCCGAGAAGTGCCTGGCCGCGCTGCACGACACCTTCCCGGTCCGGCAGTGCTCCGACCGGCTGCCGCGCGACCCGTCGCGGGCCCCCTGCGTGCTCGCCGAGATGGGCCGTTGCCTGTCGCCGTGCGACGGCAGCGTCGACGACACGACGTACGCCGCGGTCGTCCGCCAGCTGCGCGACTCCCTGCTCCGCCGCCCCGACGAGGTGGTCGACGCGATCAACCACCGGATGGCCGCCCTCGCCGCCGACGAGCGGTTCGAGGAGGCCGGCATCCACCGCGACCGGCTCTCCGCGTTCGTCCGGGCGGCCGCCCGGACCCAGCGCCTGACCGCCCTCACCCGCTGCCCCGAGGTGGTGGCCGCTCGGCGCGAGGACGACGGGAGGTGGGCGGTCCACGTGGTCCGCTACGGCCGGCTCGCCGCCGCCGGCGTGATCCCGGCGGGCGCGGACGCGCCCTCCTACGTCACCACGCTCCGGCTCTCCGCGGAGACCGTCTCCCCCGCGCCCGGGCCGACGCCGGCGGCGACGGCCGAGGAGACCGAGAAGGTGCTGCGCTGGCTCGAGTCCCCCGGCATCCGCTTGGTCGACGTCGACGGCGAGTGGACCTGCCCGGTCGCGGGCGCCACCCGCCACCTCGCCGTCCACGACGCGGTCAACCAGTCCCGGCTGTCCCTGGTGCCGTTCGCGGAGCGCCGCGGCCTCACGACGGTGCACCAGCCGGCGCGCTGACGGGCTAGGGTCCGTCCTGTGATCACCGCCATCGTCTTCGTCAAGGCAGACGTCGCCCGGATCCCCGAGGTGGCCGAGCAGATCGCCGCCCTCGACGGCGTCAGCGAGGTCTACTCCGTGACGGGGCAGATCGACCTGATCGCGCTGGTCCGGGTGCGCGCGCACGAGGACGTCGCCAGCGTCGTCGCCGACAAGCTGAACAAGGTGCCCGGCGTCAACGCCACCGAGACCCACATCGCGTTCCGCACCTACTCGCGCCACGACCTCGAGTCGGCGTTCTCCCTCGGCCTGGACTAGCCCATGGACTGGCTCGACATCGTCGGGTGGGCCGGCAGCGCGCTGCTGGTCTTCTCGCTCCTCCAGGCGCGCGTGCTGCGCTTCCGGGTGCTGAACACGATCGCCTGCTGTGTGCTGGTGTTCTTCAACGCGTTGATCGGCGTCTGGCCGATGGTCGCGATGAACATCGTGCTCGCCGCGATCAACCTCTGGTTCATCGCGCAGCTGCAGCGGCAGCGCCACGACGAGGCGGCGTTCGATGTGCTGCGGGTGGGCACCGGCGACGACTACCTGCGGCACGTGCTCACCATGCACGGCGACGACATCCGCCAGCACCAGCCCGACTTCACCGCGCCGCAGCCCGACGAGGGCGCCTTCATCGTGATGAAGGGCGACGAGACCGTCGGCGTGGTGGTCGTGCACCGCGACGGCGACGTGGCCCGGGTGGTGCTCGACTACGTGACGCCGAAGTACCGCGACTTCACCCCGGGCGAGTTCGTCTGGCGGCGCAGCGGCCTGCTCAACGGGCTCGGCTTCACCCGGGTGGAGACCTCACCGACGATGGTCGGCGCCTACTACGACAAGGTCGGCTTCCGCAGCAGCGGCTCGGCGTACGTGCTCGACCTCTGACGGCGACCGGCTAGGCCGAGGTCGCGGCGACCCAGCGGTCCAGCGTCGCCCGGGCCGCGCCGGAGTCGACCGCCTCGCGGGCCCGCTCGAGCCCGGCCGCCAGCGCCTCGTCCGGGTCGGCGCCCGGCGCTTCGTGGACGGCGAGGGCGGCCCCGGCGTTGAGCAGCACGGCGTCGCGCACCGGTCCCTGTTCACCGTCGACCAGCCGGCGTACGACCTCGGCGTTGTGGGCCGCGTCGCCGCCCCGGAGCCCCTCGGCGGTGCCGCGCGGGATGCCGTGCGCGGCCGCGTCGACCGTCGTCTCGCTGACCTCGCCGGCGTGCACGCGCCACAGCCGGGAGGTCGTCGTGGTGGTCAGCTCGTCCAGTCCGTCGTCGCCCCGGAACACCCAGGCGTCGACGCCGCGGCGGGCGAAGACGCCGGCCATCACCGGCGCGACCCGAGCGTCGGCGCAGCCGATCGCCTGGGCGGCCGGCCGGGTCGGGTTGGTCAGCGGCCCGAGCAGGTTGAACGACGTGGCGATGCCCAGCTCACGGCGGGGCACCGCGGCGTGCCGCATCGCCGGGTGGAACGCGGCCGAGAAGCAGAAGGTGATGCCGGCCTCCTCGGCCACCTCGGCGACCCGGTCCACGGGCAGGTCCAGCCGGATGCCGAGCTGCTCGAGCACGTCGGCGGACCCGGACTGCGACGAGGCCGACCGGTTGCCGTGCTTGGCGACCTTGGCGCCCGCCCCGGCCGCGACGATCGCGGCCATCGTGGAGATGTTCACCGACATCGACCGGTCGCCACCGGTGCCGACGACGTCGAGGAGCCGGCCGGGCACCTCGATCGGGTTGGCGCGGGCCAGCATCGCGGCGGCCAGCCCGGTGACCTCCTCGGAGGTCTCGCCCTTGGCGCGCATCGCGACCGCGAAGCCGGCGATCTGCGACGGCGTCGCCTCGCCGGCGAGGATCTCGCCCATCGCCCACGCGGCCTGCGCCGCGCTGAGGTCCGAGCCGCCGACCAGCGCCGTGAGGACCTCGGGCCAGCTGCTCACGTGCTGGCGGGGACGCGGGACTTCAGCAGCGAGACGACCGTGTCGGCGAGCTGGATCGGGTCCAGCGGGTGCGGTACGGCGGCCTCGGCGCGGGACCAGGTCGCCAACCAGGCGTCCTGCGGCCGGCCGGTCAGCACCACCACCGGCGGGCACTGGTAGATCTCGTCCTTGAGCTGCTTGGCGATGCCCATCCCGCCCGCCGGGACCGCCTCGCCGTCCAGGATGGCGAGGTCGATGGTGCCGGCGTCCATGTTCGAGATCACGACCGGCTCGGTCGCGACCTCGACGTACTGGAGCTCGGGCAGGTCGGGGTGCGGGCGGCGGCCCAGGGCCAGGATGACCTGCTGGCGGGTGTTCACGTCGTCGCTGTAGACGAGCACCCGCAGGGGCTCGCGCCGGGAGGTCGAGTCGCTCACGGCCGCGATGCTACTAGTCGGCGTCGGCGGCGCGCTGGGACGCCGCCCGTTCCCGCGCCTCGAGCAGGTCCAGGCGCCGGTCCTCCCGCTTGGCCTCCTGGAGCGAGGACCGCACCCACTGGGTGAACAGCACCCCGAACAGCGCCAGGGCGACCAGGTCGCCGGACCCCCACAGCAGCCCCCCGGCCAGGTGCTGGTCGTCGAGCGGGTCGGGCAGCCAGGCGCCCATCGGGCCGTCGTGCAGGTTCGGGTACCAGTCGCCGCCGATCAGCGTCTCCTCCCCCATGATCGTCACGCCGAGGAAGGCGTGGAACGGCAGCGTCAGCACCACCAGCAGCATCCGGAAGGGGTAGGCGACCTTCCCGGGCACCGGGTCGATGCCGATGATCGGCCAGAAGAACAGGCAGCCGACCAGCACCAGGTGCAGGTGCATCACCTCGTGGAGGTACGCCGAGTGCAGCGTGGCGGTGTACCAGCCCGAGAAGTAGAGCGCCCAGGGCGAGGTCACGTACAGCAGCAGCGTCAGCGGCGGGAAGGACAGCACCTTCGCGACCCGCGAGTGCAGCACGGCGAGCAGCCAGCGTCGCGGCCGCGGCGGCAGGGTGCGCAGCGCGAGCGTCACCGGCGCGCCGAGGGCGAGGGCCATCGGCACCAGCATCGACAGGATCATGTGCTGGACCATGTGCACGCTCAGCAGCGTGGTGTCGTAGGTGCCCAGCCCCGATGCGGTCGCGAAGTAGAACAGCCCCATCCCGGCCGGCACGAACGCGACGGTCCGGCCCACCGGCCAGCGGTCGCCGCGCCGCCGCAGCAGGGACGCGCCGTACAGGTAGAGGCCGGCCACCCAGACGGTCAGCACGAAGGGCACCGGCTCGAGCGACCAGCCGGTGAAGACGGTGCCGAGGGTGAAGCGGGGAAGGTCACCGGTGGCCGTCAGCAGGGCCCCGGACAGGGGTTGGAGCACGGTGTGAACTTTATGACCTCGAAACACGGGGGGCCGGGGTGCCCTCGGGAAGCGGTCACGACATAATGAACGGGTGGCGACAGCAACCGCGATTCCGGCATCCCGACTGCACGGGCACCACGACCGACCGAGCATGGTCAGCGTCGGGACGATCATCTGGCTCTCCAGCGAGCTGATGTTCTTCGCGGCGCTGTTCGCGTCGTACTTCACCATCCGCGCCGTCAGCCCCGACCTGTGGGCCAAGAACACCGCGATCCTGAACGTCCCGTTCGCCTCGGTGAACACCACGATCCTGGTGCTGTCCTCGCTCACCTGCCAGCTCGGTGTCTTCGCGGCCGAGCGCGGCCAGGTCGGCCGCACCGGCTCGGTCCTCAAGGTCAAGGGCTGGGGCCTGCGCGAGTGGTTCGTGCTCACCTACATCATGGGCGCGGTCTTCATCGCCGGCCAGGCCACCGAGTACGCCTCCCTGGTCCGCGAGGGCGTCACGATCCAGGACTCGGCGTACGGCACGATGTTCTACCTGACCACCGGGTTCCACGGCCTGCACGTGACCGGCGGCCTGATCGCCTTCCTCTTCGTTCTCGGCCGCACGTTCGTGGCGCGCAAGTTCACCCACGAGCAGGCGGTCAGCGCGATCGTCGTCTCCTACTACTGGCACTTCGTCGACGTGGTGTGGATCGGCCTGTTCGCGACCATCTACCTCGTCCAGTAGTCCCCACCGCCGCACGACTGAATCGCAAGGACTTGATGTGCGTCTCCTGAACCGATCCGCAGGTCGCCTCTCCCGGCACCGCCGTGGTCCCCTGGCGGGCCTCGTCGTCCTCCTGCTGGGGCTGCTGATGACCGGTGGCCTGTACGCCGCCTTCTCCCCCGCGTCCGCGGACGAGACCGCCTCCAGCGCGGACCAGATCGCGAAGGGCCGTGAGCTGTTCCTGGTGAGCTGCTCGTTCTGCCACGGGCAGAACGGCGAGGGCGTCCGCAGCGAGGACGGCAACCAGATCGGCCCGTCCCTGGTCGGGGTCGGCGCCGCCGCGGTCGACTTCCAGGTCGGCACCGGTCGGATGCCGTTGGCCCAGCCGGGCGCGCAGGCACAGGAGAAGCCGCCGACCTTCGACGACGACGAGGTCGCCGCGCTCGCGGCGTACGTCGCCTCGCTGGGCCCCGGCCCGGCCGTCCCCGACGAGGGCGACTACAGCCTGGCGGGGATGTCCGACGAGGAGCGCCAGGCCGCGATCACCCGCGGCGGCCAGATCTTCCTGACGAACTGCACCGCCTGCCACAACTTCGAGGGCTCGGGCGGGGCCATGCCGCGTGGCGGCTACGCCCCGCGGATCCGCGGCGTGGAGCCGCGCTACATCTACGAGGCGCTCCTGACCGGCCCTCAGAACATGCCGAACTTCTCCAACGGCAACCTCTCGCCCGACGAGAAGCGCGACGTGATCGCCTACCTGGGCTCGCTGGAGGAGATGCCGAGCTACGGCGGCTTCGGCCTCGGCGGCCTCGGCCCCGTTCCGGAGGGCCTCGCGGCCTGGATCGGCGGCATCGGCATCTGTGTCGGGTTCGCGGTCTGGATCGCGGCCCACACGACCCGTTCGAACAAGAAGAAGGTGGAGGCGTGAGCGACGACGCCCACGAGCTCGACACTGTCCCCGACGCGACAGTGACGGACGACCTGTACGCGAACCCGGGCCTGGCCGAGCACCACTGGCGGCCGACCGACGTCGACCCGAAGATGGAGAAGCGCGCCGAGCGCCAGGTCGCGATCCTGTTCGGCCTCTCCACGATCTGCACGATCCTCTTCGTGGTCTCCTACTTCACCGTCGACAAGACCGACACCTTCGCCGGCCTCGGCGCGCAGAACCTCACCCTCGGCCTGACCCTGGCGGGTGCGCTGCTCTTCATCGGCATCGGCGTCATCCAGTGGGCCCGCAAGCTGATGGCCGACCTCGAGATCGTCGAGAACCGGCACCCGGCCTCGTCCTCCGAGGCGGACCGCGCGGCCACCCTCGAGTCCCTCGACCAGGGCATCGCGGAGTCCGGCATCGGGCGGCGCCCGCTGGTGCGCAACTCGCTGCTCGGCGCGGTCGGCCTCGTCGGCGTGACCGCGGTCGTCCCGCTGTGGGACCTCGGCCCGACCAACGCCAAGGTCACCAAGGAGCAGCCTTACCCCGGCGCCGGCCTCGAGCACACGATCTGGGCCCCCGGCATGCGCGTCGTACGCGACGTCGTCGGCACCCCGATCCGGCCGGGCGACCTGCAGATCGGCGACCTGGTGAACGCCGAGCCCGAGGGCCTGTTCAACGGCGGCCCCGACGGCGAGCCGCTGGAGGGCGTCGCGCTCCAGGTCGGCAAGTCCAAGGGCGCGGTCGTCGTCGTCCGGATGGAGCCCGAGGAGATCATCCCGGGCAAGGGCCGCGAGAACTGGTCGGTCGACGGCATCATCTGCTACTCCAAGATCTGCACGCACGTGGGCTGCCCGATCTCGCTGTACGAGCGGACCACCCACCACCTGCTGTGCCCCTGTCACCAGTCGACCTTCGACCTGGCCGACTCGGCCCGGGTCGTGTTCGGCCCGGCCGCGGCGGCCGCTGCCGCAGCTGCCGCTCCAGGTCGACGCCGACGGCTACCTCGTGGCGCAGCGGGACTTCGATGAACCGGTCGGACCGAGCTTCTGGGAGCGTGGCTGAACATGGACACCACCAAGGTCGCCAACACGAACGGCACCGAGCCGGCGATCGCGGCGAAGCCGAGTCGTGCGGGCGCGGTCGCGTCCTGGGCGGATGATCGCCTCGGTCTCGCGACCATGGCGAAGAAGAACCTCCGCAAGGTCTTCCCTGACCACTGGTCGTTCATGCTCGGCGAGATCGCGCTCTGGAGCTTCGTCGTACTCCTGCTGACCGGCGTGTTCCTCACCCTGTGGTTCACCCCGAGCATGGGCGAGGTCCAGTACAACGGCAGCTACGAGCAGCTGCGGGGCATCCAGATGTCCGAGGCGTACGCCTCGAGCCTGAAGATCTCCTTCGACGTGCGCGGCGGCCTGCTGATGCGCCAGATGCACCACTGGTCCGCGATGCTGTTCGTCGCCTCGATGATGGTGCACCTGCTGCGCGTCTGGTTCACCGGCGCGTTCCGCAAGCCGCGCGAGCTGAACTGGGTGATCGGCTGCCTGCTGCTGCTCCTCGGCACCCTCGAGGGCTTCACCGGCTACTCGCTCCCCGATGATCTGCTCTCCGGCACCGGCATCCGCGCCGCGGACGGCTTCATCAAGGCCAGCCCGGTGGTCGGCACCTACATGTCGTTCCTGCTGTTCGGTGGCGAGTTCCCGGGTGAGTCGATCATCCCGCGGCTCTACATCATCCACGTGCTGCTGATCCCGGGCCTGCTGCTCGCGCTGGTCGGCGCGCACATGCTGCTGCTCGTGTACCACAAGCACACCCAGTGGCCCGGTCCCGGCCGCACCGAGAAGAACGTCGTGGGCTTCCCGATGCTCCCGGTGTACGCCGCCAAGGCCGGTGGCTTCTTCTTCATCGTGTTCGGCGTGACCGCCCTGATGGGTGCGTTGCTCTCGATCAACCCGGTGTGGAAGTACGGTCCCTACGATCCATCGAAGGTGACCGCGGGCTCCCAGCCGGACTGGTACATGGGCTGGCCGGACGGCGCGCTGCGCATCATGCCCGGCATCGAGACCCACATCTGGGGGGTCACGATCTCCTGGAACGTGATGCTGCCGATCCTGATCCTCCCGGTCGTGGCGTTCACGGTGCTGCTCCTGCTCCCGTTCATCGACGCCTGGGTGACCGGCGACAAGCGCGACCACCACCTGCTCTACCGGCCGCGGAACGCCCCGACCCGCACCGCGGTGATGGTGGCGCTGATGACGATGTACGGCCTCTTCTGGGCGGCCGGCGGCAACGACATCATCGCGATCCGGCTGCACGCCTCGATCAACCAGATCACGTACTTCCTCCGGGCCGCCGTGATCGTGGGACCGGTCATCGCGTTCCTGGTGACCCGGCGCTGGTGCATCTCGCTCCAGCGCAAGGACAACGAGACGCTGCTGCACGGCTACGAGACCGGCATCATCATGCGCTCCCCGGAGGGTGGCTACACGGAGCGGCACCTGCCGCTCGACGCCACCCGCGCCTACGTCCTCACCGCCCGCGACCGCGACCCGATCGTCGACGGCGAGGTGCAGCACGAGGTGGACGGCAACGGCGTACCCACTCCGCACACCGGGCGGTTGTCCGGGGTCCGCAACCGGCTCCGCACCCTGATGTGGTCGGACAACGTGCAGAAGCCGACCGCGGAGGAGCTGGACGCGGGCCACCACCACGCCGAGCACGAGCACGAGCTCCAGACCGCCTTGGACGGCCACGCCGCGGACGGCCACCAGTTCGACGGCCACCACCTCGTCGAGGACGAGGGCCTGCGCCACCACTGAGGCCCCCCGCGCCTCGGCGTACCCGTACCACTGAGAAGGCCGTACCACTGCGAAGGCCGCCCCTCTCCCCCTCCGGGAGTCGGGCGGCCTTCGTGTTCCCCGCCGAGTCGGCGCAGTCTCAGCCAGCCCGCCCGCCGAGTCGGCGCAGTCTCAGCTGAGATGGCGCCGACTCGGCGTCGCTGCAGCTGAGTTGGCGCCGACTCGGCGTCGCTGAGGGGCTCAGCTCAGGGCGGAGCCCTGCTCGTACTGCTTGAACGACTCGTTCCAGTCGCCGTAGCCGTTGTCGAGGGTCATCGGCTTGTCGCTGCCGGTGTACTCGACCACGTCGCCGCGGCGGGACATCGCGTAGAGCCAGGCGGCGTTGGCGGTGCTCATGCCGGTGCAGCCGTGGGAGACGTTGGCGTAGCCCTGCGAGCCGACCGACCACGGGGCGGCGTGGATGAACTCACCGGAGTAGGTGAGGCGCATCGCCCACTGGACGCCCTCGATGTTGTAGGCGTCGGCGCCGGTGATGCCGACGGTCTCGGAGTTCATGTCCTTGGACGCGAACTTCTCGATGATGACCTTGGTGCCGGAGCGCGTCGTGTACGTCGGCTGCTGGCCGGTCGTGATGGGGATGGTGCGCAGCAGCTTGCCGTTGCTGAAGACCTTCATCTGGTGCGACACCATGTTCACGCGGTAGACGTGCGCGTCGCCGACGTGGAAGTTCAGCTCACGGCTCTCCTGGCCGTAGATGCCGTTGCCGGCCGGGACGCTGTTCACGTCGACGTCGACGTGCACGTCGGTGTCGGCCTTCCAGTACGACTTCGGGCGCCAGTGCGCCTCGGTGCTGCTCAGCCAGTGCCACGCGCCGGGCTGGGCCGGCTTCGACGTGACCGTCATGTGCTTCTCGAACGCCGCCTTGTCGGTCACCGGGACGTCGAACGTGACGATCACCGGCATGCCGACCCCGACGGTCTCGCCGGCCAAAGGCGCGACGGAGGGGTAGGTCTGCTGGTCCAGGGTGAGCGCCTGGGTGTGGAAGTTCGCGGTGCGGGTGACCTTCGAGCCGTCGGTCTTCTCCGCCGTCGCGGTCATCGTGTACGACGTGCCGGGCTCGAGCCGGTCGGTGGCGGTCCAGCTGGACCCGTCGCTCGCGAACTCGCCTGCCAGGGTGGCGCCCGAGGAGGACACCTTCACGGCGTCGATCGTGCCGCCCTGGGCGGACACGCTCACCGCGTGGTCCACCGGGACGTCCTGGGCGCCCTTCTTGATGCTCGTCGTGAGCCGGAGCGCCGGGACCGGCTCCGAGGGAGAGGCCGACGACGGCTCGTCACTCCCGGCGGCGCCCGGGACCGCGTCGTCGGTGTTGCACGCGGCCAGGGTCAGGCTCAGAGCGCCCACCGTGACGAAGGTGGCCGCGCGCAGGAGCAGACGACTGTCGGACATGCAGGAACTCCCCGTGACGAGCGTGCTGATCGATCACCACCAGACTAACCGGACCCACCACAGGATCCGATTCGGCGCGGCGTGAGAGTTGCCTCAGTGCGCGTGCACGCCCCGGTAGTACTCGAAGATCCACCCCGACAGCGCCAGCGCGCCCAGGACGACGCCGATGATGAACAGCCACCACGCGCCCATGGCCACGCCGTACACGCACACGCCGAGCGTGGCGGCGCACCACAGCGGCCACCAGGAGTACGGCGGGAAGAAGCCCAGCTCGCCCGCGCCGTCGGCGATCTCGCCGTCCTTGCGGTCCTCGGGGCGCGGGTCCATCTTCTTCGCGTGGAAGCCCAGGTAGAGCGTCATCATGCCCGCGAGCAGGGTGGTCATGGTGAGGGCGGAGGTGCCGGTCCACTCAGAGGTGATGAACCAGTACGCCGGGCTGACCAGCAGGAAGAAGATCGTGACGATCCCGAAGATCCAGGCCTCGGACTTCATCAGGCGTTGCCCTCCGGGTTGTCGTGGTTGCGGTCGCGCAGCATCTCCTCGCGACCCTCCATGTCAGGCGCGTCGGCCGGCCCGCCGACCCGCGCCATCTCGTTGTCCTCGAGCTCGATCGCGGCGACCTCCGGGTGGTGGAGGTCGAACGCCGGCGACTCCGAGCGGATCCGCGGGATCGACACGAAGTTGTGCCGTGGTGGCGGGCAGCTGGTCGCCCACTCCAGCGAGCGGCCCCAGCCCCACGGGTCGTCGGTGTTGACCAGCGGGGCGCGCCGCGAGACGTAGACGTTGTAGAGGAACGGCAGCGTCGAGGCACCGAGCAGGAACGCTCCGATGGTCGAGACCTGGTTGAGCGTCGTGAACCCGTCGCCCGGCAGGTAGTCGGCGTACCGCCGCGGCATGCCCTCGACACCCAGCCAGTGCTGGATGAGGAACGTCGTGTGGAAGCCGATGAACAGCAGCCAGAAGTGCAGCTTGCCGAGGCGCTCGTCGAGCATCCGCCCGGTCATCTTGGGCCACCAGAAGTAGAAGCCCGCGAACATCGCGAACACCACCGTGCCGAAGACGACGTAGTGGAAGTGCGCGACCACGAAGTAGGAGTCGGACACGTGGAAGTCCAGCGGCGGGCTCGCCAGGATCACGCCGGTCAGGCCGCCGAAGAGGAACGTCGTCAGGAAGCCGATCGACCAGAGCATGGGCGTGTCGAAGGAGATCGACCCGCCCCACATCGTCCCGATCCAGTTGAAGAACTTCACTCCTGTTGGAACCGCGATCAGGAAGGTCATGCCCGAGAAGAACGGCAGGTCCACGGCGCCGGTGACGAACATGTGGTGCGCCCACACCGCGACCGACAGGATCGCGATGCCGAGGGTCGCGCCGACGAGGCCGATGTAGCCGAACACCGGCTTGCGGCTGAACACCGGCAGGATCTCGGTCACGATGCCGAAGAACGGCAGCGCGATGATGTAGACCTCGGGGTGACCGAAGAACCAGAACAAGTGCTGCCAGAGGATGGCGCCGCCGTGCGAGGTGTCGAACACGTGCGCGCCGAGCTGGCGGTCCGCCTCGAGCGAGAGCAGCGCGCCGGCGAGCACCGGGAACGCGATGAGCACCAGCAGGCTGGTGACCAGCGTGTTCCAGACGAAGATCGGCATCCGGAACATCGTCATGCCGGGCGCGCGCATGCAGATGATCGTGGTGATGAAGTTGACCGCGCCCAGGATGGTGCCGAGACCGGCCATCCAGAGGCCCATGATCCAGAGGTCACCACCGACGCCCGGCGACCGGACGGCGTCCGACAGCGGGGTGTAGGCGAACCAGCCGAAGTCGGCGGCGCCCTGCGGGGTGAGGAAGCCGGAGGCCGCGATCAACCCACCGAACAGGAACAGCCAGTAGCTGAACATGTTCAGGCGCGGGAACGCGACGTCGGGCGAGCCGATCTGCAGCGGCATGATGACGTTGCCGAAGCCGAAGAACAGCGGGGTCGCGAACAGCAGCAGCATGATCGTGCCGTGCATCGTGAAGAGCTGGTTGTAGACCTCGTCGTTCACGATCTGCATGCCCGGGTACGCCAGCTCCGAGCGGATCAGCATGGCCATCAGGCCAGCGATCAGGAACCAGGCGAACGACGTGCCGAGGTACAGCTTGCCGATCAGCTTGTGGTCGGTCGTGGTCAGGATCCGCGCGAGCTCCTGCCCGAGCGGACGACGCTTCGCGACGCTGGTGGGCGTGGCGGCGGTGGCGGTCACTTGCCTTCTCCCTCGGGTTCCTCGTCCAGTCCGACCTGGGTGCTGGCGTTCTGGCCGCCGATCAGCGGCTTGTCGCTCTCGGCGCCCGCGTCCTGGAGGCTCTGCACGTAGGCGTCGTAGTCCTCGCGGGACACGACCTTCACGTCGAACAGCATCCGCGAGTGGTAGACGCCGCACAGCTCGTAGCACTTGCCGCGGTAGTCGCCGATGCGGGTGGGGGTGATCTCGTAGTGGTTCACGCGACCCGGGACGACGTCCATCTTCATCAGGAACGCCGGCACGCCGAGGTCGTGGATGACGTCGGGCGAGTGCAGGTTGAACCGCGTCGTCTCGCCGACGGGCAGGACCAGCAGCGGGAAGTGAGAGCCGGTGCCGGAGTCGTGGACGTACGACTGGTACGGGAAGTTGTCGTCGAACAGGTCGTCGTCCGCGGACCGGTCCTGGTTGCCGATGCCGTAGTTGAAGGTCCACGACCACTGCTGGCCGGTGACCTCGATGGTGTTGTCGACGGGCCGGTCGTCGTCGAGCACGAAGTTCTGGACCTTCACGGTGTGCGCGAAGAACACGATCACCATGATGATCGGCGCGACCGTGTAGAAGATCTCGAGCGGCAGGTTGTAGCGCGTCTGGATCGGGATCTCGTCATCGCTGCGGCGACGGAACCGGAAGACCGCCCAGAAGATGAGGCCCCAGACGACGACTCCGGTGATCAGCGCGGCGATCCACGCGCCCTGCCAGAGGTTGAGGATGTGCTCGCCCTGCTCGGACGCGGGGTCCGGCATGGCGAACCGCTCCCACTGGCCCTGGGTCTCGGACGAACAGCCGCCCAACGCGAGGACACCGACGCCCACGGCGGCCAGGGCGGCCACACGCTTGGGGAGTTGCAGACTCAACGCTTGAGCCTCTCTCTCAGCACGATCACGGATACGCAGAACACTATCGGAACCGGGCCCCGGATCGACTGGTGGGGGGCCGGTACGTTGCGGGTGTGAGAAACGCCTCCGGGTACCTCGACGCCGCGTCGTCGGAGCCGCTCCACCCGGCCGCCCGGGAGACCCTGGCGGCGGCGCTCGACCGGGGGTACGCCGACCCGCGGCGGCTGCACGGGCCCGGCCGGGACGCCCGGCTGCTGCTCGACAACGCGCGGGCGGTCGTCGCGGAGTGCCTCGGGGTGCGCGCCGACGAGGTCACCTTCACCTCCTCCGGCACCGACGCGGTCCATCGCGGGCTGCTGGGCCTACGGCTGGGTCTGCCGCACGGTGCCGACACCCCGGTTTCCCACTCGGCCGTCGAGCACTCCTCCGTCCTCCACGCGGCCCGCTGGACGGGCGTGGAGCCGGTCGTCGCGCCGGTCGACCGGCTCGGCCGGGTCGCCCCGTCCGGGTTCGCCGGGTCGACCGGCGGGGTGGCCGCGCTCCAGCACGCCAACCACGAGGTCGGCACCGTCCAGCCGCTCGCCGACCTGGAGGTCGGCGTACCGCTCTTCGTGGACGCCTGCGCCAGCATGGGCCGGCTGCCGCTCCCGGACCGGTGGGACGTGGTCGCCGGCTCCGCCCACAAGTGGGGCGGCCCGGCCGGGGTCGGCGTGCTCGTGGTGCGCAAGGGCGCACTCTGGGTGAACCCGTTCCCCGGCGACGACCGCGTGGACGAGCGGTCGGCCGGCTTCGAGAACGTCCCCGCCGCGCTCGCCGCGGCCGCCGCCCTCCGGGCGGTGGTCACCGACCGCGCCGAGACGAACGCTCGCCAGCACGCGCTCGTCGACCGGATCCGGGCGGCGGCCGCGGAGATCCCGGACGTCGAGGTGGTCGGTGACCCCGTCGACCGCCTCCCCCACCTCGTCACCTTCTCCTGCCTCTACGTCGACGGTGAGGCGATCGTGACGGAGCTCGACCGGCGCGGGTACGGCGTCGCCAGCGGGTCGGCCTGCACCGCCTCGACACTCGCGCCGAGCCACGTCCTCGAGGCGATGGGCGTGCTCACCCACGGCAACGTCCGGGTCTCGCTCACCCGGGAGACCACCGCGGCCGACGTGGACGGGTTCCTGGCCGTGCTGCCCGACGTCGTGCGCGAGATCCGGTCCCGGGTGGGGCTGTGACCGGCGCCGACCTGGAGCTCGACTGCCGCGGGATGCTCTGCCCGCTGCCGGTCATCGAGCTCGGCAAGCGGTACGCCGAGGTGCCGGTCGGCGGCCTGGTCGCCGTGCTCGCCGACGACGTCGCGGCCCGCACCGACATCCCGGCCTGGTGCCGGATGCGCGGCCAGGAGTACGTCGGCGAGGAGCCGACAGGTCGCTACGTCGTCCGCCGGCTCAGCTGATCCGGGTCGACGGTCTGCCCCACCAGCTCCCTCATCTCGTCGATCGCGTCCCACTCGTTGACGTGCATCGCGCCCAGCACCCGGCCGGCGTCGTGCCAGAAGACCACCGCCTGTCGGGCGGCGAGGTCGCCGCGCACCACGACGCTGCCGAGGTGCTCGCGCGGGACGTGGCCGACGTACTCCATACCGAGGTCGTACTGGTCGGTGAAGAAGTACGGCGACCGCTCGTACGCCTCGGTCCCGCCGAGCATCACCCGGGCGGCGGCCTTGCCCTGCTCGATCGCGTTGTCCCAGTGCTCGACGCGCAGCCGGCCGAACACCGGGTGGTCGTGGGCGGCGATGTCGCCGGCGGCGAGGACGAGCGGGTCGGACGTGCGCAACGTCGCGTCCACGAGCACCCCGTTGTCGACGTCCAGCCCGGCGTCGCGGGCCAGGTCGACCCGCGGCACGGCCCCGACGGCGACGAGCACGAGGTCGGCCGGCACGGGCGGCGTCCCGTCGAAGGAGGTGCCGAGCCGGAGGTCGACGCCGTGCTCCCGGTGGAGGTCGGCGAACATCGACCCGACCCGCTCGCCCACCACGCCGAGCAGCGGCTGCGCCTGGGGCTCCACGACGGTGACCTCGCAGCCCGCGGCCCGGGCGGCGGCGGTCACCTCGAGGCCGATCCAGCCGCCTCCCACCACCAGCACGCGCGGCTGCTGGAGCAGGGCCGCGCGCAGGGCGCGGGAGTCGTCGCGGGTCCGCAGGTAGACGGCGCCCTCGACCGGGAGCCGCCGCGGCTCCGACCCGGTGGCGAGCAGGAGCCGCTCGTACGCGACGTCGCCGGCATCGGTCTCGACGACCTGCCGGAGCCGGTCGATCCGGCGCGCCGCCGAGCCGGTGCGCATGTCCACGCCCTGGTCGGCGTACCACTGCGCGTCGTGGACGTCGGTGCCGTCGGCCTCCTCCTTGCCGAGCAGGACCTCCTTGGAGAGCGGTGGCCGATGGTAGGGCAGGTACGACTCCGCACCCAGGACCACCACGTCGCCGTCGTACCCCTGCTCGCGCAGCTCCTCGACCGCGGACGCGCCCGCGAGGCCTCCACCGACGATCACGTGTGCCATGGGTTCACCTTCCCGAGCGGGTCAGCGCGAGGAACTCCGCGCGGGACGCCGCGTCGTCCCGGAGCCTTCCGAACAGTGCTGACGTCACAGTACGACTCCCCGGCACCCGCGCGCCCCGCAGCGACATGCAGGTGTGCTCGGCCTCGATGACGACACCCACGCCCTTGGCCCCGAGCGCGGTCCGGAGGTGGTCGGCGACCCGCTGGGTCAGCCGCTCCTGGGTCTGCGCGCCCCGCGCGTGGTACTCCACGGTCCGGGCGAGCTTGGACAGGCCGAGGATCCGCTCCCCCGGCAGGTAGCCGACGTGCGCGACGCCCACGAACGGCAGGACGTGGTGCTCGCACAGCGACTGGACCGGGATGTCCTGGACGAGCACCAGCTCGTCGTACCCCTCCGTGTTGGGGAACGTCGTCATCTCGAAGTCGGTCGGGCTGAGCATCTCCGCGAGCGCCCGGGCCATCCGGCCGGGCGTCTCGGCCGTGGACTCGTCGGCGAGGTCCATGCCGAGCGCGGTCAGCAGGTCGGCTGCGGCGACCTCCGCCGCCCGGAGGTCCACCCGCGAGTGGTGCTCGACCCGCCAGCGGGCGAGGTCCTGGGGCGCCTCGCTCATGCCTTCGACCTGCCCATCGCGAGCAGCGTGAGGGCGAGGGCCGCGAGCATCAGGCCGAAGTCGCGCAGCGCGATGTCGTAGTACTCCCCCGTGCTGACCAGGTTCACGATGATGCCGGCGAGCCAGGCGGCCACCAGCAGGCCGCCCCACCGCGGCGTGACCAGCACGACCAGGCCGGCCACGATCTCGACGACGCCGACCATCAGCATCGCGTCGTGCGCCGACCCGGGGACGAGGTCGTTGACCCACGGGGCCAGGTACCCCTCCCAGTCGTCGGTGAGGATCGTCAGGAATTTGTCGAGGCCGAACAGGATCGGCGCCACGACGAACGCGGTGCGCAGCAGCAGGAAGGCCTGCTCGGTGTGGTCGGCCGTCACGACGGACGGCCGGTGCAGGGTGGTCATGGGCCCCTCCGATATCTAAAAGAGATTTGATTAGACGTTAGAACCTGTGACACCATTGCGTCAACGGTTTTCGCCTCGAGAAATGGGTGGCGCATGGACCTCTCCCGGGCCGCCAGCGTCGGCGCCCTCGCGGACCCGACCCGCCGCTCGCTCTACGAGTACGTCGCGACGCGACACGCGCCGGTCGGCCGCGAGGAGGCGGCGGCCGCCCTGGAGCTCCCCCTGCACACGGTGAAGTTCCACCTCGACAAGCTGGTCGGGGCCGGGCTGCTGGCGACGGAGTTCCGACGGCTCGGCGACCGGACCGGGCCGGGCGCGGGCCGGACGAGCAAGCTCTACCGGCGGGCCGAGGGCGAGGTGTCGGTGTCGCTGCCCGACCGCAGGTACGACCTGGTCGGGCACATCCTGGCCAGCGGGGTCGAGCGCGCCAGCGCAGGGACGTCCCTCGACGAGGCGATCGACGCAGCCGCGGGCGAGACCGGCCGCGACCTCGGGGCGGAGGCGGCGCCGGGCGACGTCGCGGCGTTCGCCCAGCTGCTCGCCGCGCAGGGGTTCGAGCCCCGGGTGGAGGGCGACACCGTGCTGCTCGCCAACTGCCCGTTCGACACGCTCGCGAAGAGCCACACGGCGCTGGTGTGCGGGCTGAACCGCGCGTTCGTCCAGGGCGTGGCCGACGGGATCGGGTGCGGCGTCACCGCGTGCCTGGAGCCCGAGCCGGGACAGTGCTGCGTGAAGGCCCGGGTCAGCCCCGAGGTCAGCCCAGCGCCTTGAGGTGCGGCGCCACGTCGTCGGCGGCCGCGGCGCCGTAGGACTCCTCGAGGCGGCCGAGGAACTGCGCGGGCGTGAAGGCGTACTCCTGGGTGCCGACCGTCTCGACGACGTACGCCGCGAGCACGCAGCCGACCTGCGCCGCGCGCTCGAGCCCGACCTGCCACTCCATCGCGGCCAGGAACCCGGCGCGGAACGCGTCGCCCACCCCGGTCGGCTCGAGCGCGGTGACGCCGCGGGCGGCCGCGAGCTCGATCGGCTCCTCGCCCCGGCGCAGGATCCGGGCGCCGTTCCTGCCGAGCGTGGTGACCTGGATGCCGACCCGGGAGAGCACCTCGTCGGCGGACCAGCCGGTCTTCTGCTCGATCATCGCGGACTCGTACTCGTTGGAGAACAGGATCGCCGCGCCGTCGATCAGCTCACGGATCAGCTCCCCGCCGCTGAACGCCAGCTGCTGGCTCGGGTCGGCGATGAACAGGTAGCCGCGCTGGCGGCACTCCTCGGTGTGCCGGAGCATGCCGTCGGGGTCGTCGGCGCCGATCAGCACGTAGTCCGG
Source organism: Nocardioides sp. HB32 (assembly GCF_054058995.1). Taxonomy (NCBI): domain Bacteria; kingdom Bacillati; phylum Actinomycetota; class Actinomycetes; order Propionibacteriales; family Nocardioidaceae; genus Nocardioides; species Nocardioides sp. HB32. Next base: position 3,716,817 of record NZ_JBSSBS010000001.1, read on the forward strand.
CGCGCCGACGCGCTCCGCGATCGGGCCGAGCTCGATCAGCCGGGCCTCGCTCATCGCGCCGGGGTAGAACGACGCGATCTGGGCGCCGGTCGGGTCGGTGGTGCAGACGAACCGCGCCGTGTGCCGGGTCTCCGAGATGCGCACGTGGCCGCAGTCGACGCCGTGCCGCTCGAGCCAGGAACGGTAGCCCGCGAAGTCCTCGCCGGCCGCGCCCACCAGCACCGGACGGACGCCCAGCTGGCCGAGGCCGAAGCAGATGTTGGCGGCGACACCCCCACGCCGGATCTCCAGGTCGTCCACGAGGAACGACACGGAGAGCTTGTCGAGCTGCTCGACGACCAGGGAGTCGGCGAACTTGCCGCCGAAGCTCATCAGGTGGTCGGTGGCGATGGAGCCCGCGATCAGCAGAGACACGTGACGGAACACTACCGAGCGGTACTGCTCCCGGTACCAATCGGTAGGCCCTAGCGTCGGTGGCATGACGCCTCAGCGACTCGTGTACGACGACATCTCGACCCCGGCCGAGATGGGCACCGACGCTCTCGCCGTCCTCACCGCGCTCGGCTGGCTGCCGGGCACCTACGTGCCGCGGGAGGCGACCAAGCGCGAGGTGGAGATCCCCGCGGCGGCCGCGCGACTGGCCGCGGCGCTGAACCTCCAGCTCGACGGGGAGTGAGGCCGCGCCAGCGGACCCACCTCATCGGTGGTCGAGTAGCACGGCGCGACCGAGGCACGAGGTCGCGGCGAGCGTATCGAGACCCGGTCGGACGCCCCGCGCTCCAGACGCACATCAGCCCCGGACCGAGGAGGTCCGGGGCTGATCTGTCGGTTCAGGCTGCAGCTGTCTCACGTGGTATCGACACCCGCCTGCTGACTTCGCAGGCTCAGTCAGAGCGGCTCGCTCAACCACCATCATCGAGGCCGCTCACGCGTCCTCGATCAGTGGAACGAGTCGCCGCAGGCGCAGGAGCCGGTGGCGTTCGGGTTGTCGATCGTGAAGCCCTGCTTCTCGATCGAGTCCACGAAGTCGATCATCGCGCCGTTCAGGTAGGGGACGCTCATCCGGTCCACGACGACGGAGACGCCGTCGAAGTCGGTCACCACGTCGCCGTCCAGGCTGCGCTCGTCGAAGAACAGCTGGTAGCGGAGGCCCGAGCACCCGCCCGGCTGCACCGAGATGCGCAGCGAGAGATCGTCACGGCCTTCCTGCTCCAGGAGGCTCTTCACCTTGCCGGCGGCCACCGGGCTCAGGTTGATGGAGTCGGTGCGACGCTCGGTGCTGGTCTCGACCTGCTCGGTCATGGGCTGCTTCTCCCGAAGTAGGTGGAAAGGTCTTGCTCGGTCAATGGTCGCACACGGCCGGTTATTCCCGTGACCACGTGCGCGCGACGCGTTCCGCGAGGTCACCGAGCGCCCCCACGGGATCCGCGAACGCCCGCTGCTCCCCCACGGCGTCCACGAGGGAGTACGCCGACTCGACGCCGAGCGCCCGCATCTCCCGCGAGCCGACGTGCACCTGGCCGGCCAGCACCACGCAGGGCCGGAGCGCCGCGGCGGCGACCTCGGCGACGCCGTACGGGACCTTGCCGCCGCGACTGGAGTAGTCGAACGCTCCCTCGCCGGTCACCACGAGGTCGGCGGCCCGCGCGCGCTGGGCCAGGCGCAGCGCGCCGGCGACGAGCCCGATGCCGGGTTCGCGGGTGGCGCCGAGCAGCAGCAGGGCGAACCCGAGACCGCCCGCGGCCCCGGCGCCCTTCTCGAGCGCGATCCGGCGGTCGGCCGCCACGGCCAGCTCCTCGAGCCAGCCGTCCACGACCGGGAGCCGGTCCTCCGCGATGCCCTTCTGCGGGCCGAACACCTTGGTCGCACCGAACAGCCCGGTCAGCGGGTTGTCCACGTCGGTGGCCGCGACCAGCTCCACGGCGAGCGCCGGCAGCTCGACGGTCGTGATGCCCGGCAGCCCGGCGGCACCGTGGTCGAGCGGCCGGTCCGCGGTCGCGCCCAGGGCGGCGAGCAAGCCGGCGCCCCCGTCGTTGGTGCCGCTGCCGCCGAGGCCGACCACGACCTTCGTCGCGCCGGCGTCGACGGCCGCGAGCAGCAGCTCGCCGACGCCGTACGTCGTGGCCGACTCGGGCCGCTCGCCGCCGGTCAGCTCGAGACCGCACGCCTGCGAGGCCTCGACGTACGCCGTGGTGCCGGTCAGCAGCACGGTCGCGGGTGTCGGCTCGCCGTGCGGGCCGCGGACGGTCACCGCCAGCAGCTCGCCGCCGAGCGCCGCGTGGAGGACGTCGACGAATCCCGGGCCGCCGTCGGCCATCGGCGCCAGGTCGAGCTCGTCGTCGGGAGCGCGACGACGCCACCCGGCCGCGATGGCGTCGGCGGCCTCGACCGCCGTGAGCGTGCCCGCGAACTTGTCCGGGGCGACCAGGATGCGCATGCACCTAGTCTGTCGGACGTGCAGATCCGCCCGATGACCCTGGCCGACGTGCCCGAGGCCGAGCGGATCAGCGACGAGGGCTTCTTCGAGCTGGACAGCCGGACCCGGCGGCTGGACGGCCCCGAGCCGCAGCGCCGCTCGGACCCGCACCGCGAGGTCTGGATGAGGCGGACCCGGCACTTCGTCGAGACCGATCCGGGCGGTTGCTGGGTCGCCGAGGACGAGACCGGCCTGGTCGGCATGGCCACGTCGTACCGCCGCGAGACGTTGTGGTGCCTGGCGACGTACGCCGTCCTGCCCGGCCGCCAGGGCCAGGGCATCGGCAAGCCGCTGATGGCCGCCGCGATGAGCCACGGCCGCGGCTGCACCCGCGCGATGCTGTCCGCGTCGTCGGACACCCGGGCGGTGCGGGTGTACCACCAGGCGGGGTTTCAGCTGCACCCGCAGATGTACCTGACCGGCACGCTCGACCGCTCGGCGATCCCGACGGTCGACAAGGTGCGTGAGGGCACGGCGTCGGACTTCGAGCTGATGGACTCCCTCGACCGGGCCGCCCGGGGCGCCGGCCACGGGCCGGACCACGAGCTGATGCTGTCGACGTGGCGGCTGCTGGTCAGCGACACCTCGACCGGCTCGGGCTACGCCTACCTGAACGAGCGCGGCTCGCCGGCGCTGCTGGCCGCGTCGAACCGGCGTACGGCGACCCGCCTGCTGTGGGCCGCGCTGGCCGACGGCCCGGACGAGGCGACGATCAGCCACGTGACGGGCGCGAACCAGTGGGTGCTCGACGTGGGTTTCGCGGCCCGGCTGGCACTGCACCAAGAGGGCTACCTCGCGCTGCGCGGGATGAAGCCGCCCTCGCCGTACGTTCACAACGGTGCGCTGCTCTGAGCAGATCACCGCGAGAATAGGATCGAGCCATGACCACCGTGGACCTCCCGCTGCTGCCGCTCGGCCGCGGCACCGATCTCAACAGCGAGCGTGGCGTGGAGTGCCCGGGCGACCTGCCCGCGGCGTCCGACCCGGACCTGGTGGCGCGGGCGCTGGCCGCCAAGGAGGCGCTCGGCGACAAGGTGTTCGTCCTCGGCCACCACTACCAGCGCGACGAGGTCATCCAGTTCGCGGACGTCACCGGCGACTCCTTCAAGCTCGCGCGGGACGCGGCGGCCCGGCCCGAGGCCGAGTACATCGTCTTCTGCGGCGTGCACTTCATGGCCGAGTCCGCCGACATCCTCACCGGTCCGGACCAGCAGGTGATCCTGCCCGACCTCGCCGCCGGCTGCTCGATGGCCGACATGGCGCGGCTGACCCAGGTGGAGATGGCCTGGCAGGCGATGGCCGACGCCGGCGTTGCCGACAGCGTCGTACCCGTCACCTACATGAACTCCTCCGCGGACATCAAGGCCTTCTGCGGGCGCAATGGCGGCGTCGTCTGCACGTCGAGCAACGCCGAGACGGCGCTGGAGTGGGCGTTCGGGCAGAAGCCGGACGCCAAGGTCCTGTTCCTGCCCGACCAGCACCTCGGTCGCAACACCGCGGTGCTGAAGATGGGCCTCACCCTCGACGACTGCGTCGTCTGGGACCCGCACCGCGCCAACGGCGGCCTCAGCCCCGAGCAGCTGCGCGACGCGAAGATGATCCTCTGGAAGGGCCACTGCTCCGTGCACGGCCGCTTCTCCCCCGAGGTGGTCGACAACCTGCGCGCCGAGATCCCCGGCATCAACATCCTGGTGCACCCCGAGTGCCGCCACGAGGTCGCCCTCAAGGCGGACCTGGTCGGCTCGACCGAGTTCATCATCCAGACCATCGAGGCCGCCCCCGCCGGCTCCGCCTGGGCGATCGGGACCGAGCTGAACCTCGTGCAGCGGCTGGCGGCCGCCCACCCGGACAAGCGGATCGTCTTCCTCGACAAGACCGTCTGCTACTGCTCGACGATGAACCGCATCGACCTGCCGCACTTCGTCTGGGCGATGGAGGCGCTGGTCGAGGGCACCGTCGTGAACCGGATCGAGGTCGACCCCGAGACCTCCCGCTGGGCCCTGGTCGCCCTCGAGCGGATGCTCGCCCTCCCCGGCAAGACCGCCAAGGGCTGACGCCGGTCGAGTCGGGACCTCTGACGGGCGGGGAGGTACGGCGGGCGGCGGCTACAGCCCGGGGGCGCCCCAGATCGCGAGCCAGCGGCTCAGGTCCTCCTCGACGGGCAGCTCGCCGCCGAGGGTGTCGCGGACCTGGATCTCCAGCAGGTTGTCGCGCTGCCGGTTCGCTCCCGGCTTCGGCGCGAACGGGTAGAACGTGCCCTGCTTGTAGAGGTACACCAGGCCGACCCGTCGACCACCGGCGTCGGCGAACGGCACCAGCGAGCACAGGAGGCCGGGACCGAAGCCCTGCGCCTCCAGCGAGGTGTTCACCGCGTGCAGGTCGGTGACGAGCCCGGAGACGTCGGCCGGATCGTGGCGGTTGAGCAGCCAGGTGTAGCCGAACTCGTCCCGGGTCACCTCGACCGGTGGCGCACCCGGATCGGCGTCCAGGAGCGCGACCACCTCGTCCTGGGTCTGGCGGAACGCCGGGCCCTCGGCCGCCCGGTAGCAGACGGCGCCGCTCCCGGTCGGCTCCAGCCCCAGCGAGACCTGCAGCGTGATCGCGGCGCTCGGTACGCCGAAGAGCGCGTCGAGGTTGGCCTGCTTGGGCCGGCTCCTGCCGGCGATGACGTCCCAGAAGCCCATGTCGTCAGCCGGGCCGTCAGGCGGGCCGGTCGAGCTCGGCCTGGATCCTGGCCAGCTGCTCGAGCCGCTGCTCGAGGGACGGGTGCGTCGAGGTCAGCGTGCGGAGCGAGACGCCGCGCGCGGCGGGCGCGATGAAGAACGCGTTCATGGCCTGGGTCGCCCGCAGGTCGCGGTCCGGGATCTGGTTGATCTCGCCGGTGATCTTCTGGAGGGCGGACGCGAGGGCGTGCGGCTTCAGCGTGAGGTACGCGCCGGCCCGGTCCGCCGACAGCTCGCGGTAGCGGGAGAGGAGGCGGAGCAGCACGAAGCTGACGGCGTACGTCACCAGGCTCACCGCGAGGACGACCAGCCACACGGGGAGACCCGAGTTGTTGTCCCGGCGTCCGCCGCCGAAGATCGCGCCGTACTGGGCGCCGCGCGTCAGCATGCCGGCGAGGATGCCGGCGCTGGCGGCCACGGTCATCACCAGGACGTCGCGGTGGGCGACGTGGGACAGCTCGTGCGCGAGGACGCCCTCGAGCTCTTCGGCGTCGAGCCGGCGCAGGATGCCGGTGGTCACCACGACCACCGACCGGTGGGGCGAGCGACCGGTGGCGAACGCGTTCGGCAGCTCGGTGTCGGCGACGCCGACCCTCGGCTTCGGCATGTCCGCGAGCGCGCAGAGCCGCTCGATCATCGCGTGCAGCTCGGGCGCCTGCTCGGGAGAGACCTCGCGGGCGCGCATCGCCTTCATCGCGACCGTGTCCGAGAAGTACCACTGGCCCCACGCGATGCCCAGGCCGACGACGCCGATCAGCAGCGAGAGGGCCGGGGACTGCACCGCGAGCATGAGCGCGACGATCAGCCCGACGAAGAGTCCGCCCAGGAGGAACATGACCGTGGTCATCCGGGCCGTCAGCCCCGGGTCCCCGACGAAGCGCGTACGTGCCATGCCACCGATTGTTGCCGGTGCCCCCAAAGCCGTCAGGCGTCGCCCTTCGGCTGCTCGGTCGCCTCGGGCTCGGTCGCGATGATGTCGCCGCCGGCCTCGGCGGGCTCGATCGCCTGCGGGGGCGGCGGGGCGCCGCCGGCCTTGAGCGCGGCGAGCTCGGCCTCGACGTCGGCCTCTGAGCTCATCGCCTCGAGCTCGCGCGCGATGTCGTCCCCGCCTCCGCCGGTCACATCCTCCAATGCACCGGAGGCGATCAGCTCGTCGATGGCGCCGGCCCGGGCCTGCATCTGCGCGGTCTTGTCCTCGGCGCGCTGGATCGCCTGGCCGACGTCGCCGAGCTCGTCACCGAGGCCGGAGAACGCCTCGTTGATCCGCGTCTGAGCCTCTGCTGCCGTGTACGTCGCCTTGATCGTCTCCTTGCGGGTGCGGAAGGACTCGACCCTCGCCTGCAGCCGCTGCTGCGCGAGGGTGAGCTTCTCCTCCTCCGCCTGGAGCTGCGCGTGCTGGGCCTTGAGGTCGTTGATCTGGGTGGTCAGCCCGGACTTGCGGGTCAGCGCCTCGCGGGCAAGGTCCTCGCGACTGACGGAGATCGCCTTCTGGGCCTGGTCCTGGAGCTTCGCGGACTGCTGGTCGAGCTGATTGATCTGCAGCTCGACCCGCTTGCGGCTGGTGGCCACGTCGGCAACGCCCCGGCGTACCTTCGAGAGCAGGTCCAGCTGCCGCTGGTAGCTGTAGTCGAGGGTCTCGCGCGGGTCCTCGGCGCGGTCGAGCGCCTTGTTCGCCTTCGAGCGGAAGATCAGGGTGAAGCGCTGCCAGAGTCCCATGGCCCCAGCGTAGACGAGCAGCCCCGCCGGTAGTCTGGTGTCAGCCCGTCGTCCCCCTGCTGTGTGAGGCCCTGCGTTGTTCCGTCGCTCGAAGACCGAGACCCCCGCCACCACCGTTACCGACAAGGTGGGCGGCAAGGGCCGGCCCACTCCCACGCGCAAGGAGGCGGAGGCGGCCGCGAAGGCTCGCGCCAAGGCGCCCCAGGGCCGCAAGGAGGTCGCCACCGCGCAGCGCGGCGCCCGCTCGGAGTCCAGCCAGAAGGTCCGGCAGGCGATGAAGAGCGGCGACGAGCGCTACTACCCCGCGCGCGACCGCGGCCCGGTCCGCCGGTTCGTGCGCGACTTCGTCGACGCCCGGTTCTCGCTCATCGAGCTGGTGATTCCGCTGCTGCTGGTGACGCTGATCCTGGGCTACTCCGGCAACACGACCCTGCGCCAGTGGGGCAACACCCTGCTGATGGTGATGGTGCTGTTCGTGCTGCTCGACATGGTGATGCTGCGGTTCCGGCTGCGCCGCGAGCTCGCGCGGCGGTTCCCCGACGAGTCGACCAAGGGCCTGACCTACTACGCGATCACCCGGGCGCTGCAGATGAAGTTCATGCGGCTGCCCAAGTCGCAGGTCAAGCTCGGGCAGAAGCTGCCCGACACCTACCGCTAGCCCGCAGACTCAGCGCTGCATCAGCGCGGCCCGGCTGATCTGCTGGGTCTGCTCCGGGTCGCGGACGACGACCGGCTCGATCACCTCGTCGATCGCCTTCATCGCGTCGGCATCGAGGCGTACGCCGGCCGCGCGAGCGTTGTCGCTCACCTGGTCCGGCCGGCTGGCGCCGACGATGGCGCACGAGACGTTGTCGTTCTGGAGCACCCACGCGACGGCGAGCTGCGCCATCGTGAGGCCCGCCCCGTCGGCGATCGGCTTGAGCTGCTGGACGCGCTCGAGGACGTCGTCCTGCATCCAGCGGCTGATCATGTCCGCGCCGCCCTTGTCGTCGGTCGCCCGCGAACCCTCCGGGTGCGGCTGCCCCGGGACGTACTTGCCGGTGAGGACGCCCTGCGCGATCGGTGAGAACACGACCTGCCCCAGGCCGAGCTCGCGGCAGGTCGGCTCCACCTCGGCCTCGATGACCCGCCAGATCAGGTTGTACTGCGGCTGGTTGGAGACCAGCGAGATGCGGAGCTCGCGGGCCAGCGCGTGCGCGGCGCGGATCTGGTCGGCGCGCCACTCCGAGACGCCGATGTAGAGCGCCTTGCCGTGGCGCACCACGTCGGCGAACGCCTCCATGGTCTCCTCGAGCGGCGTCTCGTCGTCGTACCGGTGGGCCTGGTAGAGGTCGACGTAGTCGGTGCCCAGCCGCTTCAGCGAGGCGTCGATCGACTCCATGATGTGCTTGCGGGACAGCCCGTGGTCGTTGTGCATCCCCGGGCCGGTGGGCCAGAAGACCTTGGTGAAGATCTCGAGCCCCTCGCGGCGCTCACCCTGGAGTGCCCGGCCGAGCACCGACTCCGCACGGGTGTTGGCGTACACGTCCGCGGTGTCGAAGGTCGTGATGCCCTCGTCGAGCGCGCGGCGCACGCAGGCCAGGGCGGCGTCCTCCTCGACCTGGGACCCGTGGGTCAGCCAGTTGCCGTACGCGATCTCCGAGACCTTGAGGCCGCTCTTGCCGAGGTTGCGAGTCTGCATGGGTCCGACCCTAGTGGCGCCCCCAACCTCAGCCGTCGAAGTCGAGCACGACCTTCTCGGAGGTGGGGTGCGACTGACAGGTGAGCACGTAGCCGCGCTCGATCTCGTCCGGCTCCAGCGCGTAGTTGGCGTCCATGGCGACGGTCCCCTCGACGAGCCGGGCACGGCAGGTGCCGCAGACGCCGCCCTTGCAGGCGAACGGCAGGTCGGAGCGTACGGCGATGGCGGCGTCGAGCACGGGCTCGCCGTCCGGCCGGAGGTCCAGCGTCGAGGTGCGGCCGTCGAGCCGGATCGTCACGTGGGCAGCGCCGTCGGGGACGTCGAGCGCCTCGATCGGCGCGCGCGGCACCGGGTCGGCGTGGAACAGCTCGGTGTGCACGTGGTCGGCCGGCACGCCCAGCGACGAGAGCGTCGAGCGGAGCTCGGTCACCAGCACCTGCGGCCCGCAGAGGAACCACTGGTCGACCTCGGCGGGCGGCATCAGCGCGCCGAGGATCCGCGAGAGCCGCTCCCCGTCGAGCCGCCCGGAGAACAGCTCGACGTCCTGGGTCTCGCGCGACAGCACGTGCACCACCTGGAACCGCTCCGGGAAGCGGTCCTTGAGGTCGTGCACCTCGTCGAGGAACATCACCGAGCGGTGCGTGCGGTTCGCGTAGACCAGCATCACCCGAGCGCCCGGCTCGCCCTCGAGGATCGCGGCGAGGATCGAGAGCACCGGCGTGATGCCGGAGCCGGCCGCGATCGCGACGTACGTACGGCGGGCCGTCGGGTCGAGCTGCGAGGTGAACCGCCCGGCGGGCGTCATCACCTCGAGCGTGTCGCCGACCGCCAGCCGCGAGACCACGCCCTCGCTGAAGGCGCCACCCGGCAGCCGCTTCACGCCGATGCGCAGCACCCCGGACGACGGCGGCGAGCAGATCGAGTACGAGCGGCGCACGTCGTCGCCGCCCCGGATGGAGAGGTGCTGGCCGTGCACGAAGCGGAACTCGCCGGCCAGCTCCGGGGGCACGTCGAAGGTCAGGGCGACCGCATCGTCGGTCAGCTCGTCGATCGCCGCGACCCGCAGCGAGTGGAAGGTGGCCGACACGTCAGAGTCGCCCCATCAGAGTGCCTTGAAGTGGTCGAAGGGCTCGTGGCAGCTGCGGCAGACCCACAGCGACTTGCAGGCCGTCGACCCGAACCGGCTCGACTCACGGGTGTCGATCGACCCGCACTGGGGGCAGCGCACGCTCAGCGGCAGCGCCACGGCGCCGCCGTGGCCGACGGCGCCGGGTGGCGCGATGCCGTACGCCAGCAGCTTCTGCTTGGCGTCCTCGGTCATCCAGTCGGTCGTCCACGCCGGCGACAGCACGAACTCGACGTCGACGTGCTGGTAGCCGGCCGACAGCAGCGCCTCGACGAGGTCCTCGCTGATGGTCTCCATCGCCGGGCAGCCGGAGTACGTCGGGGTGATCTGCACGTGCACGCGGCCCTGGTCGTCCTCGGTGACGTCGCGCAGGATCCCGAGGTCGGCGATGGTCACCACCGGCAGCTCGGGGTCGGGCAGGTCGGCGACGATCTTCCAGGCACTGCTCATCGTGTTCACCAGGTGGCCCCCGGGTGCGAGCGGTGCAGGTGCTGCATCTCGGCGAGCAGGTAGCCCATCTCCTCGGTGTGCAGGCCCGCGCGGCCGCCGCCGCGCGCCGGCGCGACCTGGGGCACCTCGAGGGTCGCCTCGGCGACCACCGGCTCGATCCGGGCCAGCACGAGCGGGTGCAGCGAAGCCGGGTCGACGACTGCTCCCTCGACCGGCCGGAACAGCTCGTCGAGGTAGGGCCACTCGGCGTCGAGCGCCGCCTGCATGCGCTGGTGCGACTCCTCGGTGCCGTCGCCGAGCCGCACGACCCAGCGCGCGGCGTGGTCGAGGTGGTAGGCGACCTCCTTCACGGCCTTGCCGGCCACGCCGGCCAGTGTCGGGTCCGGGCAGGAGGCGAGGGCGGCGTACAGCTCGGACTGCCACGCCGCGAACAGCAGCAGCCGCGCCATCGTCACGCCGAAGTCGCTCTGCGCGCGCTCCACCAGCCAGACGTTGCGGAACTCGCGCTCGTCGCGCAGGTAGGCGAGGTCGTCCTCGGTCCGGCCGTCGCCCTCGAGCTGCCCGGCGTACGACAGCAGCGTGCGCGCCTGGCCGAGCTGGTCGAGGCCGATGTTCGCGAGCGCGAGGTCCTCCTCGAGCTGCGGCGCGCGGCTGATCCACCAGCCCATCCGCTGGGCCGAGACCAGCGCGTCGTCGGCGAGTCCCAGGACGTAGTCACCGAGTGTCTTCGAGGGAGTGCTCACAGGTGCTCCACCCCCTCGGGGACCTCGTAGAAGGTCGGGTGCCGGTAGACCTTGTCGTCCGCGGGGTCGAAGAACGCGTCCCGCTCCCCCGGGTCGGACGCGACGATCTCGGCCGCCGGCACGACCCAGAGCGAGACGCCCTCCTGGCGCCGCGTGTAGACGTCGCGCGCGTTGCGGAGCGCCATCTCGGCGTCGGGCGCGTGCAACGACCCGACGTGGACGTGCGACAGCCCCCTCCGAGACCGCACGAACACCTCCCAGAGCGGCCAGTCCCTCACGCGGCACCCTCCCGAACCGCCTGCTTGGCGGCATACGCCGAGGCGGCCTCCCGCACCCAGGCTCCGTCCTCGTGCGCCCCCACACGGTGCGCGAGTCGTTGCTGGTTGCAGGGACCGTTGCCCTTGATCACCTCGAACAGCTCGGTGAAGTCCACCGTGCCGAAGTCGTAGTGGCCGCGCTCCTCGTTCCACCGGATCTCCGGGTCCGGGAGCGTCAGGCCGAGCGCCTCCGCCTGCGGCACGGTCATGTCGACGAAGCGCTGGCGCAGGTCGTCATTGGAGAAGCGCTTGATGCCCCACGCCATCGACTGGGCGGAGTTCGGCGAGTCGTCGTCCGGCGGCCCGAACATCATCAGCGACGGCCACCAGTAGCGGTCGACGGCGTCCTGCGCCATCGCCCGCTGCGCAGGGGTGCCGTGCGACAGCGTGTGCAGGATCTCGAAGCCCTGCCGCTGGTGGAAGGACTCCTCCTTGCAGACCCGCACCATCGCGCGGGCGTACGGCCCGTAGGAGCAGCGGCACAGCGGCACCTGGTTCACGATCGCGGCGCCGTCGACCAGCCAGCCGATCGCGCCGACGTCGGCCCAGGTCAGCGTCGGGTAGTTGAAGATCGAGGAGTACTTCTGCCGGCCGGTGTGCAGCTGGTCGAGCAGGTCCTCGCGGTCGACGCCGAGCGTCTCGGCGGCTGCGTACAGGTAGAGACCGTGCCCCGCCTCGTCCTGCACCTTCGCCATCAGGATCGCCTTGCGGCGCAGGCTCGGCGCGCGGCTGATCCAGTTGCCCTCGGGCTGCATGCCGATGATCTCGGAGTGCGCGTGCTGGGCGATCTGGCGGACCAGGGTGCGGCGGTAGCCGTCGGGCATCTCGTCCCGCGGCTCCACCCGTCCGTCACCGGCGAGGAGGTCGTCGAAGTCCACACGACGACGCTACCCGACCGTGTTACAGATGTCTGCATCCATGACAGAGATTTGTAACAGCGGGACCGGCTGACAGGATGCGTCCATGAGTGACGTGTCGGTCCGCGTCGCCTGGGCCGACGACGCCCGCGCGATCGCCGAGGTCCAGCTCCGCACCTGGCGGGCGACGTACGCCGGGGTGCTGCCGGCCGAGGCGCTCCCGAGCGACGTCGAGGCGGCGGCCGCCGCCTGGCACGCGGCGCTCTCCAGGCCACGCGACGCCCGCAACCGGGTGCTCGTCGCGCTCGAGCGCAACCGGGTCGTGGGCTTCGCGCTGACCTCGCCCGCTGCGGACCCGGACTGCGACCCGGTCGTCGACGCCGAGCTCGCCGACCTGACCGTCGACCCGGACGCGCGCGGCCAGGGGCACGGATCCCGGCTGCTCCAGGCGGCGGTGGACACGATGGCGGCCGACCGGTTCTCGCGTGCCGTGCTGTGGGCGATCGCGTCCGACGACGCGCTGCGCACCTTCCTCGCCGACGCCGGCTGGGCTGCCGACCAGGCCCACCGCGAGCTCGACCTGGACGGCGAGGGCACCACCGTCGTCAAGCAGGTCCGGCTGCACACAGCAATCTCCTAGCCCGTACCCCTTGATTTCCGGGGATCCGGGGAGACGATGGACCTGTGTTCGGTCCACTGCCCCCGCTCCACCGCCTCCTGGTGGTGGCCACCGCGCTGATCGTGGGCATGCTCTCCGGCATCTGGCTGGTCCACGTCACCGAGGTGCCGGCGCTCATCGCCGCCGGGGTCGGCTGGGGTCTGCTCGCCGGGCTGCTGCTCACCTACGTGCTGCTGCACGACTTCCACCACCGCCCCATGCCGGTGCGGGTACGCCGGCGCTAACCTCGGCCCGGTGACCGACGCGCCCCTCGAGCCTCGCGCGCGGTCCGCCATCATCCGCGACAGCCTCGGCGTGGGCGTCGCCACCGGGGCGTACGGCGTCAGCTTCGGCGCGATCTCCGTCGCGTCCGGACTCTCGGTGGCACAGACGTGCGCCCTGTCCCTGTTGGTGTTCACCGGCGCCAGCCAGTTCGCCCTGGTCGGTGTCGTGGCCGCCGGCGGTGCACCGATCTCGGGCGCGCTGACCGCCCTGCTGCTCGGCACCCGCAACACCCTCTACGGGCTGCGGCTCGCCCCGCTGCTCGCCTGGCGTGGCGTCAGGCGGGTGCTCGCCGCACACGTGCTGATCGACGAGTCCACCGCCATGTCGGTGACCCGCGAGACCCGCGGCGCCGCCCGGCTCGGCTTCCTGGTCACCGGCGTCTCGGTCTTCGTGCTCTGGAACGTCGCCACGTTCGCCGGCGCCGTCGCGGGCAACGAGCTCGGGGACCCGCGCCGGTACGGCCTCGACGCGGCCGTCGGCGCGGCGTTCCTGGCGCTGCTCTGGCCGCGGCTGCACCGCCGCCGCAACCAGCTCGTGGCGGTCGCTGCCGCCGCGGTCGCCCTCGGGATCGTGCCGATGGCACCCGCCGGCGTGCCGGTGCTCGCCGCGGCCGGCGTGGCCCTGGTCGCCGGCGTGCTCACCCGGGAGCGGGACGCATGATGTGGACGGCGGTGATCGTCGCCGCGGTCGGCTGCTACCTGCTCAAGCTGGGCGGCCTGTCGGTGCCGCCGTGGGTCCTCGAGCGACCCGTGGTCGAGCGGGTCGCCGACCTGATCCCGGTCGCCCTGCTGTCCGCGCTCGTGGCGGTCCAGGTGTTCACCCGAGGGCACGAGATCGTGGTCGATGCTCGCGCCCTCGGGCTGGGCGTCGCGGTGGTGCTGCTGCTCCTGCGCGCGCCGTTCCTGGTCGTGGTGTTCGGCGCCGCCCTGGTCGCCGCGGTCGCGCGAGTCCTCCTCTAGAACGGGCACAGGGGCCCGCGCCCGTTCCGTGGGCGCGAACCCCTGTGCGTCGGCAGCCGGTCAGCTCACGCTGACCGCGCTCCAGGCCGCGGCGACGGCGTTGTACTGGGCGCTGCCTGCGCCGTACAGGTCCTTGGCCGCGTTGAGGGTGGCCGTGCGGGCACCCGCGTAGTTCGTGCTCGAGGTCATGTAGACGGTCAGGGCGCGGTACCAGATGGCGGCAGCGGCGTCCCGCCCGATGCCGGTCACGGTGGAGCCGTTGCAGGTCGGGCTGTTGTAGGAGACGCCGTTGAGGGTCTTGGCACCCGAGCCCTCGGACAGCAGGTAGAAGAAGTGGTTGCCGATGCCCGAGGAGTAGTGCACGTCGGCGTTGCCGGCGGTCGCGGACCAGCAGTTCAGCGAGCTGCCGTCCGAGGCCGGGTTGTCCATTCGCCGGAAGCCGAGGTGCTTCTTGAGGTCGAACTCCTCGCCGATCAGGTAGTCGCCCGGGTCGTTGGCGTTGTTCGCGAAGAACTCCACCATGGTGCCGAAGATGTCCGATGTGGCCTCGTTGAGGCCGCCGGACTCACCGCTGTAGTCGAGACCGGCGGTGTTCTCGGTGACGCCGTGGCTCATCTCGTGACCGGCCACGTCGAGGGAGACCAGCGGGCCGTAGTTGGTGCCGTCGCCGTCGCCGTAGGTCATCTTGGCGCCGTCCCAGAACGCGTTGACGTACTTGCTGCCGTAGTGGACCCGGTTGTAGGAGCCGGCGCCGTTGCCGAAGATGCCGTCCCGGTTGAACGTGGCCTTGTAGAAGTCCCAGGTCTCGTTGCTGCCGTACTGCGCGTCCGCACCTGCGCTGGCCCGGTTGCTGTTCGTGCCGTTGCCGAACACCGTGGTGGCGGAGGTGATCAGGGTGCCGGTGGAGCAGTTGATCCCGAAGAGCTGGCAGGCATAGGAGTCGGACTTGTTGTTCATGTCGGTCGTGTACGTGTTGCCACGCAGGCCGTCGTTCTTGAGCTGGTACGTCGAGCCGGACTTCGTGACGCTGAGCGGGACGGTGCCCGAGTAGAGCGTCTGGCCGGAGCCGTCCACGGTCTCGATCTGCTGCTCGCGGCGGATCACCGCGCCGGTCTTCGCGTCGACGTACGTCGCGAGCCGGCTCGGGGTGCCGTCCTTCTGCGTGCCTCCCGTGATGACCTCCCACGCGAGCCGGCCGGTCCCGGACGTCGCGTCGACGACCAGGCGGGTCGACTGGGCCTTGCGAGCCGGCTCGTTGCGGGCCGTCGCCCTGCTGACCTCGGGCTTGACCGACAGGCGGACCGCCCGGTCGAGGGTCCTGCTGACGCCGGTGAGCGCGCCCGCCGAGCCCTCGTGGACGACCAGGTCGCCGCCGAGGACCGGGAGGCCGCGGTAGAAGCGGTCCATCCGGACGTGGGTGGCGCCGTTGGCGTCGGTGATGCGGTCGGTGACCCGGTAGGTCGTGCCCGCGCTGGTGAGCGCGGCAGCCGGGTGCTGCCGGAGGACGTCGGCCGCCGATGGGCGAGCCGGTGGGGCGGCTGACGCGCCGTCGACGGCCTGGAAGGTGGCGGCCGTCAGGGCGAGGACAGCGAGGGATGCGAAGCCCGAGATCTTGCGCATGGACTGGTCCTTCTCGTTCGTCGGGAACTGCTGGGGGCGGAAGCCTCGCCTGCTCCAACGGCCGACGGAAGACGCGGTTACCTGCGGATACGTGCAATGCACGAACCTGCAGATCCGCGAGGGATCAGTCCAGCGGGAGGAAGTGCTCCAGCCCGACGGTGAGACCGGGGTGGTCCGCGATCGCGCGCAGCCCGGCGAGGACGCCGGGGGTGAACGACACCCGGTCCAGCGAGTCGTGCCGGATCGTCAGCGTCTCCCCCACGCCGCCCAGCAGCACCTCCTGGTGGGCGACCAGCCCGCGCACCCGCAGGGCGTGCACCCGGATCCCGTCGACGTCCGCGCCACGGGCTCCGTCGAGCCCGGTCGTGGTGGCGTCCGGCACCGGCCCCGTCCCGGCCTCGCGGCGGGCGGCAGCGATGAGCTCGGCGGTGCGCCGGGCGGTGCCGGACGGCGCGTCCGCCTTGGTCGGGTGGTGCATCTCGACGACCTCCACCGACTCGTAGAACGGCGCCGCGACGGCCGCGAACCGCATCATCAGGATGGCGCCGATCGAGAAGTTGGGGGCGATCAGGACGCCGGTGCCGGCCGCGCCCTCGAGCCAGCCGCGGATTGTGTCGAGCCGCTGCTCGTCGAAGCCCGTGGTCCCCACGACCGCGTGGATCCCGTGCTCGATGCAGAACCGGAGGTTGTCCATGACGACGTCGGGGTGGGTGAAGTCGACGACCGCCTCCGCGCCCTCGGAGACCAGCGTGTCGATCGCGTCCCCGGCATCGATCTCGGCGACGAGCTCCAGGTCGTCGGCCGCGGCGACGGCGCGGCACACCTCGATCCCGACCTTGCCGCGTGCGCCCAGCACGCCCACCCTGATCACGGGGGCCAACCTATCTGGCAGTCTGGGTCCATGGCGCTGCAGACCATCCCGCCCCGGATCCGGTGGGCGGTGGACATGATGGACGTCCAGCCGAGCGACCACGTCCTCGAGATCGGCTGCGGGCCGGGGGCCGGCGCGGAGCTGATCTGCGAGAAGCTCGAGACCGGCAAGCTGTTCGCCATCGACCGCTCCGAGTCAGGCGTGGACCGCACCAAGCGCCGGTGCGCCCGCTTCGTCGAGTCCGGCCGGCTCACCGTCCGCCAGATCGACCTGGCCACGCTGCGGGTGCCGGTGAAGCGGCTGAACAAGGTGTTCGCGTTCAACGTCAACCTGTTCTGGGTGCGCGACTGCGCCGACGAGGTCGCGCTCCTGCACGAGCGGGTGGTGCCGGGCGGCGCCGTCTACCTCTTCTACGAGGCGACCCAGCCCGAGTTGGTGCCGACCATCGTCAAGAAGGCCTCGGCCGCGCTCGTCGAGGGTGGTTTCCGGGTCTCCGTGGTGGACCAGAAGGCGCCGCCGGTGGTCGGCCTTATCGGCCGTCGGTGAAGGCAATTCCCTGAACTCATCTTGCATTAGGCTATTTCCTGAACTAACCTGGATCGCATGTCCGTCCTGGTGCTCACCGTCGACCAGCAGGGCAGCCGTCGCTCTCCCGACCTGGTCCAGGCCGCCCTCACCGCGCTGGGGGACGTCCCGGTACTGCGTCCGTTCGAGCAGACCGTGGGTGACGAGTTCCAGGGCGTCCTCGACTCCCCCGCCGCCCTGCCGTCCGTCGTCGAGACCCTGCTCCGCCACAGCACCTGGCACGTCGGCATCGGGGTCGGCCCGGTCGAGGAGCCCCTGCCGGCGCACGCCCGCGCCGGCCGCGGCCCGGCCTACCTGCACGCCCGCGCGGCGGTCACGGCCGCGAAGTCCAGCCCGTGGCACCTCCGGGTCCTCGGCGACGATCCCGGCACCCGCGCGCTCGAGACCGTCCTCTGGTTGTGGGCGAGCGTGCTCGCGCGGCGTACCGCCCGGGGCTGGGAGGTCGCCGACCTCGTCGCCGACGGGCTGTCGTACGAGGAGACGGCCCACCGACTCGGCATCACCCCCTCCGCGGTGAGCCAGCGAGCCGCCGCGGCTGGCATCGTGGAGTCGCGGCGGGCCCGCGAGCTCGCCACCGACCTCACCGCTCGCCTGCTCGGGAAGGAGCCCTCATGAGCCCGTCCGACTACGGCGCGCTGCTGTTGGTCCTGCTCGGCTTCGCCGTCCTCACCGGCACCATGGCCTGGCACGCGCCTGCCCGCCGGATCTTCGCGCCCGCGAGCTTGGCGGTCCTGGTCGCCGCCGGTGCCGTCGCGGCGGTCCCCGCCACCGTCGACGTCTCCCCGGGCTGGCAGACCGTCGTCCTCGTCGCCTTCGGCGGCATCCTCGCCATCGCCGGCGGCGGCCCCCTCACCTCCCTGGTGTTCGACCTGGTCGACCGTCGTGAGACGCCGGCCGACTCCCTGGACCGCGCCGGCCACGTCCTCCGCGGCGGCGCCTGGATCGGGGCCCTGGAGCGGGTCGCCATCTTCGCCACCCTCGTCGCCGGCTGGCCCGAGGGCCTCGCGGTCGTCCTCGCCGTCAAGGGCCTCGGCCGCTACCCCGAGCTCCGCGCGGCCGAGGACGGCGTCCGCACCGGCGCCGCCGAGCGCTTCATCATCGGGACCTTCGCCAGCGTGCTGTGGGCGTGCGGGTGCGCCGGAGTGGTCGTGCTCGTCCGCTAGCCCGAGCCGCATGCGCGGACGACGAACGAGGCACCGTCCCCACCGGAGACGGTGCCTCGTGACGCGAGTGGCTGTGGATCAGACTCCGCGGCCTCCTCGGACGCGACCCAGGATGAACAGCACCAGCGCGACGATGGCGAGGATGATGAGGATGGTCCACAACATGGCGAAACTCCATTCCGTTGGATGAGCTGTCGTGCCGACAGCCGACAGGTCCGCCAGGTCCGCACGGGATGTGTGACCTCGCAGCAGCCGGGCTGATGCCTGAACGTGCCCAACGGGTCACCCCCTCAAACCGGCGCCGACGCCGGCGGCGCGCGCTCAGGAGCCGGTGAAGTGCAGCCGCGGGTCTCGCACCAGGTCCGCGAGGTCGGCGTCGGAGAGCTGGCGGCCCGCCGTGCCGGCCTGCTCGCTCTGGGCCGGGACGGACTCGAAGGCGTTGACGGCGGAGCCGTCCGGGCGGACGAAGTAGACGCCGAAGTACCACTCCACGGGATCGCCGGAGCTGAACGCCTGGCGGTAGACCGTGCCGCCCTGGACCTCCTGCTCGGTGCACCCGTCGCACTGCAGGCCGCCCTCGCTGGGCGCGGCCATGATCACGAGCAGCTTGCTGCCGGCCAGCGTGTAGGACGCCTGCCAGTCCTCGGCCTGCGCGAAGTCCGGGTCGGCGATCGGCCCCGCGGTGTGGCTGTCGCTGGGGTAGACGTCATCGGGCGGGGGCAGCGACGGCAGGTGCTCGGCGATCACGCCGGTCATCCGCTCGTCGATGTCGGTGCCCGGCACGAAGTCGGGAGCGGGCGCGCCGGCGAGCGGCGCGTCGTGCGCCACGGTCGGGCCGCCGTCGCCTCCGGTGGCCGCGAGGACCCCGCCGGTGGCGATGCCCACCACCGCGACGGCGGCGCCCAGGCGGGCGCGCCGCTGGAGGCGCTGGCGCCGCCCGCGCCGGACGGCCTGCTCCAGGTCGGGTGCGCCGGGTACGTCGCTGGTCACGCGGTCGAGCTGGTCGCGGAGGATCTGCTCAGAGGTCATGGGAGCTCCCTTCGGAGGTCTGGGGTGCGGCGAGCACCGCCTGGAGACGGTCGAGTGCACGCGCGGTCCGGCTCTTGACGGTGCCCTCGGGCAGGTCGAGGACCCGCGCCACCTCGGCGACCGGGAGGTCGTCGAGGAACCGCAGCGCGATCACCGCCCGGTCGCGCGGAGAGAGCCCGGCCAGCGCCCGCATCAGGTCGAGCCGCTCGAGCCCGGTCTCGGGACCGGCCACCTGGCGCTCGGGCAGCTCGCCGGTGGCCGGCTCCCGGTTGCGCTGCCGAGCCATCCGGAAGCACGTGTGCACCACCGTTCGTCGCGCGTAGGTGTCCACGGCCCCCGGCTGGATCCGGGGCCAGTGCACGTAGAGCTGCGTGAACGCCGTCTGCACGGCGTCCTCCGCCGCCGGCCAGCTGCCCAGGACGGCGTACGCCGTCCGCATCAGCGAACGCTGCCGGACCACGAAGAACTCGCGGTACGCGCTCTCCCATGCCGGCGTGCGTCCCACCCTGGCTCCTGTCCGGTCGGTGTCCTCACCAGTCAAGAGCTGTGAGGCCGGTCGCGGGTTCCGTCGACGCCCGAGAAGTTGCCGGGCACCCAGGACAGGGCACCATGGCGTCCATGTCGTTGCCCACCCCCGCACTGCAGACGGCGCGCCTCCGGCTGCGCGCGGTGGCCGACGCGGACGCCGACGCCCTCTTCGCGATGCACAGCAGCGCCGACGTGCTGCGGTACTGGGACTCGCCGCCGTGGACAGACCGGGGGCGCGCCACGCGCTTCATCGCGATGTCCCACCGGCTGGCGGAGAAGGGCGCCGGCGCCAGGTTGGCCGTCGACCGGACCTCGGACGGGGCGTTCATCGGATGGTGCGCACTGGTCCGGTGGAACCCCGACCACCGGAGCGCGGCGATGGGCTACTGCTTCGACCGAGCGGCCTGGGGCCACGGCTACGCGACCGAGGCCGCCGGCGCCGTGCTGGCCTGGGCGTTCGACACCCTGGACCTGAACCGGGTCCAGGCGGAGACCGACACCCGCAACGTCGCGTCCGCCCGCGTCCTGGAGAAGCTCGGCTTCGTGCGGGAGGGCACGCTGCGTGAGGACTGCGTCGTGAACGGCGACGTCTCGGACTCGTGGGTCTACGGGCTGCTCCGGCGGGAGTGGCGAGGTCAGGACCCCACGGGATGAGCCGGGAGGAGCACCGCGGCCGTGCGGCGGTCGCCTACCGCGACCTGTCCGGCTGAGCGACCGGCCGGCTGCGCCGCAGCTGTGGCCGCGGCTCCTGCAGGAGGATCGCCACGCCCGCCACCACGGCCACGATCTCGGCGATCGCCGCCGTCCAGACGGCCCACCCCGTCCAGACCTCCGACACCCCGAACAGGCCGACCGTCGCGGCGGTGACGAACGCGGCGAGGGTGGAGAGGCCGAACCCCACGGCGAGCAGCGGCGGCAGCCAGTGCCGCCAGGTCATCAGGAGCACGGCGATCACCAGCCCGGCGCCGGCGTTCAGCAGGAACGCCGGGCCGATCTGGCTGTCCTCGTGCGCCCAGTCGAAGTAGAGCTTGAAGTGCACCAACCCCGAGACGAGCACTCCCAGGGCGGCCAGGGCACGCATCCTCATGGTGATTCTCCGTTCGTCGGCAACCCGGACAGTCGGGTCATCCGTGCACACGGGATCGCGCGGCCCGCGGTTCACCGCGGGCGGTCCTAGCTCGGCCCGACCACCGCGAGGATCTCCGGCTTCGTGAAGACGTCGGCGGCGACCGACCGCACGTCGTCCAGGGTGACGCCCTCGACGCGGGCCATCACCTCGTCGATGCTGAGCAGCTCGTCGTGGACGAGCTCGGCCTTGCCGAGACGCGACATCCGGGATGCGGAGTCCTCGAGGCCGAGCACCAGCCCGCCGCGGAGCTGCCCCTTGCCGCGGGCGAGCTCCTCGGCCGTGATGCCCGTGGTGGCGACCTTCGCCAGCTCCTCCCGCACGACGGCGAGCACGTCGTCGAGCTTGGACGGGAGGCAACCGACGGAGACGCCGACCAGGCCGGAGTCGGCGTGGTGGGAGGCGAAGGAGAAGACCGAGTACGCGAGGCCGCGGTGCTCGCGGACCTCCTGGAAGAGTCGGGAGGACGTGCCGCCCCCGAGCGCGGTGTTGAGCACCCCGAGCGCGAAGCGCCGGGGATCGTCGCGGACCAGGCCCTCCATGCCGAGCACGACGTTCACCTGCTCGAACGGGCGGGTGGTGTGCACCTCGCCGGGCTGCACGCGCTTGCGCGAGCCACGCCGTGCGGGCAGCGGGCTGGCCGTGCCGGCCAGCCAGTCGTTGCGGGCGAACGCCTTCCTGACCTGGCGCACCAGGGCGGCGTGGTCGACGTTGCCGGCCGCCGAGACGACGATGTTCTCCGGACGGTAGTGGCGCCGGTGGAACCGGACGATCTGCGCGCGTGTGATCGCCTGGATCGAGGCGTCGGTGCCGGCGATCGGGCGGCCGAGGGGCGTGTCTCCCCAGGCCTGCGCCGCGAAGAGGTTGTGCACGACGTCGTCCGGGTCGTCGTCGTGCATCGCGATCTCGTCGAGGATCACGTCGCGCTCGGCCTCGACGTCCTCGGGGAGCAGGGTCGACCCCGTGATCATGTCGCCGAGCACGTCGACCGCCAGCGGCAGGTCCTCGTCGAGGACCCGCGCGTGGAAGCAGGTGTACTCCTTGGCGGTGAACGCGTTGAACTCACCACCGACCGCGTCCAGCGCGATCGAGATGTCCAGCGCCGACCGCTCACCCGTGCCCTTGAAGAGCAGGTGCTCCAGGAAGTGCGAGCAGCCGTGCAGGGTCGGCGACTCGTCGCGCGAGCCGACGCCGACCCACACCCCGATCGCGGCCGAGCGCACGCCCGCCTGGTGCTCGCTGATGATGCGCAGCCCCGACGGCAGGACCGTGCGCCGGATGCGCGAGGTCACCTGGCCGTCCGCATCGCGCTCGGTGAAGAGCGTGCGGGTGCCCGGAGAAGACGGTGACCCGCCAGAAGAGACCTTCTGGCGGGTCACCGGTGCAGCCTTGGTCACTCGGAGTCGTCCGCGCCTTCGGCGTCGGAGGACTCGGCGGACTCGGAGGACTCGGCCTCGTCGACCACCGGGACCAGCGACAGCTTGCCGCGGTCGTCGATCTCGGCGATCTGGACCTGGATCTTCTGGCCCACGGACACGACGTCCTCGACCGCGTCGACGCGCTTGCCGCCGGCCAGGCCGCGCAGCTTGCTGATGTGCAGCAGCCCGTCCTTGCCCGGCATCAGCGAGACGAACGCACCGAAGTTGGTCGTCTTGACGACGGTGCCCAGGTAGCGCTCACCGATCTCCGGCATCGTCGGGTTGGCGATCTGGTTGATCTGGTCCTTCGCCGCCTGCGCAGCCTCACCGTTGGTGGCGCCGATGTAGATCGTGCCGTCGTCCTCGATCGAGATCGAGGCGCCGGTGTCGTCCTGGATCTGGTTGATGATCTTGCCCTTGGGGCCGATGACCTCGCCGATCTTGTCGACCGGGATGTTGATCGTGATGATCCGCGGGGCGTGGATCGACATCTCCTCGGGCTCGTCGATGGCCTCGGCCATCACGTCGAGGATCGCCATCCGGGCGTCACGCGCCTGCTGCAGCGCCTGCGCGAGCACCTCGGCGGGGATGCCGTCGAGCTTGGTGTCGAGCTGGAGTGCGGTCACGAACTGACGGGTGCCGGCGACCTTGAAGTCCATGTCGCCGAACGCGTCCTCGGCGCCGAGGATGTCGGTGAGCGCGACGTACTGCATCGAGCCGTCGATCTCGCCGGAGACGAGGCCCATCGCGATGCCCGCGACCGGGGCCTTCAGCGGCACGCCGGCCTGGAGCAGCGCCAGTGTCGAGGCGCAGACCGAGCCCATCGAGGTCGAGCCGTTGGAGCCCATCGCCTCGGAGAGCTGGCGGATGGCGTACGGGAACTCCTCGCGGGAGGGCAGCACCGGCAGCAGCGCACGGCGCGCGAGCGCACCGTGGCCGACCTCGCGGCGCTTCGGCGAGCCGACCCGGCCGGTCTCACCGGTCGAGAACGGCGGGAAGACGTACTTGTGCATGTAGCGGCGGTGCTTCTCCGGGGAGAGCGTGTCCAGCTGCTGCTCCATCTTCAGCATGTCCAGCGTGGTGACGCCCAGGATCTGGGTCTCGCCGCGCTCGAAGAGCGCCGAGCCGTGCACGCGCGGGATCACGCCGACCTCGGCGTGCAGCGGGCGGATGTCGGCCAGGCCACGGCCGTCGATGCGGACCTTGTCCTTGAGGATGCTCTCGCGGACGACCTGCTTGTTGACCGAGCGGAAGGCCGCGCCGATCTCCTTCTCGCGACCCTCGAACTGGCCGGCGAGCTGCTCGAGCACACCGTCCTTGAGCTCGTCGGTGCGGTCGTTGCGCTCCTCCTTGTCGGCGATCTTCATCGCGGCGACCAGGTCGTCCTTGACGGCCGCCTCGACCGCGGCGAACACGTCGTCCTCGTAGTCGAGGAAGATCGGGAACTCCTGGACCGGCTTCGCGGCGACGTTCGCCAGCTCGGCCTGGGCCTCGACGAGCTGCTTGATGAAGGGCTTGGCGGCGTCGAGGCCGCCGGCCACGACCTCCTCGGTCGGCGCGGTGGCGCCGCCCCGGACCAGCTCGATGGTCTGCTCGGTCGCCTCGGCCTCGACCATCATGATCGCGACGTCGCCGGTGTCGGTGACGCGGCCGGCCACGACCATGTCGAAGACGGCGTCCTCGAGCTGGCTGTGGGTCGGGAACGCGACCCACTGGCCGTCGATCAGCGCCACGCGGACGCCGCCGACCGGGCCGGAGAACGGCAGGCCGGAGAGCTGCGTCGACAGCGACGCGGCGTTGATCGCGAGGACGTCGTACGGCGCGTCCGGGTTCAGCGCCATCACCGTGATGACGACCTGGACCTCGTTGCGGAGGCCCTTCTTGAACGTCGGGCGCAGCGGCCGGTCGATCAGGCGGCAGGTGAGGATCGCGTCCTCGCCGGGCCGGCCCTCGGAGCGGAAGAACGAGCCGGGGATCTTGCCCGCGGCGTACATCCGCTCCTCGACGTCGATCGTCAGGGGGAAGAAGTCGAAGTGGTCCTTGGGGTGCTTGCCCGCGGTGGTCGCGGACAGCAGCATCGTGTCGTCGTCGAGGTAGGCGGTGACGGCACCGGCAGCCTGGCGGGCGAGGAGCCCGCTCTCGAACTTGATGGTCCGGGTGCCGAACTTGCCGTTGTCGAGAGTGGTCTCGACAACGTGGATGACGGGTTCAGTCAAGGGATGTCCCTGTTCTGCTCGCGGAGCGATCCGCGGCGTCCCGCGTCATGCAGAGGCCTGGTCTTCGATCGAGGCCCGCAGAGCCGTGCTCTGAGAGCCACTACCGAGGACCGAGCCAGAACGTGCGGGTCGCTCCTGGTGTTCAGATGTACTTCTGAGTGGGTCTGCTGGTGAATCTAGCGTCCGGAGACGCTCCCGAGAAAGCGTGAAGGGCCCACCTGAGGCAGGCCCTTCACGGTAAATCAGCGGCGGAGGCCGAGACGCTCGACGATCGAGCGGTAACGGTTGATGTCCGTCTTCTGCAGGTAGTTCAGCAACCGGCGGCGCTGGCCGACGAGCAGCAGCAGGCCGCGACGGCTGTGGTGGTCGTGCTTGTGCTGCTTGAGGTGCTCGGTCAGGTGGCTGATCCGGTGGCTCAGCAGCGCGACCTGGACCTCCGGCGAACCGGTGTCGCCCTCGGTCGTGGCGTATTCGGCGATGATCTTCTTCTTGGTCTCCGCGTCGGTACCGATCGACATGCGGGCTCCTTCCGGTGGGTTTGCTGCGCGGCGCGCCGGGGCCTGTTCACCCGGGCACTCTGGTTCCGCGGCCGTTGGACGGCAGTCGTCGCCCCTGGAGGCAACCTCAGAACTCTAGCGCGGGGGTGCTCCACCCACCGAATCCACATGCCTCTGACCCGGGGCGACGCCCCGGGTCGGGCAGCTCCGCCGGCTCAGACGGCCGGCGGGACGTCGTTCCGCTCGCTGACCGTGCGGCTGCCGTCGGCGTGCGTCGTGACCGCCGTGCTGCGGCGCCGGCTTGCGGTCGTGGCCGCGACGAGGATGATGCAGAGCACACCCGCGGCGGCGAGGATCCAGCCGACCATCGTGAGGTCGACGCCGTTGATGCTGTCGGTCACGGCCAGCGCCAGGATCAGGCCCAGCGCGAGCAGGAAAACTCCCAGTCCATATCCCATGCCCCCCTAGTCCCCGGTGCGGGCTTCGCGCAAACCCGCACCGGGGGCGACAGGTCAGCTGCCGGCGTACGCCGGCTCCGGCTCGGCGACGACGTCGCCGCGCGGCGCACGGGGCCTGAGCGGCCACCAGACCCGGTCACCGAGCAGCACCAGGATCGCCGGCAGCATGACCAGGCGGACCAGGGTCGCGTCGAGCAGGATCGCGGCAGCCAGGCCGACGCCCATCATCTTCATCTCGATCATGGAGAGCGTCGCGAAGATCGCGAACACCGAGACCATGACCGCGGCGGCGCTCGTGACCACACCGGCGGTGTCGGTGATGCCGCGCTCGACGGCCAGCCGCGTCGGGAGCCCGCGGTCCAGGTGCTCGCGGACCCGGCTCAGCACGAACACGTGGTAGTCCATCGACAGCCCGACCAGGACGACCAGCACGAACAGCGGCAGCCAGTCGATCACGAAGCCCGGACTGGTGAAGTCGAGCATCCCGCTCCCCCAGCCGTGCTGGAAGACCAGCGTGAGGACGCCGAACGCCGCGCCGACCGACGCCAGGTTCAGCACCGTGGAGACGATCGCGAGCGGGATGCTGCGGAACGTCACCGCCATGATCAGCATGGTCAGCAGGAGCACGAACCCGATCACCAGCGCGAGCCGGCCCTCCTGCTGCTTCATGAAGTCGACCTCCTCGGCCGCCCCGCCGCCGACGGCGTGATCGGCGTGCAGGTCGTCGAGCGCGGCCGGGACCAGCTCACCGCGCAGCTCGTGGATCGCGGCCGGGACCCGGGCGTCGGTCTCGTCGTACGGCATGCCGAGCAGGATCATCGACGTGGTGCCGTCGTCCGAGACCTGCACGCCCTGTCCGGAGGCGACGAACGTGCCGGTGCCTACCGCGTTCCTCGTGAGCTGCTCGAGCGCGGCCCTCACCCGCGCCTGCTCGGACGCGCCGGCCCTGACCACGACCGTCGCGTTGGCGCCCTCGTCGGCCGGGAAGCCGGCGCTGATCGCCTTCACGGTCTGCACCTCGGGGATCGACTGGGGCAGCGTGTCGAGCGTCCCAGAGTGCGTCTTCATGCCGAACGCCGGGATCGCCAGGCCGACGACCACGAGGCTCGACAGCGCGAGCGCGGCCGCGGGGTGCCGCACGACCGGGCCGAGCAGCCGGCGGCTGATGCCGCCCCGGCCGATGCGGCGGTTGAGCCGCCACAGCAGCGGGACGCGCGGGCGGTCCGACCAACGGCCGAGCTTGACCAGCAGTGCGGGCAGCACGGTGATCGAGCCGAGCACCGCCACCGCGACCACGAGGATCGAGCCGATCGCGAGCGAGTTGAACGTCGCGTCACCGACCACGAACAGGCCGGCCATGGAGGCGATCACGGCGCCGCCGGAGACCAGGATCGAGTGGCCGGAGGTCTGCGCGGCGATCTCGACCGCCTCCAGCGTCGTGCGGCCCTTGGCGCGCTCCTCGCGCTCGCGCTTGAGGTAGAAGAGCGAGTAGTCGACGCCGACGGCCATGCCGATCAGCACGATCATGCTGGACACCGTCAGGTCGGCCGGGACGAGGTGCGACAACGGCGCCATCAGGCCGAGTGTCGCGGCGACACTGGTCGCAGCGAGCAGCACCGGGATGCCGGCGGCGATCAGCGCACCGAACGCCAGCAGCATCAGGACCAGCGTGATCGGCAGGCTGATCGTCTCGGCGGAGCCGAGGTCCTCGGAGACGCGGTCGTTGATGGCCGCGTCGATGCTCAGGTCACCGGCCTCGCGGATGGTCAGGTCGGGGTGCTCCCCCGCGACCTCCGTCGTGACCGCCTGGACGGGGTCCGCGTCCTCGACACCGTGCTCGAGCTCGACGGCGACGAGCAGCGCCGTACCGTTCCGGCTCGGCTGCGGGTCGGAGACGTGGGCGACGCCGGCGACGGCCTTCGCCTTCGCGACGAGCTCGGCCGCGGCCTGCTCGCCGTGGGCGCCCTCGACCAGGATGTTCTCGGTGTCCGGCGGCGTGAGGCCGGCCTCCGCGACCATCGCGTCCGCCCGGCCGGACTCGCCGACCCGGTAGTCGGCGTCGGTCGTCTCGGTGGTGGGTACGGCGATCGCGAGACCGACCGCCACCGCGACGAACGCGATCCACGCGAGGATCGCGCGCCACGGGTGCTCGGCGCTCCATCTCGCCGCTCGCATCGGCACTGCCGTCAACGGGTTGCCCATGGCCGTCTCTCCTCGGGTCTCGGTGTGGTGCTCCCAGCCTCGGGTCGCCGGCGCCGCGGGTCAGGGGCGTAGGAACCCGGGCGCTGGTGGTGCCAGCACCCCTGCGCGACGTCGGGCGCGCCAGCAGGATGGGGGCGTGGATCGCCTGCGCCTGACCGGGTACGCCGTTGCCCAGCTCGTCCTCGCCTTCGTGCTGATCGTGCTGCTGGTGCTCTGGATCGTCGGCGGCGTGCTCGTCGTCATCTGGGTCGGGCTGCCCATCCTGGCCGGGACGGTGGTCGCGACCCGCTGGGTCGCGAACCTGCACCGCGAGATGGCCGCGCGCACGCTGGGCCAGCCGGTCCCGGTCCCGTACCGACCGCTGCCGGACGGCGGGTTCTTCCAGCGGGCACGGTCGGTCCTCGCCGACCCGATGACCTGGCGCGACCTGGCCTGGCTGTTCGTAGCGCCGGTCGTGGGCATCGTGGTGTCGCTGGTCGTCCTGATCCTGCTGCTGGGGATCGTCACGGGCTTCATCTGGTGGTTCGCGACGCCGCCGCTGATGGTCGCTCGGGCGCACTTCGACCGGTTCTTCCTCGCCTACAGCCGCACCGAGAAGCTCGAGCAGCGGGTGCAGCAGCTCACCGAGACCCGCGCCGACCTGGTCGACCACTCCGCGGCCGAGCTGCGTCGGCTCGAGCGCGACCTGCACGACGGCGCGCAGGCTCGGCTGGTCGCCCTGTCGATGAGCCTCGGCATGGCCGACGCGGCCTTCGACGAGGACCCGGACGCGGCCCGGCGACTGGTGCAGGACGCCCGGGCGACGACCGCGGGTGCGATCGGCGACCTCCGCTCCGTCGTCCGCGGGATCCATCCGCCGGTGCTGGCCGACCGCGGCCTCGGCGGCGCGGTGCAGGCGATCGCGCTGGACATGGCGATCCCGGTGAGCGTCGCCGTACGCCTCGACGGGCGGCCGCCGGCGCCGGTGGAGTCGGCGGTCTACTTCGGCGTGGCGGAGTGCCTGGCGAACGTCGGCAAGCACTCCGGCGCCGCGAACGCATGGATCACGCTCTCGCACGAGACCGTCGATGGAGCCGGCGTGCTGCGGGCCGCCGTCGGCGACGACGGGCGCGGCGGCGCGGACCCCGAGTCCGGAACCGGCATGCTGGGCGTGATGCGGCGGATGGCCGCGTTCGACGGCACGATGTCCGTGTCGAGCCCGGCCGGCGGCCCGACCCTGGTCACCCTGGAGGTCCCGTGCGTCTTGTCCTCGCCGAAGACCACGCCCTCCTCCGCGCCGGGCTGATCCAGCTGCTCGAGGGCAACGGCTTCGAGATCCTGCACGCGGTCGACAACGCCGCGTCCCTCGCCGTCGCGCTGCGGGACCCCGCGGCCGAGGCGGCCGTGCTCGACGTACGCCTGCCGCCGACCCAGACCGACGAAGGACTGCGCGCGGCCATCGAGGCGCGCGGCGCCCGGCCCGGCTTCCCGGTGATGGTGCTCTCGCAGTACGTCGAGCAGCTCTACGCCCGCGAACTGCTGGCCAGTGGCGTGGGCGCCGTCGGCTACCTGCTCAAGGACCGGGTCTCGGACGTCGCCGAGTTCGTCGACGGCGTGCGCCGGGTGGCCGCGGGCGGCACCGTCCTGGACCCGGAGGTGGTCGCGACCGTGATGGCCCGGCAGCGCGAGGAGCCGCGAGACCGGCTCTCCCCACGCGAGCAGGAGGTGCTCGCCCTGATGGCGGAGGGGCGCTCGAACGCAGCCATCGGCGTACGCCTGTCGGTCACCGAGAAGGCCGTCGCCAAGCACATCAACAGCATCTTCACGAAGCTCGACCTGCCCCTCGACGAGGACGACCACCGGCGCGTCCGCGCGGTGCTCGCGTGGCTGCGCGTGTAGTCGTCACGATGTGACGGCCGAAGTCACGCCTCACGGATGAGTGCACCACCAACCCACCATCCGAGGAGGACCTGATGCCCAGCGCATCCCGCTCGACCACACCGGTCGGCATCGACATGGACGTCGTCGAGGGCCGCTACGCCGAGCTCGACGACCACACCGTCTCCTTCGAGACGTTCAAGCAGGACCTCGACGTCACGCCGTACTTCCGCGGCCTGCCCGGCGACGCCTGCACCTGCGAGCACGTCGGGTACGTGATCTCGGGGCAGATCACGTTCCGGTGGCCCGACCACGAGGAGACGTACGTCGAAGGCGACGCCTACGTCGCCGGCCCGGGCCACCGTCCGCTGATCGCCGCCGGTACGTCGGTCGTTGAGTTCAGCCGGACGGCTGACCTGCAGCCGGTGATGGCGGCCATCGGCCGCAACATCGAGGCGATGGCGGGTGCCGGGTCATGACGGCCGTCGAGGCGCTGCCCGCGCTTGAGGGCGGCCTGGGCGACCTCGCCCGGGACGTCGTGACCTGGCTGGAGACGGGGGTCCGCCCGGACTCGATGTTCGCCGACGACGTATTCGCCGACCTCACCGTCCCTCAGTGGCGGCTCCAGGCGCAGGGTGCGGACGCCGCGTTCCACCTGCGCGAGGACAGCCACCCGTTCCCGGGCGAGGTCCGGGTCGAGGCCCTGGATCGCACCGCGCGCGGCTTCCTCCTGCAGTTCGAGGAGCGGTGGGAGTCCGAGGGGCAGCGGTGGTACTGCCGCGAGCTGATCCACTGCGGGGTCACCGACGGCCGGATCAGCGAGCTCACCGTCTCGTGCACCGGCGACTGGGACGAGGAGCGGCAGCGCCGCCACGCCGACCAGGTGCGGCTGCTGCGGCCGTGACCTAGCCTCACGACCATGGCGAGCGTCCCGGCGTCCGCGTCGTCGCTGCTGGCCCGTGCCGAGGCGGCGTGGGCGAGCGGGGACGGCGCGTCCGCCATGACGTGGTTCGACCGGGCCGCGGAGGTCGCGGAGCAGCAGGACGACCTCCCGCGCCGGGCGGCCGCGGTCCTCGGCCTGGCTCGAGGCCAGGAGTACAACCTGACGCCGGGGCTGCTGCCGGTCCGGCTGCACGCGGCGTACGACGCCGTCGAGGACCCGGTGCTCCGGGCCCGGCTCGCCGCGGCCCTCGCACGTTGCTGGGCCTACGCGAACCAGCCCCGCCGGGCTCGGCCGTTCGCGATCGAGGCGCTGCACCTCGCCGAGCGCGAGGACGAACCGGTGCTGCTGGCGGACGCCCTCGACGCGGCGCTCGCGTCACACTGGGGACCCGACGACATCGCGCTCCGCCGGGACTGGGCGGCCCGGCTGGACGACGCCGCGGCCCACCTGGCCGACCCGGGTGCCCGGCTGCAGGCCCAGCTCTGGTCGCTCACCGTCGCGTGGGAGGTGCTCGACCTGCCGCGGATGCACCGGTCGGTGCACGCGCTCGAGCAGCTGGCGGAGGAGTCACCGCGGGCCGCGTTCTTCGCCGCGAGCCGCCGGCTGCCGGTCGAGCTGCTGCGCAGGAACCTCGACGCCGCCGGTGTCCTCGCTCAACGCGCTGCCGCCGCGGCTGACGAGGCGGTGATCCCCGATGCGTCCGGCGTACTCCACTCGATGCGCGGCTACACGGCCTACTTCAGCGGCGATCGCGACGGGTGCGCCGCCGAGGCACCCGCCTTCGAGCACTACGGCGTCGACCTGGGGGTCGCGACCGTGCGGGCCGAGGCGACCGTGATCTGGCTCGGCGCCGGTCGGCTCGACAAGGTCGCGGAGATGATCGGGGCCTTCACGCCCGAGGTGCTTGCGACGCTGCCGCGGGACAGTGACTGGCTGCTCGTCCTCCAGTGTGTCCTCGAGGGCGCACTGGCCATCGGCGACACCGGCACGACGGCGGCGGTGCTCGCGCTGCTGGCACCGTACGCCGGGCGCTCGGTGGTCAACGCCGGTGCGGTGATGTGGCACGGGGTCACCGACGACACCCTCGCCCGGGCGCACGCGTTGCTCGGTGACGCGGACGCGGCTGACCGGTACCGAGCGGCCGCGCTGGCGACGTACGAGCGGGTCGGCGCGACCTGGTGGCGGGACCGGCTGCTCGGCGCGCTCCCCGCGGGGGCGGTGGCGGCCGCGGACGTCGTGACGGTCCATCTGCACCAGCAGCCCGGTGGCCTGTGGCTGGTCGGGCGCGAGGGCGCGACGTTCGTGCTGCCCCGGATGCGCGGCCTCGTCCACCTGCACGCGCTGCTCGACCGGCCCGACGCCGACCTGCCTGCCGCGGCACTGATGGGCGACGTCGTCGTCGAGCAGGCCCCGCTGGAGATCCTGGACGAGGAGTCCCGCCGCGTCCTGGGCGCTCGCCTCTCGGCGCTGGACGCCGAGCTCGCGGACCGCGACCGACCGGAGCTCCGCGAGGAGCGCGACGCGGTCGCGGCGTACCTCGCGGGCGGGTCCGGGTTGCGTGGCCGCAGCCGGACCACGGGGTCGCACGCCGAGCGGGCCAGGGTCGCCGTGCGCAAGGCCATCGTCGCCGCGCTGGCCAGGATCGCCGAGGCGGACCCGTGGCTGGGACGCCATCTGCGGGACCGCGTCCACACCGGCTTCGAGTGCCGCTACGAGTCGGACCCGGACCGTCCGGTCAACTGGGTCCTGGAGCCCCCGCCGGGCTGAGGGCGAGGACGGGCAGTTCGTTCGTTCCTGCCCGCGGCGCACGGCCCGGACGAGTACCTGGACGTGCGGGAGTGGCGGGCCCAGGTCGATGCGCACGTGGTCCTGCTGGACCGGGTTGCCGCCACCGGAACCACTCAGTTGGGCCACGGCACCCAGCTGACCTACGGTGCTACCGTCCAAAGGCCTGCCGTCGCATGGGGCACAGGACGCGGGCGTGAGCGAGCTCGGGAGCCCACATGACCATGCCCACCCGGCTCGGGGACACGACACCGTTGTCGCCCGGGACCACGGATCCCCGACGTCTCGACGCGCTGCTCGCCGAGGTCGGCGTGCTGCTGAGATCGGGCGAGTACACGACCGACGAGCGCGAGGGCGTGCTGCTCGACGTCACGGTCGGGAACGTGCGGTGCCTGCTCGTCCACCAGGAACCCGCGCTACGCGTGACCCTGTCGCCGCGCGAGCGGCAGATCGCGCTGATGGTCGCGCACGGCCGGACCAACCAGGCGATCGCGACCTCCCTCGACATCAGCGTCTGGACGGTGTCGACCCACCTGCGCCGGATCTTCGCGAAGCTCGCGGTCTCCTCGCGCGCCGAGATGGTGGCGCGGCTGCTCGCCGACCACGACTACTGGCCGCTCGTGGCCCCGGAGCTCTAGTCCAGGAGCTCGCGGACCGCCGTCCGGCCGGCCCCGGGGTCGGACGCGGCGAGGGCGGCCTCGGCGGCCTCCTCGCACAGGTCGAGCGGGACGCCGGCGAGCCGCGCGCCCACCGGTCGTACGGCGGCCGCGGCCATCGACAGGGACGTGATGCCCATGCCGACGAGCACGCAGGCGAGCAGCGGGTCGGCGGCCGCCTCGCCGCAGACGCCGACCGGCTTGCGGGCCTGGCGGCCGGCCTCCGCGGTGATCGCGATCAGCTGGAGCACGGCGGGCTGCCACGGGTCGGTCAGGTGCGCGAGGTCGGTCGCCATCCGGTCGGCGGCCATCGTGTACTGCGTGAGGTCGTTGGTGCCGATCGAGAGGAAGTCCACGGCCTCCAGCATCCGGTGGGCGAGCAGGGCGGCGCTGGGCACCTCGACCATCACCCCGGCCTTCAATCCGCGGGCGTGCACCTTGCCGGCGAACTCGTGGGCCTCGGCGACGGTCGCGACCATCGGCGCCATCACCCACGTCTCGGTCCCCGTGGCGGCCGCCGCCGCGGCGATCGCATCGAGCTGCCGGTCCATCAGTCCGGGGTTGTCGAACGACAGCCGCAGGCCGCGCACGCCGAGCGCCGGGTTCTCCTCGCCGTCGTGGGTGGCGAAGCCGACGGGCTTGTCCGAGCCGGCGTCCAGGGTGCGCACGACGACGTACCGACCCCCGCCGTGGAAGGCGTCGAGCACCCCGCCGTAGATCGACGCCTGCTCCTCGGCCGACGGCTCCTCCTTCCGGTTCAGGAAGCACAGCTCGGTGCGGAACAGCCCCACCCCCTGGACCGGGGCGCTCGCGGCCCGGCGGGCGGACTCGGCGTCGGCGACGTTCGCGAGGATCTTGACCGGCACGCCGTCCGCCGTCCGGCCCGGTCCCTCCCACGCGGCGAGCGCGGCCCGCTGCTCGGCGTCTGCGGCGACCCGCGCCTCGGCGTCCGCCGCGTCGGTCTCGACGGTGCCGGCTGCCCCGTCGACGAGCAGCGGGGTGCCGTTCGCGAGCGCCGTCGCGCCGCCGACGCCGACGACGCACGGGATCGCGAGCTGGCGGGCGATGATCGCGGTGTGGCTGGTCGGCCCACCGCGCTCGGTCACGAGTGCCAGCACCACGGCCGGGTCCAGCCCGGCCGTGTCGGACGGCGCGAGGTCCTCGGCGACCAGGACACAGGGCGCCTCCGGTGCGCCGACGCCCGGCTCGGGCTCACCGACGAGGTGCGCGGTGATCCGCCGCTCGATGTCGCGCAGGTCGGTCACCCGCTCGGCCATCAGGCCACCCATGCCGGTGAACACGGTGACGAACTGCTCGACCCCGGCGTGCACGGACGCGAGCAGGTCGTCACCGCCGCGCAGGTGCTTGCTCACCGCACCGCGCAGCCCCTTGTCGCGGGCCAGCCCGGCGCTGGCGGTGAGCACCTTAGCGGCGTCGCCGGACACCCCGGCGGCCTTGCGGATGAACCCGTCCGCGACCGCCTGCGCGGCCTGGTCGTACGCCGCCAGCGCGGCCTCGGCGTCGGCGTACTGCGAGGTGTCGAAGCGGGCGACCGCCTCGGGCGAGACCTCGGCACGCACGACGAGGGCCGGCGCGAACGCGACGCCGGGGACGACCGGGGTGCCGCGCAGGAGGGTGTCGGTGGCCATGACCACAGTAAACGCCCGACCGCCCTTGACAGTCAACACATTCGGGCGTAAAACAACAGATACAAAGATCGAAGGAGCCAGCCGACAATGTACGCCGAAGAGCGCCAGCAGGCCATGGCCCAGCTCGTCACCGAGCAGGGCCGGCTCTCCGTCGCCGCGATCGCCGAGCGGTTCGACGTGACCACCGAGACGGTCCGCCGCGACCTCTCGGTGCTCGAGCGGATGGGCCTCCTGCGCCGCGTGCACGGCGGCGCGGTGCCGGCCAGCTCGCTCGCGGTCATCGAGTCCGGGCTCGGCGAGCGCGACCAGGCGAACACCGCCCAGAAGGAGCTGGTCGCCAAGGCCGCCCTCGAGCAGCTCCCGCCGCCCGGCGGCACCGTGCTGCTCGACGCGGGCTCCACCACCGCCCGGCTCGCCAGCCTCCTCCCCCGCGACCACCGCCTCACGGTGATCACCCACGCGGTCCCGATCGCGGCGCGGCTCGCCGCGCACCCGCAGATCGAGCTGCACCTGCTGCCGGGCCGGGTCCGGACCACGACCCAGGCCGCGGTCGGCGCCGACACCGTCACGGCGCTGCACCGCCTGCGGGTCGACGTCGCCTTCCTGGGCACCAACGGCATCACGGTCGAGCACGGCCTCTCCACCCCCGACCACGACGAGGCCGCGGCCAAGCGCGCGATGGTCGGCGCGGCGCGCCGCGTCGTCTGCCTGACCGACGCCAGCAAGGTCGGCTCCGAGGCCGCGATCCGGTTCGCCGCCCTCGACGAGATCGACGTGGTCGTGACCGACGGCGGCGTCGACCCGGCGGACCGCGAGGCGTTCGAGGCCGCTGGTCCCGAGGTCGTGGTCGCGTGATCCTGACCCTCACCGCCAACCCCAGCCACGACCGCACCGTCGTGCTCAGCGGGCCGCTCGAGCGGGGTGCGGTCATCCGCGCGGACGCGGTGACCTCGCAGGCCGGCGGCAAGGGGGTCAACATCTCCCGCGCCTGCGTGGCCGCCGGCGTGCCGACGATCTCGGTGCTCCCCGCCGCGAAGGACGACCCGTTCGTGCTCGAGCTCCTGACCGCCGGCATCGACTGCCGCCCCGTCCACCACGACGGCGCGCTGCGCGTGAACATCACCGTCACCGAGCCCGACGGCACCACCACCAAGCTGAACAGCCCCGGCCCGCAGCTGACCGACGCCGTACGCCGTGAGCTCGGCGAGTCCCTGCGCCGCCGCGCCGCCGCGGCCGACTGGGTCGTGCTCGCCGGCTCTCTGCCCCCCGGCACCCCGCCCGCGTGGTACGCCGAGCTCGTCGTGCTGCTCCGCGCCAGCGGCGCCCGGGTCGCCGTCGACACCAGCGACGAGCCCTTGCGCGCACTGGTGGACCGGCTGCCGGACTCGGCGCCGCACCTGATGAAGCCCAACGGCGAGGAGCTCGCCTCGTTCACCGGGGACGACCCCGACCTGCTCGAGGCCGACCCGCTGGCCGCCGCGAAGGCGGCCCGCACCCTGGTCGAGTCCGGCGTCGAGACCGTGCTCGCCACCCTCGGCGCCCGCGGCGCCGTCCTCGTCACCGCCGACGGCGCCTGGTCCGCCGAGCCGGTGCCGGTCGAGGTCGTCAGCACCGTCGGTGCCGGCGACTCGAGCCTCTTCGGATATCTGCTGGGCGAGCTGCGCGGACGTCGTCCGCAGGAGCGACTCGCACTGGCCGTGGCCTACGGCAGTGCCGCCGCAGGCCTACCAGGGACAACGATCCCGCAACCCCATCAGGTCCGCCCCGAGCTCGTCCCGGTGCGCGACCTGGACATCACCCAGGGAGGGTGACACCCATGCAGGACCTCATCACTGCCGACCTCGTGCGCCTCGACGCCGATCTCGGCGCGGACCGGCACGACGTGATCCGTGCGCTCGCCGGCGTCGTCGGCGACGCCGGGCGCGCCACCGACGTCGACCAGCTCGTCGAGGACGCGTTCGCCCGCGAGGCGACGTCCGGGACCGGCCTCCCCGGGGGCATCGCGATCCCGCACTGCCGGACCGCCGGGGTGGCCGAGCCGGTCCTCGGCTTCGCGCGGCTGTCCCCGACGGTCGACTTCGGCGCCAAGGACGGCCCGGCCGACCTGGTGTTCCTCATCGCGGCACCGGCCGGCGGCGACAACACCCATCTCCAGCTGCTCACCAAGCTCGCCCGCGCACTGGTGAAGCCCGCGTTCACCGACGCGCTGCGCGCCGCCACGACGCCCGACGAGGTCGCCGTACTCGTGAACGACGTGGTGAGCGCGGCGCCCGCCGCCAAGCACGCCGCCCCGGCCGCACCGGAGAAGAAGCACTCGCTGGTCGCGGTCACCGCCTGCCCGACCGGCATCGCGCACACCTACATGGCCGCCGAGGCCCTCGAGGCCGCCGCGTCCCGCGCCGGGGTCGACCTCCAGGTCGAGACCCAGGGCTCGGCCGGCGCCAAGCCCCTCGCGCCCGGCACCATCGCCGCGGCCGACGCGGTGATCTTCGCCGTCGACGTCGGCGTGCGCGACCGGCACCGGTTCGCGGGGAAGCCGCTCGTCTCCTCCGGCGTGAAGCGGCCGTTCGACCAGGCCGACCAGATGATCGCCGAGGCCCTTCGGTACGCCGACGACCCGAACGCCCCGCGCGTCGAGGGCTCGGGTGCCGGCGCCGGTGACTCCGTCGGCACGGGCGGCGGGGCCGGCGAGAGCTGGGGCGGCCGCACCCGCCGGGTGCTGATGACCGGCGTGTCGTACATGATCCCGTTCGTCGCGGCCGGCGGCCTGCTGATCGCCCTGTCCTTCCTGCTGGGCGGCTACGAGATCGCCAACGACAACAACTACGGCGAGATCGCGGTCAACAACTCCTTGTTCGACCTGCCGAGCCCGTCCGCGTTGGGCCTGGACCACGCCCTGTTCGGGTCCGGGCTCGCGGCCTACATCGGCGCACTGTTCTTCGTCATCGGCAAGACCGCGTTCATGCTGTTCATCCCGGCGCTGGCCGGCTACATCGCCTACGCGATCGCGGACCGCCCCGGCATCGCACCGGGCTTCGTGATGGGCGGCCTGGCCGGCAACATCTTCGCCGTGCAGTCGTCGGGCGACAGCCCGGTCGCGATGCCGGCCACCGGCTTCATCGGCGCGATCATCGGCGGCGTGCTCGCCGGGGTGGTCGCGCACTGGATCGGCGGCTGGAAGGTGCCCACCTGGGCGCGCGGCCTGATGCCGGTGATGGTGATCCCGCTCTTCACCTCGGTGATCGTCGGCCTGCTGATGATCATCGTCTTCGGCAAGCCGATCGCCTGGCTGATGGACCAGCTCACCCAGGGCCTGAACTCGCTCAACGGCGGCAGCGCCATCGTGCTCGGCGTGATCCTGGGCCTGATGATGGCCTTCGACATGGGTGGCCCGCTGAACAAGGTGGCGTACAGCTTCGCCGCAGCCGGCGTGGGCACGGCCGGCGCCGCGAGCGACTCCCCGGAGCTGAAGATCATGGCCGCGGTGATGCTCGCGGGAATGGTCCCGCCGATCGCGCTCGCGCTGGCCACCGTCCTGCGGCCGCGGCTGTTCAGCTCGGCCGAGGACGAGAACGGCAAGGCCGGCTGGGCCCTCGGGCTCTCGTTCATCACCGAGGGCGCGATCCCGTTCGCCGCTGCGGACCCGCTGCGCGTGATCCCGGCGATCATGCTGGGCAGTGCCGTGACCGGGGGGCTGTCCATGGCGCTGGACGTCGCGGTCCGGGCGCCGCACGGCGGCATCTTCGTGCTGTTCGCCGTCCACAACATCCTCGGCTACTTCATCGCCCTGGTCGCCGGCACCGTCGTCGGCGCGATCGCCGTCATCGTCCTGAAGTCCATCGGCACCGAGGATCCCGAGACCGCCGACCGCGAGCTCGTCACCGCCTGATCGTCAAGCCCGGATCGTCAACGCCTGATCGTCAACCCCGGATCGTCAACCAAGGAGCACGAATGCCCAGCAAGACCGTCGCCGTCGGCTCGTCCGTCGGCCTGCACGCCCGGCCCGCCCAGCTGATCGCCGAGGCAGCCGAGGAGCTCGGCGTCGAGGTGCTGATCGGCATCCCCGGCGACGAGCCGGTGGACGCCAGCTCCTCGCTGCTGATCATGACCCTGGGCGCCGGTCCCGGCGACCTGGTCGAGGTGAGCAGCGACGACCCGGGCGCCCTGGACACGATCGTCGCCCTCGTCGAGAAGGACCTGGACGCCTGACGGGCTCAGCGGAGGTGCACGCGCGCCAGCTCGCGCGCGTGCACCTCGGCGCTGTCGATGACCGGGAGCGCGCTGTCCTCGGGCCCGATCAGCAGGCCGATCTCCGTGCACGCGAACACGACGGCCTCCGCCCCCTGCTCGGCCAGCCGGTCGATGACCTCGACGTACCGCTGGCGGGACGCCTCACGCACGACGCCCTGCGTCAGCTCGTCGAACACGATCGCGTCGACCATCGCCCGCTCCTCCTGGCCCGGGACGACCGTCGTGACGCCGTGCCGCGCGAGGCGGTCTGAGTAGAACGTCTCCTCCATGACCCACCGGGTCCCCAGCAGGCCGAGCGTGCCCCAGCCGTGGCGCGCCGCCTCGGCCGCGACCGCGTCGCCGATGTGCAGCAGCGGTACGTCGATCGCCGCCTCGACCTGCGGTGCGACCTTGTGCATCAGGTTGGTGCAGATCGCCACCGTCGTCGCGCCACCGGCGACGCACCGGCGCCCCGCCTCGGCGAGCAGCGCCGCCGCGGCGTCCCAGTCGCCGCGCACCTGGCAGTCGCGGACCTCGGCGAAGTCCAGCGACTGCAGGGCGATGCGGGCCGACGCGTGGCCACCCCCGGCGGCGGCGACCTCCTCGTTGATCAGCCGGTAGTAGGTCGCGGTCGAGTGCCAGCTCATCCCGCCGATCAGTCCCAGGGTCTCCATGACGTCCATGCTGCGCGATGGACCGACCCCGAGGAAGACTGTGATTCCTGAACGCATCCCTTAGCTGGTCTAATACCCTCATGGACCCGCGTCGCGTGCTGCTCTTCCGCACCGTCGCCCGGTCGGGCTCACTGAGCGCGGCCGCGCGTGACCTCGGGACGACCCAGTCGGCCGTCAGCCAGCAGCTGCGGCTCCTGGAGCGGGAGGCGGGCGGCCCGCTCCTGGTGCGCACCCCGCGCGGCACCCAGCTCACCGAGGCCGGCGCGACCCTGCTCGCCCGCGCGGACACCGTGCACAACGCCCTCCACGACGCGCGCGAGGAGCTCGGCGCCCTGGCGGACCTGCGCTCCGGCACCGTCCGGCTCGCGGCGTTCCCGTCGGCCGCGGCCACCCTCGTGCCGTCGGCCGTCCGCGCCCTCCACGACGAGCACGCCGGCGTCCAGGTGACGCTCGTGGAGCAGGAGCCGCCGGAGGCGTCGGCCGCGGTGCTGGCCGGTGACGTGGACGTCGCCCTGGTCTTCGGGTACGACGGGCCGTCCGACGACGACGGGTCGCTGGCCTGGGTGCCGCTCGGCGTCGAGCCGTTGCACCTGGTCCTCGCCCGCGACGGGGCGGTCCCGGCCCGCGCGACCTCGACCTGGCTGGCCGGCCAGGACTGGGTCGCGGGGTGCGAGCGTTGCCGGCAGCACCTGGTCGAGCGCTGCCGCGACGCCGGGTTCGAGCCCCGCCTCCTGCACGAGAGCGACGACTACGTCGTGGTGCAGAACCTCGTCGCCCACGGTCTCGGCGTCACGGTGCTCCCCCAGCTCGCGCTGACGGCGTTCCGCCACCCGGACGTCGAGGCCCGGCCGGCTCCGGCGTTCGGCGAGCGGCACGTCGGCATGGTGCACCGGCCCGGAGCCGAGTCCGTGCCCGCGGTCCGCGCGCTCATGGAACGGCTCCAGGCCGCGGCGTCCGACGTGCTCAGCCCGCGGCGCGCAGGTCGAGGTACACCGCACGCACGCCGACGGCCCGCTCGAGCTCCCGGGTGACCCCGCCGAAGAACTGCTTGCGGTAGTCCTCGTCGGTCACGGTCGAGACCATCAGGTACAGGCCGGAGAACGACGCCAGGAACACCGACACCTGGAGCAGCGCGCGCGACTGCGTGAACGGCGGGCTGGTCTGCCAGGTGTTCAGCACCGGATCCGTCATCGTGATCGACCCGAGCAGCATGAGGAAGGCGAAGACGGTCAGCGAGAGCAGCACGACCTGGACCGTCTGGACGATCATCAGCACCAGTATCAGGTTCCAGCGCTCGTAGCCGGTCACCTCGGCGTACGCCGCCGGGTCGGCGTCGGGGTCCTCGACGAGCTCACGGCAGTGCGCCTCGAGCGGCGTGCCGCGACAGGCCCGCAGCAGCAGCGCGTCGTTCACGTCGTCGTCGGCGCGGTCGACCTCCTCGGGCAGGCGGACGAGCAGGAACCCGATCGCCAGCGCCGAGAACAGGGCCACGACCAGCCAGAGCGACGCGACCGACAGGTTCGAGGCGACCTGCCACACCTCGGTGTTGATGAACAGGAAGGTGATCGCGAGCAGCAGGAGCGGCAGCGCCCTGGTGGTCATCGGCAGGACCCGCCGGAGGCTGCCGAGAGTCCGGCCGAGGCTCCACGTCACGATCTGCCGGGCGTGCAGCGCGGTCAGCGCGTACCAGAGCGTGGCCGCGGCGCCGAGCGCGACGAGGGTCGCGGGCGCGGCGCTGAACTCGCCGGACACCCACGCGAGCGCGACGCCCGCGGCGGCCGCGAGCAGCGCGACCAGCACCACGAGCGGCAGCGTGCGCCGGAGCCGCAGCGCCTTCCGCACGTCGGCCCGCCGCTCCGGCACGAAGTAGGACAGGCCGTGCGCGAGGAACCACGCGTCCGTGGCCGCGAGGGTCTCCTCGCGGGTCACGTCAGCAGCTCGCGGGCGCGGTCGACGTCGGCCGTCATCTGCTCGACCAGGGCCTCGATCGAGTCGAACGCCACCATGCCGCGCAGCCGCTCCACGAAGCTCACCTCGACCTGGACGCCGTACAGCTCCAGGTCGTCGCGGTCGAGCACGTAGCTCTCCACGCGGCGCTCGCGGACCCCGTCGAAGGTCGGGTTGGTGCCGACGCTGATCGCGGCCGGGTAGGACTCACCGGTGTCCAGGCGGCGCAGCCGGCCGGCGTACACGCCGTCCGGTGGGGCGGCGGTCATCACGGACGTGGGCACGTTCGCGGTCGGGAAGCCGAGCTCGCGGCCGCGCTGGTCGCCCTGCACGACGGTGCCGCGCACGGTGTACGGGCGGCCGAGGGCCTCGGCGGCACCCGCGACGTCACCGGCGGCCAGGCTCATCCGGACGTACGTCGAGGACCACACCTGGGGGCCACCGTCCAAGGGGATGCCCTCGGCGGTGAAGCCGTACCGCTCCCCCGTCTCGCGCAGCGTCGCGACGTCGCCGGCCGCCTTGTTCCCGAACCGGAAGTTCGCGCCCACGACGACGGCGGCCGCGTGGAGTCCGTCGACGAGCACGCGCTCGACGAACTCCTCCGGGGTCCACGAGGCGACGTCGCGGTCGAACGGCAGCGCGAAGACCGCGTCGGCACCGCAGTCGCTGAGCAGCTCGGCGCGCTCCTCCAGCGAGGTGAGGGTGGTCGGAGCGTGCTCGGGGCGCAGCACCGCCATCGGGTGCGGGTCGAAGGTGACCGCCACGACCGCGAGGCCGCGCTCGTCGGCGAGCTCCCGAGCCCGGGAGACGACGTGCCGGTGACCGAGGTGCACCCCGTCGAAGTTGCCGATCACGACGGCGGTCGGGCCGAGGTCGGCCGGGACCTCGTCGAGGCTTCGCCAGATCTGCACGCCGGGAAGACTACCGAGCGGGGTCAGCCGGTGAAGACGGCGACCGCTTTCGCCACGCCGCCGCGGGGTTCGTAGAGCGCGAGGAACTCGCCGTCCGGTGCGAAGACCGCGGTCAGCCCGGCGAGCTCGAGGTCGAGCGCGCGGCCGTACCGGACGTCGATCGCCCGCGCGTCGTCGAGCTCGAGCGAGCTGAACGCCGCCCGGGCCGCGGCCGCGATGGGCAGCACCGCGAGCTCCTCCTCGAGCTCCTCGAGGGTGTGGGCCGCAGCCAGGTCGTACGGCCCGACGGCGGTACGCCGCAGCGCGGTCAGGTGTCCCCCGACGCCGAGTCGCGCACCCAGATCACGGGCGATCGCGCGGACGTAGGTGCCGCTGGAGCAGCGCACCGTGATGTCGAGCTCGGTGGCGTCGGAGACCCGCACGTCGGTCACGGTGAGCTCGTGCACCGTCACGGGGCGCGCCTCGAGCCGGACGTCCTCGCCCTCGCGCACCCGCTGGTAGGCGCGCTTGCCGTCGACCTTGATCGCGGACACCGCCGTCGGGACCTGCATCAGGTCACCGACCAGCTCCGCGGCCGCCGCCCGGATCGTCGCCTCGTCGAGCCCGTCGGTGGTGCTGGTCGCGACGACCTCGCCCTCGGCGTCGTCGGTCGTCGTGGCCACGCCGAGCCGGACGGTCGCGTCGTACCGCTTCTCGGTGAGCATCAGGTGCCCGAGCAGCCGGGTCGCCCGGTTGAGGCCGAGCACCAGCACGCCGGTCGCCATCGGGTCCAGCGTGCCGGCGTGCCCGACCTTGCGGGTGCCGGCCAGCCGGCGTACCCGCGAGACGACGTCGTGCGACGTCATCCCCCCGGGCTTGTCGACGACGACGAGGCCGTCGGTCACTCGTCCTCGTCGGGCTCGTCGTCCCCGGCCTCGCGCGGCTTCTTGTAGGGGTCGGGCTCGCCGGCGTACGCCGCGCCGCGCTCGGCCGCGAGCTGCTCGTCGAGCTGCTTGGCCTTCGCGAGCACCTCGTCGAGGTGCCGCGCGTTCTCCGGCAGCGCGTCGTGGATGAACGTCAGCGTCGGCGCGTGCCGCATGCCGAGCTGCTTGGCGACCTCGGAGCGCAGCAGTCCCTTGGCGGACTCGAGCGCGGCCGCGGACGCCTCGCGGGCGGAGTCGTCCTCACCGGCGTCCAGGACCGTGTAGAAGATCGTGGCCTGCTGGCTGTCGCCCGTGACGCGCACGTCGGTGATGGTGACGAAGCCGAGCCGCGGATCCTTGATCCGGCGCTCCAGCATCTCCGCGACGATCACCTGGATCCGGTCCGCGATCTTGCGGACGCGAGGGTTGGTCATGGTTCCTTCTTACTCCTGGACGCCGAGTCGGCGCAGCCTCAGCTGAGACTGCGCCGACTCGGGATGGATCAGCTGCGGGGGATCTCCCGCATCTCGAACGCCTCGATCACGTCGCCTTCCTTGATGTCCTGGAAGTTGCGCAGCACCAGACCGCACTCGAAGCCCTCGCGGACCTCGGACGCGTCGTCCTTCTCCCGCTTGAGCGACGCGAGGTCGAGGTTGTCGGCCACCACGGCGCCGTCACGGATGACGCGCACCTTGGCGTTGCGCCGGATCACGCCACTCGTGACCATGCAGCCGGCGATGTTGCCGATCTTCGACGAGCGGAAGATCGCGCGGATCTCCGCCTGGCCGAGGGTCGACTCCTCGTACTCCGGCTTGAGCATGCCCTTGAGCGCGGCCTCGATCTCCTCGATGGCCTGGTAGATGACGGTGTAGTACCGGATCTCCACGCCCTCGCGGTCGGCCAGCTCCGTCGCCTTGCCCTGCGGGCGGACGTTGAAGCCGATGATGATCGCGTCGGACGCGGCCGCCAGGTCGACGTTGGTCTCGGTGATCGCACCGACACCGCGGTCGATGACCCGCAGGCTGACCTCGTCGCCGACGTCGATCTTGGCCAGCGCGTCCTCGAGCGCCTCGACCGAGCCGGACACGTCGCCCTTGAGGATGAGGTTGAGCTCCTGGCTCTCGCCCTTCTCCATGGAGGCCATGAAGTCCTCGAGGGTACGGCGGACGCGACGCTTGGCCTGCATGGCCGCCCGCTCCCGCGCCTCGCGCTTCTCGGCGATCTGGCGCGCCATCCGGTCGTCGTCGACCAC
Organism: Nocardioides sp. HB32; assembly: GCF_054058995.1. Taxonomy (NCBI): domain Bacteria; kingdom Bacillati; phylum Actinomycetota; class Actinomycetes; order Propionibacteriales; family Nocardioidaceae; genus Nocardioides; species Nocardioides sp. HB32. The sequence continues at coordinate 3,761,327 of NZ_JBSSBS010000001.1, forward strand.
GATGAAGTTCTGACCCGCGCCGGGGACGGCGGACAGGCCGAGCACCATCGCCGGCCGCGACGGACCGGCCTCGGCCAGCTCGTTGCCGTACTCGTCGAGCATCGCGCGGACGCGGCCGTGGGCCGGTCCGGCGACGATCGAGTCGCCGACGTTGAGCGTGCCGCGCTGGACGAGCACGGTGGCGACCGGGCCGCGACCGCGGTCCAGGTGCGCCTCGATGACCAGGCCCTGCGCCTCACGACCCGCGTCTGCACGCAGGTCCAGCGACGCGTCGGCCGTGAGCACGATCGCCTCGAGCAGCTTGTCGAGGTTGAGCTCGGACTTGGCCGAGACGTCGACGAACATCGTGTCGCCGCCGTACTCCTCGGGCACCAGGCCGTACTCGGTCAGCTGGCCACGGACCTTGGTCGGGTCCGCCTCCGGCTTGTCGATCTTGTTGACCGCGACCACGATCGGGACGCCGGCCGCCTTGGCGTGGTTGAGCGCCTCCACGGTCTGCGGCATCACGCCGTCGTCGGCCGCGACCACGAGGACCGCGATGTCCGACGACTGCGAGCCGCGGGCACGCATGGCGGTGAACGCCTCGTGACCCGGGGTGTCGATGAACGTGATCTTGCGGTCGTCGCCGTCGACCTCGGTGTGCACCTGGTACGCACCGATGTGCTGGGTGATGCCACCGGCCTCGCCCGCGACGACGTTCGCGCTGCGGAGCGCGTCGAGGAGCTTGGTCTTGCCGTGGTCGACGTGACCCATGACGGTGACGACCGGCGGCCGCGCCACCAGGTCCTCCTCGTTGGTGTCCTCGTCGTCACCGAACTCGATGTCGAAGGACTCGAGCAGCTCGCGGTCCTCGTCCTCGGGGGAGACGACCTGGACGACGTAGTTGAGCTCCTCGCCGAGCAGCTCGAGGGTCTCGTCGTTCACCGACTCGGTCGCCGTGACCATCTCGCCGAGGCTGAACAGCATCTGCACCAGCGAGGCGGCGTCGACACCGATGCGCTCGGCGAAGTCGGTCAGCGAGGCGCCGCGCGGCAGGCGGACGGTCTCGCCGTTGCCCTTGCGGACGCGGATGCCGCCGATCGTCGGGGCCTCCATGGCCTCGAACTCCTGGCGACGCGCCCGCTTCGACTTGCGACCACGGCGCGACGGGCCGCCCGGGCGACCGAAGGCACCCTGGGTCTGGCCACGCTGGCCGGGGCGACCGCCGCCGGGGCGACCGCCGCCGCTCGGGCCGAAGCCGCCGGGACGACCCGGAGCACCGGCACCGGCACCACCCGGGGCGCCACCGCGACCCGGAGCGCCGCCACGACCCGGAGCACCACCGCGACCCGGAGCGCCACCGCGCGCCGGGGCGCCGGAGCGACCACCCGGGCCCTGGCCGAAGGCGGCCGGGGACTTGGGCATCATGGCGGGGTTCGGGCGCGGCATGCCCGGGCGCGCGCCGGCAGCCGGCGGACGCGGCGGGCGGTTGTCGCCGCCACCGGTCGCGGGCGCCGGGCGGGCGGGCTCGGGCCGACGGCCCATGCCCTGGCTGGGCGCGAACGGGTTGTTGCCCGGGCGCGGTGCCCCCGGACGGCCGACCGGCCGCGGGGCCGGCGACTTGGGCGTGCCGTCGGCCGGACCCTCGGCCGCGGGGGCCTCGGGCTCGGAGGTCGGCTCGGCCGGCGGCTCCTCGGCCTTCGGGGCCGGCTTGGGGCCGGGCTTCGGCGCCGCCGTCTTCGCGGCGGGAGCAGCCTCCTCCGCGGGCGCCTCGGCGGGCGCCTCGACGGCCTCGGGCTCCGCGACCGGAGCGGCGGCAGCCTTCTTGGCCGGCGCCTTCCTGGCCGGCGCGGGCTTCCCCGCGGCCGGCTCGGCCGGCGCGGCGGGAGCCGCCGACGCCTCGGACTTCAGCTTGTCGCCGTACTCCTTGCGGAACCGCATCTCCGCGGGGAGCTCGACGGTCGAGCTCGCCGACTTGACGAACTCCCCCATCTCCTTGAACTTCTCGAGAACGAACTTGCTCTCGACACCGAACTCCTTGGCGAGTTCGTGAACTCGGGTCTTAGCCACGCTTCTCCTTCTGGCCTGAGACCCGGGTCCAGCCTTGTCGCCGGGGGGTGATTCAGACCGTTAGTGGTTGTGCATGCTCATCGGGAAGTACTCATCGAGTGCTCATGAGCTGCTGCTCCAGTTTCTGTGTCAGGTCGGTCGATCAGATGTCTGCGCCGAGGTGTTCAGCGAGCGGGGCGCTGGTCAGCCCTGGCCCCTTCCCCGCGAACCGCAGGGCCCGGGCGAAGGCTCGCCGGCGCACCGCGAGCTCAAAGCACTCGGTCGTGGGGTGCAGGTGCGCCCCGCGGCCGGGAGCGGTGGCCTCCGGATCGGGCACGACGGCCGGGTGGCCCTCCGCGTCCGAGCCGACGGTCACCCGTAACAACTCAGCCTTGGCGGCCCGTGCCCGACATCCCACGCAGGTCCGGACCGGCCCCGCCGGGGCGGGGAGTTCCGGGCATGCAGAAGGAGTGTGTTCACGCGCCACTGCCGTCAACCTTACCGCGATCGCGCCAGCTATTCGAACCGGGAGCCCCTGCCGCCCCCGGTCGGGGTGGCCGGGACCGCTCAGTCGTCGGCGGGCGCCTCGTCGGAGCGGATGTCGATGCGCCAGCCCGTCAGGCGCGCGGCGAGCCGGGCGTTCTGGCCCTCCTTGCCGATCGCCAGCGAGAGCTGGAAGTCCGGTACCACCACCCGGGCGGACCTGGCCTCGGCGTCGACGACCTCCACCGACGTGACCCGGGCCGGCGAGAGCGCGTGCGCGACCAGGTCGGCGGGGTCGTCGGACCAGTCGACGATGTCGATCTTCTCGCCGTGCAGCTCCGACATCACGTTGCGGACCCGCTGGCCCATCGGGCCGATGCAGGCGCCCTTGGCGTTCACGCCGGGTGCGGTCGACTTCACGGCGATCTTGGTGCGGTGTCCCGCCTCGCGGGCGATCGCCGCGATCTCGACCGTGCCGTCGGCGATCTCGGGGACCTCGAGCGCGAACAGCTTCTTGACCAGGTTCGGGTGGGACCGCGACAGCGTGATCTGGGGGCCGCGCATGCCCTTGCGGACCGACACGACCAGGCACTTGATCCGGGTGCCGTGCTGGTACCGCTCCCCGGGGACGCGCTCACCGGCCGGGAGCAGCGCCTCGAGCTTGCCGAGGTCGACCATCACGTCGTCGGGGTTCCGGCCCTGCTGGATGATCCCGGAGATGATGTCGCCCTCCTTGCCGGAGAACTCGCCGAACCGGATGTCGTCCTCCGCGTCGCGGAGCCGCTGCAGCATGATCTGCTTGGCGGTCGTGGCCGCGATCCGGCCGAACCCCTCGGGCGTGTCGTCGTACTCGCCGAGCGTGTTGCCCTCGTCGTCGACCTCCGCCGCCAGCACCGTGACGTGACCGGTCTTGCGGTCCAGCTCGACGCGGGCCTTCTCCTGGGCGCCCGGCGTCTTGTGGTACGCCGTCAGCAGGGCCTGCTCGATGGCCTCCACGAGCACGTCGAAGGAGATCTCCTTCTCGCGCTCCAGCATCCGCAGGATGCTCATGTCGATGTCCATCAGGCCTCCTCGCCATCCACGTCGTCCCCGTCGTCACTGGCACGGCGGTTGAACTCCACCTGCACCAGCGCCTTCTGCACCTCGGCGTACTCGACCTGGCGCTGCGCGCCGTCGACGTCGAGCGTGACCTGCTCCTCGGTCGAACCGCCGATCCGCCCGGTCACCGATCCGCCGTCGGCGAAGGTGACCTTGACCAGCCGGCCGGCGTTGCGGCGCCAGTGGCGCGGCAGCGTCAGGGGCCGGTCCACGCCGCGCGAGGTGACCTCGAGCGTATAGGGGTGCTCACCCATCACCTCGGACCCGTCGAGGACCCGGTTCACCTCCCGGGTCGCCTCGGCGACCTCGTCCAGCGTCACGCCGCCGTCCTTGTCCACGGCGACCCGCAGGATCCGGCGCTTGCCGGCCGGAGTGATCTCGACGGCCTCGATGTCGAGGCCCAGGGCACGCAGGGGGTCGTCGAGCTCCGCCTCGATCCGGTCCCTGGTGGCGTCCTGCTTGGCGCTGCTCACGGGCGGGCGACCTCCTTGTGCTGTTGTTGGTCGCCACGATAGCGGCTGACGATCCACTCGATAGGGTCGGCGCCGTGTCCGTCGGTCCGCTCCTCCCCCGCCGTACGGCGCTCGCCCTGGCCGCGGCCGGACTGGTCGCCGTGACGGGCTGCGACGACCGGGCGACCCCGACGCCGTCGGCCACCCCGACGGCCGACCCGGACGTCGCGCTCGTGGAGAAGGTGATCCGCCGGCTGCGGCACGCCCAGCACGTCGCCGAGGCGGGCGGCGAGTCGGAACTGGCGGTCCTGCACCGCACCCACATCGAGGCTCTCGACGGCACGACCTCCGAGGGCAGCTCGCCCGCGAAGTCGGCTCCGGGCGCCGTCCGTGGCGAGGAGCAGCGGCTCCAGGAGTACCTGGAGGGCGCCGCGCTCGCCGCGGCCAGCGGGGCCCTCGCCCGGCTGCTCGCCTCGATGTCGGCGGCCGTCGCCCAGCGGCTGGCGCAGGGGCTCGGATGAGCGAGACCGACGCCCTCCAGACGACGCTCGCCGCCGAGCACGCGGCCGTCTTCGTGTACGGCGTGCTCGGCGGCCGCACCTCACGCGCCGCGACGCCGGAGCTGTTCGACTCCGTCACCGCCGCCTACGCCGCGCACCGGGCCCGCCGCGACCACCTGGTCCGCGAGCTCACGGGGCTCGGCGAGGACCCGGTCGCGGGCGAGGCGGCGTACGACGTGCCACAGCCGCTGGACACACCGGCGCAGGTCGAGCGCGCCGCCCTGGACCTGGAACGGTCGTGCGCCGCGACGTACGCGTACCTGGTGGCCACGACGGTCGAGGACCGACGGCGCTGGGCGATCGACGCGCTGAGAGAGACAGCGGTCCGCGAACTCGTCTTCCGGGGAACTCCCGAGACGTTCCCCGGAGGCGACGAGTACGCGGACCGCTGAGGCCTGGACTGAGGCCGGTGAGCGGTTCCCCGCCGGGATGTGGGGGGACTGACGGGAGGACCGCTCTTGCAAAACTATGCAACAGGGTGCAGCGAGGCGCGACCACTTCCGTTCCTCACCTTTCTGCATTGCAGAAAGGTGCAGTTCGGCGCCGGTCAGGACCAGGCGCGGACCACGTCCGCGATCTCCGCCAGGCGGTGCACGACGGCGTCCGGATCGCCCTCGGTGTGGCCGACCTGCTCGGCGGGGATCCGGCTCAGCGGGATGTGGATCGCGCGCATCCCGACGCTGCGCGCGCCGTACACGTCGTCGAAGAGCCGGTCGCCGACGTAGACGCAGGTGGCCGGGTCGTCGACGCCCACGGCGGCCATCGCGGCCCGGAAGGCGTGCGGCGACGGCTTGGTCCACGGGATCTCGCTCGTGTAGACGTCGCCGTCGATGAGGTGGTGGACCCCGTCGCGCCGGAAGAAGCCCTCGTGCCACGCGCGGGGCCAGATGGTGTTGGAGAGGACCCCGACCCTGATGTCTTCCGCCCGGAGCCCCTCCCAGAGCGGGCCGACCTCGGGGTCGGTCCGGGTGTGCGGCTCCCAGAACTCGTAGTACGCCGTGAGCAGGTCGGGGTCGTGCTCGAGCCCGGCCTCGGTGAAGAGGTACGCGAGCGTCGAGCTCTGCTGGTGGTCGCGGGAGCGGCCCCAGATCGCCTGGTTCGCCTCGTGCAGCCGGGCCTGGGAGACCTCGACCTCGTGGTCGACGTTCACGACCGCCTGGGCGAGCGCGAGCGACTCCGCGTGGAAGTCCACGTCGTGCCAGGCGGTGAGCGTGCCGCCCCAGTCGAAGATGACCGCCCGGACGGTCACGCGGGCACCCCGTCCGGTCCGGAGCGTAGCGAGCGATCTGGTGGGGTGGTCATGCCCGCACGAGCCGGACGACGTGGTCGACGACGTGGTCGGCGGGCACGTCCTCGCGCTCGCCGGTCGCGCGGTCCTTGACCTCGATGGTGCCGTCGGCCAGGCCCTTGCCGACCACCACGATGGTCGGGACGCCGATCAGCTCGGCGTCCTTGAACTTCACGCCGGGGCTGACCTTCGGCCGGTCGTCGTACAGGACCTCGATGCCCTGGCTGTTGAGCTCGTGCACGACCCGCTCGGCGGCGGCGTACACGTGCTCGTCCTTGCCGGTGGCGACGACGTGGACGTCGGCGGGCGCCACCTCGCGCGGCCAGACGAGGCCGAGCTCGTCGTGGGTGTTCTCCGCGATCGCCGCGACCGCGCGCGAGGGACCGATGCCGTAGGAGCCCATGGTGACGGTGACGAGCTTGCCGTGCTCGTCGAGCACCTTCAGGTCGAGCGCGTCGGCGTACTTGCGGCCGAGCTGGAAGATGTGGCCCATCTCGATCCCGCGGGCGGTCACGAGCACCCCGCCGTCCCCGCGCGGGCAGGGATCGCCGTCGCGGACCTCGGCGACCTCGATGAAACCATCGCCGTTGAAGTCCCGGCCGGCCACGAGGTCGAGCACGTGGCTGCCGGCGACGTCCGCGCCGGTGACCCAGCGGGTGCCCTCGACGATGCGGGGGTCGAGCAGGTAGCGGACGCCGGCGGGCTTCTTCTCCCCCAGCGCACCCGGCCCGATGTAGCCCTTCGCGAGGGTCGGGCGCGCCTTGAAGTCCTCCTCGCCGAAGGGCTCGAAGACCACGCCCTCGCCGAGGTTGGCCTCGAGCCGCTTCGCGTCGACGTCGCGGTCCCCGGGCAGGCCGACGGCGATCGCCTCGGTCGATCCGTCGGGGTGGCGCACCGAGAACACGACGTTCTTGAGCGTGTCGCCGGCGTGCCAGGGGCGGTCGTCGCGCGGGAACTTCTCGTTGAGGTGGTCGACGAGCGTGTCGATCGTCGGCGTGTCGGGCGTCTGCTCCGCGTGGGCGGCGGGCGCGTCGTCGTACGGCACGGGGGCGGGCGGCGGGAGCTCGACGGCCTCGACGTTCGCGGCGTAGTCGCACAGCGAGCAGCGGACGTAGGTGTCCTCGCCGACCGCGGCCTTGGCGAGGAACTCCTCGGACCTCGAGCCGCCCATCGCGCCCGACATCGCCTTGACGATGACGTACTCGAAACCGAGGCGGTCGAAGATCCGGACGTAGGCGTCGCGGTGGGCCTGGTAGCTGGCCTCGAGACCGGCGTCGTCGATGTCGAAGGAGTAGGAGTCCTTCATGACGAACTCGCGGCCGCGCAGCAGGCCGGCGCGCGGTCGCGCCTCGTCGCGGTACTTGGTCTGGATCTGGTAGATCGACAGCGGCAGGTCCTTGTACGAGCTGTACAGGTCCTTCACCACGAGGGTGAACATCTCCTCGTGCGTCGGGCCGAGGAGGTAGTCGGCGCCCTTGCGGTCCTGGAGGCGGAAGATGCCGTCGCCGTACTCGGTCCACCGGCCGGTCGCCTCGTAGGGCTCACGCGGCAGCAGCGCCGGGAAGCTCAGCTCCTGGGCGCCGATGGCGTCCATCTCCTGGCGGATCACGTTCTCGATCCGGCGCAGCACCTTGAGCCCGAGCGGCAACCAGGTGTAGATGCCGGGCGCGGCGCGGCGGATGTAGCCGGCCCGCACCAGGAGCCGGTGCGACGGCACCTCGGCGTCCGCCGGGTCCTCCCGGAGGGTGCGCACGAACAGGCTCGACATCCGCATGATCATGCGGAGAAGGCTACTTGCCGGGAGGTGCAACCTTCCTCCGGGTTATCGCGTCTGGTTGGCATGAAGACCGCACTGCTGTCCCTGCTCCTCGCCGTCGCCGCGCCGACGGTGTCGGTCCATCCCTCGTCCCTCGACCGTGGTCCCGACGTGACCGGCCCGCACGTCGAGGGGCGGGTGCTCGTCGACGGGCCGATGCGGATGACGTTCCGGGCACCGGTGGTGACCTACCTCGGCAAGTCCGGCAACCGCTACTACGTGCACCTGTCGCGGCGCACCGGCGGCCACGCCCGGGTCCTCTGGATCACGCCGTCGGAGCGGCAGAAGGTCCTGGTGCGCGGGCTCGCCTCCGAGCTCGTGTGGCTCAGCGACGACGGCAAGGACCTCCTGACGGCGCCGAAGCAGACCGCGGAGGAGACGACGCTTCGCGTGCTCGACGCCCGGACCGGGCGAGTCGTCGGGGCGCGGACCTTCGCCGGCGCGGTCGACGTGCTGGACGCCGATGAGAGCCGCGCGGTCCTGGGCGGCTGGGGGCCGGACCGGACGTTCTGGTGGAACTACCGCTCCGACACGACGGTGACGGTGAACCACCGCGTGGGCTACGTCGCCTCGATCGCCGCCGACCGCCTTGCGGCGTACACGGGTGATCCGTACGACGGCGGCTGCTCGGTGCTGACCACCCTGGACGGCGACCGGCAGGGGCGCTCCTGCTCCTACCGCGTCGTCGCGGTGTCGCCATCGGGCGGCCGCGTGGCCACGGTCGGACTGCTCTCCGACGGACCGGGGGCGAGCGCGGCGGTGCTCCGCCGCGCGTCCGGTGGTGCCGCCCTCGTCCGGTACGAGGCGCCGTACGTCTTCGGCCGGGTCTCGTTCGAGGACGACTCCACCCTCCTCCTCGACACCTACACGACCCGGAAGGTCACCACGGTCCGCTGCGTCCTGGAGTCGTGCGAGCGCGCGTCGAAGACCGTTCGCAGCCCGATCTCCTGAGGGTCGGGTGCGTCGGTTCCGCCCGTCGCAGCTTCACCATGGTCTGCAGGGGAGCCTGCACCTCCCATGGCGAGCAGACCGTGGGATGTGCGGGTTTCCCCGGATCCCATGGTGGAACTGTGATCGCCCGGTGACGCCTGGTCCGGTGCTGGACGGACCCGGGAACGTACGGTTCCCTCAACCGCCGACCAGCACCGGCCGCGCCGTCACCACTCGCAGGGCCTGTGGTGAGCCGGGGATCGTCACGGTGCCGTTCACGTCGCGCCACGGACCGCCGCCGACCCGGAACTCGGCCGCGTACGTCGTGTCGACGCTCGGGCTGACCCGGCCCTCGCGGAGGTAGCGGTGGGTGACCTCCAGGTGCGGGTACCTGTCGCCGGGTGTGGTGGTCCAGCGCCGCTGGCCGTCCCCGAACCGCCACCCGTACCGGGCCGGCCAGATCCGCAGCTCCACCCGCCGACCGAGCAGGGTCACCGTGCGGCTGAACTCCCCGTTGTGCGTGTAGAAGTTCGTGTCGAAGTTCACCAGGGTGCGGCCGTTGGGCGGTTGGACCTCGAGTTCTGACGGCGGCAGACCGATCTGTCGCAGTGCCGTGAGCACCACACCCGGCGTGACCTGCGGCGGCGCCGGCGGCGCGACATCCTCCGGGCAGTTAGCGCCGCGGTCGATCAGATGGCCTTCGGCGTCGAAGTAGGCGCTCATGACCATGACGTCGCCGTTGTCGCAGAGTGCGACCTCGCCGCAAGTCTGTGCCCCGCCTGGCGCACAGACGGTGTTCTCATCGACGTACGCCACCGTGCTCGGGCTGCTCCCGGAATGCCCTGAGCTCAGGTGTCCCGCCTGAGCGTCGCTGATCGAGGTGAGGAGCCCCGTGGCATTCGGCGTAACTATCGGGTCACTGTAGGCGGGCGCGGTTGGGATCGCACCGAGCGTGAGTCCTGCAACCAGCAAGCTCAGGAGCCTCATCTCGTCACCAGCGAACGTACGAGCCACGCACCGTCTGTCGGCTCGAGGTACAGACGCACGTCCGTGAGTCCACCGGGATAGCTCTTGTCGGCGCTCGTGCCTGGCTTGTCGACCGTCTGGCTGCTGCTTCGGATGCGACACTCGACGGCCGCCCACGAGGAACCATGCATGGCGACAAACACAGTCTTGAACGAGCTGAGATGTCCAGTACCGCCGATGATGCGGCCGCCGCCGTCGTATGACTCCTGGACGAACTCGACCGCCGCGTCGCAGCCGTTGCACTTCGTCGCTAGCTCCTTCAGCCCACCCACATCCCCCGTCGCCTGCGCGTAGTTCACCATCTCCCAGTAGAACTTCACGAACGCCTCAGCCGAGGCCGCGTCGGTGCCGCGCGCCTCCGGCGGCATCGTCGGGGGGACGGTGTCGGAGGCGGGGGTGGTGCTGGGCGAGGTGGGCGGCGAGGTCGAGGGGGGCGCGACCCTGGGCTCGGGGTCGCCGCCCGAACAGGCGGAGACCCCGAGCGCCAGCGCAACACCAACAGCGGCGATGACCGCCCGAGTACCGGTCACGGCACGATCATTCCCCGGCCGGGGCGCCTGCGAAACTGCCCGCGTCGAGCCTGTGGAGAACCTCAGCCGCGGGCGGCGCGGAGCGCCCAGCGGACCATCGGGAGCTGCAGCGGCAGGCGGGCGAACGCGAGGACCTTGAAGCCGGTCGAGGAGGACGAGGCGGCGTCGGCGGCCATCTTCAGGTTGCCCGGGTAGACGCCGAGGAGCAGGGCGGCGCTGGCCCAGCCGGCGGGGCGGCGGGTGGCGGGTACGACGAGGCCGGCGGCGCAGGCGAGCTCGGCGACCCCGCTGGCCAGGATGACCTCGCGGTGGGCGGGGACCCAGGACGGCATCAGGAAGGCGTACGCGCGAGGCCGGAGGAGGTGGACCACGCCGCTGACGCCGAGGATGAGGGCGAGCAGCCGCACGCCGCGCGGCATCAGAACATCACTGTCGCGAACCGCGCGGTCTCCCGGAAGCCGACCTTCTCGTAGACCGCCCGCGCAGACGTGTTCCAGTCGTTGACGTAGAGCGACACCACCGGTGCGAGCTCGCGCCGCACGATGTTCACCACGGCCGCCATGCCGGCGGTCGCGAGCCCGCGCCCACGCTCGGACGGCGGCACGTAGACCCCCTGGATCTGGGCGGCGTACGGCGTGGCGCAGGCGACCTCGGCCTTGAAGACGAGACGCCCCTCGTCGTACCGCGCAAACGACCAGCCGCGGCTGACCAGCTGGGTGACCCGCGCGCGGTAGAGCTCCGCTCCCCCGCCGTACTCCGGCGAGATGCCGACCTCCTCGGTGTACATCGCGACGCAGGCCGGGTAGAGCGCGTTGAGGTCCGACCGGGTCGACTTCCGCACCCGCGGGTCGGCCGCGACCTTCGGCAGCGCCGCGATCTCGAGGTGCGGCTGCTCCCAGCGCGCCTCGCGCGGGCGTCCCCACGCAGCCGAGACGCCGTTCCAGAACACCCGGACCGCCTCCTGCGGTCCCACGATCGTCGAGACCGTGCGGCCGCGGGTCAGTGCGCGCTCCGCGAACGCGGCGGCGTCGTCCGCCGTGGCCTGCACCGGCACCAGGTTCGCGCCCACATGGCAGGCCGCGGCGAGCTCGCCGTTCTCGAACCGGCCCCACATCTCGCCGCCGAGCCAGCGCGGCTCCAGGTTCGTCGTGGTCGCCCGGTAGTCGGCGAACACGTTGACCACCGGGTCGCGCCGGGCGAGCGCCAGGAACGCGTCGAGATCCGCCGCCCCGAGGGGGCGGACACCGTGGCGAGTGGTGAGCACGGCGGCAGCCTACGTCCCTGGGGCGGGCCGAGGCGCACTCTCGCCACGATCATTGCCAGCGTTCCGATGCCGCGCAGGCGGGCAGCAGCGCCACGGACGACGGGTGCCGCCGGCAGGGTGCGGACCTGGGGCAGCCGCACGGCAGAACGGCGACCCGCGCGGCCGCAGCCCTAGCGGGTGATCGGCAACGCCGAGCTCGACGAGGAGTAGTCGTTCCACACGTCGAGGCCGAACGTGTCGACGCCCTCGTCGCGCGCATACCCGAGCTTCGGCAGCCCGAAGATCTCCTCGAGCGAGCCGAGCAGCGAGTAGTGGTTGTACGGCGTGGTGCTCCACGAGCCGGGCTGCACGAACTTCGAGATCACCAGCGCGCCGATCTTGCCGCCACCCGGTCCCAGGATGCCGGGCATCGGGCTGTTGGCCGACGTCGCCGGCCCGCAGCACGCGTCCGCGTCCGCCTCCGGCCCGTCCGACTCGTCGGCGGTGATGATCAGCGCCCCGTTCTTCCGGAACGCCGGTGACGCGAGGATCCTCGGCACCCACCGCTTCATCCAGGCGTTCACGGACGCCAGGCCTCCCGGCCGGCCGTCGGCGCACGGGGCGTCGTGGCCGTCGTGGCACAGGTCCGGGGTGATGTAGGTCAGGTTCGGCGTCGTACGGACCCGCTTCAGGTCGTGCACCAGGCCGCCCAGGGGGACGACGTGCCGCTTGCAGTACGCCGGGTCGTCGATGATCGAGTGGAAGTAGACGAACGGGTTGTGCCGCGCCGCGTAGTTCTGCTCCGCCGTCGCGCGCTGGGTCGGGTCCACCGCACCGACGTCGGGATGCTGGCAGGGCTTCGTCATGTCGTCCATGTAGCCCTTCCAGGTCCGGCCCGCCGCGGTCAGCTGCCCCGGCAGCGTCGGCACGTCCGCCGGGAAGACGCACCCCGAGCCCACGGCCTGGTCCGGATCGACCGTCGAGGTGCGGGTGAAGTCCGTGAACAGCTGGCAGTCGGCCTGCATCTCCGGGTTCGGGCCCTGGCCGGATACCTGCGCGACGTAGTTCGGCTGCGAGTTGTGCGCGGTGCCGTAGTAGTGGTTGAGCAGGACGCCCTTCGCCCGCAGCGTCCGCGCCAGGTACGGCGCCGCGGAGTCGCCGCCCCAGGTCTCGTCGTAGCCCTTGTTCTCGATGTTGATCACGAAGACGTGCTTGACCGGTGGCACGTACGCCGTCGGTCGGGCGGGCGTGTCCGGGAGGGCACTGCTCGCCGGCGAGAGCAACGCCCCGGTGAGCACGATCGCGAGGGCGAGGAGCGGGCGCGCGATCATCGCGGCAACCTGAAGCCGACGTCGCGGGCCAGCCGTTTGAGGTCCGCCCAGTCCGCCGACTTCGTCTCGTCCGGTGCACACGCGGCCGGCACGATCACCGGGACGTCGTACGTCGGCGAGGACAGGTCGGGCCCGCTCCCGAAGTCGAGGGCCTCCGCGATGTTCCGGGCCGCCTTGTCGCGGGGCGTCAGCGGCTTCAGCCCCCACCGCCACTCGATCATCCTCAGCACCGAGGTGTGGTCGTAGACGTGGTGCGAGACGTGCCCGCGCCGCGCGAGCGGCGAGATCATCAGGGCCGGTGTCCGGAAGCCGCGCAGTGCGGTCTTCTTCGAGACGTCCGGCGCCCGGCGCGGCCGGACGTGGTCGTAGAAGCCTCCCCACTCGTCGTAGTTGATCACGAGCACGGTCTTCTCCCAGCCGGGACCGTTGCGGACCGCGTCGTACACCTGGTTCAGGAACATCTGGCCGGCCCGGATGTCGGCGAGCGGGTGGTCGTCGTTCGACATCCCGCTCTCCTCGTTGAGGAACCGGGGGTCGACGAAGGACACCTGGGGCAGGGTGCCGGTGGCCGCGTCGAGCAGGAACTGCGCGAAGTGCTGGGAGATGTCGAGGTGCTTCTCGTACCAGAGCGCCGTGAACGGGATGTCGCTGTAGTAGTAGGTCCCGGTCAGGCCCTTCGCGGCCAGCCGGTCCCAGATCGTCGGCAGCGTCGACTTGTCGGTGTTGTTGTGCAGCCGGTCGGTCTGCGCGGCGTGCTGGTAGAAGCGGTTCGGGTACGTCTCGGCCATCACCGCGGAGAAGTACCGGTCGAACACGGTCCAGTCCCGGGCGGCGCCGGAGTAGAACGACAGGTCCTCGTCGGTGTAGTAGCCGATCGCCATCAGGTCGTTGTTGCCGGACTTCAGGAAGCCGTCCAGCTTCCCGCCGTTGAGCTGGATCCGGCCGCCCTCCCAGGAGTGGTCGGGGTCCTCGAACCCGCAGCCGTCGGGCGCCGTGAGGTGGTGGGTGTCGTGGCGTACGCCGTGCCGGTCGACGTAGCTGAGCCCCGCCTGCTTCCCGTCGGCTCCGGGCAGCCAGCCCAGGTAGTGGTCGAACGAGCGGTTCTCCATCATCACGAGCACGACGTGCTCGATGCCGGAGTCCTCCGGCGACGGGAGGTCGACGGCTGCGGTCGCGGGGAGCCAGCGGGTCGCACCCGTGGCCGTCGCCACTCCGGACACGGTCGCGGTGCCGAGCAGCCGCCTGCGGGAGATGGTCACAGGCGAAGTCTGGGGCAGCGGACGCCGTCCGTCACCCCCGAACGGGTGGTGTTCGTCCGTCGTTCAGGAGACGGTGACCTGCGCGGCGGCGCCGTCGACGGACTCCATGCCCTCCGCGATCCGCATGGCCTCCTCGATCAGGGTCTCCACGATCTGCGACTCGGGCACGGTCTTGACGACTTCGCCCTTGACGAAGATCTGACCCTTCCCGTTGCCCGAGGCGACGCCGAGATCGGCCTCGCGGGCCTCGCCGGGACCATTCACGACGCAGCCCATCACGGCGACCCGGAGCGGGACCTCCATGCCCTCGAGACCGGCCGTCACCTCGTCCGCGAGCTTGTAGACGTCCACCTGCGCGCGCCCGCACGAGGGGCACGAGACGATCTCGAGCTTGCGGGGGCGGAGGTTGAGCGACTGCAGGATCTGGATGCCGACCTTGACCTCCTCGACCGGCGGGGCCGAGAGGGAGACGCGGATCGTGTCGCCGATGCCCCGGGAGAGCAGCGCGCCGAAGGCGGTCGCGGACTTGATCGTGCCCTGGAAGGCCGGGCCGGCCTCGGTGACGCCCAGGTGCAGGGGCCAGTCGCCGCGCTCGGCGAGCATCTCGTAGGCGCGCACCATCACGACCGGGTCGTTGTGCTTGACCGAGATCTTGAAGTCGTGGAAGTCGTGCTCCTCGAAGAGGCTGGCCTCCCACACCGCCGACTCGACCAGTGCCTCGGGCGTGGCCTTGCCGTACTTCTCGAGCAGCCGCTTGTCGAGCGACCCGGCGTTGACGCCGATCCGGATCGAGGTGCCGCGGTCCTTGGCGGCCGCCGCGATCTCCTTGACCTGGTCGTCGAACTGCCGGATGTTGCCGGGGTTCACGCGGACGGCCGCGCAGCCGGCGTCGATCGCGGCGTAGACGTACTTCGGCTGGAAGTGGATGTCGGCGATCACCGGGATCTGCGAGTGCTGGGCGATCGCGGGCAGCGCCTCGGCGTCGTCCTGGCTCGGGCACGCCACCCGCACGATGTCGCACCCCGTGGCGGTGAGCTCCGCGATCTGCTGCAGCGTCGCGTTGACGTCCGCGGTGAGGGTCGTCGTCATCGACTGGACCGAGACGGGAGAGTCACTGCCGACGCCGACCTTGCCGACCTTGATCTGACGGGTCTTGCGCCGGGGGGCGAGCACCGGCGGCGGGGCCGTGGGCATGCCCAGGCTGATCTCGGTCATGGCACTAAGCCTAGGACTCGATGTGAATCGGTACGACGAGGTCCCCGACGATCAGCACCACGCCCATGACGAGGAGCACACCGGCCACGCAGTAGGCGATCGGCAGCAGCCGGGCGACGTCGACGTACCCGGGGTCGGGACGGCCGCGCAGCCGGGCGAACCCGCGGCGGATCGCCTCCCAGAGCGCGCCGGCGATGTGGCCACCGTCGAGCGGGAGCAGCGGGATGAAGTTGAACAGGCCGATGAACAGGTTGAACCCGGCGAGCAGCAGCATCAGGAAGACGGCCTTCTCGGCGAGCGGGAAGCCCGCGTCCGAGACGGTCTCGCCGGCCATCCGGCTCCCGCCCACGATGCTGACCGGGCTGTCGACGGCACGGTCCTTGACGCCGGCGATCGCCTCGGCGACCCCCCACACCTTGACCGGCAGCGTGGCGAGCGCCTGCACGCTCTGCTTGGTCATCGTGCCCATCTGGTCGAGGGTGTAGAGCGGGCCGCCGGTCTGAATCTGGGTGTGCGTGGTGGGCGTGACTCCGAGGAAGCCGACCTGGCGCAGGGTCTGGTCGGTCTGGGAGGTGGGGCGGGCCTCGACGGTGGTGTTGGCGGTCCCGGTCAGCTGCCTGCCGTCGCGCTCGTAGCCGATCACCGCGTCACCGTCTGAGTTGCCCCGGATCAGCGTGCGGAGCTGGTCCCAGTCGGCGATCGGGGTGCCGTTGAAGGTGGTGACGACGTCGCCCGGCCGGAGCCCGGCCTCGGCGGCGGGGCTGATCGGGTCGCTCGAGGTGCAGGTGGTCCGGTTGTCGACGTACGGGATCACGCACTGCGAGACCTCGTCGATGACCGGTCGGCCGGCGTCCGGCTCGATGCTGCGCTGTCCGTAGGTCCCGAAGACGATCCAGAACAGCGTGAACGCGATCAGGATGTTCACCGTCGGCCCGCCGGCCATCACGATGACCTTCTTCCACCAGACCATCTTGTAGAAGAGGCGCTCGCTGTCCTCCGGGCCGATCGTCTCCCACTCGGCCGCGCGGGCGTCGGAGATGAGCTGCGTGAACAGCCCGGTGTTGGACTTGCGGACCTTGACGACCTGGTTGCCCTCGGCGTCGGTGGTGACCTCGTCGGCCAGTTGCGCGGCGCCCGGCGGGAGCATCCCGACGATCTTGACGTAGCCGCCGAGCGGGATCGCCTTGACGCCGCACTCGGTCTCGCCGACCTGCTTGCTCCACACCGTCGGGCCGAAGCCGACGAAGTACTGGGTGACCTTCCCGCCGAACTTCTTCGCGGGGATCATGTGGCCGAGCTCGTGAAGGCCGATCGACGCGAGGATGCCGACCGCGAAGATCAGCACGCCCAGCGCGTAGAACAGAGTGGTCACTTGGTTCCCTCGATCAGCTGGCGGGCCGTCTCCCGAGCCCAGGCATCTGCGTCGAGGATGCCCTCGACCGTCACCTCAGAGGGTACGTCGTGGCGGCTGAGAACCGCCTGAACCGTGGGGACGATCTCCGCGAAGACGAGCCGCCCGCGGCGGAACTCCTCGACGCACACCTCGTTCGCGGCGTTGTAGACCGCCGGCGCCGTGGCGCCCCGCTCCCCTGCCGAGCGCGCGAGCGCGACCGCCGGGAACGCCTCGTCGTCGAGGGGGAAGAACTCCCACGTCTGCGGCCGCGACCAGTCGACGGGCGGGGCGGTGCCGGGCACCCGGTCCGGCCAGGCGAGGCCGAGCGCGATCGGGATCAGCATGGTCGGCGGGCTGGCCTGCACCAGCGTCGAGCCGTCCACGAACTCCACCATCGAGTGCACGACGCTCGTGGGGTGCACCACGACCTCGATCCGGTCGAACGGGATGCCGAAGAGCAGGTGCGCCTCGATCACCTCGAGGCCCTTGTTGACCAGGGTCGCGGAGTTGATGGTGACGACCGGGCCCATGTCCCAGGTCGGGTGCGCGAGCGCCTCCTCGACCGTGACGCCGGCGAGCTCCTCGCGGGTGCGGCCGCGGAACGGGCCGCCGCTGGCCGTCAGCACCAGCCGGCGTACCTCCTCGGCCGACCCGCCGCGCAGGCACTGGGCGAGCGCGCTGTGCTCGGAGTCGACCGGCACGATCTGGCCGGGCGCGGCGCGGTCCAGCACCAGCGGGCCACCCATGATCAGCGACTCCTTGTTGGCGAGCGCGAGCGTGTTGCCGGCGTCGAGGGCGGCGAGCGTGGGGCGCAGGCCGACCGCGCCGGTGATGCCGTTGATGACGACGTCGCAGTACATCGACGCGGCCTCGATGCTCGCGTCCTCCCCCAGACCGGAGTACGCCGGGGCGAGCTCGGCCACCTGCTCCTCGAACAGGCCGGGGTTCGACCCGCCCGCCGTCAGCGCGACGACCCGGAAGCGGTCCGGGTTGGCGCGCACGATCTCGATGGCCTGGGTGCCGATGGACCCGGTGCTGCCCAGGATCGCGACGTCTCTCACGCCCCCAGTCTCCCGCACGGGGGCTGGTGGTCACGAAATCCTCAGCCAAACCCCCTGCCGGGAACGGAACCACTCGTGAGAGGCTTCGATGCATGACCGAATCTGCTGTTGGCGGGCCCTCGCTCCCCCAGGAGCGCCGCCTCGTCACCGAGATCCCGGGCCCCGGCTCGCTGGAGCGCCTGGACCGCAAGAAGGCGCACGTCGCGGACGGCGTCGGCACGATGCTGCCGGTGTTCGTGGTCGCGGCCGGGGGCGGCGTCCTCGTCGACGTGGACGGGAACTCGCTGATCGACCTCGGGTCCGGCATCGCCGTGACCTCGGTCGGCAACGCGGCACCGGCGGTGGTCCGGAACGTCACCGCGCAGGTCGAGGCGTTCACCCACACCTGCTTCATGATCACGCCGTACGACGGCTACGTGGACGTGTGCGCCGCGCTCGCCGAGCTCACCCCCGGCGACCACGCGAAGAAGAGCGCCCTGTTCAACTCGGGCGCCGAGGCCGTCGAGAACGCCGTGAAGATCGCGCGCGTGGCCACCGGACGCGACGCGGTGGCGGTCTTCGACCACGCGTACCACGGCCGCACCAACCTGACGATGGCGATGACCGCGAAGAACATGCCGTACAAGAACGGCTTCGGCCCGTTCGCCGGCGAGGTCTACCGCGCGCCGATGTCGTACCCGCTGCGTGACGGGCTGACCGGCGAGCAGGCCGCGGCCCGCGCGATCGACGTGCTCGACAAGCAGGTCGGCGCCCAGAACCTCGCCTGCCTGGTCATCGAGCCGATCCAGGGCGAGGGCGGCTTCGTCGTACCGGCGCCGGGGTTCCTGCCCGCGCTCGCCGCCTGGGCGAAGGAGAACGGCGTGGTGTTCGTCGCCGACGAGATCCAGTCCGGCTTCTGTCGCACCGGCGACTGGTTCGCCGTCGACCACGAGGCGGTCGTGCCGGACCTGGTGACGACCGCGAAGGGCATCGCCGGGGGCCTGCCGCTCGCCGCCGTCACCGGGCGCGCCGAGCTGATGGACTCCGTGCACGTCGGCGGTCTCGGCGGCACGTACGGCGGCAACCCCGTCGCCTGCGCCGCCGGCCTCGGCGCGATCGAGGAGATGCGCCGGCACGACCTCGGCGCCCGCGCCCGCGAGATCGGTGCCCGCATGGAGAAGCGGCTGGCGGACCTGCGGGCCGAGCACGACGTGGTCGCGGACATCCGGGGCCGTGGCGCGATGATGGCGATCGAGCTCTGCAGGCCGGGCACCACGGAGCCGGACCCGGTCCGGACCGCGGCGGTCTCGGCGTACTGCCACCGCAACGGCGTGGTCACCCTGACCTGCGGCACTTGGGGCAACGTGTTCCGGTTCCTCCCTCCGCTCTCGATCGGCGACGAGCTGCTCGACGAGGGGTTCGACGTCGTGGCGGAGGCGTTCGCGGCGACGGCCGGCTGACCGGTCCACCCCTCCCCGCCGGCCGCGACCCGGGTCTGACCGCGTTCACGCTCCTGTCATTCCGGGGCGGTGACGAGGTGCGGAACCGCAGGCATCGGGTACCACGCGCCCGTGACCGCCGACCTCGTCTACCTCGTCGCCGGCGCGAGCCTCCTGCTGGCGATCGTGCTCCCCGCGCTCCTGGACCGCTGGGCGGTGTCGGCGCCGATGGTGCTGGTCACCGTCGGACTGCTGCTGGGCCTGACCCCGCTCCCCGACGGGATGCCGCTCGACCCCCAGGCGAACCGGGCCACGATCGAGCACGTCACCGAGCTGGTCGTGCTGGTCGCGCTGATGGGGGTCGGCCTGGCGCTCGACCGGCCGCTGGAGGTCCGCCGCTGGGCGTCGTGGCGGCGCTGGGGCGCCACCTGGCGCCTGCTCGGCATCAGCATGCCGCTGACGATCGGCGCGATCGGCCTCCTCGGCTGGGCGGCCGGGCTCCCGGCCGCGGCCGCGGTGCTCCTCGGCGCGGTGCTGTCGCCCACCGACCCGGTGCTCGCCTCCGATGTCCAGGTGGCCGGGCCGCAGACCGGGGACCATGAGGTCGACGAGGACGACGAGGTGCGGTTCACGCTCACCTCCGAGGCCGGGTTGAACGACGGCCTGGCCTTCCCGTTCGTGTACGCCGCGATCCTGCTCGCGACCCACGGCGCCCTGTCCGGCTGGGTGCTCGAGTGGGTGGGCTGGTACCTCGTCGGCAAGGTCCTCCTCGGCGTACTCGCCGGCATCCTCGTCGGCCGGGTGTTGGCGTACGCGGCGTTCCGCTCGAGCAGCGCGTCGCTGCGGGTGGCCGAGCGCGGCGAGTCCCTGATGGCGCTCGCGGCGCTCGTGTCGGCGTACGGCGTGGGCCAGGTCGTCGGCGGCTACGGCTTCCTGTCGGTCTTCGCGTGCGCGATGACCTTCCGCTCCGCCGAGCGCTCCCACGACTACCACGCGGCGATGCACGAGGTCGCCGAGCGCCTGGAGCGGCTGCTGACGCTGTTCGTGCTGCTGGTGCTCGGGATCGCGACGACCCGCGGCCTCTTCGGGAGCCTGGACTGGAAGGGCGTCGCGATCGCGGTCGCACTGGTCCTCGTCGTGCGGCCGCTCGCCGGGACGGTCGGGCTGCACGGCTGCCTCGAGCCTGATGAGCGGCGGACGGTGGCCTTCTTCGGGGTGCGCGGGATCGGCTCGATCTACTACCTCGCGTACGCCGGCGGGGAGGCCGAGGGCCTGGCCACCGACTGGATGTGGTCGACGGTGTCGTTCGCGATCGTGCTGTCCGTCTTCGTGCACGGCGCGCTCGCCGCGCCGGTGATGAGGAGACTCGAAAGCTCCCGCTCTTGACGCGTGTCAACTGGAACCGGTTCCATTCCGAGGCATGACCTTCGACGCGATCATCAAGGGCGGCCGCTGGTTCGACGGGACGGGCGCGGCGTCCGCGGTCCGCAACCTCGGCATCCGGGACGGCCACGTCGTGGCCGTCACCAGCGAGGAGCTCGACGCGACGGGCTGCCCCGAGGTGGTCGACGCGGCCGGGAAGTGGGTGATCCCGGGGCTCGTCGACATCCACACGCACTACGACGTCGAGGTGCTCGACGGCCCCGGGCTGGCCGAGTCGGTGCGGCACGGGGTGACCACGCTGCTGCTGGGGTCGTGCTCGCTGTCGACCGTGCACGTCGGTGGCGTCGACGCCGGCGACCTGTTCGGGAGGGTCGAGGCGATCCCCCGCCAGCACGTGATCCGCGCCGTCGACGAGCACCGGACCTGGTCGAGCGCCGAGGAGTACGCCGCCGCGCTGGAGTCGCTGCCCCTCGGACCGAACCTGGCCGCGTTCATCGGGCACTCCGACATGCGCACCGCGACCATGGGCCTGGACCGCGCGACCCGCAAGGAGGTGCGGCCCAGCCGCCGCGAGCGGGCCCGGATGGAGAGGATGCTGGCCGAGGCGCTGGACGCGGGGTTCGTCGGCATGTCGGCCCAGCAGCTGCTCTTCGACAAGATCGACGGCGACCTGTGCCGCTCGCGCACGCTGCCCTTGACGTACGCGAAGGGCAAGGAGATGCGCGGGCTGCGCTCGATCCTCCGCCGCCGGCGCCGGGCGCTCCAAGCGGGGCCGGACGCGAGCCACCCGCACACGATCATCACCCAGGCCGTCGGCTCGATCGGCTGGTTCGGCCGGCCGGCCCTGCGCACCAGCCTGCTGTCCGCCGCGGACATCAAGGCGATCCCGTTCGTGATCCACCTGATGCGGCCGCTCGCCCGGGTCGTGAACCGGCTCGGCGCCGACTTCCGCTGGCAGCACCTGCCCGTGCCGTTCGAGGTGTACGCCGACGGCATCGACCTGGTGATCTTCGAGGAGTTCGGCTCCGGAGCCGCCGCCCTGCACCTGCAGGAGAAGCTGGCCCGCGACGAGCTGATGCGCGATCCCGCGTACCGCCGGCAGTTCCGCAAGGACTACGAGAGCAAGTACGGCCCCCGGGTCTGGCACCGGGACTTCTTCGACGCCGAGATCGTCGCCTGCCCGGACGGCTCCGTGGTGGGCAAGTCGTTCGGCCAGGTCGGTGTCGAGCGCGGCGGCAAGCACCCGGTGGACGCCTTCTTGGACCTGGTGCTCGAGCACGGGACGGCGATCCGCTGGCGCACGACGATCAGCAACCACCGGCCGGCGGTGCTGCGCAAGCTCGCGCGGGACCCGGGCATCCAGGTCGGGTTCTCCGACGCCGGGGCACACCTGCGGAACATGGCGTTCTACAACTTCGGGCTGCGGCTGCTCAAGCACGTCCGCGACGCCGACGCCGCGGGCACGCCGTTCATGAGCGTCGAGCAGGCCGTGCACCGGCTCACCGGGGAGCTCGGCGAGTGGTACCGGATCGACGCGGGCACGCTGCGCGTCGGCGACCGGGCGGACCTCGTGGTGCTGGACCCCGACCGCCTCGACGCCGCGCTGGAGGAGTACCACGAGGCTCCGGTCGAGCAGTACGGCGGGCTGTCGCGGATGGTGAACCGCAACGACGCCGCCGTCCCCGCCGTGTTCGTCAGCGGGCGTCGGGTCGTTGAGGACGGCGAGCCGACGGCGCTGCTCGGGCGTGAGCGGACCGGGCAGTTCCTGCGGGCCGGGCGCGACGGCGCTGCCGTACCGGCTCCGGCCGTCGAGGCGGCCTCGTGAGCCGGACCCCGGAGGAGGCCGTCCGGGGCCTCTGGCGGACGCTGTCCGAGCGGGACTACGACGGCATCGCGGAGTGGGTGACCGAGGACTGCGTCTACCTGGACGTGCCGGTCGGCCCGACCCTGGCCGCCCGAGGCCCGGTGGACATCGCCAAGCGGCTCGAGGTCGGCTGGGGCGATCTCGCGGCGTACGAGAACCACGACGGCGTGCTCGTCGCCCAGGGCGCGGACGTGATGTACGAGCACTCCGAGACGTGGACGTTCGCCTCGGGCGAGGTCGTGACGCTGCCGTTCGTGACCGTCCACCGGGTGCGCGACGGCCGCGTGTGCCTCTGGAAGGACTACTGGGACTACGGCGCGATCATGAGCGCCGCGCCGGCCTCCTGGGTCGAGGGGCTCGCCACCGCCGACACCAGCTGGGTGTACGACGCGAGCGGGGAGCTGTAGGCGCCCACCGGACGGCCGACGTGCACGTGGCCGTGCCCGGCCGGCGGGCCGGGGACGACGGCCGAGGTCCGTCTAGCGCAGGCGGTACACGTCCAGCGCGGTCTCCCGCACGGCGTTGCCGTGCCGGTCGCGACCCGTGACCCGGATGCTCATCGTCCCCCGGTCGCCGAGGGCACGCGGGGTGGCGTACCGCACCCGGAACGAGTCCGTCGAGGTCCGGACGACGCGCGCGTCCCGCCAGTGCACGCCGTCGGTCGACACCTCGACGGTGGCGCGGGCGACATGCTGGTCGCGGGCCGGCGTGCTGAACGAGAGGCCGAACGTGGTGCGGCCCGGGGCGACGTACCCCGCCAGCGTCGACGGCGGCACGTACGACGGCGTCAGGATCGGCTGGCGGGCAGCGCCGTGCGCCGAGTGGAAGGTCCACACGTCCTCGACGTTCGTCGAGAGCGTCCAGGTGCGGGCGCTCGGGTGCGAGACGGCGGTCAGCTCGAAGGTCCGCCGGTCCCGGGGAACCTCGACGGCGTAGGAGATCAGGCCCGTTCCGTCCGCGATCACCCGGCCGTCCTGCCGGAGCGCCCACTCACCGTCCTCGTCCGGCACGAAGCCGAGCATCTCCGACCCGGCCCCGGAGAACAGCGGGAGCTGGCCGTACAGCACGTTGCGGTAGCGCCCGGTGAGCGCGAACGGGCTCGACCCCTCCGCGCCCGGTCCGACCGGGCCGTGGGCGAAGACGGTCCGGTAGGTGTGCCCGGCACGGGGATAGCGGTGGACGTCGATCAGCTGGGTGAGGTTCTCGTGGCGCCGGGTCATCAGGGGCATGACGACCTGCGTGTAGGACAGCTCCCGCGAGGCCTGGAGGAGCAGCACCCGCCGGCCGGGCACCCGCGTCTCGAAAAACTGGCTACCGGACAGGCCCAGGTCCGACGTCCCGACCTCCACGAACGTGGGTCGGCGGCCCGCGGGGCCGTTGGCGTAGAACTCCTGGACCACGCGCGCGAAGTCGTCGTGGTGGTGCACGAAGGTCAAGTCGGCCGGGACCCCGTCGGCGACGTCGGCGGTCACCGCGAGCCGGTGCGCGGTGCGGGCAGGTCCGCTGCCCGTCCGGACCAGCTGGGCGGCGACACCCGTGTGCACGGTGCCGTAGGTCGGCTGCGCGGCGACCGGTTGCACGCGCGTGAAGAAGTGCTTCCCGGAGAATCCGAACGAGTAGCCGTTGGAGTCGCCGACCTCGGCGCTGATGGTCAGGTCCGCCTCGACCACCCGGTGGCCGGGCATCGAGACGTGGGGCCGTGCGGTCGCGTCCGCCAGGTTCAGCGACACGGTGCTGTCGTCGGTCACGGCGAACTCTGGCGGGAGCAGCACCGCGCTGAACGTCGAGGCGACGAGCACGTACCTGCCCTCGGGAACCTTCGCCGTGACGGTGCCGTCGGCGCCGGTCGTGAGGAAGCCGCCGAACGCGGGATCGTCGAGGTCCATCAGGAGCACGTCGGCGTACCCGACCGGGTTGCCGCCGCCGCTGTGGAGCTCGATCGTCAGCGTGTGCCGGGCACGGGAGGCGGTGTGGGTCGTCGCTGCCCCGGCGAGCCGCACTGAGCGGACCGCCTGGAGGTCGGCGGCCTGCACACCGGCCGCAGAGTAGGACCCGAGCACCGTGCCCGAGGACGTACGCCGCAGGTGCAGCGCGTCGCCGGCGGCGCTGCGGGCACGTGGCGCCGCGTCGTCCCGCAGCGTCACCACCACCGGGACTCGCGACCCGTGGAGCCGCGCGAGGCGCGTGACGTCGTAGAGCGACGGGTCGAGCTTCGACCGGAGCGCCGCCGGCAGCCGGGGCACGAGGTAGCTCGAGGTCCCGACGTCCCCGTGCATCACCTGCCCGCCGAGGTGCGGTCCCGACACGATCCGCGACACCCGCGAGCCGTCCGCGCGGGTCGTCAGCAGCACGGTGTCGCCGGTGATCAGGTGGACCGTCCGGACCTGGGTCACGGCCAGCGGTCGGGCGGCCGGCCCCGACGGGCGGCCCGGCGGCGGTCCTGCGGTGGCGGGTGCCGCGACGAGCGCGGCGGCGAGGACGGCGAGCGCGAGCAAGGTACGACGCATGAGGACCCCCGTGTCCGAGATGAGGGGCACACCGTAACCGCTCGCGGCCCTCGCGCGTCGGCAGCGGCGCCGACCCGATCGAGCGGTTGCTGGGCGGCGCTCTGGGCGGCAGCGGAGGAGCTCGATCCGGCTCGCGCTAGCCCGCGAGATGCCCCCAGGACGCCGACAGCTCGGTCCACGGGCCGACCGCGGCGACCCTGCCCTCGACGAGCACGACGACCCGGTCGGCCTGGACCAGCGCCGCGCGCTTCGAGGTCGCGCCGACCACGGTTGCGCCGCGCTCGCGCAGCGCGGTCCAGAGCTCGACCTCGGTCGCGGCGTCGAGCGCCGAGGACACGTCGTCGGCCAGCAGCAGCTCGGCCTCGCACGCGAGCCCGCGGGCGAGGGCGAGGCGCTGCACCTGTCCCCCGGACAGCCGCACCCCGCGGTGCCCGACCAGCGCGTCCGGCCCGCCCGCCGCCTCGACGTCGGGCGTCAGCCGCGCGGTCTCGAGGGACGGGACGACGGCGCGATCGGGATGATCGAGGCTGACGTTGTCGGCGAACGTCCCCGACATCACCCTCGGCACCTGGGCGACGTGGGCGACGCGCCCGGGCCGCAGGAACGTCTGCGGGTCCGCGACCGCCTCGTCGTTCCAGCGGATCTGGCCGTGGCTGGAGACCAGGCCGGCGAGAGCGGACAGGAGGCTCGACTTGCCCGAGCCGACCTGGCCGAGCAGCAGCACCAGCTCCCGGGACCCGACGGTCAGGTCGACGTCGCTGACGCCGATCGTGCCGTCGTCGTGGACCGCCGTGAGGCCGCGCAGCTCCAGCGTGCGCAGCGGGTCGCGGACCCCGGGCTCGGGCGCGGGCGAGGCGCCCGTGACGAGGTCGACATCGGCCGGCAGCTCCATCAGGTCGCCACCCCCCGCGAGCCGGCTGGTGGTCTGCATCCAGGCGCGCGTGCCCGGGGCCTCGGTGATCACCGAGCCGGCGACCCGGCCGAACCAGTCGAACCCGTTGACCGCCCCGGCGACCAGCAGCGCGGTGGCCAGGCCCCAACCGCCACCGACCAGGACCGCCCACGCGGTCACCACGCCGCACTGGACCATCACGATCGGGACGCCGTCGAGCAGTGCCTGGACCCGGTGCTCACGGACCGCCGCGTCGACGCGACCTCCGTCGACCCGGCTCAGGTGGGCGTGCACGCTGGGGGTCGAGGCGGCGAGCTTCACGGTGCGCACCGAGTCGAGGGCGGAGACCAGGGAGCGGCCGAACCCGGCGCGCGCGGCGGCCGACGCCGCGGCGGAGCGGCCGGCCACCCGGCGACCGAGCGACGACGCCAGCGACGACGCGACCATCACCCCGAGGAGCACGCCGCCGGCCAGCAGGCTCCGCGCGAGGATCGCGGTCACGACCGCGATCAGCAGGCCGTTGACGAAGTCGACCCAGCGGTCGGCGTACCGGGCCAGCCGGTCGGCGTCCATCGTCCGGGCGACCACCTCGCCGGCGGGCGTGCGCTCGAGGCGGTGCTGGGCGGTCTGGCCGGCGAGGACCGAGGTGCGGACGCGCAGCATCACCGAGACCCACCAGCGCGGGTAGCGGCGGATCGCCTCGGCGAGCAGCAGGGGCGAGGTCAGCAGCGACACGACGAGCGCCGCAGTGAGGACCGTCGGGGTCTCGCCGCGCTGGAGCGCCACCACGAGGTGGCCCCAGATCCAGCCGCTCACAGCACCCAGCGCACCGGTCAGCACCGAGAAGAGGAAGAGCGCGACGCTCACCAGCCCCCAGCGGGGCTCGACGACCAGGGCGGAGTACGTCGCGCGCGCCAGCCCCGGGATGTCGCGCAGCCGGGGCGGCGCGGGTGGCTCACCGGTACGCCGGGCGGTGCCGACGCTCCGGTCCGCCGACTCGTCGACGGGGCGGACGACCCCGTCCTCGGCGGATGCCTCGAGAAGGTCCCGGAACGGGCCGGGCTCCGCGGCGAGCACCGCCCGCAGACCGAGCTGCACGACGCGGCCGCCGTCGAGCACGGCGACCTGCTCGGCCCGCTCGGTGGTCGAGAGCCGGTGCGCGACCAGGATCCCGGTGCGCCCGGCGAGCAGCCGCTCGGCCGCGCGGACCACGTGGCCCTCGGTGACCGGGTCCATCCGCGCCGTGGCCTCATCGAGCACCACCACGCGGACGTGCCGCACGAGCAGCCGGGCGAAGGCGACCAGCTGCTCCTCGCCCGACGACAGCGTGGTGCCGCCGGGACCCAGCAGGGTGTCCAGGCCGTCTCGCAGACCGGCGACCCAGGCGTCCAGCCCGAGCTCGGCGACGGCGGCCTCGACCTCGGCGCGCGGGACCGGCTCGAACAACGTGATGTTCTCGGCGAGCGTGCCCGCCAGGATCTCGGTGCGCTGGGTCACGACGCCCACCGAGGAGCGCAGCTTCTGCAGGTCCAGGTCGAGGACGTCGACGCCCCCCAGGAACACCGAGCCGCGCTCCGGCTCGACTGCCCGCGAGAGCAGCGACGCCAGCGTCGACTTGCCGGAGCCGGTGCGGCCGACCAGCGCGCAGGTGGTCCCCGCCGGGACGTTGAGGTCGACGTGCTCGAGGGCGAACCGGCCCTCGACGTACGCGAAGTGGAGGTCGTGGAACTGCACGTCGAGCCGGCCGTCGGGCAGCTCCGACCCGCCGACCGGCTCCCGCTCGCCCCCGAGGAGGCTGCGCAGCCGCAGCACCGCACCGAAGCCGGCCTGGAGGTCGGGCAGGTGCCGGGCCAGGTTGTCCACCTGGCCGACGAACATGGTCGTGACGAGGTACAGGGTCACCAGCGACGCGGTGTCCAGGTCGCCGTCGGCGACCAGCGCGACGCCGACGAGCGCGGTGGCCGCGAGGACGCCGTGCAGGAGGGTGCCCGTGCGGCGGCTGATGCGTGCCTCGAGGCCGACCACGACGGCGAAGCGGCGGTTCACCTCGGCCGCCAGCGCCGTGCACCGCCGCAGGACGTGCGCGCGGCCGAGGCTGGTGCGCACGTCGTCACGCCCGGCGATGCCCTCCTCCAGCGCGGCGGCGTGATCGGTCCACGCCGCCTCCTCCTCCACCTTGCGGGCGGAGAGCTGGGGCAGCAGCGGGCGGACGGTCAGCAGGGCGGCCAGGCCCGCGAGCGGGAAGAGGAAGAACGCCGGCCACCAGGTCACGCTGGCCACCACCCAGAGCGGGCCGGAGGCGAGCAGCGTCCGGATCGCGAGCCAGGCGCTCTGGCGCAGCAGCGTGCCGACCTCGTGGGTGTCGTCGTCGACCCGGTCGAGCACCTCGCCGACGGCCTGCTCCGTGAGCGTCGCGAGCGGCTGGGGTGCAACGCGGCGTCGAGCAGGTCGGCGCGCAGCCGCCCCTCGGCGCGATCGACGACGCCCGCCCACAACGTGCGTGCCCCGGTGTCGAGCACCGCCGCGCCGACCACGCAGAGTGCCAGCAGCTCCACGAGCTGGCTCGTGGCGTCCTCGGCCAGGTGGCCCGCGACGAGCGACCCCAGCGACGTGCCGACCGCCGCGATCGCGCAGGCGACCAGTGCCACGGTCGCGACCGGGCTGCGCAGCCGGCGCCAGTCCACGGTGCGCTCCGCAGGCGGCGTGACCCGGGGCGGGGTGCCGACGGGGCGCTGGGCGTCGAGATCGGTGGCAGTCATGGCGAGGTACGACGCTATGTCGCGGCACCGACGCCCGTCCCCCCATTTCCGTGCGGCGGGAACGCTCTGGCCGGTCTGCTGGGATCCAATCACGCCCGTCCGGGTGAGAGTGCGGTGGGCACGACTGGCTACTGCGCTCTATCCGACCCATGGGAGGGCACATGACGACGAACACCGGCGCCACCGAGCGCGCCAAGGAGACAGCGTCGACGGCCGCCGACGAAGGGCGACACGTGGCGGGCGTCGCGAAGGAAGAGGCGACGAACGTCGCGGCCACGGCCGCCGACCAGGCTCGTTCCGTGATGGGCGACGCCGTGGACCAGGTCGGCAGCCAGCTCGGCGAGCAGGCGACCACCCAGCGCGACCGGTTGTCCGGCACGCTCCGCACCTTCGGCGACGACCTGGAGCAGATGGCGTCACAGTCCCCGAGCTCCGGGCTGGCGAGCAACCTGGCGCACGAGGTCGCCGAGCGGGCCCGGAGCCTGGGTGCGCAGCTCGAGAGCCGGGAGCCGCGCCAGCTCCTCGATGACGCGCGCGACTTCGCGCGGCGCCGGCCGGGGACGTTCCTGCTCGGCGCCCTCGCGGCGGGCGTGGTCGCCGGACGGCTGTTCCGTGGCGCCGCCGACGGCGCGGCGGCGGCCAGCCTCGCTCCGGCCGCGCCCAGCGCTCCGACGCCGACGACGCCCGTCACGCCGCCGGCGACGGCGCCGACCGGCGGGGCGCGCTCCACCGGGGCGGTCACGACGACGCCGCCGTTGCCGCCGCCGGCGGCCTCGCCGACGGCGCCCATCCCGGTCCCCGGCCAGCCGGTCGGCGTACCCGGCGCAGAGGGTGCTGGCTCGTGAGCGACCCGACCCCCCGCCAGATGGACCAGCGCAGCCTCGGGGAGATCGTGGGCGACCTGTCCCAGGACCTGACGACGCTGGTCAAGCAGGAGCTGGAGCTGGCCCGCACCGAGCTGAAGCAGGAGGCCGCGCGCGCCGGCAAGGGCGCGGGCCTGCTCGGCGGCGCCGGCGTCGCCGGGCACCTGCTCCTGGTCTCGGCCACGTTCGCGGTGGTCTACCTGCTCGAGAACTGGATGCCCGTGGAGCTCGCGTTCCTGATCGTCACCCTGATCTGGGCCGCCGTTGCCGGCATCCTCGCGCTCACCGGCCGCAAGGCGCTCCGGGAGAGCAACCCCCAGCTACCGACCACGCAGCAGACACTCAAGGAGGACGCGGCATGGGTCAGAGCACAGAAGAGCTGAGCAGCAACATCGCCGAGACCAGGGAGGCGTTGACGGCGGACGTCGACGCGCTCCAGGAACGGGTGAGCCCGACGGCGATCATCGAGCGCCGCAAGGCCGCCGCCCGCAGCCGCCTGAGCAGCGTGCGCTCGCGGGTGATGGGCACCGCCCACGACGTCCGCACGACGACAGCCGGCTCGGCGGGGTCCGCCGCCGGGTCCGCCAAGGACGCGGTCGGCGCGATGCAGGACAAGGTGGAGGGCTCGCCGCTCGCGGCCGGCCTGGTGGCCTTCGGAGCGGGCATGGTGCTCGCCTCGCTCGTCCCCGCTGCCGATGCGGAGGCCCGGGCCGCAGCCCGGGCCGTCGACACCGCGAAGGAGAAGGCGGCCCCGCTCCTCGACGAGGCCAAGGCAGCCGGCCAGGACGTGGTCCAGCAGGTCGGCGCCTCGGCGGGCGACGCCGTCCAGGAGGTCAGGGACACCGCCACCGGCGGCGCGGAGCGCATCCGGTCCGAGAGCGGCTCGGCCGTCGACTCGGTGCGCTCGGACGCGCAGGGCGACTGACGACAGGGACCCAGGTCGGGCTGAGGTCAGCCGATCTCCGCGAGCGCTGCCGGCACCTGTGCCGGCAGCTCTCGCGCGAGGTAGCCGACCGTGGCGACCGCGGCCGCCAGCCGCTCGCCCACCCGGGCGTGCACATAGCCGCCCCAGGCGGCTGCCTGAGCGGGCTCGGCCCCGCGAGCCAGCAGTCCCGCGACGATGCCGGCCTGCACGTCGCCGGACCCGGACACCCCGAGACCGGGCCCACCCCCGTCCACACCCCACGTGCGGCCGTCGGGCGCCGCGATGCACTTGCCCTCGCCGCCGCACAGCACGACCACGCCGCTCCGCCGGGCGACCTGGACGGCGACGTCGGCCACGTCGCGCTCGACGCGGGACCCCTCGACGCCGGCGGTGCGCGCGAGCTCGGAGACGTTGACGGTGAGCACCGCGCGACCCGACAGGTGGGCCAGGCCGTCGGGATCCTCCGTCAGGTACGCCGACGCGACCGCATCGAGCACGACGGGCAGGTCGAGGTGCGGCAGCACGCGGCGCAGGAGCGCGACCGCGGCGTCGGGGTCCCCGAAGCCCGGGCCGACGAGCACTGCGGCAGCGGGGCCGGCCCGGTCGACGACGACCCCCGCCGAGCCGGGCGCGACGTTGCCGTCGTCGTCCTCGTCCAGGCCGACGACCTGCGCCTCCGGGACCGCGACGCCGAGCGGGCCGGCCGTGGTCGCCGTGGTGGCGAGGGCGAGCTTGCCGGCTCCGGCACGCAGCGCGGCCTCCCCCGCGAGCAGCACCGCGCCCGGCGTCGTCCGGGTGCCGCCCAGCACGAGCAGCTGCCCGCGCGACTCCTTGCCGCCCGAGGCGTCGGGCAGCGGCCAGTCGCGCAGGGCTCCCGCCGTGAGCAGCTCAGTGGTCATGGCCCCGCCCGCGCTGCGGGTCCTCGTGGGTCACCGGCGCGTCGAGGTCGTCGATCGCCCGCGCGTCAGCGAAGACGTCGAGCTCGAAGCGGTCGCCGTCGCGGCAGAACCTGGTGAACGACGCGTTCGGGATCGGCGTGGTCCGGTCGATGTCGAGCAGCTCCTTCTCGTCGAGCCGCTCGAGGGCGTAGCGGAACGCCATGATCACCGCCTGGTGCGTGAACAGCCACAGCCGCTCGCCGTCGTACCCGTGCCGCAGGTCGGTGAGCAGGCTCCGCACACGCATCACCACGTCGGCCCAGCTCTCACCGGACGGCGGCTGGTAGTAGAACTTCCCGACCTTCGTCCGGCGCTTGGCCTCGTCGGGGTGGCGGGCCCGGATGCCCGCGCCGGTCAGTCCGTCGAAGACCCCGAGGTCGCGCTCCCGCAGCCGCTCGTCGAGGACCGCCTCGAGGCCGACCGGGCGCAGGGCGTGCTGGGCGGTCTCCGCGGCCCGGCGGTACGGCGAGGCCAGCGCGATCGTCGGCCGCCAGTCGTCGGGCGCCTTCTCCTCGAGCCAGGTCGCGAGGGCGGCGGCCTGGTCGCGGCCGGCCGGCGACAGCTCGACGTCGGCGTCCCGCTCGTCGAGGTCCAGCACCTCGGCCGCGGCCTCGCGGGCGCGTCCGTCCGCGAGGTTGCCGACACTCTCGCCGTGCCGGACGAGCGTCAGGCTCGCGGGGCCGTTCGTCCATCGGGGGGCTACCACGACCGGCGTGTACCCACCGCGCCGCGCCCGGGAACATCACCAGCGTCACGCTCCTGTGACGTCGGATGACAGCGACGACAACCGTGCGCCGCGCCGGGGCGTCAGACCCTCGTGAGGGTGCGTCTCGTGCTCGTGGCACTGCTCGTGGCACTGGTCGCTGCCGTGCTGGTGCCGGCTCCTGCGACGGCTGCGCCGGCGCGCCCGTGCTCGCGCGGGCTGGTGGCGCTGACGTTCGACGACGGACCGCTCGCGTCGGTGACCCCGCGTGTGGTGCGGCTGCTGGTGCGGCTGGACGTGCCCGCGACCTTCTTCATGGTGGGCGACCGGGTCGCCGCACACCCCGAGCTGGTGCGGCTCGTCGACCGCGCCGGGTTCGCGATCGGCAACCACACCTGGGCGCACACCGACCTCACCACACAGACGCCTGCGGAGGCCCGGCACGCCCTCGTCACCACCCGACACGCGCTCCTCGACGCGGGCGTGCAGCCGACCGACCTCGCGCGCCCGCCGTACGGCGCCGTGGACGACCGGGTCCGGCGGGTGATGGCGGGCCTGGGCCTGGTGCCGACGCTGTGGACCATCGACTCGCGCGACTGGACCGGGCTGTCGCCGCGCCGGATCGCGAACGGCGTCGTCGGTCACGTGCGGCGGCACCGCATCAACGTCGTGCTCCAGCACGACGGTGTCACCAACTCCCCGGCCACGGTGCGGGCGCTGCCGCACGAGATCGCGACCCTGCAGCAGCGGGGCTACTGCTTCGCCTCGCTCGACGCCCACGGTGAGCCGGCCGCGCCGGTCCCGGTCATCTCGGTCTCCCCGGATCGGCGCCGGATCACGGAGGGCGACCGGGTGCGGCTCACCGTCCGGCTGGACCGGCCGACGACCCGGGCCACCCGGGTGCACACGGCGGCAGGGAGCGTGGAGGTCGCGGCCGGCCGTCAGGTCGCGCACCTCTGGTTCCGGGCCCCGCAGGACCGCGCCGACGAGAGACCGGAGGACGTCACGGTCTTCGCCGGCACCGTGGTCCGGGTCGTCGACGACGACCCGCCGCCCGTCGTCTCGGTCGTGGATGCGACCGTCACGGCCTCTCCCCTGGTGCCTGTGGCCGCCACCGTGGCGGTGCACCTGGACCGCCCCCGGGACCGGCCGACCCGGGTCGTCGTCCGGAGCGACCTCGGCCCGGCGCGGATCACGGTGCCGGCGTTCTCCCGGCACGGCGTCGGCACGGTGAGCGTCCCCGCCACGGCTCGTGGACGCGAGGTCGCCCTGCACGCCGCCGGCGCCTCGTCGGCGACCCTGACGATCGAGCCGTCCGGCCGGACGTGGCTCGAGGCCGCGCGGGCCGCGGTGGCGCGCGTGCGCTGGCCGGACGTGAGGGTGCGGCCGATCTTCTGAACGACCCGATCGGCTCCGGAGGACGCACGCGCGCGACGACGGAGCAGAATCGGATCCACACCGGTATCGCAACAATTGCGCCGGACAGCCGAAGGCCTGCGATACTGGAGCCGATGACAACTTCGCCCGGGGTACGCCGACACCTGGCCAGCAGCCCCTTCCAGCCCAAGCCCGAGCCGACGATCGAGGTCTACGCGGTCGACGACCTGGTCTCCCACGACTCCTACGGCATGGGTCGCGTCATCCAACTCGAGGCGGCGGCCGTGACGGTCGACTTCCGCTCACAGAAGGTGCGCATCACCAGCCCCTACAGCAAGATGGCCAAGCTGTAGGACGACGAGTGGGTCGCCCGGCGGTCAACCTGCCGTGACGACCCTGCTCCTCGTGCCCGGAGCCGGCGGCGACGCGTGGTTCCGGCATCCGCTCGTGCGGGCTCGGCGCGTAAGCGCCTCGGCGTCGAGCTCGAGGTCGAGCTCGCCGCCGGCCGGCTCTGCTAGAGCTCCTTCATCCCCCACGGGCTGCCGTACTCGGTGAGCAGCTCGAGGAACGGGACCGCGTCGAAGGCCTCCGGGCCGAGGACGCCGGCGCCCTGCCAGGTCCCGCGGGACAGCAGCTCGAGCGCCACCACCGGGTTGATCGCGGTCTGCCAGACGACGCACTGGTGCCCGTACTCGCGCATCGTCCACTCGTTGTCGACCACGTGGTAGAGGTACGTCGACCTCGCGGCGCCGTCCTTGCCACGGCCGGTGACCCACAGGCCCGCACAGGTCTTGCCCGTCATCCGCGGCCCGACCGTGGCCGGGTCCGGCAGCACGGCCGCGACCACGTCACGCGGTGACACCTCGACGCCCTTCACCCGCACCTTCTCCGTCGAGTCGAGACCGAGGGTGTGCAGCACCTTGAGGATGTTGATGAACTCGTCGCCGAGGCCGTACTTGAACGTCGCGCGCCTGCACTCCACCCAGCGCGGCATGAGGAGGACCTCCTCGTGCTCGACGTTCACGCACTCGACGGGGCCGATGCCCTCCGGGAAGTCGAAGACCTCCGGCTCGGAGAACGGCGGCGTCGTGAACCACTCCCCGTCCTGCCAGATGACGGGCGGGTTGAGGCACTCCTCGATCGTGGTCCACATCGAGAACGACGGCGCGAAGATCTCGTTGCCGTCGTCGTCGGTCACGACCAGGTTCGCCCCGTCGCGGGTGCCGAGCTCGTCGATCTCGCTGAACAGGTGGTCGGCGGCGTACCTCGCGAACACGTCGGACAGGCCCGGCTCGACGCCGATGCCGACGAGCGCGAGTCGGCCGGCCGCCTCCCAGTCGGAGGCGACCGCGAACTGCTCGTCACCGAGCTTCACGCCGGTCTTCTCGTACGGCGAGGTCGGGTGCGGCCGCGACAGCGACATCGCCATGTCGAGGTAGTCCGCGCCGGCGGCGAACGCGCCGTCGAAGACGGACATGTCGAAGACCGGGTCGACCGCGTTCATCACGTGCGTGATCCGGTGCTCGCGGCACAGCGCCGCCACCGAGTCGGCCGAGGAGGCATCGACCTGGGCGCCGAGGTACCTCTCGTCCTCGGCGGCCGCCTTCTCGGCACGCGACTCGTCGTAGTCGGCGATCACGATCACCTCGAAGAAGTCGCGACGAGCGGCGATCGCGCAGAACGCCGACCCGACACCGCCGGCACCGACGAGCAGGATCCGCATCGGATCACTCACCGATGTACGACATCACGTGCTTGATCCGGGTGTAGTCCTCGAGCCCGTACATGGACAGGTCCTTGCCGTAGCCGGAGTGCTTGAACCCGCCGTGCGGCATCTCGCTGATGAACGGGATGTGGGTGTTGATCCAGACGACGCCGAAGTCCAGGCCGCGCG
Organism: Nocardioides sp. HB32; assembly: GCF_054058995.1. Lineage (NCBI taxonomy): Bacteria > Bacillati > Actinomycetota > Actinomycetes > Propionibacteriales > Nocardioidaceae > Nocardioides > Nocardioides sp. HB32. The sequence goes on from NZ_JBSSBS010000001.1 coordinate 3,796,563, forward strand.
ACATCCGCATCGCGCGGGCGTGGTCCCTGGTCCAGACGCTGGAGGAGAGGCCGTACTCCACGCCGTTCGCCCAGCGGAGCGCCTCGGCCTCGTCGCTGAACCTCTGCACGGTCATCACCGGGCCGAAGATCTCGGTCTGGATCTGCTCGTCGTCCTGCTTCAGGCCGGACAGCACGGTCGGCTCGTAGAAGTAGCCGCGGTCGCCCTTGCGGGACCCGCCCGTCTGCACGCTCGCGTGGTCGGGCAGCCGGTCGACCATGCCGGAGACGCGGTCCAGCTGGTTCTGGTTGTTGAGCGGGCCGTAGTAGGTGCTCTCGTCGTCGGGCATGCCGGTCGGCATTCCCTTCGCGGCCGCGGTGAGCGCGGAGACGAACTCGTCGTGGATGCCCGGGCCCACGAGCACCCGGGTCGCGGCGGTGCAGTCCTGGCCGGCGTTGAACAGGCCCGCGCCGGCGATGCCCTCGGCGGCCTTCTCGATGTCGGCGTCGTCGAAGACGATCACCGGGGCCTTGCCACCCAGCTCCAGGTGGACGCGCTTGAGGTCGTGGGAGGCCGCCTCCGCGACCTCCATGCCCGCGCGCACCGAGCCGGTGATCGCGACCATCTGCGGGGTCTTGTGGGCGACCAGCGCGCGGCCGGTGTCGCGGTCACCGGTCACCACGTTGAGGACGCCGGGCGGCAGGAACTCCTGGGCGAGCTCGGCGAGCAGCGTGGAGCTCGCCGGCGTCGTGTCGCTCGGCTTGAGGACGATGGTGTTGCCGCCGGCGAGCGCCGGGGCGATCTTCCAGATCATCATCAGCAGCGGGTAGTTCCACGGCGTCACCTGCCCGACGACGCCGACCGGCTCGCGGCGGACCCACGAGGTGTGGTCGGCCATGTACTCGCCCGCGGACCGCCCCTCCAGGATCCGGGACGCGCCGGCGAAGAACCGGAAGTGGTCGGAGGCGTACGGCATCTCCTCGTCGAGCGTGATCTGGACTGGCTTGCCCGTGTCCCTGCACTCGACGGCGTTGATCTCGTCGACCCGGGACTCGATCGCGTCGGCGATCCTCAGCATCGCCTCCGACCGCTCCCTGGGCGTGCTGCTCCCCCATGACTCGAACGCCGCCGCGGCCGCGGCGTACGCCCGGTCGACGTCCTCGTCACCCGACTTGGGCGCCTGCGCGTACACCTCGCCGGTGGTCGGGTCGACGATGTCGTAGGTCTCCCCCGACACGCTGTCGACGAGCTCTCCGTTGATGACGTTCTTGAAGGTCTGGTCGGCCATGCGGGCGAGCCTAGTGATGCCGCAACGGAATCTGTAGGGGTTCGCGGCGTTCGCGCGCGGATTTCGTTGATTCAGGCCTCGTAGACAGCACTTCCGTCGATCCAGGTGGACACCACGCGCGCGGATCCGGTGTCCTCGGACGCCCCGGCGAACGGGTCGCGATCGAGCACGACGAGGTCCGCGACCGCCCCGGGCGAGACGGTGCCCGCGTCGTCACGGTGGTTCGCCCACGCCGACCCCGAGGTGTAGGCCGTGAACGCCTGCTCGAGCGTCAGCGCCTGCTCGGGCAGGAACGGCGCGGCACCGGCTCCCGGCTCGAGCCGGGTCACCGCGACCTGGATCGCCTGGAGCGGGTCCGGGGTGCTGACCGGCCAGTCGCTACCGGCCACCAGCCGCGCGCCCGCGCGGGCGAGGTCGCCGAACGGGTACTGCCAGCGGCTCCGCTCCGCCCCGAGGAACGGGATCGTCAGCTCGGCCATCTGCTCGTCGAGGCAGGCCCAGAGCATCTGCAGGTTCGCGGCGACGCCGAGCCCGGCGAACCGGCGTACGTCGTCGGGGTGCACCACCTGGAGGTGCGCGACGTGGTGCCTCCGCTCGGGAGACGTGCCCTCGAACGCGTCGAGCGCCTCGCGCACGCCGCGGTCGCCGATCGCGTGCACGTGCACCTGGAACCCGGCAGCGTCGAGCGCCTGCACGGCGTCGCGGATCGCCTCGGCGGTCAGGAACGAGTGACCGCTGTTGTCGGTCGGGTGGCCGCACCGGTCGAGGTACGGCGTGAGCATCGCGGCCGTGTAGTTCTCGGCGACGCCGTCCTGCATGATCTTCACGGTCGTCGCGCGGAACCGTCCGCTGCTCATCGTCTCCCGGCGGCCGACCAGGTCGGCGACCTGCTCGACGCCGAGCCGCCGCTCCCACCAGAGCGCGCCGACGACGTACGACCTCAGGTCGCCGTTGGCAGCCGCGGTCTGGTACGTCGAGGCCGGGTCGTCCATGCCGGAGTAGGCGCCGACGATCGCGTCCTGCCAGGACGTGACGCCGACCGAGTGCAGGTAGGACTGCCCGGCCATCAGCGCGGCGTAGTAGTCCTCCCCGGTCGTGCGCGGGAGGTGGCGCGACACCAGCGCGGTCGCGCCCTCGTGCAGGGTGCCGCTCGGCCGGCCGTCGGCGTCGCGCTCGATGCGGCCGTCCGGCGGGTCGGGCGTGTGCTCGTCGATGCCCGCGATCTCGAGCGCTCGGCTGTTGACCCACGCGCCGTGGTGGTCGCGGTTGGGCAGGAACACCGGCCGGTCCGCCACCACACCGTCGAGGTCGGCCGCGGTCGGCGTGCCGCCCGGGAACGCCGGCATCGCCCAGCCGCCACCGAGGATCCACTCGACGTCGGGGTGGCTGTCGGCGTACTCCCTGATCGCGCGGAGGTACTCCTGGCGGGTCTCGGGCTCCGACAGGTCGCAGCGCAGCCGTTCGAGGCCGCCCTGGATCGGGTGCACGTGCGCGTCGGTGAACCCGGGCGAGACGAAGGGGGCGTCGACGACCTCGTCGCCGGACAGCCCCTCGCCGACCGCGACGATCCGGCCGTCCTCCACGAGGACGTCGGCGCGACCGAGGTGGCGGCGGCCGTCGAAGACGGCACCGGCCCGGAAGAGGATGCTCATCGGCCCTCCAGCAGCGGGCCCGCCGGGTCGTGGGAGATGCCGTGCCTGCGGGCAGCCAGCCCGGACAGGGCCTCGAGGCAGACGCGGTTCGCGAGGTACGCCGTGATCTCGGCGTGGTCGTACGGCGGCGACACCTCGACCACGTCGATGCCGGCGACCGGGAGCTCGCGGCAGATCCGGCGTACGGCGTCGAGCAGCTGGCGGCTGGAGAGCCCACCCGGCTCCGGCGTACCCGTCCCCGGTGCGTGGCCCGGGTCGCAGACGTCGATGTCCACCGAGAGGAAGACGGCGTCGCACTCGTCCAGCGCGATCTCGAACGCCTCGTCGAGGCAGGCGTCGAGGCCGCGCTTGCCGATCTCGGTCATCTCGTAGGAGCGCATGTCCTGCTCGGCCATCCAGTCGAGCGTCTCGGGGCCGGGCCAGTAGCCGCGCAGGCCCATCTGGAGGAAGCGGTCCCCGCGCAGCGCGCCGGACTCGATCAGCCGGCGCATCGGCTGGCCGTGGCCGTAGAGCGAGCCGAACTCGATGTCACCGGTGTCGGCGTGCGCGTCGAAGTGGATCATCGAGACCTTGCCGTAGCCGTGGTGGCGGGCGACGCCGGTCGCGTCGGGCAGCGCGATCGAGTGGTCGCCGCCCAGGACCAGCGGGATCGCGCCCGCGGCGGAGACCCGGTAGACCGCCTGCTCGAGGGCGCCGAGCGCGCGCTCGATCTCACCGGGCGGCATCTCGACATCGCCGGCGTCCACGACGCGGAGGTCCCGGAGCGCGTCGACGCGCAGCGCGAGGTGCGGGCGGGAGCCGTCCTGCGGGAGGTAGTCGGTCTGCCGGATCGCCATCGGCCCGAAGCGGGTGCCGGGCCGGTGCGACGTACCGCCGTCGAACGGCGCACCCACGACCACCACGTCCGCGCCCGCCAGCGCCTCGGCGTCGTCGAGGTCGACGGGGTCGACCCCGAGGAAGGTGATGTCGGGGCCGAACTGCGCGCCGTACCGTGTCATGCGCACATCCTGTCACGTCGATCACGACGGATTCCGCGCAAATCACCCCTTCACGCGACGGATTCACTTGCAATTGGCGTAGCCGACCGAGCATCATGGAGGCATGCACTCGGACACTCACCCGGACTACGAGCACCTCCAGCGCGCCGCGAAGGACCACCTGTGGATGCACTTCACGCGGCACTCGTCGTACGAGAACGCCGACGTGCCCATCATCGTCCGCGGTGAGGGCGCCTACATCTACGACGCCCAGGGCAAGCGCTACCTCGACGGCCTGGGCGGGCTGTTCGTGTCCCAGCTGGGCCACGGCCGCACCGAGCTCGCCGAGGCGGCCGCCGCGCAGGCCAAGGAGCTCGCGTTCCACCCGCTGTGGTCCTACGCGCACCCGAACGCGATCCTGCTCGCCGAGCGGATCGCGGGCTACGCGCCCGGCTCGCTGAACCGCGTCTTCTTCAGCAGCGGCGGCGGCGAGTCCGTCGAGACCGCCTGGAAGCTCGCGAAGAACTACTTCAAGCTCACCGGCAGGCCGATGAAGCACAAGGTGATCTCACGGGCGATCGCCTACCACGGGACCACCCAGGGCGCGCTGTCGATCACCGGGCTGCCGCCGTTGAAGCAGCAGTTCGAGCCGCTGGTGCCTTCGACGTTCCGCGTGCCGAACACCAACATCTACCGGGCGCCGCTGTTCGGCGACGACCCCGAGGCGTTCGGGCGCTGGGCCGCCGACCAGATCGCGGTCGCGATCGAGAACGAGGGCCCGGACACCGTCGCCGCCGTCTTCCTCGAGCCGGTGCAGAACGCCGGCGGCTGCTTCCCTCCCCCGCCCGGCTACTTCCAGCGGGTCCGCGAGATCTGCGACGAGTACGACGTCCTGATGGTCTCCGACGAGGTCATCTGCGCCTTCGGCCGGCTGGGCCACATGTTCGGCGCCGAGCGCTACGGCTACGAGCCGGACATGATCACCTGCGCCAAGGGCATCACCTCGGGGTACGCCCCGCTCGGCGCGATGATCGCTTCCGACGAGCTGATGGAGCCGTTCCTCGAGGACGGCGCGATGTTCGCGCACGGCTACACCTTCGGCGGCCACCCGGTCTCCACCGCGGTCGCGATGAAGAACCTCGACATCTTCGAGGAGGAGAAGATCCTCGAGCACGTCCGCAGCAACGAGGACGCCTTCCGCGCCACCCTCGAGCGGCTGCGCGACCTGCCGATCGTCGGCGACGTCCGTGGCGACGGGTACTTCTACGGGATCGAGCTCGTCAAGGACAAGGCGACCCGCGAGACCTTCACCGACGAGGAGTGCGAGCGGATCCTGTTCGGCTTCGTCTCCAAGCAGCTGTTCGCCGAGGGCCTCTACTGCCGCGCCGACGACCGCGGCGATCCGGTCATCCAGCTCTCTCCCCCGTTGATCTGCGACCAGCAGCACTTCGACGAGATGGAGCAGGTCCTCCGCGTCGTCCTCGACAAGGCCTGGTCGCTCCTCTAGGCCGAGTCGGCGCAGTCTCAGTCTGCCCGCCCGCCGAGTCGGCGCAGTCTCAGTCCTCCCGCCCGCCGAGTCGGCGCAGTCTCAGTCCTCCCGCCCGCCGAGTCGGCGCAGTCTCAGTCCTCCCGCCCGCCGAGTCGGCGCAGCCTCAGTCCCGCCGCCCGCCGAGTCGGCGCAGCCTCAGTCCCGCCGCCCGCCGAGTCGGCGCAGTCTCAGCCGTCATCCACAGGCGACGACGCTCCGTGGTGACGGGTGCCCCGGGAGGGGCAGGCGAGATGCATGACGAAGAGATGGCTGGACCGCCTCGACGGCCTCCCTCGGGGTGTGCCGTTCACGACCGCGACGGCCCGCTCGGCCGGCCTCAGCTACCAGGCGCTGTCGTACCTGACGCGGACCGGCGCCCTGCGGCGCCCGGTGGCCGGGGTGTACGTCGACGCGGCGGTGCCCGACACCATCTCGATGCGCTGCGATGTGGTGCGCCTCGTCGTACCACCGGACTGCTTCATCTGCGATCGGACCGCGGCGTGGCTTCACGCCGGAGACCGGGCGCTGGGGCCGGGCGAACATCTCGCCGTACCAGCCCTCTGCTGCTTCCGCCCCAGCGATGGTGGCCGCCTGCGCAACTCCCTGACCGACAGTGGCGAACGCGAGATCGCGCCGCACGACCTGATGCAGCTCCACGGCCTCACCGTCACGACGCCGTTGCGAACAGCGCTCGATCTCGGACGCCTGCAGCCCACGCGCGACCTGAGGCTGCACGGAATGGACAGCATGCTCGGGCTCGGCGCCTTCGGTCACGACGAGCTGCTCGCTGAGGTGCCCCGGTTCAACCGGCGGCGCGGCGTCGTCCTCCTCCGCGTGCTCGCACCGCTCGCCGACCCCGGCTCCCAGTCGTTCGGCGAGTCAGCCCTGCGGCTTCGCTGGTACGACGCCGGACTGCCCGCTCCGCGCACCCAGATCCCGGTGGTCGTGGGCGAACGAGTCCTGTACTACATCGACATGGGTCTCGAGGAGCTCGGCATCGGCGCGGAGTACGACGGCGAGGCGTGGCACTCGAGCCCGGAGCAACGTGAGCACGACACCGTACGGCGGGCGCACCTGATCGACGTGGAGCGCTGGCAGATCGAGGTGTTCCGCCGTGAGCACGTCTTCGGTCACCACCAGGACGCCGACCTGCGACTGAAACGCCTCGCCGAGTCGGCGCAGTCTCAGCTGAGACTGCGCCGACTCGGCATCGATCGAGACTGAGACTGCGCCGACTCGGCATCGCTCGAGACTGAGACAGCGCCGACTCGGCTAACGGGTGGCGAGCTTGGCGGTCCGGCGGCGGGAGTTGACCTCGCTGCCGACCACGATCAGCACCGAGACCATGAACATCAGCGTGCCGATGACGTTGACCTGCATCGGGATGCCGCGCTGGGCGACACCCCAGACGTACATGGGGAACGTCGTGGTGTTGCCGGCGTTGAGGTTCGTGACGATGAAGTCGTCGAAGGACAGCGAGAACGACAGCAGCGCCGCGCCCAGGATGCCCGGGAAGACCAACGGGAACGTGATCCGCCAGAACGTCTGCCGCGGTGTCGCGTAGAGGTCCATCGCCGCCTGCTCGAGGTTGTCGTCCATGCCCGCCAGGCGGGCGCGCACCGTGACGACGACGAACGACAGGCAGAACATGACGTGCGCGATGAGGATCGTCCAGAAGCCCAGCTGGCCGGCGAAGCCCGCCGCGACGAACAGCGCCAGCAGAGAGGAGCCCATCACGATCTCGGGTGTCGCCATCGGCAGGAAGATCAGCAGGTTCATCGAAGACCTGCCGAGGAAGTCGTGCCGGACCAGGGCGAAGGCCATCAGCGTGCCGAGGATCGTCGAGCCGATGGTCGCCAGCAGGCTGATCTGGATGCTCGTCCCCAGCGCGTGGCACATGCCCTCCGGCTCGCACGGGTTCAGCCAGTTGTGCAGGGTGAAGCCGTCGAAGCGGTAGATGAGCTTGCTGCTCGGGTCGTTGAAGCTCATCAGGACGACCACGAAGATCGGGACGAACGTGTAGAGCAGGATCAGGATCCCGAGGATCAGCACCAGGTGATCGCGCAGCCACCGCATCAGAGGAGCTCCTCCGTGCCGGCCCGGCGCACGTAGAACAGCACCATCGCGACGATCAGGATCATCAGGATCATCGACAGGGCACCGGCCGCCGGGTAGTCGTTGGCCTGCGTGAAGAGGTTCTGGATCACGTTGCCGACCATCCGCTGGTTCGGGCTGCCGAGCAGCTGGGCGTTGATGTAGTCGCCGGCCGCCGGGATGAACGTCAGCAGCGTGCCGGAGACGACACCGGGCAGCGACAGCGGCCAGGTCACCTTCCAGAAGCCGACGAACGGGTTCGCGTAGAGATCGCTCGACGCCTCGATCAGGCGGTGGTCGATCTTGTCGATGCTGGCGAACAGCGGCAGCACCATGAACGGCAGGAAGTTGTAGACGATGCCGCAGATCACGGCGAACGGCGTGGCGAGCAGCCGGCCGTCAGGCCCCAGCAGGTGCACCGCCCGCAGCGAGTTCACGATGAGGCCACCGTCGGCCAGGATCAGCTTCCACGACAGCGTGCGGACCAGGAAGCTGGTGAAGAACGGCGCGATGACCAGCACCAGCATGAGGTTCTTCCAACGGCCGGCCTTGAACGCGATCGCGTACGCCAGCACGTAGCCGAGGACCAGGCAGATCAGCGTCGCGAGCCCGGCGTACCAGAGCGAGCGGAGCAGCGGCTCCCAGTAGTCCTGGATCGCGTGCCAGTAGTTGGAGAACTGGTAGCTCATCTCGTAGCCGCTGAACACCGACCCGCCCGGGTCGTACAGGCTCGTGGCGACCAACGAGTAGAACGGGATGACGAAGAACAGCGCGAGCCAGACGACTCCCGGCACCAGCAGGACGTAGCCGGTGAGGCCGCGGCGCCGACTCGAGTCGTCGGAGGCGGGAGCGGTCGTCACCGGCGCCGTGCCGGCGGTGCTGGCCATCAGTCCGTGCCTTCCTGGGCCCCGGCCCTGGCGTCCTGGCTGGCATCGAGGAGGAAGGCGTAGTCCGGCCGCCAGGACAGGTCGACCTGCTCGCCGGAGCGATAGATCCGCCGGTGGCCGGTGTTCTGCGCAAAGACCTGGAGCTCCTGGCCCCACGGCATCCGGACGAGGTACTGGGTGCTGACCCCGACGAAGCTGACGTCGCTCACCACACCCCCCGGCACCGAGTTGCCGGGCGCATCGAGCTGCTCGCCCGGGTCGCCGATCAGCACCTTCTCCGGGCGGATGCCGATCCAGCCCTTGTCGCCGTCGGCGTGCGAGCGGGCCGCCGGGACCGACACGTCGATCCCGTGCATGTCGACGGTGACCAGGTCTCCCGAGCGGCCCTTGATGGTGCCCTCGATGAGGTTCGACTGGCCCAGGAAGTTCGCGACGAACGTCGTGCGCGGGTTCTCGTACAGCTCCTCGGGAGCACCCATCTGCTCGATGACGCCGGCGTTCATGACCGCGACCGTGTCGGCCATGGTCATGGCCTCCTCCTGGTCGTGGGTCACGTGGATGAACGTGAGGCCGACCTCGGTCTGGATCCGCTTGAGCTCGATCTGCATGTTGCGCCGGAGCTTGAGGTCGAGTGCGCCGAGCGGCTCGTCGAGCAGCAGCACCTCGGGCTTGTTGATCAGCGCCCGGGCCAGCGCGACCCGCTGCTGCTGGCCGCCCGAGAGCTGTGCCGGCCGCTTGCGCGTCTGGCTGTCGAGCTCGACCAGGGACAGCATCTCCTTGACCTGCGCGTCGACGTTCCCGGCCTTGCGCCGCTTGAGGCCGAAGGCGACGTTCTCGTAGATGTCGAGGTGCGGGAAGAGCGCGTAGTTCTGGAAGACGGTGTTCACCGGGCGCTTGTAGGGCTTCGCGTAGGTGATGTCCTGGCCGGCCAGCGTGATCCCGCCCGAGGTGGGCGTCTCCAGGCCGGCGACCATCCGCAGGGTCGTCGTCTTGCCGCACCCCGACGGGCCGAGGAGGGCGAAGAACGAGCCCCGGGGTACGTCGAGGTCGAGGTCGTCGACCGCCGTGAAGGCGCCGAACGACTTGGTGAGGTTCTCCAGCCGCAGTCCGTCGAAGGACGCGCGCGCCGGCGCCCTCCGCTCCTGCGCCACGTCAGCCGACGATGACATCGTTGAAGTCTCCTTCGTACTGCTGGGACTGCTGGTCGGTCAGGGGCATGAAGTCGAACGCGTCCACGAGGTCCTCGTTGTCCGGGAAGATCAGCTTGTTGTCGACGAGGGAGGGATCGATCTTCTCCATCTCCTGCTTCGCCCCCTCGACCGGGCAGATGTAGTTGACCCAGGCGGCGAGCTTCGCCGCGACCTCGGGCTCGTAGTAGTAGTTCATCCAGGCCTCGGCGTTCGCCTGGTGCTCCGCGAGGTTCGGCACCATCATGTTGTCCGCCCAGAGGGAGAGCCCCTCCTCGGGCGTGACGAACTTGATGTCGGGGTTGTCGAACTGCGCCTGGATCACGTCGCCGGACCACGCCTCGCAGGCGACGATGTTCCCCGCCGCGAGGTCCTGGATGTACTCGTTGCCGGTGAACGACCGGACCTGGCCGCTCGCGACGACCTCCTGGAGCCGGTCGATCGCCTTGCTCCACTCCGCGTCGGTGAACTTGTCGGGATCGGCGCCGACGACGCGCAGCATGAACGCCATCGTGTCGCGCATCTCCGAGAGCAGCGTCATCCGGCCCTTGAGGTCGGAGCGGGTCAGCAGCTCCTCGAAGCTCTTGACCTCCGGCACCTTCGCGGCGTTGTAGGCGATGCCGGTCAGGCCCGCCTGCCACGGTGCGTGGAACTTCAGGTCCTTGTCCCACTGCCGGTTGCGCAGTGGCTCGATGAGGTTCTGGTGGACGTTCGGGATCTTGTCCGCATCCAGGGGCTGGATCCAGCCCAGCCCGATCATCCGGGCCGCCATCCAGTCGGTCATGATGATCATGTCCCGGTTGATGGTCTGGCAGGACCCGAGCTGGTTCTTCACCTTCGCGAAGAACTCCGCGTTGTCGTTGATGTCGTCGGTGTAGTCGACCTCGATGCCGGTGCGCTCGGTGAACACCGACGCGGTCGACGTCGACTTCTTGCGCGGGTCGATGTACGCCGGCCAGTTCGAGACGATGACCTTCTTCTCGGTGTCCGAGAGGTCGGTCGCCCGGCAGTCTGCCGGGACCTGCTTGGCACCGGAGACGCCGAAGAGCGGGAGCTTGAGCGCCGCCAGACTGACGCCGGCGAAGGCAACGGCGCCGCCTCCGTGGAGCAGTCCCCTGCGGGTCAGTCCGGTCATGCGGCTCCTATCGCGAAGGCAGCTGGATCCCTCGGATCGTGTCACGTGGACGCCCTCGCGACAAGCGAAACCGTCGATCCGAAACACGCTCGCAACGAAATCGCTTGTCCACACGCCGCGAAGACCTTTGACCCGCCTGCGCCGATGGGGAACCATCACGCCCATGACCAGGAAGCCCGGACGTCCCGCGACGCAGCTCGACGACGTGTCCAAGGCGATCATCGAGCAGCTCCAGCAGGACGGGCGCCGTTCGTACGCCGCGATCGGCAAGGTGGTCGGGCTCTCCGAGGCCGCGGTCCGCCAGCGGGTCCAGCGGCTGATCGAGAGCGGCGTGATGCAGGTGGTCGCGGTGACCGACCCTCTGGAGCTCGGGTTCGCCCGCCAGGCGATGGTCGGCATCCGGGTCACGGGCGCCCTCGAGCCGATCGCCGACAAGATCGCCGAGCTGAACGAGGTGGACTACGTCGTGGTGACCGCGGGCTCCTACGACCTCCTCGTCGAGGTCGTCTGCGAGAGCGACGAGCACCTGCTCGAGCTGATCTCGGAGCGGATCCGCGCGATCGAGGGGGTCGCCGCGACCGAGACCTTCATGTACCTGCGACTGCGCAAGCAGACCTACTCGTGGGGTGTCCGCTGAACCTGACGGAGAAGGACCCGCACTGGGAGCGCCTCTCGCTGTGGCACGACACGGTCATCACGGACTGGTCGCCCCGGGCCGGCCTGCGTGGGGACACGGACGCCGACGTGGCGATCGTGGGAGCCGGTTTGACCGGCCTGTGGACGGCGTACTACCTCGCCGAGGCGGACCCGTCCCTGCGGATCGTCGTGCTCGAGGCCGAGACCGCGGGGTACGGCGCGTCCGGCCGCAACGGCGGCTGGTGCTCGGCCCTCTTCCCCGCGTCGCTGTCGACGCTGGCAGGGATGTCGGACCGCGACGGCGCACTCGCGCAGCACCGGGCGATGCGCGAGACCGTCGACGAGGTCGCTCGCGCGGCGGCTGCCGAGGGCATCGACGCGGATCTCGCCAAGGGCGGCACCATCGTGCTCGCCCGCAGTCGCGCCCAGCTGCGCCGGGCACGTCGGGAGGTCGCCGAGGCCCGCACATGGGACCGCGACGAGGACGACCTACGGTTGCTCGGCAAGGCCGAGGCGCAGGCCGTGCTGCGCGGCACCCGCACGGTCGGGGCGACGTACACCCCCGACTGCGCCGCGATCCATCCGGCCAAGCTCGTGCGGGGGCTGGCCGACGCGGTCGAGCGCCGCGGGGTCACCATCCACGAGCGCACGCGGGTGCACGCCATCGCGCCGGGCCGGGCGCACACTGCCGACGGCGACGTCCGGGCGCGCACGGTGATCCGGGCGACCGAGGGCTACACGGCGACGCTGGCCGGGCACGAGCGCGCGATGATCCCGGTCTACTCGCTGGTGATCGCGACCGAGCCGCTCTCCGCGTCGACCTGGGACGAGATCGGGCTCGCGCGGCGCGAGACGTTCAGCGACCACCGGCACCTGATCGTCTACGGGCAGCGCACGGCCGACGACCGGCTGGTGTTCGGCGGCCGGGGCGCGCCGTACCACTTCGGATCGCGCACCAAGCCGGAGTTCGACCAGGACCAGAAGGTGTTCGCGCGGCTCTACGCCACCCTCATCGACCTGTTCCCGGTGCTCGAGGGCACCCGTGTCACGCACGCGTGGGGCGGCGCGCTCGGCATCCCCCGCGACTGGTGCGCCTCGGTCGGCCTGGACCGCGAGACCGGCGTCGGCTGGGCCGGCGGGTACGTCGGGGACGGGGTGAGCACCACGAACCTCGCCGGCCGCACGCTGCGGGACCTGGTCCTCGAGCGCGACACCGAGCTCGCCCGGCTGCCCTGGGTGGGGCACCGGTCCCGCGCCTGGGAGCGTGAGCCGCTGCGCTGGCTGGGCATCAACGCCGGGCTGCGCGCGATGACGCTCGCCGACGCCGAGGAGTCGGTGACCCGCCTCCCCAGCCTGGCCGCCAAGGTCGTCTCGCCGCTCCTCGGTTAGCCGTCAGCCGAGGCCGTTGGCCGCGGTGTCCGCCGGCTTCGAGTCCGAGTGCAGCCAGGCGTCGAAGAAGCCGGTCAGGTCCGCGCCGCTGACCGACTCCGCAAGCGTCTCGAACTCGGTCGTGTCGCCGTTGCCGCCCTGGTGGTCGGTGACCCACTGGTGGATCAGCTCGGAGAAGTGCTGGTCGCCGATCCGGTTGCGCAGCGCGGCAAGCGCCATCCCGCCGCGGTCGTACACGAACGACGCGAAGATCGGCCCCACGCAGTCCTCGTGGTCCGGGCACGGGTCCGCGACCTCGTGGTTCCAGAACGCGTCGCCGGCAGGGATGTCGCCGTACTCGTCGCGCATCAGCTCATCGGTCGTCGGACCGCCGTGCGTCTCGGTGTAGAAGTTCTCGAAGTAGGTCGCCCAGCCCTCGTTGAGCCAGATGTCCGTCCAGCCCCGGACCGCGACCGAGTCGCCGAACCACTGGTGCGCGAGCTCGTGCACCACGGTCCGCACGGCGCCGGGGCTGTCGCCCATGAAGGGGTACGTCGGGCGGGTCTGGTTCTCCAGCGCGAAGCCGACGGGCAGCGCGGTGGTCAGCCCCCCGGCCTCGGCGAACGGGTAGTCGCCGATGACGCCCTCGAGCCAGTGCAGCAGCGTCGGGGTCTGCTTCATCAGCCCCATGGCCACCTGCCGCGACGTGGTGCCCAGGCCCTTCGAGACCGCGACGTACCAGGGCCGTCCGCCCGCGTGGCCCCTGGCGATCTCGTAGGAGCCGGCCGCGAAGAACGCGAGGTAGGGCACCATCGGCTCGCCCGCCTCCCACGTCGTGGTGGCGAGGCCGCGCCGCACGGTGCGTCCGACCTGGCGGCCGTTCCCGACGACCTGCTTCTGCTTCGGCACCGTGATCGACATCCGCACCGTCGACCTGTCGAGCGGGTGGTCGTTGGCGGGGAACCACCAGGGCGCCATGTGCGGCTGGTTCATCGCGACGACCTCGTGCCGGTCGGCGAGCCAGTTGCTCTCGCCCGCGTAGGAGTAGTGGCCGGGCGCGCCGGCGTAGCGCACGACGACCCGCGCGGACTCGCCGTCCGCGAGCGGAGCGTCGATCGACAGCTCGTGGTGGGTCTGGTCGAACGGGGCGCGGTGCCCGTCGACCTCCACCCGCGACACCGGCAGCAGGAAGTCGAGGTCGAACCCGGACAGTGCCTCGGTCGCGGTCAACCGCAGGGCCGTCCACCCGGAGAGCCGCCCGGAGGCGAAGCGGTAGCGGTCGTGGATGTCGTAGGACTGCACGTCGATCCCGCCGTTCCCGTCCAGCGGGAAGTACGGGTCACCGATCCCCGGGGCGCCGTGCGGCGCGGCGGCGTACGACGCCGGCGAGCCGGCCAGCGAGGAGACCGCCAGACCGGCGGCGACAGTGAGTGCGAGCACGCGGCGTCGGGTCACCTCGGCATGCTATAACTTTAGTAAGTCACTCGACTTTAAGAAGAAGGAGTACGCCGATGCAGGTCGTCACGCTGGAGATCCCGGAGCTCGGCAACCGCTCCCACCTCGTCCACGACGGGGTGCGCGCCCTGGTCGTCGACCCGCCCCGGGACGTCACGGTGGTCGAGCGCGCCGCCGAGGCGGCCGGCGTCGAGATCGCGGCGGTGGCCGACTCCCACGTGCACAACGACTACCTGTCGGGGGCGCTCGCGCTGGCCCGGCGGCACGGCGCCGACTACCTCCTCGCCGCCGACGAGCCGGTCCGCTTCGAGCGGGTCGGGGTCCGCGACGGCGACGTGGTCCCCGTCGGGCGGCTCGACGTGACCGTCGTGGCGACGCCCGGCCACACCCGTCACCACCAGGCCTTCCTGGTCCGCCACCACGACGAGCCGACCGATCCGGCGGCGCTCTTCAGCGGCGGCAGCCTGCTGCGCGGCACCGTCGGCCGGACGGACCTGGTCGACGACCGGCTCACCCACGACCTCGCGCGTCAGCAGTGGGCCAGCGCGAGGTTGCTCGGTGCGCTCGACCCGGCCACGACCTTGCACCCCACCCACGGCTTCGGCAGCTTCTGCGCGGCCGCACCGGCCACGGACGGCGGCCGGACCGTCGGCGACCAACTGCGCACCAACCCGGCGCTGACCACCAACCGCGAGCGGTTCGTCGCCGAGCTGGTCGCCGGGTTCGGACCGGTCCCGTCGTACTACGGTCACATGGCCCCCTTGAACCGGGCCGCCGCCGGCGCCGGTCTCCCCCGGCCGGCCCGTCCCGTGACGGCCGAGCAGGTCACCGACGCCGTGCTCGCCGGGGTGTGGGTCATCGACCTGCGGTCCCGCGATGCCTTCGCCCGGGGACACCTGCCGGGGACGGTCAGCGTGGAGTACGGCACCCAGTTCGCGACGTACGTCGGCTGGCTGGTGCCGTGGCACGACGACCTGGTGCTGCTGTGCGACCGGCCCGAGGAGATCGAGCGGGCGCTGACCGACCTGGCGGCGATCGGCATCGACGGGCCCGACACGCACGTGCTGGACACCGGGTCGGCGCTCACCGCGACGTACCGCCGCGCCGGGTGGCAGGAGTACCTCGAGGCGGCCGGACCGAAGGTCGTCGTCGACGTGCGGCAGCAGCACGAGTTCGACGCCGGGCACCTGCCCGGCGCGCTGCACGTCCCGGTGCAGGACGTCGACGTCCGCGGCCGGGACCTGCCGTCCGGCGAGCTCTGGGTCCACTGCCGGTCGGGCTACCGCGCGGGCATCGCCGCCAGCCTGCTGCACCGGATGGGCCGCAGCGTCGTCCACGTGGACGACGCGTGGGACCGGGTCGTCGAGCTGGCCATCCCGACCGTCGCGACCGGCGGTGTCGCGGCGTAGCGGCGTAATTCGGTTGCCCGTCCCGGGCCGGGCCGGAAGGATCGCACCAGCGTCCGGACCGGCCGGGTGCTCCACGAGAGGAGGCGCGACATGTCCACGACTGTTGCTGGCCTGTCCGCAGACCGCCTCCTCTCCCACACCTGGAGCACCACCACCGATGTCCCACGACTTCTCCGAGACCTCTGATCTCGACCCCACCTTCGTCTTCGAGTTCCAGACCTACGACGAGGTCGGCGACGGCCAGCGCTGGTCGACCTGGCTCAGCGTGGAGCCGCTCTGCCGCGGCCCGGAGCCCCGCCCCGACTGGGTGGTGACCTCGCAGGCCGCGGTCGACACCGAGCTCGGCATCCTCAAGACGGGCAAGGAGGCCGACGCGTTCCTGCTCGAGCGGGCGGTCCCCGGCAGCGACGCCCCCGGTGAGTCCGTCGTCATGGTCGCCAAGCGCTACCGCGGCGAGGACCACCGCGACTTCCACCGATCCGCGGCGTACACGGCCGGCCGGAAGGTCCGCAACAGCCGCGACAACCGGGCGATGGTCCGCAAGTCCGCACACGGCCGGGCGGTCGCCGCCGGGCAGTGGGCGTGGGCCGAGTGGCAGGCGCTCGTGCGCTGCCACGGGCTCGGTCTCGCGGTCCCCTACCCGGTCCAGATCGACGGCACCGAGCTCCTCATGGAGTGGATCACCGTGGACGGCGAGACGGCGCCCCGCCTGGCGCAGACCCGGCCCGGCGAGGACCTGCTGGCCTCGTACTTCGACCAGGTCCGCGACTTCCTCTCCGAGCTGGCGCGACACGGACTGGTGCACGGCGACCTGTCGCCGTACAACATCCTCGCCGCCGGCGAGCAGCTGGTCGTGATCGACCTGCCGCAGATGGTGGACCTGGTCGGCAACCCGGAGGGCATGGACTTCCTGCTGCGCGACTGCACGAACGTCTGCTCGTGGTTCCGCGCGCGGGGACTCGCGGTCGACGAGCACGACCTCTTCGGAGACCTGATGTCCCACGCGTTCTGAGCTGCCCCAGCCCGAGCCTGCGAGGGCTGGGAATCAGCAGCCAGGTCGAGTAGCCGCGCGAGCGAGGAACGAGCTCGCGACCGGCGTATCGAGACCGACCTGCCCCACCGGGTCTCGATACGCCGCCGCTCGTCCCTCGCGACGGCTACTCGACCAACGACGAGAGAGCCCCACCGGGTCTCGATACGCCGCCGCTCGGCCCTCGCGACGGCTACTCGACCAACGACGAGAGAGCCCCACCGGGTCTCGATACGCCGCCGCTCGTCCCTCGCGACGGCTACTCGACCAACGACAGCTGGGATCCGGTCGCCATCAGGGACCGAGGAAGGGTGGGAGGTCGCCACCGGCGCCGTCAGACTACTGTCGCGGCGTGAAGCCACGCGCCGTGCCGTCGACGACCGAGCTCGGGGTGGAGCAGTGGTTCGCCGACCACCCGGAGATCCCGGTCGACACCACGCGCGAGGCGCTCTACACAGCGCGCGAGCTCTACGACACCGAGCGGTACGCCGACTCGCTGGACGCCCGCGCCCACGCCTGGTCGGGGTCGCCGTTCACGCGCGACGCGGCGCTGGCCAGGGCGCTGCACGACCACGCGATCGACGTCGCGCTCGAGGACTGGGTGTCCGGTCGCCGGCTGGTCGGCGTGATGGGCGGGCACCGGCCCGAGCGCGACCAACCGGCGTACGCCGACGCCGCCCGCCTCGGCGCCGGGCTGGGCCGGGGCCTGGTCGTCGCGACCGGGGGCGGCCCGGGCGCGATGGAGGCGGCCAACCTCGGCGCGCAGTTCAGCGACCGTCCCGACGACCTGGACGCGGCTCTGGCGATGCTGGCCGAGGTGCCGTCGTACCGCCCGTCGGTCGACGCATGGGTACGTCGGGCGTTCGACGTGCGGGAGCGGTTCCCGAGCGAGGTCGACACGCTCGGCATCCCCACCTGGCACTACGGCCACGAGCCGCCGAACGCCTTCGCGTCGGCGATCGCGAAGTACTTCAGGAACTCCACGCGCGAGGCGATCCTGCTCCAGGTCTGCGACGCCGGGATCGTGTTCCTCCCCGGCGTGGGCGGCACCGTGCAGGAGGTGTTCCAGGATGCCTGCGAGAACTACTACGCCGACGCGGCGACGGTGGCGCCGATGGTGCTGGTCGGCGCGGCGTACTGGACCGAGGAACTCCCGGCGTGGCCGCTCCTCGAGCGGCTCGCGCGCGGCCGGCCGATGGAGGGCCGGGTCCACCTCGTCGACTCCCCCGCCGAGGCCGTGAACCTGCTCATTCCGGGGACGTGAACGCGCGGCGAACCCTAGATTGACGCGGTGCAGATCTCTCGTCGCGACCTCCTCCGCTCCTCCGCCGCCGTAGCCGGCAGCGCCACCGTCCTGAGCGGCGTCGGCGGGCTCTCCGCCGCTGCCGTCGCCGGCACCGTCCACCCGGTCGGACGCGTGGACGGCGGCGCCCTGACCACGCGCCAGGCGGTGCTCGTCCGAGGTACGCCGGGTGCCGGCGGGTACGGCCCGGTCGTCACCGCCGCGGGTGAGTCGTGGCTGGTGCGCTCCGACCTCGGCACCAAGCCGAAGCGGGGCCGCGCGAAGCGTCGCAAGCCGCTGGTCGCGTTCGCCCAGGTCAGCGACGTCCACCTCGTCGACTCCGAGTCCCCGATGCGGGTCGAGAACGCCGAGTCGTTCAGCAGCTCGGCGTACCGCCCGCAGGAGTTCCTCACCCTGCACGTCGCGGAGTCGATGGTCCAGGGCATCAACGCCGTGAAGAACGGTCCGGCCACCGGCAAGCCGATCGCGTTCACGCTGCAGACCGGCGACAACGCCGACAACGCGCAGTACAACGAGGTCCGCTGGAACATCGACATCCTCGACGGCGGCGCCATCACCCCGGACTCCGGCGACCACACCAGGACGGAGAGCGTCGCGGAGACCGACCCGGCGCTGTACGACGTGATGTTCTGGCATCCCGAGGGCACGCCGGCGGGGCTGGTCGACGACGACCCGCGCACCAAGTACGGCTACCCGACCATCCCGGGGCTGCTCACCAAGGCCCGGGCGCCGTTCGACGCCACCGGGCTCGACATGCCGTGGTACAGCGTGATCGGCAACCACGACAAGCTCGTCCAGGGCAACAACCATCCGGACGACTCCAGCCAGTCGCGGGCGACCGGGAACCAGAAGACGCTCAGCACCAAGAAGCTCACCGTCACCGCCGACCCCAACCGCCGCGAGCTGAGCACCGCCGAGATCGTCGACGAACACTTCACGACGACCGGCTTCCCCGTCGGCCACGGCTACACCGAGGACAACCGCGCCGACGGCACGGCGTACTACACCTTCGACAAGGGCCTGGTCCGCTTCGTCGTGATGGACACCGTGAACGCGAACGGCGGTGACGACGGCTCGCTGAGCAGGTCCGAGTTCGCCTGGATCAAGGACGTCATCGCGTCGTCGAAGCGCAAGCTGCTGGTCTTCTCGAGCCACCACCCGTCGTGGAGCATGGTCAACACCCTGGAGGGCGACGTCGACCCCGGCCCGCGGGTCCTCGGCACGGCACTGGTCGCGGAGCTGCTGAAGCACGACAACGTGATCGCCTGGATCAACGGCCACACCCACACGAACAACATCAAGGCGCACGTCCGCAAGCGGAAGGGGCAGGTCGTCAACGGCTTCTGGGAGGTCAACACCGCCTCCCACATCGACTGGCCGCAGCAGGGCCGGGTCGTGGAGATCGCGGACAACAAGGACGACACGCTCTCGATCTTCTGCACGATGCTCGACCACGCCGCGCCCACCGCGTGGTCGCCGGACCAGCTCGACGAGCCGATCCAGCTCGCGGCGCTGTCCCGCGAGCTCGCCGCGAACGACTGGCAGGAGCGCAACCGCGACCGCCGGGGCGCGCGCACGGCGCGCAACGTCGAGCTGGTGGTGCGGACGCCGAGGTTCCTGCGCTGAGCGAGGCGGCGCGGCGCCCGACGTAGCGTCCCGCAGGGAAGCTCGTCCACGGCGCCGACGCCAGGAAGCGGTGCTGGCCGGACGGCGGATCGACGTGGCGCCGCGGTGAACGTCTCGTGCTAGCTGCGCCGGATCTCCGCGACCACCTCGGGCGTGCCCATCCGCGCTCGCACGCCGGGGTCGACCAGGCACCGGGCGACCAGCTCGGCGACGACGACCGGGGGCTCGGCCAGGTAGCGGCTGTCGACCGCGAGGACGCCGGCGGGGGCGCTCGGCTCCCGACGCCACAGCCACCGGGTGCGGACAACGGGCTGCGGCGGCGGGCCGCTCAGCGTCAGCGCCAGCGGCTCGCCCGGCACGACACCGGAGACGTGCTCCCACGGGACCGACCAGCTGACGGCCTCCTTGCGCTGCTCGATGCCGCTCGGCGTGAGGTAGAGCCCGCCCGGCGCCACCCGGCCGCGCACGGCGGCGACCAGCGGCGTGGCGAACCCGATCGCGATCACCAGCAGCACGACCCGGGTCGCGATCTGGTCGGCGACCAGGCTGCCGGCCAGCGCCCAGAGGGCGAGCAGCACGGGCACGACCACCGACAGGACGAACGGCACCGGCGAGCGCAGGAACGCCGTGGCGGACGCGCCGGACGGCGCCTCGGCCGTCGTGAGGCCGGGCCGGTGGCGGACGTACCAGCTGTCGAAGCCGACGAGCGCGAATCCACCCGCGGCGACCAGGAGCAGCAGAGTGCCGCCGACGAGCCCGAGCGTGCGGTCCCTGGCGTACCCGACCACGGCTGCCCCGAGCAGGGCCAGGAGGATGTAGCCGAGGGCGTAGACCAGGTTGCGGCCGTTGCGTGCGTCGCTCATCAGCCGAACAGCCCTCCGATGCCGTCGACCACGGCGCCCGCGCCGTCCGCGATCGCGCCGCCGGTGTCCTCGAGCGCGTCGACACCGGAGTCGACCGCCGCGCCGACGTCCGGACCGTTCTCGAACAGCGAGTCGATCGCGCCGGAGGTGAAGATGCCGACGCCGGCACCGACGACCGCCCCGGCCGCCGTACCGACGCCGGGCACCGGGACGAAGCTGCCCACGACCGCACCGGTCGCGGCGCCGGCGCCGACCGAGGCGAGGAAGCCGCCGGCGCCGGACGCCGTCGCCTGGACGGGGTCCTCGCCACCGGCGATGTCGAGGCCGATGCCGGCGATCGCCAGCGCACCGCTGCCCTTGAGCGGGATCGACTTGCCGGCCTTCGCCAGGTCGTCGGCGCCCGCGGCCATCTCGTCGGCGTTCCTCGCGGTCTGGCCCCAGTGGTCCAGGTCGTCGTACAGCCGGCTCAGGTCACCGGGGTCGGCCCGGAGCCGGGAGAGGTTCTCGGCGGCGAGATCGCCGAAGTACCGCGAGGTGCCGCGCAGGGCGGGAGGCGTTGAACTCCATGACCCCGCCCGCGAAGCCGCCCGCGATGTCGGCCGCATTGAGCACCCAGTCCGGTCCCTCGAGCCCGCGGTACTCGTCCTGCAGGCCCTGCGTGGCGGCCGTCAGCTCCGAGCGCGTCTCGGCGGCGTCGGCCGCGGCCTTGTTGTAGGCGCGGATCTTGTCCTGCTGCTCGTTCCAGGCGTCCACCGCGGCGTTGTAGGCGTTCGCCGCCTCCGGCGAGATCGGGCCGGTCGGCGGCGGTCCCGGGTCGGCGGGGCCGGCGCCGGGCTCCTGGATGAGGTACGCCGTGACGACCAGGCCGGCGCCCTGCGCCGTTCCCCTGATGTCGGCCATCCGGTTCTGGAGGTTGGCCAGCTTCGTGGCGAAGGCGTCCAGGGCGCCGGCGACCCCGGAGGCGGCAGAGGCGAGCGCGTCGGCGCGACCGACCGCGGTGCCCATCGTGCCCGCGAACGTGCTGCCGGTCTGGCCCTGCCAGTCCGACGCCGCGGTCGACCGCGCGGCCGCGAGCGCGTCGGCGCTGGACGAGACGGCCTTGCCCAGGGAGCTGCGCAGCCAGTCGGCCGCGGCCTCGATGGAGCCGGGCGAGCCCTTGATCTCGGTATCGACCGGCATCACGGCTCTCCCGTCAGGAAGCCCTGCTGGACGCCGAGGTCGACGTCGAGGAACGACGTCGCCGACATCCGCACCTTGCCGCTCGCCGCGGCCAGCCCCTCGCTGAGACCGGCGGCGCTCTCGCTGACCCGGGCCAGGAGCGCCTCGACCATCGCGGTCGCCTCACCGGCGTCGACGCCGGCAGGTGCCGACCCCGCCGTACCGTCCAGGTCCGTCCGGGCGTGGTCGAGGCTGGTCGCGATCGACTCGGCGGTCGCCCACGTCAGGTCGATGGTCACGACGCCTCCACGCGGGCAGGACGCTGGTCGAGGAAGATCAGGTCGTACGGCGCGGCGTCGTACGCGCGCTGCAGGTCCGGGACCGTCAGCAGTACCCAGGGCGAGTCGGAGCGGTAGTACTCGACGAGCCGGTCGAGCGCGGAGTACACGAACAGCGCGACCCGACCATCGTCCGTGCGGTGCACCGCCAGCCGCGTCTCGTCGCCCTCGCCCGGCGCCAGCGTGGGTGCGTACACCACGGGCGGGAAGGGTGGGCGGTCCGTCGTCATGCGGCGAGCGTTCCCGGCGCGGCTGGTGGGGAAACCGCTCAGGCCTCGGTCGCGGCGAGCTGTCCGCAGGCCCCGTCGATCTCGCGGCCGCGGGTGTCGCGGACCGTCGTCGGGATGCCCTTCGCCTCCAGCCGGCGCACGAACTCGCGCTCGTCGGCCGGCTCGGACGCCGTCCACTTCGAGCCGGGGGTCGGGTTGAGAGGGATCAGGTTCACGTGGACCCAGCCCCAGTCGCCGCGCGCGAGCAGGACGTCGGCGAGCAGGTCGGCGCGCCAGGCCTGGTCGTTGATGCCGCGCATCATGGCGTACTCGATCGAGACGCGACGCTTGGTGACCCGGGCGTAGTTCCACGCGGCGTCGACGGTCTCGGCGACCGAGAAGCGCGTGTTGATCGGGACCAGCTCGTTGCGCAGCTCGTCGTCGGGGGCGTGCAGGCTGAGCGCGAGCGTGACCGGGATGCCCTCCTCGGCCAGCTGGAGCATCCGGGGCACGAGGCCGACCGTGGAGACGGTGACGCCGCGGGCGCTCATCCCCAGGCCGTCGGGCTGCGGGTCGGTGAGCCGTCGTACGGCGCCGATCACCGCGCGGTAGTTGGCCATCGGCTCGCCCATGCCCATGAAGACGACGTTCGAGACCCGGCCCGGACCGCCCGGCACCTCGCCGCGGGCCAGCGACCGCGCAGCGGCCACGACCTGCTCGACGATCTCCCCGGTCGACATGTTCCGCTGCAGCCCGCCCTGCCCGGTGGCGCAGAACGGGCAGGCCATGCCGCAGCCGGCCTGGCTGGACACGCAGACGGTGGCCCGATCGGGGTAGCGCATCAGGACCGACTCGACGAGCGCGCCGTCGAAGAGCTTCCAGAGCGTCTTGCGGGTGGTGCCGCGGTCGGCCTCCATGGTGCGCAGCGGCGTCATCAGCGTCGGCAGCAGCGCGCCGACCAGCTCGTCGCGCTGGCCGGCCGGGAGGTCGGTCATCTCCGCTGGGTCGTCGGTCAGCCGGGCGAAGTAGTGGGTGGCGAGCTGCTTGGCCCGGAAGCCCGGCAGGCCGAGCTCCTTGACCCACTCGACCCGCTCGTCGGGTGTGCAGCCGGCCAGGTGCCGCGGCGGCTTCCGCCGCCCGACGGGCTCGTCGAAGACCAGGGGAAGGGGGGTGCGCTCGTCGTCGGACATCAGACGCCGATCATCCCATCCGGGGGGCGGTGCGCCCTAACTCTGGCGGTTGACCAGGTACCAGAGCACGAGACCCGCCACGCCGCCGATGACCAGGCCGGTCGTGACCATGCCGATCAGCATGTACGCCCCGAACCGCCGGGTGCGGGGTGCGATCACCAGCCCGAACGGGATCACCAGCGTCACGAGCACGAACGGGAAGAGGTCCTCGGCCGTGTGGGACTCGAAGACCAGGCCCAGCACCGCCGCGAACAGCCCCGGCACCACGATCACGAAGGCGAGGCCCGTGAAGAACCCGGTGAGCGCGGTGAACGTCGGGTGGTCGCGGTGCCACCAGTCCGGGGCACGCGCGTCATCGGTCGCGGCCTGCTCGGCGTTCTCCTGCTCGGTCGACATCACCTCGATGCTATGTGTCCCACCCCCGAGCGGCCGTCGCGGCATGCCGTCGGAGGTGCAAGGTGTGACCGATCACGCGACCTCGATGACGTCGGGCATCCGCAGCGCCGCCCAGCGGTCGAGGTCGGGCTCGGAGCCCGTCAGCTCCGCGGCAAGCAAGGTCCACGCCGTGCCGTGGCCGACCAGGACCAGGTCCTCGCCCGGGTGCTCGTCGATGAGACCCCGCACGACGGTCACCACCCGGTCCCGGGTGTGTGCCAGCGGCTCCCAGCCGTCGTGGGCCGGTACGCCTGGCTCGGCGAACGCGCGACGAACGGTCGTCTCGACGTCGTCCAGCCAGTCGGAGGTCTCCCGGACCTGCTCGCGCAGGCCGTCCACGATCGCCACGTCGTCGTCGGTCAGCAGCTGCGCGGTCGCGATCGCCTTGGCCTCGGGCGAGGTGAACCACCGGGCGCGCCGCGGCAGTCGGCCGGACTCGCGCAGCGCCCAGATGTCGTCGAACCCGGCCGGGTCGAGCTCCCAGGCGCTGGCCAGCAGTCCCTCGTCGACGACGGGTCGGCCGTGCCGCACGAGGTACAGCATCAGAACACGAGGTAGTGCAGCAGCAGCCAGATCGGCGCGACTGTCGCGAGCAGCGAGTCCAGCCGGTCCATCAGGCCGCCGTGGCCCGGGATCACCTGGCTCATGTCCTTGATGCCGAGGTCGCGCTTGATGACCGACTCGCAGAGGTCGCCCAGGGTCGCCATCACGACCGCGATCAGGCCCAGGAGGAGCCCGACCCACCAGTCGCCGTCGAGCAGGTAGACGACGAGCGCCCAGCCGGCGGCGAGGCAGAACACCACGGAGCCGGCGAAGCCCTCCCAGGACTTCTTCGGCGAGATGACCGGAGCCATCGGGTGCCGCCCGAACAGCACGCCGGCGACGTACCCGCCGATGTCGGAGGCGATCGTGACGACGATGAACGCGATGATCCCCTGCACGCCGGCGTCGTCGAGGCCGTGGCCGTTCACGCCCCCGCCCTCGGACAGCAGCAGCGCGACGAACGAGCCGAGGAACGGGACGTAGACCAGGCTGAACACCGACGCCGTGGCGTCCTGGACGTAGCCCTCGACGCCGCGCCGGAGCAGCCACAGCATCGTCACCAGCGCGGTGACGGCCGTCGCGGTCACGAGCGCGGGGGCGCCCCAGAAGTAGGCGACGACGACCATGACGACGCCGCCGAGCATCAGCGGCTGCTCGGGCAGGTCGATGCCCTTCGCGGAGAAGCCGCGACCGAGCTCCCAGATCGCGACGACCACCGCGGCCGCGACGATGAACATGAACGCCGTCTTCCAGAACAGCAGCGACACCGCGATCGCCACGAGCAGCACGATCGCGCTCGCGAAGGCAGCGCGCAGGTCACGACCGGCGCGGCCGTGGTTCTTCACCTCGGTCATGGGTGTCGAGCGGCTCAGACCTCGAGCAGCTCGGACTCCTTGTTCTTCAGCATCTCGTCGATGGCGTCGGTGTGCTTCTTGGTCATGCCGTCGAGGCGCTTCTCGGCGCCCGTGACGTCGTCCTTGCCGACCTCGCCGTCCTTCTCGAGCTTCTCGAGCTGCTGCTTCGCCGTACGCCGGAGGTTGCGGACCGCCACCCGGCCGTCCTCCGCCTTCCCCCTGGCGACCTTGATGTACTCCTTGCGGCGCTCCTCGGTGAGCTCGGGGAACACGCAGCGGATCACCTTGCCGTCGTCGGCCGGGTTCACGCCCAGGTCCGACTCGCGGATCGCCTTCTCGATGTTCTGCATGGAGCCCTGGTCGAACGGCGCGATCAGGATGACGCGCGCCTCGGGCGCCGTGAACGACGCGAGCTGCTGGATCGGGGTGGGCGAGCCGTAGTAGTCGACGACGATCTTGCTGAACATGCTCGGGTGTGCCCGGCCGGCCCGGATCGCCGCGAACTCCTCGCGCGTCGACTCGACCGACTTGTCCATCTTGCTGTCGGCCTCGTTGAGGATGTCGTTGATCACGGCTTCTCCTGCTCAGTCACGCTGGGTCGCTGGTTGCTGGCTCGGGCGCGGGTCAGCCGGCGCTGACGAGCGTGCCAATCTTCTCACCCTGCACGACGCGCAGGATGTTGCCCTCGGGCTCCATGCCGAAGACGACCATCGGCAGCTTGTTCTCGCCGCACAGGGCGAACGCCGTCTGGTCCATGATCCGCAATCCGCGGCCGATCGCCTCGGCGTACGTGAGCTCGTCGAACTTGGTCGCGGTCGGGTCGAGGTGCGGGTCGGCGGTGTAGACGCCGTCCACGCCGCTCTTGGCGACGAGCACGACGTCGCACCTGCTCTCCAGCGCCCGCTGGACGGCGACGGTGTCCGTGGAGAAGAACGGCATGCCCATGCCGGCACCGAAGATGACCACGCGACCCTTCTCCATGTGCCGGATCGCGCGCCGCGGGATGTACGGCTCGGCGACCTGGCCCATCGTGATCGCGGTCTGGACACGCGTCTCGACGCCCATCTTCTCCAGGAAGTCCTGCAGGGCCAAGCAGTTCATGACGATGCCCAGCATGCCCATGTAGTCCGCGCGGACCCGGTCCATGCCGCGCTGGTGGAGCTCGGCGCCGCGGAAGAAGTTGCCACCTCCGGTCACGACCGCGATCTGCACCCCGGCCCGCGCGACCGCTGCGATCTCGCGGGCGACCGTCTGGACGACGTCGGGATCGACCCCGACCTTGCCACCCCCGAAGACCTCGCCGGACAGCTTGAGCAGGACGCGGTGGTAACCGGTCACGGGCGGCTCCTTCGTGGAGTGGGGCGCGGTCGGGGGACGAAGAAGGCCGGTCCGATGATCAGGTCTGCTGTCATCGAACCGGCCTCCTCGTGTCGTCTGGCTAGAACCTATCCGGTCAGGCCCCGACCTCGAAACGGGCGAACCGCTTCAGGGTGGTGCCGGCCTCGTCGAGGACCGTCTTGACCGACTTCTTGTTCTCGGTGACCGACGGCTGCTCCAGGAGGACGACGTCCTTGAAGAAGCCGTTCAGGCGGCCCTCGGTGATCTTGGCGATCGCCTGCTCCGGCTTGCCCTCCTCGCGCGAGGTGGCCTCCGCGATCTCGCGCTCCTTGGCGACGATGTCGGCGGGCACCTCCTCGCGGGTGAGGTACTGCGGGCGCATCGCCGCGATCTGCATCGCGGCGCCGCGGGCGGCGTCGGCGTCACCGTCGTACTCGACGAGCACCCCGACGGCCGGCGGCAGGTCGGCCGCACGCTTGTGCATGTAGGCCACGACCGGGCCGTCGAAGTGGACGTACTGACCGAGCTCGATCTTCTCGCCGATCGACACGGCCAGGCCCTCGACCACGTCGCCGACGGTCTGGTCGTCGAGCGGGACCCGCTTGAGCGCCTCGATGTCGGCCGGCTTGGCCTCCGCAGCGGCGTCCGCGATCTTCTGCGCCGTCGCGACGAAGTCCTCGCCCTTGGCCACGAAGTCGGTCTCGCACCGCAGCTCGACGAGCACGCCCGCCGAGTGGGCGACGAGGCCGGCCGTGGCCTCACGCTCGGCACCGCGCTTGGCGGCCTTGGCGGCGCCCTTGACGCGGAGCAGCTCGACGGCCTTGTCGAAGTCGCCGTCGGACTCCTCCAGCGCCTTCTTGCAGTCCATCATGCCGGCGCCGGTCAGCTCACGGAGCTTCTTGACGTCGGCGGCGGAGAAGTTAGCCATGGTCCTTCTTCCTCGAAGTTCTAACCGATGTGCGGTGGGGGTGGCTCAGGCCTGCTCGGCGGCCTCGGCGACCTCGGCAGCAGCCGGGGCCTCCTCGGTCGCCTCGGCGGCGGGAGCCTCGGTGGCCTCGGCAGCAGCCGGAGCCTCCTCGGTGGCCTCGGCAGCGGGGGCCTCGGTCACCTCGGCGGCGGCCTCGGTGGCCTCGGCAGCCTCGGTCGACGCGCCGGTCGACTCGGCCGCGGGGGCCTCGGCGGCCGCGGCGTCGCCACCGGTGGCCTCGACGGCGGCCTTCTCGGCATCGCCGCCCAGCAGCTCGCGCTCCCACTCGGCCAGCGGCTCCTCGGCGCCCACGGCCTCCGTGCCCTCGCTCGGCTTGGCGCCGGAGCGGGCGATCAGGCCCTCGGCGACGGCGTCCGCGACCACCCGGGTCAGCAGGCCGACGGCGCGGATCGCGTCGTCGTTGCCCGGGATCGGGAAGTCGACGACGTCCGGGTCGCAGTTGGAGTCGAGGATGCCGACGATCGGGATGTGCAGCTTGCGCGCCTCCTCGACGGCGAGGTGCTCCTTGTTGGTGTCGACGATCCAGACCGCGGAGGGGGTCCGGGTCATCTCGCGGATACCGCCGAGCGACTTGTTCAGCTTGTCGCGCTCGCGGCGCATCTGCAGCAGCTCCTTCTTGGTGCGGCTGCTGCCGGCGACGTCGTCGAAGTCGATCTCGTCGAGCTCCTTGAGGCGGTTGATCCGCTGGTGCACCGTCTGGAAGTTGGTGAGCATGCCGCCGAGCCAGCGCTGGTTGACGTAGGGCATGCCGACGCGGGTCGCCTGCTCGGCGATCGCCTCCTGGGCCTGCTTCTTCGTGCCGACGAACATGATCGTGCCGCCCTTGGCGACCGTGTCCTTGATGAAGGCGTACGAGCGGTCGATGTAGGCCAGCGACTGCTGCAGGTCGATGATGTAGATGCCGTTGCGCTCGGTCATGATGAAGCGCTTCATCTTCGGGTTCCAGCGCCGGGTCTGGTGTCCGAAGTGCACGCCGCTCTCGAGAAGCTGGCGCATGGTCACGACTGCCATGTGGATCTCCTGGTTTCGCGGAGCACACCGCCGTTCGAGCCGTCCTTGAGGCAGGTCCGGCCGGAGGTGTGATCCTGTTGTTTTCAGTTGCTGCCCCCGGCGGGTGCCGACGGCCCTGACGCTCGCGCGCGACCCCACCGGCGCCCCCATGCATTGCTGGGAACCGGACTGAGGGTCGTCGCCCACGGGTGGTCGGGTCCTCGGAGCTCCAGGGCCCGTCGCGGTCAGCGAGCGTGCGTAGTCAATCCGCAAGGATTGCGTCGTCCAGAGTAGTCGACGGACGGCGGAGCGGGCTAATCGCCGGTTGTCGTCCACAGACAGCCTGCAGCTCCCCGGTTCTCCCCAGGCTCCTCATCATCGTCCCGCTCGTCCCCGGCGCGGGGCAGGGTCGACGCATGGCCATCCGTCCCGCCCCGCTCGTCACGCTCCTCCTGACGCTGCTGACGCTGCTGACGCTGCTGACGCTGCTGGCGCCGGCGTCCGCCTCGGCCACCGACGCCGATCCGGTCGGCGTCTGGCCGCTGGTGCCCGAGCCCGAGGTGGTCCGCGGGTTCGACCCGCCCGACGATCCCTGGGGCGCCGGTCACCGGGGCGTCGACCTGCTCGGCTCTCCCGGCCAGCCGGTCCGGTCGGCGCTGCCCGGGACGGTGCGCTGGGCCGGCGTGCTCGCCGGCCGCGGCGTCGTGGTGGTCGACCACCACAGCACGCGCACGACCTACGAGCCGGTCGAGGCCACGGTCGCGGTCGGCACGCGCGTCGACGCGGGCGACCGGATCGGCCGCCTCTCCCCCGTCGGGTCGCACTGCCTGCCGCGCGCGTGCCTGCACTGGGGCTGGATCCGGGGCGCCGAGGAGTACCTCGACCCGCTGCGGCTGGTCGGCGCCGGTCCCGTGCGGCTGCTGCCGCTCTGGCGGGGGGAGCCGGTGCCGGTGCCCTACGCCCGGTGGGTGCCGCCGCTCATGCTCTGGGGTGTGCCTGCTGGTAGGCCCGCCGTAGCCGGTCCGTGGTGACGTGCGTGTACAGCTGGGTGGTCGCGAGCGAGGCGTGACCGAGCAGCTCCTGGACCGAGCGGAGGTCGGCACCGCCCTCGAGCAGGTGCGTGGCGGCGGTGTGCCGGAGGCCGTGCGGACCGATGTCCGGTGCCCCGGGGACGTCCGCGATCCGCTGGTGCACCATGGTCCGCACCGCGCGCTGGTCGATCCGCCCGCCGCGGGCGCCGAGGAACACCGCGGGCCCGCTGCCGGGGACCGCCAGCTGCAGGCGGCCGTGCTTCAGCCAGAAGTCCAGTGCCCGGGCCGCCGGCCGGCCGAACGGCACGCTGCGCTCCTTGCGCCCCTTGCCGAACACGCGGACCACGTTCCGCTCGCGGTCGATGTCGTCGACGTCGAGCCCGACGAGCTCGCCGACCCGGATCCCGGTGGCGTAGAGCAGCTCGAGCATCGCGACGTCGCGCAGCCCGACCGGGCTACCGTCGTCCGCCCGCTCCGCGGCCGCACGGATCAGGTCGCTCGCCTCGTCCGCTCGCAGCACCGGGGGCAGCGTCTTGTGCCGCTTCGGGGAACCGAGGCTGGCGCCGGCGTCCAGCGGCGTGCGACCCGTGCGGGCCAGCCAGGCGGTGAACACCCGGGCGGCGGTGGCTCGCCGGGCGATCGTGGTGCGCGACTTGCCGAGCGTCTGCTGCTTCGCGAGCCAGCTGCGCAACGTGCGCAGGTCGACCGTCTCGACGGTGGTGTGGCCGAGCCGGGCGGCGTGGTCGAGCAGACCGCCGACATCGGAGAGGTAGGCGCGCACGGTGTGCGGGGTCAGGTCGCGTTCGGCGGAGAGGTGCCGCTCGTACTCGCCGAGCACCCGCGCCATCGGCTCTGGCAGCGGGTCCGGCTGCTCGCTCTGCTCCTGGACGCCCACGCACCGAGTCTAGGAACCGATCGGCCCCTCACTCGTGAGCGAGCGCGGCGAGCCGCCAGCCACCCTGCTCCTGCTCGACGAGTCCCAGCTCGGCGAGGACAGCGAGCATGCCGCGCACGTCGGCAAGGCCCAGGCCGGCGGTCCGGGCGATCGACGCCTCCGGCGCCGGCCGGACGGCCGGCACTGCGTCGAGGACCTGCTGCTGGCGGGTGCTGAGCCGGTCGCGGGCGCGGTCCCGGCCGCGCGGCTCGGCCGCGAGGTGCTCCCCCACCGCTCCGACTGCCTCCAGCACCTCGGCACCGGACGTGACCAGGGTCGCCGCGCCCGAGCGGATCAGCTGGTGCACGCCCTGGGACGGCCCGCTGGTGACCGGTCCGGGCACGCCGAGCAGGTGCCGGTTGAGCCGCGACGCCCAGTTCGCGGTGTTGAGCGCGCCGCTGCGGACCGCCGCCTCGACGACCACGGTCCCGGTCGTGAGGCCGGCGATGAGCCGGTTGCGGGCCAGGAACCGCAGTCGTGTCGGTGCCCAGCCGGGCAGCGCCTCGGAGACGACCGCGCCGTGCGCGGCGATGTGCTCGATCAGCTGGAGGTGGGCGGCCGGGTACGCGCGGTCGGCGCCGCAGGCGAGCACGGCGATCGTCGTCCCGCCGCCGGCGAGCGCGCCCCGGTGGCCGGCCTGGTCGATGCCGAACGCGGCGCCGGAGACGACCGCGCGGCCGGTCTCGGCGACCGTGGCGGCGACGTCGGCAGCGACGTCCGCGCCGTACGTCGTCGCGGAGCGCGAGCCCACCACCGCCACCGACGAGACGAGCTCGTCGAGCCGCGCCGGACCGCGTACCCAGAGCCCCAGGGGGACGCCACCGCGACGCTGCAGGGGCGCCGCGGCGGCCAGGTCATCGAGCTGGACCGGCCACTCGGGATCGCCCGGCACGAGGAAGCGCAGGCCGAGCCGCGCGGCATCGGCCAGCGTCCGCTGCGGATCCGTGGCCGAGCGCCGCGCGGCGGGGTCGGTCTGCAGGTCGTCGATCCCGTGGTCGCCGAGCAGCCGGTCGTGCACCGCGAGGGCGCCGTGGGCGGTCACCAGGTCGGCGAGGCGTGGGTCGCCGGGCTCGCCCACCGCGGAGAGCGCGATCCGGGCGAGGCGGTCGTCGTCGGCCGCGGTCACCCGGTGCGCTCCAGCATCGAGAGCAGCAGCGGCTCACCGGTGCGCAGCCGCAGAGCGGTCTCGACCTCGTCGATGCCCGGCCGCTCGAGGCCGCGCAGGTCGGCGACCGTCCAGGCCAGCCGGTGCGCGCGGGTAGCGCCCCGGCGGCTGAGCTTGCCGTCGTAGAGCTGGTTGTCGACGGCCTGCTGGCCGGCCTTCGTGAGCGGCCAGCGCTCCCGGAGCACCGGTCCGGGCGCGTGGCCGTTGAGCCGCCAGCTCTCCTCGGCGTACCGCTCGGCCTGCCGGCCCCGGGCCGCCTCGACCCGGCCGCGCACCGTGGCCGAGGACTCGGGCGGCTCGAGGTCGACGACGCCGTCGTGCTTCCGGAGCGGGGGCAGGTGCCGCACGATGTCGACCCGGTCGGCCACCGGACCGGTGACCTTGTTCCTGTAGTCGCGCCGCTGGACCTCGCGACAGGTGCACCGGTTGAACCGCACGTCGCCGCTGTAGTCCCCACACGGGCACGGGTTGCAGGCGAGGACGACCATGCCGCGGGCCGGCAGCGTCACCGACTCGTCCCTGCGGGCCACCGTGACGTCGCCGCTCTCGAGGGGCTGGCGCAGCGCCTCGATGACGTCCGAGCGGAACAGCGGGAACTCGTCCAGGAACAGGACTCCGGTGTGGGCGCGGCTGACCTCACCCGGCCTGACGATCCCCGAGCCGCCACCGATCAGGCTGGCCTTGCTGGCGTCGTGGTGCGGTGCGGAGAACGGGGGTCGGGTGAGCATGCCGCCCGCCGGGTCGAGCGTGCCCGCGAGCGAGTGGATCGCGCTCAGCTCCAGCGACTCCGCACTGCTGAGGTCGGGCAGGATGCCGGGGATCCGCTCCGCGAGGCTCGTCTTGCCGGAGCCCTTCGGACCGGAGAGCAGGAGGTGGTGGCCGCCGGCGGCGGCGACCTCGACGGCGTACCGGGCGTCCGCGACCCCGAGCAGGTCCTCGAGATCGAGCTCCTCCAGCCGCTCCTGACCGCGCCAGGCGAGCACCCGGGCGCCGGACGCCGGCGCCACGGGCGGCGCGTCCGGGGGCTCCTCGCCGCACAGCACGGCTACCACCTGGCCCAGCGAGCGGACGCCGAGCACGCTCATGTCGGGCACCATCGCGGCCTCGGCCGCCTGCGGCTCGGGCACGAACACCGCGCGGATCCCCCGCTCGGCCGCGGCCAGCACCATCGGCAGCACTCCCGTGACCGAGCGGAGGTTGCCGTCGAGGGTGAGCTCGCCGACGAACGCCGTCTGCTCGAGCGACTCGGCCCGCACCGTGCCGGCGGCGGCGAGCACCGAGACCGCGATGGCCAGGTCGAAGTGCGTGCCGCGCTTGAGCAGGTCCGCGGGCGAGAGCAGGATCGTGATCCGGCGGGTCGCCGGCCAGTCGAGATGGCTGTTGATGATCGCCATCCGGCACCGGTCGCGGGCCTCGTTGATGGTGGTGTCGGCGCGGCCGACCATCGTGATACCGACCTGACCCGGCGAGACGTCGGTCTGCACGTCGATCAGGTGGCCGACGGCGCCGTGCAGGGACACGGTGTGGGCGGTGGCGAAGGGCATCAGCCGATCCCCCGCACGTGCTCGAGCAGCGAGGCGCCCCGCCGCGGCCGGACGATGCCGACCAGGTCGATGCGGATGTCACGGGCGGCGACGCCGCGCTCCTCCAGCCAGCGGATCGCCAGCCGGCGCAGCCGGGCGACCTTGATGTCGGTGACGGCCTCGTGCGGGGTGCCGTACAGGGTGCTGCTGCGGGTCTTCACCTCGCAGACCACCAGCACGTCGCCGTCGCGCAGCACCAGGTCGATCTCGCCGGTCTCGCACCGCCAGTTGCGGTCGAGCAGCACCATGCCCTGCTCGACCAGGTGCCGGGCGGCGAGGACCTCGCCGTACGCACCGAGTGCCTGCTTGATCGCACCAGTCGTCGTTCGCGTCATGGCGCCAGCGTCTCCGGCAGCGGCGACGGGTGGCGGCACGGACGGGCGAGCCTGTGGAGCTGGCCGTACGGAGCCGATCCTGTGGACGGAAAGCGGTGCAAGGGCTGCGACTCGCCCCGAGAAACCTCATCAACGCATGGCAATCGAACAGATGTTCGACTAGAATCGGAGCATGGAGCCACTCGTCACCGACGACCTCGACCCGGCTGCCACGCTGGCCGCCGCCGAGGCCGCGGTGATGGAGAGGCGGGCCGCCGACGTGAAGGACCTGCTGCTGGCGCTGCGCTGGGCGGACCTCCACGGCAGCGATCCCCAGGCGGAGCCCGGTGCGATCCCCGTCCGCTACGGCGGCGACCGGCTGGTCGAGATCGGCGGCGAGGGGACTCCGCCGGTGCGCGACCTCTGTGTCCACGAGCTCGCCATCGCCCGGCGCTGCCACTCCCTGGCGGCGCGCTCGACGATGGCCGACGCCCTGGACCTGCGGCACCGCCTGCCCCGCACCTGGGCCCAGGTGCAGGGGCTGTCCTGCGAGCCGTGGGTGGCGGGCAAGGTCGCCCGGATGACCCGCCGTCTGGACCGCGACCGGGCGGCCCTGGTCGACACGGCCGTTGCCGACGCCATCGGCGGGTGCTCCCCGGGCCGGGTGCTCGCCCTCGCCGAGGCCAAGGTGATCGAGGCCGACACGGCGGCGCACGCCGCCCGCCTCGAGGAGGCCCGCCGCGCACGCGGCGTGTGGGTCGGCGAGACCAACGCCGAGACCGGCAACCGCGACGTCTTCGCCCGCACGGATCCCGCTGACGCCGCCGGCGTCGACGTGCTGCTGGAGCAGGTCGTCGACGTCTTCCGCGCCCGGCCCGACCTGCTGCGCGCCCACCACCGCGACCTGCCGGCCGAGCTCGACGACCTCACCCACCACGAGCTGCGTGCGCTCGCCTTCGGCTGGCTCGCCCGCCCCGAGGACCTCCAGGCCCTGCTCAGCGCTGCCGCACAGCCGGGCGACGGCGAGACCACGGGTCGGAACTCCCGGCAGACGGGCCGTCAGCGAGCCGTGATCTACCTGCACCTGCACGAGAGCGCGGTCACCGGGACCACCGACGGGGTCGCCCGGGTCGAGCACCACGGGCCGATGATCCTCGAGCAGATCGTCCGGCTCCTCGGCCACGCCCGGGTCACCGTCAAGCCGGTCATCGACCTGGACGAGCACACGCGCGTCGACGCGTACGAGTTCCCCACCGCGGTCCGCGAACGCACGCGGCTGCGATGCGGCGGCGACGTCTTCCCCCACGCCACCAACACCTCGACGATCACCGGTCGCTTCGACGACGACCACCCCGTCGCCTACGACCCCACCGGGCCGCCCGGCCAGACCGGGGACCACAACGACGCTCCCCTGTCCCGCGGTCACCATCGGGCGAAGACGCACCGTCGCTATCGCGCCAGACAGCTGGATGACGGCAGCTACGTCTGGACCAGCCCCCATGGCCTGACCCGTCTCGTCGATCCCACCGGCACCCACGACCTCGCCGCCAGCGAGGCCTGGAGGTACGAGCACGCCGAAAGGATCGACGCCGCCATCGAGCGGCTCCACGAAGGCCAGCTGGCTCCGTAGGCCGGTCAGCCGCGCAGCGCAGGCGTGGTGCAGCTGGGGTGGTCGAGCAGCAGGACGTCGGCGCCCGAGGTGCGCAGCCCGGCGAGGTCGGAGAGCGGTCCGATGACGTTCGCGTTCAGGGCGGTGGCCAGCGGCTGCACGATCGAGGACGCCACGGCGTTCAGGACGGTCTTGACCTGGGCGAGCGTGAGCGTCACGAGACCGGCGCTCACACCGGCCGTCGGGGTGTCGACGGTGACCGGGGACAGCTGGGCCCGCGAGCCGCCGTTCGAGTACGCCGTGTCGTAGGCCTGCGACGGCACGGTGATCGTCACGTTGCCCGGCGTCCCCGACGGGGTGAGCGTCGCGCGGATCGTCCCGTCCACGTCGACCGACCCCAGCACCACCGTCACCTTGACCCGGACCGGGACCACCAGCTGGGCGGAGAGCAGCCCGCCGGTCGTGTCGACCGTCGCCGACTTGCTGGACGCGTTGCACGAGATCGCGTCGAGCGTGGAGGTCGCCGACGCCGTCGTGACCGTCAGCGTGGTCGGCGACCCCGTGGGCGAGCTCACCGAGACACCCAGCAGGTTGGTGATGCCACTGATCAGCGAGCTCGCGACGGTCTGGTTCGAGGTGAGGGTCGTGCTCGACGAGACCGACGCCTGGTTGCTGGAGTTCGGCGTCGAGCCGACGAACCCGCAGGCCGTGCGCGCGGCCTGGATCAGCCCGACGGACGACGTGAACGATCCGACTCCCGGGAGGCCGGAGCCGAGGTCGACCGTGACGGCCGAGTTCCCGTCGGCGACCAGGATCCCGCCCACGACCAGGTCCGCGAGGTCGAGGGCGGCCGAGAGCCCGGAGCCGGCCCCCGACGCGACCGAGAAGAGGTTGGCGAGGCCGACCGGCTTGCTGCCGAGGGTGCCGAGATCGGCCTTGATCGTGTTCAGCGCAGCGATCTGGCCCGAGCTCGCGCCGTTCGTGCCGATCACCTGCGCCGTCGCCGTGAGCAGTGCCGACAGCGTCACGGACGCGGTGCCCAGGGCCTCCGGTGACGCCAGCCCCAGCGCGGTCGCGAGGTCCGCGGCGTCCACGTGGGCACCGACCAGGCCCTGGTACGTCGCCGCGCCGACCGAGGCTCCGATGCCGTGGGCAGCGAGGGCGCGGTACAGCAGGTTCGCGTTCGCGGAGGTGGAGAGCCGGGCGCCCCACGACCCGAGCTTGTAGCAACCCTGGGCCCGCGCGACGGCGACCGCCGTGCGGCTCGCGCCGCCGCTGCCCGAGGTGAAGTGGAACGCGACGCTCGTCGCGGCCGTCACGCGTACGGCGTCGGGCACGGTCGTGTCGCTGACCGTGCTGAACACCCCGTCCGCGTCGAGGGTCCCCAGCTCCGGGGTGACCGCGACGTCGTCGCCCATCGCGTCGGGGTTGCGCGCGAGTGCCCGGTCGGCGGCCGCCTGCAGCGTCGGCGAGATGGCCGACGCGGCGCGGCCGTCGAGCTCGCGGGACAGGTCGAGAGCGACCACGTCGGCCACCGACTGCATGTCCGTGCGCGCCACGCGCTGGAGTCCGATGTCGACGGTGAACGCGGTCATCGCCACCAGCACGGTCAGCATGACCGCGACGATGGGCACCACCGCGCCGCGCTCGTCCCGGCTGCGCACTAGCTCACCCGCGCGACGGCCGAGTAGTGCAGCGAGTCGGGCAGCGGCACGAACGGGAAGTCCGGCAGCAGCGGGTGGTCGGCGTACGCGTAGTCCACGTCGACGGTCGCACAGTCCGCGGTCGCGTCGTTCGCGCACGCGGCGATCGTCAGCGAGCAGGTCCCCACGGTCGTGGCGCCCTTGAGCAGGCTGCCGGCCGAGCAGGAGACGCCGTACAGGTCGAGGCTGTCGTTCAGCGACGCGAGGGCAGCCGCGGTCCGGCTCGCGTCGTCGTCGGCGACCGACACGGCCGCCGCGCGCGCGCCCTCGGCCGCGCCCTGGCTCAGCGCCTGGCGGAAGCTGAGCAGGTAGCCGTAGCTGATGATCCCGAACAGGATCAGCAGCAGGAACGGTACGACGAGCGCGAACTCCACTGCCGCGGCGCCCCGCTCCCCTCTGCGAGTGCGCCGGGTCACCCCACCCCACATGGCAACGTCATACCCTGCCGGGGCCGGGCTGACGCGCTGGTCTGGTCCAGGCCGCGGGGTCCGGTCGCGCGGTCAGGCCTTGGGCGGGTCGATCTCCGCGGGGCTGAGCTCCTCGACGTTCACGTCCTTGAACGTGAGGACCTTGACGTTCTTGGCGAACCGGGCCGGGCGGTACATGTCCCACACCCAGGCGTCGGTCATGGACACCTCGAAGAACACGTCGCCGGCCTCGGTGCGGGCCTTCACGTCGACCTGGTTGCAGAGGTAGAAGCGGCGGTCGGTCTCCACGACGTACTTGAAGATCCCGACGACGTCCCGGTACTCCCGGTAGAGCGTCAGCTCCATCTCGGTCTCGTACTTCTCGAGGTCCTCGGCGCTCATGCTCGTTCGGGGTCCCCGCGGAAGCGTGCCTCCGCGCGCAGCGCCCCCATCGTGCGCTTTCGTGGGGTGTTCACGATGTTGACTCTATATCCGGCTGCAGCGGTTCGAGGCCCGCCGCACGGCGAACGTTCACGAACCGCATCCGGTGCACCGGCGACGGCCCGTGCTCGGTGAGTGCGGCCGCGTGGTCGTCGGTGATGTAGCCCTTGTGGGTCTTGAAGTCGTACGCCGGCCACTCGGCGTCGAGCTCGGTCATGATCCGGTCGCGGGTGACCTTCGCGAGCACCGAGGCGGCCGAGATGCAGGCCGCCACCCGGTCGCCCTTCCAGACCGCGAGCCCGGGCACGCCGAGGCCGTCCACCGGGAACCCGTCGGTGAGGACGTA
Organism: Nocardioides sp. HB32; assembly: GCF_054058995.1. Taxonomy (NCBI): domain Bacteria; kingdom Bacillati; phylum Actinomycetota; class Actinomycetes; order Propionibacteriales; family Nocardioidaceae; genus Nocardioides; species Nocardioides sp. HB32. The sequence goes on from NZ_JBSSBS010000001.1 coordinate 3,834,556, forward strand.
CGCCGGCGGCAGCTCGAGCAGCGCGACGGCCCGGCGCAGCGCCTCGACGTTCGCAACGTGCATGCCGAGCCGGTCGCATTCCTCGTGCGAGATGACCACCACCGACCAGGCCACCGCGCGCTTCACGACCTGCTCGTAGCAGCGCTCGCGGGCCCGCTCGGTGAGCAGCTTGGAGTCGGCCAGGCCGGGGACGATCCCGGCCTTGCCGGGCGGCAGGATCGCCGCGCCCGCGACCAGTGGTCCGGCACACGCGCCGCGGCCGGCCTCGTCGACCCCGGCGATCGGCTCGATCCCGTGCCGCCGGAGCGCTCGCTCGTAGCCGTAGAGGCCGGCGTCCTTCCGGACCGTGGACCCGCGGGGCAGCACACTCACGGCGATCGCCTCAGGACGCGTCCGGCACGTCCGCGAAGGTGTCCGGACGGTGCAGGAACGTGAAGTGGTCGCTGGGCCAGAGCAGCACGAACACCTTGCCGACCACGTCGTCGACGTCGACGTACGGGTTCTTCGTGCAGTCGCGGTCGGTCTTCAGGCACATGTGGACCGTCGAGTCCGCGGAGTTGTTGCGGTTGTCCCCCATCACGAACACGTGACCGGCCGGCACGGGACCGACCTGCCAGGAGCAGTGCGAGGTGCCGGAGGGCATCGGGCCGTAGCAGTCCGCGCCGCCGAGGCGGGCGTAGTCCTTCTCGTCGAGCGGCTGTCCGTTGACCATCAGCCGGCCCTGGCTGTCGCAGCACTTGATGGTGTCGCCGGCGACGCCGATGACCCGCTTCACCAGGTGGCCGCCCGAGGGGTAGAGCCCCACCTTGGACATCAGCTTCGCGACGCCGTTCGTCGGACCCGCCGACTCCTCGGCGTCGAGCCAGCCACCCGGGTCCTTGAAGACCACGACGTCACCGCGCTCGGGGCCGCCGCCGAACCAGTACGACATCTTCTGGACCAGGATCCGGTCGTTCTTGACCAGCCCCGGCTCCATCGACTGCGACGGGATGTAGAACGCCTGGACGAACAGCGCCTTGATGACGATGGCGAGCACCAGCGCGATCCCGAGCAGCAGGATCGTCTCCTGCCAGACCGGCAGGTGCTTCTTGGGCTTCCCGGCAGAGACGGACGACGACCGCGACACCGGCTCGTCGGGTTCAGCGACGGTGGTCGGGTCGCGGTCGTCGGAAGTCACGGGCAGAGGCTAACCACGAAGGCTGAGAAAGGCCCTCAGGCCTCCCGGCGCTCCTTGATCTTGGCCTTCTTGCCGCGGAGGTTGCGCAGGTAGTAGAGCTTCGCCCGGCGGACGTCGCCGCGGGTCACGACCTCGATCTCCTCGAAGATCGGGGAGTTCAGCGGGAAGGTCCGCTCGACGCCGACACCGAAGGAGACCTTGCGGACCGTGAAGCTGCGGCCGATGCCGGAGCCCTGGACGCGGATCACGACGCCCTGGAAGACCTGGATGCGGGAGCGGTTGCCCTCGACGACCTTGACGTGGACCTTGACGGTGTCGCCGGCGCGGAAGGCGGGGACGTCGTCGCGCTTGATGGCGTTGCCGAGCTCGGCAATGACGTTGCTCATTGTCTCTCCTCGCGAGTGCCACAGGTCAGCCGCGCTGCAGGAACTGGTGCGTTCGGTTGTGGGCCCAGCTGGTGTGGCCGGCGGCGCCGCGTTCCCCCTGTGGCAGGAAGCGGTGCGGGTCCCCTTCGGACGCGTCCTCGGGACGACCCTTGTTTGGCCGGCTGGGCCGAGGGTCAAGTCTGCCACAGCGGGGTCAGGGCCGACGAATCTGCTTGGTCATCCGCACGGTGCCCGGCGCGATCTCGCCGCGCAGCCGGTAGCCGGCCCTCTTGTACATCCGCTGGTTGCGCGCGCTCCCCGCGCCGGTGAACAGGGCGTACGTCGTCGCCTGCTCCGGCGCCAGCGCCTCGATCCGCTCGAGCAGCGTGCGTCCCAGGCCGCGCCCGGCCAGGTCGGGAGCGACCATCAGCCGGCCGACCTCCCACGACTCGCCGTCCAGCGACGCGCGCACCGCGCCGACCAGCCGGCCGGCGGACCGGGCCACGAGCACCGTGTCGCGCGCTGCCCAGGCGCGGGCGTCGTCGTACGTCTCGTGCAGCGCGGGGATCCGTATCCCGGGGTTGTCGTGCTGCTCCTGCACCCAGCAGGCGAGCTGGAGCACGTACAGCTCCCCTACGTCGGACGGCCGCACCGGGCGGATCTCGACGTCGTCCAGCAGGCTCGAGGCGGGCAGCAGGTCGGGTCGGCGCTCCGCCGTACGCCGGACCGCCCGGTCGTGACGCCACGACGCGATCGCGGCGTGGTCGCCGGACAGCAGCACGGGCGGCACGTCGTGGCCGCGCCAGGAGGCGGGCTTCGTGTAGACCGGGTACTCGAGCAGCCCGTCCTCGTGGGACTCCTCGACCAGCGAGTCGGCGTTGCCCATGAAGCCGGGCACGAGCCGCACCACGGCCTCGGTGATCGCCAGCGCGGCGACCTCGCCCCCGTTGAGCACGTAGTCACCGAGCGAGATCTCGTGCACCTCGGCACGCGCGGCCAGGTCGTCGAGGACCCGCTGGTCGATGCCCTCGTAGCGGCCGCACGCGAACACGATCCGCTCCCGGCTCGCGAGCTCGCGGGCGACGGCCTGGGTGAACGGCCGGCCGGACGGGGTCGTGAAGACCACCGTGACGGCCTCGGGGGCGTCCCGCAGCAGGTCGTCGAACGCCTCGCCCCACGGCTCGGGCTTCATCACCATGCCGGCGCCCCCGCCGTACGGCGTGTCGTCGACGGTGCGGTGGCGGTCGTGGGTCCACTGTCGGAGGTCGTGCACGCGGACGTCGATCAGGCCCTTGTCCCGTGCCTTGCCCGCGAGCGAGAGCTCCAGCGGGGCCAGGTAGTCGGGGAAGATGGTGACGACGTCGATCCTCACTCGTCGTCCTCCAGCGGCGTCACGAGCCCGGGTCGGTCCGCGACGACCACCCGGCGTCCGGGCAGGTCGACCTCGGGGACCAGCGCCTTGACGAACGGCACCAGTGCGTCCCGCCCGTCCGGGGTCCGGATCGTGAGCAGGTCCTGTGCACCGCCGTGCACGAGGCCGGTGACCGCGCCGAGGGCGCGGCCGTCGAGGTCGTACGCCGCGAGCCCGAGCAGCTGGTGGTCGTAGTACTCGTCGGGGTCGTCGGGCACGGCGTCGGCCGGGATGTCCGCGTGCAGCAGGATGCCGCGCGCCGCCTCGGCGGCGTTCCGGTCACCGATCTCCTCGAAGCGGACCAGCAGCGTGGACGTGTGCCACTTCGCGGCCGCGACGGTGAGGGTGCGCAGCGGCGAGTGGGATCCCCGCGGAGCCTCCACCCGGAGCACCGATCCGGCCGCGAACCGGCGGTCGGGCTCGTCGGTGCGGACGTCGACGGTCACCTCACCGCGGATGCCGTGCGGCTTGCCGATCCGCCCGACGAGGACCTCGATGGTCTCCACAGATCCCACTCTCTCGGAAATGACAGCAGGTCTCGACACACCGCTCGTCCCTCGCGGCCGGTCGACCAACGATGTCGTTGGTCGAGCAGCGATCGCGAGGGACGAGCGAACGCGTGTCGAGACCTAGCGGCGGCGGTCGGTGTCGACGAAGTCGACCCGCGCCCCGCCGCGGCCCGCGAGCGCGGAGACCACGGTGCGGAAGGCGGTCGCGGTGCGACCGTTCCGACCGATCACCTTCCCGAGGTCGTCGGGGTGGACCCTGACCTCGAGGATCGAGCCGCGACGAAGCTGCTTGTCGCGCACGCTCACGTCATCGGGGTGGTCGACGACTCCGCGCACCAGGTGCTCGAGCGCCTCGGCGAGCATGGCGCTCAGGACTCGGTCTTCTCCGCGTCGACCTGAGCGGTCTCCGCGGCCTCGGCCTGCTCGGCGGCGACCTCGGGGGTCTCGTCGGCGGGAACCGGAGCGGTCTCCTCGACAGGAGTCTCAGCAGGAGCCTCGGCGGCGGGGGCCTCCTCGGCGGGCGCCTCGACCTTCTTCTTCGCGGCGGCCTTCTTGGTCACGGCCTCGCCCCGGGGCTCGCTCTGCGCGTCCTTGAGGGCCTGGTTGAAGAGGTCGAGCTTGTCCGGCTTCGGAGTGGCGACCTTGAGGGTGCCCTCGGTGCCCGACATGCCCTTGAACTTCTGCCAGTCACCGGTGATCGTCAGGATCTTGGCGACCGCGTCGGACGGCTGTGCGCCGACGCCCAGCCAGTACTGCGCCCGCTCGGAGACGACGTCGATGTACGACGGGTCCTCCTTGGGGTGGTACTTGCCGATCTCCTCGATCACCCGGCCGTCGCGCTTCTTGCGCGAGTCGACGACGACGATGCGGTACTGCGGCACCCGGACCTTGCCCAGGCGCTTCAAACGGATCTTGACGGCCACGTCTGTGGTGTCTCCTCGAACTCGTGTGTGGGTGAAGTGTCCTGACCAGGTGGGGAAAGCACCGGCAGAGACCTTCGATGGGCACTGCGGCGTCCGGATGAGAGGGTCCGGGCGCGCAGGACTCAGCGGCCAAGTCTGCCAGACTCCCCGGCCGAGACCGAAATCGGGCAGAGTGGGCCCGTGAGCAGCGCTGCGCCACCCCCGCCGCCGCCCGGAGGCTACCCGGCGGCGTACCCGGCGCGGCCGCAGAAGTACCGCCCGAGCGGCTGGTGGTTCGTGCTCGGCAGTGGCCTGGTCGTCCTCGCCATCGGCATCGCGGTCGGGGTGTTCGTCTGGCTGCTGGCGGCGTTCCTGGACTTCGACGCGATCGTCGACGCCGACGGGCAGCCGCACAACGTCACGGTCGGCACCGACCGGGACCGGATGCTCTGGACCGACTCCACCGCCCAGAGCTGCCGGCTCATCGACCTCGACAGCGGGGAGCCGATCCCGCTGCACCGGGTGAGCGGCGACTTCTCCCGCTCCGACAGCCACGGAGACTTCGAGGGCTTCCTGCGCTTCTCACCGGGATCCGGGCACGTCGTGATCACCTGCGTGCAGACCGACGGCAGCTCCCCCGGCTCCGTGCTGATCGGGCCGATGCCCCGGATCGGCAGCCTCGTGGCCGGCGTGCTGATCGCGATCCTCGTGCCCGCGCTCCTCGGGCTGGCCGGACTGGTGATCATCATCGTCAACGGCATCCTCTGGTCCACGAGGCAGCCGAGGCCGAAGGGCGTCTGAGGGCCCGGGCCGTCGGCACCTGCTCGTCGCCCTCGGCGCACCGCCAGTCCGCGACCCCGGCCGGGCGCCGCCGGGCGCCGGACCGGGGTCGCGGTCGTGCGGGTCCTACAGGTGCGAGCGGATCAGGAAGTTGTCCTGCTGGGGAATCGGGAAGCCCTCGCCGAGCAGCTTGACCGAGCGGTAGTTGGCGTTGAAGTGCGTGAGCGCCACGTCGTGCCGGGCCAGCACCTCGAAGTAGTCGCCGATGAACGCCCCGCCGAGCAGGGGGTCAGCCTCGGTCTCGTTCGACACACGGGTGAGGCGCTGCCGGTCCACGACCCGGCCCTCCGGGGTCACCTCGGTGACCTCGACGTCCTGCCGGTTGTGGAACACCGGGTCGAAGCGGCTGGTGTACCAGGCGACCGCGAGATTCCGCCCGCCCTCGTTGGCCGAGATGGTCGGGAAGTAATTGTCGCCGCCCGCGGACAACGTCCTCGTGCCGCTCCAGCTGACGCCCTGGTTGTCGGAGTACCGCATCCGGATCGCGGGCTCCTCGCAGACGCTGTCACCCAGTGCCCGTGCCCGGCACCCGTCCCAGACCACGAACACCCGTGTCTTCCCGTTCACGACCTTCACGTCGCTCTTCGGATACGTCGCCACCCGGAAGTCGTTGGCGTGCAGCGGTGCGATGCCGATGTTGAGAGGTTCCTCCGCCACCTGGCGCGGCGGGCCGAACGTGGTGCTGCCCGGCGGTGCGACCCGCAGCCAGAACGTCATGTGCTCCGGGGGCTCGAAACCGGTCTCCAGGTCGTTGTCCTGCTCCCACGTGATGTACGTCGACCCGTCGGGCGCGATCGTGACGTCGCCGAACTGGATGCTGGGCTGGTCACCGCTGATCAGCATCGGGTCGGTGCAGGCGAGGTCCAGGGTGCACCGGACCGCCATGATGCTGTTGGAGGTGTACACGCCGGTGCAGCCGACGTCGGGGCACCGGAACTCGCTGTAGACCACCCACACGTACTTGCCGTCGGTGTACGCCCACGGCTTGTCGAGCAGCACGTGCGGATCGGTCGACTGGGCCACGACCTCACGGTCGGGCCAGCACGACGGGTCGGTACCACCCGGGCAGCGGGCGAGCGTGGCCGCGTCCGAGCGGTAGATCCCGACGCCGTTGGGGAAGAAGTCCTCGGGGTCGTAGTTGAGGTCGACGGCGAGGAACGTGCAGTCGCGGGTCGAGATGTCGACCGGGTCGCCTCCGGACGGGACCATCGTGCCGCCGCCGAAGTCGATCGCCGGCAGGAGACCCTCGTTGCGCACGGACGACCCGCCGTTCGTCGAGAAGTGCCAGCCGGTGAAGTTCTCCTCCGGGTCGAGCAGTCCGCGGTAGTCGTTGGTACCGCCCAGGACGTTCTGCCCGTGGTGTCCGCAGGCAGCGATCGACTCCTCGTTCTGCGGCAGCCCCGTGTCGTCGTGGTTGAACACGGCCGACGACAGCGGCCCGGTCCCGGGACCGGAGCTCGTCGATGCCGCGCGGTGCTGCTCGATCAGCGCGCGCAGCTCCTCGTACCGTGGCCGGGCTCCTTCGGGCGCCGCTTCGGGATGCGCGATCAGGTAGCGGGTGACCGGAGCCGACGAGAGCTTGCCGGCCGCCGGTCCCAGCCCGTCGGGCGAGATGCTTCGCTGGTGCGGCGTCGCGCCCGCGAAGGGCGCGGCGACCAGCGCCACCACTGCTGCCAGGCCGACCGCCTTCGCGATCCGGGCCCGCCGTGACTGCCACACGAGAACCACCAACTCTCAAGCAGACGATGTGAGCGACGTCACGCTACGTCCGGCCGGTGGGGCTCGGCATGGTGCAGATTGGGGATGTCCGGTGCAGCTACGCCACGACGGCACCGCGCAGGACGACGGCCGACGGGCGCATCAGCACCGAGAGGTCCTCGAGCGGGTTGGCGTCGTAGACGACGAAGTCCGCGGGCGCCCCCTCCTCGAGGCCGGCGTTCCACCCGAGCCACTCCCGCGCGCGCCACGACGCAGCCCCGAGGGCGTACTCGGGCGGCATGCCGAACGCCGCCATCGCGACCACCTCACCGGCGATGTTGCCGTGCCGGCTGATGCCGCCGCCGTCGGAGCCGGCGTACAACGCCACCCCGGCCTCGTACGCCGCCATGATCGTGTCGCGCCGGCTCACGAACAGGTCGGTCATGGTGCGGCCGTAGTCGGGGAACTTCCCCGCGGCCGACGCCGCGTGCTCGGGGAACTTGTCGGTCTGCATGACGGTCGGCACCAGCGCCACCCCGCCCGCGACCATCGCCTCGACCTGGTCCTGGTGCAGGCCGGTGCCGTGCTCGATGCAGTCGATGCCGGCCTCGATGAGCCCGCTCAGCACCTCGTGACCGAAGCAGTGGGCGGTCACCCGGGCCCCGTGCTCGTGCGCGACCCGGATGGCCGCGGCGAACGCCTCGGGCGGGAACGACGGCCGGAGGTCCCCGTCCTCGCGCGAGATCCAGTCGCCGACCAGCTTCACCCAGCCGTCGCCGCGCTCGGCCTCCCGGGCGACGTACGCCGGGAGCTCGGCCGGTTCGACCTCGTGCGCGTAGCCGCGGATGTACCGCTTGGTCCGGGCGATGTGGCGGCCGGCCCGGATCAGCCGGGGCAGGTCGTCGCGATCGTGGATCCACGACGTGTCGGCGGCGGAGCCGCAGTCGCGGATCAGCAGCGCGCCGGCGTCGCGGTCCTCGATCGCCTGCTGCTCGGTCGCCTGGTCGGAGACCGCGCCGTCGTCGTCCAGGCCGAGGTGGCAGTGCGCGTCGACCAGTCCCGGGACGATCCAGCCGTCGACGCCACCCTCGGCCCCGGGCACGTGGTCGAAGGTGACGTGGCCGTCGGCGACGTACAGCGTGCGGGGCTCGCCGTCGGGCAGGACCGGACCGGAGAACCGCAGGGCGCGCATGTCCCCGGACGCTACCGGGTGCTGGTGCGCCCGCAGCCCGAGCCCGTACAGGTCCGCGGTCGAGTGCGATCGCGGATCCTCCGGGTCCATGCGGAAAGGCCGCTGGCGGAGCCGCTCATCCGTGCGAGGTCCGGATGAATCGGCGTACCGTCGCGGGATGCCGCACTCGAGCTCCCTGGAACGGCTCCGCGACGGCAACCGGCGCGCGATCACGGCGCTCCTCGCGGTGGAGGGACCGATGAGCCGCGCGGACCTGGTACGCGGCTCCGGGCTGTCCCGCACCACGGTCTCCAGCCTGGTCGGCGAGCTGATCGCGGCCGGTCACGTCGTCGAGACCAGCGACCGCGGCCGGCCGCACAAGGGCGGCAGCGGGCGGCCCCCGCTGCTCGTCGCGCTCGTGTCGCCCGGCGGCGGCGTCGCCGGGGTCGACATCGGGCACCGGCACGTCCGGGTCGCGGTCGCCGACCGGCGCGGCGTCGTGCTCACCGAGCAGAGCGAGGCGGTCGACGTCGACGAGGACGGGGTCGCGGCGCTGGACCGCGCGGCCCGGATGGTCCGCCAGGGCCTGCAGGCGGTCGGGCTGCCGGCGTCCGATCTCGCCGCCGCCGGCATGTGCGTACCGGCTCCGCTGGACCGGAGGTCCGCGCGCGTGCGCACCGGGATCCTGCCGGGCTGGCGGGAGATCTCGCCGGCCGAGGAGCTGCACCGCCGGCTCGGCGTGCCGGTGTTCGCCGACAACGACGCGAACCTCGGTGCGCTGGCGGAGCTCGGCCACGGCGCGGCCCGCGGCGCGAGCGACGTCGTCTACGTGAAGGTCGCGAGCGGCCTCGGCGCCGGCATCGTCCTCGGCGGCCGGCTGCACCGCGGCGCGAGCGGGATCGCCGGCGAGCTCGGGCACGTGCAGGTCGGCGAGGACGGCCAGGTGTGCCGGTGCGGCAACCGGGGCTGCCTCGAGACCCTGGTGTCGGCGCCCCGCCTGCTGGCCCTGCTGCAGCCGGCGTACGACGAGGAGCTGTCCGTCGAGCGGGTGCTCGAGCTCGAGCAGTCCGGTGACGCCGGGGTGCGCAGGGTGCTCTCGGACGGCGGCCGGGCGGTCGGCCGGGCGCTGGCCGACCTGTGCAACAGCCTCAACCCCGAGGTGGTGGTCGTGGGCGGCTCGCTCGGCGCGTCGGCGTCGCTCCACGACGGGATCCGCTCCTCGGTCGAGCGGTACGCCCAGCCCGACACCGCCGCCGTGCTCCGGATCGTGCCGGGCGAGCTCGGGGACCGGGCGGAGGTGGTCGGCGCCGTGTCGCTCGCCATCGCCCGGATCAGCGTCTAGAGGTGGTCGAGGAGCCAGGAGGGGCTGAGCGCCTGGGCACCCACGCCCCCGACCCGGGCCTGGAGCATCCGGTCCGCGGTGACCACGACGGTGCGCCCCTGCCCGGCAGCGACCCGGGCCTGCTCGACGATCGCCTCGTCGCCCTCGCCCTGCGCGTGCACGGTGCGGACATGGCCGTCGCGGCCGGCCCTGACCCCGCCCTTCGCCTGCCCCTCGAGCACCAGCACGACCTCGTCGTACGGCAGGTCGGCGACGAGCAGCTGCTCGTGCAGGCGCCGGGCCGCGCCGGCCCGGTCCTTCCACCACCCGTCCGGGCGGCTGCCGACGACGTTGGCGCCGTCGACGACGAGCGTCGTGGCCACTACTTCAGGAACTTGGAGAAGTCCTTCGGCAGGTTCAGCTGCGCGGCGGCCTTCTCGTAGTCGAGCTCCTCCTCGCCGGCTGGCTTGCCGAACGGGTTCGCCTTGGCGGCATCCGCCCGCTCCTTGTCCGCCGCGGCCTGCTGGGCGGCCTTCGCCGGGTTGCCGGAGACCCGCTTGCCCTTGCCCTTCTTGGGCGCCTGCTTGGCCTTGCCCCGCTTGCCCGTCCCCGGAATGCCCGGCATGCCGGGGATCCCGCCGCCCTGGGCGAAGGACATCATCATCTTCCGGGCCTCGAAGAACCGGTCGACGAGCTGGTTCACGTCAGACACCTGACGGCCGGAGCCGCGGGCGATGCGGGCCCGCCGGGAGCCGTCGATCAGCTTCGGGTTGGCCCGCTCGGCCGGCGTCATCGACTGGATGATCGCCTGGATCCGGTCGATCTCCCGCTCGTCGAAGTTCTCGAGCTGGTCGCGGAACTGGCCCATCCCGGGCAGCATCCCCATGATCTTCGACATCGAGCCGAGCTTGCGGACCTGCTGCATCTGCTCGAGGAAGTCGTCGAGGGTGAACTCGCCGCCCTGCCCGGTCAGCTTCGCCGCGGCCTTGGCCGCCTGCTCGGAGTCGAACGCCTTCTCGGCCTGCTCGATGAGCGTCATCACGTCGCCCATGTCGAGGATCCGCGAGGCCATCCGGTCGGGGTGGAACAGGTCGAAGTCGGTCAGCTTCTCGCCGTTCGAGGCGAACATGACCGGCTTGCCGGTGATCGAGGCGATCGAGAGCGCCGCACCACCGCGGGCGTCGCCGTCGAGCTTGGTGAGGACGACGCCGTCGTACCCCACCCCGTCGAGGAACGCCTGGGCGGTCGTGACCGCGTCCTGCCCGATCATCGCGTCGACCACGAACAGGATCTCGTCGGGCTGCACGGCATCGCGGATGTCCGCGGCCTGCTTCATCATCTCCGCGTCCACGCCCAGGCGGCCCGCGGTGTCGACGATGACGGTGTCGTGGAGGGTGCGCCGGGCCTCCTCGAGGGACTGGCGGGCCACCGCGACCGGGTCACCCACGCCGTTGCCCGGCTCCGGCGCGAACACCGGTACGCCGACGCGCTCGCCGTTGACCTGGAGCTGGTTGACGGCGTTGGGGCGCTGGAGGTCGGCGGCCACGAGCAGGGGCGTGCGGCCCTGCTCCTTGAGCCACAGCGCGAGCTTGGCGGCCAGCGTCGTCTTGCCGGCGCCCTGGAGGCCGGCGAGCATGATCACGGTCGGGCCGGTCTTGGCGTACCGCAGCCGGCGCGTCTCGCCACCGAGGATCGTGACGAGCTCCTCGTTGACGATCTTGACGACCTGCTGGGCGGGGTTCAGCGCCTGGCTGACCTCCTCGCCGCGGGCGCGCTCCTTGACCGCACCGACGAACTCCTTGACGACGGGCAGCGCGACGTCCGCCTCGAGCAGCGCGATCCGGATCTCGCGCGCGGTGGCGTCGATGTCGGCCTCGGAGAGCCGGCCCTTCCCCCGGAGGTTCTTGAAGGTGTCGGCGAGCCGGTCGGAGAGTGTGGCGAACAAGATCGTCCTCAGCAGTCGTTCGTGAGCGTCCGCCCAGCCTAACCGGGGGGCCTCGAACCACCCGAAAGCGCGGCGCGTACGGCGTGCGCGGCCTCGGCCGCCCGGGTGTCGGGGAGGGCACCGGCGCCCGGCTCCTGGAGGTAGAACACGTCCACGGCCTGCGGGCCGAGGGTGTCCACGTGCGCCGATCGGACGGCGACGTCGAGCGCGGCCAGTGCGGCGCAGACCAGGTAGACCACACCCGGCCGGTCCGCGGTCCGCACCTCCAGCACCGTCGCCTGGGCGGAGGCCTCGGGGCGTACGACGACCGTCGGCTCGAGCCCGGCGACGTCGGTCGGCCGCAGCCGCCGGCCCGCGTCGCGGCGGCCGTCGACCACCCCGTCGTACCGCTGCTTCAGCACGGCCGGGTCGAGCCCGGGCTCCCCCACCTCCCAGACGGACACGGCGTACTGGTCCTGCGACCACGCGCGCGCGGCACGCACGGGGATCCGCGCGAGCGCGAACGTCGCCGCGAGGTCGGCCAGCAGCCCGAGCCGGTCGAGCGCCACGACGGTGACCCGACAGCCGTCGGCAGCCGGTTCCACGGCGACCGAGGTGCCGCCCTGGCGGACCACCGTCGGCACCTCGACGTCGTCGGTCGCGATCGGCGGCAGCGTGGTGCCGGTGTCCAGCGCGACCCGCGCCCGGCGGGCCAGGTCGCGCACCAGCCCGGAGCGCCAGGAGGACCACGCCTTGGGCGCCGTGGCCCGCGCGTCGGCCTCGGTGAGCGCGAGCAGCAGGTCCAGGGCCTCGACCGACCCGAGCCGGGACACGACCAGGGCCACGGTCGCGGGGTCGTCGGGGTCCCGGGTGGTGGCGGTCTCGGCGAGCAGCAGGTGCCAGCGCACCAGGCTCGCCACGAGGTCCACCGCCTCCGCATCGAAGCCGATCCGGCGCGCGATCTCGCGGGCGATCGGCTCGCCCGCGACGCTGTGCTCGGTCAGGCCACCCTTGCCGATGTCGTGCAGCAGCGCGGCGACCATGAGCACGTCCGGCCGCCCGACCTGGCGGATCAGCGCGGACGCCTCGACGCAGGTCTCGACGACGTGCCGGTCGACGGTGAACCGGTGGATCGCGGACGCGTGCGGCAGCAGCCGGATCCGCTCCCACTCGGGCAGGACCGCCGGCAGCGCGCCGGTCTCCTCCAGTGTCTCCCAGACCGCCAGCAGCCCGCGACCGGAGGCGAGGAGCCGCACCAGCAGCCGCCGTGCCTCCGCGGGCCAGGGCTCAGGCATCGGTGCGGACTGGCGGGCCAGGCGGGCGGCCGTCGCGGGGGCGAGGACGACGTCGCGCTCGGCCGCCTCCGCGGCGGCGCGGAGCAGCAGCAGCGGGTCCTCGGCGGGCTTCGCGCGGGCGTCGAGGACGACCTCGCCCGCCGACAGCGCGACGCCGGGCGCCAGCGGCTCCAGCTGCGGGCGGCGCGGCCCGCGGAGCCGGGCCGGCTCGGCGAGCGCGGCGTCGGCCCGCCGCCAGGTCAGGTGGGAGAGGTGCGCGATCCGCCGGCCGAGCTCGCGGACGTGCACCTGGGCGGCGCGCGCGTCCGACAGGTAGAGCCGGTGCGCGACCTCGCTCCACAGCTCCGGGCCGATCCGGTCGGTCCCCCGCCCGGCCGCGACCTGCACGGCATCGCGCACGTCCAGCAGCGCCAGCCGGCTGCGCTCCAGCTCGACGTGCGGGACGTCGACCAGCCAGGTGGCGACCAGCGCCTTGAGCACGGTCGCGTCCCGGAGTCCGCCCTCGGCCTCCTTCACGTCCGGCACCGAGAGGTGGGCGAGCTCGCCGACCAGCTCGTGCCGGGTCCGCACCAGCTCACGCAGCGCCGGCAGCCGGTCGCGGGACCCGCGCCGCCAGTGCGCCAGCATCGTGGTCCGCAGCCGCATCGTCAGGCCGGTGTCACCGGCCAGGTGACGGGCGTCGAGCAGCCCGAGCGCCACCTTGAGGTCGGCATCCGCGGCCTCGACCATCTCGGCCATCGTCCGCACCGAGTGGTCGAGCCTGGTGCCCGAGTCCCACAGCGGGTACCAGACCTGCTGCGCGACCCCCGCCACGTCGACGCCGTCGTCGGAGACGAGCACGACGTCGAGGTCGGAGTACGGCGCGAGCTCGCCCCGGCCGTAGCCGCCCACGGCGACGAGGGCCGCGCCCGACTCCGGGCCGCCGCTCTGCTCGTAGGCCTTCGCGCACAGCGCGTCGGCGTCGGCCGTCCTGCTGGCCCGGTCGTCGGAGGTCATCGGGTGGTCAGATCGCCCTCTCGTCCCGGTCCCCCGTGCGGACCCGCACGACGGACGCCACCGGCGTGACCCAGACCTTGCCGTCGCCGATCTGGCCGGTGACGGCCGAGCGCACGATCGTGTCCACGATGTCCGCGGCGTCCTCGTCGGCGACCACGATCTCGATCCGGAGCTTCGGCACCAGGGTCACGTCGTACTCCGCCCCCCGGTAGACCTCCTTGTGGCCCTTCTGCCGCCCGTAGCCGTTGACCTCGCTGACGGTCATCCCGGACACGCCGGCGGCCTCGAGCGCCGTCCGGACGTCCTCCCACTTGTGCGGCTTGATGACCGCCGTGACGAGCTTCATGGCCCGATCATGCCGGAGGGGCGCCGTGGCCCCGCCCCTGCGTGAGGAGCCGGGCCACGGTGTGCCCTCACAGCGCGGCGTCGTCCCGGTCGCCGGTGCGGACCCGCACCACGGTGTCGACGGGGCTGACCCACACCTTGCCGTCACCGATCCGGCCGGTCTGCGCGGTCTTCACCACGATGCCCACCACGTCGTCCGCGTCGTCGTCGCCGACGACGATCTCGATGCGGATCTTCGGCACCAGCGCGATGTCGTACTCGGCCCCGCGGTAGACCTCGGTATGGCCCTTCTGCCGGCCATAGCCGCTGACCTCGCTGACGGTCATGCCGGTGACGCCGAAGGTCTCCAGCGCCTCGCGCACGTCCTCCCACTTGTGCGGCTTGATCACCGCGGTCACGAGCTTCATGCGTTCACTCCTTCGGTCACGGTGCTCTTCGCGAGGATGGAACCGGCGCCGCCGGTGCTCCCGCCCAGGCCGGCGTGCAGGTCGTACGCCGACTCGCCGTGCTGGTCGGAGTCGATGCCCTCGACCTCGGCCTCCTCGCTGATCCGCCAGCCGAGCGTGAACTTGATGGCGTACGCGATGATCGTGGTCAGGACGCCGGTCCAGAGGATCGCCCACCCCGCCGCGGCCGCCTGGTCCCCGAGTGAACCGAGTCCGCCGCCGTAGAACAGGCCGTCGATGCCGCCGGGGGCGCTGGCGGTCGAGAAGAGGCCGATCAGCAGCGTGCCGACGAGGCCGCCGACGAGGTGCACACCGACGACGTCGAGCGAGTCGTCCATGCCGAGCTTGAACTTCAGGCCGACGGCCCAGGCGCAGAGCGCGCCGGCGACCAGGCCGATCACGATCGCGCCGGCGATGTCGACCGCGCCGCAGGAGGGTGTGATCGCGACCAGGCCGGCCACGATGCCGGACGCGGCGCCCAGCGAGGTGGCCTTGCCGTGCAGGACCCGCTCCATCACCAGCCAGGCCAGCATCGCGGCGCAGGTGGCGATCGTGGTGTTCAGGAACGTCACGCCGGTCTCGGACATGAACTGGGCGATGTCCTTCTCGCCGCCGTCACCCTCGAGGAAGACCATCGAGCCGACGTTGAAGCCGTACCAGCCGAACCACAGCAGGCCGGCCCCGATCATGGTCAGCGTCAGGTTGTGCGGCCGCATCGGCTCCTTGCCGAAGCCGACCCGCTTGCCGATCACCAGCGCGAGCACCAGGCCGGCGACGCCGGCGTTGATGTGCACGACCGTGCCACCGGCGTAGTCCTGCGCGCCGAAGTGCTTGGACACGAAGCCGACACCGGTGCTCCACACCTGGTGGGAGATCGGGAAGTAGCAGATCGTCACCCAGACCGGGACGAACACCACCCAGGCGGACAGCTTGACGCGGTCCGCGATCGCACCCGAGATCAGCGCCACCGTGATGGCCGCGAACGTCATCTGGAACATCACGCCGCCGATGTAGGACTCCCACGGCACGTCCTTGAGCGCCCAGGCGTCGAACGGGTTGCCGAACAGGCTGCCGACGTCGTCGCCGGCGAAGGCCATCGACCAGCCCCACAGCACGTAGACGATGCCGACGATGCCGAGCGCGACGTACGACATCATCATCATGTTCAGCACGGACTTGGAGCGGCTCATGCCGCCGTAGAACAGAGCCAGTGCCGGGGTCGTCATCATCAGGACGAGGGCGGTCGCCACGATCATCCAGGCGTAGTAGCCGTCCACTGAACCTCCAGGGATCACATCTCGGGAGGGCGAGCTCGGCCGCGACAGCGCTGTCGGCCCCGGGGTCCGCCCCATTGGGGAAGACCCTCGGCGGCGGAGGTTTCAGGACCGGTGGCCACTTGTTGCGGTCGTGCAACGAGTTCCCGCCGTGTGTAACTTCGGTGTTACGACAACCTCAAGGGCGTCCTCAGCCCAGGAGCGCGTCGACGAACGCACCGGCGTCGAACGGCGCCAGGTCGTCGGGACCCTCGCCGAGGCCGACCAGCTTCACGGGTACGCCGAGCTCACGCTGCACCTGCACCACGATGCCGCCCTTGGCGGAGCCGTCGAGCTTGGTGAGCACGATGCCGGTGACGTTCACGACCTCGCTGAAGACGCGTGCCTGGATCAGGCCGTTCTGGCCGGTGGTGGCGTCGAGGACGAGCAGCACCTCGGTGACCGGCGCCTGCTTCTCGATGACGCGCTTGACCTTGCCGAGCTCGTCCATCAGGCCGGCCTTGTTCTGCAGCCGGCCGGCGGTGTCGACGATGACGGTGTCGGCTCCGGTGGCGACGCCCTCCTTGACCGCCTCGAACGCGACGCTGGCGGGGTCGGTGCCCTCGGGGCCGCGGACCACGTCGACGCCCACGCGCTCGCCCCAGGTGGCGAGCTGCTCGACGGCGGCGGCGCGGAAGGTGTCGGCGGCGCCGAGCACGACCTTGCGGTCCTCCGCGACCAGGATCCGCGAGATCTTGCCGACGGTGGTGGTCTTGCCGGAGCCGTTCACGCCGACGACGAGGACGACGCCGGGGTTGCCGTCGGCACCGCTCACCTGCAGGCGCCGGTCCATGTCCGGGCCGACCAGGTTCAGCAGCTCCTCGCGGAGCACCGTGCGGGCGTCCACGGGACCGCCCGCGACCCGCAGGCGGGTCCGCAGGTGCTCGACCAGCTCCTGGGTCGGCGCGACGCCGACGTCGGCGGTGAGCAGAGTGTCCTCGATCGACTCCCAGGTGTCCTCGTCGAGACGGTCGCGCGAGAGCAGCGCGAGCAGGCCGCGGCCGAGGCCACCCTGCGAGCCGGCCAGCCGCTGGCGCAGCCGGACCAGGCGGGACGCCGTACCCTCCGGGCGCTCGAGGACCGGCTCGGGTGGGGGCGCGACGGGCTCGACCTCGGTCGGCGCCTCGACCGCCACCGGCGGCGGCGCGGCGACCTCGGCGGGCCCGCGGCCGCGCCGGGACGCGACCAGGCCGACGACGGACGCCACCGCGACGACCGCGATGGCGATGATCAGGTAGAGCCAGTCACCCATGGCTCAATCCAAGCAGAGCAGGGCTCAGAGGCGGTGCTCGGAGTCCTCGTACTCGAGCTCCAGGACCGGCACGGCGTCGGCCGCCCGGTTCATCATCTCGCCGAGCCACGGAGCGTTGGGGACCTCCTCGCCACGGTGCGGGAACGCAACGTAGACGACGACGAGTCCCGCCACGACCAGCACGACCAGCATGGCGACGACGACGAACAGCACGGACTACCTCCCGAGATCGGCTTCCTCCACCGTGCCACATACCCGGACGCGGACGAATTCAGGCACGCAGGAGCGGGGCGAGTGCGGCGCGCATCACGTCGGGGACGGGCGTCACGGGACGCGCGGGGTCGGTGTTGTCGACGTACACGTGCACGAAGGTGCCCTCGGCCGACGCCTCGTCGCCGTCGCCCTGGAAGATCCCGACCTTGTAGACGACCGAGGACCTGCCCAGGCGCTCGACGTACAGGCCGACGTCGACGGGGTCCGGGTAGCCGACCTCCGCGAAGTAGCGGCAGCCCACCTCGGCGACCACGGCGACGACCGGCAGCGTCCGGATGTCGACGCCCAGGGACCGGTCCATGTGGTTGTTGACGACGGTGTCGATGATCTCGAAGTAGCGGGCGTTGTTCATGTGCCCGTAGACGTCGATGTCGGCCCAGCGGGTGGTGACCCGTTCCCAGTGGACGTACCGGTCGCGGGTCGGTCGGTCGGCCGGCACTAGGCCGGCTCGGCTTCCCTGAGCCGCTGGCTGATGACCGCGGACACGCCGTCGCCGCGCATCGTCACGCCGTACAGGGCGTCACCGACCTCCATGGTCCGCTTCTGGTGGGTGATGACGAGCAGCTGGGAGTTCTCGCGCAGCTCCTCGTAGATCTCCAGCAGCCGGCCCAGGTTCGTGTCGTCGAGCGCCGCCTCGACCTCGTCGAGGATGTAGAACGGCGACGGCCGCGCCTTGAACAGCGCCACCAGGAACGCCACCGCGACCAGCGACCGCTCACCGCCGGAGAGCAGCGAGAGGCGCTTGACCTTCTTGCCGGGCGGGCGGGCCTCGACCTCGACCCCGGTGGCGAGCATGTCGTCGGGGTCGGTGAGCACCAGCCGGCCCTCACCTCCCGGGAACAGCCGAGCGAACGTCGCGTCGAACGCCTTGCTGACGTCGGCGTACGCCTCGGTGAAGACCTGCTCGACCCGCTGGTCGACCTCGCGGACGATGTCCAGGAGGTCCTTGCGGGTCTTGCGGAGGTCCTCGAGCTGCTCGGTGAGGAACTTGTGCCGCTCCTCCATCGCGGAGAACTCCTCGAGGGCGAGCGGGTTCACCCGGCCGAGCTCGCGCAGCGCACGCTCCGCGATCCGGAGCCGCTTCTGCTGCTCCTCGCGGACATAGGGCACGGGCTCCGGTGCCTCCTGGCCCTCCTCGGGCTCGCCACTGAACGGGACCGGCTGGTCGGGGCCGTAGTCGGCGACCAGCCCGTCGGCGTCCAGGCCGAGCTCCTCCAGCGCGCGCTCCTCGAGCTGCTCGATCCGCATCCGCTGCTGGGTGCGGGCCATCTCGTCGCGGTGGACGGAGTTGACCAGCTCGTCGTGCTCCTTGGCGAGGTCACGCAGCGTGGCGCGGACGTCGCGGAGCTCCTGCTCGCGGCCGCTGCGCGACTGCTCGACCGCGGCGCGTGCCTCGGCGGCCCGGTGGACGGAGACCTCGAGCCGGGCCAGGACGAAGGCGACCGCGACGCCGACCGCCTCGGCGGCCCGGCCCTCGCGGACCAGCCGCTCCCGCCTCTCGGCCGCCCGGGCGCGGGCCTCCCGCTCGGCGTTCGCGGCGCGCACCAGCGCGTCGGCGCGGCCGTGCATCGCCCGGGCGCGCTCCTCCGACGTCCGCAGCGCGAGCCGGGCGTCGGTCTCGGCCTGGCGCCCGTCCCGGGCCTCCTCGACCAGGCGCTCCCGGGTGCTGGTGTCGGGCTCCTCGTCGGGGGCGTCCTCCGCGGCGGCCAGCCGGGTCTCGAGGCCGGTGAGCCCGGCGACCGCCTGGGTGCGGGCCTCCTCGGCCTTCTCGATGGCCGCGGCGAGCCGGTCGGCCTCGCCGCGTGCGGCGCGGGCCTGGGAGCCGTACTGCCCGAGCTCCTCGGCGACCGCCGCGAGCGTGGCGTCGGACTCGTGCAGCTTGGCGAGTGCGACGTCGACCCGCTTCTGCGCGTCCAGCCGCTCCGCCTCGAGGCGCGACATGTCGAACCCGAGCCGCTCGGAGGAGGCGATCGCCTCGGCGAGCTGCTCCGCGGCCTCGTCGACCGCAGCCTGCACCTCGATCAGGCTGGGCTGGCTGGACGATCCGCCGGACGCGTAGTGGGCGCCGAGCACGTCGCCCTCGCGGGTCACCGCGGTGAGCGCCGGCAGGTCGCGGACCAGCGCCCGCGCGGCGTCGAGGTCGTCGACGACCGCGACCCGGTCCAGGAGGCGGGTCAGAGCCGGGAGCAGCGGCTCGGGGCACTCGACGACGTCGACGGCGTACGACGCGCCGACGGGGAGGCCGGGCCAGTCTCGGTCGGCTCCGTCATTCAGGGGGGGGCCCGCGCCGAGGAGCATTCCGGCGCGGCCGAGGTCGTCGTCCTTGAGGTGGCCGATCGCGCGGACCGCGGCGTCGGCGTCGGCCACCGCGACCGCGTCCGCGGCCGCGCCCAGCGCCTGGGCGACGGCGGCCTCGAAGCCGCTGCGGACCGTGAGCAGGGCGGCGACCGAGCCGAGCAGGCCGAAGACCTGGTCGGAGGCGGCCAGCAGAGCACCGGCGCCGTCCTTGCGGTTGAGGCCCATCTCGAGGGCGTCCTTGCGGGCCGCGAGCGCGGTCCGGTCCCGATCCGCCTGGCGTGCCTCGTCGCGGGCCTTGGCCAGCCGCTCCTCGACGTCGTCGAGGAGGGCGGTGGCGGCCTCGTGCTCCGCGTCGAGGCCCTCCTCGCCGGCGTCCAGGCCGGCGACCTTGGTCTCGAGCGCGGTGAAGTCGCGCTGGGCGCGGTCGGCTCGCGCGACCGCCTCCTCGCGCGCCAGGGTCAGGCGGCCGACCTCCTCGTCGGCGGCGGAGGCGCGGGACTTCATCGCGTTGACCTGGCCGTGCAGCCGGGCCAGCCCCTCGCGGCGATCGGCGGCGGCGCGCTGGAGGGCGACGATCTTGCGGTCCTCCTCCGCGGCGGCGTCCTCGGCGGCCCTGCGGGCCGTGACCGCGTGCTCGAGCGCCGTGCGGTGGGCATCGACCTCGGCGGCGATCCGCTGCTCCTGCTCTCGGACCTGCGCCGCCTCGGCCTCGAGCTGCTCGGGGTCGCGGCCCGACCGGGCGGCCTCGACGTCGGCGGTGCCGGCGGCGTTGCGGACCCGCTCGGCGGCCAGCGACTGGGTGCCGCGCAGCCGCTCGCGCAGCCCGGAGAGCGCGAACCAGGTCTCCTGCGCCCGCGCCAGGGCCGGCAGGTCCTCACGGAGGGCCGCCTCGAGCTGCGCCTCGTGCTCACGGGCCGTCGCCGTCTGGGCCTCCACCTGCTCGCGGCGCGCGACCAGGATCGACTCGTCGGCCATCTCCTGCTCGAGCGCGGTGCGGGCGACGACCAGGTCGTCGGCCATCAGCCGGGCGCGGGCGTCGCGCACGTCGGCCTGCACGGTCTGCGCGCGGCGGGCCACCTCGGCCTGCCGGCCGAGCGGCTTGAGCTGGCGGCGGATCTCGCTGAGGAGGTCGTTGAGCCGAGTCAGGTTGCCCTCGGTGGAGTCGAGCTTGCGGAGCGCCTTCTCCTTGCGCTTGCGGTGCTTGAGGACGCCGGCGGCCTCCTCGATGAACCCGCGGCGGTCCTCGGGGGTCGCGTGCAGGATCGTGTCGAGCTGGCCCTGCCCGACGATCACGTGCATCTCCCGGCCGATGCCGGAGTCGGACAGGAGCTCCTGGACGTCGAGCAGCCGGCACGAGTTGCCGTTGATGGCGTACTCCGAGCCGCCGGAGCGGAACATGGTGCGGCTGATCGTGACCTCGGCGTACTCGATCGGCAGCGCGCCGTCGGTGTTGTCGATGGTCAGCACGACCTCGGCGCGGCCCAGCGGCGGGCGGCCCGAGGTGCCGGCGAAGATGACGTCCTCCATCTTGCCGCCCCGCAGCGACTTGGCGCCCTGCTCACCCATCACCCAGGCGAGCGCGTCGACGACGTTGGACTTGCCGGAGCCGTTCGGACCCACGATGCAGGTGATCCCGGGCTCGAGCTGCAGCGTGGTCGACGAGGCGAAGGACTTGAACCCCTTGAGGGTCAGGCTCTTCAGGTACAACGTGCGGCTCCCAGCTCATCGGTCGTCGGTTTCGTCACCGCTGAGGACGAAGGCTGCATCATCGCAGCAGGCCAAGGGGGAAGCTCAGCGAGCCTCACGATACCGGCAGCCACGCTCCAGGTGCGGCATCCGCGTCATCGCCGAGTCGTCCGGTACTTCTCCGACACGGGCCCGGGAGGACCAGCTGCACCGAGCGGCTACGCCGGCGAAGGCTCGCTCGCCTCGTCGGCGTGCGCGATGTGGGTGAGCTGCCCCCAGATCAGCACCACGAAGAGCGCGGAGCCGGTGAACGCGAACCAGAACGGAGCGGTCACGCCCCAGTGCTGGGCGAGCACGCCGCCGACGGCGGAGCCGATCACGAGGCCGCCGTACGTGCCGACCAGGTTCACGCTGCCGACCCGGCCCTGGAGCTCGGTCGGCACGGCACGCTGGCGCACCGTCATCGACGTGGTCCCCCAGATGAACGCGTGGGCGCCGAACACGAAGAAGATGCCGAGCGCGACCCACGGGGTGCGGGTCAGCGCCAGGGCCAGGTGGGTGAAGGTCTCGAAGACGAGCCCGATCCGCATGATGTTGCCGAGGCTGAGCCGCCGGGTGATCCAGCCGTAGGAGAGGGTGCCGACCAGCCCGCCGACCGCCGAGAAGGTCGTGAGCAGGCCGAACCCGATCGCGCCCATCCCCAGCCGCTGCGTCGCGTAGAGGACGAGGATCGACCAGGCCGCGCCGAAGGTGATGTTGAAGACGAAGATCGTCAGGACCAGGGTCCGCACCGCCGCGTTGTGCAGCACCCAGCGGAACGCCTCGGCGATGTCACCGGACAGCGCGTGGCGCAGCTGCGTGTCGCGGGTCCGCTCGCGGCGGTGCGGCGGGAGGACCACTCTGGAGATGAGCACGGCGCCCAGTGCGACCACGCTCGCCTGGGCGGCGAACGGCACGGCGTGGCCGACCGCGAACAGCGCCGCCCCGATCGGCGGCCCGGCGAGCTGGTTGACGGTGATGAAGCCGGTCACCAGCCGCGAGTTCGCGATCGCCAGGTCGTCGCGGTGCACCAGCATCGGCATCAGCGTCGAGGAGGTGTTGTCGGCGAACACCTCCGCCGTCCCGAGCAGGAACATCGCCAGGAGCACCAGCGCGATCGAGGCGACGTCGGTGGCGACCGCGACGGTCAGCAGCACCAGGACGCCGGCGCGGAGCAGGTCGACGGTGACGATGATGAGCCGCCGGTCGAGCCGGTCGGCGAGCGCGCCCGCCAGGAGCCCGAAGACCAGCGGCGGCAGCCACTGGAGCAGCGCGCCGAGGGCGACGAGGAACGGGTCGTGCGTCATCGAGGCGACCAGCAGCGGGCCGGCGGCCAGCGCGATGCCGTCGCCGAGGTTCGAGACCCACGAGGACGCGAGCAGCCAGCGGAACCCGACGCCGAACCGGCGGGGCGCGACGATCTCGACCAGGCTGCTCACAAGGGAGCGAGACTAGTCGGCCGAGTCCTCGGGAGGCGACTCGATTTCGGGGATCAGGCGGGCTGCATCTCCTGGTGCATCGAGGCGGCCTCGATGTCGAGAAGCGTCGCGGCCTGTGCGGCCGTCAGCCTGTCGTTCTCCTCGGTGAGGCGCAGGACCAGCGCCTCGAGCTCGCCCACGCGCGCACGCAACCGGTCGTTCTCGGCTACGAGTCGGGCGGGGGTCCGCAGGTCGCTGTTCATGTATCCGATCAGCGCCTTGGCCATGGATGGACCTTCCGGGTCGTGAGGGGTCGCCCGCGGTGGCGGGCCGTCTTCAAGAGTCCCACCCGGGGCCCGCATGGTCAATCCGGGACGGCCGACGCCTCCGGGCGTGGCCGGCGCCGCCGCGGAGGGGGCTGGCAGACCGGGCAGAAGTACGACGAGCGGTTCATGAAGGCGACCCGCCGCACCGGTGCGCCGCACCGGTCGCACGGCTCTCCCTCACGGCCGTAGGCGTGCAGGGAGCGGTCGAAGTAGCCCGACTCACCGTTCACGTTCACGTACAGCGCGTCGAACGACGTCCCGCCCTCCCCCAGCGCGGCGACCATCACCGCGCGGGCGTGCCCGAGCAGCTCACGGACCTGGGTGGCGGTGAGCCGGTCGCCGGGCCGCTCGCCGTGCAGCCGGGCCCGCCAGAGCGCCTCGTCGGCGTAGATGTTGCCGACGCCGGACACGAGGTTCTGGTCGAG
This sequence comes from Nocardioides sp. HB32, assembly GCF_054058995.1. Classification (NCBI taxonomy): domain Bacteria; kingdom Bacillati; phylum Actinomycetota; class Actinomycetes; order Propionibacteriales; family Nocardioidaceae; genus Nocardioides; species Nocardioides sp. HB32. The sequence continues at coordinate 3,857,986 of NZ_JBSSBS010000001.1, forward strand.
CAGCTGGCGCTTGATGCCGGAGGACCGCTTGCGGACCTTGCGGACGAAGAGGTCCTCGTCGAACTCCGGGTCGAGCGGGTCCCGGGCGATGTGTGCGATCTCCGGCGGCAGGTCGGCGCCGGCATCGGAGATCGAGAGCCCGCCGAACATGCGCTGGTCGACGAACCGCATCTCGCGGTCCTCGTCCGCCCCGTCGAGGGCGAACCGGACCCGGAGGTGCCGCTCGTCGGGAGCGTCGGCGGGCTGGACGAGGATCTGGCCGCTCATGCCGAGGTGGCCGAGCAGCGCGTCGCCGTTGTCGAGCGGGAGCCAGAGGTACTTGCCGCGCCGCCGGGCGGCCTCGACCCGGCGCCCGGCCAGGGCCGCGGCGAAGCCGTCGGGGCCGCGCAGGTCGCGACGCACCGGGCGCGGGTGGAGGACGTCGACGCGGGCGATCGTGGCGCCGACGACGTGGCGCTCGATGCCGGCCCGGACGACCTCGACCTCGGGCAGCTCAGGCACGGCGGCCGGGGATCAGCTTTTGCGGACGGCGTGGGCAGCGGCGTCGAGCGCCGGGTCCTCGACCCCGAGGTCCGTGGCGATCTCGCCGTACGCCGTCTCGGCGGCGGCCTGCTCGGCCTCCTTCTTGGAACGGCCCACGCCGTTGCCGTAGAGGCCGTCGCCGACCCGCACCTGCGCGGTGAACGTCTTCATGTGGTCGGGACCGTCGTCCTCGATGACGTACTCGGGGACACCGAGCCCGTGCTCGGCGGACAGCTCCTGGAGGGAGGTCTTCCAGTCGAGGCCGGCGCCCAGCGCGGACGCAGCCTCGATCAGGGGGTCGAAGAGGCGGTGGACGACGTCCGCGGAGGTCTCGAAGCCGCCGCTGAGGTGCACGGCGCCGATGACGGCCTCGACCGTGTCGGAGAGGATCGATGCCTTGTTGCGGCCGCCCGTCGACTCCTCGCCGCGGCCGAGCTTCACGTGGCCGCCGACGCCGATGTCACGACCGACCTCGGCCAGGGCACGAGCGTTCACGACGGCGGCGCGGAGCTTCGCGAGCCGACCCTCGGAGAGGTCCGGGTGGGTGCGGTACAGCGTCTCGGTGACGACCACGCCGAGCACGGAGTCCCCCAGGAACTCCAGCCGCTCGTTGGTCGGCAGGCCACCGTTCTCGTACGCGAAGGAACGGTGGGTGAGGGCACGCTCGAGGAGCTCGGGGTCCAGGACAGGATCCCCGAGCGCTGCTCGGAGCTCGGCGTAGTTGGTCAGCGGACCGGGTCCGGTCAGAGGACCTGACGACGGTCGGCGCGTGCGCCGTACTGACCGCACTCGCCGCACGCCCGGTGCGGCAGGTGCTTGGCACCGCAGGCGGGGTTCGCGCACGTCACCAGGGTCGGCGCGACGGCCTTCCAGGCCGAACGACGGTGGCGCGTGTTGCTGCGCGACATCTTCCGCTTCGGGACAGCCACTGTTTTCTCCTCTATCGAGACCGGGTCTCCGGTCCTGAACGTCAGTCTTGGTCCTGCTCGTCCTGCTTCAGGGCGGCCAGCCCTGCCCAACGGGGGTCCACCGGCTCCTCGTGCGAGTGGTCCGGGTCGTCCTTGAGCCGGGCCCCGCAGTCGGGGCACAGTCCGGGACAGTCGTCCTCGCACAAGGGCTGGAACGGTAGTGCGAGCACCACCGCGTCCCGCAGCAGGGTCTCGAGGTCGACCAGGTCTCCCTCGAGCATGCTGACCTCGTCGTCCTCCCCGGAGGAGTAGTCCTGGTCGTCGTACACGAACAGCTCCTGGAACCGGACCTCGATCTCGTCGTCGATCCGCTCCAGGCACCGCGCGCACTCACCGGCGAGCTCGGCCGAGGCCGAACCGGTGACCAGCACACCCTCCATGACCGCTTCCAGCCGCAGGTCGAGCTCGACCGGCGATCCTTCCGGGACATGGAGGACTTCGATGCCCAGATCTGCCGGTGCCGGAACCGTCCGCGTCACCTCGCGCTGGGACCCCGGGCGGCGGCCGAGCTCGCGGGTGTCGAGCACGAGCGGCGCTCTCGGGTCCAGGCTGCTCAGGTTTTCACTTCCGGATTCAGGCACAAACAGATCAGCGAGAAGCGTACCGGTCGGCCGGGCGCGCGGCCAAATGCGTCAGGACAGCCGCTCGAGCAGCCGGGTGTGCACGCCGGGCGGAACGAGGGCGGAGACGTCTCCACCGAGCGAGGCGACCTCCTTCACCAGGCTGGACGAGACGTACCCCCACGAGGCGTTCGTGGTGAGGAACACGGTCTCGACGCCGGTCAGGTGGGCGTTCATCTGGGCCATCGGCAGCTCGTACTCGTAGTCGCTGCCGCCGCGCAGCCCCTTCACGATCGCCTGGGCGCCGATCTCGCGGCAGAAGTCGACGATCAGGCCGCTGAAGCCGCTGACCGTCACGTTCGGGAGGCCGGAGCACACCTCGCGCAGCATCTCGAGCCGCTCGTCGGGCTGGAACAGCCGGGACTTGGACGGGTTCGTCCCCGTCGCGACGACGAGCTCGTCGAAGATCACGGCCGCGCGCCGGATGATGTCGAGGTGCCCGTTGGTCACCGGGTCGAAGGATCCGGGGCACACCGCGCGGGTCATGGCGTGGAGGCTATCGCTTCACGGAGTCGGACTCGGCGTACCACAGCGTCGTCTCGCCGTACCTCTTCGAGCGGGTGCCGGCGACGTGGGCCGGCCAGACCGGCTCCGGGCTCCGCGACGAGCGCTCGACGACCAGCATCGCGCCGGGCACCAGCCAGCCGCCGGCGGCCAGCCGGCCGAGGTCCTCCGCGACCGCGGCGTCGCCGAGCGGGTACGGCGGGTCCATGAAGACCACGTCGTACGGCGCGGTCGGGGGCCGCGCCAGGGTGCTGCCGACCGGCGCGCACACGACGTCGGCCTTCGCGAACCCGAGCGTGCGGGCGTTGTCGGCGATCAGCGCGGCCGTGCGGCGGTCCGACTCGACCAGCGTCACCACGCCCGCACCGCGCGACCAGGCTTCCAGGCCGATGGCGCCGGAGCCGGCGTACAGGTCGAGGAAGCGCAAGCCGTGCAGGGAACCGCACCACGACTCGATCGCCGAGAACAACGCCTCACGCACCCGGTCGCTGGTCGGACGGGTGGCCGCGCCTCGAGGCGTGTTGATGCGACGGCCACCGGCCGCTCCCCCGATGATGCGGGTCATGGCGTTCCGGCGTCCTCTGTCGGAACGGAGCCGAGCGAGCACGCGTCGGGCGGGATCACGACTTCTCCATGAAGCCGGACTGGACCGACTCCTCGAGGCGGGCCACCTCGGCGGCCAGGTCGGGCGCCTGGCGGAGCCGGGGGTCGGCGTCGAGGAGGGCGTTCGCGGCCTCGCGGGCCTGCAGGATCGTCTTCTCGTCACGTAGCACCCGGAGATTCTGCAACCCCGAGCGGTATCCCGACTGCGACTTCCCGAGAACGTCGCCCTCGCGGCGCTGCTCGAGGTCCACGCGGCTGAGCTCGAAGCCGTCGGTCGTCGCGGCGACGGCGTCCAGCCGGTCGCGTGCGGGCGAGCCGGGCTCGGCGTGGGAGACCAGCAGGCACAGGCCGGGCAGGCCGCCGCGTCCGACCCGGCCGCGGAGCTGGTGCAGCTGGGAGACGCCGAACCGCTCGGCGTCGAGCAGCACCATCGCGGTCGCGTTGGCGACGTCGACGCCGACCTCGATCACGGTCGTGGAGACCAGCACGTCGATCTCGCCGGCGGCGAACGCGCGCATCACGCGGTCCTTCTCGTCCGGCGGCATCCGGCCGTGCAGCTTCTCGACCCGTAGGCCGGCCAGCGGTCCCTCGGCGAGCTGGACCGCGACCTCCTCGACGGCGGCCAGTCCGCCGGCGGGACTGGCGGCGGGCACGACGTCGCCGTCCTCGTCGAGGTCGAGCTGGTCGCTCTCGCCCTGCTCCTGCTCGTCGCCGGTGATCCGCGGGCACACGACGTACGCCTGGTGGCCCTTGCCGACCTCCTCGCGCACCCGCTCCCACACCCGGCCGAACCACGTGGGGCGCTCCGCCAGCGCCACGACGTTCGTCTGGATCGGCGCGCGGCCGGCCGGCAGCTCGGTGAGCGTCGAGGTCTCCAGGTCGCCGAAGACCGTCATCGCGACGGTGCGCGGGATCGGGGTCGCCGTCATCACGAGCACGTGCGGCGGGGTGCCGGCCTTGTCGGTGAGCGCGGCGCGCTGCTCGACGCCGAACCGGTGCTGCTCGTCGACGACCACCAGGCCGAGGTCGGCGAAGATCACCTTCTCCTCGAGCAGCGCGTGGGTGCCGATCACGATGCCGGCCTCGCCGGTGGCGATCCGCGACATCGGCCCGGTCCGCTGGGCCTTGGTCATCGAGCCGGTCAGCAGCTCGACGTTCGTGGCGTCGGCGACGCCGCCGAGCATGCCCCCGGTGGCGAGGTCGCCGAGGAGCGCGGTGATCGAGCGGTGGTGCTGCTGGGCGAGCACCTCGGTGGGGGCGAGCAGTGCGGCCTGGCCCCCGGAGTCGACGACACGCAGCATCGCCCGGAGCGCGACCACGGTCTTGCCGGAGCCGACCTCGCCCTGGAGCAGGCGGTTCATCGGGTGCGGCTGGGCGAGGTCCTCCTCGAGCCGGGCCCCGATCTCGCGCTGGCCGTCGGTCAGCTCGAACGGCAGCCGCTCGTCGAAGGCGGCCAGCAGGCCGCCCTGGTCGCCGGTGCGTGCCCGAGCACCCTGCTCGCGCAGCACCCGGCGGCGCTTCGCGAGCACCAGCTGGGTGACCAGCGCCTCCTCGAACCGGAACCTCCGCTGCGCGCTGCTGATCTCGCCCTGGTCGTGCGGGTTGTGGACGCGCTCCAGCGCCGTGCGGACGTCGAGCAGGTCGTACTGCCGGCGTACTGCCTCCGGCACCACGTCGGGGACGTCCTCGAGGATCGTGAGCGCGAACGCGACCGCGCGCTGGAGGTCCCACGAGTCCACGCCCTTGGTCAGCGGGTAGATCGGGTAGAACTCGCCGATCGCGTCCAGCGAGAGCTGGGCCGCGTCCTCGTCCGGCGTCCCGAACAGCACGACCTGGGGGTGCGTGAGCTGCCACTCCCCCCGGAAGCTGCTGACCTTGCCGAGGAAGATGCCGCGCCGCCCCACCGGCATCCGCTGCTGCTGCTGCCAGCGGCCGACCTTCTCGTTCTTCGCGAACATCGAGATGCGGAACGACGGGCCGTCGGTGCGGACCGTGACGTCCACGCGGTACGCCGGGCGGCCGGTGCGGCGGTCCTTGTAGGTGGCCAGGTTGCTGCTGGCGATCTGGCCGACGACGGTGAGCACGTCGCCTTCGTGCAGCTCGTCGATGCGGGTCAGCTCGCCGGTCTTGACGTACCGGCGAGGGAAGTGGTGCAGCAGGTCGCCGACCGTGCGCAGGCCGAGCTTCTCCTCGATCGCCTCGCGCTTCTTCTTGTGGTCGCCGAGCACGGCGACCACCGGCGAGTCGAGATCGATCACCCCGTCACTCCGTCCGTCCGCTCACTCGACCGACACCAGGAGCGGGTACCGCTCCTGGCCACCGTCGTACACCACGACGTCGACAACGGGGTGGTGCTCCTCGACGTACGCCGCACACCGGGTGGCCAGCGAGCCCTCCGCGTCGTCCGCGCCGGCGACGACCGTGACCAGCTCACCACCGCCCGCCAGCAGGCGGTCGAGGACGCTGGTCGCGACGTCGTAGAGCTCCTGCCCGACGACGACGAAGTCGCCCGACACCACCCCCAGGACGTCGCCGGCCTCGCACGGCCCGGCCATCGTCATCGCCTGCCGGACGGCGACCGTCACCGCGCCCTGGCGGGCGTGCCGCGCGGTCGCGGTCATCTCGAGCACGTCCTGGTCGAACGCGCGCCCGGGCTCGTGCACGGCGACGGCGGCCAGGCCGGTGACCTGCGCGTGGGTCGGGATCACCGCGACCCGGATCGCGCCGCCGGAGTCGGCCTCCGCCGTCCGTGCTGCGATCTGCGCGACCCGCACCGTGTCCTGGTCGTTGGGCAGCACGATCACCTCCGCGGCGTTGCACGTGGTGATCGCCTCCAGGAGCTGCCCGGTGGACGGCCGTTGCCCGGGACCGCCGGTCACGACGACCGCACCGGCCTCCTCGAACAGCGCCGCGAGGCCGGGTCCGGCGGCGACCGCGACGACCCTGCGCCCGGTGCGGGTCGTGGCGCGAGGGCGCGCCTCGACGACCTGCTCGGCGAAGTGGGTCACCCGGATCCGGTACGGCCGGCCGGCCGCGATGCCCGCCTCGACGGCTGCTCCGACGTCGTCGACGTGGACGTGGACGTTCCAGAGCCCCTCGCCGCCGACGACCACGAGGGAGTCGCCGAGGCCGGCGAGCGCCTCGCGGAGCGGAGGCACGGCGGAGTCCTCGGCGTCGAGGAGGTACATCACCTCGTAGGCGGGGCCCTCGGGTGTGAGGTCTCCGCTCGGAGCGTGCGGGATCGGGATCTGATGGCTGCCGATGGGTGCCGTGACCGGCGTCGGACGGCGCCCGGTGAGGACGGTCTCCGCGGCGTCCAGGATCACGCAGACCCCGCGTCCCCCGGCGTCGACGACACCGGCGGCGCGGAGCGCGGGCAGCTGGTCCGGCGTCCGCGCCAGGGCCTCCCGGGCAGCTGCCGCAGCCCTGGTGAACACGTCCCGGGCGCGTGCGTCGGGCGCCTTCGCGGCCTCGGCTGCGGCCTCGGCCGCCGCGCGGCCGACCGTGAGCATGGTGCCCTCCACCGGGGTGCCGACCGCGGCGTAGCTGGCGTCGGAGGCGCGCCGGATCGCGTCGGCCATCACGTGGGCGTTCCGCTCCCCCGGATCCGCCTGCGCGATCCGCCGGCCGATCGCCCCGAGCATCTCGCTGAGGATCACGCCCGAGTTGCCCCGCGCCCCGAGCAGCGCACCGCGCGCGAACGCCGCCAGCGCGGTGCCCGGGTCGGCGTCCGCGTCACCGCCGGCGGCGTCCCGGACGGCGTCCCGGACGGCGTCCCGCGCGGCCGACATGGTCAGGTAGAGGTTCGTCCCCGTGTCGCCGTCCGGAACCGGGTAGACGTTCAGCGCGTCGATCTCCTCGCGCGCCGCGGCCAGCGCGTCCACCGCGATGTCGACGAACCGCAGCACGACCGCGAGCGTGATGCGTCCGCTGCGGGGAGTTTCCATCGTCGTCCTCGATCGGGGACACTGGCCGGGTGTTGATGAGTGCCACAGGCTAGTGGCTCCCGCTCGATTTCAGGCGGGGCGGGCGCATCGGATACTCTTGTGCGGTTGCCCGCCCGGCGGGCCCCACGATTTCAGCTCAGTTCCCACATCATCGATTCGTTTCAGGAGTACACGGTGGCTGCCGTCTGCGACATCTGCGCCAAGAAGCCCGGCTTCGGCAACAACCGCCCGTGGTCGCGCAAGATCACGAAGCGCCGCTTCGACCCCAACATCCAGCGCGTCCGGGCCACCGTCAACGGCACCCCGAAGCGTCTGAACGTGTGCACCGGCTGCCTCAAGGCCGGCAAGGTCACCCGCTGACCCCACGCACTCTCCGCGGGGCCCCGACCTGGTGGTCGGGGTCTTCTGCATTTCGGGGTCCCGGCTCAGCTCAGCTCAGAAGTGCGTCCAGCCCGTGGGCCCGTCGTACTCCGCACCGTCGACCGTGACTCCCGAGCCCTCCGCGACCGAGCCGACCACGGACCAGCCGTCGGGGACGGCGCCGAGGTCCTCGAACGTCGCGAGCAGGGCGTGGTCGTCTCCCCCGCCGAGGATGAACGAGATCGGCTCGGCCCCGGTGGCCGCGCCGACCGCCTCGAGCGGCTCCGGCACGTCGAAGGCCGCGGTGTGCACGTCGATCGCGACCCCGGAGCCCGACGCGAGGTGGCCGGCGTCGGCGAGCAGCCCGTCGGAGACGTCGATCATCGAGGTCGCGCCGGCCTCGGCGGCGATCGGGCCGGCGTCGTACGGCGGCTCGGGCCGGCGGTAGGCCTCGACCAGCACCCTCGGTGACCGGAAGCCGCGGCCGAGCACCGCAAGGCCGCCCGCGGCCCAGCCCTGCCGGCCGGTGATCGCCAGCACGTCGCCGGGCCGGGCGCCGGAGCGCAGCACCGGGGACCGGGTGCAGGCGCCGAGCACGGCCACCGCGATCACCACCTGGTCGGCGCGGGTCAGGTCGCCTCCGACGACCGAGGCGCCCACCAGGGCGCACTCCTCCGCGAACCCGCGCGCGAAGTCCAGCGCCCACTGCGCAGGGAGGTCGGCCGGCGCCGCCAGGCCGATCGTCAGCGACGTGGCGCGGCCGCCCATCGCGTTGATGTCGGAGAGGTTCTGCGCCGCGGCGCGGTGCCCCACGTCGGCCGCGCTGGCCCAGTCGCGGCGGAAGTGCCGGCCCTCGACGACGAGGTCGGTGGACACAACGACGTGCCCGGTCCGCACCCGCAGCACGGCCGCGTCGTCGCCCGGCCCGACGATCACCTGCTCGCCCTGCGGGAAGAGTCCGACGAGCTCGGCGATCAGTCCGAACTCGCCGACGTCGGCGAGCGTCGCATCTGGTGGGATCGGCATGGCCCCATCCCACCAGATGACGGGGTCTGTACCTCACGGTAGGTTGGCGCACGACACAGCCGCTGATCGCACGAGGAGACACTCGATGGTCGTCCAGGCGTACATCCTGATCCAGACCGATGTCGGCAAGGCCGCCGAGGTCGCTGCCGCCATCGCCCAGGTCAAGGGCGTGACCCTCGCCGAGGACGTCACCGGGCCCTACGACGTGATCGTCCGCGCCGAGGCCCGCAACGTCGACGAGCTCGGCAAGCTGGTGGTCTCGAAGGTGCAGAACCTCGACGGCATCACCCGCACGCTGACCTGCCCGGTCGTGCACATCTAGGTGCATCCCGCAGTACGCCGGCGGCGCCCCGTGTCCCTGCGGACACGGGGCGTCGTCGCGTGCGCCCTCGTCCTGCTCGCCACCGGCTGCGACGACAGCTCGCCGGAGATCGACGCTCCCGACCTGTCCGCCGCCGATGCGAGCGCGTGCCGCGACCTCGTGGCCGCGCTGCCGAAGACGCTGGCCGGCCACGACGAGGTCGACGTCACCGGCGACGCGGGGTACGGCGCCGCCTGGGGAGATCCGGCGATCGTCCTGACCTGTGGCGTCGGCCGGCCCGGCGGCTTCACCGACACCTCGACCTGCCTGCAGGTCGACAGCACGGGCTGGTTCGTGCCGGACATCGGCCGGGTCACCGACGACCAGGCGCTCGACGTCACGACGACCGAGCTGAACTACCGGCCCCGGGTGCAGCTGCTCGTCCCGGGCGAGTACCGCCCCGACGGCTTCACGAACGCCGTCGGGGAGATCGGCGCGGTGATCGCGCAGACGCTCCGGCGTACCGGGCACTGCGTCTAGCGCAGGCCGGTGTCCCGCTGCAGCGCGAGCTTCACGAGCCGGTCGACGAGCGCCGGGTAGTCGACCCCGGAGGCCGCCCACATCCGCGGGTACATCGAGGTCGGCGTGAAGCCCGGCATCGTGTTGATCTCGTTGACGACCACGCGGTCGCCCGGCAGCACGAAGAAGTCCACGCGCGCCAGGCCCTCGCCGCCGACCGTCTCGAACGCGCGCACCGACAGGTCGCGGATCTGCGCGGTCACGGCGTCCGGCAGCAGCGCCGGTACGTCGAGCTCGGTGTGCTCCTCGGGGAGGTACTTGGCCGCGAAGTCGTAGAACTCGTGGTCGCCGGAGATCCGGATCTCGGCGGGCACGCTGGTCTCGGGCGTGCCGTCCATGGCCTGGAGCACGCCGCACTCGACCTCGCGGGCCTCCTCGGCGTACGCCTCGAGGAGCACCTTCGGGTCGTAGCGCATCGCCTCCTCGAGGGCGGCGGCGAGCTCGGTGTCGTCGTGCACCTTGGAGATGCCGATGCTGGAGCCGCCGCGGGCGGGCTTCGCGAACAGCGGGTAGCCGAGCCCCGCGGCGCGCTCGCGGCAGCCGACCTGGTCCTGCTCCCACTGGCGGGCGGTGACGGTCGTGGACGGCAGCACCGGGAGCCCCGCGGCCGCGAGCACGACCTTCATGTACGCCTTGTCCATGCTGACCGCGGAGGCGAGCACGCCCGCGCCGACGTAGCGCACCCCGGCCATCTCGAACATGCCCTGGATGGTGCCGTCCTCGCCCCACGGCCCGTGCAGGAGCGGGAAGACCACGTCCACCTCGCCGAGCGTGTGCGGCGGCCGGGACGGCTCCGTGACGACGAGATCCGTGGACGTCGCCTCGGGGGCGAGCGCGATCGTCGCGCGGTCGCCGTCGACCTGCGGCAGCCGGTCCGGTCCGCTGATGCGCAGCCGCTCCGGGTCGCCGGACTCCAGCACCCAGCGGCCGTCGGTGGCGATGCCGATCGGCACCACGTCGTAGGTGTCCCGGTCGATCGCGGCGAGCACGCTGCCCGCCGTCACGCACGAGATCGCGTGCTCGCTGGACTTGCCACCGAAGACGACGGCGACGCGGGGCTTCCGGCTGGGCTCGTTCATCGCGACGACCCTATCGGCCCTACGCTCGGGTCCATGAAGCCCGCCACCGTCGCCGTGACCGCCGGACGCCCGCCGCACGAGGTGGACCAGCCGCTGAGCGAGCCGATCACGATGGCCTCCACGTACGTCGCAGGCGGTGAGCGGGAGTACGGCCGCTACGCCAACCCGACCTGGGCGGCGTTCGAGGAGGCCCTCGGCGCCCTCGAGGGCGGCCGGGCGCTGGCGTTCTCGTCCGGGATGGCCGCGGTGACGACCGTGCTCGACCTGGTCGGCCACGACGGCCTGGTGGTCGCGCCCGCCCACTCCTACACCGGCACCCTGCTCCAGCTCGGCGACCTGGAGAGCCGTGGCCGCGTCCGCACCCGGCTCGTGGACATCACCGACACCGAGGCCGTCGTCGCGGCGTGCGAGGACGCGGCGCTGGTGTGGTTCGAGTCGCCCACGAACCCCGCGCTCGAGGTCGCCGACATCCCCCGGATCGCCGCGGCCGCGCACGAGGCCGGGGCGTACGTCGTCGTCGACAACACCTTCGCCACTCCCCTGCTCCAGCAGCCCCTCGACCTCGGCGCGGACATCGTCGTGCACTCGGTGACGAAGTTCCTCGCCGGCCACAGCGACGTGCTGATGGGCGCGGTCGTGACGAACGACGACCAGCTGCACGGCGTGCTCAAGGGGCGGCGCGACCTGCTCGGGTCGACGCCGGGCACCCTCGAGGCGTGGCTCGCGCTGCGCGGCCTGCGCACCCTGCACCTGCGCGTCGAGCGGTCGCAGGCCAACGCCCAGGAGCTGGTACGCCGGCTGTCGACCCACCCCGCGATCGGCGAGGTCCGGTACCCCGGCTTCGGCGGGATCGTCTCGGTCGTGCTCGCCCAGGGTGCGATGGCCGCTGACCTTCTCGTGCACAAGACCAGCATCTGGGTGCACGCGACGTCCCTGGGCGGCGTGGAGTCGACGTTCGAGCGACGCCGGCGCTGGAAGGCCGAGCCCGCGACGATCCCGGACGGGCTCGTTCGCCTGTCCGTCGGCGTCGAGGACGTCGACGACCTGTGGGACGACCTGCGCGACGCCCTCTCCTCGCTGGTCGAGTAGCCGTCGCCGGCGCGGGCCTGCTCAGTCCGTCTCGGCCTTCGTCTCGCGCGCGATGAAGGCGTCCATCATCTCGGGGGCCGTCATCCGACCGGCGACGACCGCGTCGACGTGGTGCGCGATCGGCGCGTCCACGCCGGTCCGGTCGGCGAGCGCGAGCAGCGACGAGCAGGACTTCGCGCCTTCGGCGACCTGCCTGGTCGTCGCGAGGATCTCGTCGGTCGACATCCCCCGCCCGAGCTTCTCGCCGAACGTGCGGTTCCGGGACAGCGGTGACGAACAGGTGGCGACGAGGTCGCCGAGGCCGGCCAGGCCCATCAGCGTGAGGGGGTTCGCGCCGAGCGCGGTCGCGAGCCGGGCGGTCTCGGCCAGTCCGCGGGTGATCACCGACGCGGTGGTGTTGTCGCCGAAGCCCAGGCCGACGGCCATGCCGACCGCGAGGCCCACGACGTTCTTGTACGCGCCGCCGAGCTCGCAGCCGAGCACGTCCGGGCTGGTGTAGGGCCGGAAGGCCGGCGAGTGGATCCGGCGCTGGATCTGCCGGGCGACGTCCTCGTCGGCGCAGGCGACGACCGACGCGGCGGGCTCACGCTTCGCGATCTCCTTGGCCAGGTTCGGCCCGCTGATCACCGCGATCCGCTCCGGTCCGGCTCCGGTGACCTCGCCGATGACCTGGCTCATCCGGTCCAGGGTGCCGAGCTCGACGCCCTTCATCAGCGAGACGAGCACCGAGCCCGGCTCGACGTACGGCGCCCACTCGGTGAGATTCCCGCGCAGCGACTGCGACGGCGTGGCGAAGACGACCAGGTCGGCTCCGTGCGCGGCCTTCTCGACGTCGTGCGTCGCCGATACCTGCGGCGGCAGCTCGATGCCCGGGAGGTAGTCGGCGTTCTCGCGGCGCTCGTTGATCGCCTCCGCCACCTCCTCGCGGCGTGCCCAGACGGTGACGTCGTTGCCGGCGTCCGCGAGCACGATCGAGAACGCCGTGCCCCAGGATCCCGCGCCGAAGATCGCGACCTTGCCGTGGGATCCGCTCACTTCTTCCCCTCGCGCTTGTTCGGGTTGCCGATCTGCCGGACGCCAGCCTTCTTCATGTCGAAGCGCTCGCCGGGTGCGGGCTCGCCGCGCACGTCGGCGACCAGCGCCGTGATCGCGTCCATGATCCGGTCGGTCGCTTCCTGGATGACCGCGACCGTCCGAGGCTCCCGATCCGCGAGGTCGCCGAGGTCGACCGGCTTGCCGACCTTCATCGTCACGAGCTTGCGCGGGAACAGGTCGGGCCTCTTCGCGTACGGCGCGAGCAGCTGCTGCGCGCCCCACTGGCCGACGGGGACCACGGGGCAACCGGTCTCGAGGGCGATCCGCGCTGCCCCGGACTTCCCGGTCATCGGCCAGCCGTCCGGGTCGCGGGTGATGGTGCCCTCGGGGTAGACGACCACGCACTTGCCCTCGTGCACGGCCTGCACCGCAGCGTCGAAGGCGCCGACCGCGTTCTTGCTCAACCGCTCGACGGGGATCTGGCCGGCGGCGCGGAAGAAGGCTCCCAATGCCTTGTTCTTGAACAACCCGGACTTCGCGAGGTAGTGCGGCAACCGGCCGTGGTCGTAGACGAGGTGGGCGGCGGTCAGCGGGTCGACGTGCGACACGTGGTTGAGCACGATGATGCAGCCGCCGGTGGCGGGGATGTTCTCGCCGTCGATCCAGTCGTGCCGCGTGGTCGAGAGCAGGGCCGCCCGGACGATGGGCTCCGCGAGCCGCCACGCCCAGCTCTTCTTCTCCTGCATCCGTCGAACGACCACGTGCGCAGGCTACTCGGTCGACACCTGACAGGATCGGCGTGATGCCCGTGTCTTCGCAGCCTCCCCAGTACGTCGTCCTCGTGCCCGTCAAGCCGCCGGCGGTCGGCAAGTCCCGTCTGTCCGGGATCGCGACCGCGGACCGGCGCGCCCTCGCCGAGGCGTTCGCGGTGGACACGGTGGCGGCCTGCGTCGCGGCCGCGTCCGTGGCAGAGGTGCTGGTCGTCACCGACGATGCGCGATTCTCCGCACGGCTGACCGGGCTCGGCACCTCGGCGATCCCGGACGGCGTCGCCGGCGACCTCAACGGGACCCTGCGTCTGGCCGCGGCCGAGGCACACCGACGCTGGCCGGACCTGCGCCCGGTCGCGCTCTGCGCCGACCTGCCTGCGCTGCGGCCCGCCGACCTCGACGAGGTACTCGGGCGGGTCGGACCGCACCCGGCGTTCGTCCCGGACGCCGCCGGCGTCGGGACCACGCTCTACGTCGCCGGACATGACGAGTTCACTCCTCGTTTCGGGCCGGGTTCGCGTGCGGCCCACCTGGACTCCGGTGCCCGGGAGCTCACGGGCGCCGCGCCGTCTGTGCGCCGCGACGTCGACGACCTGGCCGATCTGGACGACGCGATCTCGCTCGGCGTCGGCCGGGCCACCAGAGCCCTGACCTGACGCGAGCAGCACGACGGGCCGCCACCCGCGAGGGTGACGGCCCGTGTGCCGTGGATCCGGACCGGGGTCAGGACTTCTTGGCGGTCTTCTTGGCCGGCGCCTTCTTGGCGGGTGCCTTCTTGGCAGCCGACTTCGCCGGCGCCTTCTTCGCAGGTGCCTTCTTGGCCGTCGTGGTCTTCTTCGCAGGTGCCTTCTTGGCCGGAGCCGTCTTCTTGGCAGGTGCCTTCTTCGCCGGTGCCTTCTTGGCCGTCGTGGTCGTCTTCGCCGGGGCCTTCTTGGCGGGGGCCGTCTTCTTGGCCGGTGCCGCCTTCTTCGCCGGCGCCTTCTTGGCCGCGGTCTTCGCGGTCGTGGTCTTCTTTGCCGGCGTTGCCTTCTTCGCTGCGGCAGCAGCCGCCTTCCGCGCCGGCCCCGTCGCCTTCTTGGCGGCCGCCGGGCCTGCGGAGAGCGTCAGCTTCGGCAGCTTCTTCGCACCCGAGACGACGTTCTTGAGGTCGGCTCCAGCGGTGAACTTCGGCACCGCGGTCTTCTTCGCCTTGATCCGCGCCCCGGTCTGCGGGTTGCGCACCCAGCGCGCCTCGCGGACGCGCTTCTCGAACGACCCGAAGCCGGTGATGGCGACCTTCTCACCCTTCGCGACCTCGCGGGTGATCGTGTCCAGAACGGACTCGAGGGCGTGCGAGGCAGCCTTCTTGTTCCCCTCGAAACGCGACGAGAGAGCGTCGATGAACTCAGACTTGTTCACTGTCTTCCCTTCCAATGAACGACAAGTGGTCGAGCCCGTGCTCGACTAACTTCCTCGCACGCTAGGTAAACGCGCCCGTACTCACAATCACCTGAGCCGCGTTTCTTGAAGTGTTTTTCGAGCGCCGAAGTGCGCAGAACCCTGTCAGCAGAGGGACTTTCGGCTGATTTCGCGCCCCTGGAGCCGATGGTTCTCGAAGTGGAAAGAGGGCGAATCCCCTGTGCCTGTTGGGGATTCGCCCTCTGCGAGGATAATTCAGCCGGCGTGCTGGGTCACCGGTTTCCAGCTCGGCCGCCGCGCTTCGTAGCTGGTGATCTCGTTCTCGTGCCCGAGTGTGATGCCGATGTCGTCGAGGCCTTCGAGCAGGCGCCAACGCGTGTAGTCGTCGATGTCGAAGGAGTCCTCGATGGCGTCCGGGCCGTCACCGGCACGCACGGTGCGTGACTCCAGGTCGACGGTGACGGTCGCACCCGGGTTGGTCTCGAGGTGGTCCCACAGTCGCTGCACGACCTTCTCGTCGACGCGACCCGCGAGCAGCCCGGCCTTGCCCGAGTTGCCGCGGAAGATGTCACCGAAGCGCGGCGAGAGCACGGCCTTGAAGCCATAGTTCTGCAGCGCCCACACCGCGTGCTCCCGCGAGGAGCCGGTGCCGAAGTTGGGGCCGGCGACCAGCACCGAGCCCGCGGCGTACGCCGGCTGGTTCAGGACGAACGCCGGATCGTTGCGCCAGGCCGCGAACAGCCCGTCCTCGAAGCCGGTGCGCGTGACCCGCTTGAGGTACTCGGCCGGGATGATCTGGTCGGTGTCGACGTCGCTGCGCCGCAGCGGCACGCCGACGCCGGTGTGCGTCGTGAACTTCTCCATCTCAGTTGCTCCCCACGAGTTCCAGGTCGGCGGGCGAGGACAGCGTGCCGCGGACCGCGGTCGCCGCCGCGACCGGGACCGACACCAGGTGGGTGCGGCCGCCCTTGCCCTGCCGGCCCTCGAAGTTGCGGTTGGACGTCGATGCGCTGCGCTCGCCGGGTGAGAGCGTGTCGGCGTTCATGCCGAGACACATGGAGCAACCGGCGCCGCGCCACTCGGCACCCGCCTCCTTGAAGACGAGGTCGAGCCCCTCGGCCTCGGCCTCCAGCCGCACCCGGGCCGAGCCGGGGACGACGAGCATGCGGGTGCCGTCGGCGACCTTGTGGCCCTTGATCACCGCGGCCGCGGTGCGCAGGTCCTCGATCCGGCCGTTCGTGCACGAGCCGACGAAGACGGTGTCGACGTGGACCTCGCGCAGCGGGGTGCCGGCCGCGAGATCCATGTAGCGCAAGGCGTTCTCGGCGGCGACCCGGTCGGTCTCCTCCTCGAAGTCACCCGGCGCCGGCACGGTGCCGCCCAGGGGCGCGCCCTGTCCGGGGTTGGTGCCCCACGTCACCCACGGGGTCACCTCGGCTGCGTCGATCACGATCTCGTGGTCGAACTCGGCGTCGTCGTCGGTGCGCAGGCTCCGCCAGTGCTCGACGGCGGCATCCCACTCGGCACCCTTCGGGGCCTCCGGGCGGCCCTTCAGGTAGGCGAAGGTGACGTCGTCGGGCGCGATCAGGCCGGCCTTGGCGCCCCACTCGATGCTCATGTTGCAGACGGTCATCCGGCCCTCCATGGAGAGCTCCTCGATCGCCGCGCCGCGGTACTCGACGATGTAGCCCTGGCCACCGCCGGTGCCGGTCCGGGTGATCAGGTACAGGATCAGGTCCTTCGAGGTGACGCCCTCGGGCAGCGAGCCGTTCACGGTCACGGCCATCGTCCTCGGCCGGGCCTGCGGCAGCGTCTGGGTGGCGAGCACGTGCTCGACCTCCGACGTACCGATGCCGAACGCGATCGCGCCGAACGCGCCGTGCGTCGCCGTGTGCGAGTCCCCGCAGACGATGGTCATGCCGGGCTGGGTGAGGCCGAGCTGCGGTCCGACGACGTGCACGATGCCCTGCTCGACGTCGCCCAGCGGGTGGAGGCGGACGCCGAACTCCGCGCAGTTGGTGCGGAGCGTCTCGACCTGGGTGCGGGAGACGGGGTCCGCGATCGGCTTGTCCCAGTCGACGGTCGGGACGTTGTGGTCCTCGGTGGCGATCGTGAGGTCCGGCCGGCGTACCTGCCGGCCCGCGAGCCGGAGGCCGTCGAACGCCTGCGGCGAGGTGACCTCGTGGATGAGGTGGAGGTCGATGAAGAGGAGGTCGGGCTCCCCCTCGACCGACCGGACGACGTGCTCGTCCCAGACCTTCTCTGACAGGGTCTTGCCCATCCAGCTCTCTCCCTCACGTCCGCGTTTCGCCGTGCTAGGTCACAGACCTTACCGCTTGCATCCCATGATCTGAGACGTCAGTATTGCCATATGGACAACTCCAGTGGCGTCGGCGTCCTCGACAAGGCCGCCCTCGTGCTCACCGCCCTCGAGTCGGGACCGGCCACCCTCGCCGGCCTGGTCGCCGGCACCGGCCTGGCCCGCCCGACCGCGCACCGACTGGCCGTCGCGCTCGAGCACCACCGCCTCGTCGCGCGCGACATGCAGGGCCGCTTCGTGCTCGGCCCCCGACTGTCCGAGCTGTCCGCCGCCGCCGGAGAGGACCGGTTGCTCGCCACGGCAGGGCCGGTGCTCGCGCGGCTGCGCGACATCACCGGCGAGTCCGCGCAGCTGTGGCGCCGCCAGGGCGAGCACCGCGTGTGCGTCGCCGCGGCCGAGCGACCCTCCGGCCTGCGCGACACGATCCCGGTCGGGTCGCAGCTCACCATGCGGGCCGGGTCGGCCGCCCAGGTGCTGCTCGCGTGGGAGGACCCGGAGCGCATGCACCGCGGACTCCAGAACGCCGCCTTCTCGGCCGCCGCCCTCTCCGGCATCCGCCGCCGTGGCTGGGCGCAGTCGGTCGGCGAGCGCGAGCAGGGTGTCGCCTCGGTGTCCGCACCCGTCCGCTCCCCCGGCGGCAAGATCATCGCCGCCGTCTCCGTCTCCGGCCCGCTGGAGCGCCTGTCGCGGCAGCCCGGTCGCATGCACGCGCCCGCCGTGCTGGCCGCCGCCGAGCGGCTCAGCGAGTCCTTGCGGCGCGCCGCAGCGGAGTGAGCTGCCTCGGCGCGAGCTTGCTCGCGCCGAGATCAGCAGCCAGGTCGAGTAGCCGCGCGAGCGAGGAACGAGCTCGCGACCGGCGTATCGAGACTGAGCTGCCTCGGCGCGAGCTTGCTCGCGCCGAGATCAGCAGCCAGGTCGAGTAGCCGCGCGAGCGAGGAACGAGCTCGCGACCGGCGTATCGAGACTGAGCTGCCCCAGCCCGAGCGTGCGAGGGCTGCGATGCAGCAGCCAGGTCGAGTAGCCGCGCGAGCGAGGAACGAGCTCGCGCCGAGATAGGAGCCTCCTTGGTAACCCGAATGGCAACGACGGGTCTCGATACACGCCGTCGCGCCCTCCTCGGTCGGTCGCGGGCGCTACTCGACCTGGCGCCCGCGTCTCGCCCGAGCATGCTCGGGCGAGGGGCGCTCAGAACAAGGCATCCTGCTCGAGGGTGAGCAGGAGCTGCTTGCGGTCGAGGCCGCCGGCGTACCCGGTGAGCGTGCCGTTCGCGCCGATCACCCGGTGGCACGGGATCACGATCGGGATCGGGTTGCGGCCGTTGGCCAGTCCGACCGCGCGGGACGCGGCGTTCGTCATGCCGAGCCGGTGCGCGATCTCGCCGTACGACGCTGTCTCGCCCCATCCGATGCCGAGCAGCTCCGCCCACACGCGCTTCTGGAACGCGCTGCCCTCGGGAGCGAGAGGCAGGTCGAACTCCTTGAGGTCGCGGTCGAAGTAGGCCGTCAGCTGTCGCGTGGCCTCGACGAGCACGGGATGCGCGTCGTCACGGTCGCCGCGCGGACGACCGTCCGGGTCGCGGAACGGCGTGAACTCGATGGCGGTGATCGCACCGCCCTGCTCCACGAGCCGCAGCGGCCCGATCGGGGACTCCATCACGGTCCACATGTCATTTCTCCTTGTCCGAGGGGTCGAGGCTCTGCCAGAGGTGCAGCTGTGCGTAGGAGCGCCAGGGCGCCCAACCCGCGCTGAGCTGGGTCGCCGTCGCGGGGTCGCGGCCGAGGCCGACGAGCGCGTCGCGGACGCCGACGTCGGTCGGGAGGAAGACGTCGGGGTGGCCGAGCGCGCGCAGTGCGATGTAGTCGGCCGTCCACGGGCCGATGCCCGGGATGTCCAGGAGCCGCCGGCGCACGTCGTCGCGGTCCGGGCCGCGGTCGAGCGCCAGCTCGCCACCCGCCAGTGCGGCGCAGAGCGCCACGAGTGCGCGTCCGCGGGCGCGCGGCATCGGCAGGCCCTCGGGGTCGAGTGCGGCCAGCGTCGCGGCATCCGGGAAGAGGTGGGTCAGACCGTCGACCGGCTGCGGAAGTGGGCGGCCGTGCTCGGCCACCAGCCGGGCGGCGACCGTGCGCGCGCCGGCGACGCTGACCTGCTGGCCCAGCACCGCGCGGACGGCGATCTCGTGCCCGTCGACGTGGCCGGGGACGCGCAGGCCGGGGTTGGCCCGGACCAGCGGGCCGATCACGGGGTCGCCGGCGAACGCGTCGGCGACGGCCAACGGGTCACAGTCCGCGTCGAGCATGCGGCGCACCCGCTCCGTCGCCGCAGTGGTGTCGCGCAGGTCCTCCAGCGTGAACCTCGCGGTCGCGAACGCCGTCAGCCCGGGCTCCTCGACGTCGGGGACCTCGAGCCGGACCGTCCCGGTCCCGTGCGGAAGGGACAGGGTGCGCGCGTACCAGACCGGGCCGGCCGCCTCGACGCCCGGCACCGCCCGTGTGGCGAGGAACGCCAGCAGGGCGCTGCCGAGGTACGGCGTGCGCACGGCCAGTCGCATCGTCACGGTGCCCGTGGCGGGCCGGCCGCCGCGCCGGCCGCGGAGGTCGGTCGGCGACGAGGCGTACACCTCGCGGATCGT
The DNA here is from genome assembly GCF_054058995.1 of Nocardioides sp. HB32. NCBI lineage: Bacteria > Bacillati > Actinomycetota > Actinomycetes > Propionibacteriales > Nocardioidaceae > Nocardioides > Nocardioides sp. HB32. The sequence continues at coordinate 3,877,736 of NZ_JBSSBS010000001.1, forward strand.
GTCGTTGAACTGTCGGACGCTGGAGAAGCCCGAGGCGAACGCGATGTCGGCGTAGGTCAGCTCGGTGGTCTCGATGAGCACCCGCGCGGTCTGCGCCCGCCTGGCGCGCGCGAGAGCAAGGGGTCCGGCGCCGAGCTCGGAGGTGAGGATCCGGGTGAGGTGGCGGGGTGTGTAGCCGACCCGGCGGGCCAGGCCCTCGACGCCGTCGCGGTCGACGACCCCGTCCGCGATCAGCCGCATCGCCCGGCCGGCCGCCGTGGCGGCGACGTCCCAGTCGGGACTGCCGGGCGTCGCGTCGGGCAGGCAGCGCTTGCAGGCGCGGTAACCAGCGGCTTGGGCGGACGCGGCGCTCGGGTGGAAGGAGACGTTCTGGAACGCCGGTGTGCGCGCCGGGCAGGACGGACGGCAGTAGATGCCGGTCGTCCGGACCGCGGTGTAGAAGACGCCGTCGAAGCGTCGATCCCGCGACTTCACCGCTCGGTAGCAGGACTCCGGGTCGATGCTGGTCATGACCCCATCCTGACCGACGCCACCGACACACTCTGGCGGAAATCGGACACGGCCGCGAGCCTAGCCCGTCTCTCACCCCTGGGGGGTGTGGTGGAGCCCTCTAGGGTTGACGGAGGATCTCGGGCATCCGGAGAGGAACTCGACCTTGCCCCAGGATCGACCGAGCGCCAAGCCGCGGCACCGCCTGGCGGTGCTGCGCGTGATCGTCGTCGCCGAGCTCGTGGTGGCGCTGCTGACCGGGGCGGGCGTGGTGTTCGCGTACAACCACGTCGACAAGAAGATCGACACCGGGGCCCCGATCGAGCACCTCAAGACCCGGAAGGCGCCACTGCCGTCGGGCGAGCTCAACATCCTGCTGATGGGCACCGACTCCCGCGACTGCGCCGGGTGCGACATCGACAACGAGGCGGGCGAGGGCGGGTCGGACACCACCATCCTGCTGCACATCGCGGACGGCCGGCGCTCGGCGTACGGCATCTCGATCCCGCGCGATGCGCTCGTGGACCGGCCGACCTGCAAGGCCCCGGACGGCACGTCGGTCCCCGCCGCGTCCGACGTCCCGTGGAACGTGGCGTACACCGTCGGCGGCGCGGCCTGCACGGCTCGCCAGGTCGAGGCGGTCACCGGGGTCTTCGTCGACTCCTACATCACGGTGAACTTCGGCGGCTTCAAGGACATGGTGGACGCGATCAACGGCGTCGAGGTCTGCATCCCCCAGCCCGTCGACGACAGCGTCGCGCACATCCACTTCGACGCCGGCACCCAGAAGCTCGACGGCGACCGGGCGCTGCAGTACGTCCGCGAGCGGCACTCGACCGCGAACTCCGACCTCGGCCGGATGAAGCGCCAGCAGGCGTTCATCGCCTCGATGATCAACAAGGTGATGTCCGCCAACACGCTGACCCGACCGGACCGGCTGTACCGGTTCGCGAGCAGCCTCGCGGGCTCCCTGCAGGCGAGCCCCGACCTCGCCAGTGCCGGCAAGCTGGTGCAGCTCGCGGCATCGCTGCGGCACACCGACCTCGGCCACATCAAGTTCGTCACCGTGCCCACCACGGACTTCCCGATCGGCGACCCGAACTGGGGCCGGCTCCAGCTGGCACCCGCCGCGCAGGAGCTCTGGAAGAAGGTCCGGGACGACGAACCGCTCGGCAAGCTCGGCAAGGGCGCCGTGACCGGGAAGAACCCCAACGGCGGCAAGGCCACGGCCTTCGAGAACGGGCTGTGCGCCTAACCGGAACCAGCCGGACCCAGCCGGCACCGGTCGTCGTCCGATCCGACCAGCGGCCACCCACCGGCCTGTGCGGCCCGCCAAGCCGGCCCGCGCCATCGCGCGCCACAATCGTCGCCATGACGACGACGATCCTGCGGGGCGGCCAGGTCATCGATCCCGCGGCGGCCACGCAGACGGTGGCCGACGTCGTCGTCCGGGACGGCACCGTCACGGAGATCTCGACCGTCCCCGTCCTGGACGCCGGCGCGACGGTCGTCGACGTCAGCGGCCTCGTCGTCGGTCCCGGCTTCGTCGATCTGCACAGCCACGTGCACTCGATCGCCGGCCAGCGCCTGCAGGCCTTCGACGGCGTGACCACCAACCTCGACCTCGAGGCCGGGCTGATGCCCCTTGACCGGGCGTACGCCGAGGCCGCGGCCGCCGGACGGGTGCTGAACTACGGGTTCTCCGCCTCGTGGGCCGACGCCCGCGGGCAGGTCCTGGCCGGGGTGGTCCCCACGGCACGCTTCGACGCCTCGACGGACCTCCTCGGCAACCCCGAGTGGCAGCGGACGTCCTCCCCCGCCGAGCTGGCGGCGTGGCTGGAGCTGCTGGAGCGCGAGCTCGCCGCCGGCGCCCTCGGGATCGGCGTACTGATCGGCTACGCACCTCGCTCGGACCCGGCGGAGTACGTCGCGGTCGCGCGACTCGCCGCGTCCGCCGGGGCTCCCACCTTCACCCACGTCCGAGAGCTGGTGGAGGCCGAGCCGACCACGCCGGTCGACGGGTCGAGGGAGGTCGCGATCGCCGCCGCCGAGACCGGCGCCGCGATGCACCACTGCCACGTGAACAGCACGTCGCGCCGCCACGTCGACCGCGTGCTGGGCACCCTGGACGAGGCCCGCGCTGCCGGGTCCCGGGTCACCGTCGAGGCCTACCCCTACGGCATGGGCAGCACCAGCGTCGGGGCCTTCTTCCTCGCGCCCGACCGCCTGTCCGCCTGGGGCCTGACCCCCTCGAGCATCGTGATGCTCGGGACCGGCGAGCGGATCGCCGACGCACGCCGCCTGGCCGAGGTCCGTGAGCTCGATCCGGGCGCCACCTGCGTGATCGAGTTCCTCGACGAGCGGGACGAGGCGGACCGGGAGCTGCTCCGGCGCGCCCTCGCGTTCCCGGACGCGATCGTCGCCAGCGACGCCATGCCGCTGGAGTGGCCGGACCACCGCCACGACACCCGCGAGTGGCCGCTGCCGCCGGGAGCGTCCACCCACCCGCGCACGGCCGGGACGTTCGCCCGCAGCCTGCGGCTGATGGTGCGCGAGCACGCCCTGTGGACCTGGACCGAGGCGTTCCGTCGCTGCTCCTACCTGCCGGCCCGGGTCCTCGACGACGTGGCGCCCGCGATGCGGAGCAAGGGGCGCCTCGCACCCGGTGCCGACGCCGACCTGGTCGTGCTCGACCCGGGGGCGGTCACGGACCGGGCGACCGTCTCGGACCCGACCCGCCCCTCGCACGGCGTGCGGCACCTGATGGTCGGCGGCACGTTCGTGATCCGCGACGGCGCGCTCGACCTCGCCGCCTACCCCGGCCGCGCGGTGCGCGGCGAGCCGCGCTGACCGTACTGGCGATCTCCCGTCGAGTGACGGCAACTGGCTGCTTTTCCGGCTGATCTGCAGCCAGTTCACGTCACTCGACGATCCATGGCCGACCGCTGCCTGTGAACGCGCGCGCCCCGCCGTACGGCGCGGCACGCCAGCACGCAGAAAGGCCCCGATCCGTGGGACCGGGGCCTTGTGCCTGTGTACCCCCGACCGGATTCGAACCGGCGCTACCGCCTTGAGAGGGCGGCGTGCTAGGCCGCTACACAACGGGGGCATGTCGCCCAGCTGATGACTCAGCGAGCAACCTGCGAAACTCTAGCGAAAGCCGGAGTTCGCACAAAATCTCGGCCCCTCAGGACCGCGATCTTCGCTGGGATACTAGGACTCGAACCTAGACTAACTGGACCAGAACCAGTCGTGCTGCCAATTACACCATATCCCACTGACTTACTAGTTCATGCCCTCTCCGCCGAGGCGGTCGGGCACGGTGGAGAACACTACACGCGACCTCTCCGGGCCACCAAAACGCCCGGCCCTGCTGGGGTTTCGGTCATGTTCCGCAGCCGGATCCGGCGCGCCACCCACAGCACCAGGGCGAGGTACACGAGCGACTGGGTGAGGGTCACGGGGATCGTCCACCAGCTGCCGCCGACGGGATTCAGGGTCGAGGCCATGTCGCCGAACGCGAGCGCGAGGCCGAACGCGAGCCAGTTGTTGAGCACGTGCATCGCGATGCCCGCCTCGAGCCCTCCGGTGAGGACGACGAGCAGGCCGGCGACGATGCCGAACGCGAACCGGTCGAAGAACACCGGCGGGCTCTGGGCGCCGTGCGCCGCCGCGAACAGCAGCGCTGGGAACAGCACCGCCGCCCACGGGCGCCCGCCCCAGCTGCCGAACAGGTTGCCCATCGCCTGGGTGAGGTAGCCGCGGAACGCGTACTCCTCCCCCGCGGCCTGCAGCGGCGTGAGCAGGACGACCACGAGCAGGAAGTTCCGCGTGGTCGACGTGAAGTCGTTGAGGTGACCGCTGACCTCGGCACTGTCCGCGGACGAGGGCACCAAGGCGGACACGAGCAGCGTGGCGAACAGCGACACGAAGGACAGCCCGAAGCAGATCAGCAGCCAGCGCCAGCGGATCCGCGGGACCACCGATGCCAGCCATCCGGGCCGCAGCCCGTGCAGCACCCGGGTGATCGCCCAGGTCACCGGGATCGCAGAGGCGAGGGCGAGGTTCAGGTACGCCAGCCCGAGCGGCGTCGGGTCGTCGAGCTCGAGCAGCCGGTCGAGCCCGTCCCCGACGTCCCTGCCGGCGAGCGCGAGCCCGATCGCGAACGGGATCTGCACCAGCACCGGAGCGACCACGACGAAGCAGGCGATGAGGGCGAGCACGCCGACGATCGGTCGCCAGGCACCTGGCCGACCACCACGCTGGATCAGCGGGTACGACAGGCCCTCGGCCGCTTCCCCGGGCCATGGTCAGGACAGCGCGCTCTGCAGCCGGCCGAGGCTGCGCTCGCGACCGAGCAGCTCCATCGACTCGAACAGCGGCGGCGAGACCCGGCGACCGGTGACCGCGACGCGAACGGGTCCGAACGCGTTGCGCGGCTTCAGGCCCAGCTCGTCGACGAGCCTGGCCTGGAGCGCCTCCTGGATGGCGGCGGTGGACCAGGCCGACAGCCCCGAGAGGACGTCGTACGACGCCCGCACGACCGCCTTGCCGTCGTCGTCCAGCAGCTTCTCGGCGTCGGCGGGGTCGACCGCGAAGTCGGCGTCGGCGACGAACAGGAAGCCGAGCATGTCGACGGCCTCGGTGAGCTTGTTGATCCGCTCGGCCACCAGCGGCATCGCCTGCTCGAGCAGCTGCGCGTCCGCGTCGTCGACCGGGTCCGACACGACGCCGCCGGCCTTGAGGAACGGCAGCACGCGGTCGGTCATCTCCTCTACCGACAGCAGCCGCATGTGGGCGGAGTTGATGGCGTCGGCCTTCTTGAGGTCGAAGCGGGCCGGGTTCGGGTTCACGTCGGCGATCTCGAACGCCTCGACCATCTCCTCGAGCGAGAAGACGTCGCGGTCGGCGGCGATCGCCCAGCCCAGCAGGGCCAGGTAGTTGAGCAGCCCCTCGGGCAGGAAGCCCTGGTCGCGGTACGCCAGCGCGTGCGCCTCGGGGTCGCGCTTGGAGAGCTTCTTGTTCCCCTCGCCCATGACGTACGGCAGGTGGCCGAACTCCGGCGTCACCTTGGCGATGCCGAGCTCCTTGAGCGCGTCGTACAGCGCGAGCTGGCGCGGGGTGCTGGAGAGCAGGTCCTCGCCCCGGAGCACGTGGGTGATCTCCATGTAGGCGTCGTCGACGGGGTTGACCAGCGTGTAGAGCGGGTCGCCGTTCGCGCGGCAGAGCGCGTAGTCGGGGACGAACCGCGCCTCGAACGTCACCTCCCCGCGGACCAGGTCGTTCCAGCCGATCGAGCCGTCGGGCATCCGGAACCGCACGACCGGCCGGCGCCCCTCGGCCTCGAACGCCGCGCGCTGCTCGGCGGAGAGGTCGCGGCAGAAGCCGTCGTACCCCATCACCTTCGAGCCGGAGGCCTTGCGTCGCGCCTCGATCTCGTCGTTGGTGCAGAAGCAGTCGTAGGTGTACGACGAGGCGGCCAGCCGCTCGAGTGCGTCGCGGTAGAGGTCGCCGCGCTCGCTCTGGAAGTACGGCGCGTGCGGACCGCCGACCTCCGGGCCCTCGTCCCAGTCGAGGCCGAGCCAGCGCATCAGGTCGATGATCGCGGCGTACGACTCCTGGGTGCTGCGCTCCTTGTCGGTGTCCTCGATGCGCATCACGAGCGTGCCGCCGGCGTGCCGCGCGAAGGCCCAGTTGAAGAGGGCGGTGCGGACCAGGCCGACGTGGGGACTCCCGGTGGGGCTGGGAGCCATGCGGACGCGGACAGTCATCGGGAAGCCACCTTGTTCGTGAGGGTGCCGAGGCCGGCGATCGAGACCTCGACCTCGTCACCGACCTCCATGGGACCGACACCCTCGGGGGTGCCGGTGAGGATGACGTCGCCGGGCAGCAGCGTCATCACGCTGGAGACGTGCGCGATCAGCGTCGGGATGTCGAAGATCAGGTCCGCCGTGCTGCCGTCCTGCTTGAGCTCGCCGTTGAGGTGCGTCTGGACCTGCCTGCCCTCGGCGAAGGCCTGCGGGTCCAGGTCGGTCTCGATCCACGGCCCGAGCGGGCAGAACGAGTCGAAGCCCTTGGCCCGCGTGAACTGCACGTCGCTCTTCTGCAGGTCCCGCGCGGTGACGTCGTTCCCGATCGTGTAGCCGTGGATCACGTCGGTGGCCTGCTCCGGGGGTACGTCGCGGCAGATCCGGCCGATCACGACGGCGAGCTCGCCCTCGTAGTGGAGGTTCCGCGTCTGCGGCGGGTAGAAGATCGGGTCGCCCGGGCCGACCACGCTGGTGTTCGGCTTGAGGAACATCAGCGGCTCGGCCGGCACGTCGCTGCCCATCTCGGCGGCGTGGGCGGCGTAGTTGCGCCCGATGCCGACCACCTTGCTGCGCGGCAGCACCGGCGCGAGCAGCCGCACGTCCTCGAGCCGGTGCTCCTGGTCGAGCAGCTTCACGCCGACGTACAGGGGATCGCCGGCCAGCGCGACGACGATGCTGTCGGGGTCCGGCTGGCCGAACTGGTCGAGCTCGCCCGTGACCACGCCGTACATCGGGTCCTCGCCGGTGGTGAATCTCGCGATGCGCACCGGACGAGCCTATCGAGCGAGCGTTGGTCAGCCTCCGGTGAGGTGCAGCGTCGTGATCAGCTGGGCCTTGATCTGGGCCGGCGTCCAGGGGAACCGCACCCAGCGCTCGTTCGAGAACATCCGGGTCTGGTCGTCCGACCACGGTGACGCGGGGTCCTCGTACTGGCTGTAGGTGAGGATCGTGCGCGCCTCGATGCCGGTCTTCCCGCGGAACGCGACCGCCTGGATGTACGACGAGCCGCGCGTGGCCGGGTCGAGGATCGCGTCGCCGATCGTGCTGCTGACCGCGTTGGCGTCGCCGGACAGGTCGCCGAGGCCGCCTCCGAGCGGCCAGCCCGCGGAGCCCCGGTCGCCGGAGCGGTGCAGCTCGCCGTACGTCTCGGACAGGTCGTAGCCCCGGTCGGTGACCCGCGTGATCGCGGCCGTCATGGCGTCGACCACGTCCTGCGAGGTCGACAGCGTGCGCGGTGTGGTCAGCGGGTGGTCCTTGTCGAACGGCACGGCCCACAGGCTGACCTTGCGCGAGCTCGCGATCGAGACGAACTCCTCGAAGATCGCGGCGCCGGCGTTCGACGTCGGGTCGGAGTGGCCGTCCCAGTCGTGGAGGACCTGGCAGGCCGTCGTCAGGCCGGTGGCGTCGCACACGTCGTCGAGCCGGCCACCGGCGCGGGCCACCTCGGCGGCGTACACACGGTTGGCGTACTCGTGCGACCGCAGCGTCTTCGGGGTCTCCTTGCCCTTCCTCAGCTGGTCGCGGACGTAGGACATGACGACCTTGGTGCGCATCGTGCGCTGGCAGTCCTCGCAGCCGATGATCCGGGGATAGCCGGTCAGCTGGACCTTGTCGTTCGGCATCCAGTAGGAGTCGTTGGCGTTCATCACCCAGTCGCGGCGGAAGACCTCGGGCAGCTGCTTCGGCCCGAAGATGCCGGGACGCTCGGCGTCCGCGTCGCTGCCCCACCGACAGCTGGTCTCGGCGCGGGTGCCGTCGAGGCCGGGGAGCCCGGCGGCCGCGAAGATCAGCCCGCCGGCCGAGGTCATGCAGCGGCTGGCCATCGCGTTGGTGACGTTCGGGGTGACCGCGTGGTCGGCGTACAGGACCTCACCGGTGCGGTCCGCGGCGATGGTGTTCACCCACGGCATGCCACCGCCGTTGTCCTGGCGGTGGAGCAGGTCGTGGACGTTCTTCGCCATGTTCATCGAGAGGAACGTGTCGAAGGTGCGCAGGTGCTCTGCGTTGGCGTCGCGGAACGCCCAGACGCTGTCCTTGGTCCAGCCCATGAAGAGGCTGGGCGCGTTGAGGACGTAGCCCTCCGAGGTCCGCCAGAGCGTCCGGGTCACGGTCTCCACGCCGTCGTCGGTCAGGACCGGGACCTGCACGTCGCGTCGGTCGAGCTCGGCGGTGCCGCCGTCGGCGGTCCGGTAGCTCGTCGGCGTGCCGGCGGTGCGGTACTGGTACGGCGTGAAGCGGTAGCCCGTCGAGACCGTGTGGCTCCAGGCGACGTCCTTGTTGAAGCCGATGTTGATCGCCGGGAAGCCGGTGAGCGCGCCGCCGGCGACGTCGAGCTTGCCGGGCACGGTCAGGTGCATCTGGGTGAAGCGGTAGCGCCCCAACCACGGGAAGTGCGGGTTGCCGAGGATCATCCCGCTGCGGGTCGAGGTGTCGCCGCCGCCGACCGCCGTGGCGTTCGAGCCGAACTGGTCGTCGGTGCCGAACGCCGCGCGCAGCGCGGCGCGGGTCGGCCTCGGTGCCGGCCTGGTCGGGCCGGTCGGAGGCGTCGCGGTGGTGACCTGGGGCAGCAGCTGGGTCGTCGACGAGATCAGCTGCGCGAGGTAGAAGGCGTACCAGACGTCCGTCGTCGTGACGTTCGGCTGGATCCAGTCGTCGTCCGCGCACGCGGGGTCGGTGACCTGGTGGTCCGTCAGCCAGTCGTTGATGCCGGCGGTCTCCGCGACGACCATCGCCTTGGCGCGCTCGCTCGGGCCCGCGACCGGGTCCGTGAGGAGCTTCTCGACCACCTGGCGGTCGTGGATGTCGCGCACCAGCGTGTCCCACTGCAGGTTCGTGCCGGAGCCGCCGACGTTGTCCTTGTAGACGGCGTCCGGGCCGTCGTACAGGGATCGTTCGCCGCGCGCGGTCAGCAGGGTGTCCATCAGGTTGCAGGTCGCCTCGGCCGTGGTGATCCACCCGGCGCCGTACGCCATGCCCTCGAACGTGTCGGACGTGATGTGCGGGATGCCGTGCTCGGTGATCCGGATCGTCACGTCGTACGGCGCGGTGCGCTCGCCCGGGGGCGACGCGGCGTGGGCCGTGGTGACGGCCGCGGTCGCGGGGGTGAGCAGGAGCAGGGTGGCCAGGGCGATTCGCACGGCCCGAGTGTGGCGGTGGCGATACGGAGGATGCACGACCGGAACCTACTGGTCTCGTCCGGCTCTTGACGCGGATTCAGTGGATCAGCTGCGGTAGTCCCCGCCCGCGACGCCGAAGAACTCCTCGAGGGTGGTGGTGTGCGTGCGCCGGAGCTCCGCGGCCAGCGCGCGGCCGACGTACCGGAGGTGCCACGGCTCGGGCGAGTACCCGGTGACCGCGGCCGTCCCGGGGCCGTACCGCAGCACGAAGCCGAATCGCCAGGCGTCGCGGGCGAGCCAACGCCCGCCCGGCGTGCTGGCGAAGCAGGCCTCGAAGTCGCAGGCCGGACTGGCGGGAGTGACGAGGTCGACGGCCAGGCCGGTCTGGTGCTCGCTGTAGCCGGGGCGGGCGGACACCCGGTCGGCCTCCTCCCGGCCGTCAGCGGCGACGAGGTCCCCGTAGACGCCCTCCTGGTAGCCGAAGGACCGGAGCGCACTGGCGATCTTGAGGCCCAGCCCCTGCCGGTCGCTCGCGGCGAGGAGGGCGGTGAGCGGACCGGCGGCCGGCGTCGCCACCTGGTAGCCGCGGACCAGCGTGATCGCCGGCTCGTAGTCCAGCGGGTGGATCGGGTGTGACTTGTTCACGATCACCCACATGCTCGCGGGGTCGGTGGTCGAGTGCGCGGTCCGGTCGAACTCGTGGCGCGGCGCGCTCGTGGTGCGGACCGCCGCCGCGGTCGTGTCGACCGGGTCCGGGCCGGGAGCGGCCGCGGGTGGGCCCTGGGCGCTGCACGCCGTACCGATCAGGGCGGCCACGACCGCCAGCGCCGTTCTCGTCCTCACGTCTGGTTGACGGGGGCGGACGGATCGGAGGTTGCATGCAACCCTTCGAGGAGCGACACCGGTCAGGGGGGTGAGAGGAGGCCCGTGCGAGACAGCGACCGATCAGCGGAGTTCGTGGCGTTCACCCGCGGCCACCGGGCCGACCTGGTGCGGACGGCGGCACTGCTGTGCGCCGGGGACGAAGCGCTCGGCGAGGACGTCGTGCAGACCACCCTGACCCGCCTGTACCTGGCCTGGCACCGGGTACGCAGGGCGGAGAGCCCGCTCGCGTACGCCCGGACGACGCTCACCCACGTGTTCTTCGACGAGGTCCGCCGGGCGCACCGGCGTCGCGAGACGACCGTCGCGGACCCGGCGCTGGCCGGCGAGCCGGCGTTCGCCCCGGACCCGGACGTCGACCTGCGCGCCGTGGTGCTGGCGGCCCTGGAGTCGCTCGGGCCACGCCAGCGCGCGGTAGTGGTGCTCCGGCACTGGCACGACCTGGACGTCGCCGAGACCGCACGGATCCTCCACTGCTCCACCGGCACCGTGAAGTCGCAGAACGCCCGGGCCCTCGCCCACCTCCGCGACCTGCTCGGCGCCGCCCACCTGACGTCGGAGGTTCCCTGATGACCGAGCACGACCTGAAGCACGTCCTGGGTGTCGCCGCCGCTGCCGAGCGCCGCGACCCCGACCCGCTCGCCGACCTGGCGCGCGCCCACGCCGCCGCGTCCTCACGCCTCCGCCGCCGGGTCCGGGTCGGGCTCGCCGGTGCCGCCGTCGTGACGGTGCTCGGGCTGGGGTCGGGCGCAGTGCTGACCGACTCCCCCGCGCCGGCGCCCGAGCACGTCCGGCTCGTCGCGGCCCGGCTCGACGCGACGCCGTACACCTTCGACCTGACGCCGAAGGGCTGGTCGGTCCAGGCCCAGCAGCCGACGGCGGTCACGATCGCGCCCGACGACGGCTCGACGTCGGACGAGCCGGACGACTTCCGGGGCAAGCTCGTCATCCTGTTCGACGCCAACCCGCCCGACGGCCGGCCGGTGGACCGCGACGGTCGCCGCTTCTGGGTGTCGGGCGACTCGGGGTACACGACGATCGCCACCCGCACCGTCGCGGGCGAACCCGCTGGGGTGGTGCGGATCCAGTACCCGCTCGGAGCCGGGTGGGACGAGCAGTCCATGGTCGCGTTCCTCGCCAGCGTGCACGTAGGACCGGGCGCCCGGCAGGGCCTCGGCTGAGCGACCTACCCTTGGGCGGCGTGGAGGTCCTGGGTCGCGAGGAGTGGGAGCCGCGGGCCGCTGCGCACGCGGCCCGCGTCGACGAGCTCGTGGCGCCGCACCTGGCCCGGCGCGAGGCGCGGGTCAAGCACCCGGTGCACGACTTCCTGTTCACCTACTACTCCCAGCGGCCGGCCCAGCTGCGGCGCTGGCACCCGGGGTACGGCGTCCGGCTGGCCGACGCGCCGCCGTACGCCGGGTTGAAGGGGTACGACGACGGCGCGGTCACCGCGGCGTACGTCGCCTCCCAGCGGCCACTGCTGGTCGCCCTGCGCAGGCTGCTCGCGGCGACGGCGGCCCGGCCGGCGAACTTCGGGTGCTTCGGGATGCACGAGTGGGCGATGGTCTACCGGGCGGACGAGACCAGGCACGACCGGCCGCTGCGGCTCGGTGCCGCGGGCACGGACGCCGTCGTCGACTCCCACCGGATCGCCTGCTCGCACTTCGACGCCTACCGGTTCTTCACGCCGGCCGCCGCGCCGCTCAACTCGCTCTCGCCGTCGTCGTCCGACCGCGACGCCTTCGAGCAGCCGGCCTGTCTGCACGCCGGCATGGACCTCTACAAGCACGCGTTCCGGCTGACCCCGATGGTGAGCTCCGACCTGGTCGCGGACTGCTTCGAGCTGGCCCGCGACATCCGGGTGCTCGACATGCGCGCGGCGCCGTACGACCTGACGGACCTGGGCTTCACGCCGGTGCGCGTCGAGACCGCGGACGGCAAGGCGGCGTACGCCGCGGCGCAGCGCTCCTTCGCCGCGCGCGGCGCACCGCTGCGAGCGCGCCTGGTCGCCGAGTGTGATCGGCTCCTCAGCGTCAGGTGACTTCGGTCCCTAGGGCCAGGGGACCTCGAGTCCTAACGTCGATGACGTGAGGAAGCCCGTCGCGATGTGCCCGGTCCGGCCCGGCGATCCGTGCTCGCTGTGCGTACCCGGTGCCACGGGTCCCGAGGACTGCCCGCTGGTCGCCGAGGTCATGCGCGATCCCGAGCTCCGCGCTCGCCTTGCTGATCTGCGCCGCGATCTCCGACCGTCGAGTCGGGAGGTCTGATTCAACATGGCCCGGGGGTCAGGTGAGGGCGAGGACCAGGGCGTTGGAGAGGGAGGAGAGGGCGAACGCGAGGAGGAAGGCCCAGCCTCCGGTGAGCCGGCGCCGGGGGTCGCGCGGCGGCGGCAGGAGGCCGGTCGGACCACTGAGCAGGAGGTACGCCGTGAGCCCCAGCGGCGTCGCCGCTCCCAGCAGCCAGAACCACGCCCACCGGGTCGCCCGCCACGGCTCCGGCTGCGTGATCAGCAGCAGGAGGGTGGCAACCCCCAGCGCGACGCCCACCGCCATGAACCACCCCGACACCCGCCACCCCAGCACGGTCGAGGTCGCGTGGCCCCACTCGTGGTGGTCGATGGTGAGGCCGGGCTGCAGCTGCGTGAGGGCGGCGTCGACGTCGGGTACGGCGCGGGGATGCGTCCACCGCCGGACGGGCCGCGACTCCCTGACCGTCGTCCGGTAGCGGATGATCCCGTCCCGCCAGCTCACCTCCACGGGTCCGGAGCCCCGGGCATGCGGCGGCAGGCCCGGCGTGGTCGACACCTCGTGCACGTCACCGCTCGAGACGGCGTGCTGGAGGTCGGACCAGGACCCCTCGCGCTCGCCGGTCCCGACGGCGACCGCGAGCACCGCGACCCAGCCGGCGATCAGCGCCCAGCGCCACGCGAGCTCGAGCCGGGAGCGGACCCGGCTCTTCGGGAGCTCGTCCGAGGCCGTGGTCGTCACGCCGGGGAGTGTAGGTCGGGGACGGCCGCCCTGACAGGATCGCCGCGTGCATCCCGGCCACTCCGTGCTCCAGGTGCCGGTGCCGCCGCTGGAGGAGTTCGTCCGCGGCCGCACCGCGCACTACGACCCGTCGTACCTCGGCGCGGCCGGGTTCGGACACGCGCACGTCACCGCCCTCGGACCGTTCACGGACGAGCTGACCGCGGACGTCGAGCGACGGCTGGCCGCGATCGCCGCGGAGACCGAGCCGTTCGGCTTCGTGCTGGAGCGGATCGGGCGGTTCGACGACGGCACGCTGCACCTGGTGCCGGAGCCGGACGAGGGGTTCCGGAAGCTGACCGCGCGGCTGGTCGCGGAGTTCCCGGGCTTCCCGCCGTACGCCGGGGCGTACGACGAGGTCTTCCCGCACCTCACGCTCGACCGGCTGTCCGACGACGTGACGGTCGAGTCGACGCTGGCGCTGCTGGACGGCGTGCTTCCCGCGCACTGCCGGGCGGCGCGGCTCGACCTCGCCTGGTACGAGCCGCGTCGCACCCGCCTCGTCACGTCCTGGCCGTTAGGTTGAGCGCATGCGTCGTCTCGGAGCGATCGTCCTCACCGTGCTGATCGCGGCCGGGCTGGCCGCACCCGCCCGCGGGGCCGACCCCCGCTGGGTCTTCTACACCAAGGACCGGACCTACTACACGTCCCCGTGGTTCCAGGGCGCGCACCGGATCATGGTGCCGTTCGGCTGCACCGCGGCGCCCTACTACTCCCCCGACCCGCGCTGCCGGGACCACCACGGGTTCCACCACGGGATGGACATCGCGATGCCCTGCGGGACCCCCTTGTACGCCGCGGTCCGGGTCCGCGTCGTCCCGAACGACTCGCTCGGCCCGGCGTACGGCGACAACCCGGTGCTGCTGCGCAACCGCAAGAAGCACTTCGACCTGGTGATCGGGCACACGAAGAAGGTGTACGTGCGGGAGGGCGACATGGTCGCGAAGGGGACGATGTTCGCGCGCGCCAACGACCGCGGCGCGCCGGACGGCTGCCACCTGCACTTCGAGGAGCGTTCGGTCGGAGGTGGGCTGTCGACCGCCGGGTGGCCGCGCGCGCTGCTGCGCCTGACGCCGCGGGACCGGTCGTGACCGAGAAGGTGCTCAAGGCGTTCTTCGACGAGGACGGGACCCTGCACACGATCCCGAGCAAGCACGCCAAGCTGCTGGTCGTGCTCGACCGGCTCGCGCAGCAGTTCGAGCCCGGCCGGCGCTACGAGGAGGCCGAGGTCAACGTCATCCTCACGCGCGCACACCCCGACTACGCGGCCCTGCGGCGGTACCTGGTCGAGAACGGCTTCCTCACCCGCGAGGCCGGGGTCTACTGGCGCAGCGGCGGGACGTTCGATGTCTGAGGAGGTCCGCGACCAGGACTGGTACGGCGAGGACCTCGGCGCGGTCGTCCACTCCGACGTCGTGTTCACCGACGTCGACCTCAGCGAGGTGATCACGAAGGGCGCGACGTTCGAGCGCTGCGTGTTCCACAACTGCCGGTTCAACGCGTCCACCCACGTCGCCACGGCGTTCGTGTCCTGCGACTTCCGGCGCTGCAACTTCTTCGACGCGATCCTCGACGGCTGCAAGCTGACCGGCTCGGAGTTCAGCGAGTGCACGCTGCGGCCGATCGCGGTGCGCGGCGGCCAGTGGCGCGGGGTCAGCATGCGCCGCGCGACGCTGACCCGGCTCGAGCTCGACGGCGTCGACCTCCGCGAGGCGGACCTGTCGATGTCCGACCTGTCCGGCACATCCCTGCGCGGGGCGAACCTCGGGGGCGCGACCCTCCGCGAGACGAACCTGGCCGAGGCGGACCTGCGCGGCGCCCTCCTGGACGGCGTCGACCTCTCGACCGCGCGGCTGCGCCGGACCAGGCTCGACCTGGTCGGCGCCGTGCTGCTCGCCGAGGTGCACGGCGCGGTGGTCGAGGCCGGTTAGCCGGCCGCCTGCTCGACCAGCCGCTCGATCCGCCTCGCCTCGTCGTCGCCGACCCGGAGCAGGGCGTACTCGGTCGGCCACATGTTGCCGTCGTCCAGCAGCGCGGGGTCGTTGAAGCCGAGGTTGGAGTACCGGTTGCCGAACTTCGACGCCGGCTTGAAGAAGCAGACGACCTTGCCGTCGCTGGCCCAGGCGGGCATGCCGTACCAGGTCTTCGGGTCGAGCTGCGGCGCGACCCGGGTGACGATCGCGTGGATGCGCTCGGCCATCACCCGCTCGTCGTCGGGCATCTCCGCGACCTTGGCCAGCAGCGCCTCGAGGTCGTCGGCCTTCTTGGCGCCCTTCCTGCCCTCGGCCTTGAGCTCCTCCGCGCGGGCCTTCATGGCGGCCCGCTCGGCCTCGGTGAATCCGGTGTTCTTCGTCGTCGTGGTCATGACGACAACGCTACGGACGGCGTACGCCGAGGTGCTTCTCGATTCCTGACCGATCGCCGACCCGATCGCCGACCCGCTGCCGGATCCCGTCGACGACGATGCCGAGCCCCGTGGCGAAGTCGGACTCCGGGCGAGGGTCGCCGTCGATCGCGCCAGCGCTGCCGGCCTGGAGGTGGGTCTGCTCGTCACCGACGTGGCCGAAGACGTAGTGCAGGAGGGTGCGGGCCGCCGTGCCGGCCAGCGCCCGGTCGAGACCGGCGTCGCGACACGCAGCGACCAGTTCCTCCCCCGGTGCCGTGGCGCCGAGCCCGAAGGCGTGCACGGTCGCGACGACCTCGGCACCGTCGCGGTAGGCGAGCATTGCCTCGCGCAGCTCCGTGCAGACGACGGTGGCGCGGTCGTCCCAGGTCTCCGGACGCGGGCCGTGGGGGCCGCGCGCGAGGATCTCGTCGGCCACCGCCGCGAGCAGCGACTGCTTGTTGGCGAAGTGGTGGTAGAGCGCGCTGGGCTGCACGCCGAGCTCCGCACCGAGACGACGCATGGTGAGGTCCGCGAGCCCGTAGGCGTCGAGGACGCCGAGCGCGTGCTCGACGACGTCGGCCCGGCGGTGGCCCATCGCACACTCCCCTTCACGTTGACCGCGAATCAGCCGAACCCTAACCTGAACACCGTTCACCTGACCACCGCTCTGCCGGGAGTGCCCATGACCACGTCGTTCGACCACCTCGCCACCAGCATCCTCGACGGGAAGCCGGCGACCGAGGACGACGCGCTCGCGGTGCTGCGTGCGCAGGACGACGAGCTCCTCGACGTCGTGGCGGCGGCCGGGCGCCTGCGCCGCGAGTTCTTCGGCAACACCGTCAAGGTCAACTACCTCGTCAACCTCAAGTCGGGGCTGTGCCCCGAGAACTGCAACTACTGCTCCCAGGCGCTCGGGTCGACGGCCGACATCCTCAAGTACAAGTGGCTCGACACCGAGCAGGCGCTGGAGCAGGCGTCCGCGGGCCTGCGTGGCGGCGCCACCCGCGTCTGCATGGTCTCGAGCGGCCGCGGACCCACCAACAAGGACGTCGAGCGCGTCGCCGACATGGTCGGCACCATCAAGGCGGAGCACCCCGACGTCGAGATCTGCGCGTGCCTCGGCCTGCTCAAGGACGGTCAGGCCGAGCGGCTGCGCGAGGCCGGCGTCGACGCCTACAACCACAACATCAACACCGCCGAGTCCCACCACGACACCATCGTGCAGACGCACACGTACGCCGACCGGGTCGACACCGTGGGCAAGGCGAAGACCGCCGGGCTGTCGGCGTGCAGCGGCCTCATCGCCGGCCTGGGCGAGACCGACGAGCAGCTCGTCGAGGCGCTCTTCGCGCTCCGCGACCTCGGGTCCGACTCGATCCCGGTCAACTTCCTGATGCCGTTCGACGGCACGCCGTACGAGAACACCTGGGAGCTGTCCCCGACCCGCTGCGTCAAGATCCTGGCGATGGCCCGGTTCGTGTGCCCCGACCGGGAGATCCGGATCGCCGCCGGGCGGGAGATGCACCTGCGGTCGCTCCAGGCCCTCGCCCTGAACGTCGCCAACTCGATCTTCCTCGGTGACTACCTGACCTCCGAGGGGCAGGATGCCGCAGCGGACCTCGAGCTCATCCACGACAACGGCTTCGTGGTGCTCGGCGCCGACGAGGACCCCCGGCCGCTGCACACCGGGGGCCACGACCCGGCCAAGCGCCGCCGCGGCGCCGGCACCGCCGTGGCCCCGAACTCCTGACCCGGCTGCGCATGCTCTCCACGCACGACGACCTCCTCTCCTTCGACCGGGCCCACGTCTGGCACCCGTACACGTCGATGACCGACCCGACGCCGGTGCGCCGGGTGACCGCCGCGTCCGGGACCCGGCTGACCCTCGACGACGGCACCGAGCTGGTGGACGGCATGTCCTCGTGGTGGGCCGCGATCCACGGGTACCGGCACCCGCGACTGGACGCGGCACTGCGCGCCCAGGTCGGCGAGTTCGCGCACGTGATGTTCGGCGGGCTCACCCACGGACCTGCCGTCCGGCTCGCCGAGCGGCTCGTCGAGCTCGCCCCCGACGGGCTCGAGCACGTGTTCCTCGCGGACTCGGGATCGGTCAGCGTCGAGGTGGCGCTGAAGATGGTGCTGCAGTACCAGCGGGGCGCCGGGCGGCCCGAGCGCACCCGGATGCTGACGGTCCGCGGCGGCTACCACGGCGACACGTTCGGCTGCATGAGCGTGTGCGACCCGGTGGGAGGCATGCACTCGATGTTCGCGGGTGTGCTCCCCCAGCAGGTGTTCGCGCCACAGCCGCCGGCGGACGAGGCCGGCGTCCCGGCCTGGGCGAGCGCCTTCGAGGCGCTCGCCGGGCAGCACGCCAGTGAGCTCGCGGGGATCATCGTCGAGCCGCTCCTCCAGGGTGCGGGCGGCATGTGGACCTACCCGGCCGAGTGCCTGCGCGTGATGCGCGCGGTCGCCGACCGGCACGACCTGGTGCTCGTGTTCGACGAGATCGCCACCGGCTTCGGCCGCACCGGGACGCTGTTCGCCGCCGACGCGGCCGGCGTCTCCCCCGACGTGATGTGCGTCGGCAAGGCGCTGACCGGCGGCTACCTGACCCTCGCCGCGGCGTTGTGCACGACGCGGGTGGCCGAGGGGCTCTCGCGGTCCGAGAGCGGTGTCCTCATGCACGGGCCGACGTACATGGGCAATCCCCTCGCCTGCGCCGTCGCCCTCGCCTCGCTCGACCTGCTGGTCGAGAACGACTGGCGGTCCCAGGTCGCCCGGGTCGGCGCGGGGCTCGCGGCCGGCCTGGAGCCGGTCGGGCGACAGGCCGGTGTCGCCGACGTCCGCACCATCGGCGCCGTCGGCGTCGTGCAGCTCGACCACCCGGTCGACGTGGTGAAGGCGACCGGGGCGGCGATCGAGCACGGCGTCTGGCTGCGGCCGTTCCGCGACCTCGTCTACACGATGCCGCCGTACGTCTCGACCGACGACGACGTGGCGCGCATCTGTGCCGCCGTCGAGGCAGCGGCGGTGGTCGCGTGAGCTGGCACGAGTGGCTCGCGGCCCAGGCGGCCGCCCGCGAGGAGGCCGGGCTGACCCGGCGGCTCGTCGTACGACCCGCCGACGACCCGGTCCTCGACCTCGCCGGCAACGACTACCTGGGCCTCGCCCGCCACCCCGAGGTGATCGCCGGGGCAGAAGCGGCCGCGCGCACGTACGGCGCCGGTGCGGGCGCGTCGCGCCTGGTGAGCGGCACGCTCCAGATCCACGCGACCCTCGAGCGCGAGCTGGCGGCGTACACCGGACAGCCCGCCGCGCTGGTGCTCTCGACCGGCTACCACGCGAACCTGTCGGTCGTCACCGCGCTCGCCGACCGTTCAGCGCTGGTCGTCTCCGATGCCCACATCCACGCCTCGCTGGTCGACGCGGTCCGGCTCTCGCGGGCGCGCCTGGTGGTCAACCCGCACAACGACGTCGCCGCCGTGGAGGCCGCACTCGCCGCCGCGCCGGGCGAGCGGGCGCTGGTGCTCGCGGAGTCGGTCTACTCGGTGCTCAGCGACGCAGCGCCGCTGGCCGAGCTGGCCGAGGTGTGCGCGACGTACGGCGCCCTCCTGGTCGTCGACGAGGCGCACGGCCTCGGCGTGCACGGCCCAGGCCTGGTCGCCGCCGCCGGGCTGGCCGGAGCGCCGCACGTCGTGGTGACCGCGACCCTCTCCAAGTCGCTGGGCAGCCAGGGGGGCGCCGTGCTCGGCCCGCCGGCTCTGCTCGACCACCTGGTCAACCGGGCCCGCCCGTTCATCTTCGACACCGGGCTGGCGCCGGCCGCGGCCGGCGCCGCGCTCGCCGCGCTGCGGGTCCTGACCGCGACGCCGGAGCTCTCGAGCCGGGTACGGCACCGGGTCGCCGACCTCGCCGCGGCCCTCGGCGTCGAGCCACCGACCGGAGCCGTGCTCTCGGTGCCGATGCCCTCGCCGCGGGGGGCGCTGGCGGCGCAGGCCGCCGCGCTCGAGCAGGGCGTGCGGGTCGGCTGCTTCCGGCCGCCGTCGGTGCCGGACGGCGTCTCCCGCCTGCGGATCACGGCCTCGGCCGGGCCGTCGGACGAGCAGTGGGCGCGGGCCACCGAGGTGCTGGTCGCCGTCGTGAAGGAGTTCCGCGCGTGACCGGACGCGTCGTGGTCGTCACCGGTACGTCCACCGGCGTCGGCAAGACGGTCGCCACCGCGGCCCTCGCCCAGCGGTATGCCGACCGCGGCTCGGTCGTGGTCGTGAAGCCCGTGCAGACCGGCGTCGTCGACGGCGACTCGGACGCCGAGGAGGTGCACCGGCTGACCGGGTGCGCCGTGCAGGAGTACACGACGCTGGACGACCCGCTCGCCCCGGACACCGCTGCCCGCCGGCAGGGCGTCGCGATCCCACCGGTCGCGGAGTACGCCGACCGGATCCGGGCGCTCGCCGAGCTCCATGACACCGTCGTCGTCGAGGGCGCGGGCGGCCTGCTGGTCCGCCTCGACGCCGACGGCGGGACGCTGCTCGACCTCGCGGCCGAGCTCGCGAAGTCCGTCCCGCTCGACCTGGTGGTCGTCGTGGGCCCGCAGCTCGGCACCCTCAACCACGCCGAGCTGACCGTCGCCGCCGTACGCGCCCGGGGCCTGGAGCCGGCCGGCCTCGTCATCGGTGCGTGGCCGGCCGAGCCCGGGCTGGCGGAGCGGTGCAACGCCGAGGACCTCCCCCACCACACGGGTCTGCCCGTGCTCGCGACGATCCCGGTCGGCGTCGGCGCGCTCGACCGCGACCAGTTCCTGGCTCAGGCGCCGGCCTGGTTCTCCTGAAGCCAGAGCCGGCCACGCGTCTTCGAGGCTCGTGACAGCCAGGCGTCCTGGATGATCTCGGCGAGCTCCTCGCGGCTGATCTCGTCGAGCCGGCTCGCGCGGACGAGCACCGACGGGTGGCCGTCGAAGTGCGGCGTGGTGAAGAACGGGCTCGACTCGTCCTGGACCAGCGCCTCCTTCTCCTCCGGCGGGCACCAGAGCACGATCACGTCGTCATACCGCTCCCCGGTCTCGGGATCGAACGCGTCCGGACGGGGCGTCCGGAAGAACACGAACGACTTCCCGCCGACCTGGTAGACGGGATTCTGTGCCCGCTCGCCGCGGACGACGGTGACGTGGGGCATCGCCAGCGCGAGCGCGTGCACGTCCTCGACCGTGGCCACCCGGCTACCGTAGCCGCGTGCGAGTCGCCGCGAACGGGATCGAGCTGGACGTCCGCGTCTCCGGCTCCGGACCGCCGCTCGTCCTCCTGCACGCACTCGGCGAGACGTCAGCGGACTGGGACGTGGTGCTGCCTGCGTTCGAGGAGCGCTTCACCGTGCACGCCGTCGACCTGCGCGGCCACGGCGGGTCCGACTGGCCGGGTGCGTACTCACTGGAGCTGATGCGCGACGACGTGCTCGCGCTGCTCGACGCGCTGGACCTGCCGGCCGTCGACCTGGTCGGGCACTCGCTCGGCGGGTTCGTCGCACACCTCGTGGCCCAGCAGGCGCCGTCGCGGGTTCGCCGGCTGGTGCTCGAGGACGTCCCGGCGCCGCTTCCCCGTGAGGTGGCAGCCCCGGTGCGGCCGGACGGCGCGCTGGCGTTCGACTGGGACGTAGTGGTCGGCGTACGTCCCGAGCTCGACGACCCCGACCCGGCCTGGCTCGACGGGCTCGCCCGGATCACCGCCGACACGCTGGTCGTGTGGGGCGGGACCGCGAGTCCGGTGCCGCCGGAGCGGGTCGAGGAGCTGGTACGCCGCGTCCCGTCGGCGTCGATGACGACGATCGAGGCCGGTCACCTGGTGCACGCGAAGGAACCCGCCGCGTTCACCGAGGTCGTGCTCGGCTTCCTTCAGCCCGAGTAGGGCACCTCGGTCCGCCAGCCGTCCTCATCCTGACGGGCCGCGTCCCAGATCGCGTCGGCGACCAGGTCGGGTGTGAAGCGGTCGTCCTGGCCGAGCGTGCCGCGCACCGTCACGGAGACCGCACGGATCCCGTCGTCCACGAGCGTCGCGTCCAGGCTCCGGACGAGGTTGCGGAGGCCGGCCTTCTGCACGCCGAGGGACGCGGCCCGGTGCCACGGCTTGTCGGCCGCCATGCTCCCGGTCGCGGTGACCCGGCCGCCGGCCGACATGAACGGGCGGGCGGCCTGCACCGACGTGAGCAGCGCGCCGACGCCGAGCGTCACGTCCTCGAGCAGCTCGGGCACGGTGAGCTCGAGCGGGTCCTTCTCGCGGAACGCGCTCGGGTTGAAGTGCAGCACGTCGATCCGACCCGTGTGCTCCCCCATCCGCCGGATCGCCGCGGTCGTCGCATCGGCGTCGGTGATGTCGACGACGGCGTGGCCGACCTCGGCGCCGAGCTCCTCGAGCTCCGCCGCCAGCGCCCGGAGCGGCTCCTCCTCGCGACCCAGCAGGCCCACGTCGTACCCCTCGCGCGCGAAGCGTCGAGCCACCGACCCGCTCACGCCGGGACCCGCGGCGACGACCACCAGCACCGGCCTGCTCATGACGCCACCCTAGGCCGCGGCTCGCGTAGGTTGGCGCGGTGCCCTTCTTCGACTTCCTGCGCGACGCCGAGCGCTACGCCTCCACCCCCGGCAGCGTCAAGCGGCTCAACACGCGCCACCGCTACCTGGTCAAGCCGTACGCCGCCGAGCTGGAGGGCAGCTCGGTCCTCGACCTGGCCTCGCACGACGGCCGCTGGTCGTACGCGCTGAGCGCGGCCGGCGCCCGGGAGGTCGTCGGGATCGAGGCGCGCGCCGAGTCCATCGCCGGGTTCGCGGCCTACCCGGACGGCCCGGTCAAGGACCGGATCGGCTTCATCCAGGGCGACGTGTACGAAGAGCTGCCACGGCTGGTCGCGGAGGGACGCCGCTTCGACGTGGTGGCGCTGCTCGGGCTCTTCTACCACGTGATGGACCACTACGGCCTGCTCAAGCTGATCGCCCGGCTCGAGCCCCGGCTGGTCATCGTCGACAGCGAGTTCGCCCTCAGCCCGGACCCGATCGTCCGGCTGATCCGGGAGAAGACCGACAACCGGCTCAACTCCATCGCCCACGTCCCCGACCAGGTGCGGGCACCGGCCGGCATCCCGAGCCGGTCGGCCATGGAGCTGATGGCCGAAACGCTCGGGTACGCCGTGGAGTGGGCCGACTGGGAGACGCTCCCGGAGGGCCGGCGGGCCGGGCTGCGGTCCTACTTCCGGGAGCCGCCGGAGATCAAGCGACGCCACACCTGCGCGCTGCGACCGCTCTGACCGTCACCAGCCGGGCGGCCGGCGGTCCGCCCACGGCGCGGCGGCCTCGACCTGGGCCGAGAGCGAGAGCAGCAGCTCCTCCTCGGCCGGCCGGGCCGCGAGCATCACGCCGACCGGCAGGCCGTCGCCGGTCCAGTGCAGCGGCAGCGAGACCGCCGGCATGCCGGTGACGTTCCACGCCGACGTCCACGGGGTGAACGCCTTCTGCGCCTCGAAGTCCGCCTCCGGATCATCGTCGTCGCGCATCGCACCCACCGGCAGCGGCGGGCTCGCGAGCGTCGGGGTGAGGACGGCGTCGTACGGCGCGAGCGCCTCGAGCGCGCCCGCGGCGTACCGTCGCAGCGCGCCGATGGCGAGCCCGAAGTCCGGGCCGCTCACCGCGCGGCCGCGCGCGGACAGCCACCGGGTCAGCGGTCGCAGCAGGTGCTCCCGCTCGGGCGGTACGACGGCCAGCGCGGTCAGCACCGCCCAGCAGGTCTCGAAGGTGGCGACCGCCTCCCGCGGCAGCGGCACCTCGACGTCGACCACCTCGTGGCCGAGCGACTCCAGCAGCCGGGACGCGTCCTCCCAGGCCCGCACGCACGCGGGGTCGACCGTCGTCTCGGTGATGACGGGGGTGCCGAAGCGCGCCACCCGGAGCCGGCCCGGCTCCCGGTCGCAGGCCGCCAGGAAGCTCTCGGAGGGAGGCGGCGCCCAGGCAGGGTCCCCCACCCCGCGACCGGCGAGTGCGTCGAGCATCGCCGCCGCGTCGCGCACGGTCCGGGCGATCGTCCCGGCCGTCGCCAGGCCCACGGGGTCGCCGTACGTCGGGCGACCGCTGATCCGCCCGCGCGTGGGTTTGAGGCCGACGAGTCCGCAGCAGGAGGCCGGGATCCGGATGGAGCCGCCGCCGTCGGAGCCCTGGGCGAGCGGCACCAGCCCCGCCGCGACGGCCGCGGCGGCCCCGCCGGAGGAGCCGCCGGCCGTGCGCGTCCGGTCCCACGGCGTGACGGCCGGCGGCGCGACGTCCGGCTCGGTGTAGCAGGGCGAGCCGAACTCCGGGGTGTTGGTCTTGCCGAGGCTGACCGTCCCGGCCGCCTCGAGCGCCAGCGTGACGCCGTCCGACACGTCGGGCACGAAGTCGGCGAACGCCGCCGACCCGAAGGTCGTGCGCACGCCCGCGGTGAGGTTGAGGTCCTTGATCGCGGTCGGCACGCCGAACAGCGGTGACCCGTCGGGCGAGCCGAGTGCGTCCGCCCGCGCCCGGGCCAGGTCGGGCGTGAGCGTGACGAACGCGCCGACCGAGTCGAGCCGGTCGGCGCGTTCGAGGTAGTGGTCGACGAGCTCGCGCGGCGACACCTCGCCGCGGCGCACGAGCGCGCCCTGCTCCAGCGCGGTCAGGTCATGGAGTTCGGCCACGACCCGACCGTAGCCGGACCCGGGGTCAGGCCGCGGCGGTCGCGGGGTCGTACTCGACCAGGGTCTGCACCGCGCGGGTGAGCCGGCCGATCACGTCGGGGTCGGTCAGCACGTCGACCTCGATGGCCGACTGCGAGACGGTGACGTCCTCGACGACGGTCGCGCCGGCGATGCGCGCCGATCGGGCGGTGTCCTCGTGCGCCCACTTGCCGCCGAACGGCGTCGGGGTCGCGCCCACCACGCCGAACGGCTTGCCGACGATGGCGCCCGCGCCGTACGGACGGGACAGCCAGTCGATCGCGTTGTTGAGCACCGCCGGCATGGTGCCGTTGTACTCGGGCGTGACCGCGAGGACGCGGTCGGCGCTGCCGACCCGCTCACGCAGGGCGGCCGCGGAGGGCGGGCACGTCGCTCGGGTTGTCGATGTCCTCGTTGTAGAACGGGATCTGGCCCAGGCCGTCGACGATGTCGACGGTGACGCCCTCGGGCGCCTGCTCGGCGAGGAGCTCGGCCAGCTTGCGGTTGACGGAGTCCGTCCGGAGGCTGCCGACCAGGACGGCGATGGTGGTTTCGGTCATGGTCCCAAAACGGACCACGGTCCGGTTTCATTCCCGCCGCGACCCGGCGATTTCGCGAGCGCTGCATCACGGCTCTCACTAGGGTGAACGCCGACATGTCCGAGCCGTCCCGGGAGCCCCAGCTGCTGCCCCTCCTCGGCGCTCCCCCGGCGGAGCGCCGCGACGCGGCGCGCAACCGGGAGCGGCTGCTGGACGCCGCGAAGGAGCTGGTCGAGCGGTGCGGCGCGGCCGCGACCACCATGGACGCGGTCGCCGCGGCCGCCGGGGTCGGGAAGGGGACGGTCTTCCGCCGCTTCGAGTCCCGTGAGGGCCTGATGGCCGCGATCCTCGACCACTCCGAGAGCGAGTGGCAGGCGCAGGTGATGTCCGGCGAGCCGCCGCTCGGCCCGGGCGCCGACCCGTGGGACCGGCTGCTCGCCTTCGGCCGCACCCGCCTCGAGACCACGCTCCTGCACGCCGAGCTGATCCGCGAGGCCGGGCGGTCGGGCGCGCGGGCCTCGGGCGCGTACTCGTTCACGGCGACGCACGTGCGGTACCTGCTGAGCCAGCTCCAGGTGGACGGGGACGTGCCGCTCCTGGCCGTGGCGCTGCTGGCGCCCCTCGAGCTGCCGATCCTCGAGCAGGTGAGCCTCGACGGGTTCCCGGTGGACCGGGTCTACCACGGCTGGGTGGACCTGGCCCGCAGGATCACGCGCCGCCCGTAGCCGCCTCCTGGCGGCGCAGGCCGAAGGTCATGCCGTCGACGAGCGCTCCCCACGACGCCTCGATGACGTTGGCGCCGACGCCGACGGTCACCCAGGACGACTCGCCGTCGCTGGTCTCGATCAGCACCCGGGTGATCGCGTCCGTGCCGTGGCCCTGGTCGAGGATGCGCACCTTGTAGTCGATGAGCTCGAACTTCGCGACCTCCGGGTACGCCCGCTCGATCGCGTGCCGCAGCGCCTGGTCCAGCGCGTTGACCGGGCCGTTGCCCTCACCCGTCACGACGTGCCGCACGTCGGCGGCCCTCAGCTTCACCGTCGCCTCGGACAGCGCGTCCTCGCCCGGGCGGGTCTCGGTGATCACCCGCCAGGACTCGACCTCGAAGTACGCCGGGCGCGCGCCCTCGACCTCCTCGACGAGGAGCAGCTCGAACGACGCGTCGGCCGCCTCGAACGTGTAGCCCCGGCTCTCGAGCACCTTGACCCGGTCGGTGATCCGGGTGACGAGCTCCCGGTCGCCCGAGAGGTCGAACCCGAGCTCGCGGCCCTTGAGCTCGATCGAGGCCCGGCCGGCCATGTCGGACACGAGCAGCCGCATGTCGTTGCCGACGCCGCCCGGGTCCATGTGCTGGTAGAGGTCGGGGTCGACCTTGATCGCGCTCGCGTGCAGGCCGGCCTTGTGGGTGAACGCCGAGGCCCCGACGTACGGCTGCCGCGACGCCGGCGGGAAGTTGGTGACCTCCGCGACCGCGTGCGCGATCCGGGTCGCCTCGCCGAGCAGCCCCTGGGGCAGCACCTCGCGGCCCAGCTTGAGCTCGAGGTTCGCCACGACCGAGACGAGGTCGGCGTTGCCGGTGCGCTCGCCGTACCCGTTGATCGTGCCCTGCACGTGCGTCGCCCCGGCGTCGACGGCGGCGAGCGTGTTCGCCACGGCACAGCCGGTGTCGTTGTGGCAGTGGATCCCGACCCGCACCTGCGCGCTCTCGCGGACGTCGTGGACCACGTCGGCCACCCAGCCGGGCAGCATGCCGCCGTTGGTGTCGCAGAGGGCGACCACCTCGGCGCCGGCATCGTACGCCGTGCGCAGCACCTCGAGCGCGTAGTCGCGGTTCGCGCGGTACCCGTCGAAGAAGTGCTCGGCGTCGAGGAACACGGTCTGCCCCTCGGCGCGGAGGTGGCTGACGGTGTCGCGGATCATCTCGAGGTTCTCCTCGAGGGTGGTGCGCAGGGCGAGCTCGACGTGCCGGTCGTGGGACTTCGCGACCAGCGTGACGACGCCGGCTCCGCTGTCGCGCAGCGCCGCGACCAGCGGGTCGTCGGCGGCCTTGACGCCCGCGCGCCGGGTGGCGCCGAACGCCGCGAGCCGCGCGTGGCGCAGGTCCAGCTCGTCCGCGGCCCGGCGGAAGAACTCGGTGTCCTTGGGGTTCGCGCCCGGCCAGCCGCCCTCGATGTACCCGACCCCGAGGCCGTCGAGCTGGCGCGCGATGGACAGCTTGTCGGCGACCGAGAGGTTGAGGCCCTCCTGCTGCGCGCCGTCGCGCAGGGTGGTGTCGTAGACGTGGAACGCGCCGTGGAGATCCATCGGGCTCTCTCTCGTACAGGTTTCGGACACAAAAAAACCTCTCGGGGTACGAGAGGTCGGCGCGCCGGGTGCTCCACTCGGGAGCTCGGCGCGCTAGGAAATGATGATCTGCTGGTGCTGCACGTGCCCATCGTGCCACGGCGACCGGATCACGGACGCGGCATCTCGGCATGCGGGCGGTCGTTCGCGGGCGTCCACGTCGCGCCGGCGAGGTCCGCGCGGAAGCCCAGCACCGCGGCGACCGCGAGGACCACGAGCAGCGCGACCGTCCACCGCCGGACGTCGGCGGCGAGCGGGTTCACGACCCGCCCGACCGGTCCGCGCACCCGGGACCCACCGGGTCCGAGCCACAGGGAGACGGCGAGCACGACGCCGCACACGAACAGCGCGAGGCCCAGGCCGGTCGCGATCGCGTAGCAGATCAGGGCCGCTGCGACCGCCAGCCCGAGGCTCCACAGGGCGAGCAGCACCGCACCCGGGACGGACTGCACGAGGTGCCAGGGTGCGGCGACCAGCAGCTGCACACCGTCGTACCACTTGCGGCCGCGGTACTCCCGGCGCTGGTCCCGCGCCGACGCGGCGAGCGAGCCGCTCCGCAGCAGCCAGGCCAGGACCAGCATCAGCGCGGTCGTGAGCCAGGGGTACGCCGCGCACCCGGCGCCGCACACCAGCGCGATCCCGGACAGCAGCACGCCCCGGCGGAACCGCTCGGCGGCCGGGACCTTCGCCACCGGCGGCTGGTACGACGTCAGTGCGAGCGTGAGCGGCTCCGCGGTCTCGTGGCCCGGCCAGACGTCGGTCTCGTCGTCGGCCGCCGCCTGGGCGGCGAGTGCGAGCGGGACGGTGTACGGGTCGTGCGGCGGCGCGCTGGGCGGCGGGGCCGCCGGCCGCTCGCCGCGACGGGTGGTCAGGGGTCGCAACCAGGTGAGCAGCTGGTCGAGCGTGGGGCGGTTCCGCGGCTCCGGGTCGAGGGCGGCCGCGACCACCTGGCGCAGGTCGTGGGGCAGGCCGTCGAGGTCGAACTGGCCGCGCCGGACGCGGTCCATGATCGCCATCGCGGGGCCGCGGCCGAACGGCGGGTGGCCGGTGCCGGCGTACGCCACCGTCGCCGCCCACGAGTGCACGTCCGAGGCGGGGATCGCGTCCTCGCCGTACAGGATCTCGGGCGCGAGGTAGCCCGGTGTGCCGAGCAGCCAGCCGGTGTGGGTCAGCTTCGGGTCGTCGGCGACGCGGGCCAGGCCGAAGTCGATGAGGATGGGCGTCCGACCCTCCATCAGCACGTTCGAGGGCTTCACGTCGCGGTGCAGGACGCCGACGGAGTGCACCGAGGCCACCCCCTCGGCGAGGCAGCCCGCCAGCCAGTAAAGATCGTCGCCCTCGATCGCCCCATCCTCGACCACCAGGTCGTGGAGCGACAGGCCGGGCACGTAGCGGGTGGCGACGTACGGGACCTCCGCCCAGGGGTCGGCGTCCACGATCTCGGCCACCCACTGGCTCCGGATCCGCTGCAGGGACCCGACCTCACGCTCGAGCCTCCGGCGCGCCTCCTGGTCGCCGACGATGTGCGGGCGCAACACCTTGAGCGCCACCCGCTGGCCCGCCGGGCCACGCCGGGCCAGGTGCACGACACCCATGCCCCCCTCGCCGAGCCGGGCCAGCAGGGTGTAGCCGCCCACCGTGCTGGCGGACGGCCCCTCGGCCGGCGGAGACGTCGTCACGCGCCGAGGCTACCCGCGCGGCGGGTCGCGATCAGGTAGGCGGCACCCCCTGCCCGCGGCGCCGGTCGGATTCACCGGCACACCTCCTGAGGCGAGGTCAGCGAAGCGCCCCGAGGTAGCTCCCCGTCGCCCGGAGGTCGCGCAACCGGCGTTCCCACGTCACGCCGACGACGGTGAGCAGCGTCCCCGCCGACCCGATCAGCGCCCACTGCGGCACCCCGGCGAGGTACGGCGCGAGCTCGCGCAGCACGACCGTCGCGCCGACGGCTGCCCCGACGACGAGCGGCGCGCTCCAGCGCAGCCGCGCGCCGAGGAGCACCAGGACGAGGCAGGCCGCCCCCAGCGTCGCCGCCCGCAGGCTGAGCGGGTCCTCGAGCACCCAGAGCAGGGACGGCACGGTCGCCAGCAGCAGGGCTGGTCCGAGCGCTCCCCAGGTGGAGGCCTCGGGGTGCCGGCGGAGGTGGACCACCCCGACCACGAGGAGCGCGACGGCGCTCGGCAGCGTGTACGGCTCCGGCGCCGTGACACCGACGTCCCACAGCCGCACCCAGGTGGCGACCGCGAGGAGAGCGCCCCCCAGCCAGCCGATTGAGCGCCGCCCGGGCTGGAGCAGGGCGCTCACCGAGACCAGCACGCCGGCGACCGTGAGGTGCAGTGCCAGCGCGACGCTCGGGTCGTCGGCGTACCCGACCGCGAACGCCGCGGCCACGGTGGCGGCCGGCCCGGCGGTCGCCTCGATCTCCGGGCGGGGCCGGGCGATCGCGAGCACCCCCAGGATCACCAGGACAGGGACGCCGAGGTGGCTCTCCTCGACGCCGGCGACCTCGCCGAGCACCCACACGAACCCGGCCACGGTCGCCGGGAGCAACAGACCGCCGGCGAGCTGCTGGTCGGCCCGGCCGAGGCGCCACAACGTGGCCGCGACCAGGACCAGCACGCCGAGCACCACCGCGGTGAGCACGTCGCTCGGCAGGGCCACGAGCAGGCCGAGCGCGCCCACAGCGACCCCGGCGACCGACTGGCCGAGGCCGTACGTGCCCTCGTGCCGGAGGGCGTCCGCGACCAGGGCGGCGCCCAGGAGGGCCAGCCCGGCGACCACCGTCCACACCGGGACCGGGCCGAGGGCGAGGGTCCCGATCATCGCGAGGGCCAGCACGCCGGCCGGCAGCTGGGGGTTCGGGAGGCGTGGGAGCACCGCGAGGACCGCGGCGAGCAGGCCCGCGTCGCCGAGCAGGAGCAGCACCGGCACGGCGACCGGGTCGGGGTCGCCCAGGCTCGTGGTCACCGAGCCCGTGAAGGTCGCGTCGACGTCGATCGCGTTGCCGAGGGCCTGGACGGCGAGAGCCGTGGTCACCAGGCCGAGGGGCACGCCGGCCAGGACGATCGGCGGCCACGCAACCGGACGCCAGGCAGCGGGCAGGACCAGCGAGACCAGGACCCAGGTCGCGAGCACGGCGAGCGCCACGAGCCCCACGACGGTGGCGCCCTCGTCGATCGCCGGCAGTGCGACGGTCACGGTCAGCAGCGTGAGGGTCACCGCGACGCACGCGCGGACGGCCGCGACGTTCCCGCGCAAGAAGGCGACCGGCAGCAGCGAGAGCAGCGTGGCGAGGAGGAGCGAGGCGCCGTGACCGTCGAGCCAGAGCATCCGCAGGCTGGCGAGGTCGGCCGCCTCGGCCAGCCCGACGAGGAGCAGCCCCAGCCACCAGCAGGACGCGCCGGCCGCCGCGGCGACCAGCAGCGGGGTGAGCCGACGAGCCCGTGCCAGGGCTGCCAGCACCGCGTGGCCGAGGATCACGGCCACCGCCACGGTGGTCAGGGTGGTCGGTCGTCGCCACCAGTCCGGCGCCGAGCGCTCCCAGGCCGAGGACGGCGCCGGCCTGGGGCGAGATCAGCCGCGTGATGACGGCGAGCGCCAGGGCGGCGACCGTGACGGTCCCGCCGACCACGGCGAGCAGCTCCTCCGCCGCGAGGTCGCCCCACCAGCCCGCGTGGTCGGCGCCCACGACGTCGAGGACGAGCAGCCCGAGGCCGACGGTGGTGAGCGCCTCACCCGCGATCCGCAGGTCCCGTCGGCCCAGCCACGCACCCAGGCCGCCGGTGACCACGGTCAGCCCGGTGAGGACCGCCGTCCGGCCTCCGACGCCGAGCCACGACCAGGCCGCCACGAGGAACGCGACCGCGGCGACCAGGAGGCACAGTGCGCCGAGCCCGAGGAGGATCTTCGGCACCGAGAGTGCGGACACCTGGTGCCGCTGCGGCGGGTGAGTGACCGGCACGGGCGGCCGGAGCGGCACGGGTGCCGGCGCCCCCGCCGACTCGACCCGGAGCCGGGCGAGCAGCTGGTCGGCGGTGCGAAGGGCCTGCAGCAGCTCGACGGCCAGGGGCACCCGCAGGAGCAG
The DNA here is from genome assembly GCF_054058995.1 of Nocardioides sp. HB32. NCBI lineage: Bacteria > Bacillati > Actinomycetota > Actinomycetes > Propionibacteriales > Nocardioidaceae > Nocardioides > Nocardioides sp. HB32. The sequence continues at coordinate 3,909,114 of NZ_JBSSBS010000001.1, forward strand.
CCCGCACGCAGGGCACGCGGACGCATCGACGGGCAGCCGGGAGGAGCAGCTGGGGCACACGAACGGATCGGCGTACGGCATGCCGCAAGCCTTGCCGGGCGGCGCCCGGCGGGGAATCGGTACGGATACTCAGACGATGCGGTGCATCCAGCCGAACGGGTCCTCGGCGCGGCCGTACTGGATGTCGACCAGCGCCTGGCGGATCCGCATCGTCAGGTCGGTGCTCGCGGGCGCCGGGGCCGACCCGCCGTCCCACTTCAGCTCGCCCACCGGGGTCACGACCGCGGCGGTCCCGCACGCGAAGATCTCGGTGATCCGCCCGCTGGCCACGCCCTCGCGCCACTCGTCGATCGAGAACCGCCGCTCCTCCACCTGGTGGCCGAGCTTGCCGGCCAGCTCGATGATGCTGGAGCGGGTGATGCCCTCCAGGATGGTGCCGGTCTCGGGGGTGACGATGGTGCCGTCGTCGTGGACGAAGTACATGTTCATGCCCCCGAGCTCCTCGACGTACCGCCCGCGCTGGGCGTCGAGGAAGACCACCTGGTCGCAGCCGTGGCCGGTGGCCTCCTGCTGCGCGACCAGCGAGGACGCGTAGTTGCCGCCGGTCTTCGCGGCACCCATGCCACCCCGTCCGGCGCGGGTGTACTCCTCGGTGAGCCACAGGGTGACGGGCTTGACGCCGCCCTTGAAGTAGGCGCCGGCGGGGCTGGCGATCACCATGAACGTGACGTGCTGGCTCGGCCGGACGCCGAGGAACACCTCGGTCGCGATCATGAACGGCCGGACGTAGAGGCTCTTCTCCCCCGCCGGGTCAGGGACCCAGCGCTGGTCGGCCGCGACCAGGGCGTCGACGGCCTGCACGAAGTCGTCGACCGGGAGCTCGGGGAACGCGAGCCGGTGGCTGGAGCGCACCATCCGGGCGGCGTTCTCCTCCGGCCGGAACGACCAGATCGAGCCGTCGTCGTGGCGGTAGGCCTTCATGCCCTCGAACGTCTCCTGCGCGTAGTGCAGGACGGCGGTCGCCGGGTCGAGGGCGAGCGGGCCGTACGGCTCGATGCGCGCGGCGTGCCAGCCGGCGTCGGGGGTCCACTCGGCCGTGAACATGTGGTCGGTGAAGAACTGGCCGAAGCCCGGGTTCGCGAGGATCTCGGCGAGGCGCTCGTCGGAGACGGGGGCGCTCGACGACGTGGTGCTGATCTCCATGGGGGACAACTTAGTAGGCCTTCCGATGAAATGGAGACGGGTCGGATGCGTCGGGATACCCGGTGAGCCGGGGATCCCGACGCCTCACGGGCATTGCAACGGCCGAAAAGTGCAGGCATACCCGGCGAGCCGGGGATCCCGACGCTTCACGGGCATTGCAACGGCCCAAAAGTGCAGGCATACCCGGCGAGCCGGGGATCCCGACGGCCTCAGCCAGACCAGACGCCCCGCGATCGCGTCGCCGACCTCGGGAGTACGGCGGGTGGTGCCCGGCTGACGGGCGGCGAGGTCGTCGATCACGGCGCTCTCGATGGCCGCGGCGGCGTCGGCGTACCCGAGGTGGTCGAGCAGCAACGACGCGGACAGGATGGCGGCGGTGGGGTCGGCCTTCTGCTGGCCCGCGATGTCGGGCGCCGAGCCGTGCACCGGCTCGAACATGGAGGGGGCCGTCCGGTCGGGGTTGACGTTGCCGGAGGCCGCCAGGCCGATGCCGCCGGTAATGGCGGCGGCGAGGTCGGTGATGATGTCGCCGAAGAGGTTGTCGGTGACGATCACGTCGAAGCGCGCGGGGTCGGTGGTCATGTGGATCATCGCCGCGTCGATGTGCATGTAGTCGGTCGTGACGTCGGGGTACTCCGCCGCGACCTGCTGGAACAGCCGCCACCACACGGCGCCGGCGTTCACGAGCACGTTGGTCTTGTGGACCAGCGTGAGCTTCTTGCGCGTCCGGCGCTGCGCGCGGGCGAACGCGTCGCGGACGACCCGCTCGACACCGAAGGCGGTGTTCACCGAGACCTCGGTGGCGATCTCGTGCGGCGTCCCCACGCGGAGCGCGCCGCCGTTGCCGGTGTAGGGACCCTCGGTGCCCTCGCGGACCACCACGAAGTCGACCTCGCCGGGGCTGGCGAGTGGTCCGGGGACGCCCGGGAAGATCCGGGACGGCCGGAGGTTCACGTAGTGGTCGAGCTCGAAGCGCAGCCGGAGCAGCAGGCCGCGCTCGAGGATGCCGGGCGGCAGGTTCGGGTCGTTGGGCCTGCCCCCGACGGCGCCGAGGAGGATCGCGTCGTGCTCGCGGATCTCGCGGAGCACGGAGTCGGGCAGCACCTCACCGGTGGCGAGGTAGCGCTCGGCGCCCAGGTCGTAGCGGGTCTGCTCGAACTTCACGCCGTCGGGGGACGCGACCTCGAGGACCTTGAGCGCCTCGGCGGTCACCTCCTGCCCGATCCCGTCGCCGGGGATGACGGCGAGCTGGAGGGTGCCTCCCGTGGTGCTGGAGTTCGAGGAAGTCATGCGCCGGAGACTAGTTGTCGTCCGGGCGCTGGCCGCCGTTGTCCCGCAGGTCGAGCGAGGCCTGCAGGGCGGCCTGGACGTTCTCGTGGCTGCGGGGGTTCTCGGGGTGGTGCTGGGCCGGACCCCAGTCGGGGTACATGTCGTACATCGCAGTGCTCTCTCTCGTGTGGGTTCGTTCCGTTGCATCAGGTGTCCGTGGTCCCGGTACACCTGGAACGAAGATGATCCGCTCGAGTGAGCGATCGGCTCGTGGATCACACGAGCTGAGGGAGAACCATCAGGAAGCGGGTCGCGCCGTGCTGCTGGGCGCTCGTTCGCCGCGGAGACATCTTCGATCCAGATGTGCCCGAACCAGGTCGGGCGGAGAGACCGTCAACGCCGAACACCGCGGCGAGGTGGCCTCTCTCAGGCCCCGCCGCGGCAGTCGATGAGTACGAAGACGCTCCGCATGGTGCTCTGACCGTACGGTAGCCGGCCGCCACCGGCCACGCGATCGCACAGAGTGTTCGACATGCGAGACACGAGGTCCGAAATGGAAGACTCGGGGCCATGAGCGCCCCTCCCGAGCTTCCCGAGGTCGTCGCGCGTGCGTTCGACGTGTCCCGCAAGGCGGGGTACGCGTCGTTCTGCCGCAACGAGACCGGCCGCCTGCTGGCCACCCTGGCCGCGACCCGGGACGGGACGATGGCGGAGTTCGGCACCGGCTGCGGCGTCGGTACGGCGTGGCTGCGCTCGGGCGTCCGCGGCGACGCGCGGATCGTGACCGCGGAGCTGGACGCGAAGCTCGCCGACGCTGCTGCCGAGATCTTCGAGGACGACCCGCAGGTCGAGGTGCTGTCCGCGGACTGGTCGACGCTGCTCGACAAGGGCCCGTTCTCGCTGCTCTTCCTCGACTCCGGCGAGCCCACCGAGGTGAGCGTCGACTCGGTCGCAGACCTCGTCGAGGAGGGCGGCATCGTCGTGCTCGACGACTTCACGCCATGCGAGCTCTGGCCGCCGCTCAGCTACGGGCGCGTCGACTCCCTGCGTGAGCAGTGGCTCACCGACGAGCGGTTCACGTCGGTCGAGGTGATGGTGGCTCCGGACGCGTCGGCGCTGATCGCGACCAAGCGCTGACGTCCCCCAGGTCGACCGTGAAGGCCGGCAGCCACAGCTGGGTGAGCGGACCGATCGCCAGCGCGTAGAGCACCGTGCCGAGACCGATGGTGCCGCCGAGCAGGACACCGACGATGACCACGGCGACCTCGAGCCCGGTGCGCACCAGCCGGATCGAGCGGCCGGTCCGCCGCGCCAGCCCCGTCATCAGCCCGTCGCGGGGTCCGCGCCCGAGCTGGGCGCCGATGTAGAGGGCGCTGGCCAGGCCGCAGAGCAGGATGCCGCCGACCATCAGCGCGACCCGCGGGACGATCGGGTCCGGCTTGTCCAGCAGCGAGAGCGTCGCGTCGGCGGCGAACCCGACGACCAGCGCGTTGGAGATCGTCCCGAGGCCCGGGGTCTCGCGGAGCGGGATCCAGAGCACCAGGACCACGAAGCTCATCAGGACCACGGCCTGGCCGATGGTGATCGGCAGGTGCTGGATCAGGCCGGAGTGGAGGACGTCCCAGGGCGCGAGGCCCAGGTCGCCGCGGTACATCAGCGCCAGTGAGACGCCGTACGCCACGAGCCCGACGTAGAGCTGCGGCAGCCGGCGCGCCAGGCGGCCGGCGCGGAGCTGGGCGATCGGGCCGAGGTCGACGAGGTTCACCCCGTTATTCTGCTGCGGGATTGGCCTTCTCCTGAATAGCCAATCGTGCGAGAGTGGCCTGCATGACCCGCACGATCAGCGCTGCCCGGGTGGCCACCCTGGTCGGCGACTTCGACCGCTCCCCCGCGTACGCCGGGCTCGCCGACGCGCTGGTGCTGCTCATCGGCGACGGACGGATCACGCTCGACACCCGGCTGCCCAGCGAGCGCGAGCTCACGGAGGCGCTCGGGGTCTCGCGGACCACCGTGACCCGGGCGTACGCCGAGCTCCGCGACGCCGGGTACGCCCGCGCCCGGCAGGGTGCCGGCACGTTCACCCGGGTGCCGGGCGGCCGCGCACGGGCCCACGACCGGGCGCTGCTCCCCCGGGCCGGCGACTCCGACGCGATCGACCTCAACTGCGCCGCACCCTCGGCGCCTCCCGGCATCGCGGCCGCCTACGCCGCGGCGGTCGCCGACCTGCCGGCGTACCTCGGTGGCCACGGGTACTTCCCCGCCGGCCTGCCCGAGCTCCAGCGCGCGATCGCGGCGACGTACGACGACCGCGGGCTGCCGACCGACCCCGACCAGATCATGGTGACACCCGGCGCGCTGGCCGCGGCGTCGATCATCGCGCAGGCGTTCACCGGACCCGGCGAGCGCGTGCTCGTGGAGTCGCCGGTCTACCCGAACGCGACCGACGCGCTGCGGCACGGTGGCGCCCGCCTCGCGGCGTACCCCGTCGACCCGGACGGCTGGGACCTGGCCGCGGCCGCGGCGGCGCTGCGCCAGACCGCGCCGCGGATGGCGTACCTGATCCCCGACTTCCAGAACCCCACCGGTCACCTGATGACCGAGGCGCAGCGCGAGGAGTACGCCGGGCACCTGCGCCGGACGCACACCACCGCGATCGTCGACGAGGCGCACCAGGCGCTGCCTCTCGAGGGCCAGGAGATGCCACGGCCGTTCGCGGCCCACGCGCCCGACACCATCACGATCGGCAGCGCGAGCAAGGCCTACTGGGGCGGGCTGCGGCTCGGCTGGATCCGGGCGCCGAAGGGCATGGGCGACCGGCTGACCCGGGCGCGGGTGAGCCTCGACCTCGGTGCTCCGGTGCTCGAGCAGCTGGTGCTGGTCCGGCTGCTCGCCGACCGCGAGATCCTCCCCGTCAACCGCGACCGGCTCCGGGGCCACCGCGACGCGCTGGTCGCCGCCGTGCGCGACCAGCTTCCGGACTGGTCGTTCCACGTCCCGACCGGCGGGCTCGCGCTCTGGTGCCGGCTGCCCGGGTCCTTCGGCACGGCGGTCGCCGCCGAGGCCGAGGCGCGGGGCGCGATCGTCGCCCCCGGCCCGGTCTTCGCGGTCGAGGGCGGCCTGGACAGCTTCCTCCGCATCCCGTGGGGTCGCCCCGCCGACGAGCTCACCACCGCGGTCGGCCGGCTGGCGGAGGCGTGGTCCGTCGTCCGTGAGCGCCCGTCCGGCCGCACGCCGACCGGGCGCGTGATGGTGGCCTGACGTACGGCGCTGGCTCTCGTGTCCAACCGCCGCGAATGGGCACCTATCAACGCGTGGTCAAGCAGGGCGAGCAGTCGTGGTGGCGCCCACGATCGCGTTCCGTAGCGGTACATGCTGATGAGCGAGCACTCGTGCCCGCCGTAGCAACTTCGCTCCCGTAGTTGCCTGGCCGCGAGTCAAGGCGGACTGGCCCGCTCGCCAGAGGCAGTACGCCTCGTCGTGCGGTCGGGGCAACTGGTGCCACTCGTTGGCAGCGCGGGTCCACCGGTCCACTGAGGGTTGACCAGCCAGGCGGGCGATCTCCGCCGCCCAGGTCGCTGCCAGAGCCTTGTTTGCTCCGAACGCCAGACTGGGCCGGAACGGGTCTCTTGCGGTCGCGTCGCGCAGGTCACGCAGGGTGTGGAGCAGGCGGTCCCGGTCGTGGTCGAGATCAGCCGAGATCTCCATCTTGTCGGCGGCCGCGCGTGCCGCAAGGCATAGCAGCGGACCGATGAACGCCGAAGCGTCCGTGCGCACCGCCCTGCGGATGACGATGAGGAGGCGGTCAAGTGCCATCTGCGGTCGGCCGGACCACAGGGAGGCTGCGGCGAACGCATCGGTCGACTCGATCAGGTTGGCGAGGCCGTCGAACTGGGACGGGTCAACCATCGCGTACCTCTCGATGGCCTCCGTGTCGAAACGCCCACGGAGAAGGTCGAGGAGGGCGCGTTCACTGTGTAGGCCGAAGATGCGTGGAACGGGGATCCCTTCGGTCATCGGGTCGATCAGCTCGGCAGCCCGGTCCACGTGACCGGCCAGGCGCAGGGCCTGTGCCACGTTGTACCGAAGGACGGCGACGATGTGGGCGTCGAAGCCCCAGGCCGTTGCTACATCCAGTGCTGGACGTGCGGCCGCGATCACCGAGTCGGGGTCAGCGGCAGCCCAGTTCAAGATCACGGTGTGCTCGATGGCGATGTGGACGTCGCCAGCCGGATCCGGCTGCGGGACCTGGATCCGAGCCGCCTCCCGGATCCGCGAGAGCGCGAGATCAAGGTCGCCGTCCTTGGCCGAATACGAGGCCAGGAGTGCCAGCAACCACCGATGCAGTTCAGGTGCCGCGATCAGGGCGCACATCTCAGCTCCCAACAGTGCGGTCGCGGCGCCCTCCTCCTCGCGACCAACAGACCAAAGCAGCCACTCCCGACGGATCAGAGCACGCACGTGGTCCGCTGAGGGTCCGAGCCCTTCGTAGATGTGGAGAGCCTTGTCCATCAGAAGCAGGGCGCTCTCCTGCTCGCCGAGGTTCCCTTGATACTCGGCCGCGCGCTGATAGATCGCTGCCGCGTCCGGACTCTCGGAGTCGGCCTGGTCTTCCATCGCCTCCTGGGCTACCGCTGCGGCGAGCAGGACGTCGACGGGGCCCAGTGCATCCATCAGCGCGAGATAGACGTCGCACTTACGGACGGGCGGCGAGCCGGCCAGCTCGTCGTCTCCGGGCCACAGCAGAAGGGCCCGCTGCCAGTGCGCCGCCGCTGCTCTCATCGCGAGTCGCTGGCCGGCAGCCTGGGCTGCGCGTATACGCCAGACGATCTCCTGGGCAGGGTCCTCGCCGAGCTGCCATTGCTCGGCGACCTCACCAGGGGATGGATCAGCAGTCCGGGCGAGTGCGGTCGCAAGCCGGCGATGTTCCTCGACGAGCTCGTGGGCCACCAGGTGCCGCCGCACGGCTTCAGCCAGCAGCGGGTGCCGCAACTCGACCTCGTGGCCCTTGGCCGAACGGAGCAACCTCCGAGCCTCCAACTCGTGGAGGCCGGCGACAAACGCGGTCGGCGGCAGCTGGGTCAGCTCCGATAACAACGAGTCGGTCAGGGAACGGTCAGCCGCGCCAAGGGCACTCACGATGGACCATGCCGGATCGCCGAGCCCTTGGATGCGCCGGTCGAGCAGGTCCGCGAGAAGTTCCGGGAGGGGCTGGCCGTCGTCGTGCGCCGCGAGCTGTTCGGTGAACAGGGGTTGCCCACGAGTACGGCGGTAGATCCTTTCCAACAGCTCAGCTGCCGGGCGATCGCCAGCCAGCAGTTCAAGCTGGACGGCCGTCTCCTCGCGGCTCAGCGGGCCCAGGACGAACGTCTCGACGCTCGGCATCCGTCGCACCCGAATACCCCAGTCGGCCGTGGCCACGGACGTGGCCGGGTCCTCGAGACGCCACGTCCCCACCATTGGCACATCCACGCCGCGAGACACCAGATGCTCGAGCAGGTCCAGGGTCGAGGGGTCGGCCCAATGCAGGTCCTCCACCAGGACCGCGAGCGGCCGGACCGCGGCGAGCGAAGTCCAGGCCGCCGAGACCGCCGAGAACATCCGGTGCCGCCACCAGTCATCCGCCGACATCCCCGGGGTGTCGTCGGCCTCGCCGAGCTCGGGCAGCAGCCGACACAGCACCGCCCGCACGTACGGCGCGCACCCGGCGAGGCCCTCCTCGAGCCACCGGCCCTCGTCCACCTGGTACGCCGAGCGAAGGACGTCGGCGATCGGAAGCAGCGGCACCTGGGTCGACAACGGACGGCAGGTACCCCTGGCTACGAACATGTTGCGCCCAGAGCCAGCCGCGAACCCCGCCGCCGTGTCGACCAGCCGGGTCTTCCCCATCCCCGCCTCGCCGGTGACCAGCAACAGACCGCTGCCGGACTCGAGGTGCCGCCGGACCGTAGCCAGCTCGTCACGGCGCCCGGCGATCGGCGACCCCGGAGTCGAAGCGGGACCACTCGCGGCTAGCCACATCCTGCGGAACTCATCGACGTCACCGCCCATCGCCTCCACGACCAGCTCCAGCACCCCCCACGACGGCAGCTTGGGTGAAGAGAACACCGTGGCGACCGTTGTATGTGAGCAACCCGCCTCCCGGGCGAGCGCCCGCAGGCTCGGCCAGCCCGCCTCGTGGTGCAGCGCATGGAGCGAATCGACCAGGTCTCGTTGGGAACCCGGCTGGACCTCGGGACGTGCGAGCCGTCCTCCAGTACCTCCCACAGCACCTCCCGCGCGCACGACCGCTGGAATCCAGCATCCTCTCGTTGGCCAGTTCTGTCAGGCGGCGTAAAGCGGGCCCCGGACGGCTTGACGGTGGTGGTCCAACCTCACTGCAAGGAGCAGGGCCATGAACACGAACACCACCACGAAGATCATCGCCGCAACCACCATCACGATCTGCCTCGGCACCGCGTGGGCCAGCCCGGTCCACGCCACCACCAACCACCACGGGCAGACGATCGCTGTCCGGACCGAGCCGGACCCCGGCCAGCTGATCGGGCAGCGCAAGGCGCGGGCTGCCCACGACTTTGTCGCCTACGCCGCCGCCAGGGCGCGGTACGCCGCCCTCGCCCGGCCGGCCGTGGAGCCGAAGGATGACCGTCACCGCAACGACCCGCCGCGGCCGTGCACCAAGTTCCCAGACCTCTGCGGCATCACTCCGACGCAGTAGGGCACCCTGCACGGTGGCAGCCGACTCATGGCCGCACCCAAGTGGCCCTGGTCGACCGCACTCACTTGCCGCGATCAGCGAACTCTTCGACCCGCGTCTTACCGCGCAAGAGTTGCAGCGCCTCACGACTTTGAACGCGTTCGGCCTACGTCCGTCGGTGGAAGGTGACGTCGCCGTTGGGGTGGTAGTTCGTCTGGTACCTGGTGTCGTGGGCGCGGTTGTGGTGCCAGTGGCAGAGACTGACGCCGTCGGCGAGGTCGGTGTGGCCGCCGTCGATCCAACGGGTCTTGTGGTGGGCGTGCAGGCTGGCGCTCCGGTCGCAGCCCTCGGCGCGGCAGCCGCGATCCCGGACCAGCATCGCGGTGCGCTGGGCCTCGGTGAAGTAGCGGCGCTTGCGCCCGACGTCCAGCGGCTGGGAGTCCCCGCCCAGGACGACGGGGATGATCCCGGCCTCGCAGGCCAGCCGGCGGGCCACGCCGGGGGAGATCGTGCCGCCGGTGTCCAGCACGCAGGCCTTCTCCTCCAGGCGGCCGAGGAGGACGTCGAGGTCGATCAGGACCACCGTGGTCGCCGACACCCCACCGGTGCGGGGCAGGCGGTCGGCCGGGTACCGCTCGATGAGCTCGCACAACGCCTGTCCCATCGCCTCGGGGGTCGGCGGCCGGTCGGCGGCGGCGCCGGCGCCCTTGGTGGCGTTCTGGTGTTTGGACGCGGCGATCGCGGCCAGCATCCTCTTCAACGCCGCCCAGTGGTAGGAGGGCAGGGTGCCGGCGAAGTGGGCCTTGCCCTTGCCGTCGTCGTATCCGGACAGCCGGCATGCCTTCGCCGCCGCGTTCTCTTCTTTCGCCAGGAGCGCGGCTTCGCGGGCGTCGGCCTCGTCGGGGGCGATGACCTCGAACAGCCGCTTCCCCAGCCGGTTCAACGCGTGCGCGTCGTGGTGGCGGGCCTGCTCCAGCAGGTGGGCCTCGGCTCCTGTGACCTTCTCGGCCGGGACGGTGTCGGGCAGGTCGTCGATCCAGTGGACGATCACCCGCGCCTGCTCCACATGAAGGTGGCCGGCGGCCAGGGCGTCGCGGACCGCGGTATGCGCGTCCAGGTCCCGGCCCAACCGCACCGCCGCGTGGGCCGCCGCACGGGTGGTGTTCGTCTCGTGTGCCAACCACGCCGCCGCACTGGATGCGCCCTTGTCCTGGCCGACGTGCAGGTCGTCGGCGTGTGCAGCCACCCGGGCTCGCAGCTCGGTCGCCTGGTTGATCGCCCGGGTCAGCTCGACCAGGGTCGCGGCGGTCTCCTCAGCGTCCATGGACCACACCGACGCGTCGGCCACCGCGTCGGCCGCGGCGCGCATCTGCGCGGTCGCTGCCGACACCCGGTGCCGAGGTGTGGCCATCGCTCTCATGGGACTACTCAAGCACCGACCACCGACATTGACGGCGCTCAGAACCCTTGTATCCACAGGGTTCTGGACATTTCGGAAGGCAAATCTCTGTCGACCTCAGGTGGTGGTTTCGAGGCGGTTGCTGCGCAACCTCCTCAACCCGGGGCGTGCGGTCAGCGAGCCGGGAAGCGACGGCGACCACCTGCCTGCCGTCCCCGTCGCTGCCTGTCGGCCGCAACCCCGACGGACCGGTGAGGTGCTGGCAGTCGACGTCGCCGCGCCCGCCGTACCGGGGTCTCGACAAGCTCGACCACCGGAGAGCCGGGAGGCCGGGTGATGGTGGCCTGAGCCGGACACGCCGACACAAGATGTGGTCCCACACTTCCCCGACCGTCCTACATATGGTGGCGGACGCAGCTGGTTCGGCGCTCCAGCCAGGGACGCCGAGGCAAGAGGGAACCCGGTGAGAGACCGGGACTGCCCCGCAGCGGTGAGTGGGAACGAGCGCCGTCATCAGCACTGGAGAGATCCGGGAAGCGACGGTCAGTAGGGGTCGAGATCGTTCGACGTGCCCACGAGTCCGAAGACCTGCCAGCGCACCCCGCCCGTCGGGCGGGGTGGTCCGAGGCCTCGTGGGACGGCCGACGGCTCGTACGACGTACGCAGGTCCCCGGCTCGCCCGGACCCGCAGTCGTACCTCCGTCGTCTCCTCACGACCCCGGACCGTCGGGACCGATCTCGCGAGGAGAGAGAAGTGACGGTCACAGCAGCATCCAGCCGAGCAGTGGGCAGGACCTCGATGCAGGTCCGCAAGCGCAACGGCGACAGCGAGCCCGTCGACGTCAACAAGATCGTGCGGGCGGTGGACCGCGTCAGCGGCGACCTGGCGGACGTCGACCCGATGCGGGTCGCGACCCGGACCATCAGCGGGCTCTACGACGGCGCCACGACCGCCGAGCTCGACCGCCTGTCGATCCAGACGGCCGCGGAGATGATCGGCGAGGAGCCGCAGTACTCGCGCCTCGCCGCCCGGCTGCTGTCGGGCTACATCGACAAGGAGGTCCGCAACCAGGGCGTCGCGTCGTTCAGCCAGTCGGTCTCGCTCGGCCACGCCGAGGGCCTGATCGGCGACGAGACCGCGGCGTTCGTGAAGGACAACGCCCGCAAGCTCGACTTCGCGATCGACGACCGGGCCGATCGCCGCTTCGAGTACTTCGGCCTGCGGACCGTCTACGACCGCTACCTGCTGCGGCATCCCTCGACCCGGCTGGTGGTCGAGACCCCGCAGTACTTCCTCCTCCGGGTGGCGTGCGGCCTGGCGCAGAGCCCGGGCGAGGCGATCCGGTTCTACCGGCTGATGTCCTCGCTCGCCTACCTGCCGAGCAGCCCGACGCTCTTCAACTCCGGCACGCGGCACACCCAGATGTCCTCGTGCTACCTGGTGGACAGCCCCCGCGACGACCTCGACTCGATCTACGCGCGCTACGGACAGGTCGCGAAGCTGTCCAAGTTCGCCGGCGGCATCGGGATCGCGTTCTCCCGGGTCCGGTCGCGCGGCGCGCTGATCCGCGGCACCAACGGGCAGTCCAACGGGATCGTGCCGTTCCTGCGCACCCTCGACTCGTCGGTCGCGGCGGTCAACCAGGGCGGCCGCCGCAAGGGGGCCGCGTGCGTGTACCTCGAGCCGTGGCACCCCGATGTCGAGGAGTTCCTCGAGCTGCGGGACAACACCGGCGAGGACGCCCGGCGCGCCCACAACCTCAACCTGGCCAACTGGATCCCCGACGAGTTCATGCGGCGGGTCGAAGCCGACGAGGCCTGGTCCCTCATCGACCCCGGCCAGGCCCCGGAGCTCCCGGACCTGTGGGGGGAGGCGTTCGACGCGGCGTACCGCCGGGCCGAGGAGGACGGTCGTCTCGTCCGCCAGGTGCGGGCCCGTGACCTCTACGCGAAGATGATGCGCACCCTCGCGCAGACCGGCAACGGCTGGATCACCTTCAAGGACGCGGCGAACCGCACCTGCAACCAGACCCGGGACACGCCGGGCGGACCGGTCGTGCACCTGTCGAACCTGTGCACCGAGATCATCGAGGTCTCCTCCGACGGGGAGACCGCAGTCTGCAACCTGGGCTCGATCAACCTGGCCCAGCACCTGCTCGCCGACGCGGTCGACTGGGACAAGCTCCGCGAGACCGTGCGCACCGCGGTGCCGCTGCTGGACCGGGTGATCGACATCAACTACTACCCGAGCGAGGAAGCGGCGGCGTCCAACCCGCGCTGGCGCCCGGTCGGGCTCGGGCTGATGGGCCTGCAGGACGTGTTCTTCGCGCTCAGGATGCCCTTCGACTCCCCCGAGGCCCGTGAGCTCTCGACCCGGATCCAGGAGGAGATCTACCTGACCGCGCTCGAGGTGTCGTGCGACCTCGCGAGGCGACACGGCCCGCACCCGTCGTACGACGAGACCCGAGCGGCCGCCGGCGTCCTGCAGCTCGACCACTGGGAGGCCACGCCGCACCAGACCGAGCGCTGGGAGGCGGTGCGAGCCGACATCGCCGCGCACGGACTGCGGAACTCGCTGCTCGTCGCGATCGCACCGACGGCGACCATCGCCTCGATCGCGGGCTGCTACGAGTGCATCGAGCCCCAGGTCTCCAACCTGTTCAAGCGCGAGACGCTGTCCGGGGAGTTCCTCCAGGTCAACGCCGCCCTCACGCGCGAGCTGAAGGCGCGCGGGCTGTGGACACCCGAGGTGCGCGAGGCGATCAAGCGCGCCGAGGGCTCGGTGCAGGGCCTCACCGCGCTGCCGGAGGACGTGCGCGCGCTCTTCCGCACGGCGTGGGAGCTCCCGCAACGCGCGCTGGTCGACATGGCGGCCGACCGCTCGCCGTACGTCGACCAGAGCCAGTCGCTCAACCTCTTCATCGCCGGCCCGTCGATCGGGAAGCTCTCGTCGATGTACCTGCACGCCTGGAAGTCCGGGCTGAAGACGACGTACTACCTGCGCTCGCGACCCGCGACGCGGATCCAGCAGACGACCGTGTCGGTGGCTGTCCCTGACGCGGCGTCCGACACCGCAGCCGTCGTCTGCTCCCTGGAGAACCCCGAGACCTGCGAGGCGTGCGAATGAACCAGATGCTGTTGGACCCCGGCATGAACCTGACCCTGCGGCCGATGCGCTACCCGCACTTCTACGACCGCTACCGCGACGCGATCAAGAACACCTGGACCGTCGAGGAGGTCGACCTGCACTCCGACCTCAAGGACCTCCAGCGGCTCAGCGACGCCGAGCGGCACCTGGTCTCGCGGCTGGTGGCGTTCTTCGCCACCGGCGACACGATCGTCGCCAACAACCTGGTGCTGAACCTCTACCAGCACATCAACTCGCCGGAGGGCCGGCTGTACCTCTCCCGCCAGCTGTTCGAGGAGGCGGTGCACGTGCAGTTCTACCTGACCCTGCTCGACACCTACGTCCCCGACGAGACCGAGCGACACGAGGCGTTCGCCGCGGTCGACAACATCCCCTCGATCAAGGCGAAGGCGGACTTCTGCTTCCGGTGGATCGACTCGGTCTTCGACCTCGACCGGCTCGAGACCCGGGAGCACCGGCGCAGGTTCCTGCTCAACCTGATCTGCTTCGCCGCCGTCATCGAGGGGCTCTTCTTCTACGGGGCGTTCGCCTACGTCTACTTCCTGCGCTCGCGGGGCTTCCTCAACGGCCTCGCCTCGGGGACGAACTGGGTGTTCCGCGACGAGTCCATGCACATGGCGTTCGCCTTCGAAGTCGTCGACACCGTCCGTGCCGAGGAGCCCGAGCTCTTCGACGACGAGCTGGCTGCCCAGGTCCGGCAGATGCTGGTGGACGGAGTGGACGCCGAGGCGCAGTTCGCCGACGACCTCCTCGGCGGGGGTGTCGCCGGCCTGTCGACCGCCGACATGCGCTCCTACCTGGAGTACGTCGCCGACCGGCGCATGGAGCGCCTCGACCTGGAGCCGATCTACGGGTCCCGGAACCCGCTCGCGTTCATGGAGCTCCAGGACGTGCAGGAGCTCTCGAACTTCTTCGAGCGCAAGGTGTCCGCCTACCAGGTCGGCGTCACCGGGGTCGTCGGGTTCGACGAGGACTTCTGAGTGCGGCGGGCGGGGCAGCCGGGAACGGTTGCCCTGCCCGGCTCACCCGGACGAGCCGTCAGACCAGGTTGACGGCCCGGACGGAGCCGGCGTCGATCGCGTGCTGGATGTCGGCCAGGGCGTCGTGCGGGATGGCGGTGTCGACGGAGAGCGCGACGAGCGCATCGCCGCCGGGGGCGGTCCGGGAGACCTGCATGCTGCCGATGTTGATGCCGGCGTCCCCCAGGATGCCGCCGACCGTCCCGACCATCCCCGGGCGGTCCTGGTAGGTGAAGAACGCCAGGTGCTCGGCCGGCTCGATGTCGACGTCGAAGCCGTTCACCTCGACCAGCCGCTCCTTCTGGTTGATCCCGACGAGGGTCCCGCTGACCGAGACCTGCGAGCCGTCGGCGAGGGTGCCGCGGATCGTGATGAGGTTCCGGTGGTCGGGGCTCTCCGGGTCGGCGACCAGGCGTACGGCGCAGCCGCGCTCGGCCGCGAGCAGCGGCGCGTTCACGTAGGAGACCTGCTCCTCCACGATGTCGGCGAAGACGCCCTTGAGCGCGGCCAGCTCGAGCACCTTGACGTCGTACTCGGTGATCTCGCCGCGGACCTCGACGTCGACCTGCTGGGCGACCTCGCCGGCGAGGCCGGTGAAGACGCGGCCGAGCTTCTCGGTGAGGGGGATGCCGGGCCGGACGTCCTCGGCGATCACGCCGCCCTGGACGTTGACCGCGTCCGGGACCAGCTCTCCGGACAGGGCGAGGCGCACCGAACGGGCGACCGCGATGCCGGCCTTCTCCTGGGCCTCGTCGGTGGAGGCACCGAGGTGCGGGGTGGCCACGACGTTCTCGAGCTCGAACAGCGGGCTGTCCGTGCACGGCTCCTGGCCGAAGACGTCGAGACCGGCGGCCGCGACCCGCCCCTCCTTGAGGGCGGCGTACAGCGCGACCTCGTCGACGATGCCGCCACGCGCGGCATTCACCAGCACCAGGGACGGCTTCACCCGGGACAGCTGCTCGGCGCCGATGAGCCCGACGGTCTCCGGGGTCTTCGGCAGGTGCACGGACATGAAGTCGGCCTCGGCGAGCAGGACGTCCAGGTCGACGAGGCGGACGCCCATCTGGGCGGCGCGCCCGGCCTGGACGTAGGGGTCGTAGGCGATCACGTTCATGCCGAACGCCGAGAGACGCTGCGCGACGAGCACGCCGATCCGCCCGAGTCCGACGATGCCGACGGTCTTCTCGTAGAGCTCGGTGCCGGTGTAGCGCGAGCGCTTCCACTCGCCGTTCTTCAGCGCGGCGTGCGCCGGCGAGACGTGCCGGGCGGCGGCCAGCATCAGTGCGACCGCGAGCTCGGCAGCCGAGACGATGTTGGAGGTCGGGGCGTTGACGACCATCACGCCGGCCTGGGTGGCGGCCCGCACGTCGACGTTGTCGAGGCCGACGCCGGCGCGGGCGACCACCTTGAGCCGGGTCGCGGCTCCGAGCGCCTCGGCGTCGATGCGGGTGGCCGAGCGGACCAGGACCGCATCGACGTCCACGATCGACCGGAGGAGCTCGTCGCGGTCCGCACCGTTGCAGTGGCGGATCTCGAACTCCGGCCCCAGGGCCTCGACGGTCGCCGGGCTGAGCTCCTCGGCGATGAGTACGACGGGCATGCTCACAGCGGTTGTCCTCGACGTGGTGCGGACAGGTGACGGCACGGCGCTGTGCTCCTCGTGACTGTACCCGACCGGTCCGCGTAATCGGCTGGCGTCCACGAGCGTGCCGACCTAGCCTTGCGCCATGGAGCTGTGAGACGTCCCGTCCCTTCCCGACCTCTCCCAGGAGTCTCCATGTCCTCGACCGCCGCGGTCGTCTCCGCGTCCGGCCTCACCTTCACCTGGCCCGACGGCACCCCCGTCCTGCGCGACCTCGACCTGCTCGTCAGCCCGGGCCGCTCCGGGCTGGTCGGCGTCAACGGCGCCGGCAAGTCCACCCTGCTTCGCCTCGTCGCAGGCCTCCTGCGGCCCACCGCCGGGCACATCAGCGTGGCGGGCGAGATCGCCTACCTGGCCCAGGACCTCACCCTCGACGTGCACCAGCCGGTCGAGGAGTTCCTCGGCATCGGGGCGGTACGCCGCGCGATCCGCGCCGTCGAGTCCGGCGACGTCGACCCGTTCCACTTCGACACCATCGGCGACGACTGGGACGTCGAGGAGCGTGCGGTGGCGGAGCTGGCCCGGCTCGGCCTGCCCGGCGACGTGCTCGACCGGCGGCTCGGCGAGCTCTCCGGAGGTGAGGTCACCCAGCTCGGCCTGGCGCGGCTGCTGATCCGGCGGCCGGACGTGCTGCTGCTCGACGAGCCGACCAACAACCTCGACGCCGACGCCCGCCGCCGGTTGTACGACGTCGTCGAGGGCTGGAGCCGGTCGCTGCTCGTGGTCAGCCACGACCGCGAGCTGCTCGAGCGGATGGACCGGATCGGTGACCTGCGGGACGGCTCCGTGCGCTGGTACGGCGGCGGCTACTCCTCCTACGCCGCGCAGGTCCAGGCCGAGCAGGACGCCGCTGCCCAGGCGGTGTCGAGCGCTCGCTCGGACCTGCGCAAGCAGCGCAACGAGCGGGTCGAGGCCGAGCGGATGCTGGCGGGTCGCAGGCGCGCCGCCCACAAGGCCGAGCGCACCACGGGACTCGGCAAGGCCGTGATCAACGCCAAGAAGCAGCAGGCCGAGGAGTCGGCCGCGCGGCACCGGCGCGTGCAGGACGACCGCGTCGGCCAGGCCCGCGAGCGGCTCGACGAGGCCGAGACCCGGCTCCGGGAGGAACGCGAGATCCGGATCGACCTGCCCGGCACCGAGGTGCCCCGGGGGCGGGTCGTGCTCGAGAGCGAGGACCTCCGGATCAACGGGCCCGACCGGATCGGCGTCGTGGGGCCGAACGGCTCCGGCAAGACGACGCTGCTGCACCGGCTGGTCGACCAGGCGCGGGTGCCGGTGGCGCTGCTCCCCCAGCGGCTCGACGTGCTCGACCCCGACGACACCGTCTACGGCAACGTCGCCCGTCGAGCACCCGGTGCGGACGCGAACACGGTCCGGGCCCGGCTGGCACGCTTCCTGTTCCGCGGCGCGACCGCGGACCGCAGGGTGGGTGACCTGTCGGGCGGCGAGCGGTTCCGCGCGACCCTGGCCGCGCTGCTGCTGGCGGACCCGGCGCCGCAGCTGCTGCTGCTCGACGAGCCGACCAACAACCTCGACTTCGCGTCGTACGACGCCCTCGTCTCGGCGCTCGCGTCGTACCGGGGCGCTCTCGTGCTCGCGAGCCACGACCCGGCGTTCCTCGACGACGTCGGCGTGGACCGCGTGGTCGACCTCGGCTGACCCGGCCGGGCGCTAGGCGAACAGCGCCTGGCCGACGTATTCGCCCGCACCGATGCCGGGCGGCACGGCGAACAGGGCGGAGCCGGTGACCTTGACGTACTCCATCAGCGCGTCCACCTTCGCCATCCGGTTCTGCACCGGGATGAACTGGGTGTCCGGGTTGCGCATGAACGCGATGAAGAACAGGCCGGCGTTCAGCCCGCCGAGCGGGTCGCTGCCGTCGACGAAGTTGTAGCCGCGGCGCAGCATCCGGACGCCGTCGTTGAAGTCGGGGTGCACGACCCGGACGTGGGCGTCGCGCGGGATGACGGGGCCGTCGCTGCCGGGCATCGAGAAGTCCGGCTCGGTGAACTCGGTGCCGCCCGAGAGCGGAGCGCCGCTGGCCTTGGTGCGGCCGATGAAGTCCTCCTGGTCGCCGAGCGACTGGCGGTCCCAGATCTCGATGTTCATGTTGAAGCGGCGGGCGACGAGGTAGGAGCCGCCGGCCAGCCACGCGGCCTTCGCGTCGTCGCCGTCGGCGACCCAGACGTGCTGGGCGACGTCCGACGTCTCCTCCGCCTTGACGTTCGCGGTGCCGTCCTTGAAGCCGAACAGGTTGCGCGGCGTGGACTGCGAGGTCGAGGTGGTCGACGTGCGGCCGAACCCGAGCTGCGACCAGCGCACGGCGACCGTGCCGAACCCGATCCGGGCCAGGTTGCGGATCGCATGCACGGCGACCTGCGGGTCGTCGGCGCAGGCCTGCACGCACAGGTCGCCGTAGGACCGCTCGGGGTCGAGCACGTCGGCCGGGAAGTGCGGGAGCGTGCGGAGCGCCTCCGGCTGCCGGTCGGCGATGCCGAACCGGTCGCGGCCCCTGGCGTCGCGGAAGAGCGTGGGGCCGAAGCCGAACGTGATGGTCAGGCCGCTCGCGGACAGCCCGATCGCCTCGCCGGTGTCGTCCGGTGGCAGGTCGACGGCGCCTTCGGTGGGGCCGATCCGGCCGGCGGGCAGGCCGCGGGTCATCCGGTCGGCGGCCTCGGTCCACGCCTCGAGGAGCGCGATCAGCTGTGCCCGGGAACCGGTGGTGACGTCGAACGCCGCGAAGTGGAGGCGGTCCTGCGCGGGGGTCGTGATGCCGGCCTGGTGGGCGCCGCGGAAGGCGAAGGCGTCGCTGCCGGTGGCCCCCGGCGTCTCGTCGGCCGCGGTCGCCCGTCCCGCCGCGAACGCGCCGACGGCCAGGCCGGCGGCGACACCCCCGCCGACCAGGCCTCGGCGCGAGACGCTCGGCGTGCTCAGGAGACCACCACCGCCGTGAGCTCGGAGAGCGGCTCGGCCAGCGCGTTGACGGCGTTCGCGAGCTGCCGGACCTCGGCGTGGCTGAGCCGGTCGTAGGAGACGAACCCGTCGTCGGTCTTCTGCGCGTCGAGCAGCTTCTGGAGCGCGGCGAACCGCTCCTCCAGGGTCTGGGCGAGCTCGGGATCCTTCTGCTCGACGATCGGCTCGAGGCCTTCGTAGCCGACCCGGGCTCCGTCGACGTTCGCCTGGAAGTCCCAGAGGTCGGTGTGCGACCAGATCTCCTCCTCGCCGGTCACCTTGCCGCTGGCGACCTCCTCGAGCAGGCCGCGGGAGCCGTTGGCGATCTGGTCGACGGTGTAGGTGAGCTTCTGGGCCCGGCCGTCGAGGGTCTCGATGTTGCCCAGCAGGTCATCGGCGTAGAACGCGCGCTGCTTCGTCGAGAGGGGGGTGTAGCCGGTGGCCGGCGGCCAGAGGTCCTTCTCGATCCGGTGCCAGCCGGTCCACTTCTGACCGGGCTCGAGGTCGGCCTCGCGCGCGTCGGTCTTGGGGTCGAGGTCACCGAAGGACTCGGCGACGGTCTCGATCCGCTCCCAGTGCACCCGGGCCTCGGGGTAGAGCGCGCGGGCGGCGTCGTCCTCGCCGTTCGTGTAGAGCTCGACGAACTGCCGGGTCTTGGCCACGAGCTGGTCGGACTGGTCCTGCACGTAGTCCTCGTAGCTCTCCAGGGCCTGGTCCACCTGCTGCTGGTCCCCGGCGGAGACGCTCGGCTCCTGGTCCGACCCGGTGACCGTGAAGTCGGCGCGGATGCCGTCGCCCTCCATGCCCGGCTTGCAGGCGGCGACGTAGTCGCCCTCGGGGGCGCTCACGACCAGCTGGCGGGAGAGCTGCGGGCCGATGTTCTCGACCTCGCCGACGATCCGCTGCCCGTCCTCGCCGAGCAGGTAGAACTCGGTGACCTTCGAGCCGTCGTTGGTCACGTCGAAGGTCAGCGTGCCGGAGGGTGCCTGCGCGCTCGACAGCTCGCAGCCGTCGTCGGTCGAGGTGACCGAGACGGTGCGGGAGTCGCCGGAGTCGTCCGCGGCCTTGACGTTCTCGGTGCACGCGGCGAGCAGGGGCGTGGCCAGGAGCAGGGCCACAAGGGCAGGCTTGCGCATCGGGGTCTCTCTGTTCGCGTCAGTGGCTGACGGTGGTCGGGGCAGCGGGCGCGGCGGCCCGGGGAGGGGTACGGCGGCGGCGCGCGCCGAGCAGGAACAGGGTCATCACCGGGACGACGTACAGCACCCAGACCGTGGCCTCGAGGACGGTCGTCTCCGGCGAGAAGTTGAAGACGCCCTTGAGCAGCGTGGCGTACCACGTGGTCGGGTCGATCGTGTCCGAGACGTCCCAGGCCAGACGGTGCAGGCCGGGCAGCACGCCGGCCTCCTGGAGGTCGTGCACGCCGTACGACAGGACGCCGCCGGCGACCAGGATCAGGAACGCACCGGTCCAGGTGAAGAACGTGCTCAGGTTGATCCGGATCGCGCCGCGGTAGAGGAGGTAGCCCAGGACCACGGCGGTGGCGATGCCGAGGGCGGCGCCGAGCAGCGGCTGCCAGGTCGCGTCGGTGTGGCGGGAGACCGCCTCGGTCGCGGACCACAGGAACAGCGCGGTCTCCAGGCCCTCGCGACCGACGGCGAGCACCGCGACGAGCACCAGCGCCCACCACGAGCCCTCGGCCGCGCTGTCGATCTGGCCGCGCAGCTCACCGCTCAGCGAGCGGGCGGCGCGGGCCATCCAGAAGATCATCCAGGTGACGAGGGCGACCGCGACGATCGAGAGGGTGCCGCCGATCGCCTCCTGCGCCTCGAAGGTCAGGCTGCGCGGCCCGTAGACGAGCGCGAACCCGAACCCGAGCGCGACGACGACCGCGATGCCCACGCCGATCCAGATCCGCGGCAGCAGGTGTCGGCGGTCGGTCTTGACCAGGTAGGCGACGAGGATGCTGACCACGAGGGCCGCTTCGAGGCCCTCGCGCAGACCGATGAGGTAGTTCGCGAGCACGACCCGGATGCTACGCCAATTACTTAGGTTTGCCTAACCAAAGGTTGCCCATCTCACGTCCCGGCCGCCGAGCGGCCGGAGCTCAGATCGCGCAGCCGTCGGGGCCGCACGCCTCGGCGTCGCCGCCCACGGTCTGGAGCACGGGGTGCGAGGCCGCCCAGGCCTGGTCGAGCACCTGGGCGAAGACCTCCGCGGGCTGGGCGCCGGAGACGCCGTACGCCCGGTCCACGACGAAGAAGGGGACGCCGGTCGCGCCGTAGGCGCGGGCCTGCGCCACGTCGGCGGCCACCGCGTCGGCGTACTCGTCCCCCGCGAGGACGGCGCGCACGCGAGCCTCGTCGAGGCCGGTGCCGACCGCGACCCGGGTCAGGACCTCGTGGTCACCGACGTCCTGCGCCTGCTCGAAGTACGCCGAGAGGAGGGCCTCCTTGAGCTCGCGCTGGAGGGCCGGACCGCCCGCGTCGAGCGCGAGGTGCAGGAGCCGGTGGGCATCGACGGTCTTGGTGTGCACGGTCTCGAAGAGGCGGAGCGCCAGGCCCTCCTCGGTGGCGACGTCGATGAGCTGCTGCTGCAGCTGGCGCATCTCCGCCTCCGACCGGCCGTACTTGCGCGCGATCACACCGGTCGAGAGCTCGTGCCCGTGCGTGGGTGCCCTCGGGTCGAGCTCGAAGGAGCGGTAGACGACCTCGACCTCGTCCGCGTGCTCGAAGCCGGCGAGGGCGGTCTCCAGGCGGCGCTTGCCGACGAAGCACCACGGGCAGACGACGTCGCTCCAGATCTCGATGCGCATGACCGGTTGAACCGGCAACCAGACGGAGCTATTCCGGTCGGTGCTGGGCCGTGGGCAGCGTCACCGTGAACGTCGTGCCCTCGCCGAGCCGCGAGTGCACGCCGACGGTGGCTGCGTGCCGCTCGACGATCGTCGCGACGATCGCGAGCCCCAGACCGGTGCCGGGCTCGCGGAGGGCGTCCGGGTTGGTGGTGCGGAAGAAGGCGCTGAACAGCCCGATCTGGTCCTCCTCGGAGATGCCCAGCCCGTCGTCGGAGACCTGGAGGACGACGTCGTCGCCGCCGGAGGTGAGCGAGACCGCGACGGTGCCCCCGGCGGGCGTGTACTTGACGGCGTTGCTCACCAGGTTCCCGACCAGCCGGTCCAGCTCACTCTCGTCGCCGGGCACGACCAGGTCGCCGCCTCCGAGCTGGAGGCGCACGTCGATCCCCTTGGCCCGGGCGGCGGAGTCGACGAGCGCGATCACGTCGGCGGTGACCGCACGGAGGTCGACGGGCCGGCGCACCAGCGGGTACTGCGGGTTGCTGACCTGCGCCAGGAGCAGCAGGTCCTCGACCACGCGCTCCATCCGGGCGGTCCCGCGGGTCATCGCCTGGTGGTGTCGTACGGCGGTCTCGTCGAGATCCACCGCGCCCAGGAGCTCGAGGTTGCCGGCGATGACGGTGAGCGGGGTGCGCAGCTCGTGCGAGAGCGTGGCGATCAACTGGCTCCGGTAGTCGTCGAGCTGCTGCAGCTCGCGGACCAGGTTCCGCTCGCGCTCCAGCGCCCTCGCGGTCATCAGCGCCGCGCCGAGGTCGTGCCCGATCTGGAGCGCGGAGTCGATCTCGACCTGGGACCAGGGCGGGTCCTGGGAGCGCCGCGTCAGCGCGAGGAAGCCGACGCACTCGGTGCCGACACCCAGCGCGACGGCGAGCACCGAGGACAGGTCGAGCTCCGCGAGCTCCTGGCGGACGTGCCGGGGCTGCTCGGGATCCGCCGCCGAGACGAGGAGCGGACGCTCATCGGCCCAGAGCCGGGGCGCGAGCTCCTCCGAGGTCCGGCGTACCCCGTCGGAGATGTGGACGGGGCTGCCGTCGTGGGAGCGGGCGTAGCCGGAGCCGTCGAGCAGCTGGATCCAGGAGCCGCTCGCCCCGAAGCCCTCGACGAGCGGGCGGTGCGTGTGCTCGAGCACCGCCTCCAGCGATGCCTGCGCGCGGGTCGAGGAGGACCGGATCAGCCGGCGCGCGGCCTCCGCGTGCTCGACCTGGTGGATCAGCTCCTCGCGCTCGAACGCGGTCAGCACCGCGCGCTCGGCCTGCGCGGCGTACCGCTCGAGGAGGCTGCGCTGGCGGTCGTCGGGGCGGCGACCGGAGACCGGTCGGTCGACGGACAGGAGGCCGACGGGGCGGCCGCCGTCGTCGGTGAGGAGCGCCAGCAGCGCGTCCTCGATGTGCCACGCGTCCGGCGTGCCGGAGGACTCCTGCTCGATCAGGACCCAGTGACCCTCCAGCTCGCCGTGGGTCCCGGCCGGGATGAAGCGCAGCCGCGGCCCCCACTCGACGGCAGCCGGCAGGACGGAGTCGAGCACCGAGATCGGGTCGGACTCCTCGAGATACTCGCGGTACTGCTCGGGACCCGTGTAGGCGACGGTGACCAGGCGCTCGTCGAGGACCACCGAGAGGACCGCGACCTCGAAGCCGACCATCTCCGCCACGGACTCGACCATCAGCTGCAGGACAGCACGCGCGGACGAGTCCGACCAGCCCCCGTGATCGGTCGGTCCGGGCTCCACCTGCGCAACCTAGCGATTCCCGGACGCCCGCGCCCCGGAAACGCCGAGTCAGGTCCAGCACAGGGGTCCACGCACGCGACGAGACCACATCGAGGTGGTCGCCTCTGCGCGCGTGGACGCCGGGTGGAGGCAGGCGTCAGCGGGTGGCGGTGCCCTCGGTGTAGTCCGAGTCGTGCGACTTCACCCAGGCCATCAGCTTGCGCAGCTCGCGCCCGGTCTGCTCGATCGGGTGCTGCTCGCCCTTCTTGCGCAGCTCGTTGAACTCCGGCGACCCGTTGTCCATGTCGGTGATGAAGCGCTCGGCGAACGAGCCGTTCCTGATGTCCGCGAGGACCGCCTCCATGTTCGCCTTCACCTCAGGGGTGATCACGCGCGGTCCGGAGGCGTAGTCGCCGAACTCCGCGGTGTCCGAGACCGACCAGCGCTGCTTGGCGATGCCGCCCTCGTACATCAGGTCGACGATCAGCTTGAGCTCGTGGAGGCACTCGAAGTAGGCGACCTCGGGCTGGTAGCCGGCCTCGGTGAGGACCTCGAAGCCGTACATGACCAGCTGCGACGCGCCACCGCAGAGCACGGCCTGCTCACCGAACAGGTCGGTCTCGGTCTCCTCGGTGAAGGTGGTCCTGATGCCGCCGGCGCGGAGCCCGCCGATCGCCTTGGCGTAGGACAGCGCGAGGTCCCAGGCCTTGCCCGACTCGTCCTTCTCGACGGCGACGAGCACCGGGACGCCGCGACCGTCGACGTACTCACGCCGGACCAGGTGGCCGGGACCCTTCGGCGCGACCATGAACACGTCCACGCCGGCCGGCGGGGTGATGTAGCCGAAGCGGATGTTGAAGCCGTGGCCGAAGACCAGGGTGTCGCCCGGGGTGAGGGACGGCTCGATCTCCTCGGCATACAGCTTCCGCTGGTGCTGGTCGGGCGCGAGGATCACGATGACGTCGGCCTCCTCGGCCGCCTCCGCGGGCGTCACGACCCGGAGGCCCTCCGCCTCCGCCTTCGCGCGGCTCCTCGATCCCGGCTGCAGGCCGATGCGGACGTCGACGCCCGAGTCGCGCAGCGACAGCGCGTGGGCGTGGCCCTGGCTGCCGTATCCGATGACCGCCACGTTCTTGCCCTGGATCAGGGACAGGTCGGCGTCGTCGTCGTAGAACATCTCAGCCACGGGGGCTTCTCCTTCTGGTTGGGACTTCAGTACGTCGTCAGCCCCGCTGCGGGCGGGACGGGCTCAGCTTGCCGCCGGCGGAGCCGGCACGGTGACCGGACGCAGGTTGCGCTCGGAGATGGAACGGGAGCCGCGGCCGATCGCGACCATGCCGGACTGCACGAGCTCGCGGATGCCGAAGGGCTCCAGCACGCGCAGCAGGTCGGCGAGCTTGTCGGCGTTGCCCACGGCCTGGATGGTGACGGCGTCGGGTGCGATGTCGACCACCTTGGCGCGGAACAGCTGCACGGCGTCGAGCACGCTGCCGCGGGTGTCGACGTCGGCCTTCACCTTGACCAGCAGCAGCTCACGGTTGACCGAGGCGGGGCCGTCGAGCTCGACGATCTTGATCACCTCGACCAGCTTGTTCAGCTGCTTGGTGACCTGCTCGAGCGGCGAGTCCTCGACGTTCACGACGATCGTCATCCGCGAGACCTCGGGGTGCTCCGTCGGACCCACGGCCAGGGAGTCGATGTTGAAGCCGCGGCGGCTGAACAGGCCCGCGATCCGGGCCAGCACGCCGGGCTTGTTCTCGACCAGCACCGAGAGCGTGTGCCGGGTGTTGATGGGCGTCGTCACGGGCGGAGCTCCAGGTCTGCGTCGTCGTCGAACTTCGGGGCCAGGTCGCGGGCGTACTTGATGTCGTCGTTGCTGGTGCCGGCGGCGACCATCGGCCACACCATCGCGTCGCGGTGCACGCGGAAGTCCACCACCACCGGGACGTCGTTGATCTCCATCGCCTTGGTGATGGTGGCGTCCACGTCCTCCGGGCTCTCACACGCGAGGCCCACGCAGCCGTAGGCGTCGGCGAGCTTGACGAAGTCCGGGATCCGCTTCGAGTGCAGGTCGGTGTTGGAGTACCGCTCGTTGTAGAACAGCGTCTGCCACTGGCGGACCATGCCGAGCGACTCGTTGTTGATGATCGCGACCTTGATCGGGATGTCGTTGATCGCGCAGGTGGCGAGCTCCTGGTTGGTCATCTGGAAGCAGCCGTCCCCGTCGATCGCCCACACCGTGGCGTCGGGGCGGCCGACCTTCGCGCCCATCGCCGCCGGGACGGCGTAGCCCATGGTGCCGAGGCCACCGGAGTTGATCCAGGTGTTCGGGTGCTCGTAGCCGACGAAGTGGGCCGCCCACATCTGGTGCTGGCCGACGCCCGCGGCGTACACCGCCTCGGGGCCGACGATCGCCCCGAGTCGCTCGAGGACGTACTGCGGTGCGAGCTCGCCCTTCGGCGCGTCGTACCCGAGCGGGTACTTCTTCTTCACCCCCGCCAGGAACTCCACCCACGCCTCGTAGTCGCCGGTGTGCCCGGCGTCCGCCTCGGCCTTGAGCGCCACGACGAGGTCGCTGATCACCTCGCGGCAGTCGCCGACGATCGGAACGTCGACGACGCGGTTCTTCCCGATCTCCGCGGGGTCGATGTCGGCATGGATGACACGGGCGTTCGGCGCGAACGTGTCGAGGTTGCCGGTCACGCGGTCGTCGAAGCGCGCGCCGAGGCTGATGATCAGGTCGCTGCGCTGCAGGCCCGCCACCGCGGCCACGGTGCCGTGCATGCCGGGCATGCCGAGGTGCTGCGGGTGGCTGTCGGGGAAGGCGCCGCGCGCCATCAGCGTGGTCACCACCGGCATGCCGGTCAGCTCCGCGAGCACCCTGAGCTCGCGCGCCGCGCCGGCGCGGATGCAGCCGCCGCCGACGTACAGGACCGGCCGACGGGACTCCAGGATGAGCTTCGCCGCCTCCCGGATCTGCTTCGAGTGCGGCCTGGTCACCGGGCGGTAGCCGGGCAGGTTCAGCTCGGTCGGCCAGTCGAAGGTCGTCGCCGCCTGGAGCGCGGACTTGGCCACGTCGACGAGCACCGGGCCGGGGCGTCCGGTCGAGGCGATGTAGAACGCCTCCGCGATGGTGCGCGGGATCTCGGCCGGGTCGGTGACCAGGAAGTTGTGCTTGGTGATCGGCATCGTGATGCCGCGGATGTCGGCCTCCTGGAACGCGTCCGTGCCGATCGACGCGGCGCCGACCTGGCCGGTCACCGCCACGATCGGGACCGAGTCCATGTGCGCGTCCGCGAGCGGCGTGACGAGGTTGGTGGCGCCGGGGCCGCTGGTTGCCATGCACACCCCGACCCGGCCCGTGGCGGCGGCGTACCCCTGCGCGGCGTGGCCCGCGCCCTGCTCGTGACGCACCAGGATGTGCCGGATCGAGGAGTCCATCAGCGGGTCGTACGCCGGGAGGATGGCGCCACCCGGGATCCCGAAGATGTCGGTGGTCCCGGCTGCTTCCAGCGACCTGATCAGGCTCTGCGCGCCCGTCATGTGCTCGCTCATCACTGTGTCCTGTCTCGTCCGTGCCTGCCCAACAAAAAACCCCTCGGCCCTGGTGGGCGGCGAGGGGTGACGTGCGCGCTGAGTCGGTGTCCGGTCAGCTCACACGTCGCGTGCGTACAAGAATGTCCTGGCGCATGACGCCACCGTAGCCGCCCGGGCCTCCCGCCCGCATCCGAGTGTGGCAGGCGTCCCACCATCCGGGATGGCGGTCTCAGTCCGTGTCAGTCGAACGAGCCGGGTTCGCGCCCGTCGGCCGTGCAGACGCAGACCTTGTTGCCGTGGACGTCCGCGAGCACCCAGAACGCCGGAGCGTGCTCGTCGGTGACCAGCGTGCCGCCGGCGGCGACGGCCGCCTCGACCCGCTCCTCGGCGACGTCGCGGGGCACCACGATGTCGAGGTGGAAGCGCTGCTGGACCTCACCCGTGGCGTCCGGAGCCTCCTGGAACCACAGCGCGTTGTTGCGGCCGGCCGGGTCCTCGACCTGGTGGTAGGGCTCGTCGTCGTACCCGAGGACCGTCGCCCAGAACGGCTTGACCACGTCGCCATCCGGGACGTCGAGGGCGAGCTCGAGCGTCGAGACCTCCCGCGGCGCCGCCTCGACGCCGAGCTCGGCGGCGATGTCGGAGATCCGGCGGGCCAGGGCGATGTCGCGGCTGGTGACCCCGTGCACGTCGTGGCTGTGCAGGTCGACGTCGACCTGGGGGTAGGTGAGCACCACGTCGGGGTGGTGGTTCGCCTCCTCGGCAGCCTCGGTGATGCGCGTGACCAGCTCGAGCCCCTTCACGAAGCTGCCGGTCCGGAAGCGGGCGTGCAGCTTCATGAGGAAGAACCGCCAGTCGGCGAGGTCCTCGGCCTGCACCTGGGGGTAGCGGAGCACCTGCTTCGGGTCCGGCTGGGTCATGGCAGTACCACCTGTCCGATCGGTCCGGGGTTGAAGGCGACCTCCCAGCGGTACCCGTCCGGGTCGCCGAAGTAGCCGGTGTAGCCGCCCCACTCGCGATCGACCGCGGCGTGGACCGGGTCCGCGCCGGCCGCCCGTGCGGCCTCGAGCGCGGCGTCCACGTCCTCGCGGGTGGGGACGTTGTGCGCGAGGGTGAGCGGCGCGACGCCGTCCCCGCGGACGATCGTGCCGACCTCGGCCTCGAAGGCGGTGTCCTGCCAGAGCGAGAGGACGACGTGCTCGCCGACCTGGATCATCAGCACGTCGCCGGGGACGTCGAGCGACGCGCCCCAGCCGAGTCCGTCGACGTAGAACGCGCGGGTGGCGTCGAGGTCGCGGACGGCGAGCGTGACGAAGCTGATCCGTTGGTCCACGTCCTTCACCTTGGCACAGCCACGTGGGCCGGGCCCGGATCCACCCGGGGGACGTAGTCTCGGAGGATGACCCAGCGCGCCGGCATCGACCAGTCCGTCCCGCCGAGTGGCAGCGGCTGCGCCGAGTGCGAGGCCACCGGTGGCTGGTGGGTGCACCTGCGGCGCTGTGCGCAGTGCGGCCACGTCGGCTGCTGCGACACCTCGCCGATGCAGCACGCCACCGCGCACTTCCGCGAGACCGGCCACCCGGTGATCCGGAGCTTCGAGCCGGGCGAGGAGTGGTTCTGGGACTACACCACCGAGTCCGGGTTCGCCGGCCCCGGGCTGGCGCCGCCGGAGTGCCACCCCGAGGACCAGACGGTGCCCGGGCCCGCCGACCGGGTGCCCGGGGACTGGCGCGACAAGATCCACTAGGACTGACCGGCGGATGACAGCGGCGCCGGCCGGGCGGACACTGCGAGACGTCCGATGGTCGTCCGTCTCCCGAGGAGTCCGCCATGTCCGCTGTCGTCGTCCCACGCCGCCGCGTGCTCGTCCTGGTCCCACTGCTGCTCGTCTCGCTGCTCGCGTGGTGGGCCACCCGCGCCGACTCCGAGGCGAGTCCACCGGCCGCCCGTGCGGCCAGCACCGCGCAGGCGGGGAAGATCGCGTTCGCGTCGCTCCCCGGCGGCGTCCAGGCCACGCTCCCGGTCCTGTCCTTCCGGGCCGGGGGTGTCAACACGTCGGCGCCGGCCGGAAGCGGCGGTGGCACCGGCAAGTTCGTGCCCGACGACCCGACGGTGGTCGTCGACGCGAACGACGTCGACCCCCTGCTGCTGCGCGCGGTCACGACCGGCGTCCACATCGCGCAGGCCACCGTGACCCTCTACCGCCCGGGCACGACGAAGAAGCAGGAGGTCTGGCAGCTCGCGGACGTGACGATCAGCGAGCTGCGCACCGCGCAGTCGGGCTCGACGAAGCCGCCCCGGCTCACCCTCGGCCTGCGCTACACGCGGGTCGCCGTGACCTCGTTCACCGCCGGCGGCACCGCCGCCGGGACCTACTGCTTCGACCTGGCCACCAGCACGTCCTGCTGAGAGGCGGCTCCGGCCGCGATGGTCCCTGGATCGGCGTCAGCCGGCGTGGAGGTGGGGGCGCCTGGCCCGGTCGGGTTCGGCCCGGCGCAGCACCTCGCGGGTGATGGGGGCGACCTCACCGGCGCCGAACAGGAGGAACCGGACCAGGTGCCCGAACGGGTTGCCCTCCGTCCACTCGAAGTAGATGTGCGGCCGGACGCCGGTGCGGTCACGGATGTCGATCAGCAGCGCGGCGAGCGTGTTCGGCACGGAGGCGCCGGTGACGGTGAGCACCCGGTACTCGTCGTGCATGACCAGGCCGCGGACGTCGATCCGGCTCTCGAAGTCGGAGTAGTCGCCGACGGTCACCTCGACGAGGACGATGTCACCGGCGTTGGGGAGGTCGTGGTCGTCGACGATCTGCTGGATCTTCTCGCGGTACTCCTCGACGTCCCGGGCGTCGGGCTCGTTGGCGACCAACCGGATGGACCGGCGGGCGCAGTCACGGAGGAAGGAGTCAGCCCGTGCGTCGTAGGTGATGTCGGTGGCACGCAGCTCGAACGCTCGCGAGATCCGCGACAGCAGGGACACGAGCACGATGGCGCCGATGAAGCAGGCGGCGATCTTGACGCCGTCGGGGCGTTCGCGGACGTTGTCGAGCGTGGTGTAGGTGAGCACCAGCGCGATCAGGGCGAACGCCACGGTCAGGCGGCGCTGGCCCGCCCTGCGCGCGGCGAGCGTGACCGCGACGGCCGCCGAGGTCATCAGGACCAGCACACCGGTGGCGTAGGCACCGCCCTGCGCGTTGACGTCGGCATCGAAGACCCAGGTGATCGCGGCGGCGACACCGGTGAGGACGAGGACGAGCGGTCGCACCGCACCGGCCCACTCCGGCGACATGCCGTAGCGGGGCAGGTAGCGCGGAATCAGGTTGAGCATGCCCGCCATCGCCGAGGCGCCGGCGAACCAGAGGATCAGGATCGTCGATGCGTCGTAGACGGTCCCGAAGCCGTCGCCGAGGTAGCGGTGGGCGAGATAGGCCAACGCTCGTCCGTTGGCGGATCCGCCTTCCTGGAACTCCGCAGCGGGGATCAGCAGCGTGGTGACCAGGCTGGAGGCGATCAGGTAGACGCTCATGATGCAGGCCGCCACCGTGAGGAGCTTCCTGGTGTTGCGGATCCGACCGGCCGGATGTGCCGGGTCGTCCACCGCGCCGCCTTCGACGTGGCTCATCACCGCCACACCGGTCTCGAACCCGGACAGGCCCAGGGCCAGCTTGGGGAACAGTGTGAGAGAGACGGCCACCATGACCGCGAGGTTCCCGTGTTCGGCGGTGAGCGCGCCTGTCCAGTCGGTGACCAGGTGGCCCGCCGACACCACGTGGCCGGCCGCTACCCCGATCACGACGGCGTTGAGCACGAGGTAGGTCACGACGAGCGCGACCGCCACGCCGATGGCCTCGGTGAAGCCCTTGAGGAACACCGCGCCGAGCAGGGCCACGAGGCCGAGGGTGATCCACAGCTCCTGACCGTGCAGGACGCTCGGCACATGCGGGTTCTCCACGACGTGAGCGCTGGCGTCGGCGGCCGAGAGCGTGATCGTGATGACGAAGTCCGTGAGCGCGAAGCCGAGCAGCGCCAGCACGAAGAGCTTGCCGCGCCAGAAGGGCAGCAGCCGTTCGAGCATCGCGATCGACCCCTGACCGTGCGGACTCTCGGCGGCCACCCGTCGGTAGACCGGCAGGGCTCCGAACAGGGTGAGCAGCACGAGGATGACCGTCGCCAGCGGGCTGAGGAGACCCGCAGCGAGGAACGCGATGCCGGGCTGGTAGCCGAGGGTCGAGAAATAGTCGACACCGGTCAGGCACATCACCTTCCACCAGCGGTGCGGCTCCTCGCCGGAGTGCTCGACCGCATGTGGCCCGGCGTGCCGGGCGGCGACGTCGGGCCGGTAGAAGAGCCACCGGCGGAAGCGGACACCGGGCTGCTCGCGCAGCGGGAGATCGAGACTCACGCCGTCAATCCAACTCGCCGTCGACCGGGATCGGGCGGGGCCTAACACACCCCTAACACCGGGTCCTTCGCGCGTCAGGATCCCGCACGGATCGGGGACGACCTCGTCAGGATCCTGTCAGGACGACGACGTTCCCGGACGCCGTGGACTTGACTGCACGACATGGCTCAACGCGTCATGACCGACGAGGTCGGCGTCCGGTTCGGGATGAGCGGCGGGGTGCTGTTCGCCCTGGCGGCGCTCATCGTCGCGAGCGGACTGCGCGGAACGCTCGGCGTCGTCGTGCTGTTCCTGGCCACGACCGTGCTCGCGACGGCAATGGACACGCGGCACTCACTGCTGCTGGGCCTGGCCGGCTGGGCGTTCGCCACCGGCTTCGCCGTCAACACGTCGGGCGTGCTCACCCTGGCGCAGCTCGACCTGCTCCGCCTGGTCGTCTTCGTCGTCGCCGCCCTGGTCACCAGCCGACGCGGCACACTGGGGTGAACGCCGTCGAACCCATCCCGCCCGGGAGCACGGCCCGACGCCGGTCCACCGGCGCCGACAGGACCGGAGGTGCGATGGGTCGGAGCAGTCTCAGCCCGAGGCGACGCGCCTACGGCTACCTCTCGGCCGTCGCCGGGAGTGCACTCCTGGTCGCGGTGCTGGTCCCCGTGGGCAGCCACGTCGACCTCGCGAGCGCGGCCATGCTGTTCCTGCTGCTGGTCGTCACCACCGCCATCGTCGGCGGTATCGGTCCGGCAGTGCTCGCCGGCGCCCTCGGAGCGGCCCTCGTGAACTTCTTCTTCACCGAGCCGCTCCACACCTTCCGGATCCACGAGGCCGGCGATGTCGTGGCGCTGGTGGTCTTCGCGATGGTGGCCGTGATGGTCAGCTGGGTCGTCGACCTCGCCGCCCGCCGGGCAGCGGCGGTGCGAGAGGCTGCGGAGCTCGAGGCGGGGAACCGGTTGCGCACCGCTCTCCTGGCGGCGGTCGGCCATGACCTGCGAACGCCGCTGGCCACCGCGAAGGCCGTCGTCTCCGGGCTGCGCAGCCGTGAGGTGACCCTGACCGAGGAGGACCGCAGGGAGCTGCTCGAGACCGCCGACGACGCACTCGACCGACTGGCCGCGCTGGTCGACAACCTGCTCGACCTCAGCCGGCTCCAGGCGGGCGCGATGCCGGTCCGCACCCGGCCGATCCCGCTCGAGGACGTCGTCGCGGCGGCGCTCGACGAGCTCGCGGTCGGGTCGGTGGCCGTCTCGATCGACCTGCCCGAGCAGCTTCCCGAGGTCGTGGCGGACCCGGGCCTGCTCGAGCGAGTGGTCGTCAACCTGGTGGCCAACGCCCAGCGCCATGCGCCCGGACCCGTGCTGCTGACCGCCGGGGCCGTCGGAGATCGCGTGGAGCTCCGCGTCGTCGACCGGGGTCCGGGTATCGCGGTTCCCGACCGCGACCGGGTGTTCGTGCCGTTCCAGCGGCTCGGGGACAGCGGCACCAGCGGCCTCGGTCTCGGGATGGCGCTCTCCCGCGGACTGGTCGAGGCCATGGCAGGAAGCCTGACGCTCGCGGAGACGCCCGGCGGCGGGCTGACGCTGGTCATCTCCCTTCCCGCCGCGCCGGCCGTCGTCGCAGAGCGCGGGTGACGCCGTGAGTCGCGTGCTGGTCGTCGACGACGAGCCGCAGATCGTCCGAGCCCTCGCCATCAACCTCCGCGCTCGCGGCTACGAGGTGTCCACCGCCGGCGACGGCGGCGAGGCACTCCTGGTCGCGGCCTCCCACCCGCCAGACGTCGTCATCCTCGACCTGGGACTGCCCGACCTCGACGGGGTCGACGTCATCGCCGGCATCCGCGGCTGGTCGAGCGTGCCGATCCTGGTGCTCTCCGGTCGCAGCGACAGTGTCGACAAGGTCGACGCCCTCGACGCGGGTGCGGACGACTACGTGACCAAGCCGTTCGGGATGGACGAGCTGATGGCGCGGCTGCGGTCCTTGCTCCGCCGCACCACCCCTGCTGAGTCGCAGCCCGCCGTGGAGTTCGGCGACGTGCGGGTGGACCTCGCCGCCACGCGCGTCTCCGTCGGCGGCACCGAGGTCCGGCTCACCCCCACCGAGTGGCACCTGCTCGAGGTCCTCGTGCGCCATCCCGGCAAGCTCCTCAGTCACCGGCAGCTCCTCGCCGAGGTCTGGGGCCCCGGCTACGAGACCGCTCAGGGCAACCTGCGGCTGTACGTCGCCCAGCTCCGCCGCAAGCTCGAGCCCGATCCCTCCCGGCCTCGTTTCCTCCGCACCGAGCCCGGCATGGGCTACCGATTCCAGCCCTGACCGGACGTCCGTCGACGATCAGGCCAGTGTCTGCGTGATCTCGTGCCGGTCGCCGTCGACGACGACGCGGGCGAGCGCGCCGTTCACCAGCGGGAGGTACGGCGCGACGTGCCCGCACTCGACGTCGAGCACGACCGGGATGCCGAGGTCGCCGAGGGCGTCGGCGACCGCCTCGGCCTGGGTGAGGTCCGGCATGTCCGGCGCGTTCGTGCGCCCGATGAGCACGGCCCGGGCGTGGTCGAACCAGCCCGCGTAGCGCAGCGAGTGGAGGGTGCGGGCGATCGTGTAGGCGTTGTCCTCGCAGGCCTCGAGGTAGACGACCAGCCCCTCCGGGCTCGCCTCGCCGAACGCCGCGACGTCGCCGTACGGCGTGGCCGCGATCGGCCCGACCGTCTCGATGCAGCCGCCGATCAGCCGGCCGGAGACGTCGACCGACGACCCGGACAGCACCCGCCAGGTGCCGGGCGAGTCGAGCGTCAACCGCGAGACGTCGGGGTGCGCGACGTAGTCGTCCCAGCCGGTCGAGCGGTACCGGCCCGGGCTCCGCTGCACGAAGGGACCCGGCTCCGAGGCCAGCGTGGTCCAGTGCAGCAGGCCGTCCGGCGGGGAGTACGGCGTGTCCATCAGGTTGCTGCCGTGCAGCGTGGTCCAGCCGAGCCGCAGCGTGATCGGCACCATCAGCGTGGTCAGGTCGCTGTAGCCGACGAACCAGGTCGGCTCGGCACCGGCGAGCGCGGACCAGTCCAGCTGGTCGAGCAGGTCGATCGCCAGCTCCCCGCCCCACGGCGGGACCACGGCCCGGATCGAGGGATCGACCAGCATCTCGGTGAGCTCGGCGGCGCGCTGCTCCTTCGGCGCGGACACCACGCCGGAGGTGCCGAGGCACGAGCCACGCACCACGTCGTACCCGCGAGCCTCCAACGAGGCGACGGCGACCTCGAACCTGGCCCGCATCGGCTCCTGCACGCCGCTCGACGGCGCGGTGACGCCGATCCGGTCACCGGGCTGCAGCGGTCGCGGACTCCGGGTCGGGGGCATGCCTCAGGCTGTCAGGTCCGCCAGCACCCCGCGAACCATTTCCAGGCCGCGGTCGACCTCCTCGAACGACGTCGACAACGGCGACAGCCCGATCCGCAGGCCTCCCGGGTCGCGGTAGTCCGGGATCACGTCGCGCTCCCACAGCGCGGCGGTCACCTCGCGCATCAGCGGGTGGTTCAGCGTCACGTGCCCACCCCGCCGGGCCGGGTCGCGGGGCGAGGCCACCTCCACCCCCGCGGCAGCGAGCGTCCCGTCGGCGACCGAGATCGCGTGCTCGGTCAGCGCGACCGACTTCTCCCGGACGGCGGGCATCCCGACCTCGTCGATCAGCGCGAGCATGTCCTGCACCGCGAGCATCCCGACGATCGGGGGCGTCCCGGAGAGGAACCGCCGGATCCCGCTCGCCGGCGCGTACGCCGGGCCCATGAGGAACGGGTCGACCGCGCCCATCCAGCCCTGGATCGGCTGGACCAGGTCGTCGAGGTGCCGCGTGGCCACGTAGCAGAACGCCGGCGCGCCGGGCCCGCCGTTCAGGTACTTGTACGTGCACCCCACCGCGAGGTCCACGCCCCAGTCGTCGAGCGACAGCGGCAACGACCCCACGGAGTGGCAGAGGTCCCAGAGCACGAGGGCGCCGGCGTCGTGGGCGATCCGGGTCAGCTCCGGGACGTCCGCGAGCCAGGCGGATCGGTACGCGACGTGCGACAGCACCACGAGCGCAGTGTCCGGTCCGACGGCGTCCGAGAGCAGGTCCGCCGTCACGCCGGCGCTGGTGTCGACGTCGATCCAGCGCAGCGTCAGGCCACACTCGGCGGCGATCCCGGCCGCGACGTAGCGGTCGGTCGGGAAGTTGTCGCGGTCGATCACGATCTCGGTGCGCCCCGGGCGGGCCGCGACCGCGGCCCGCATCAGCTTGTAGAGCAGGACCGTGGTCGAGTCGCCGATCGCGGCCTGGCCCGGGCCGGCCCCGAGCACGACGCGGCCGAGCTCGTCGCCGATCGTGCGCGGCAGGTCGAACCAGCGCTCGTCCCAGCCGCGGATCAGCCGACCGCCCCACTCCTCCTCGACGAACGCCGCGAGGCGGGGTCCGGTGGCCTTCAGGGGCCGCCCGAGCGAGTTGCCGTCGAAGTAGACCAGCGAGGACGAGGCGCCGACGAAGCGGTCGCGGTACGACGCGAGCGGGTCCCGGATCACGGGCGCACCGCCGTCAGGTCACGCACGGAGGCGTACCGGGCGCGCACGAACGGCGTCGCCTCCACCTCCGTCTCGACGACGTCGGCGAGCTGCCACGCCGGCGGCTCGGCCGCGCCGGACAGCACCCACGCGGCCTGGCGGGCGGCGCCGCGGGCGACGTACTCCCCCGGCTGCGGCACGGTCACCGGCAGCCCGAGCACCGCGGACGCGATCTCCCGGACCGCCTGAGACCGGGCGGCGCCGCCGACCAGCACCACGCGCTCGACCGGCGTGCCGAGCGCGCGCACGGCGTCGACCGCGTCGGCGAGGCCGCAGAGCATCCCCTCCACGGCGGCGCGCGCGAGGTACGGCGGGTTCGCGGTCTCGAGGCGCAGCCCGTGGATCGCCCCGGTGGCGTCGGGCTTGTTCGGCGTGCGCTCGCCCTCGAGGTACGGCACCAGGGCCATGCCGCCGGCACCGGCCGGCGCGGAGAGCGCCAGGTCGGAGAGCCCGGCGTGGTCGGTGCCGACCATCCGGGCCGCCGCGTCGAGCACGCGGGCGGCGTTCATGGTGGCGACCAGCGGCAGGAACCGGCCGGTCGCGTCGGCGAAGCCGGCCACCGCGCCGGTGACGTCGCCCACCGGCTTCTCGGCCACGGCGCACGCGACGCCGGAGGTGCCGATCGAGACGATGACGTCGCCGCTGACCGCGCCGAGCCCCAGCGCGGCGGCCGCGTTGTCGCCGGTGCCGGGGCCGAGCGGCTGACCCGCGGGCGTGTGGCCGGCGACCTCCGCCGGGCCGAGCACCCGGGGGACGACCGCGTCGTGGCCCAGGCCCATGGTGAGCAGGTCGCGGCGGTACTCCCCCGTGAGCGGTGACCAGTAGCCGGTGCCGCTCGCGTCCCCGCGGTCGGTGGCCAAGGCGTCGAGGCCTGACGCGCCGGCGAGCTTCCACGTCAACCAGTCGTGCGGCAGGCAGACCGCCGCGACCCGCGCGGCGTTCTCGGGCTCGTGGTCACGCAGCCAGCGCAGCTTGGTGACCGTGAACGACGCCACCGGCACCAGCCCGACCGCGTCCACCCAGGGCCCGGGCCCGCCGAGCTCCTCGATCAGGTCGAGCGCGGCTCGGGCGGAGCGGGTGTCGTTCCAGAGCAGTGCCGGCCGGACCACCTCGCCGTGCTCGTCGAGGCAGACCATGCCGTGCTGCTGGCCGCCGACCGCGATCGCCGCGACGTCGTCGAGCCCCCCGGCCGCCTCGATCGCCTGCTCGAGCGCCGACCACCAGTGGTCGGGGTGCACCTCGGTGCCCTCGGGGTGCGGGGCGGTCCCGATGCGCACCTGCTCCCCCGTATCGGCGTCGCAGACGACGACCTTGCAGGACTGGGTGGAGGAGTCGATCCCGGCGACGAGAGGCATGCGGCGATTCTGGCAGGCTTCCCCCATGCGCGAGCCCGCCGGCCACACCCTCGTCCTCGATCACGGTCCGTACCGGGCCGAGGTCGTCACCGTGGGCGCGGGCCTCCGCACCTTCACGTACGGCGGGCGCGACCTGGTCGCCGGCTACCGGCCCGGTGAGATCTGCCCCGACTACCGGGGCTGGGTGCTCCAGCCCTGGCCGAACCGGGTGGGCCACGGCCGCTACGACTTCGGGGGGTCCACCCACCAGCTCCCCCTCACCGAGCCGGAGAACGGCAACGCCCTGCACGGCCTGGCCGGTTGGGTCGACTGGCGGGTCGCGCACCACGACGACACGAGCGCGACGCTCCGGCACGAGCTGGTGCCGCAGGCGGGCTACCCGTTCGCGCTCGACCTCGAGGCGGCGTACCGGCTGGACGGCCACGGCCTGCACGTGGCGATCGCGGCCACGAACGCCGGCTCGGCGCCCGCGCCGTACGGCGCCGGGCACCATCCGTACTTCACGCTCGACCGTCCCGCCGACGACCTCGAGCTCGTGCTCCCGGCGACCACGTGGTGCGCGATGGACGAGCGCGGCCTGCCCTCGCCGGCGCAGCCGGTGGAGGGCTCGGCGTACGACTTCCGCGAGTCCCGCCCGATCGGCGACCTGGTCGTGGACCATCCCTTCGGCGGTCTCACGGGCGACACCGCGACGCTGCGCCACGGGGACCGGGCCATCAGCATGACGCTCGGCGAGGGCTGCGCGTGGCTGCACGTCTTCACCTGCGACACCCACGACCCGGCGCGGCGGGCGGTGGCGATCGAGCCGATGAGCTGCCCGCCGGACGCGTTCCGCACCGGCACCGACCTGGTCGTGCTCGAGCCGGGCGCCACGCACCGGCTGGCGTTCACGATCACTGGAAGCTGACGAGCCGCACCGTCGGCCGGAGCGCGTGCACGGCGGGCGCGCCCATCCGATCGACGTCCTCGTCGTAGAAGAGCTTGAACCCCATCGTGAACTGCCGTGGCCGGCCGACCGCGTGGTACGTCGCGAGCTTCTGCCGGCGGGTGCCGAAGCCGTCGACGTGCTGGATCATCGCCAGGCCCCTGCGGCGGACGACGTCCTCGATGTGCTCGACCATGTCGACCCGGAACTGGTGCAGCACCAACAGCTTCTGGGGAAGGCCCTCCTCCCGGGTGAGGTGCGAGAGCCACTTCGAGGTCCGGTTCACCTCCGGTGCGCCGACCTGCCCGACCGTGCGGGCGGGGACCTGGTGCGGCCCCATCCGCCACTCCGGGTCGAGCGCGAGGCCGACCCACGGGTCCCGCAGGGCCCAGCCCCAGCGCTTCGCGACCTCGAGGAACCCGCTCCGGCCGGGCTGCAGGTCGAGCAGCAGCAGGGCATGGTTGCGGTGGGCCGCGCGGAGGTAGGTCTCGACCACCTCTCGCGGGATGTCGTGGCTGTAGGAACCGTCCGCGCCGGCGCTGCCGTCGGCGATGGTGACGATCAGCTCGTACACGTGGCGCAGCGGTCGACCCGTCCCCGCGAACGGCGCCGCGGCGTGGTGCAGCCGCGCGTCCATGGTGTCGGGATCGCTCTCGCCCAGCACTCCCATCGCCGCGGTCTGGCCGGTGCCGTAGTAGGCGACGAGGAAGTGGTTGCCGCCGAACACCCTGGTGCCCCCGTCGGGCAGCGGGACCGGGCGGCCGCCGGGCCGCGGGTCGGGCTCCGGGTCGGGCTGCGCCGTCCCTGGCGTGGGGGCGGACCCCGGAACGGCGCCCTCGAGCCGCACGACCTCGACCGGACGCGCCGAGCCGGCGCCGCCGTCGGATCCGTCGACGCCCCAGGCGACGACGATCAGCGCGACGATGGCCAGGAGCACGAGGAACAGCACCGGGCCGCGGTTGTCCGGCTGCTGGGTCATCTGGACGACGACACCGTCAGCTGGTGATCGCGCCGTGCGCCGCGGACTGCACGATCTTGGCGTACTTGCCGAGCACGCCGCGGGTGTACTTCGGGGGCAGCGGCTCCCAGCCGACCTGCCGCTCCGCCCACTCGTCCTCGGCGCCCATCTCGACCTCGAGCAGCCGGTTGGCGACGTCGAGGGTGATCGTGTCGCCGTCGCGGACGAACGCGATCGGGCCGCCGTCCACGGCCTCGGGCGCGATGTGTCCGACGCAGAGGCCCGTCGTACCACCGGAGAAGCGGCCGTCGGTGATCAGCAGGACGTCCTTGCCGAGCCCGGCGCCCTTGATCGCACCGGTGATCGCGAGCATCTCACGCATGCCCGGACCGCCCTTGGGGCCCTCGTAGCGGATCACCACGACGTCGCGGGGCCGGATCTCGCCGCGCTCGAGCGCGTCCATCGCCGCCCGCTCGCCGTCGAAGACCCTCGCGGTGCCGGTGAACACCGACTCGTCGAAGCCCGCGGTCTTCACGACCGCGCCCTCCGGGGCCAGCGAGCCCTTGAGGATCGTCAGCCCGCCCGTCTTGTGGATCGGCCGGTCCAGCCTGCGGATCACGTCGTCGTCCAGGTCCGGCGGCGCCAGGTCGGCGAGGTTCTCCGCCATCGTCCGCCCGGTCACCGTCAGGCAGTCGCCGTGCATGAGACCGGCGTCGAGGAGCGCCTTCATCACGACCGGGATGCCGCCGATCTTGTCGACGTCGTTCATCACGTAGCGGCCGAACGGCTTCAGGTCCGCGAGGTGCGGCACCTTGTCGCCGATCCGGTTGAAGTCGTCGATCGTCAGGTTGACGTCGGCCTCGCGGGCCATCGCCAGCAGGTGCAGGACGGCGTTGGTCGAGCCGCCGAGAGCCATGACGACCGTGATGGCGTTCTCGAACGCCTCCTTGGTCATGA
This sequence comes from Nocardioides sp. HB32, assembly GCF_054058995.1. Classification (NCBI taxonomy): domain Bacteria; kingdom Bacillati; phylum Actinomycetota; class Actinomycetes; order Propionibacteriales; family Nocardioidaceae; genus Nocardioides; species Nocardioides sp. HB32. The sequence goes on from NZ_JBSSBS010000001.1 coordinate 3,949,710, forward strand.
TCTGGCGGGCCGTGATGCCGTGGCGGAGCAGGTTGACCACGGCCTCGCCGGAGCGGTGCGCGAAGCCGTCGCGACGGCGGTCCACGGCGGGCGGGGCGGCCGAGCCCGGCAGCGACATGCCGATCGCCTCGGCGACCGCGGCCATCGTGTTCGCGGTGTACATGCCGCCGCAGGCGCCCTCGCCCGGGCAGATCGCCCGCTCGATCCGGTCGACCTCCTCGCGGCTGATCTTGCCGGCCAGGCAGGCGCCGACCGCCTCGAAGGCGTCGATGATCGTCACGTCGTTGCCGTCGACCTGGCCGGGCATGATCGATCCGGCGTACAGGAAGACGCTCGCGAGATCGAGCCGCGCGGCCGCCATCATCATGCCGGGCAGCGACTTGTCACAGCCGGCCAGCAGGACCGAGCCGTCGAGCCGCTCGGCCATCATGACGGTCTCGACCGAGTCCGCGATCACCTCGCGGGAGACGAGCGAGAAGTGCATGCCCTCGTGGCCCATCGCGATGCCGTCGGACACCGAGATGGTGCCGAACTCCAGCGGGTAGCCGCCGGCCGCGTGCACGCCGTTCTTGACCGCCTTCGCCAGGCGGTCCAGCGACAGGTTGCAGGGGGTGATCTCGTTCCAGCTGGACGCGACCCCGATCTGCGGCTTCGCGAAGTCCTCGTCGCCCATGCCCACCGCGCGCAGCATGCCGCGGGCCGCGGCCCGCTCCAGGCCGTCGGTGACGTCGCGGGAGCGGGGCTTGATGTCGGGGCTGGTCATGGCCACGAGGGTATCGGCGCGGCCTCCGCCCCCGGACCGGAAGGTCACGATGTGACCGCCTGGTCGCGACGCCGGAGCGCCGCGAACACTAGCCTCGTACCGTGACCGTGACCTGGCAGGAGCACGACGCCGTCCTGTTCGACCTCGACGGCGTCATCACGCCGACGGCGGAGGTGCACATGCGCGCCTGGTCGGACATGTTCAACGAGTTCCTCGCGTCGTGGGACGGCGAGGGCGACACCGCGGCGTACACGGATGTCGACTACTTCGCCCACGTCGACGGGAAGCCCCGGTACGACGGCGTCCGCGACTTCCTGACCTCGCGCGGCATCCCGGCGCCGCAGGACCTCGTCCGCGAGCTCGGCGACCGGAAGAACGACGCGTTCAACGTGGTGCTCGCGCGTGACGGCGTGCAGCCCTATCCGGGATCGGTCCGGCTGCTCGACCACCTGGGGCGGCTCGGCACGCCCCTCGGCGTCGTGTCGTCCTCCGCGAACGCGCCGGCGGTGCTCGAGGCCGCGGGCCTGCTCGCCCGCTTCCGCACGGTCATGAGCGGCGCGGTGGCGACCGAGCTGGGCCTGCCCGGCAAGCCCGCACCCGACACCTTCGTGCACGCCGCCGCCGAGCTCGGGGCGACGCCGCAGCGGTCGGTCGTGCTCGAGGACGCCGTATCCGGCGTCCGCGCCGGGCGGGCCGGCGACTTCGGACGCGTGGTCGGTGTCGACCGGGGCGCGGGCGAGAAGGCGCTGCGTGAGGCCGGCGCGGACGTCGTGGTCGCCGACCTCGCCGACCTCGTCCCGGCCGGGGACGCCGCATGAGCCGGCGCACGGTCGGCCCGAACCCGATGGACCGCGGCCGGTTCCCGATCGAGCCGTGGGCGCTGGTGGAGACCAGCTACAGCCTCGACGACATGGGCGTCGCCGAGACGCTGTTCGCCGTCGGTAACGGCTACCTGGGCATGCGCGGCAACCCCGAGGAGGGACGGCCGGCGTACGCCCACGGCACGTTCGTCAACGGCTTCCACGAGACCTGGCCGATCCGGCACGCCGAGACGGCGTTCGGTTTCGCGCGCACCGGCCAGACCATCGTGAACGCGCCCGACACCAAGGTGCTCAAGATCTACGTCGACGACGAGCCGCTGACGTTCGGCACCGCCGACCTCGAGCACTACGAACGGCGGCTCGACTTCCGCGACGGCGTGCTGCGGCGGAACCTGATCTGGCGCACGCCGTCGGGCAAGCGGGTGCGGATCGACTCCACCCGGATGGTGTCGATGACCCAGCGCCACCTCGCCGTGATGACGCTCGAGGTCGAGGTGCTCACCGGCGACGCACCGGTCGTGATCTCCTCCCAGATCCTCAACCGCCAGGACGGCATGGACGAGTACCGCATGCCCCAGCACGCGGCGACGACCGCCGATCCCCGCAAGACCATGCTGTTCGCCGAGCGGGTCCTGCAGCCGCGGATGAGCCACGCGACCAACGACCGGCTGCTGCTGGGCTACCAGTGCGCCCACTCCGGCATGACGCTCGCCGTCGCGGCCGACCACGTGCTCGAGACCCAGGACGAGCACGAGATCGTCGCGCGGTCCGACGCCGACCAGGCGAAGCTGGTGTTCCGCGTCGACGCGACCCGCGGCGCCACCACCCGCCTGACGAAGACCGTCACCTACCACACGTCCAGGGCCGTCCCCGCCCGTGAGCTCGCAGACCGCTGTGAGCGCACCCTGGACCGCGCGAAGCGGCACGGCGTCCAGAACTACGTCGAGGACCAGCGCGCCTGGTACGCCGACTTCTGGGCGGGAGCCGACGTCGAGGTCGGCGGCGACACCGACGGGCACCGCGCGGTGCAGCAGGCCGTGCGGTTCAACCTGTTCAGCCTGGCCCAGGCGAGCGGCCGGATCGACGGGCTCGGCGTGCCGGCGAAGGGCGTGACCGGGTCGGGCTACGAGGGTCACTTCTTCTGGGACACCGAGATCTACGTCATCCCGTTCCTCAGCTACACCAACCCGGAGGTGGCGCGGAACGCCCTGCACTTCCGCTCGCTGATGCTGCCGTCCGCGCGCGAGCGCGCTCGCGAGATGGCGGGGAGCGGCGCGATGTACCCCTGGCGCACCATCAACGGCGAGGAGGCCTCGGCCTACTACGCGGCCGGCTCGGCCCAGGTGCACATCGACGCGGACGTGGCGTACGCGCTCATGAAGTACGTCGGCGCGACCGGCGACGAAGGGTTCCTCATCCGTGAGGGCATCGACATCCTCGTCGAGACCGCGCGGATGTGGGCGGACCTCGGCTTCTGGCGCAGCAACGGCGACCCGTCGTTCCACATCCACGGCGTCACCGGGCCGGACGAGTACACGACCGTCGTCAACAACAACCTGTTCACCAACGTGATGGCGCGCTTCAACCTCGACCAGGCCGCCGCCGCCATCACCCGGATCCGCGACGCCCATCCCGAGGAGTACGTCCGGATCGCCGCCCGCCTGCGCCTCGACCCCGCCGAGGTCGAGGAGTGGCAGCGCTGCGCGGACGGCATGACGATCCCGTACGACGAGGGCCTCGGCATCCATCCCCAGGACGACTACTTCCTCGATCGGGAGGTCTGGGACCTCTCCAAGACCCCCGACGACCTGTTCCCGCTGCTGCTGCACTACCACCCGCTCGTGATCTACCGCTTCCAGGTGCTCAAGCAGGCCGACGTCGTGCTCGCGCTCTTCCTCCAGGGCGAGCGGTTCAAGCCCGAGGAGAAGCGCGCCGACTTCGAGTACTACGACCCGATCACCACCGGCGACTCCACCCTGTCGGCGGTCGTGCAGTCCGTGGTCGCCGCCGAGGTCGGCTACCACGACGCGGCCCTCGACTACTTCCACCAGTCGCTCTACGTCGACCTCGCGGACCTGCACGGGAACACCGTCGACGGTCTGCACATCGCCTCGTGCGGCGGCGTCTGGAGCGCGCTGGCGTACGGGTTCGGCGGGATGCGCGACTACCACGGCCGGTTGAGCTTCGACCCACGGCTGCCGGTCGCCTGGGACAGCCTGCGGTTCCGGATCTGCTGGCAGGGCTCCCGCCTCCTCGTCGAGCTCGACGAGGACCGGATCCGGTTCACCGCCATCGCCGGCGACGACGCCGTACCGGTCTCCGTCCGCGGCACCGAGTACGTCGTGACCCCCGGCGCTCCGGTCGAGGTCGTCCTGTCCGACCAGGGCGAGCGGATCGACGGCCTGCTCGGGGAGCGCCCGGTCGTCGGCGGCCGGCGCGCGGACGGCAGCACCATCACCGCCGGGGTGCCCGAGCCCATCCATCCGCCGGAGGAGCTCGAGGCGACCGGCGAGATCCCGATCGCCGCGATGGACGCGCCGCCGCTCGGGACGCACATCTCGCAGTCGTAGCGGGTTTGGCCGCCGGTCGCGCCGGGCACCCCCACGGGGTTTGAAGTGTCGCGACACGGAGGAGACCTCGATGGCCACCGCCACACCCACCCGAGAGGCCACGGAGCCCAACCTCAAACGGCACGTCGGCGTCGTCGGCCTGCTGTTCGCCAGCGTCGGGTCGATCATCGGCTCCGGCTGGCTCTTCGGTGCGCTCAACGCCTCCCAGCAGGCCGGTCCGGCCGCGATCATCTCGTGGGCCCTCGGCGGCTTCATGATCCTGCTGATCGCGCTGGTGTACGCCGAGCTGGGCACGATGTTCCCGGTGTCCGGCGGGGTGGTCCGCTTCCCGCACCTGGCCTTCGGCTCGTTCGCGAGCTACAGCGCCGGCTGGATCACGTGGGTCGCCGTCGCGACCACCGCCCCGATCGAGGTCGAGGCGGCGCTGCAGTACGCGACCAAGTACGCGCCGTTCACGCGCGAGCACACGGTCAACGGCGAGATCGTGCACACGCTGACGGCCCTCGGCTACGGCGCCGCCGTGGTGCTCATGGCGACCTTCGTGGTCATCAACTACTTCGGCATCCGCTGGTTCGCGCGGATCAACAACGCGCTGGTGTGGTGGAAGCTGGGCATCATCCTGCTGGTCATCGCGGCCTTCCTGATCTCCGCGTTCCACGGCGAGAACTTCACCAGCCACGGCTTCAAGCCGTCGGGATGGCACGGAGTCTTCACGGCGATCGCCACGTCCGGGATCGTCTTCTCCTACCTCGGGTTCCGACAGGGCATCGAGTTGGCCGGCGAGACCGACAACCCACGGCGCAACGTCCCGCTCGCGGTCGTCGGGTCGGTGCTGCTCACGGGCCTCATCTACATCGCCCTGCAGGTGGCGTTCATCGGCGCCCTGCCGACGCAGGTCCTGAGCGACTCGGGCAGCTGGGCGAAGCTGACCTTCGAGAACGACTTCGGTCCGCTCGCCGCGCTCGCCTCCCTGCTCGGCCTGTCCTGGCTGGCCGTGCTGCTCTACGTCGACGCCATCGTCTCGCCCGGAGACACCGGCCTGATCTACACGACCGTCACGTCGCGGATCTCGTACGCCATGGCGCGCAACGGCAACGCGCCGAAGGCGCTCGAGCGCACGACCGACCGCGGTGTCCCGCTGATCTCGCTCGTGGTCGCCTTCGTGGTGGGGCTCATCGTGTTCCTGCCGTTCCCGAGCTGGCAGCAGCTGGTCGGCTTCATCACCTCGGCGACCGTGATGTCGTTCGCCTCCGGGCCCCTCGTGCTCGTCGCCCTGCGCAAGCGGATGCCGGAGCTCGAGCGTCCGTTCCGGGTGCCGGGCGGGCACCTCATCCCGTTCCTGGCGTTCTGGTCCTCCAACCTGATCATCTACTGGTCGGGCTGGGACATCGTCTGGAAGCTCGCGGTGGCCATCGCCATCGGGTTCCTGCTGCTCCCGATCTACCACGTGCTGGGCCACGACACCCCGAAGCTCGACCTGCGCTCCGGCGCGAGCTGGGTGCTCCCGTGGCTGGCCGGCCTGCTGGTCATCTCCTGGCTCGGAAACTACCCGGAGCCGGCCGCCGGCAACCAGAACGTGCTCAGCTTCGGCACGGCGATCCCGGCGCTGTTCGCCCTCTCGGTCCTCGTCTACGTGATCGCGTACCTGGTGCCGCTCCGGCGCGAGGAGATCGAGGAGCACATCGAGGCCTCCCGCAGGGAGGCCGAGTACGAGGAGAAGGAGCTCGGAGCGGCGCCCTGACGGGTGTCACCGGGTGACCCTCTCGGAGCTGGGCGTGCAGGCCCAGCTACCGGATCCGCCGGCATGGGACGGCAACTCCCAGAGTCGGCCGATGTCGGGGCCGGCTGCTTGGATTGCTCATCCCTGAGCCGATCAAGGAGACCTCGTGACCCGACCCGGAGCCACCACCCAGCCCGTCGACCGTGCACCTGAGCGCCGCTGGGGTGACGACCTCGCAGTTGCGGTGGGTCTCGGGGGCAACACGTTCGGCCGCACGACCGACGCCGCTGGATCCCATCGGATCCTCGACGCCTTCGCCGACGCCGGAGGTGCACTGGTGGACACGGCCGACACGTACTCCGACGGAGCATCGGAGGTCATCCTCGGAGATTGGATGCGAGACCGGCGGAATCGCGACCAGGTGATCGTGTCGACGAAGTGCGGCAACCACCCGGCTTTCGAGGGTCTGTCCGCGAGCACCGTGGCCGCGGCGGTCGACGAGTCGCTGCGTCGGCTGGGCACCGACTACATCGACCTCTACTTCGCGCACTACCAGGACGACCGAACGCCGATCCAGGAGAGTGCGGAGGCGTTCGACGCCCTGGTCCGGGCGGGCAAGATCCGGGCCGTCGGACTGTCCAACTTCACCGCAGACGCCGTCCGTCAGTGGATCGAGACGGCGTGCACGAACGGCTTCGTCGCACCGGTCGCGCTCCAACCGCACTTCAGCCTGGTCCACCGACGGCCGTACGAGACGGGGCTCGCGTCCCTGGCGGCCGAGGCCGGTCTTGCCGTGCTGCCCTACCGTGCTCTCGGCGGTGGCTTCCTCTCGGGCAAGTACCGCACCGAGGCTGACACCGAGGACCGAGCCAGAGGAGCCGGCGTACGACCTCTGCTCACGCCACAGGGACTCCGCCTGCTCGACACCATCGAAGCGATCGCCCACGAACACCACGTCCGTGCCGCCACCATCGCTCTGGCCTGGCTGATGCACCAACCGACCGTGACGGCGCCCTTGGCCTCCGCCACCTCCAGCGCGCAGCTCGACGACCTCCTGGCAGCGCCGGCCATCACGCTCGACGACGCGCAGATCACTCTTCTCGAAGCTGCCGCCGCCGAGCTCGCATAGCCGGCGGCGTCCTGTGCGGCCCGCGCTGTGAAGTCAGTGGGCGGTGCTCCGCTCAGCCGACGTGCGGACCCTGGGGTCCGGCTCGACGCGGTCACCGAGCGACGCCGTCAGGACGTCCGGCAGATCCTGGACGGGATGCGACCGGAGGACGCGGCGACGGTCGCCGCTGCCCTCCGGTCGTTCGACCCGGCGGCCGGCCAGTCGGATCTCGCCGACCGACCTGCCTCAGTGGCGGAAGCTGATCCGCGACACGCCACCGGCGGAGTCAGGTGCCGACGATCCGGTCGTCACGTACATCGCTCCGTCCGGGCCCTGGGCGATCATCCCGGGCAGCGGCAACTTCCCGGCGCCCAGGTGCTTCTGGAACTCCGGGTGCCGCCACGGGATGACGACGACGTCACCCGGCGGGTTGGCCGTCGTACCACCGGCGAACATCTCCGCCGCCCAGAAGTTGCCGTGCCGGTCGAAGGTGCACCCGGTGATCGTCGTCAGGCCGGACGCCCAGACGGTGGGCGCGGTCGGGAAGTCGGCGTTCGGGTCGACCCGCCAGACGCGGGAGAAGCCGCCGGTGCCCGGGGGCACGAACAGGTTGGACACCAGGTCCAGCGTGCCGACGTACAGGTAGCCGTCCGGCCCCTGTGCCATGCAGGTGGGCGTCGAGTCGCGCATCGCCCCGAAGTCCTCGTTGGGAATGTACGCGACCACCCGGGCGGTCCCGTCCCGCATGATCTCGCTGATCGTGTTCGCGCCCGCGTCCGCGACGAAGGTGCGGATCCCGCCGCGGTGGCCCTTGGTGATCAGCAGGCCGAACGGGTTGGAGTCCGGGAAGTCGTCCGGGAACAGGTCGGAGTGGTCAGTCGTCCACTGGTACATCTGCGAGCCGACGTCCGAGATCGACTTGGCCCTGCCGTTGACGCCGTCGAGCCGGTACAGGTGGCCGGCCTGGGGCGCGTTCACCATACCGTTGCTGGCGGCGAGGATGCCCGGCGTCGACTCGCTCATGATCATCTGCACCTGGCAGCCGTGGTGGTGGCCGTCGCCGTGGTCGCGTCCGTGGCGGTCGTCGTCGTCCTTCATACATCCGTTCCCCATCGCACTGAGCCCTTCGGGACCCAGGACGTCGGGCGGCTGAGTCGGGTCCTCGGACGCGTAGAACGAGTCGAAGCGGGTGGTCCACGCCGGAGTGTCGGAGCCCCAGCGGTACTTGCTCACCTTGCCGGTGTGGGTCAGGCCCGCCGTGCCGGAGCCCGCGATGCCCGACTCCGCGACGTACATGTCGCCCCGGCTGTCGAACGCGATCCCGCGCGGTGCGGCCAGACCGCTGAGCACCGGCTTGATGGAGATGTGGTGATCGTGGTGGTGATGCTGTTGCTGACCCAGCACTCCGGCGTTCGCCGACGAGCCGAGAAGGAGCGCGGCGGCGCTCACGGCTCCTATCGCGATACGGATGCTCGAGCGACGCATGGTCATGCGGTTCCTCCGTCGTCAGGCGCCGACTGCCCCGCACAGACCACGCGATTGCTCCTCACGCTAGAAGCGGGCCCGGCCCGCCGCTTCCCCCACATTGACCAATTCGTTCAGGTTTCGGGGTCGAGGTCGACCCCGGCGACCACCCGGGTGGCGTCGTCGAACACCTGCGGGCTGACGGAGCAGGCCCTTGCCGTGCGTGCCGACTGCGAGCGACGTGGGGTCAGGGTGCGCGGATCTGCGGCGTTCCGCGTGGTTCGTGACGCGGGTGGTCAGGCTGCGCGCGACCCGCGGGGTGCGAGCAAACGCGTTCAGGCGTCGAAGATTCAGGCCGTTGTGCAGGTAGGACCGCGCCCACCGGCGGGTCTGTGGTGGAGGTTCGTCGGGCCGGTCGGCCTAGGTCCGTCGGTGGAACCTGGTGTGGTGTTTCGGGCAGAGGAGCCGGCCGTGCTCGACGTCGGTGGGTCCGCCGCGGCTCCACGGGATGTCGTGATGGACGTGACACATCGCCGGTGGCCAATCGCACCCGGGTTCGGTGCAGCCCTTGTCGCGGAGGCCGATCGCGATCCGCTGGGCCTTGGTGTGGAACCGGCGGGTGCGGCCGAGGTCGAGGACCTCGGAGTTGCCGCCGAGCACGGCGGGGATGATCCCGGCCTCGCACACCAGCCGGCGGGCGGTGGCGGCGGAGATCCTCTCCCCGGTGTCCAGCAGCGCGGTCTGCTCGAGCTTCTCGAGCAGGCTGTCCAAGGTCATGGTCACGACGATGGTGGCGGAGACGCCGCCGGTCTTCCGGAGCTGGTGGGCGGGGTAGCGCTCGATGAGCTCGCAGAACGCCCGGCCCAGGCGTTCCCGGCCGGGCCGGGGCACGACACCGGCGGCGGGGCCGTCGGTGGCGGTGCGGTGCTTGGGGGCGGCGATCGCGAGCAGCATCTTCTTCAGCGCGGCACCGTGCAAGGACGGGACGGTGAACTTCCCGTGGCACTTGCCGTGCCCGTCATCGACCATCGTGAACGTGGTGGCCAGTAGCGCGTCGGCCTCCTCGCGGGCGAGCTGCTTCGCTTCGTACTCGTCGGCCAGGTCGGGGGCGACCACGTCCATCAGCCGCTTGCCCAGGATCCGCAGGGTGGGGGCGGTGTGCTCGCGTCCGGCGGCGACCAGGTGCCGCTCGGCCTTCTCCACCAAGGCCGGGTCGAGGTCGCCGGGGAGCTGGTCCAGCGCGGTGACGATCACCCGGGCCTGTTCGACCACCAGGTCACCGGCCGCGAGCGCGTCGCGGACCTGGCCGCGGGTGACCAGCGCCTGGCCGAGCCTGACTTGGCCGAGCACCGCGGGCTTGGTCTGCCGGGTCCGGTGCGCCCACGCGTCGACCTGTTCGTCGTCGGCGTGCTCGGCGACCCGGGCCTCGAGCTCGACCACCTGCGCCTTCAACCGGCTGAGCTCGATCAGCGTCGTCGTGGTCTCCGCGGCGTCCATGGACCACACCGACGCATCGGTCACCGAGCCGGCCAGGTCGCGCATCTGCGCGACCGCGACCGAGACCCGGTGTCGAGGTGTGGCCATCGCTGTCATGGCTCCACTCAAGCACCGGCCACCGACACCGAGAGGCCCAGAACCCCTTGCTCCACAGGGATCTGGGTAACGAACAGGTCACGATTCCGAGCCGCTTTCCACAGCCGGCGCGGGGCACCCGCGACCCGCAAGCCGGGAGCCCGCGACGACCACCAACCAGCCGTTCCCGTAGCTGCCATGTCGGTCGAAACCACCCACGGCCAGCAAGCCACAGCCGTCGACCCGCAGGCCGGGAGACCACGAAGACCACCCGCCCGCCGGTCCGGTAGCTGCCATGTCGATCGAAACCACCCCACGGCCAGCAAGCCACGGACACAGGGCCAGGGACCGGAAGCCGGGAGACCGCGACGACCCCCCACCCACCGGTCCCGTAGCTGCCTGTCGGTCGCAACCACCCGCGGCCGGAAAGCCACGGACACAGGACCCGCAAGCCGGGAACCGTTGCCCACCCGCCGCGACGAGACCGAACCGGTCACGATCGCGCGGCTTCGAGCTCGTCCGGCCGACAAGCTCGTTCCGGGCAGCAGCGACACACCCCGTCAGAGCGCGGCCGCCCGGACGCACATGACGTCCGGCAGGTCGGCGACGACCTGGTGCCAGGTCTCGCCCTCGTCGGGCGAGCCCCAGACCGCGCCGTTGCGGGCGCCGAAGTACAGCCCGCTGCGCTCGTGGTCGTCGGCGCACATCGCGTCGCGCATCACCGCGACGTAGAAGGCGTCCGGCAACCCGTCGGCGAGCTCCTCCCACGTCTCGCCGGCGTCGCGCGAGCGCCAGACCCGGGCCTTCGCGTCCGGCGGATAGCGCTTGTCCCCGCCGTTGATCGGGAAGACGTAGACGGTGTCGGGCTGGTGGGGGTGCACCACGATCGGGAACCCGAACTCCGCCGGCAGGCCCTCCGCGATCGAGGCCCAGCTCGCGCCGTGGTCGTCGGAGCGGTAGACGCCTCCGTGGTTCTGCAGGTACAGGCGCTCCGGGCGGGCGGGGTGCCGGGTGACCTTGTGCACGCACTGGCCGAACTCGGGGAACTGCTGGCCCTCGGGCAGGAACTCCGCCCGGATGCCGTGGTTGCGCGGCGCCCAGCTCTGCCCGCCGTCGCTGGTCTGGTAGACACCGCCGGTGCTGAGGGCTGCGGTCAGGCTGAGCGGGTCCTGCGGGTGCGGCAGCACCGTGTGGAAGGCCTGGCCACCGAACCCGGCGTTCCACTCCGGGCGGTGCGGGTGGTCCCAGAGCGCGCGCTCGAGGGTGAAGGTCTCGCCGCGGTCGGTCGAGCGGAAGACCGCGGCCGGCTCGGTGCCGGCGTACACGACGCCGTCCTCGCAGCCCGGCGCCAGCTGCCAGACCCGCTCGACCTTCGCGCCGGTGTCGTCGGGGAACCGGACCGCACCGTTCGGGGTGCCCTCCCAGGACCCGCCGAGGTCGTCGGAGCGCCACACCTGCGGGCCGAGCCAGCTCGACGAGGCACCGGCCAGCAGCCGCGGCGTACCGCCACGGGTGTCGACCAGGCAGGAGTACACCTCCTCCATGTCGAAGTGCGGGCCGGTGAACTCCCAGTCCTCGCGCGCCTCGTCCGACGTGCCGATCCACAGACCCTTGCGGGTCCCGACCATCAGCAGGGTCCGGTCTGCCATCTCGTCCTCCACTCTCGTGGCTCTACTGTGCCGCTAGGTTGACCCGGTGGCCACCCGGAACTCATCGCTCCGCCTGGTCTCGCCGGTCTGGCTGGTGCTGATCGGGATCCTGTCGGTGCAGTTCGGTGCCTCGGTCGCGAAGTCGATCTTCGACGAGGCCGCGCCCACCACGATCGTCTGGCTCCGGCTGGCGACCAGCGCGCTCGTGCTGGTGGCGGTGGCCCGGCCGGCGCTGCGGGGCCGGACCCGCCAGGACTGGTACGTCGCCCTCGCGTTCGGCGGCTCGCTCGGCCTCATGAACTGGTCGTTCTACCAGGCGTTCGCCCGGATCCCCCTCGGCGTCGCGGTGACGCTGGAGTTCATGGGCCCGCTCACGCTCGCCGTGGTCGGGTCGCGCCGTCGTCGCGACCTGCTCTGGGTCGCGCTCGCCGGTCTCGGCGTCGCGCTGCTCGGCCTCTCAGGCGGCCGCGGGTCCCTGACCGTGGCCGGCGTGCTGTTCGCGCTGGTGGCCGGCGCGTGCTGGGCGGCGTACATCCTGCTGAGTGCCCAGACCGGGCGCCGCTGGCCCGGCTTCGACGGGCTCGCGGTCGCCTCCGTGGTGGCCGCGCTCCTGCTCCTGCCCGCCGCGGTCGGCGTGGGCGGGTCCGACCTCGTCGACCCGCGCATCCTCGCGCTCGGCGCGGTGGTGGGCCTGCTCTCGTCGGTCATCCCCTACAGCTGCGAGCTGGTCGCGCTCCGCAGCCTCGCCCCTGCGGCGTTCTCCATCCTGATGAGCCTCGAGCCCGCGGCGGCCGCCCTCGCGGGCATGGTCGTCCTCGGCGAGTTCCTCACTGCTCCGCAGTGGGTCGCGATGGCGTGCGTGGTCGTCGCCTCGGTCGGCGCGACGCGCTCCTCACGGGCGGTGGCGCCCGCGCCGGACTGAGCGGCCGGCTACTTCCCCTTGCGGATGGTCACGTAGTCGAAGTCGCCCCGGAAGTAGTCGCAGTCGACGCGCGAGGAGAAGCTGCAGTTCGGCTTCCCCCCGATCGCGAGCGGCTGGTCGTTCTCCACCGAGCCGAGGGGGCCGCGCTGGACGGCGACGTACCGCTTTCCCTCGTGCCGCAGGACGAGACGGGTGGCCCGTGCCGTGCTGGTGCAGCGGATCGTCCACCAGCGCCCGTCGGTGACGTCGAGGTCACGCCGGCCGGTGGCACGTCCGCGGCCGGACGCGTCGTGGAAGCCGCAACGAGGGTGCCGGCCATCGAACAGCGCGAGCTTGAAGTACCCACCCGGCTGGCCGTGCTGGCCCTTCTGCACCAGGTTCGGTTCGGAACCGCCGGTGGTCCGGATCCGGATCTCGATCTCGTACCGGGCGTTCTGGGGGTCGAGGTCGTCGGCGTCGTCCACGACCAGGATGCGCTGGTGGTCCGAGCGCCAGCGGCTGCTGCTCCCCGGGAAGTGGAAGACACCCCCGCCCGGGATGATCTTCCGGCCGATCGGGGCATCGTGGTTCCCGGTCGTGTCGTGCATGACCTGCGCGTTCCGGCTCTCGTCCATCGGCCAGTCCGCCACCGTCTCCGCCGCGGCCCGCGCCGAGCCGGACAGCACGACGACCGCGGCCACGAGCAGCATCGCCCGCTTGCGCATCCCCCACTCCTTACCCGTCCCCCACACCTGCAACGCGCGTGTGGAGCCAGTGTTACGGACCGATCGCGGCTCCGCAGCGAGTTCACGCAACCGTCACACGACGTTGACCGGCTGGAATCGCCCGGCTCCTAAGGTGGTGCGCATGTTCGGGACGCAGCTCGTGGATGCGGTACGCCGGTGGCCGGTCGAGTCCCAGCTCCGTGCCAGACGCAACGCCATGGTCGCCTCCACCGCTCTCGCACAACGGCGTGCCGAGCTCGACGACGTCGAGGAGTTCCTGGCCGCCCTCGGCAGGACGACGGCGCAGGAGGAAGCAGCTCGGGCTGCGCACGGCTGACCTCGCCGGGCGGAACCACCTCCCTGGCCGCCCGGTGAGGTCAGCCACACCTCCACGATCGCGGACGCGGTGCGGGGCAGAATCGGGTCCATGTCCGCCTCACCGACCCGCACCGAGGTCACGCCACGCCTCGCGTTCCACGACGTGCTCTCCGACGACGGGACCCGGCTGCGCGCCTGGACCAACGACCCGGACGGGCTGATGGACGGGCCGACCGTGCTGCTCTGCAACGGACTGGGCACGAGTGCCTGGGCCTGGCCGGCCTTCCTCGACCCCGAGTGCGGCGTCCGCGTGGTCTCGTGGAACCACCGTGGCACCGGGGGCTCCGCGCGGCCCGACGACGTCGAGCGGGTCGGCATCGAGGAGTTCGCCGAGGACGGGCTCTCGGTCATGGACCACTTCGGCATCGACCGGGCCGTGATCGTCGGCTGGTCGATGGGTGTCAACACCGCGTTCGAGATCGCCGCCCGGCACCCCGAGCGGGTCACCGGGCTGTTCGCGGTCGCCGGTGTCCCCGGTGACACGTTCGCCACGATGCTCGGCCCGCTGCGCGTGCCCGGCGTCGCCAGCAAGGCGATCGCCGTCAACCTCGCGCGTGCCCTCAAGTACTGCGGCCGCCTGGTCACGCCCCTCACCACCAGGCTGCCCGTGGGCCGCCGCACGATCGACGTGGTCAGCCACAGCGGCTTCATGCTGCCCGTCGCCGACCCCGAGCTCGCCCGCAGGGCGGTCGCGGCGTTCCTCCAGACCCCGGTCGAGTGGTACTCCCACGTCGCCCTCCACACCTCCCGTCACCCCCGGGTCCGGCTCAGCCGGATCGACGCACCGGCGGTGTTCGTCGCGGGCACCTGGGACCTCCTCGCGGGCGCGCGCTCGATGGCGTCGGCCGCCGCGAAGATGCGGGACGCGACGTACGTCGAGCTCAGCGGCACGCACTTCCTCCAGATGGAGCACCCCGACCGCGTCCACGGCCTGCTCCGGGAGTTCCTGCGTAGAGTCGGCTGACATGGGACGGTCCGCCGCGCTCGTCACCTCCGCCGTCCTCACGGCGGCACTGCTCTCCTCGTGCAGCGACGACGAGCCGCCGGACGCGGCCCCAGGCGACACCGTGACCGCCACCCCCCAGTCGCCGACCGGCACGACCAGCCCGTCCAGGCCGGCGGGCGACAACACCCCGTCGGTGGACGACTCGCCTCCGACAGTCGTCGACACGGTCGCGACCGGGCTGGCCGTGCCGTGGGGCATCGGCTTCCTGCCCGACGGCGACGCCGTCGTCACCGAGCGCGACACCCGGCGGGTGCTGGTGATCGACGGGTCGACGTACGACGTCCACCAGGTCGGCCTGATCAGCGCGGCCGTGCCGCTGGGCGACCAGGGCGGCGAGGCCGGGCTGCTCGGGGTCGCCGTGTCTCCGGACTTCGAGCAGGACCACCTCCTGTACTTCTACCTGAGCACGGCCGTGGACAACCGGATCGTGAAGGCCACCCTCGAGCACGGCCGGCTCGGCCCGACCACGGTGATCCTGGACGGCATCCCGAACGGCTTCATCCACGATGGCGGCCGGCTCGCATTCGGCCCCGACGGCTACCTCTACGCCTCCACCGGCGAGACCGGAGACGCCGAGCTCGCCCAGGACAAGGGCACGCTCGCCGGCAAGATCCTGCGGATGACCACCGACGGGAAGCCGGTTTCCCGGCAACCCGTTCCCCGGCTCGCAGATCTGGTCCTACGGGCACCGGAACGTGCAGGGCCTGGCGTTCGACGACGACGACCGCCTCTGGGCCTCGGAGTTCGGCCAGGACACCTTCGACGAGCTGAACCTGATCGAGAAGGGTCACGACTACGGCTGGCCGATGGTCGAGGGCCGCGGCTCGGGCGAGGGACTCACCAACCCGCAGGTCGTCTGGCCGACCGACGTCGCGTCGCCCTCCGGGCTGGCCTACCTCGACGGGCACCTGTGGCTCGCGTCGCTGCGCGGCGAGCGGCTCTGGCGCGTCGACCTGCACGGCGACCACGCCGTCCACCCGGTCGACTACTTCGTCGGGAAGTACGGCCGGATGCGCACCGTGGTGGTGACGCCGGACGGCAGGCTGTGGGTCACGACCAGCAACCGCGACGGCCGCGGCGACCCGCAACCGGGTGACGACCGGATCCTGCTCATCGACCCGTGAGCACCCGGCCGGTCACGGTCGCGCGTCGCGACGCCCGCCGCAGCGTCGTGAGGATCGCCGGACCCAGCACCACGATCGCCACGGCGTTGGTGATCGCGCGGGCGGTGTCCCAGCTGCCCGTCGAGGTGAGCAGGGTGTAGACGAGGAACGTGTGCAGGTTCTCCAGCACCGGCGCGCCGGCGACGTAGGCCAGCGACCCCTCGTGCCCCTCGACGGCGATCCCTGCGATGAACGGCCATCCCGAGAGGTTCATGAACAAGCCGTAGAGGTAGGCGGACACCACGCCGTACGCCGCCAGCATCGCGATCTCGCCGCGACCGGCGACCCGGCGTGGGAGCAGGCCGGCGCCCATGCCGACCCAGGCGGCGCAGAGCATCTGGTACGGCAGCCACGGGCCGACGCCCGCGGTCATCAGCGCGGACGCGAACAGCGACGTGCAGCCCAGCACGAACCCGAAGCCGGGGCCGAACACGCGTCCGGCGAGGATCAGCAGGAAGAACGTCAGCTCCACGCCGGCGGTGCCCGGCGAGACGCCGCGCAGGATCGCGTTGGCCGCGCTGAGCACGCCGAGGATCGCGAGCACCCGCGGGTCGAGCCCACCCTCGTTCAGCTCGGCGAGCACGACGGCGAGCACCACCGGCAGCAGGCCGAGGAACAGGAACGGCGGGTCGACCCGGGTCGCGTCGTGGACGCGGAGCAGCAGCGGCCAGCAGAGCATGGCCAACCCGGCCGCCGAGGCGACCGCGAGCACGACCAGGGATCGCGGCGAGATCCGGACCGCCGGTGTCATGACGCGTCCAGCTGGGCTGCGACCTCGTCCACCCGCAGCCACGGCGGGCCGAGGACCTTCATGACCTGGGGCGCGAACGACGGCGACTCGGCGACCACGCGGCGCACCGGGCCGGACGAGACCACGTCGCCGTCGGCGAGGACGACGACGTCGTCGGCCACCTGCGCGACGAACTCCACGTCGTGGGTGGCCACCAGCACGTCGTGGCCGTCGGCGGCGAGTCCGCGGAGCACGCCCGCGAGGACGTGCTTCGCGGCGTAGTCGAGCCCGCGGGTCGGCTCGTCGAGCAGCAGCAACCGAGGCCGGGTGGTGAGCACCAGGGCGAGCACGAGCGCCAGCCGCTGTCCCTCCGAGAGGTCACGCGGGTGGTGGTCGTCGGGGATGCCCGGCACCAGCCGGTCCAGCAGCGCCCGGCACGCGCCGGAGCCACCGTCGGCGGCGGCGCACTCCTCCGCGACGGTCTCGAGGTACAGCAGGTCGGCGGCGTTCTGCGGCACCAGCCCGACCAGCGCGCGGCGGCCCGCGGCGTCCAGGTCCTTCGGGTCCACGCCGCCGGCGGACACCCGGCCCGCCGAGCGACGGCCGCTGCCCTGCAGCGCCCAGATCAGCGAGGACTTCCCGGCGCCGTTGCGGCCCATCAGCGCGGTCACCCGGCCGGCGCCGAGGGTCAGGTCGACCTGCCGCAGGGCGACCGTCCGCCCGTGCACGACCGACAGGCCGCTGACCGACACGCCCACCTCGACCGCCTCGTCGACCGTGACCGGCGGCTGCAGCCGCTCCACGAGCCCGCGCGCCCGGCGGCGGGCGTCGCGCACGCTGAGCGGCAACGGGTCCCAGCCGGCCGCGCGCCCCAGCTCCACGATCGGGGGTACGACGGGCGAGTCGACCAGCAGCTCCCCCGGCTCGCCCACGTGCACGCGGCCGTCGCCGGTGAGCAGGCACATCCGGTCGGCGAACGGCACGACCCGCTCGAGCCGGTGCTCGGCGAGCAGCACGGAGACGCCGAGGTCGTGCACGAGCCGGGTCAGGGTCGCCAGCACCTCCTCGGCAGCGGTGGGGTCGAGCGCGGAGGTGGGCTCGTCGAGCACCAGCAGCCGGGGGTGCATCGTGAGCACGGACCCGATCGCCACCCGCTGCTGCTGCCCGCCCGAGAGCGTGCGCAGGTCCCGAGCGCGCAGCTCGGCGATGCCGAGCAGGTCGAGCGTCTCCTCGACCCGGCGGCGCATGGTCTCGGAGGGCAGCCCGAGCTGCTCCATGCCGTACGCCAGCTCCTCCTCGACGGTGTCGGTGACGAAGCCGGCGGCCGGGTTCTGCCCGACGTACCCGATCGCGTGGGCGCGCTCGCGCGGCGGAGCGTGCACGATGCTGACGCCGTCGAGCAGCACGTCGCCGTCCAGGGTGCCGCCGCTGAACCGCGGCACCAGGCCGGTCACCACCCCCAGCAGCGTCGACTTGCCGACGCCCGTCGGACCGGACACCAGCACCAGCTCGCCCTCGTCCACGGCCAGGTCGACGCCCTCGAGGACCGGCAGCTCGTCGTAGCGGAACGTGATGCCGCGCAGCTCGATCATGCGACCGCCGCCTCCAGCGTCGCGGCGGCCAGCCGCGGCGGCGGCGAGCAGAGCGGGCCGAGGAGGCCGACGACCGCGAGCAGCAGCGCGGCGCCGCTGACGGGCGGGAAAGCGTCCAGTGCCGGGTAGGCGACGGCCGGCTGGTGCGCGTTGAGCCACCAGCCCAGCGCGCCGACCAGCACGCCGCTGGCGACCACGGCGAGCTCGGGCCAGCGCCACGAGTCCGGCCGGTACCGGCTCCGCTCGACCCGGCGTCCCGCGCTGAGCAGGCCGGCGGCGGCTGCTGCCACGCCCAGGCCGAGCATCGGCAGCGCGAGGAACCGAGGGGCGGTCGTGTCCAGCACGGCGTAGGTGCCGACGCAGATGCCACCGAGGCCGGTCAGCATCAGCGCTCCGGTCGTACGGCGCTGCGCACGGGTCGCCCCGCTCGCGCGACCGTAGCCCCGGGTGTCCATGCCTGCGGCCAGGGCGAGCGAGCGCTCCAGCGCGTCCTCGAGCACCGGCACGAGGAACCGGCGCAGCCGCCGGACCCGACCGGTCTCGCCCGCCCGCAGCGCCTGCGCGGCACGCACCCGGCGGGCGCTGTCGGCGAACTGCGGCAGCACCGTCACCGCGACGACGAGGGCGGTGCCGATCTCGTAGAGCGCGGGCGGGACCGAGCGGAGCAGCCGCTTGGGGTTGGCCACCGAGTTCGCGGCCCCGATGCAGATGACGATCGTGGCGAGCCGGAGCCCGTCGTACAGGGCGAACACCAGCGCCTCCGCGTACAGCGGACCGAGGAGGGTGATCCCTGCGACCCAGTCCGGCAGCGGGACCGCCGGCAGCCGGAGCAGCACCCGCCCGCCGGTCCAGCCGCCGAACACGATCCAGAACGCCAGCCGGACGCCGACGATCACGACGCCGAGCCAGACGTAGAGGCGGAACGACCGGCCCCACGGCTGGTCGGACCGGCGCAGCGACACCACGGTGGCCGCGACCCCCACCAGCATCAGCAGGATCAGCGGGTTCGTGGTGAACGACGCAGCGACCGCGAGCCCGAGCGCCCAGGCCCACCAGGCCACGGGATGCAGGTCGCGGGGCAGCCGGTCCACGCTCACGCGGCTCCCCGGCGGCGTACGACGGCGACCGCGCCCGCGGCACCGAACAGCAGCACGATCACGACGGGCGCCACCCAGCCCGGCAGCCCGCCGCCGCCGGGATCCGCCGGGTCGGCGGAGGCGGGGAGGAGCGAGGGTGAGTCGCTCGCGGTGGGCGAGTCACCGGCGGTCGTGGCGGACGACCCCGAGGGCTGCGGCTCCCGGGAGTGCGGACCGTCGCCGGCCTTCGTCCGCGAGGACGTCGCCGACGGCGACCCGGACGGGCCCGCGGTGGCGGCCGACGAGGTGGCCGACGAGGTGGCCTGCGAGGTGGCCGACGGCGGTGCGCTCGAGGGGCCGGTGTGGCCCGGTGCGGCGGTGTGCGTCGGCGCGCGCGTCGGCGTGGGGCTGGCGCTGGGGTGCGGCGCCGGGCTCGCACCCGGCGCCGCGCTGTCGCTGCTGCCCTGCCAGGAGAACGCGACGTACCCGCCGTCGGGGACGTGCTGGCCGCCGGCGCCACTGGTCGCGTAGGTCCAGCGTCCCGACCTGCCGTCGGACCAGTACAGGGCCCAGTACGCGTCCGCGGGCGGCGTGTTCACGCACGGGTTGTCGGCGGGCTTGCCCGACACCCGGCACACGAAGCTCGGCTGGCGCTGCACGTAGGTGAGCGGGAAGCCGGCGGCCGGGAACAGCTGGGCCGCGGTCTCCCCGCCACCGTCGGCGACGCACGCCGTCTGCACGCCGCCGTCGAGCTGGTGGAAGTCGACGACGACGGTCACGCCGTCGGCGGTCGGGCAGCCGGCGGCTGATGCAGGGGCGCCCGGGAACGCCACCGCGACGGCCGCGACGAGGACTGCCGCGACCGGTGCCACCGGGTGGAGGAGCCGGCGGACCACCGTGGACCTCAGCACCCCGGGAGCTGCAGGGACGGTGCTGCCTGGCTGGTCGCACGGCGCCACTGGTCGAGGGTGTCGTCCGAGATCCCCGCCCGGTAGGCCTTGCGGTCGTAGGCGATGGCGCCGTTCTTCTTCTGCAGCCCGGCGACCCAGTCGGTGGCGTTGTCGGCGGCGCGGCACTTCCCGCCGCGGGCGAGCGCCCGGGCGGCCAAGCCGGTGCTGTTCGTGTTCGCCGCCGAGGTCGTGGGACCGCCGCCGAAGCTGCCGTTGTCCTTCTGGTGGCGCACCAGCCAGCGCAGCGCGTCCGCGATCGCGCTCTTCACCACACGCGAGGGGTGATGCACCGACTGCAGCTGGGCCACCGCGACCGCGGTCGCGTCGGTGTCCGGCGCGCGGTCGGCACGGGCCGCGCCGTCGCAGGTCTGGTCGGCCGCGGCCTTGTCGGCGAAGTACAGCCGGAAGAAGCCGGCGTCGCACTGCTGATCGAGGAGGAAGGTCGTGGCCGTGGCCGCCGCGGAGGAACCGGCGCGGCTCAGGGCCGCGACCGCGTACGCCTGGCCCAGGGTGTTCGCGTAGTCGGTGCCGTCGGTCTGGTCCTGCAGCCGGCCCGTGGTCCCGTCGGCGGTGCTGATCCGCCCCTCGAGCCGGTCGACGAGGTCCACCCCGCCGAACGCGGTCGGGTCGGCTCCGGCGACCTGCGCGAAGACGACCGCCTTGGCGACCGACCCGGCGTAGATGTCGCTGCTGCCGAAGTCGACGCCGGTGGTCCAGCTGTCGACGTGGTGGGCCAAGGCCCGCTTGACCTTCTTCACCGCCGGCCGGTGGCCGCCGATCTCGGTGAGCGCCATCGCGGTGTCCGCGGTGAGGCCGTAGTCGTCGAAGTCGTAGACGTCGTTGTGGATGAGGCCCCCGGTGAGCTGGCCCTCGAGCCAGTCGCCGGAGCGGCCGCCAGCGGCCGACGCGGTGGGCGTGGTGCCGACGGCGGTGCCGAGGGCGAGCGCGCCGACGACGAGTGCCGGGACGAGACGGGTCCTGCGATTCATGGTGTTCCTTCCCGCTGCAGTAGCGGGAGGCACCGGACCCTGCCCGGAAGCGACCCGCTGCGTTCCGCGACAGCGTGGGTGAAGACGCGTCGCAACAGGCGCTCCGGCTCGCCCCCGGCCACGGCCGGGTGCCTACGGTTGCGGGTCAGCGCCGGACTTCGACCGGCTTCCCCCGCTGCGGGCGTGATGGATTCAGTTGTGCGGGCGCAGCATATCCCGTCGCCGGGCCGCCCCAGAGACGTGCCCGCAGTACGGCGAGAGACGTGCCCGCAGTACGGCGAGAGTCGGCGCGTCCTGCCCGCCGTACGACTCGGGGGCTACTGGAGCTTCTCGAGGACCAGCTCGCGGACCCGGCCTGCGTCGGCCTGCCCGCTCATCTCCTTCATGACCGCACCGATGAGGGCACCGGCGGCCGCGACCTTGCCGTCGCGGATCTTGGCGGCGACGTCGGGGTTGGCCGCGATCGCGTTGTCGACCGCGGTCGAGAGCGCACCGTCGTCCGAGACGATCGCCAGTCCGCGGCCGGCGACGATCTCGTCCGGGCTGCCCTCGCCGGCGAGCAGGCCGTCGAACACCTGGCGGGCCAGCTTGTCGTTGAGGGTGCCGTCGTCGACCAGCGCCTGGACCCGGGCGACGTCCGCGGCGGTGACCGCGAGCGCGGTGACCTCGATGCCGTCCTCGTTCGCGCGCCGTGCCAGCTCGCCGAGCCACCACTTGCGGGCGGCCTGGGGCGGCGTGCCGGCGGCGATGGTCTGCTCGATGACGTCGAGCGCGCCCGCACCGACGGTGTCCCTCATGTCCAGGTCGGAGAAGCCCCACTCGGCCTGCAGCCGGGCCCGGCGGGCGGTCGGGTTCTCGGGCAGCGTCTCCCGCAGCTCATCGACCCACGCCCTGGACGGCGCCACGGGCACCAGGTCGGGCTCGGGGAAGTACCGGTAGTCCTCCGCGTCGGACTTCTCACGGCCACTGGTCGTCACCCCGGTGTCCTCGTGCCAGTGCCGGGTCTCCTGCAGGATCTTCGTCCCGCCGTCGAGGACCGCCGCGTGGCGGGACATCTCGTAGCGCACGGCCCGCTCGACCGAGCGCAGGGAGTTCACGTTCTTCGTCTCGGTGCGGGTGCCGAGGACGCCCGAGCCCTTGGGCGAGAGCGACAGGTTCACGTCGGCGCGGATCGAGCCCTGGTCCATCCGGGCGTCGGAGACGCCGAGCGCCACGATCAGGTCGCGCAGCTGGGCGACGTAGGCCCGGGCGACGTCGGGCGCCTTCGCGCCGGCGCCGAGGATCGGCTTGGTGACGATCTCGATGAGCGGGATGCCGGCGCGGTTGTAGTCGACCAGCGAGTGGTCGGCGCCGTGGATGCGGCCGGTGGCGCCGCCCACGTGCAGCGACTTGCCGGTGTCCTCCTCCATGTGCGCGCGCTCGATCTCGACGCGGAAGGTCTCGCCGTCCACCTCCACGTCCATGAAGCCCTCGAAGCAGATCGGCTCGTCGTATTGGGAGGTCTGGAAGTTCTTCGGCATGTCCGGGTAGAAGTAGTTCTTCCGCGCGAACCGGCACCACTCCGCGATCTCGCAGTTCAGCGCCAGCCCGATCCGGATCGCCGACTCGACCGCCTTGACGTTCACGACCGGCATCGCGCCGGGCAGCCCCAGGCAGGTCGGGCAGACCTGGGTGTTCGGCTCGGCGCCGAACTCGGTCGGGCAGCCGCAGAACATCTTGGACGCGGTGTTCAGCTCGACGTGGACCTCGAGGCCGAGCGCCGGGTCGTACGACGCGAGGACGTCGTCGAAGGCAACCAGGGTGTCGGTCATGGTCATGCCCCTTCCAGAGCGGGAGCCTTGTCGAGCAGCGGACCGCCCCACTGGTCGGCCAGCGCCGCCTCGAGGGCCGCGCCGACCCGGTAGCAGCGGTCGTCGGCGAGCGCCGGGGCCAGGATCTGGAACCCGGCCGGCAGGCCGTCCTCGTCGGCGAGCCCGCTGGGCACCGAGATGCCCGGCACGCCGGCGAGGTTCGCCGGGATCGTCGCGAGGTCGTTGAGGTACATCGCGAGCGGGTCGTCGAGCTTCTCGCCGAGCTTGAACGCCGTGGTGGGCGCGGTCGGCGAGACCAGCACGTCGGCCTTCTCGAAGGCTGCGTCGAAGTCGCGCGCGATGAGGGTGCGTACCTTCTGGGCCTGGCCGTAGTAGGCGTCGTAGTAGCCGCTGGAGAGCGCGTAGGTGCCGAGGATGATGCGCCGCTTGACCTCGTCGCCGAAGCCGGCGTCGCGGGTCGCGCGCATGACCTCCTCGGCGCTCGCGTCCGGCCTTCCCTCGGGCCACACGCGCAGGCCGTAGCGCATCGCGTCGAACTTCGCGAGGTTGCTGGACGCCTCCGCCGGCAGGATCAGGTAGTAGGCCGCCAGGGCGTGCACGAACGTCGGGCAGGACACCTCGACCACCTCGGCCCCGGCCTTGATCAGCAGGTCGACCGACTCCTGGAAGCGGGTGATCACGCCCGGCTGCCAGCCGTCGCCGGCGAGCTCCTGGATGACGCCGACCCGCACGCCTGCGAGGTCACCGCCGGCGCCGAGACGGGCGGCCTCGACCAGGGCGGGGAGCGGCTGGTCGATGCTCGTGGAGTCCTTCGGGTCGTGGCCGCCGATGATCTCGTGCAGCAGCGCCGAGTCGAGGACGGTGCGGGTGACCGGGCCGGCCTGGTCGAGCGAGTTGGCCAGCGCCACGAGGCCGTAGCGGGACACCCCGCCGTACGTGGGCTTGACCCCGACCGTGCCGGTGACCGCGCCGGGCTGGCGGATCGAGCCGCCGGTGTCGGTCCCGATCGCGAGCGGTGCCTCGAAGGCCGCGACCGCGGCCGCCGAGCCACCGCCCGAGCCGCCGGGGATCCGGTCCAGGTCCCACGGGTTGTGGGTCGGGCCGTACGCCGAGTGCTCGGTCGAGCTGCCCATCGCGAACTCGTCCATGTTGGTCTTGCCCAGGATCGGCAGCCCGGCCTCGCGGAGCTTGCGCACCACGGTCGCGTCGTACGGCGGGATCCAGCCCTCGAGGATCCTGGAGCCGCAGGTGGTGGGCAGCCCCTCGGTGGCGAGCACGTCCTTGACCGCGATCGGCACGCCGTCCAGCGAGGACAGCAGCGTGCCGGCGGCGCGCCGGGCGTCGGAGGCCTCGGCCTGGGCGATCGCGCCGGGGGCGTCGACGTGGAGGAAGGCGTGCACGGCGCCGTCGACCGACGAGATCCGGTCCAGGTGGGCCCGGGTGATCTCGACCGAGGTCGTCTCCCCGGCGGCGAGCGCGTCGGCCAGCTCCGCGGCGGTCCTGCGGGTCCAGTCGGCGCTCACGCCTCCTCCCCGAGGATCCGCGGCACGGAGAAGCGCTGCTGCTCGACCTCCGGGGCGCCGGCGAGCGCCTGCTCCGGGGTGAGGCCGGGCGTCACGACGTCCTCGCGGAACACGTTCGTCAGCGGCAGCGCGTGCGAGGTCGGCGGGATGTCGTCGCCCGCCACGCCGCTGATGGAGGCGACCGACTCGAGGATCACGCTCAGCTGCGGCGCCAGGTGGTCGAGCTCCTCGTCGGAGAGGTCGATCCGGGCGAGGTTCGCCAGGTGCGCGACCTCGTCCCGGGTGATCTCGACACGCGCGCTCGTTCCTCGCGCGCCACTCCATCCAGGGATTTCAGGCATGGGGTCAATCCTAGGAGAGAGTGGACCGACCCAACCGATCGGGCCGCCGCGGCGTCTTGTGCTGTGACCCGCTCGAGGAGGATCGATGGCGAGAACCAGCGTGACCGACGACGAGTTCACCGAGTTCGTCCATGCCGCGTGGCCGAGTCTCTACCGCACGGCGTACCTCATGCTCGGCGAGCACCAGCTCGCCGAGGACCTGGTGCAGACGGCGCTGGCGAAGACCTACGCGTCCTGGCACAAGGTGCGCGAGCCGGCCGCTGCGCCGGCGTACGCCCGCGTGGTGCTGGCCAACACCGCGGCGTCGTGGTTCCGGCGGCGCTCGTGGCGCAACGAGCCGCCCACCGAGGTGCTGCCGGAGCGGGTCGGCGAGCACGACCCGAGCACCCGTCCCGCGGTCCTGGACGCCCTGCGGGCCCTGGCCCCGCGGCAGCGCGCCGTCGTGGTGCTGCGCTACTACGACGACCTCGGCGTCCGCGACGTCGCCCAGGCCCTCGGCATCAGCGAGGGCACCGTGAAGAGCCAGACGTCCGAGGCACTCGCCCGCCTCCGCACCCTGCTGGGCGATGCCGTCGTACCGATGACCGAAGGAGCCCGTCATGACTGAGCGCCTCAGCACGCTCCTCCACACCGAGGCCGAGCGCCTCGAGGTGCCCGCCCCGCCGGCCGCCGAGGTCATCAGCCGCGGCCACGGCCTGCGTCGCCGCCGGCGGCTGGCGACCGGGGTCGCCTGCGTCGCCGCCGTGGCCGTCGTGACCGTCGGCACCGGGTACGCCGTCTCCCGGATCGGCGAGGACGGCGGAGGCCGGGCCGTCCAGCCGGCCGGCCCCAGCACCGGCCACGGGGCGGTCTTCACGATCGGCACCACCGTCTACTGGGACGGCGGGACCGAGCACACCCGGATCGACGACAAGGCGATCAAGTCGACCTACTACACCTCCGCCGGGCTGCTGGTCCGGCACGGCAACAACAACGCCAGTGACGGCGGCGGGCCGCAGCGGTTCTCGCTGGTCACCGAGGACGGCACCGTGCACCCGGTCTCGGTCGTGACCGAGGAGGTGGTGCCGGGTGTCGACCCGACGCAGCCGTACCTCGCCTACGCGGAGGTCGTCGACGGCCAGGTGCAGGTCGTCGTCCACGACGTCGCGACCGACGAGGAGGTCGCCCGCTGGCCGGTGGCGGACGCGGAGAGCTGGGGCGGTTGGACCGCGCCTCCGGTCGCCCTGAACGGGGACACCGTCTACGTCGGCACGGACGACGTGATGCGGACCGTCGACTGGCGCACCGGCGAGGTCGGCACGACCGACAACCTGCCGCCCGGCTACCCCGACGTGAAGGGCGGCCGCGCCGTCGCGCGGTCCGGCGGCCAGGCCACCGTCATCGACGCCGCGAGCGGCAAGGTCCTCCTCAGCGTCGACGCCGGCCGGTTCGGCTACCTGTTCCTCTCCCCCGACGGCCGCTTCGCGACCATGGACTCGGCGGACGGGAAGTCCGTCGACGTGTACGACGTCGACGCCGGCACCCACATCACGCTGGACGGCCACTCGTACGGCTACGGCTGGTCACCGGACGGCGACCTGTTCCGCGTGCAGGGCGATCACGTGATCACCTGCTCGACGAGCACCGCGGAGTGCACCACCGGCACCACGACGATCCCGCAGGAGGGCGGCGGCGTCGCACCCAAGGACCTGCGCTACGGGAACCAGACCTTCGAGAGCTGAGGGCAACCGTCCCCGTCAACCCAGGGCGTCGGGGCCGCCGTCGAGGAGCGCCTGGAAGCCGGCTTCGTCGAGGACGGGCACGCCGAGCTGCTCGGCCTTGTCGGCCTTGGAGCCGGCGTTCTCGCCCACCACGACGTAGTCGGTCTTCTTCGAGACCGACCCGGCGGCCTTGCCGCCCCGCGACAGGATCGCCTCCTTGGCCGAGTCGCGGCTGAAGCCGACCAGCGAGCCGGTCACCACGACGGTCAGCCCCTCGAGGGTGCGCGGCGTCGAGGCGTCCCGCTCGTCCTCCATCGATACCCCGGCCCGGGACCACTTCTCGACGATCTGTGCGTGCCAGTCGACACCGAACCACTCGATCACCGCCTCGGCGATCGTCGGGCCGACCCCCTCGGCGGCGGCCAGCTCCTCTTCGGTCGCCGCGCGGATCCGCTCCATCGAGCCGAACTCGGCCGCCAGCGCCCGCGCGGCGGTCGGCCCGACGTGCCGGATCGAGAGTGCGACCAGGACGCGCCAGAGCGGCACCTGCTTCGCCTTCGCGAGGTTGTCCAGCAGCCGCTGGCCGTTCGCGCTGAGCTGCGGTCCCTCCTCGCCCTTCTTCGGCGCGCGGGTGAACAGCGGCGCCTGCAGCAGCATCGCCGCGTCGAGGCCGAAGACGTCGCCCTCGTTCTCGATGACCTCGGCGTCCAGCAGCGCGGCGGCGGCCTCGTAGCCGAGCCCCTCGATGTCGAAGGCGCCGCGACCGGCGACGTGGAAGACCCGCTCGCGCACCTGGGCGGGGCAGAACCGGTGGTTGGGGCAACGCCGGTCCTTGTCACCCTCCTTCTGCTCCGCGAGGGTCGTGCCGCACGCGGGACACTCCGTCGGACCGACCCACGGGGCGAGCCCCTCGGGCCGCAGCGCGAGCACCGGCCCCAGGATCTCCGGGATCACGTCACCGGCCTTGCGCAGGATGACCGTGTCGCCCGGGCGGACGTCCTTGCGCTCGACCTCGTAGTAGTTGTGCAACGTGGCGTTCTCGACCGTCGACCCGGCCACCTTGGTCGGCTCCATCACGCCGTACGGCGTGACGCGGCCGGTGCGGCCGACGTTCACCCGGATCTCGAGGAGCTTGGCGTTGACCTCCTCGGGCGGGTACTTGAACGCGATCGCCCAGCGCGGCGCCCGGCTGGTGGACCCGAGCCGGCGCTGGAGCGCGACGTCGTCGACCTTCACCACGACCCCGTCGATCTCGTAGGGCACGATCGTGTGCCGGTGCTCGCCCGCGTTCTCGATGTAGCCCTCGACGCCCTCGAGCGTGGGCAGCACTCGGACCTGCTCGGAGACCGGGAGCCCCCAGGCGGCGAGCGCCTCGTAGGCGTGCGACTGGGCCTCCGGCTCGAAGCCCTCGCGGGCACCGATGCCGTGGCAGACCATGCCGAGCGCCCGGGAGGCGGTGACGCGCGGGTCCTTCTGCCGCAGCGACCCGGCGGCGGAGTTGCGCGGGTTCGCGAACGGCGCCTTGCCGGCCTCGAGCAGCGAGTCGTTGAGACGCTCGAACGCCTCGACGGGCAGGAACACCTCGCCGCGCACCTCGATCAGGGCGGGGACGGGGAACTCGTCGGTGCCGGTGAGCCGGTGCGGGATCGCCTCGATGGTCTTGACGTTCGGCGTGACGTCCTCGCCCGTGGTCCCGTCACCGCGGGTGAGGGCCCGGACCAGCCGGCCCCCCTCGTAGAGCAGGTTGATCGCCAGGCCGTCCACCTTGAGCTCGCACAGCAGCGCCGGCGACTCGATGCCGTCCCGGCCGAGCCGGGCGTACCACGCCTCCAGCTCCTCGAAGGAGAAGGCGTTGTCGAGACTCTCCATCCGCCGCAGGTGGTCGACCGCCGTGAACTCGGTCGACACCGCGCCGCCCACCTTCTGCGTCGGCGAGTCCGGGGTGCGGAGCTCGGGCAGCTCCTCCTCGAGCGCCTCGAGCCGCCGCATCAGGCGGTCGAACTCGGCGTCGTCGAGGGTGGGGCTGTCCAGCACGTAGTAGCGCCAGCGGGCGTCCTCGACCTGCTCGGCGATCAGGCGGTGCTCCTCGCGGGGGTCGGTCACGGGGACATTGTGCCGGTGCCCGCCGACGGCCCCCGGCACCCGTCGCGCCACGCTCCGGTCCAGACCACCTCCCCGCGGGGCGGGAAGAAATCGCGAGAAAGTCGGTTGGGCCGGAATGGGGGCCGGGGCTACGGTGTTCTCGATGAAACGAAACCGTTTCGTTTCATCCGTGTGAACAGCCGACGACAGCCGAGGAAACCCGAATGACCCCCACCGAGCGACCCCGCATCGAGGGCGACCGCGAGCTGGAGATCCTCGCCGCCACCCTGGAGGTCCTGGGCGACGTCGGCTACGACCGGCTGACCATGGACGCCGTCGCCGCCCGCGCGAAGGCCTCCAAGGCCACGCTGTACCGCCGCTGGACCAACAAGGTCAGCCTGGTGATCGACGCCCTGCACCACAGCAAGGGACCGGCCGAGGTCCCGGACACCGGCTCGCTGCGCGGTGACCTGATGGGCGTCTTCTGCGGGATGGGCGGGCTCGTCGATCCCCAGACCGTGGCGACCTTCGCCAGCGTCATCACGGCGATCGCCCGCGACGCGGACTTCGCCGCCGCCTTCCGCGCCGAGGTGGTCGGCCCCAAGATCGCGATCTCCCAGCAGATCTGGCAGCGCGCCCGCGACCGGGGCGAGCTCCGCGACGACCTCGACCTGACCCTGCTCGAGCCGGCGCTCGCCGGCATCGTGCTGCATCGCGTCTTCATCATGGGCGAGCAGCCGACACCCGACCTGATCACCCGCGTGATCGACCAGATCATCCTGCCGGCCGCCACCCGCGAGTCGGCTCCGACCCACTGACCCTCGAGAGAAGGACACCCCGATGACCGACGTGGCCAGTGCCGAGAGCACGAGCTCCGGCAGCAAGCAGCACCTCGGGTGGGCACTCGTGCTCATCTCGGTGGCGCAG
This sequence comes from Nocardioides sp. HB32, assembly GCF_054058995.1. NCBI lineage: Bacteria > Bacillati > Actinomycetota > Actinomycetes > Propionibacteriales > Nocardioidaceae > Nocardioides > Nocardioides sp. HB32. The sequence goes on from NZ_JBSSBS010000001.1 coordinate 3,979,271, forward strand.
CTGATGGTGGTGCTGGACGGCACCATCGTGAACATCGCGCTCCCGTTCATCCAGCACGACCTCGACATCGAGACCGCCAACCTGCGCTGGGTGGTCACCGGCTACGCGCTCGCGTTCGGCAGCCTGCTGCTGCTCGGCGGCCGCCTCGGTGACCTCTACGGCCGGCGCCGGGTCTTCATGACCGGCCTGGTGATCTTCGGCGTGGCCTCGCTCCTCGGTGGCCTCGCGACCAACGAGGGCCTGCTGCTCACGGCCCGGGCGTTCCAGGGCTTCGGCGCGGCGCTGGCCTCGCCGGCCGCGCTCGCGCTGATCGCGACGACGTTCCCCGCCGGTCCCGCGCGCAGCCGCGCGTTCGCCGTGTACGCCGCCATGTCCGGCGTCGGTGCGGCCGTCGGCCTGCTGCTCGGCGGCTGGCTGACCGGCCTCGACAGCGTCTTCGGGCTCGACGTCGAGGGCTGGCGGCTCACGCTGCTGATCAACACCCCGATCGGCATCGTCACCGCCCTGCTCGCCCCGCGCTTCCTCAACGAGTCCGAGTCGCACCCCGGCGAGCTCGACCTGCCCGGCGCGGTCACCGGAACCCTCGGCGTCCTGGGCCTCGTCTACGGCATCAGCCGGGCCGGGACGGACGGCTGGGGCGACACGTGGACCCTGGCCAGCATCGGCGCGGGCCTGCTGCTGCTCGCGACGTTCCTCCTCATCGAGCGTCGCGTCGAGCACCCGCTCCTCCCGGTCCGGGTCTTCGCGAACCGCACCCGGGCCGCGAGCTTCGTGGCGATGTTCTTCGCCCCGGCGGCGATGTTCGCGATGTTCTTCTACCTGAGCCAGTACATCCAGACCGTGATGGGCTACTCCCCGATCCAGGCCGGCGTCGCCTTCCTGCCGTTCTGCTTCGGCCTGGTGGCGGCCGCAGGCATCTCGTCGAACCTCATCAACCGGATCGACCCCCGCTTCCTGGCGGGCGTCGGCACGCTGATGGCGGCGGTCGCGCTGTACGGCTTCTCCCTGATCCCGCACGACACCTCGGCGCTGCCGATCCACGACATCCAGGCGAGCTACTGGGCCGACATCCTGCCGTACATCGTGCTGATGTCGTTCGGCATGGGCATGACGTTCGTGCCCCTGACGCTCACCGCCGTCCACCACCTGCGTGACCAGGACACCGGCATCGGCTCCGGCGTCCTGAACACGATGCAGCAGGTCGGTGGCGCGCTCGGTCTGTCGCTGCTCGCCACGGTGGCCACCCAGACCATCGACGACCTGGTCGGCGGGCTCGGCGCCGCGGCGGCGAAGGCCGGCGCGCAGGTCGCGCCGGCGCAGCAGGTGATCGCGCAGCACCAGATCTTCACCGCAGGCGCGACCGATGCGTTCCTGCTCGGATCCGGCCTGATGCTGATCGCCTCGCTGGTCACCTGGGCGTTCCTGAACGTCAAGCACCAGGAGCTCGCGACCGACGGCCCGGAGGCGCCCGTCCACGTGGGCTGAGCCTCTCCCCCGACGCACCGCCCCGCCCGACCGTCTCGGGCGGGGCGGTGCCGCGTCCGGGGTCAGGAGAGTGCGTCCTCCAGTGCCTTGACGAACGCCGGGATGTCGTCGGGGCTGCGGCTGGTGATCAGGTTCCCGTCGACGACGACCTCCTCGTCGGTCCACGTGGCGCCGGCGTTCCGGATGTCGTCGGCGAGGGTGTGGAAGCTGGTGAGGCTGCGCCCGCGGGCGAGCCCGGCGGAGACCAGCAGCCACGGACCGTGGCAGATCACGGCCAGCGGCCGCTTGTCCTCCATCACCCTCCGCACGATGTCCTGGGCCTTCGGGTCGACGCGGAGCCGGTCGGCGTTCACGGTCCCGCCCGGCACGACGAGGGCCTGGATCGCGCTCGGGTCGAGGTCGTCGAACGAGCCGTCGACGTCGACCTTCTGCGTCGGCTCGGTGTCGCCCTGCACCGCCTGGATCGGGTCGCCGGTGTCGGAGTAGATCTTCACGGTCGCGCCGGCCTCGCGGAGCTGGTCCCGAGGCTGGACCAGCTCGGGCTCCTCGAAGAAGTCGGTCGCGATGATGGCCACGGTCTTGCCGCTCAGGTCGCTCATGCGGCACCGGTACCCGTCTCGGGGACGGGGATTCCACCGAGGCGGGGACGGGGTCAGGCCGTCAGGTTCCCGGCTGCCGACCGGACCAGGGCGAGCGCCCGGCGCACCCACGCCGGCGACGCGCCGGCCAGCCCGCAGGCGGGCGTCAGGACGAGCTGTTCGCCCACCTCACCGGGGTCGAGACCGAGCATGTCCAGCCAGCGCAGCACCGACTCGGTGAGCCCCGCGTCGGTCGGTTCGTCGGCGGGGTCGGTCCCCGGGACCACGCCGAGCGCGACGGTCTCGCCCGCCTCGAGGGCCTCGCCGAGCACGTCGTGGTCGGCGGCCGACAGCACGGTCAGGTCGACCGAGAGGGCCCGAGCGCCGGCGCCGCGCAGCAGGTCCAGCGGCGTCCCGGGCGCGCAGGTGTGCACCCACGGCTCGGCCCCCTCGCCGGCGACCGCGTCGAGCACCCACGCCAGCGCCTGCGACGCCTCGGGCGCGTCGACCTTGCGGTGCCGGCCGAACCCGGAGGCGGTCGGCACCCGGGCGTCGAGCACCGCGGCCAGCGCAGGCTCGTCCACCTGCACCACGAGCCGGTCCACGCCCGGCAGCCGCCGGCGTACGTCGGACACGTGCCCGCGCACGCCCTCGGCGAGCGCCTGGGCCAGGTCGCGGCGGGCGCCGTGGTCGGCGAGGATCTTGTCGCCGCGCGGCCTCTCGACCGTCGCCGCGAGCGTCCACGGCCCCGGGACCTGGATCTTGAACGGGCCCGTCCAGCCCTCCGCACGCTCCTCCACGGCATCCAGGTCCTGCGCGAGCAGGCTGCGGGCGCGACGGTGGTCGACGCCGGCGCCGCCGCCGGTGAGCCGCCACCCGGCCGGCTGGAGGTCGGCGCCGAGCTCGGCGACGACCGCCAGCCCGCGGCCGGTGAGGCCGGCGACCGCACCGCGGTCGGGCAGCTCGGGCAGGTGCGGCAGGCCGCGCTGGTCCTGGGCGAGCTCGCCGAGGACGATCGCGATCGCCTCATGGAAGTCCTCTCCCGGGTAGGAGCCGACGCCGGTCGCGGCCGTCATGCGGTCGCGGCGATCGTCGCGGAGCCGACGACGCGGGTGCCGTCGTACAGGACGGCGGCCTGGCCGGGAGCGATGCCGTACGCCGGCTCGAGGAGCTCGATGTCCACGGTGGCACCCACGGTCGTCCGGGCCGGCAGCTCGACGCCGTGGGCGCGCAGCTGGACGGTGCCGGACAGCTGCCGCGGGACGGTCCCGCACCAGCGCGGGCGGATGCCGGTCAGCCGGTGCACCGCGAGCCGCTCACGCGGTCCGACGGTGACCGTGCCGGACACCGGCTCGATGTCGAGCACGAACCGCGGCCTGCCGTCCGGCGCCGGCCGGCCGAGCCGGAGCCCGCGCCGCTGGCCGATCGTGAACGCGTAGGTGCCCTCGTGGGAGCCGACCACGGCGCCGGCCTCGTCCACGATGTCGCCGCCCTGGTTGGGCGCCCGGTCGCCGAGCTTCTCGCGGAGCCAGCCCGCGTTGTCGCCGTCCGCGACGAAGCAGATGTCGTGGCTGTCCGGCTTGTCGGCGACCAGCAGGCCGCGCTCGGCTGCCTCGGCCCGGACGTCGGCCTTCGTGGAGCCGCCGAGCGGGAACAGCGAGTGCGCGAGCTGGTTCTGGTCGAGGACGCCGAGCACGTAGGACTGGTCCTTGCCGTGGTCGACCGCGCGGTGCATCTCGATCAGCCCGTCGGGGCCGGTCCGCAGCCGGGCGTAGTGGCCGGTGGCCACCGCGTCGAACCCCAGGGCCAGCGCCCGGTCGAGGACGGCCGCGAACTTGATCTTCTCGTTGCAGCGCAGGCAGGGGTTCGGGGTGCGTCCGGCGGCGTACTCGTCCATGAAGTCCTCGACGACGTCCTCGTGGAACCGGTCGCTGAGGTCCCACACGTAGAACGGGATGCCGATCACATCGGCCGCGCGCCGGGCGTCGTTCGCGTCCTCGATCGTGCAGCAGCCACGGGCGCCGGTGCGGTAGGACTGCGGGTTGCGCGAGAGCGCGAGGTGGATGCCGGTGACGTCGTGGCCGGCCTCGGCGGCACGTGCCGCGGCGACGGCGGAGTCGACGCCGCCGGACATGGCAGCGACGACCCTCATCGCCTGGCTGCCCGGGCTCGTTCGACGACGGGGACGATGGCCTCGACGACCGCGTCCACGTCGGCGGCGGTCGTGGTGTGACCGAGGGTGAACCGCAGCGAGTGCCGCGCCTGGTCCTCGTCGCAGCCCATCGCGAGCAGCACGTGCGACGGCTGCGGTACGCCGGCCGAGCAGGCCGACCCCGTCGAGCACTCGATCCCGCGCGCGTCGAGCAGCATCAGCAGCGAGTCGCCCTCGCAGCCTGGGAACCCGAGGTGGGCGTTGCCGGGCAGCCGCTCGGTCGGGTGCCCGTGGACATGCGCGTCCGGGACCGCCTCGATCACCCGGCGGACCAGGTCGTCGCGGAGCGCGCCGATCCGGGCCGCGTGCTCGCCCTGCTGCTTGACCGCGAGCTCGACCGCGGCCGCGAACCCGGCGATCGCCGGGGTGTCCAGGGTGCCGCTGCGGATGTCGCGCTCCTGGCCGCCGCCGTGCACGAGCGGGCTCACCTCGACCTCGCGGCCGACGACGAGCGCGCCCACGCCGTACGGCCCGCCCAGCTTGTGCCCGGTGAGGGTCAGGGCGTCGACGCCGGAGGCCGCGAAGTCGACGGGCACGTGGCCGACGGCCTGCACCGCGTCGGTGTGGACGGGGATGCCGTGCTCGGCGGCGATCGCGACGACCTCGTCGATCGGCTGGATGGTGCCGACCTCGTTGTTCGCCCACATCACCGAGACCATCGCGACCGACGCCGGATCGCGCTCGACCGAGGCCCGCAGCGCATCGACGTCGAGCCGGCCGCGCTGGTCGACCGGCAGCAGCTCGACCCCGGCGCCCTCGGCGTCGGCGAGCCAGTGCAGCGTGTCGAGGACCGCGTGGTGCTCGACGGCGGTGCTGAGGACGCGGGTGCGCCGGGGGTCGCCGGCGCGCCGTGCCCAGTAGATGCCCTTGACCGCGAGGTTGTCGGCCTCGGTCCCGCCGGAGGTGAAGACGACCTCGCCGGGCCGGCAGTTCAGCGCCTGGGCGATGGTCTCCCGGGACTCCTCGACGATCCGCCGGGCGTGCCGGCCGGAGGCGTGCAGCGCGCTGGCGTTGCCGACCTCGAGCAGGTGGGCGGTCATCGCCTCGACAGCCGCGGGGACCATCGGTGTGGTCGCGGCGTGGTCGAGGTAGACGGTCCTGCGGGGATCGGGCTCTGTGTTCATCGCACCGACCAGCGTACGGCCCGCGCCGCGGGCGTTCACCTCCGTGCCACCTCCGCGACGACGGCGCGGTGGTCGCTGCCCGGGATCGGGTCCGTGTTCATGCGGATCGCCGCCATCCGGGGACCGACCAGCACGTGGTCGATCTGCGCCATCGGGTGGCCGAGCCAGGGCACCAGGGTGAACCGGTCGTTCGCCGGCCAGGTGGGCTGCCAGCCCTCGTTGGCGAGCTCGCCCACGTCGCGGTAGCCGGCGTCGGCCAGCGCCCGCATCGGGCCGTGGTCGGCGGTCGCGTTGAGGTCCCCGACGACGAGGTCGGGGCGCTGCCCGCGCACGGCGTCGAGCAGGGCCGCGTGGTCGTCGGCCCAGACGTCGGGAAGTGTCGGCGCCTGGGGATGGGTGGCGATCACCGTGAGGTCCCCCAGCGAGAAGATCCAGCCCTCGTGCCAGGTGTCGAGACGCTCGGCCGGCCCGGGCTCGGTGCGCGAGAAGACCATCGTCCCGTCGCTCTCGGTCCCGGGCTCGCCCACGCGGTACGGCAGCAGGTCGGCGATGCCGGAGCGGTCCAGGTCGGCCAGGTCGGCGGCGGTGATCTCCTCGACGACCAGCAGGTCGACGTCCTCCTCGCCGGCCATCCGGACCAGCTCGATGGGGTCGCCGTCGTCCTGCGCGATGTTCGCGTTCATCACGACGAGCGGCTCGGCGCCGGCGGCCGGGGGTGGGTTCGGACCGGTCACCTGCGGTGCGAACCACCAGCAGTGCAGGACCAGCCCGGCGAGCGCCACCGCCGCCGCGGCCCAGGTCGCCCGGGTCCGCACGAACAGCAGGCGTACGCCGAGCACCAGCGCCGCCCCGCCGTACAGGATGATCGCGAGCGGGGTGAAGCCCTCGAGCAGGAGCCAGAACGACGCGTGCGGCTCGACGAGCCGGTCGACGGTCAGGACGAGCGCCGGCCCGAGCAGCAGGGCGACGACGACCCCGAGGACGAGACGACGCACCGGCACGGAGGCGAACCTACCGGTGTCGCTGCTCGAGCGGTCGAGTCAGAGCAGCACCAGGTCGTCGCGGTGGACGACCTCACGCTCGTACTCCGCGCCGAGCTCGCGCTTCAGGTCGTGCGAGGTGCGGCCGAGCAGCGCCGGGATCTCCTCGGCGTCGAAGTTCACCAGCCCCCGGGCGACCGGTGTGCCGTCAGGCCCGGCGAGGTCGACCGGCTCGCCGGCGTGGAACGTGCCCTCGACGCCGGTGATCCCGGCCGCGAGCAGCGAGGCGCGCCGCTCCACCACGGCCCTGACCGCGCCGGCGTCGAGCACCAGCGTGCCCTTCGGCTCGGTCGCGTGCGCCAGCCACAGCAGCCGCGTGGGCCGGCGGCGGCCGGTGGTGTGGAAGAGCGTCCCGACCGGCTCCCCCGCCAGCGCCGCGCCCGCGCGGTCGGCCGCAGTGAGCACGACGGGGATGCCGGCGCCGGTCGCGATCCGGGCGGCGTCGACCTTGGTCTGCATGCCGCCCGAGCCGAGGCCGGCCGCACCCGTCTTCCCGATGCGTACGTCGGTCAGGTCGTCGACCGACACGACGTCGGGCAGCAGCGAGCTGCCCGGCCTCGACGGGTTGGCGTCGTACAGGCCGTCGACGTCGGAGAGCAGCACCAGCAGGTCGGCGTGCACCAGGTGCGCGACCAGGGCGGCGAGCCGGTCGTTGTCGCCGAACCGGATCTCGCTGGTCGCGACGGTGTCGTTCTCGTTGACGATCGGGAGCACGCCCAGGTCGAGCAGCTTCGCGAACGTCTGGTAGGCGTTGCGGTAGTGGGAGCGCCGGGTGACGTCGTCCACGGTGAGCAGCACCTGGCCGACGATCACGCCGTGCCGGGCGAGCTCCTCGGTGTAGCGGTGCACGAGCAGTCCCTGTCCGACCGAGGCGGCGGCCTGCTGGGCCGGGAGTGCCTTGGGCCGCGTGGTGAGTCCGAGCGGCGCCAGTCCGGCGGCGATCGCGCCCGAGGACACCAGCACCACCTCCTTGCCGGAGGCGCGCAGCCTCGCCAGCACGTCGACGAGGTCGCGGACCCGGGCGGGGTCGATGCCGCCGGCAGCGGTCGTCAGGGACGAGGACCCGACCTTGACGACGACCCGCTTCGCCCCGGTCACCTCGCTGCGCGTGCTCATCCGTCCGCGTCGTCCCCCGGGTCCTGCTCGGCCCAGTCGGGGTCGTCGGCGCTGCCGATCTCGTACGACGTGGGTCCCGCGGTCACCGGCCGGTCGAGCCGGCGGGCGACGTCGGCCCGGGTCTCACCCTCGGCGCGGTCGTCCATGGCCTCGTCGATGGCGCGGCGGCGACGGGCTGCGGGACGCGAGTCGTCGAAGCGCTGGTCCTCGCCACGGCGGCTGAGGATCTCCGCTCCGGCGTCGATGCCGGGCTTGAAGTCGAAGACCACGGCGTTGTCGGGATGGCCGATGAGGACGGCGTCGCCCTCCTCCGCGCCCATCTGCACCAGGCGGGTCTCGACGCCGAGCCGGTTGAGCCGGTCCGCGAGGAAGCCGACCGCCTCGTCGTTGCTGAAGTCGGTCTGCCGGATCCAGCGCTCGGGCTTCTCGCCCCGCACCTGCCAGCCGTCCGCGGTCCGGGTCACGGTGAACTCGTCCTTGCCGTCCGCCGAGGGCGGGCGTAGCACGATCCGGGTCGCCTCGACGGCGGGCTTCGCCGCCCGCGCGGACCGGACGATCCCGGCCATCGCGAAGGTGAGCTCGCGCATCCCCTCGCCGGAGGCCGCGGAGACCTCGAAGACGTCCAGCCCACGGGCCCGCAGCTCGTCGACCACGAACGACGCGATGTCGCGCCCGTCGGGGACGTCGATCTTGTTCAGCGCCACGAGTCGCGGCCGGTCCTCCAGGCCGCCATACCGCGCCAGCTCGTTCTCGATCACGTCGAGGTCGTCGACCGGGTTCCGACCGGGCTCGATGCTCGCGGTGTCGATGACGTGGACCAGCGCCGCGCAGCGCTCGATGTGGCGCAGGAAGTCGTGGCCGAGGCCGCGACCGTCGCTCGCGCCCTCGATCAGCCCGGGCACGTCGGCGACGGTGAACGTCGTGTCGCCCGCGGTGACGACCCCGAGGTTCGGGACCAGCGTGGTGAACGGGTAGTCGGCGATCTTGGGCCGGGCGCGCGAGATCGCGGCGATCAGGCTGGACTTGCCGGCGCTGGGGAAGCCGACCAGGCCGATGTCGGCGACCACCTTGAGCTCGAGGACGATCTCGAGCTCGTCGCCGGGCTCACCGAGCAGCGCGAAGCCGGGCGCCTTGCGCTTGGAGCTGGCCAGCGCCGCGTTGCCGAGGCCACCCCGGCCGCCCTGGGCGACCACGAGCTCAGTGCCGGGTCCGACCATGTCGGCCAGGACGTTGCCCTGCGGGTCGGTGACCACGGTGCCGTCGGGGACGGGCAGCACGAGGTCCGCGCCGTGCCCGCCGTTCTTGTGGTCACCGGCGCCGTGGCCCCCGGACTCCGCGCTGCGCTTGGGGCTGTGGTGGTAGGCCAGCAGCGTGGTGACGTCGGGGTCGACCCGGAGGATCACCGAGCCGCCGGGGCCGCCGTTGCCGCCGTCGGGTCCACCGAGCGGCTTGAACTTCTCACGGTGCACTGACGCCACGCCGTGCCCGCCGCGGCCGGCGCTGACGTGCAGCGACACCCGGTCGACGAAGGTGGGAACGGCCATGATGCCTACTCTCTCGGTTTCTCGAAATGCAGGAACGGGCGTCCCGGATGCGGGACGCCCGTTCTGCGATGAAGCGTGGGTGCGAGCGTCAGGTCACTCGCCCGGGACGATGTTCACGACGCGGCGACCGCGCCGCGTGCCGAACTCGACGGCACCCGCGACGAGCGCGAACAGGGTGTCGTCACCGCCGCGGCCGACGCCGCTGCCCGGGTGGAAGTGGGTGCCGCGCTGGCGGACGATGATCTCGCCGGCGTTGACGACCTGGCCGCCGTACCGCTTGACGCCGAGCCGCTGGGAGTTGGAGTCGCGGCCGTTCTTGGTGGACGCCGCGCCCTTCTTGTGTGCCATCTGTTCAGTCCTTCGGAGTCGTCAGAATCGTCGTGGGCGATCAGGCGTTGATCGCGGTGACCTTGACCTGGGTGTACTTCTGGCGGTGCCCCTGGCGCTTCTTGTAACCGGTCTTGTTCTTGTACTTCTGGATGATGATCTTGGGGCCCTTGGTGGCGCCGAGGACCTCGGCGGTGACGGAGGCCTTGCCGAGCTTCGTGGCGTCGGAGGTGACCGTCTCGCCGTCCACGACGAGGACCACCGGCAGGGTCACCGAGTCGCCCACCTCGGTCGCGATCTTGTCGATCTCGATGACGTCGCCGACGGCAACCTTCTGCTGGGTGGCGCCTGCGCGCACGATCGCGTACACCGCGGTCTCCTTCGTCGATTCCGAGCCTGATCAGGTTCTGGGGCGCAACGCTCGGGCGGCGCCGCACAGACTGGGCGCACTCCAGAGCGCGCACCGAGGGTCAATACTACGGATCCACGCCTGATCGGGCAAAACGTCACCGCCCGGCCGCGACCAGCCCGTCCCCGAGCGAGGTCCTCCAGTAGAGCACCTCCCGCCCCGATCGCCGGCGCAGCACCGCCCCGGCGTCCAGGAGCACCCGGAGATGGTTGCCGACCGCGCCCAGGGGCAGGCCGGTCAGCGCCGCCAGCTGGGTGGTCGAGTGCGGCTCGTCGAGCAGCACCAGCACCCGGGCCCGGTTGGTGCCGACCAGCCGCGCCAGGCCGTCCGCGGCGCCCCGGTCGACGGGTGCCTGCGCGCCGGTGACCGGGTAGACGACCGCGAACCGCTCGGGCAGGTCCCAGGCGACCCACTGTCCGTTGCTGTGCACCGGCACGAAGGTGAGCTCCCGTGCGGCCGAGAGGTCCCGGGTGGGCAGGTCGTAGGAGTTGATCTGGAGGTGACCGCCGCCCTTCCAGTCCATCCGGCGGCCCAGCGTCGGGACGACGCCCGCCCACCCCTGGGTCGCGAGCCGTGCGGTCCGGGACACGATGTCCGCCTCCAGGACCCGGCGTCGTCTCGGCCAGTCCGCGGCCACCGTCGCGGTCCAGACCCAGGCCAGGATCGCGGCGACCGCCGCCCGCAGGCCACCGCCCTCCAGGAGCGCCGGAAGCGGCACGTCCGGCCGCATCGTGCGGATCTCGGCCCGGATCCGCGCGTCGTCCCAGGCGTCGAGCTGGGCGAGCTCGGTGGCGAACGACGCGCCCGGGCCGAGCGGCGGCGCCGTGAGGAAGTCGCCCATCCACCCCGGGACCGACCCCCGCCGAGGCCGCCACAGCCACCCGGAGATCGCGCCGCGGAGCGGGTCGTCGGCGAGCATCTCGGCGTACGCCTCACGGTGGGTGACGTGGAACGTCCGTTGCCAGGGCACGCCGGGCGGCTCCGGCGCGTCGAGCACGGTCAGCGCCGCCACCGTCTCGGCCAGCGGTGAGACCTGGAACCTGCTGCGCGCGAGCAGGTCGGCCGGCACTAGCCACGTCCCCATGTTTCGCCTCCTCGCGAATGATTGTCGCACCGGTGCCCGGGCCTCGCAGACTTCCGAGCGTGTCGACGTACCGCCAGCTGTTCGGGATGCCGGAGTTCCGGGTGCTGTTCGTCAACCGCTGCGTCGTGATGCTCTCGGTGGCCGCGTCCGGGCTCGCGCTCGGCACGATCACCTACGAGGCGACCGGCTCACCGGTGCTCACCGCGATGGCGATGTTCGGCGGGCCCCTGGTGTCGCTGGTCGCCTCCCAGCTGCTCCTCGCGAGCTCGGACTCGGTGCGGCCGCGGACCGCGCTGCTGTGGCAGATGGCCGCGCCGATGGTCGCGAACGCGCTGCAGGCGGTGCCCGGCGTGCCGTGGCAGGGCCGCTTCGTGCTCCTGGCGATCCCCTACGTCGTCAACGCGATGTTCTCCGGCACCCAGTGGGTCGTGGTGCGCGACGTGGTGCCGGAGGGCTCGTACGTGCTGGCCCGGTCCGCGCTGAACCTGGCCGTGGGCGGCATGCAGGTGGTCGGCTACGGACTCGGCGGCCTCGCGCTGCTGTGGCTCTCCCCGCGGGACCTGTTCCTCGTCGCCGCCGTCGCGGACGCCGTGTGCCTGGTCAACCTGCGGCTCGGGCTCCGCGACCGGCCGGCCCGGGGCACGGGCGGGGGCAGCGTCGTGCGACGCACCGCCCGGGTGAACCGGCTGCTGCTCAGCTCCGTGGTGACCCGGCCCCTGTACGTCGCGATGTGGGTGCCCAACGGCCTGGTGGTCGGCGCCGAGGCGCTCTACGTCCCCTACGGGCACGGCTCGACCGCCGGCTACCTGTTCGCCGCGGCCGCCGCCGGCATGATGCTCGGCGACCTGGTCGTCGGGCGGTTCGTGCCCCACCACCTGCGGGACCGGCTGATCGGGCCGCTGCGGATCACGCTGGCCGCGCCGTACCTGCTCCTGCTGCTGAGCCCGCCCGCCGGGGTCACCGTGGTCGTGGCGTTCGTGGCGTCGGTCGGGTACGCCGCGTCGCTGCCGCTGCAGGAGCGGCTGTTCGCCCGGACCGACGACGCCGTCCACGGCCAGGCCATGGGGCTCTACGGCACCGGGCTGATGGTCTGGCAGGCGATCGGTGCGCTGCTCGGCGGCCTGGCCGCGACCAGGGTCTCCCCCGCCCACGCCATGGGCCTGATGGCCCTGGCCTCGGTGGCGGTCACCGTCGCGAACACGCCCGGTCTCCGGCGCTCGGCGCCGGACCCCGCTGCCGAGGACGAGGTCAGCGCTTCCGGGAGCCCTTCTTCTTGATCGGCACGTGCTCGATGTGGGGGTGGTCGCCGTCCACACCGGGCTCGGAGCCCGGCTCGGCAGCGGCCGTACCGGGCTCCACGGCACCGTCCACCGGCGGAGCGCCGACGCTGCCGAGGGTCCCGACCGGAGCCGGCAGCTCCTCACGCACCGGCGGACCGGCCGGACGACTGGCCGCACGACGGCGGGTGCGCGTCACGACCTTGGGCGGCTCCGGCGCGGCCGGGACCTCCTCGGGAGCGTCCTCGACCACCGGCTCCACCACCGGCGCCACGACGGGCTCGGGCGTTGCGACGACGGCCTCCGGCTCGCCGGCCGGGCGGCTGGCGCTCCGTCGGCGGCTGCGGGTGCTGACCTGCGGCTTCTCGGGCTCGGCGGGAGGCTGCTCGACCGGCTGCTCCACCGGCTCCTCGGCCGGCTCCTCGGCGGGCTCGGCGTCGGCCTCCGGCTCGCCGGCCGGGCGGCTGGCGCTCCGTCGGCGGCTGCGGGTGCTGACCTGGGGCTTCTCGGGCTCGGCGGCCGGCTGCTGGGCCGGCTCGTCGACCGGCTCGGCGGCCGGCTGCTCGAACGGCTGGTCGAACGGCTCGTCGAACGGCTCGTCGAACGGGGCGTGGTCGCCGTTCTCCGGCTTGGCCATCGCCGCCACGTCCTTGGGCGACGGTGCCGCCTTGGGGGCGTCCTTCTGCTGCGACTGCTGCTCGCCCTCGCCGCGACCGCGGCGACCGCGGCGACCGCCACTGCTCGGGCGCCGCGACTCGTCGTCGCCGCGCCGCGGCTCGACCGGGTGCTCGTGGACGATCACGCCCCGGCCCTGGCAGTGCTCGCAGGTCTCGCTGAACGCCTCGAGCAGGCCGGTGCCGATCCGCTTGCGGGTCATCTGCACCAGGCCGAGCGAGGTCACCTCGGCGACCTGGTGACGGGTGCGGTCCCGGCCCAGGCACTCGACCATCCGCCGCAGGACCAGGTCGCGGTTGGACTCCAGGACCATGTCGATGAAGTCGACGACGATGATGCCGCCGATGTCGCGGAGCCGGAGCTGCCGGACGATCTCCTCGGCCGCCTCCAGGTTGTTCTTGGTGACCGTCTCCTCGAGGTTGCCCCCGGAGCCGGTGAACTTGCCGGTGTTGACGTCGACGACCGTCATCGCCTCGGTGCGGTCGATGACCAGCGAGCCGCCCGACGGGAGCCAGACCTTGCGGTCCAGCCCCTTGGCGATCTGCTCGTCGATGCGGTACTCGGCGAACACGTCCGCCTTGCCGCCGCGGCCGTGCTCGCCGGGCTCGTAGCGCTCGAGTCGCTTCTCGAGGTCCGGCGCCACGTGCTGGACGTAGCTCTGCACGGTCTCCCAGGCGTCGTCGCCCTGGATGACCAACCGGGAGAAGTCCTCGGTGAACAGGTCGCGGACGACCTTGAGCGTGAGGTCGGGCTCGCCGTAGAGGAGCTGCGGCGCACTGCCCTTGGCCTTGCGCTCGATGTCCTCCCAGCGGGCCTTGAGCCGCTCCACGTCGCGGGTGAGCTCGTCCTCGCTGGCCCCCTCGGCGGCGGTGCGCACGATCACGCCGGCGCTGTCCGGGACGATCTCCTTGAGCAGCGCCTTGAGGCGGTTGCGCTCGGTGTCCGGGAGCTTGCGGGAGATGCCGCTGGTGGTGCCGTCGGGCACGTACACGAGGAAGCGGCCGGCCAGGCTGACCTGGCTGGTCAGCCGGGCACCCTTGTGGCCGATCGGGTCCTTGGTGACCTGCACGAGCACGGTCTGGCCCGACGACAGCACGGACTCGATCTTGCGCGGCTGGCCGTCCTTGTGGCCCAGCGAGGACCAGTTCACCTCGCCGGCGTACAGGACCGCGTTCCGGCCCTTGCCGATGTCGATGAACGCCGCCTCCATGGAGGGCAGCACGTTCTGGACCCGGCCGAGGTAGACGTTGCCGATCAGGGAGGTCTGGGACTCGCGGGCGACGTAGTGCTCGACCAGGACGCGGTCCTCGAGGACGCCGATCTGGGTGAGCTCGTCGCGCTGGCGGATCACCATGACGCGGTCCACGGACTCGCGCCGGGCGAGGAACTCCGCCTCGCTGACGATCGGGGCGCGACGGCGGCCTGCCTCGCGGCCCTCGCGCCGGCGCTGCTTCTTGGCCTCGAGGCGGGTCGAGCCGGAGACCGCGGTGATCTCGTCCTCGGCGGACCGGCGGCTGCGGACCCGGGTGACGGTGTTGTCGGGGTCGTCGTTCCCGTCACTGTCGTCGCCGGAGCGACGCCGACGGCGCCGGCGGCGGGACGAGGTGCTCTCGCCGTGGCCGTCCTCGGCAGGGGTGGACTCCTCGTCCTGCTCGTCCTCGTCGTCGCCCGACTCCTCGCCCTCGGCGGCTTGGGCGTCGCCGCCCTCGCCGCCGGGCTTGCGGCGGCGGCGGCCGCCACGGCGGCGGCGCCGGCGGGCGCCGGTGCCGTCTCCCTCGGCGGCGTCGGCGGACTCCTCCTCGGCAGGGGCTTCGGCCTCGGCGGGCGCCTCCGACTCCGGGTCGGCCTTCTTCGCGGTGGCCTTCTTGGCGGTGGTCTTCTTCGCCGCCGTCTTCTTGGCCGCCGACTTCTTCGCGGGCGTCGTCTCCGGCGTCGTCTCCGGCGCCTGGAACAGCACCGCGGGCGCACCGGCGACGGGCGCCTCGCCCTCGGCCGGGTCGTCCTCGGCCGGCGCCACAGCCTTCGCGGCGCTCTTCTTCGCGGTGGTCTTCGCGGTGGTCTTCTTGGTGGCGGCCTTCTTGGCGGCCTTCTTCGCTGGCGCCTTCTTGGCGGGCGCCTCGGCGGTGTCGACGGTGACGTCGAGCGGCTCGTCGGCCGGCGCCGCGGCCTTGGCCGCGGTCTTCCTCGCGGCGGCCTTCTTGGCCGGCGCCTTCTTGGCGGCCTTCTTCGCCGCGGTCTTCTTCACCGGCTTCTCGGCCGGGGCCGCGTCGTCGGTGGTCTGGTCTGATCCGACCTGGAGGTCGTCGGCCATTGCTGCACTCCTAGCGCCCCAGCGCTGCGCGCCCGGGCGGTCCGACGCCATCCGCCCGGGAACTCAGGACGGCTGACGCAAAGCCTTCGTGTGGCGGCGACCCCTCCGCGGCTGCGTCACCTGCGGCGCGTACGTACGCCTGCCGCGGTCGCCGGGCCCTCAGTCAGTTCACTGTGGCGGGTCGCTGTCACCGACCTGCCGGGCCGCGTCGCGGTCTGGCGACGAACGTGTCACACGTGTGCCGGACCACGGGGGCCCGGCGAGAACGTCGTCGTGTCGTCCCGGACGGCTGCCCGGTGCGACCACGGCGAGTATCGCACACGAACCCCGGGACTCCCTCACTCCGAGACCCGCAGCGGGTCGCCGACCTCTCCGGTCGCCCGGTCCAGCGGGCCCTGGGCGAGCCGGGTGAGCAACGGCGCGCCGTCGAGCACGAGGCCGCCGACCGAGGCGAGCCCGGACAGCACGTCGTCGGGACGGACGGCGGGCTCGACGTGGCGCAGCACCAGGTCCAGGCGGGTGCCGCCCTCGCGGGGCGCGGCCGCGAGGGCGACGACCGCGGCTCGGCAGTCGAACTGGCGCAGGCCCTTCTTGGTCATCCGCTCGACCGGCACCGACTCGGCGTCCAGGAACGCCGTCACGGCGGCCGCGGCGGTCTCGACCGGGGCGGCCACGTCCAGAAGCCAGTGGCTGGCCTCGAGCCGGTCGGCCAGCGAGCCGCCCGGGGACTCGACGACCTCCAGCACGTCGAGCCCGTCGGGCAGCGCCTCCGCGAGGCGGGCGTGCAACGCCGCCGGGTCGACCACTTCGGCGAGGCCGATCTCGAGGTACTCCGCCTCGCTGGCCGATCCGGTGGGCGAGGCCCCGGCGTACGAGATCCGGGGGTGGGGGTTGAAGCCCGAGGAGTACGCCATCGGCACCCGGGCGCGGAAGACGGCCCGCTCGAACGCCCGGCTGAAGTCCCGGTGGCTGGTGAAGCGGAGCCGCCCGCGCTTGGCGTAGCGGATCCGCAGCCGCTGGACGGGCGGGGCTTGCTGCTCGGGCTGGTCACGCACCGCACAAGGTTAGGGGGCGAGGGCCTGCTTCATCGCAATCGAGGGGTAGACGGTGCTGACCCGGTGGCCGTCGAGCCACCCGGTCAGCCGGGAGGCCTCGGCGTCCAGCGCGGCGCGGGCGTCGGAACCGACGTCCTCGAGCAGGTTGAGCTTCACGACGCCGTCGGGGTCCTGCACCCAGCAGCCGACGACCCGGCCGTCCCACCAGGCGGTCGTGCCGGCGTTGCCGTTGGTGTCGAACAGCATCGGGCCGTGGTCGCCCAGGTAGAAGCCGCGCTCCTTCCAGCCCATCACCGTCGGGTCGAGCACCGGCAGCAACGCCGCCCACGGCGCGACCGGGTCGTCGGGGTCGTCGGGGTCGCCGGGGTCGTCGGGGTCGTCGGGGTCGTCGGGGTCGTCCGGCAGCACCCAGCCCGTGCCGTCCTCCAGCGTGACCTCCACCGCGGCCACGTCGGCGAGGGCGGCGCGGACGGCCGTCTTGGTCGAGCCGAGCCACCAGACCAGGTCGGCCTCGGTCCCGGGTCCGAAGGTCGCCAGCCACCGGCGCACCAGCTCGGCGTAGCCCTCGCGCTCCTTCAGCGGCTCCGGGGGATCGCCCAGCCAGGTCGTCATCGCCGTCCACTGCGGCCGGGCCGTGCGCCAGTGACCGCCGTTGTGCCCGCGCACGATCTTGCCCTCGACGCCGAGCTGGGTGAGCAGGCGCGGCGCGATCGGGAAGCTGCCGCCGTAGGTCTTGCCCGGCGACATCTCGACCCGGCCCGCCAGCGCGGGCACCTGCTCGCGCAGCTCGGACGCGGAGAGCTCGGAGCCGTCGGCGAGCCGGGCCAGGACGGCCGCCTCGGCCGCGTCGACCCAGGCCGCGCCGTCGGTGGCGACGCCACCGCGCTCGACGTCCTTGGCCAGCCGGACCCGGTGGGCGGCCGCCACCCGGGCCGAGGCACTCCCCCAGGCGGCCGGCAGCAGGTCCCGCGGGAACACGAACAGGGTGCGGCGCATCGCCAGCTGCTTGACCAGGCTGCGGTCGTCGTACAGCGCGCGGTCGACGTCCGCGACGGTGAGCCCGTCGACGCGCGCCCACAGCGACAGGTAGACCGACGGTGCCTCGGTGGCGTGCAGCACGGTCATCGCCCGGGTGGCCTCGAGCGGGTCGGCGGCGTGGTGCGCCGGCGCGAGTGCGTGCCTCCGGGCCAGCCGTTGTCGCCTCTCGCCGTCCGTCACCGTCCGCATGTGGTCCATCCTGCCGAAGACCACCGACGGACGCCCTGCGAGCATGGAGCGAGTGAGCACCAACGCCCGCCGCGCGACGGCCCTGGTCCTGGTCGGCATCGTCCTGCTGTCCTTCAACCTCCGGCCGACGGCCGTGAGTGTCGGGCCGGTGCTCAAGGAGGTGCGCGACTCGTTCGGGATGTCGGGACCGGTCGCGGGCCTGCTGACGTCGCTGCCGGTGATCGCGTTCGCGGTGTTCGGCGCGCTGGCCCCGGCGGCGGCGCGGCGGATCGGCATCCACCGGGTGACCCTCCTCGCGATCATCGCCGCGGTCGCCGGCCTGCTCGGCCGCGCGGTCACCGGCAGCGAGGCGCTCTTCCTGGTGCTCTCCCTGCTCGCGCTGGGCGGGATGGCGATGGCGAACGTGCTGCTGCCCTCGCTGGTCAAGCTGCACTTCCCCGACCGGATCGGCCGGGTGACCGCGATCTACACGACCGCGCTGTCGATCGGCCTGACCGCGGCCCTGGTGCTGACGGTCCCGGTCTCCGACGCTTTCGGCGGCTGGCGGTGGGGGCTCGGTGCGTGGGCCGCGCTGGCGATCGTCGCGGCTCTGCCCTGGCTCTCGCTGGTGGCGCACGACCGCAACCTCGAGCGCACGCCCCGCACGATCACGTTCACCCAGGTCGCCCGCACCCGGCTCGGCCAGGTGATGGCGCTGTTCTTCGGGCTCCAGTCGTTGCAGGCCTACGCGATCTTCGGCTGGTTCGCCCAGCTGTGGCGTGACAACGGCTACTCCGCGACCACCGCCGGCATCCTGGCCGGCGTCCTCGCGGGTACGGCGATCCCGCTGTCGCTCTGGCTGCCGAACGTGCTGGCGCGGACCGAGGATCCCCGGCGGGTGCTGTTCGCCGTGATCGCGGCGTACCCGGTCGGCTTCGTCGGCCTGATGATCGCCCCGCACTCGCTCGCGATCCTGTGGGCAGTGATCGTGGGCATCGCGACGGTGACGTTCCCGCTGATCCTCACCCTGATCGGGCTGCGCGCCCGCACCCCCGAGGGGACCGCCTCGCTGTCGGCCTTCACCCAGTCGACCGGCTACCTGATCGCCGCGGTCGGCCCGTTCCTCGTGGGCGTGCTGCACGACGCGACCGGCGACTGGACGTGGCCGCTGGTGCTGCTGCTCGCGCTCGCGCTGCCGTTGTTCCCGCTCGCGGCCTACGTCTCCCGCAGGGTGATGGTCGAGGACCAGCTGCCCACCGCGGAGACGTCCGGGCACCCGGCCTGACGCACCGGACCGGCGTCAGACAACCGACAGGGGCAGCAGCGTCTGGCCGGTGGGACCGATCTGGATCTCGGTGCCCATCTCCGGGCAGACGCCGCAGTCGTAGCACGGCGTCCAGCGGCAGTCCTCGACCTCGATGTCGGCGCCGTCCGCGGCCGCGAGCGCGTCCTCCCAGTCGGCCCACAGCCAGTCCTTGTCCAGGCCGGAGTCGAGGTGGTCCCAGGGCAGCACCTCGTCGTACTCCCGCTCCCGCGTGGTGTACCAGGCGAGGTCGACGCCGGTCCCGTCCAGCGCCTGCTCGGCGGCGGTGACCCAGCGGTCGTAGGAGAAGTGCTCGCTCCAGCCGTCGAACCGGCCGCCGTCGCGCCAGACGGCCTCGATGATCCGGCCGACCCGCCGGTCGCCACGGGACAGCAGGCCCTCGATGGTGCCGGGCTTCCCGTCGTGGTAGCGGAACCCGATCGCGCGGCCGAACCGCTTGTCGTCCCGCACGGTGTCGCGCAGCTTCTTCAGCCGCTCGTCGGTGGTCTCGTGGTCGAGCTGGGCCGCCCACTGGAAGGGCGTGTGCGGCTTCGGCACGAAGCCGCCGATGGAGACCGTGCAGCGGATGTCGTTGCGCCCGGACACCTCGCGGCCCTTGGCGATCACCTTCTTGGCGAGCTCGGCGACCTGCAGCACGTCCTCGTCGGTCTCGGTCGGCAGGCCGACCATGAAGTAGAGCTTCACCTGCCGCCAGCCGTGGGAGTACGCCGTCGCCACGGTGCGGATCAGGTCCTCCTCGGTGACCATCTTGTTGATCACCCGTCGCATCCGCTCGCTGCCGCCCTCGGGCGCGAACGTGAGGCCGGAGCGCCGGCCGTTGCGCGAGAACTCGTTGGCCAGCGTGATGTTGAAGGCGTCGACGCGGGTCGACGGCAGCGAGAGCGAGACGTTCGATCCTTCGTACCGGTCGGCCAGGCCCTTGGCCACCGCGCCGATCTCGGTGTGGTCGGCGCTCGAGAGCGACAGCAGGCCGACCTCCTCGAAGCCGGACTTGCGGATGCCGTTCTCGACCATGTCGGCGATCGTGCCGATGGAGCGCTCACGGACCGGGCGGGTGATCATGCCTGCCTGGCAGAACCGGCAGCCCCGGGTGCAGCCGCGGAAGATCTCGACGGAGAAGCGCTCGTGGACGGTCTCGGCGAGCGGCACCAGCGGCTTCGCCGGGTACGGCCAGGCGTCGAGGTCCATCAGCGTGTGCTTGCGGACCCGGAAGGGGATGCCGGGGCGGTTCGGGACGACGGCCTCGATGGTGCCGTCCTCGGCGTACACGACGTCGTAGAAGCGCGGCACGTAGATGTTGCCGCTGACCGCGAGCCGGCGGAGCAGCTCGTCGCGGCCGCCCGGCCGGCCCTCGCCCTTCCAGTCCCGGACGACCTCCGAGATCGCGAGCACGACCTCCTCGCCGTCCCCGAGCACGGCGGCGTCGAGGAAGTCGGCGATCGGCTCGGGGTTGAACGCCGCGTGCCCGCCGGCGAGCACGATCGGGTCGTCCTCCGTGCGGTCGGCCGCGTGGAGCGGGATCCCGGCGAGGTCGAGGGCGTTGAGCATGTTGGTGTAGCCGAGCTCGGTGGAGAAGCTCAGGCCGAAGACGTCGAACGCGCGCACCGGCCGGTGCGCGTCGACGGTGAACTGCGGGATGCTGCCCTGCTCGTCTCCGGCCCGCATCACCTTCTCCATGTCCGGCCACACCGAGTAGGTGCGCTCGGCCACGATCCACTCGCGCTCGTTGAGCACCTCGTAGAGGATCTGCACGCCCTGGTTGGGCAGCCCGACCTCGTACGCGTCCGGGTACATCAGCGCCCAGCGGACGGTCTCGCCCTCAGGGGCGCAGTCCCAGTCCTTGACGGTGGAGTTGAGCTCACCGCCGACGTACTGGATCGGCTTCGACACCGACGGGAGCCGGGGCTCGAGTCGCGGGAAGACGCTCACGGGCGCGGACATGGAGCTACCTCGCAGCACTGGGGTTCGGGGAACGCCCCAGCCTACGTCGGCAGCGGTCGTCGCAGCGAACCGTCAGTCCGGGTCCGGCGACAGCTCGGCGTACGCACGCCGGGCCTCGTCCAGCGCCGCCTGCGCCCGGGCGATGAGGTCCTCCAGGCCGGCGGCGCCGTACCGGTTGGCCACATGCTGAACGGCGTCGGCGATGTCGGGCTCGATCGTCTGGTCGCTCATGGCCTCCATCCAAACAGATCAGAGCTGGGGTTCCGCGGCGTCCGCCTGGGCGCGCGCCGCGACGCTGGCGGAGGTCGCCCGCAGCTCGACGGTCGGCAGCAGGAGCAGGATCAGGAAGGCGAGGACCCCGATGCCGGCCGCCAGCAGGAACACGGTGTCCATGGACTCGGCGAAGCCGACCTTGAACGGGTGGGCGATGACCGGGTGCATCCGGTCGATGACCGAGGAGTCGTCCTGGACCTGGGCGATCACCGACGGGTCGAGCCCGTGGCCCTCCGCGACCGCCTGCTGCCACTGCGGTGTCTGGCTCTCCACCTTGATGGCGTCCGCGATGTTCGAGCCGACGCTGCCGAAGAGCACCGACAGGAAAACGGCGACGCCGAGGGTGCCACCGATCTGGCGGAAGAACGTCGCCGAGCTGGTCGCGACCCCGATCTCGGCCGGCGGGACCGCGCTCTGGACGATCAGCAGCAGCGGCTGCATGCAGTTGCCGAGGCCGATGCCGAGCACGAACATCGCGGCGCTCACCCAGCCGAGCGGGGTGTCGGCACCGCACAGCGAGAGCAGGCCGAGGCCCGTGACGATGATCGCGGAGCCGAAGATCGGGAACAGCCGGACGTGGCCGGTGCGGGAGATGAACTGGCCGGACCCGATCGACGCGGCCATCATGCCGACCACCATCGGCAGCATCAGCAGGCCGGACTCGGTCGGCGAGGCCCCGTGCACGATCTGCATGTAGAGCGGCAGCAGCATGATGCCGCCGAACATCGCCGCGCCGACGATCACGCTGGCCGAGATCGTCACCCACGCGGCGCGGATCCGGAAGATCCGCAGCGGGATCAGCGCGGCATCGCCCATGGCGCGCTCGGCGAGGAAGAACGCGACCACGCCGAGGGCTCCGACGACGAAGCACGCGACCGAGCGCGGCGAGTCCCAGCCCCAGGTGCGGCCCTGCTCGGCGACGGTCAGCAGCGGGACCAGCCCGACGACCAGCGCGGCGGCGCCCCACCAGTCCACCCGGACGTCGCGACGGTCGTGGTGCACGTGCAGCGTGCGGAACACGACGAAGAGGGCCGCGATGCCGATCGGGACGTTCACGAGGAAGACCCAGCGCCACCCGCTGATCCCCAGGATCGTCTCCTGGCCGGCGAAGAACCCGCCGATCAGCGGGCCGAGCACGCTCGACGTACCGAACATCGCCATGAAGTAGCCCGAGTAGCGGGCCCTCTCGCGAGGGGACACGATGTCGCCGATGATCGCGAGGACCAGCGTGAAAAGGCCGCCGGCGCCGATGCCCTGGACCGCACGGAACGCCGCGAGCTGGTACATCGAGTTAGCGAACGAGCACAACGCCGAGCCGACGATGAAGACGCTGATCGCGAACATGAACAGCTTCTTGCGGCCGTAGAGGTCGCCGAGCTTGCCGTAGATCGGCGTCGTGATCGTCGCGGTGATCAGGTACGCCGTCGTCACCCAGGCCTGCACCGACAGACCGTTGAGGTCGTCTGCGATGGTGCGGATCGACGTGGACACGATGGTCTGGTCGAGGGCGCCGAGGAACATGCCCAGCATCAGGCCGGACAGGATGGTCAGCACCTGCCGGTGGGTGTACTCGCCCGTCGCGGAGCCGGAGTGGTCGCTCATCGTCCGCAAGCGTAGGGCGTGGGGGGAACTCCGTAGGGTCACGGTATGGATGTGGGCGCCCGGGTACGCGGCAGGTTCCAGTGGACGGTCGCCGTACCGGTCGCCGCGGCGGCGCTGCTGGCCGTGAGCTGGAGTCACCACGAGGGCGCCGTCGTGCTCTCCCTCGTGGCAGCGGGCGTGGTCGGCGCCGTGCTCGCCGCGGTCTACCACGCCGAGGTGATCGCCCACCACGTCGGGGAGCCGTTCGGGTCGCTGATCCTCGCGGTCGCGGTCACCGTCATCGAGGTCGGCCTGATCGTGATGCTGATGACCAGCGGCGGGGACCACACCAGCACCTACGCCCGCGACACCGTCTTCGCCGCCGTGATGATCACGCTCAACGGCATCGTCGGGCTCTCCCTGCTCCTCGGTGCCGGCAGGCACCACCTCGTCAGCTTCAACGCCTCCGGGTCCGGCTCGGCGCTCGCGACCGTGGTCACGCTCGCGACCGTCACGATGGTGCTGCCGAGCGTCACGGTCTCCGGCGAGGGTCGGCAGTTCTCGCCGTCCCAGCTGGCGTTCGCCGCCGTCGCCTCGCTCGCGCTGTACGGCTCGTTCGTCTTCACCCAGACCGTCCGGCACCGCGACTTCTTCCTGCCGGTGACGAGCGACGAGCTCGGCCGGGTGACGGGCATCCTCGACGAGGACGGTGACGGGCACGCCGACCCGCTGCCGGCGCGGGAGGCGTGGCTCAGCCTCGGCCTGCTGGTCCTCTCGCTCGTCTCGGTGGTGGGCCTCGCCAAGCTCCTCTCCCCCTCGATCGAGTCGGGCGTCGACCGGCTCGGCTTCCCCTACGCCGTCGTCGGCGTCGTGATCGCGCTGCTGGTGCTCGCCCCCGAGACGATCTCGGCCGTGCGCAACGCGCTCCACGACCGGGTCCAGGTCAGCCTCAACCTCGCCTACGGCTCGGCGATGGCCTCGATCGGGCTCACCATCCCGACCATCGCGGTCGCGTCGATCTGGCTGGAAGGACCGCTCGAGCTCGGCCTCGGCCCGACCCAGGTGGTCCTGCTCGCGATCACGGTGGTGGTCTCCATCCTCACCGTCGTCCAGGGCCGTGCGAAGGGGCTCCAGGGCATGGTGCACCTAGTGCTGATGGCGGCGTTCGTGTTCCTGTCGATCAAGCCCTGACGGGAGTCCGCGCCGGAGCGGCCGTGAACCGGCTCGGCACCGTCGTCGCCGAGCGCAGGTGGATGTTCTGCAGCAGGCCGATCGCGAGCATGCCCGCGAACATCGAGCTGCCGCCGTACGACACGAACGGCAGGGGTACGCCGGTGACCGGCATGATCCCCAGGCACATGCCGACGTTCTGGAACGCCTGGAAGCCGAACCAGCAGGCGATGCCGGCCGCCGCCAGCCGGCCGAACACGTCGTCACTGTGCGTGGCGATGCGCAGCGCCCGCCAGATCACCACCGCGAGCAGCGCGATCAGCACGCCCGCGCCGACCAGGCCGAGCTCCTCGCCGGCGACCGTGAACACGAAGTCCGTGTGCTGCTCCGGGACGAAGCCGGCGCGGGTCTGCGAACCGTCGAAGAGGCCCTGGCCGAACAACCCGCCGTTGCCGACCGCGATCCGGGCCTGCTCGACGTTGTAGCCGGCGCCGCGCGGGTCGAGGTCGGGGTTCGTGAACGCGAGGAACCGGTCCACCTGGTACTGCTTGAGGAACCCCGCGGCCACGGCGGCGGCCGCCGCGGTCACACCGCCGGCCGCGAGCAGCGCGAGCCACCGGCGCGGCGCGCCCGAGACGGCGAGCACGCCGAACACGGTCGCCGACAGCACCAGCATGGTGCCGAGGTCGGGCTGCAGGATGATCAGCGACGCCGGGACCCCGGCGATGGCCAGCATGCCGACGACGTCCCCGAGGACGTGACCGGTGGTGACCGCCCGCTGCTGGCGCACCTCGGCGCGCTCGGCCACCCACAGCGCCATGCCGATGACGACGGCGAGCTTGGCGAACTCCGAGGGCTGGATCGACATGCCGCCGAGCTGGAGCCAGGAGCGCGAGCCGTTGACGGTCGATCCCATGGCCAGCACCAGCACCAGGCCCGCGACCGAGGCGAGGTAGACCAGCGGCGCCATGATCCGCACCCAGCGGTGGTCGGTGGCGATCACCAGGACCATGAGCACCAGGCCGATCACGACGTTCACGAGCTGCTTCTTCAGGTACGCCGTGGGGTCGGCGCCGGTGAGGTCCTCGCGGTGGCTGGTCGCCGACCAGACGAGCAGGCTGCCGAGGGTCACGAGCGCCAGGACGGCGATCAGCAGGATCCAGTCCACGCGTGGTGTGCGGAGCACCTCAGTCCCCCTTCTCGTCGCGGGCCGGCGGCAGGATGCTGCCGTCCTTCATGAAGACCGGGAGCCCGGCCGGGGGCGTGGTCCCGGGGATCGCGGCCTTCGCGGGGTCGACGGTCATGCCGTCGATGCCGTAGAGCGTCTCCCAGATCTTGCGGACCGCCGGGCCGGAGGTGCCGGAACCCGTGCCCGCCTGGCTGACCATCATGATCACGACGTAGTTCTCGTCGTACGACGCGACCCACGACGTCGACTGCTTCCCGTACACCTCGGCCGACCCGGTCTTGCCGCGGATGTGCACCCGGTCGAGCGGGAATCCGCCGAACTTCCAGGCCAGGGTGCCGACCTTCGGCGTGCCCTGCAGCGCGGTGTCGACGTAGTGGATGCTGGCCGGTGAGGCGTCGACCTTGCCGACCGCCTTGGGGTCGAAGCGCTTGAGCACCGTGCCGTCGGGGCTCACGATCGCCTTCGCGACCCGCGGCGCGTACAGGGTGCCGCCGTTCGACAGCGCGGCGTACGCGCGCGCCAGCTGGAGCGGCGTGACCATGGTGTCGCCCTGGCCGATGGCGAAGTTCACGGCGTCACCGGCGCGGTAGTAGCTGCCCTCGAGGCAGAACTCGTGCGCGAACAGCTTGAGGAACGGCGACTTCGCGGTGCCCTTCTCGTCCATCGTGCAGTAGTAGTGCTTCATCGCCTTCCAGTAGGCGAGCTTCCAGTGCCGGTCGGCGATCCGCCCGCTCGCCTCGCCGGGGATGTCCGCGCCGGTCTCGCTGCCGAAGCCGAAGTTCTTGGCCTCCTGGACCAGCGGGTCCTTGGCGTCGACGTCCTGCGGGTCCGAGCCGTACCGCTGCCAGAAGTGCAGGCCGACCCGGTAGAAGAAGGTGTCGCAGGACAGCTGCAGCGCCTGGGCGAACGTGATCGGGCCGTACGACGCCGACTCGTAGTTCTTGAACCAGCGGTTGCCGACCTGGAGGCCGGACGAGCAGTCGAGGCGCGTGTCCGGGGAGAAGCCGTTGTTGAGCGCGCCGACGGTCATGATCGGCTTCCACGTCGAGCCGGGGGCGAACTGCCCCTGGGTGGCGCGGCCGAGCAACGGGTTGCCGGCCTTGGCGGAGTACAGCCGGGCGAGCTGCTTCCTGGTGATGCCGCCGACCCAGACGCCGGGGTCGTACGTCGGCTGGCTGGCCATCGCCACGATCCGGCCGGTCTTCGCCTCCATCACGACGACCGCACCCGAGTCGGCCACGTAGTTCTTGTGGGTCACCGGGTCGTAGGTCTGCCGGGCGGTCCGGATCGTCTGCTCGAGCTGCTTCTCGACCACGCCCTGCACCTTGGCGTCGATCGTGGTCACCAGCGTGTCGCCGGGCTGGCCCGCGACCTCGCTGTCGTCGCCGAGCACCCGGCCCATCGAGTCGACGGCGACGCTGCGGTAGCCGGGCATGCCGCGCAGCCAGCGGTCGTACTCCTTCTCGACGCCGGCCCGGCCGACCACGGACGCGCCGTTCACCGAGCGGTCGCCGTCTTTCTGGGCGCGGTCGTACTCGTCCTCGGTGACCGGGCTCAGGTAGCCGAGCACGTGCGCGAGGTTCACGCCGTACGGCTGCGGGTAGGCGCGGACGCTCTGCTGCTCGGCGAGCACGCCCGGGTAGTCCTCGGGCTGCTCCAGGATGCGCAGCGCGACCTCCTGCTCGACGTCCGTCGCGACCGGGACCGGCTGGTACGGCGAGCCGTTCCAGGTGTCCAGGTCGTGGTGGAGCGACTTCACGGGCTCACCGACGGCCCCGGCCACCCGGCCGAGCAGCACGTCCTGCTGGTGGGCGGTCATCTTGCCGAGCATCGTCGTGTCGACCGAGACGACCCACGAGAGCCGGTTCGCGACCAGCGGGCGACCCATGTCGTCCACGATCAGGCCGCGCTGCGGCTGGACGACGATGTCGCGCACCGACTGCGAGGCGGCCTGGGCGTGGTACTCGTCGCCGCTGACGACCTGGAGGTAGTAGAGGCGCGCGAACAGGGTCGCGAACAGGGAGAACACCAGCGCCTGGACGACGACCAGCCGCAGCCGGCCGGAACGAGTGGCCATCGGCAGTCAGCCGTTCATGTGGGCGAGGGCGGGTTCGAGGCGGCGGAACAGCGCCATCACCGGTGGCAGCACGAGCGGCGTCAGCAGCAGGTCCCACAGCAGCGCGACCACGATCACCTCGAGCAGCTCCGGGATCGCGATCGGGTCGCCGAGGACCACGCCGGACAGCGCGAACACCGAGGTGCCGACGAACGACGACGCGGCGACGGTCGCCAGCACGGTGCCGCTCGCGGGTCGGGAGTCCCCGCGGCTCCCCTGGCGGACCTGGCCGGCGACGTACCCGACCACCACCAGCGCGAGCGCCCAGCGCCCGGCCAGGTGGTCGGCCGGAGGCGCGAGATCGAGGGCGACGCCGGCCGCGAAGCCGAGCACCATCGCGAACTGCGGCCCGCGGGTGAGTGCGGCACCGACGACCACGAGCAGGCAGAGGTTCGGGACGACGCCGTGCCAGGCCAGGTGCGGGAACAGCGACACCTGGAGCACCAGCGCGAACGAGCCGATCGCGAAGGCGACGAGCGCGCGGAGCCAGGTCATCGGGGCCTCCTCATCGCAGCGTCCCGTTCGCCTCGATGACGGCGCGGTCGCTCGCCGTACCGGACGGGACGACGACGCCGACCAGGTCGAGCGCGCCGAAGTCGACGTACGGGTCGATCACCGCGCGCTGCGTGGTCTCACGGACGCTGCTGTAGACGTGGGTGACCTTGCCGATCGGCACGCCCGAGACATAGGGGCCGCCGGCCTCGCTGCCCCAGGTGACGACCGCGTCGCCCTCGGACGGTACGGCGGTCTGGTCGACGAGCTCGAGGTCGAGGCGGCCGTCGGTGCCCAGCGCCCCGCGGCCGTGCAGCAGCCCGACCTGCATGCTGCGACCGACCCGGGCGCCGACCACGGAGTCGGCGTCGACGATCAGCAGCACGGTCGCGGTGGTGTGGGTGACGCGCAGGACCCGGCCGACCAGGCCGTCGTTGTCGAGCACGGTGAGGTCGGGGCGGATGCCGGCGTCGGAGCCCGCGTCGATGGTGACGGTGCGTGAGAACGACTGCGACGAGCCCATGCCGACCACGCGGGCCGGGACGAGGGAGGTGCCGAGGCTCCGGGCGGCCGCCGTGAGGCCGTCGTACTCCTCGAGGCGGTTCTTGTCGTAGTCGTGGGTGGCGAGGTCGGACTTCAGCCGGGAGTTCTCGGCCTGCAGCGCGATCAGGTCCTGCTGCATGTCGTCCTTGGACCGGAACCAGTGCGGGACGGCGGTGAACGGGCGGACCGCGGTCGCGGTGGCGACCTCGACCGGGCCGAAGACCTCGCCGGCCGCGCGGCGCGCGGAGTCGACCGGGCCGCCGGCGGTGGAGTCGAGCGTCATCAGGCAGAACGACGCGAGGACCAGGGCCACCAGCAGGGCGACCGGGGACTTCGGCCCCTCCGGGCCGCGCCAGCGACGTTCCCTCATCCGGCGCGCCTCTGGTCGCTGACCAGGACCTGCTGCAGCGCCTCGAACTCCTCGACGCACTTGCCGGCGCCGAGCGCGACGGAGGTGAGCGGGTCCTCGGCGACGTGCACGGGCATGCCGGTCTCGTGGCGCAGCCGCTCGTCGAGGCCGCGGAGCAGGGCGCCGCCCCCGGTGAGCACGATGCCGCGGTCCATGATGTCGCCGGCCAGCTCGGGCGGCGTCTGGTCGAGGGTCGCCCGGACCGCGTCCACGATCGCGTGCAGCGGCTCCTCGATCGCCTGGCGGATCTCGGCGCTGGAGACCACCACGGTGCGGGGCAGGCCGGTGACCATGTCGCGGCCGCGGATCTCCGCCTCCGGCTCGTCGAGCGTCGGGAACGCCGAGCCGAGGGTCATCTTGACCTCCTCGGCGGTGCGCTCGCCGAGCATCAGGGAGTGCTCCTTCTTCATCCACGCGACGATCGCCTGGTCGAGCTCGTCCCCCGCGGTGCGCACCGACAGGCTCGTGACGATGCCGCCGAGCGAGATGACCGCGACCTCCGTCGTACCGCCACCGACGTCGACGACCATGTTCCCGGTGGCCTTGTGGACGGGCAGCCCCGCCCCGATCGCGGCGGCCATCGGCTCCTCCACGATGTAGACCCGGCGGGCGCCCGCCTGGTAGCCGGCCTCCTTGACCGCCCGCTGCTCGACCGCGGTGATGCCGCTCGGGACGCAGATGACCATCCGGGGCTTGGCGAAGTAGCGGCGGCGGTGCACCTGCTGGATGAAGTACCGGAGCATCTGCTCGGTGGCGTCGAAGTCGGCGATCACGCCGTCCTGGAGCGGCCGGATCGCGGTGATGTTGTCCGGCGTACGGCCGATCATCCGCTTGGCCTCGTGCCCCACCGCGAGGATCTCGCCGGTGGTGGCGTTCAGCGCGACGACGCTGGGCTCGTCCAGCAGCACGCCCCTGCCGCGGACGTACACCAGTGTGTTGGCGGTCCCGAGGTCCACGGCCATGTCGCGGCCGATGAAGCTGTTCGCCATGCGTCGCCCTGTCGCTGGAGGCACCAGTGGTGCAGGTGGGGAAGAAGTGACAACAGGCTACGAAGGGACGCCGCGTGCGGCGGGGAGGACACGCGGCCCGACCAGCACATTCGGGGCGCGCAGAACGCCGACCCGGCGCAGTCTCAGCTGAGACTGCGCCGACTCGGCGTCAACTCAGCTGACCCTGCGCCGACTCGGCGTCAGATGGTCGGGAACCAGAGGGCGATCTCGCGGTCGGCGGACTCGGGTGAGTCGGAGGCGTGCACCAGGTTCTCGCGGTTGGAGAGGGAGTAGTCGCCACGGATCGTGCCGGCCGGGGCCTGGCGGCCGTCGGTCGGGCCGATCAGCGTGCGGACGACCGGCACCGCCTCCTCACCCTCGACGACGACGGCCAGGAGCGGGCCGCTGGTGATGAACGTGCGCAGCGGCGGGTAGAAGTCGCGGTCCAGGTGCTCGGCGTAGTGGGCGTCGGCCTGCTCGCCGGTGATCGTGCGCAGCTCGAGCTCGACGAGGGACAGGCCCTTGGCCTCGAACCGGCCCAGGATCTGGCCGACCAGCCCACGGCGGACGGCGTCGGGCTTGAGCAGGACGAGCGTGCGCTGGGTCATGGCGGGGAGACTACAGAGACGCGGTCCGCGCGAGCACGTCGGCCGGGACCGGCCCGACCGCGTCCTCGTCGGGGACCGGCGAGTCCGCGACCCGGCGCAGCGGGATGTGCCCGCCCCAGAGCCCGGCCGCGAGGTCCTCGGGCTCGTCGCCCGGTCCCCCACCCCGGGACTTCATCGACGCCTCGTGCAGGGGTACGGCGAGCACCGCGGTCGCCGCGAGCTCCTTGCGGGTGCTCGGCCGCAGGGTGGCCGCGCGGCCCGGGACCATGTGGTCGACCATCAGGTCGAGCGCGTGCTGCCGCTCGTCGGGGTCGTCGACGACCCGGGCCGGCCCGATCACGACCGCCGAGCGGTAGTTCATCGAGTGGTGGAACGCCGACCGCCCGGCGACCAGCCCGTCCAGCTCGGTCACCGTCACGCACACGGTGGTGTCGGCGGCGGCCGCCAGCCAGCCGGCCGCGACCGAGCCGTGCACGTAGAGCGTGCCGTCGGCGTCCGGCCCGTCCGGGTCGACGGCGAACGCCGTCGGCAGCACCAGCGGGTGCCCGCCCACGACCACCCCCAGGTGCGCGACCAGCGCGTCCTCGAGGAGCCCGTGCAGCACCTCCCGATCCTCGACCATCCGGTTGCGGCCGCGGCCGATGGTCGTGCGGGGCGTCGGGGACAGCGGTGTCGTCGTCACACCGGCTAGCCTGTCGGAGAAGTGGC
Organism: Nocardioides sp. HB32; assembly: GCF_054058995.1. NCBI lineage: Bacteria > Bacillati > Actinomycetota > Actinomycetes > Propionibacteriales > Nocardioidaceae > Nocardioides > Nocardioides sp. HB32. The sequence continues at coordinate 4,010,057 of NZ_JBSSBS010000001.1, forward strand.
CTGCACGCACGGGCCAATCCGACGCCAGTTCGACAGGACAATCTCGTGAGCAGCACCCTCCCGGTGACCCTCGACCGCACCGCCGGCGGGTCGCTCGGCGTCCAGCTGTCGGGCCGGATCCGGGACCTGGTGGTGGCCGGCACGCTCGCCCGCGGCGACCGACTGCCGAGCAGCCGCGCACTGGCCGCCGAGCTCGGGGTGAGCCGCTCGGTCACCGAGCAGGCCTACGAGCAGCTGCTCGCGGAGGGCTGGCTCGAGGCCCGGCGCGGCTCCGGCACCTTCGTCACCGCGACCGGTGCTGCGCGGGTCGCCGTACCCCGTCGGCCCACGGCACCGGCGGCGGCGGGGCTGGTCCGCCTCGACGCCGGCACGCCGTGGATCGACCCGCGGCACGCCGCCGGCTGGCGGCGGGCCTGGCGCGAGGTGTCGACCGCCCGGCCGCCTCGCGGGTACGACGACCCGCGCGGGCTCCCCGAGCTCCGCGCCCTGCTGGCGGACCGGCTCGGCCGCAGCCGCGGCGTCCTCCTGGACCCCGACGAGCTGGTCGTCACCAACGGCACCACCGACGGGCTGCGGCACCTGCTCACCGCGCTGCCGCACGGTCCGGTGGCGATCGAGGATCCCGGCTACCGCGCCGCGGTCGAGACCGTCGCCGGGCTCGGCCGCACAGTGCTCGACCTCCCGGCGCTCGCCCCGGTCACCGACCTCACCGGCGTCGTGGCCTGCTACGTCACGCCGGCCCACCAGCACCCGCTCGGCCGGGTGCTCCCGGGCCCGGAGCGGGTCGCGCTGCTGGACGCCGCCCGGGCCGCGGACGCGGTGGTGGTCGAGGACGACTACGACTCGGAGTTCCGGTACGACGTCGCGCCGGTGCCCGCCCTCGCCAGCCTGGACCGGGGACGGGTCGCCTACCTCGGCACCGCGGCGAAGTCCGTCGCCCCGTCCCTGCGCCTCGGCTGGCTGGTCCCCCCGCCCGACCTGCTCGACCGCATCAACGCCCGCCGCGTGGTCACCCACGAGGGCGCGCCGTGGCCGGTGCAGCGGGCGTTCCTGGCCCTGCTGCGCGACGGGTACGTCGACAAGGTCGTGCGCACCGCCCGCCGCGTGTACGCCGAGCGTGCCCCGCGGGTCGCCGCCGCGCTCTCGCCGTACGCGACCCCGGGCGGGCCGGTGGCCGGCATGTACTCGACCTGGCTGCTGCCCCAGGCCGACGCGCTCCGCGCCCGCGACGCGGCCCGGAGGGCCGGGTTCGAGCTGAACCTGCTCTCCGGCTACTGCCGCACCGCGACGCTCACCGGGCTGGTGCTCGGGTTCGGCGGGGTCACCGACGACGAGCTCGACCGGGCGCTCGCGGCCCTGACCTCAGCCCTCGGTCGGTTCCGGGGGTGACGGCGCGGCGTCGTACGCCGCGAACGCCGCGGCGCGCTCCCGCTCGATCTTCTTCCCGAGGAAGTAGGCCGAGCCCCATAGCAGCGCGAAGATCCCGCCGAGGACGAACATCAGCGGGATCACGAAGCCCAGGCCGATCGCGGCGCCCTGGATCACCCAGCCGAGGCTGTAGGCCCACTCCGCCCGCAGCAGGCCGGCGAGCAGGAGGCACGCGACGCACAGGCCGAGCCCGACCCACAGAGCCGTCGAGGTGTCGACGCCGGACACGCTGATCATCACCGGCGTCGTGAGGCCGAGGGTGATCGCCTCGAGGCTGAGCACGGCGGCACACATGCCCCGCCGCGGCGACCGGGTCCGCTCGTCGGTCACGACCGGCCGCCCCTCTCGCGGACCAGCAGCGTGCGGGCCTCGCCGACGGTGACCACGGATCCGGTGACCAGCACCGCGCCCGATCCGAGCGGGTCACCGAACGCCTCGCCGGCCTCCGCGAGGGCCGCGGCCTGGTCGAGCGCCTCGGACAGCCGCGGCGCGACGCTGACCCGGTCCTCACCGAAGACCTCGCGGGCGACCGCCGCCAGGCGCTCCGCCGGCAGCGCCCGGTCGGCGGAGTTCTGGGTGCACACCAGGTGCGCGAGGTGCGGCTCGAACGCCGCGAGCAGCCCCTCGTGGTCCTTGTCCGCCATCACGCCGATCACCCCGATCAGCGGGGAGAACGAGAACGAGTCCTCGAGGGCGGCGGCGGCCGCCTCGGCGCCGTGCGGGTTGTGGGCGGCGTCGAGCACGATCGTCGGGCTGCGCCGGACGATCTCGAGCCGTCCCGGCGAGGTCACCTCCGCGAACGCCGCGCGCACCACCTCGTCGTCCAGCGGCTGGCTCTGCTCGTTGCCGGCGGCGAACGCCTCGACGGCAGCCAGCGCCACCGCGGCGTTCTGGGCCTGGTGCGCGCCGTACAGCGGGAGGAACACGTCGTCGTACCGTGCGCGGAGGCCCTGCAGCGAGACGACCTGGCCGCCGACCGCGGGAACCCGGGCGATGACACCGAAGTCCAGGCCCTCTCGGACCACGGTCGCACCGACCTCGGCGGCCCGCTCGAGCAGGATCGCGGCGACGTCCGGGGTCTGCTCGGCGAGCACGGCGATCGAGCCGGGCTTGATGATGCCGGCCTTCTCGACCGCGATCGCGGCGGGCGTCCCACCCAGGTACGCCGCGTGGTCGACCGCGACCGGCAGCACGACCGCCACGGTCGCGTCGGCGACGTTCGTCGCGTCCCAGGACCCGCCCATGCCGACCTCGACCACGGCCACGTCGACCGGGGCGTCCGCGAAGGCGGCGTAGGCCATGCCGACCACCGTCTCGAAGAACGACAGCGGGTGGGTCTCGCTCTCGTCGATCAGGTGGGTGTACGGCGCGACGTCGTTGAACGCCCGGACGAACTCCTCGTCGGTGAGCGGCTCGCCGTCCACGGAGATCCGCTCGGTCATCCGCTCCACGTGCGGGCTGGTGAAACGGCCGGTGCGCAGGTCGAGCGCCCGCAGCAGGGTGTCGATCATCCGCGACGTCGAGGTCTTGCCGTTGGTGCCGGTCAGGTGGATGACCGGGTAGCCGCGCTGGGGGTCGCCCAGCACCTCGGTGAACGCGCGGATCCGGTCGAGCGTCGGCTCCAGCTTCGTCTCCGGCCAGCGGGACAGCAGCGCGTCCTCGACCTCCTCGAAGGTCTCGGCCGGACGGGGGGCCATGGGCGTCTCACTCATGCGGGCTCATCTCGCGTCGAGTCTAGAGACACCTCACTCGACGAGCAGACTCACCATGTCCGCCACGCGCCGGTAGCCGATCGCCTCGTAGATCTTGTTCGACGTCGGGTTGGCCTGGTCGGTGAACAGGCAGCACCGGACGCCCTGCTCGACGTACCCCCGCGACACCTCGGCGACGGCCCGGCCGGCGACGCCGCGGCCGCGCTGCGCCTTCGGGGTGTAGACCGGCCCGACGCGGGTGACGCCGTTCGCCGGGAGATTGGCACCGGTCAGGTGCACGGGCGTTCCAGCCTCGTCCTCCCACAGCCAGATCAGCCCGTCGTCGATGCGGGTCAGCATCATGTCGAGGGAGAACTCCTCCATCGCGTGCTCGCCCTCGCGGCCGGCCTGCTCGGCGGCGTCGGCCCCGAACGCCCGGAACCAGGTGAGGCAGAGGTCGGCGTCGTCACGGACGGCCGGGCGGAGCCGCCCAGGAGGGGCCGGCGGGAGCACCAGCTCGCCGAGCTCGAACAGGTGGAGGTGCTCGTCGACCCTCGCCACCCCCCCTGCGAGCCGGGCGGTCTCGTCGGCGAACAGCTGCGCCGCCGGCAGCGCGCCGTTCATGCCGCCGACCACCTCGCCGCGCTCGTGGAGGCGCCGGGCGAGCCCGACCGCCGCCTCGTCGGGCATCGGCAGCAGGTACACCGGGTAGGGCGCGAACGGCGCCGTCCGCATCCCGACCCCGGTCACGTCGCCGGCGTCGTCGCGGGCGATCACCCACCAGCGGTACGGCGCCTCCGAGCCGCCGCCGGCCGCGAACCGGGCGGTGACGGTCGCGATCACCGTCGTCAGGACGGGCTCCGCGGCGAGGTGGTCGCGGGTCGCGGCGAGGAACGCTGAAGGATCCTCGGTGAACTCCAGATGCATGACGGAAGTCAGCCAGTCGGGGCCCGCTGCCACAACCGGTTTCTCCGTGCGACGGGGGCCGCCCTAGGATTTCTACCATGACCGAGACGCAGGCTGACCAGGTTCCCGGGACGACGACCGCTCCGCGGCGCGTCGTAGCGGTACCCGACAAGCCCGCGCTGGAGGGGCTCGAGACCGTCTGGAGCGAGCGCTGGAAGGCCGACGACACGTACGCCTTCGACCGCACGCAGCCGCGGGAGAACGTCTACGCGATCGACACGCCCCCGCCCACCGTGAGCGGCAGCCTGCACGTCGGGCACGTGTTCTCCTACACCCACACCGACCTGGTCGCGCGCTTCCAGCGGATGCGCGGCAAGTCCGTCTTCTACCCGATGGGGTGGGACGACAACGGCCTGCCGACCGAGCGTCGGGTCCAGAACTACTACGGCGTCCGGTGCGACCCGAGCCTGCCGTACGACGCGGACTTCACCCCGCCGGAGAAGCCCGACCCCAAGCGGCAGGTCCCGGTCAGCCGGCCGAACTTCGTCGAGCTCTGCGAACGCCTCGTCGAGCAGGACGAGCAGGTCTTCGAGCAGCTCTGGCGCATCCTCGGCCTCTCGGTCGACTGGAAGCAGCACTACACGACGATCGGACCGAAGGCGCAGACCGTCAGCCAGCGCGCGTTCCTCCGCAACTTCGCCCGGGGCGAGGCCTACCTCCAGGAGGCGCCGACCCTCTGGGACGTCACGTTCCAGACCGCCGTCGCCCAGGCCGAGCTCGAGGCGCGGGAGTACGCCGGCGCCTACCACCGGGTCGCCTTCCACCGCCCGGACGGCAGTCCCGTCTTCATCGAGACCACTCGCCCCGAGCTGATCCCCAGCGTGGTCGCCCTGATCGCCCACCCCGACGACGAGCGCTACCAGCCGCTGTTCGGGAGCACCGTCACCAGCCCGGTCTTCGGCGTCGAGGTGCCGGTCCTCGCCCACCCCGCGGCCGAGATGGACAAGGGCGCCGGTATCGCGATGTGCTGCACGTTCGGTGACCTCACCGACGTCACGTGGTGGCGCGAGCTCGATCTCCCGGTCCGCACGCTGATCGGCCGCGACGGCCGGATGTCCCGCGACACCCCGGAGTGGTTGGCGCACGAGCCCGCGGCCACGGCGTACGAGGACCTCAAGGGCAAGACCGCCTTCTCGGCCCGCGAGGCGGTCGTCTCGCAGCTCCGCGAGACAGGTGACCTGGACGGCGAGCCGACGCCGACCCGGCGGATGACGAACTTCTACGAGAAGGGCGACAAGCCGCTCGAGATCGTCGCCACCCGCCAGTGGTACATCCGCAACGGTGGCCGCGACGCCGCCCTGCGCACCGAGATGCTCGACCGCGGTGCCGAGATCCAGTGGATCCCGGCCCACATGAAGCACCGCTACGACAACTGGGTCGGCGGGCTGAACGGCGACTGGCTGATCTCGCGGCAGCGCTTCTTCGGCATCCCGTTCCCGGTCTGGTACCCGCTCGACGCCGACGGCGAGCCCGACTACGACCACCCCCTGCTCCCTCGCGAGGAGGACCTGCCGATCGACCCGTCGACGGCGGCGCCGAGCGGCTACTCCGAGGACCAGCGCGGCAAGCCGGGCGGCTTCCTCGGCGACCCGGACGTGATGGACACCTGGGCGACCTCGTCGCTGACGCCCCAGATCGCCGGGGGCTGGGAGTCCGACGACGACCTGTGGCAGCGGGTCTTCCCCATGGACCTGTGCACCCAGGCGCACGACATCATCCGCACCTGGCTGTTCTCCCGGGTGGTCCGCGCGCACTTCGAGAACGACGCCGCGCCGTGGTCGCACGCGCTGGTCTCCGGTTTCATCCTGGACCCGGACCGCAAGAAGATGTCGAAGTCCAAGGGCAACGTCGTGGTCCCGACCGAGATCCTCGACAAGTTCGGTGCGGACGCCGTCCGCTGGCGCGCCGCGATGGCCCGGCCGGGCCTGGACTCGCCGTTCGACGAGAGCCAGATGAAGGTCGGCCGCCGGCTGGCGATGAAGGTCCTCAACGCCTCGAAGTTCGTCCTCGGCGGCGTCGGCGCCACCAGCGTGAACCCGTTCGAGGTCTCCGAGCCGGTGGACTGCGCCCTGCTCGGCCGGCTCGCGGAGGTGATCACGAAGGCGACCGACGCGTTCGAGGCCTACGACTACACGACCGCGCTGGAGACCGTCGAGAAGTTCTTCTGGGAGTTCTGCGACGACTACCTCGAGCTGGTCAAGGAGCGGGCGTACGACGAGCAGGGCGGCGCCGCCACCGAGTCCGCGAAGTCGGCGCTCGCCATCGCGCTCGACGTCCAGCTGCGGCTGCTCGCGCCGTTCCTGCCGTACGTGACCGAGGAGGTCTGGTCCTGGTGGCGCTCCGGCGACGCAGCGGACTCCGCGGGGTCCCGCTCGATCCACCGGGCGCCCTGGCCGACGGTGGTCGAGCTCGGGTCCGCCGCGGCGACCGAGTCCGCGACCCTGGACGCGGTCTCGGCCGCGCTGATCGGCATCCGCGGCGCCAAGTCGAACGCCAAGGTGTCGATGCGCGCCGCGCTGTCCCGGGTCGAGATCCGCGGCCCCGAGGCCATGGTCCGTGCCGCCGAGCAGGCCGCCGAGGACCTGCGCAAGACCGGCAAGATCACCGGCGACCTGGTCTTCACCCCCGACGCGTCCGCCACCGAGATCGTGGTGGCCGCGGAGCTGGCCGCGGTCGAGTAGCCGGAGGCCTCGGCCTACCGCCGGGAGGACTGGTCAGTGGTGGTGGCCGTGACCGTGCTGGTCGTGGCCGTGCTCCTGGCCGTGGCCGTGCTCGTGGCCGTGCCCCTGGTCGTGCTCGTGCTCGTCGGGGCCGTGCCCCTCGTCGTGCTCCTGGCCGTGCCCGTGCTCGTCGTGGCCACCCCACCACGGGTGCTGGCCGTGCTCGTGGCGGCCGTCGCCGCGGACCGGGTGCCCCGGGTGGCCGGGGTGTCCGTGCGTGCCCCACTCCGCCGGTGTGCCGACACCGTGGCCGCGGGCACCGTGCCCCTGAGGAGTCGTCGGGGTCGTCGGTGACCCGGTCGGACCGGGCGCGCCCGGGGTGGACGCGGGGGCTGGGGCCGCCGACGGGGCCGGACCGGCCGGATCGGCAGCGACGTGCTGCGGCGAGGGAGCCGACCCGGGCTGCGGTGTGCGGTCCGGCGCGGCCGGGCCGGTGGGCGCCGGTGTCGCGACCGGGGCGGCCTCGGGCTCGCGCGCGACCGCGACGGGCTCCGGAGCCGGCTTCAGGAGGGTGGCGGTGACGACCCGCTGGCCGAGCGGCGAGCCGCCGGCGACGACGCCGGCCATGCCGTGGCGCAGCCAGCCGGGGGCGGCCTCGCTGCGGGCCGTGTGCATGAGCAGCACCAGCGAGATGACCGCGATGAGCACGAACGCCACGAGCGGGGGCTTGTGGTCGGCGAAGATCCGGGGCTTCCGTCGTGCGTTCATGGCGGGCCGAGTCTGTCGGGCGCGGACCGGCGCCGCCAAACCCGTGGCCACAAATGACTCGAAGGGACTAGACCGTCATGGCCCTAGCGGACCATGGGGTCAGGCCGACTTCTTCTTCTTCGCCTCGGACTCGCGCGGGACCAGCGTCGGGGCGACGTCGTCCTCGACGACCTCGCGGGTCACGATCACCTTGCTGACGTCGCCGCGCGAGGGCACGTCGTACATCACGTAGAGGAGGACCTCCTCGATGATCGCGCGCAGGCCCCGGGCACCCGTGCCCCGCTCCATCGCCTTGTCGGCGATCGCCTCGATGGCGTCCTGGGTGAACTCCAGCTCGACGCCGTCGAGCTCGAAGAGCTTCTGGTACTGCTTGACCAGCGCGTTGCGGGGCTCGGTGAGGATCTGCACCAGTGCCTCCTGGTCGAGCTTGGAGACGCTCGCGATCAGGGGCAGCCGGCCGATGAACTCGGGGATCAGGCCGAACTTGGTGAGGTCCTCCGGGCGCACCTGCGAGAGCAGGTCCTCGGCCTCGCGCTCCGCCTTGCCGCGCACCTCCGCGGTGAAGCCGAGGGTCTTCTTGCCCACCCGCTGCTCGATGATGTGCTCGAGGCCGGAGAACGCGCCGCCGACGACGAAGAGGATGTTCGTCGTGTCGATCTGGATGAACTCCTGGTGCGGGTGCTTGCGCCCGCCCTGCGGCGGGACCGAGGCGGTGGTGCCCTCGATGATCTTGAGCAGGGCCTGCTGGACACCCTCGCCCGAGACGTCGCGCGTGATCGACGGGTTCTCGGCCTTGCGGGCCACCTTGTCGATCTCGTCGATGTAGATGATGCCGGTCTCGGCCTTCTTGACGTCGTAGTCGGCGGCCTGGATCAGCTTGAGGAGGATGTTCTCGACGTCCTCGCCGACGTACCCGGCCTCGGTGAGCGCGGTCGCGTCCGCGATCGCGAACGGGACGTTGAGCATCCGCGCCAGCGTCTGCGCGAGGTAGGTCTTGCCGCAGCCGGTCGGTCCGATCACGAGGATGTTGGACTTCGCGACCTCGACGACCTCCTCCTTGCTGTGCTTGCCCGACAGGGGCTGGAGGCCGGCCTGCACCCGCTTGTAGTGGTTGTACACCGCCACCGCGAGCGACTTCTTCGCCTGCTCCTGGCCGATCACGTAGGAGTTGAGGAACTCGAAGATCTCTTTCGGCTTCGGCAGCTCGTCGAGGCCGACCTCGGTGCCCTCGCTGAGCTCCTCCTCGATGATCTCGTTGCAGAGATCGATGCACTCGTCACAGATGTAGACCCCGGGACCAGCAATCAGCTTCTTGACCTGCTTCTGGCTCTTTCCGCAGAAGGAGCACTTGAGCAGGTCGCCTCCGTCACCGATACGTGCCACGGGCGGTCATCCTCCGATTGGATCGAGCAGGTCGAGCGGGTCCGGATGGTGGTGCAGACTCCTCCGACCGTACCCCGTGGCGCCCCCGGTTGGGGGCAGAGACACGAACTCCACGGGGCACGCGTACGGCGGGTCGTCAGGTGAGGGCGGGGGTGCCCTTGAGCGACTGGAGCACGGCGTCGATGAGGCCGTACTCGACCGCACCCTCCGCGGTGAGGATCTTGTCGCGCTCGATGTCGCGGCTGACCTCCTCCACGGTCCGACCGCTGTGGTCGCTGATCATCTTCTCCAGCAGCTCGCGCATCCGGAGGATCTCGTTGGCCTGGATCTCGATGTCCGAGGTCTGGCCGAAGGTGCCCTCGGTGTAGGGCTGGTGGATCAGGATCCGGCTGTTCGGCAGCGCGAGGCGCTTGCCGGGCGTCCCGGCCGCGAGCAGGATCGCGGCGGCCGAGGCGGCCTGGCCGATGCACACCGTCTGCACGTCGGGCTTGATGAACTTCATCGTGTCGTAGATCGCCGTCAGCGCGGTGAACGAGCCACCCGGGCTGTTGATGTAGATGCTGATGTCCTGGTCGGGGTTCATCGACTGCAGGCACAGCAGCTGCGCGATCACGGCGTTCGCCACGTCGTCGGAGATCGGGGTGCCGAGGTAGATGATGCGGTCCTCGAACAGCTTGGCGTAGGGGTCGATCCGGCGGAAGCCGTACGACGTGCGCTCTTCCCACTGGGGGATGTAGTAGTTCACGGGTCAGCCCTTCAGTTCTTGCCGTGGGCGGGGCGGCCGTCGTCGGCGGCCTCGCGGGCGCTCTTGATGACCTGGTCGACCAGGCCGTAGTCCTTGGCCTGGTCCGCGGTGAACCAGCGGTCCCGGTCGGCGTCGGCCTCGACCTGCTCGCGGGTCTGGCCGGTGTGCTCGGCGATCAGGTCGAGCAGCACCTGCTTGATGTGCAGGGACTGCTGGGCCTGGATCTTGATGTCCGAGGCCGAGCCGCCCATGCCGGAGGACGGCTGGTGCATCATGATCCGCGCGTGCGGGAGCGCGTACCGCTTGCCCTTGGTGCCGGCGCAGAGCAGGAACTGCCCCATCGACGCGGCGAGGCCCATGCCGACCGTGGCGACGTCGTTCGGGATGTAGTTCATGGTGTCGTAGATCGCCATGCCGGCGTCCACGGAGCCGCCCGGGCTGTTGATGTGGAGGAAGATGTCCGCCTCGGGGTCCTCCGCCGAGAGCAGCAGCAGCTGGGCGCAGATCGCGTTGGCGTTCTGGTCGCGCACCTCGGAGCCGAGGAAGACGATCCGCTCGCGCAGCAGGCGCTGGTAGATGTGGTCGTCGAGGACGTTCATGCCCCCGCCGCCGTTGAGCTGGGGGCTGGAGTTCTGGGTCACGAGAGCGACCCTAGCCGTCAGGATCGACAGTTCCACGACCCAGGGGCCCCTGTTCACTCACAGCGGATTTCGGTGGCGACCCGGCTCAGGTCCTCGGTCGCGAGCCCATTGTCCGCCGGCGACCCGACGATGCAGGTGTGCTGGTGCCGCCAGATCGCGGCGACCCGGTACGCGCCCTCCTGGTACACGTGCTGCCGACCCGCCACCAGGACGCTCCCGTCCTCGAGCCTCCGGCGGGAGCAGTCGCGCAGCTCGATCGCGTGGCCCGGCAGGTCCGGGACGCCGCGGCACGCGTAGTAGCCGCCGTCGCGACCGGGGCACGGTCCGGAGGCCACGTCCACCGCCACTCGCGCGCCGGCGTACGTCGCGCTCGCGAGCACCCGGTGGTAGGCGGCCGGGCACTCCGGCGGGATCGGGTGCTCGACCTCGGGATCCGTCGGCTCCGCACCGAGCACCTCGCCCACCTGGGCGAGCAGCGGGTGCACGGAGGTCGCCGGTGCGCCGTCCGAGGACCCTCCCGTGCAGCCGCACAGGAGGACGATCGCCACCAGTCCCGGGACGAGCGCCCTCATGTCCCGACGGCCGCCTTCAGCCGCTCGACGGTGCGGGCCATCCCGGCCTCGAGCTCGTCCGCGTGGCCGTCACTGCCGCCGAGGAACAGCGGCGCGAACACCTTCGACAGCCCGGTGATGCCGTCCGGCACCGGCCGCCGGTGCACCACCCGGGTGCCGGCGCCCTCGGGCGACAGCTCCCAGATCCACCGCGCGCCGCTCGACCTCGTGTCCCAGGTCAGCTCCTTCCCGGGCTCGACGGCGGCGACCACGGACCGGGTCGGCCAGACGACGGCCTTGCGCCGGTTGATGCCGAGGTACCACTGCCCGACGCGCAGGCCACCGCGCTTCAGCGGCACCATCCGGACCAGCTCGGGGCTCCAGTCCGGCATCCTCGACAGGTCGGCGAGCGTCGCCCACACCTCGTCGGGCGGTGCCTCGACGTATGCCTCGGCGCGCAGCTCGCGCTGGGCACCCTGGGGGGCACTCATGCCAGCCACTCTCGCAGAGCGGCATGGATCTCGGGGTGGTTGAGCAGCCCGAAGTGGTCGGTGCGGCCCACGTGCAGCACGGTCGCGCCCGGGAACAGCCGCTGGCCGTACCGGTCCCGTCCGTACGCCGACGGCACCCGCACGAGCAGGTCGCCGACGACGTGGCCGACGGGATGCCGGGGGCGCGTGGTGACGGTGGCCGCGACCAGCCGGTACCTCGCGTGCGGCAGCGGTGGCACGTCCTCGGCCAGGCCGGCCACGAGGTCGTGCACGCCGACCGAGCGCCAGTCCAGGATCCGCCCGAACGGCGCGGTCTCCGGCAGCCGGCCGAGGCCGCGGCTACCGTGCCCGATCCCGCGCGCGATCGGCGCGCCGAGGTGCGGGGTCCCGAGGGTGACGACGTCCGAGACCAGATCGGTCCACGGCCGGTCGACCTCGGTGGCGACCGCACCCGCGGCCCGGACGATCAGCCCGCCCATCGAGTGCCCGACCAGGGCGACCCGGGTGACCGGCACGGGCCAGGCCTCCACGAGGTCCTGCAGCAGCGCTGACAGCGCGACGCCGTTCGCCCGGAGGCCGAGGCCGGTGTTGGCGCGCAGGAACACCGGGGTCCAGCCGCGCTCGGCGAGCATGGCGCCGTAGGTCGTCCCGGTCTTCTCGCGGCCGCGGTTCCAGTAGGCCTCGGTCTCGCACAGCCCGTGGAGGAAGACCGCCACCCGCCCGGTGGCGTCCGGGAAGGCGGTGTCCAGCTCGGTCATCGCGATGTCGCGCCCGCCGGACCGCACGGCCATCCGGATCGCCATCCGCGGCCGCTCCTCCGCGAGCCGGTCGCCGATCAGCCCGTGGACCGCCGAGCTCACGAACCGGCCGCGCGGCCCGTCCTCGAGCCGCGGGCCCACTCCGGTGTCCGCCGCCTTGCCGAGGCCGTACGACGCGGCGCGGAGCCCCAGCCCGAGCCCGGCGCACACCGCGGTGGTGATGCCGCGGCCGGGATAGCCGCCGAACCGGTCCGCCCACGCGTCGTGGGTGTCACGGACGCTGCGCACCACGAGGCCGTCGGCCACCTCGGAGAGCAGCGAGAACGCATCGAGGTAGGTGGGCCCGGTCCGGGTGCTCATGGCGCTGATGCTAGTCACCTGGGTGAACAGTCGTACACCATGACGGCGTGACCGGACGCGTGTCGCCACCGCGCCGCGTCGTACGCCCGGTCCACCCGCGACCGGCTGGGCTCACGCCTCGGTAGCGGTCTCCTCGACCTCCGCACCGGCGGCGGCCTCGGGGGCCTCCTCGGAGGCGGTCTCGTCCTCGGGCTCGCCGATGGTGCCGTCCGGGCGCAGGTTCTTCAGCTCGAGCACGTTGCCGGAGGCGTCCTTGACCACCGCGGCCTCGACGATGCGCGCCAAGGCCTTGCCGCGCAGGATCTCCTGCACGAGCTCGGGGATGTGGTTGTGCTCGAACATGTGGTTCGCGAACTCCTGCGGGTCCTGGCCGGACTGCTGGGCGCGCCGCACGAGGTGCTCGGAGAGCTCGGCCTGGTCGATGCCGAACTCCTCCTTCTTGGCGATCTCGTCGAGGATGAACTGGGCGGCGACCGCATCGCGGACCCGGCGGTCGAGGTCGGCCTCGAACTCCTCCTGGGTCTGCTTCTCGTCCTCGAGGTACTTCTCCATGGTGATCCCGGCGAACGCCAGCTGCTGCTCGATGTTGCGGCGACGCGCGTTGAGCTCGTCGGTCACCACGACCTCCGGCAGCGGGATCTCGACCTTCTCCAGCAGGGCCTCGAGGACCGCGTCGCGGGCAGCGGCGGCCTGCTCGAGGCGCTTGCCGCGGCCGAGGCGCTCGCGCACGTCGGCGGTGAGCTCGTCGACGGTGTCGAACTCCGACGCCATCTGCGCGAACTCGTCGTCGAGCTCGGGGAGCTCCTGCTCCTGCACCTGGGAGACCTTGACCTGGACCTCGACGTCCTCGCCGACCAGGTCGCCACCGACCAGCTGCGAGGTGAAGGTCTTGTCGTCGCCGGCGGCCATGCCGACCAGCGCCTCGTCGAGGCCGTCGAGCATGCCGCCCCGGCCGACGCGGTACGACATGCCGCTGACCTCGGCACCCTCGACGGGCTCGCCGTCCCTGGTCGCGACCAGGTCCATGACGACGAAGTCGCCGTCGGCGGCCGGCCGCTCGACGTCGATCAGGGTGGCGAACCGCTCGCGCAGCGCCTCGACCTGCTCCTCGACGTCGGCGTCGGTGAGCTCGACGTCCTCGACCTCGGCCTCGACGCCGTCGTACTCCGGCAGCGTGATCTCGGGGCGGATGTCGACCTCGGCGGTGAACTCCAGGGTGTCGTTGTCCTCGAACTTCGTGACCTCGATCTCCGGCTGCGCGAGCGGCTGGAGGGAGTTCGCCTCGAGCGCCTCGACATACTTCTGCGGGACCACCTCGTTGATGGCCTGGTCGAGCACCGCGCCGCGGCCCACCTGGCGGTCGATCACGGCCGGCGGGACCTTGCCGCGACGGAAGCCGGGGACGTTGATCTGCTTGGCAATCTGCTTGTACGCCGCGTCGAGGCTCGGCTTGAGCTCCTCGAAGGGCACCTCGACGGTCAGCTTGGCCCGGGTCGGGCTCAAGGTCTCGACGGCGCTCTTCACAGGTCTTCTCCTAGATCGTTCTGGGGGTGGGTGGTGCAGTCGGGGCGACAGGACTCGAACCTGCGATCTCCTGCTCCCAAAGCAGGCGCGCTAGCCACTACGCTACGCCCCGCCAAGGCCCCGTCCACCGGGCCCTTGGAGCGGATGACGGGAATCGAACCCGCGTAGCCAGTTTGGAAGACTGGGGCTCTACCATTGAGCTACATCCGCGCACGCTCGACCGCTCGTGATCCCGGACGAGTGCGGGAGTCATGGTGCCACACCACGGCGGGCGCCCATGAATCAGCGCCCACTCTCACCGTCGGTGGATCAGCACCAGCGCCCGGTCGTCGTTCTCCGAGCCCAGCGCCTCGACGAGCCGGTCGGCGCCGCCGTCGAAGTTGCCGCGCAGCAGCTGCTCGGCCTGGCCGAGCATCCGGTCGATGCCGAGCCCGATGTCGCGGCGCGGGGTCTCGACCATGCCGTCGGTGTAGAGCAGCAGCGCGTCGCCGCGCCGGAGCTGCCCGGTGGCGACCGTGAACTCGGCGTCCTCGATCAGCCCGAGCACCGGGCCCTCGGCCTCGTGCACGGTCCACCGGCCGACGCCCGCGGTCAGCTGCGCGGCGGGCGGGTGCCCTGCGGTGCGGACCTCGAACTCCCCGGTCGCCACATCCAGGGAGAGGTGGATCGCGGTGGCGAAGCCCTCCGCCCAGTCCTGCCTGAACAGGTAGTCGTTCGCGGCCGGGAGGAAGTCGGCCGGCGGCAGCGCGCCGAGCAGGCCACCGAAGGCACCGGAGAGGAGGAGCGCACGGGTGCCCGCCTGCTCACCCTTGCCCGACACGTCGACGACGGCCATCTCGACGCGGGTCGAGTGCCGGGGACGGGTGGCGACGACGAAGTCGCCGGCGAACGGCGTGCCTCCGGCGGACCGCAGCGCGGTCTCGGCCAGCCAGTCGTCCGGCAGCACCGGCACCCCGCCCTGGTTGAGGATCCGGTCGCGCAGGTCGACCAGCATCGACTCGCCCATCGCACCCGCGACACCGAGCGTCGAGCGGCGGAAGGAGGTCACCAGCACGATGAAGCACAGCAGGAACAGGACGGCGATCGCGAAGACCGTGCGCCGGGTGATGTCCGTCTGCCGCCCGATGGTGACCATCAGCATCAGCATCAGGAAGACCACGAACCACGGCAGCTGTCGCGGGCTGATCAGCAGGCTGCCCAGCAGCAGCGGCACCATCAGCACGGTCAGCGCCACGGTGTCCGGCCACGCCAGCACGGCCGCCGTGAGCAGCACCGTGAGCGCCACGAGCATGATCAGCGTGCGGTTGTGCCGCGGAAGGCGACGTCGCAGCGCGCGGCTGAGACCGTGCGGGCGAGCCGTCATGCAACGTTCCTCCGGGTCGGTGGCGGCCTCACTGTAGCGACCGGGAACGGAACCTGCGCTGGCATCCGGGACACCAGAACAGGTTTCTTCCCTGGAGCTCGGTGGTGCGGATCGTCGCACCGCAGACGTGGCAGGGCTGGCCGGTGCGCCGGTAGACGTAGACCTCGCCGCCGTGGTCGTCCCTGCGCGGCGGCCGACCCATCGCCTCGGGGGTGTGCTCGGGTCGCACGGTGTCGATGCGCCCGGTCCGAACGCCCTCGCGCATCAGCTCGGCCAGGTCGGTCCACATCGCCTGCCACTGGCCGCGGCGCAGCGTGCTGCCTGGGCGCATCGGGTCCAGCCGGTGCCGGAACAGCAGCTCGGCGCGGTACACGTTCCCGACCCCGGCGACCACGGCCTGGTCCATGAGCAGCCCGCCGAGCGGCGCCCGGCTGCGGCGGATCCGCTCCCACGCCCGGTCGGGCTCGGCGTCGTCGCGCAGCGGGTCCGGGCCGGAGCGCGCGACGACCGCGTCGCGCTGCTCCGCCGTCACGAGCTCGCAGGTGGTCGCGCCCCGGAGGTCGGCGTACGAGCCGTCACCCACGAGGCGGAGCCGCACCTGCCCGACCGGGGGCGGGACCTCGTCGACGCGGTCGTGCACGTCGAAGGTGCCGTACAGGCCCAGGTGGACGTGCACGAACCGCTCACCGGCGAAGGCGATGAACAGGTGCTTGCCCCACGCCTCGGCTCCCTCGAGGACCTGCCCGTCGACCAGGGCGGCCGAGTCGGCGAACCGGCCCTGCGGACTGCTCGCGCGCACGACGCGTCCCGCGAAGGTCGTGGCCAGCTCGTCGGCGAGGCGGTGGAGAGTGTGCCCCTCCGGCATCTCTAGGCGTCGCCCGCGGACGCCGGCAGCTGGGGCAGCTCGCCGGTCTGCTCGTACGTCGACAGCTGCCCGATCCGCCGGACGTGCCGCTCCTCGTCGCTGAACGGCTCGGCCAGGAAGACCTCGACGAAGCGGGTCATGTCCTCCAGCGAGTGCATCCGGCCGCCGACGGAGACGACGTTGGCGTCGTTGTGCTGCCGGGCCAGCCGGGCGGTCTCCTCGGACCAGACGAGCGCGGCGCGCACGCCCCTCACCTTGTTCGCGGCGATCTGCTCGCCGTTCCCGGACCCGCCGATCACGACCCCCAGGCTGTCCAGCCCGGCGGCACGGTCCTCGGCGACGGCCTCCGCGGTCCGCAGGCAGAACACCGGGTAGTCGTCCAGCGCGTCGTAGCGGACCGGGCCGTGGTCGACGGGCTCGTAGCCGTGCTCGGTGAGCCAGCGGGTCAGGTGGTCCTTGAGGTCGAGTCCGGCATGGTCGCAGCCGAGGTGCACGCGCATGCGGACATCTTCTCAGCCGTGCCGGTCAGGCGTGCAGCCGGAGGAATCCGGCGACCTGCCGCACCGCGGGCTCGGCCGACGGGAACGCCTGGGGGTGCCGCCAGAACCCGTGCAGCTGCCCGAGGTAGCGCGTCGCCGTCACCTCGCCGCCGGCCGCCGCGATCCGCCGGGCGAGCTCTTCGCCCTCGTCGCGCAGCGGGTCGTGCTCCGCGGTGACGACCAGGGTGGGCGGCAGCGTCCCGAGCCGGTCCGACAGCAGGGGGGCCAGGTCCGGGTCCGTCCGGTCCGCGGCGGTCGCGTACTGCTCCCAGTACCACGCGGCCTCGCGCGGGTCGAAGCCGTCGGCAGCGGTCGTGTACGACTCGAAGCCCGCGGTCGGGTCGAGGAACGGGTAGACCAGCGCGAGTGCGGCGTACCGGCCGGGATGGCGGAGCGTGTCGACGAGCGCGAGGTTGCCGCCCGCGCTGTCGCCGTGGGCGAGCAGCGGACCACCGAGGTGGTGCCGCGCCCACTCCCCCGCGACCGCGACGTCGTCGACGGCGGCGGGGAACCGGTGCTCGGGCGGCCGGCGGAAGTCGACGCTCAGGACCCGCAGCCCGCTCCGGTTCGCGAGCCGGCGCGCGGCCGCGTCGTGCACCTCGACGTCCTTGAAGACGAACCCGCCGCCGTGGACGTGCACGATGCCGCCCGCACCGGCACCGGCGGGGGTGTAGAGGCGGGCGGGTACGCCGTCCGCGTCGACGTCGGCGACCTCGGCGATCTCCTCGCGCGGCTCCTGCGCGGCCGCCGCCTGCGCCTGCTCACGGGCTCCGGCGACGTCGTAGCCGTCGGTCCACACCGGGGTCTCGCCGGCGGCTGCGTCGAGGGCGCGCCGGGACTCGGGAAAGAGCATGCACAGACGCTAGTCCGCGGAGAGGATGGCCTCGTGACGTTTCTCGGCTGGTGTGTGCTCGGCCTGGTCTTCGTCGACGAGGTCATCGCGCTGATCGCGTTCGCCCTCTGGGGCTACGCGCAGGACCCGTGGTGGGTGTGGGTCTGGTTGCTGCCGGTGCTCGCCATGCAGGCGTGGTTCTGGTTCGCCTCACCCAGGGCGCGCTACGGCGGCCCGGTCCTCCGCCCGCTCGTCAAGGTCCTCGTGTTCGGTCTCGCGGCGTGGGCGCTCTGGGACCTCGGCCACCCCACCGAGGCGATCGGCTTCCTGGTGTTCTCCGTCGCGGTCAACGCGATCGCCCAGGTCCCCGGGATCGCGGCCCTCGCCGAACAGGGTCAGAGTCGCGAGCCGTAGGTCTCGACGGCGTTGTCGACGCTGACCCGCTCGCGGATCCCGGCCGGCAGCGCGGTGAGCGCGTGCCGCGGGTCGTCGAAGTCCCAGTGCGGGTAGTCGGAGCTGAACATCAGCGTCCGCTCGGCCTGGGCGATCTCGCACAGCACGTGCAGGTGGTGGCGGCGGCGCGGCTCGGGCAGCGGCTGCGTGGTGAAGCGGACGTGGTCCGCGACGTACTCGCTCGGCAGCCGCTTGATCCACGGCACCTCGTCGCGCAGGCCCTTCACGTTCTTGTCCAGCCGCCAGATCACGTCCGGGATCCAGCCCAGCCCGCCCTCGGTCATGATCACCTTGAGGTTCGGGAAGCGCTCGAAGACCCCGTGGCAGATCAGGCTGATCACGTTCGCCTGGAAGACCTGGCTCAGGCCCGTGTGCCACTCGACGTAGTAGGTCGGGGTCCCGCCGGCCATCGGCGGCGACGTGCGGAAGATCCCCTCGCCGGAGTTCGGGTGCACCGTGATCGGCAGCCCCAGCTCGGCGGCCGCCTCGTAGATCGGGTAGTAGTGCCGCTGCCCCATCAAGATGTTGGTGAGCGGGAGCAGCACGGCCACGAACCGCTCGTCGGCGCCGGCCCGCCGGATCTCGGCCGCCGCCAGCTGCGGGTCCTGGGCCCCCACCACGAGGTTGCCCCGGTACCGATCGTCCGCACCGAGCCAGGTCGCGGCCAGCCAGTCGTTGTACGCCGACGCGATGATCGCCGCGGCGTCCGGGTCCGGCATCGCGCCGAGGCCGAGGACCTCCCCGCCGATCAGCACGGCCCGGTCGATCCCGTTGCCGTCCAGCAGCTGCTGCGCCGTGAACGCCGGGTCCGCACCGGGCGCTGAGCCGTCGGGCGCCCTCGCGTCGTCGCGCAGCACCCCGGCCTGGTTGACGTACAGCATGTTCCGCGGGACCGAGACGGCCTCGCGGTGGCCCACCGTCGTCAGGTTGCGCCGCTCGTCCAGGCCCAGCCGGCGCTGGCCCTCGCGGGACAGGTACGGCCGCAGCTCGGCCATCCCGCCCTTCATGATCGGGTGGACGTCGCAGTCCACCAGCCGGTAGCGGCTGCGCTGGTCGTCGTCGACGGTCGGGGAGGTCAGCAGGTCGGTCATGGGGTGGGCTCCTGTGCGGACAACCGTTGCGGGGACGGCCCGGAACCGTCAGAGTCATGCATAGCAAATCGTTTGGCTCCGCGATAGGTCCGCGCCAGGAGGTTCCCCGTGGAAGTTCGGATCGGCTCCGTCGACGACGTACGCCGGGAGGGCTGCCGGATCGTCGAGGTCCACGGCCGCCCGGTCGGCGTGATCAGCGTCGGGGACGAGTTCTTCGCCGTCCACGACCGCTGCCCGCACATGGGCGCCTCGATGTGCACCGGCTCGTTGAGCGGCACCTTCCTGCCGGCCGAGCCGCACGAGCTCGTCTACGGACGCGACGACCGGGTGATCCGCTGCCCCTGGCACGGCTGGGAGTTCGACCTGGAGACCGGCCGGTCCCTGCTCGAACCGGAGCGGGTCGGCCTGCGGACCTATCGCGTGACCCAGGAGGGCGACGAGGTCGTCCTCCACGCGTGACGGACGCGAGGATCCCGGTGCTCAAGAACATCGACCCCCTCCTCGACGCCGCGCTGCTCGGCCACCTCGCCGCGATGGGGCACGGGGACGTGCTGGCGATCGTCGACCGCAACTACCCGGCGGCGTCGACCGCCCGTCGGCTGGTCAGCCTGCCCGGGGTGGACGTCCCCACGGCCGCGCGGGCGATCCTGTCGGTCCTCCCCGTCGACACCTTCGTCGAGCCGGCCGTCCTCCGGATGGGCGCCGTCGGCGACGAGGGCGTCGTCCAGGAGGTCCATGCCGACCTGCAGGCGGTGGTCGACGAGGCCGAGGGACGCCCCGTCCCGTCGGCGCCGGTCGAGCGCTTCGAGTTCTACCGCCGCGCCGCCGCGGCGTACGTCGTGGTCGCCACGACCGAGGCCCGGCCCTACGGCTGCTTCCTCCTCACCAAGGGCGTCGTCTGAATTTCAGCCCTGGGGGGGCTTGCGCGGGCGGCGCGCCCGGCCTACGTTCGTGCCAATCGATTTGCGTGACTCTCGTCACACAGCGCCGTACAGGGCCGGTCGGGACGGCCCGCCACTCCGAGGAGCCGCCATGAACGACACCCCCTCCGTCGCCCGCCGTTCCCTGCTCCTGGGCGCGGCCGGAGCCGCCGCCGGCCTGGCCACCGTGGGGCTGCCGGAAGCCGGTGCGCTCGCCGCCGGGGCGCTGTCGCCCGCCCGGACCGTGGACGCCACCGGCCGTCCGCCGCTGTGGCGCCAGGCCGAGAACAAGGGCATCGTCTTCGGGTCGTCGATCGCGACCTGGCAGCTGGACAAGCGCTACCCCCACCTGTTCGCGCGGGAGGCCGGCCTGCTGTTCACCGAGGACGACCTGCTCTGGTACCAGCTCAAGCCGACGCCCGACTCTCGACTCAACTTCGGGCCGGGCGACCAGATCATCGCCTTCGCCGAGCAGCACCGCCAGCTCACCATCGGAGCCCATCTCGCCTGGGACGAGGGCTTCGGCGACGGCTGGTCCGACGACGACCTGTGGGGCCTCAGCCGGAAGAAGGCCCGCAAGCTGCTCTACAGCGTGATCGGCCGCGAGGTCCGGCATTACCGGGGCCGGATGAACGGCTGGATCGTCGCCAACGAGGTCACCGATCCCTACGACGCCGACAAGCACGGCTTCCGCACCAACGTGCCGTGGTACAACACGATCGGCCCCGGCTACATCGCCGAGTCCTTCCACATCACCCGGGAGCAGGACCCGAAGGCGCTGCGGATCATCAACGAGTTCGGCTTCGAGACCGTCAACGAGTGGGGTGACCGTGCCGAGCCGCGTCGTCGTGCCTTCCTCAAGGCGCTGGACCGGCTGCACCACGTGGGCGCGCCGGTCCAGGCGGTCGGCATCCAGGGACACCTGCTCGCTGACGGCTTCGGCCACAAGTTCCACGAGCGCGGCTACCGGGCGTTCCTGCGCGACATCGCGGACCGCGGGCTGCACATCCTGGTCACCGAGCTGGACGTCCTCGACGACGGGCTGCCCAAGGCCTTCGAGCCGCGCGACCGGATGGTCGCCGACGTCTACCGTCGCTACCTCGACGTGACGCTCGATGAGAAGGCCGTGAAGGTGGTCAACGCGTTCGGGCTGACCGACCGCTACACCTGGCTCGACGAGGACCGACCGCGCGAGGACGGCAGCCACCGCCGGCCGCTCGCCTTCGACCGGAGCATGAAGCCGAAGCCGGCGTACTACGCGATCAGCCACGCGTTCCGGCACGCGCCGCACCGCCACCAGCTCTGGAGGCTGAAGAAGGGCCAGTAGGGGACTGCTCGCGGGCTACCGGACCTGGACGACCGCCGCCTCGGCGGCGGACCGGTAGCCCGCGAGTGCGACCTCCAGGGCGCGCACGCCGTCCGCGCCGTCGGCGCCGGGCTCCTGGTGGACGCCGGTGCGGACCGAGGTGAGGAAGCCCTCGATCATCGCCCGGTCGGCGTCCTCGGCGAACGACGCGTACCGCAGGCCCCGTGGCCCGCCGTCGCGGGTGCTGACCACCTGGACCGACTCGGCCAGGTCGTTGAGGTCGAGGGCGCCCTCGGTGCCGACCAGGCGCAGGTGGAAGTCGTAGTCCCACGGGTGGTCGGCCGGCACGGACCAGCTCGGGTCGATGCTGCCGACCGCGCCGTTCTCGAAGCGCAGGGACACCACGGCGACGTCGTCGACGCCGCAGTCCCAGAGCAGCGCGCCGGCCTCGGCCGAGACCTCGGCGACCTCGAGCCCGGTGACGTGCCGCATCACGTCGGTGACGTGCACCGAGTGGTCGATGAGCGCTCCCCCGCCGGCCGCGACCGGGTCGGTGATCCAGGCCGGGTACGCCGGCGGCAGCGGCGGACGGCCCCGGTTGCCACCCACGACGCCGATCAGGTCGCCGAGCCGACCGGCCCGGACGGCGTCGCGGGCGCGGGCGACCACGGGCAGGAAGCGCGAGACGAAGGCCAGGTGCAGCTGGACGCCGGCGGCGTCGCAGGCGGCCACGATCGCGTGTGCGTCCTCGAGCGTCGTGGCGATCGGCTTCTCGCAGAGCACGTGCCTGCCGTGCCGGGCCGCGAGCTCGACGTGGGCGCGGTGGTCGGCGTTCGCGCTGCAGACCAGGACCGCATCGGCGGACTCGACGAGCTCGTCGGCGTCCCCGGCGGCCTCGATGCCGAAGTCCTGGCGGATCCAGCGGGTGTGCTCCGGCTCGACGTCGTGGATGCCGACGACCTGGGCGTTCGGTGACCGGGTCAGCGCACGCGCGTACGCCCACGCGTGGCCCATGTGCGCGGCGCCCAGGATCGCGACGCGGGTCGGCGTGCCGTTCACAGGGTCTCCCAGGTGGTCAGGTCGATCGTCCGCCCGGTGCGGGCCGACTCCAGCGCTCCCAGGGCGGTGCGCAACGACTCCGTCGCCTCGGTCGCCGGCACCGGCGGCGGACCGCCGGCGCGTACGGCGTCGAAGAAGGCGCCGAGCTCACGGGTGAACTCCCGGTCGCCGAGCACGTCCCACCACTCCGTGTCGCTCTCGCGCTGGTGGAGGACGCCGCCCATCAGGTGGTCGTAGTCCCACGAGATCCGGCCCTCGGTGCCGACGATCTCCGCGCGCAGCTTGAAGCCGCGCGAGACCGGGTGGGCCCAGCTGCACTCCACGTGCGCGATCGCGCCGTTGGCGTAGCGGACCGTCGCGAGCGTGTACGTGTTCGGCCCGGCGCCGCTGTCGGCGGCCATGCAGTGCACACGTACGGCGGGGCTGCCGATCACCCAGGCCGCGTAGTCGAAGCTGTGCACCGCCTGGTCGAGCAGCGGCCCGCCCGAGGTCGCCGGGTCCGCGAGCCAGCCGGCCTCGCTCCACCCCGGCAGCGAGGTGGTCGTCGAGTGGGTGATCATCCGGACCTGCCCGATCTCGCCGGCCTCGGCCACGTCACGGGCCAGCCGATGGTCCGGGCCGTAGCGGGCCACCTGCCCGATCGAGAGGATCCCGGGCGCGGCCTCGGCCGCCGCGAGCACGCGGCGCGCCTCCTCGACCGTGCGGGTGATCGGCTTCTCGCAGAGCACGTGCCGGCCGGCCTCGAGCGCCCGGATCGTGGCGTCCGCGTGGGTGGTCGGCGGCGTGCAGATGTCGACGACGTCCACGCCGAGGTCGAGGATCGCATCCAGGTCGGGCACGACCTGCGCGCCGTACTGCTCCGCGATCCGTTCGGCCTTGCCCGGGACCGGGTCGGCGACGGCGACGAGCCGCACGCCGGCCGCGGCCCGGTAGGCGTGCGCGTGCACCCCGGCGATCATGCCGGCCCCCAGCAGGCCGACGGTGAGCTCGGAGCTCATCGCCCGCGCACCTCGATGGCCGGGGCCGCGGTGTGCAGGTCGGGCCCGAAGAACGTGAACACCACGAGGTCCTCGCTTCCCGTGTTGACGACCTCGTGGTCGCGGGTCGCGGCGTCGTGGGTGACGACCAGCTCGTCCAGGCCCGGCTCGCCGCCCCGGACCTCGTGGCCGGCCCAGGTGCCGGTCCCCGACCACGCGAAGACGCTGTAGGCCCCGGGCTCGCGGAGCCGGTGGGTGCCGCCGGGCGGCAGCACCAGCCGCTTCCCGGCGTACCTGCTGGTGTTGTAGAAGACCCAGGCCTCCTCGCCGTCGCCGGCCGCGCCGGCGACCGGGCGCGGCGAGAGGTGGCGGTTCTCGTAGAACCAGGGGTCTCCGTTGACCTCCCAGTCCACGAAGCGGAGCGGGAACCGCTCTCCCTCGCGCTCGCGGTCCTCGTCGCGCACGTCCTTGAAGAGCAGGTCCTTGGAGATGATCGTCCCGGCGTTGAGTGCCTGGAACATGGCCAGGACGTCCGAGTCCTCCTGCAGCTCGAGCGTCAGCGCGGTGCCCGGGGCGTGCAGCACCCCGGACGGCACGTGGAACCCCTCGCCGGGCACCTGGAGCTCGGCACGGGCGTGGCGCAGGATCAGGTCGCTGTCCCAGTCCACGAGGTACGGCAGCAGCGTCTCGTGGGCCCGCTGCTCGGCGATCCACGGGTGCACGCCGAAGAAGGTCTCGGGGTGCGCGCCCAACTCCACACCGGGCAGGAAGTGGTAGGACTCGTCCTTGGCGTTGCAGCCGACCAGCCGGGCGAACTCCTGCGGCGGGTGGACGTGGTACGGCAGCCGGTACCCGTAGTCGAAGATCTTGGCCAGCCGGCCGAGCCCGCCCGGATGCGTCGCGGCGTACTCCTCGCCGAGCAGCGCCACGGGGTCGGCGGCCACGGCGTCGCGAAGCAGAATCCGCTCGCCGTGGTCGCCGACGAGGTGGCTCAGTCCCTCGTCCTCCGGTCCGACCCGGTTGTCGGCCCGGGTGGTCGAGGCGAGCCACCGCTCGCAGATCGCGCCGCGGTCCCCCACGTCGTACGCGTCCTCGGGTAGGCCGAGCCGGCGTCCCGGCGGCAGGAAGTCACGCGCCACCCAGGCCGGCTCGCACCGCAGGACGCCGTTCCCGTCCGCGAGCAGGCGGGCGAGGACGTCGCGCGTCAACCCTTGACACCCGTCACGGCGATGCCCCGGACGAACTGCCGCTGGAAGATGATGAACACGATGACCATCGGCAGCGTGGCGATGACCGAGCCCGCGAACAGCAGGTTCCAGTCCGTCCGGTTCTGCACGACGAACAACGCGAGCCCCACCGGTGCGGTGGTGTGCTCCGGGTCCCCCGACGTGACCAGCAGCGGCCAGAGGAAGTCCTCCCACGAGTACTGGAAGGTGAAGATCGCGTTGGCGGCGAGCGCGGGAGCGCAGAGCGGCAGCACGACGCTCCAGAAGATCCGGAACTCGCCGGCGCCGTCGATGCGGGCGGCGTCGAGCAGCTCGTCGGGGATCGTCGACATGTACTGGCGCAGCAGGAAGATGCCGAAGGCGCCGACGATGCCCGGCATGATCAGACCCCAGTAGGAGCCCAGCCAGCCGTGCCCGCCGCTGCCCAGCCAGTCGTTCCCGCCGAAGAACGGGATGTGCTGGATGATGATGTAGTTGGGGATCAGCGTGATCTGGCCAGGGACCATCATGGTCCCCAGGAAGAGCACGAAGATCACGTTGCGACCCGGGAACTTCCGCTTCGCGAACGTGTAGGCGCAGAGCGCGTTGAAGAACGTCTGCAGCACGGTCACGGTGATCGCGACGAACGCGCTGTTGGCGAACCATCGCCAGTCGCCGTGCCCCTGGCCCTGCTGCGCCTTCGTGAGGTGACCGACGTTCAGGAAGCCCCGGTAGCCGTCGAGCGTGGGGTCGCCGGGGATCCACGTCGGCGGGTTCGAGAAGATCGTGCTCAGCGGCTGCATCGACGCGCTGATCAGCCAGGCGAAGGGCGCGACGAACAGGATCGCGATCGGCGCCAGGACGACGTACGTCAGGAGCTTCGCCCGGAGGGACACGTGCTCCTTCTCCCGGGGTGCGCCCGGCGGGCGCTTGGGGCGCCGCCGCCGCGGGGCCGGCAGGATCGGCTCGATCTCGCTGACGAGACGGCTCGCGGTGGGCTCCTCGGTCAGCCCCGTCATGAGACGCCCTCGTTGTCGCGGAACAGCCGGATCTGGAAGACCGTGAACACCAGCAGCATCGCGAACAGCGCGAAGGCCAGCGTGCTCGCATAGCCCATGTCGTAGTACTTGAAGGCCCAGAGGTACATGTAGTACACCATCGTCTCCGTCTTGTTGACGGGCCCGCCGTTGGTCATCACGAAGATCTGGGTGAAGACCTGCAGCGAGCCGATGATGCTGATCACGAGCAGGAACAGCGTCGTCGGCCGGAGCATCGGGATGGTGACGTACCACAGCCGACGCAACGTCCCGGCGCCATCGAGCATCGCCGACTCGTAGAGCTGCTCGGGGATGGCCTGGAGGCCGGCCAGGTAGACGACCATCGAGAACCCCACGCCGCTCCACACGCTCATCAGCACGACGGCCGGCATGGCGAGGTTCTTGTCCGAGAGCCACAGCAGCGGGTGGTCGATGAGGTGGCCCTTCATCAGGTAGTAGTTGAAGAGCCCGTACTGGCCGTTGTAGAGCCACTTCCACAGCAGGGCGGAGACCACGAACGGCGTGACGACGGGCAGGTAGTACGCGGTCCGGAAGACGGCACGGCCGCGGATCGGCTGGTTGAGCAGCAGCGCCAGCACCAGGCCGATGATCATCGTCAGGGGGATCGACGCGCCGGTGAAGTAGGCGGTGTTGAGGACCGACTGGACGAACCGCTCGTCGTGGATCATGTCCTCGTAGTTCTGGAGACCGACGTACGGCTTCGTCGGCTCGATGATGCTCCACCGGTGGAACGTCAGGTAGATCGCGAAGACCAGGGCCGCGAGCGTGAAGATCGAGAACAGGATCACGCCCGGGGCGAGGAACAGGTACGCCGATCGCTCTCGCCAGATCCTCCAGAAGAAGCGACGCACCCGGGTCTCCCGGACGTCCTTCTTCGCGCCCTTCGCAGCCGGCGCCACCGCCGTCGACATACCTGCTCCTTCTCTCGTCAGGGAAACCGTCCGCCCGGGCCGAGTCGGCCCGGGCGAACGGGCGGTGCGTGGTGCAGAGGTCAGCGGGCCAGGATCGCCTGCGCCTGGTTCGCGGTGTTCTCCAGGGCCTCGTCGGCGCTCTGGTCACCGTAGATCGCCTTGCCGAGCTCGTCGTTCAGGATCGTCTCGATCCGCGGGAACTTCGGGTTCGACACGGTGCTGGCCACGCCGCACTGCATGAGGTCGATGAAGCCCTTGAGGACCGGCTTCTCCTTCACGATCTCCTCGCCCTGGAGGAGCGAGTTCAGCGGCGGCAGCAGGGTGCCCTCGGTCTTGTAGGTGGACCGGGCGATGTTCTCGGGCGTGGAGAGGAACTCCATCCAGAGCCATGCCGCGTCCGGGACCTTGGTCTGCTCCGACATCATCAGCGCGTCGCCGGCGATCGTGGTCTTGCAGCCCGCGTCGCCCTCCGGCAGGGGCGCCGTCGCCCACTTGCCGTCGATGCCGGGGAACTCGTCCGACAGCGTGCCGGCCAGCCAGGCCCCCGCGACGTACATCGCCACGTCACCCTCGGCGAAGGCCGTGCGGCCGTCGTAGGAGTTGGAGTTGAAGTAGTCCGGCGGGGAGTACTTGGCCAGGCCCACGTAGAACTCCGCGGCCTTCTTGGCCTCGTCGCTGGTGAACAGGATGTCCTTGCCGTCCGCGGAGAGCAGGTCGCCACCGGCCTGGTAGAGCCACGGGTACCAGTAGTACGCCGACTCGGACGCGAACATCTCGAAGCCGTACTTGTTCTGGGCCGGGTCGGTCAGCGCGGCGGCGTCGGCCTCGAACTCGTCCCAGGTCTTGGGGGGAGAGTCGATGCCCGCCTCCGCGAAGCGGTCCGTGCGGTAGAAGAGGCCGGTGGTCTCACCGTCGACCGGGAGGCCGTACATCTTGTCCTCGTAGGTGACGAAGGTCTTGAAGGCGTCGACGTAGTCGTCCGGCTTCACCACGTCGCTCCGACTGATGTAGTCGCTCAGGTCGACCGCCGCGCCGCGCGAGGCGTAGTCGGCCGTGTCGCTGGCGTTGACGTAGGACACGTCGGGGGCGTTGTTGCCCGCGATCCGGGTCGAGAGCACCTGCGCTGCCTGCTCGGCCGGCACGTTCTCGAACTTGATGGTGATCATCGGGTGCTGCTGGTGGAACTCGGCCGCCATCTTCTTCATCTCGGGCTCGTTGCCGAGCCAGGAGAAGAACGTCACCGTGGTGGGCGAGGTGGGCTCCGCGACGGGCCCCTGGCCCTCGCCCTTCGGCGGGCCTGACGGCTTGTCTGAACCGCCACAGGCGGCCAGACTCATGGATGCGACGGCGACGGCGACCGCGGCGGCGGCCACCTTCCGGGACAGTTTGAACCTCACCGAATCAGCTCCCTTGCTCTTCAAGTGGCTACTCGGAGACCGTCGATGCGACCCGATGCAAATCGTTTGGCTCCTTGGCGGGAAGCATCGTCAACACCCTCCGCTTTGTCAATGGATTCGCGTGCTTTCCGTCACATCGGTGTCGCATCGTGACGCCAGGAGGGCGGCGCGCCGTACCTCCTCCGATAGGCGCGGCCGAAGTGCGACAGGCTGTTGAAGCCGGCGGCGTGGCACACCTCCGAGACGCTGAGCGAGGTCGCGGCCAGCAGGGACCGGGCGAACCGTAGCCGGCACTCCTGGAGGTGGAGCTGGAACGAGGTGCCCGTGTACTGGCGGAAGCGCTCGCTGAAGTAGTTGGGCGAGAGGTGGGCGCGCGCGGCGACGTCCGCCAGCGTCAGCGGCTCCCGGAAGTTGCGCTCGACGTAGAGCACCGCGGCCCGGAGGTCATCCGTCGGGGCGGGCGGGCGCGCGCGGCGCGGGTCGTCCAGGCCGCACCGGCGGGCCAGCTCGACCACCAGGCACGACACGAGCGCCTCGGTCACGGTCGCCGAGCCGAGCCGCGGCTCGTCGAACTCCTGCTGGAGCCGCCGGAAGTCGGCCTCGGCGTCGAGGAAGCCGTCGGCCTGCCAGGGGAACCCCTCCAGTGCCGGGGCACCCACCCCTGCGAGCCGGCGCTCCATCACGCTCGGGTCGATCACGGTGTTGTAGCAGGTCAGCGGCTCGTCGCCGGTCACCCGGAGGGCGTGGAAGTCGGCCGGTGACAGCAGGAACACGCTCCCGGGACTGATCGGTCGCGGCACGCCGTTCACGACGTGCTCCGCCTCGCCCGAGACGACCATCGACAGCTCGTAGTAGTCGTGCCAGTGCACGTCGACCATCCGGAGCCGCTGCTGCATGACCCGTGCACCGAGCGCCGGAGCGAGCAGCGACGCGACGCTGAAGCGCTCGATCGGCTCGGTCATGCGGGGGCTCCTCCACGCCTCAAATCGTTTTGGCAGTTGTCCAGTACAGTACCGCCATGCACCGGACGGAGCGGACCGATGCGCAGCCGTTGCCTGCGCGCGTGACGATCGCCCACGTGGCCGATCTGGCGGGCGTCAGCCCGACGACGGTCTCGCACGTCCTCTCCGGCAAGCGCGTGGTCGGCGCGGCGACGCGCAGCTCGGTGATGGACGCCATCAAGGAGCTCGGCTACCGGCCGAACCACGTCGCGCGCAACCTCCGCACCCGGCAGTCCCACATGATCGCGGTGGTCGTCCCCGACATCACCAACCCCTTCTACGCGGTGCTCACCCGTGGCCTCGCCGACGCCGTCGACGCATCCGGCTACGGGACCTACGTCTGCAGCACCGACGGCCTGCACGACCGCGAGCGCAAGTTCTTCGAGGACGTCATGGACCGCGGCGTGGACGGCATCGTGTTCGCGTCCGGTGAGACCGCGTCGGAGGTGACCTTCGGGCCGGCCGACTACGCGACACCCCTCATCTGCATCGGCGACCACCTCGACCACCCGCTCTGCGACGCCGTCATCCCGGACGACGAGGCCGGGTCGCGGGAGGCAGGTGCGTTCCTGGCCGGTCGCGGCTTCGAGCGGATCGCGATGATCCAGGGGCCGCCCCGCCACGGCTCGCAGCGCACCGCCGGCTTCCGGGCCGCGATGCAGGCCGCCCGTCGCAAGGTGCCCACGGAGCGCTTAGTGCGCGGCGACTGGACCCGCAGGGGCGGCTACGAGGCGATGCGCACGCTGATGGCGCTCCCCAGCCGCCCGGACGCGGTCTTCTGCGCCAACGACCTGATGGCGATCGGTGCCCTCGACGTCGCCCACGAGCTCGGCCTCGACGTACCCGGCGACGTCGCGATCGTCGGCTTCGACGACGTCGACGCCGCCACCATCGTGACTCCGCAGCTCACCACGGTGCGCAACCCGGCGTACGAGGCAGGCAGCACCGCCGGCGACCTGCTGATGAGCCGGATGTCGGGGCGCTACGGCGGCACCGGCCGCACCGTGGTCCTGCCCTGCCCGATGGTCGTCCGCGGCACCGCCTGAGCGATGTACCACCATCCGGCTGGCCCTGATGCGTGCTTGGGGCGGCGCGCAGGACGGTGGCGGACCACCTTCGCGCCGCGCTCGCTGCAGGCCTCATCGTTCGGGGGCTGGTCGAGGAACCGGTCGCCGTGCCCTCCCATGAGGACTTCTCGGAGCCGCACCGCGCCATCGGCGAGTGGCGCTGGTGGCCATGGGAGCTGCTCGACTGGGTGCCCGAAGCAGCGCGAACCGCCTGGGACACGCCGTCCATCATGGTCTGGCACGTCGAGCGTGGCGCCTGAGTCAGAGGTGAGCCACTCGACGCAGATCCTCGCGATGCTTCCGGGGTAGGTCGTATCTCTGGTGCATGGCGCGTTGAGCCGCGGCGCTGACGCACGGGACAACCCGGCCGCCGACCGTCCCTGTGGCATCGAGGCAGCCGGGAGGCAGCACCCACGGGTCCATGGTCCTGAGCGACACCGAGCGATGCTCGACCTCGACGGCATGCACGTCCAGCTCGCGCCCGTCGCCATGGCGCTCGACGAACGCGGTGTCCCAGGTTCGCCCGTCGAGCGTGATCGGGTCGTTCTCCTCCCACTCGTAGGCGCGCGCGAAGCCCTGCTCCCGGAGCAAGGCGTGCAGGACAGGTAGATCACGGACGCTCACGAGCACATCGAGATCGTGGTGGTCCCTCGTCTCCTGCCCGAGGAGGGCATCGACTCCCCAGCCGCCCATGATCCACCAGCGGATGCCCGCTGCCGACGCGGCCGCTACGAGCTCGACCAGCTGCGTTGCCGTCATGGCTTGGTCGGTCATAGGCGTCACCCTGCTCGGAGACGTGGCCGCGCGCCAACCGATTCCGCGGCATGACCGCGCACCAGCAGCTGTGCATCCAGACTGACGACCTGCCCAAGGACGGACACGACGGATCGTCCGCCTCGATGTGTTGCCGAACGCCACGACCCGGTCAGCCTACGCAGAACTCGTTGCCCTCCGGGTCCAGCATGACGACGTGGTAGTCGTCCGGCTCCGCGATGCGCTCGACGACGGCGGCACCGGCGGCGATCAGCTCGACGACCCTGGCGTCGACGACCCGCTTGCGCTCCGGCAGGGGAAGCGTTCGGTCCTGCCCGGTCGGGTAGATGTCCAGGTGGATGCGACTCTTGCCGGTCTTCGGCTCCGGGACTTGTTGGAACCAGATCGGCGGCCCGCATCCTGTCGGATCGACGATCCGGTGGACGTACGGATCGTCCGGGTCTGTCGGTTCGTAGTCCAGGATCGGCGCCCAGAAGGCCATCAGCCGGCCAGGATCCCGGGCGTCCACCGTCAGCTGCCAGGCGACCATGGCGGCTCAGGCGTCGATGGACACCGAAGGCTGGACGGCTCGACGATCGCGTCGGCTGCCTGTTCGGCGATGCTCCGTTCCATGATGGGAGTGTCTCGCTGGACGTGCGTAGTGTCATCGGGCAGTCGGGGTCGCGGCATGTTCAGGTCCAGGAAGACCACCACCGTCTCGTCCGGGTGGACGAGGCTTGCTGCCGCCCGGCCCGCGACGATGGCACAGAGGATGCGCTCCTGCTCCGGGGCCTCCGTGACTCGGTGCGCATGACGGTGACCCCGCCGGCCGTGGTCGGCGGGGTGGGGGTCAGCCGGTATGTCGGTGGCCGAGGGGGCTGGTCCAGATGAACCCGGTGCCGGGGGCGTGGTGGTAGGTCCAGTCGGTGAAGGTCTTGAGCCGGTGGTGTCCCCGGCACAGGGGCGCGAGGTTCGAGGTGGTGGTCGCACCGGTGGGCCATTCGATGGTGTGGTCGGTGTCGGCGTGCTGGCCTTGGCGCCAGGAGGGCCGGTGGCAGAACGGGAACGGGCACTCCGGGTGCCGCAGTCGGACCTGTTCCTTGATCACCGGGGTGGCCTGGTAGGTCTCGGTGGAGATCTCGTCGTTGAGGTCGATGACCGGCCGCACGGTCACGGTGGTGCCGGCCTGCTGGCACCAGTGCTGGAGGTGTTCGGGGGTGATCACCGAGCGGGTGTTGTCGAGGTCGACCATGGTCTGGCCGGGGCGGGTGTGGGCGTAGATCACGACCTCCCGCCGCGGCTGCCCGGCCGGTGGGTCGCCGAGGAGGCCGGCCGCGATCGCGCGGCGCACCTCGAGGGGCAGCGCGGGGTCCAGGGTGTCGGCCTTCGCCGCGACCACGGCGTCCAGGGCGACCGCGTCGGCGACGTCGAGCAGCCCGGAGATCGGGACCAGGCCTTCGGCGGTCATGTACTTCAGGTGCACCTTGAAGTGCCGCTGCTCGGCCGCGGCGAGGCGGCGGCGCTCGGTCTCGGCGGGGTCGTGCTCGGCGCGGGCCTTCTCGACCTGCCGGTCGAGCTCGGCGAACGTGCACTTGTGGGCCACGAAGTACAGCGCCCGGTCCACGAACGCTGCTCCCGCGGGAGGGAGGGAGTGGGTGGCCCGGGCGATCTTGCGGGCCTTCCACACCGGCAGCCGGCCGTCCAGGACGCGGTGCCAGATCCGCGGCAGCCGGTGCGCGAGCTCGACCGCGTCGCCGAGGTAGTCCCGGCCGGCGTCGGTGGACAGCCCGACCGCGAGCGCGAACTCCGCGACCGCGCCCTCATCGATCGTGGGCGCCCCCGCCCCGGCGATCTGCAGGTCCCGCATCGACCAGTCCACGCCCTCCGCGGACTCGTCGTCGACCTCGTCGCCGGGGTGCAGCTCGACCCACTGGACCGCGAGCTGGAGCTTGCGGACCGCGGCGGCGTTCTCGATCTGGTGCTGCTCGCGGGCAGCATCGATCACCTCGGCTGCGCGGGTGATCGTGGTGGCTGCCATGACACCTACTCAAGCATCGACCACCGACACTGACAGGCCTGAAAGGCCTTATTTCACAGGGGTCTGGGTAACGAACAGGTCACGGTTTTCGGCCTGTTTCCACAGGTGGTGGCCGGCTGCCGGCAAGCCGGGAGGCAACGGCGACCACCCAGCCGCCGTCCCCGCTCGCTGCCTGTCGGTCGTCACCACCGACCACCCGCAACCCACGGACATGCCGACGCGTCGCGGACCGCAAGCCGGGAGACGACGACGACCACCCACCCGCCGTCCCCGTAGCTGCCCTGTCGGTCGTCACCACCGATCAGCCCGCAACCCGCAGACATGCCGACGCGTCGCGGACCGCAAGCCGGGAGGCGACCGCAACCACCCGCCAGCCGCCCCGTAGCTGCCATGTCGGTCGCCACCACCCACGGACCGCAAGCCACCGGCCAGTCGCGGACCCGCAAGCCGGGAGCAACCAACCGCCCGCCGTCCCGTTCGCCGCCCTATCGGTCGCCACCACCCACCGGCCG
Organism: Nocardioides sp. HB32; assembly: GCF_054058995.1. Taxonomy (NCBI): domain Bacteria; kingdom Bacillati; phylum Actinomycetota; class Actinomycetes; order Propionibacteriales; family Nocardioidaceae; genus Nocardioides; species Nocardioides sp. HB32. Next base: position 4,043,370 of record NZ_JBSSBS010000001.1, read on the forward strand.
CAAACCCGCCGACATCCCGACCCGTCACGGTCCGCGAGCCGCAGGCACCACCCCTAGGCGCCGCCCAACCGCATCCGCAGCAGCAGCTCCAGCGCCACGGACTCGCCGTCGCGGGCGCCCTCGCCGACCTGCAGCGGGGGCGGGACCGGATCGACACGGACCGTGCGCCAGCGGCCGAAGCGCACGGGCGGGACGGTGAGCAGGTAGAAGCCGCCGTCGCGGCTGACGCCCACGGACCCGTCGCTGCGGAGGTACCAGCCGACGACACCGGTGCGGTAGCGGCCGCGACCGTGCCACGGCCGGGCGGTCAGCTCCTCGACCGGCAGCCCCGCGTACACGGCGTCCGCCACGAACCGGTCGACCAGGATCTGGGCCTTCGCGGCCTCCTGAGCACGGCGCCGCTCGTGCGCGGCTCGGTGCTCGTTCGCCCGCGCCGCGCGCTCCTGCCGGCTCTCGTCACTCATCGGGGAACGTGATCACTGCCTTCACGAAGCCGTCGGGCTTGTCGCGCAGGGTCGCGAACGCCTCGTCGATGCGCTCCAGCGGGAACCGGTGGGTGACCAGCCCCTCCATCGAGAGCACACCAGAGGACAGCAGCCGCATCCCCACGGACATGCCGCGCAGGATCACGGCGAGGTCGCGGAAGTGGGCGTTGACGATCCGGAAGGCCATCCAGTTCCAGTACGCCAGCGGCAGCGAGCGCTCCGCGCCCTGGTGGTAGCCGACGATCGCGATCGTGCCGCTCATCCGCGTCGTGTCGCCGCAGGTCGTCAGCGCGCTCTGGGTGCCGGTGCACTCGAACGTGATGTCGGCGCCGCGGCCGTCGGTGAGCGTCCGGACGACGTCGGGCAACGACTCGCGGGTCACGTCGACGACGTGCGTCGCGCCGAGCTTGCGGGCGCGCTCGAGCGCGTCCGCCCGGGCGTCCGCGACGATCAGCCGGCGCGGGCCGCGCAGGGCGGCGAGCCTCTGCACGAGGTTGCCCATGAAGCCGGCACCGATGACGAGCACGTCGTCGCCGAGCCGGACGTCGGCGGCCTCGACGGCGTTCACCGAGCACGCGATCGGCTCGGCCAGCGCGAGGTCCAGCGGCCCGTCGCCGGCCGGGAAGCAGTACGCCGCGCGCACCGCGACGTACTCCGCGAAGCCACGCTCGGTGACCCAGACGCCGACCCGGTCCCCTAGGACGAGCGAGGTGACCTCCTCACCGACCGAGGCGACGACGCCGCTCACCTCGTGCCCGGGGTACCGGACCTCGCCGGCGGGCGGGCCCTCGACCCACGGCTCGAGCTCCGAGGCGCAGACCCCCGACACGACGACGCGCACGAGAACCTCGTCGGGTCGGATCGACGGGATCGGCGCCTCCTCGATCGCGAACGACTGGCGGCCGTGCAGCGCCGCGATCCTCACGGGAGCTCCCCGTCGTGGAACACCACGATCGAGTAGACGCCCAGCGAGGCGAGGCACACCAGGTGCGCACCGTCCTCGCGGCCGAGCTCGAGCGGGGTCCGTGATCCGTCGCTGGCGACGACCGTGGCGCGCTCGCGGTCCTCGGGCAGCCGGACCCGGAGCGGGACGTCGATGAGGGTGCGCACCGCGTCAGCATCCCGGTCGTAGTCGTAGTTGACCAGGTGCAGCGCGTACGAGCCGTCGGCGAGGTGCTGCAGGTTCGCGGCGACGGACGCGTCCGTCGCCACCTGCCGGCCGTGCGGCAGCAGCTCGTCGAGCACGCCGTGGTGTGCAGTGCGGACGTTCGGGTGCGACGGCAGCTCCGCTGCCGCCCGGTCGGTCACCACGACGGTCCCCCCTGCGTCGAGGTAGCCCGACAGCGCCGCCACCTGTCCCTCGGTGAGGGCGAAGACGTCCGGTAGGACCACCGTCGAGTAGCGCAGCAGGGCCTCGCAGGAGGACCGGTCGGGCGCCGTGACGCCGTCCGGCCAGATCACCACGTCGTACGGCACGGCGGCGTTCGCCAGGGTCTCGGTGGCGACCCGGTACGGCACCACGACCGACTCGTCGCGCGCGTTCGTCGTGTTGTCGCTGGCGTCCGCCTTGCCGATCAGCTCCCGCGTGCTCTCCACGCTGAAGACGACCGCGACCTCGTTGGCCGTCCGCCGTGCGAACAGCGGCTCGTGGTCGGCCAGGAACGCCTGGACCCCACTGGCCAGCTCGTGCGGCGCGTAGAAGGAATCCTCGATGACGCTGCCCATCCAGGAGCCGTACGGCACCGACATGTTCGCGCCCATCGCCGCCGCTTCGAACAGCGACAGCCGGAACAGGTCGTAGCCGCGGCCCTTCCCCAGCAGGTCGATCAGCTCGGGGACGACTCCGCCGTATGGGTTCTCGACGACCACGACGTCCTTGTCGCCCGCGAACGCCGCGACGTAGCGGTACCACTCCGGCTGGCGGTACGTCGTGTTGCGCATCTCGGTGATGACCAGGTCGACGTCGTCGGCCAGCGCGAGGTACATCGGCTCGAGGTTGAAGAAGTTGCCGGACAGGATGATCTCGCGTCCCAGCGACCGGCCGTACTCCCGAGCGTAGTCGGCGAGCTCGGCGAAGTACTTCTTGATCTGCAGGCACTGGAACGCGTAGTAGTCGCCGAACAGCGGCGTCGACTCGCGGCCCGACTTGAAGTCGTAGCCCTGGGCCAGCAGCCAGTCGCCGTAGTGGAACGTGGCGAGGTCGACGCCGTCGAGCGCGATGTCGACCCGGGAAGGCTTCAGGGCCTGGAGGTATGCCCGGAAGCCCTTCATGCAGTCCTTGCAGAAGCACGCGCCGTACTGGAACGCGCCCATCGGGAGCTCGGCCTCGTCGAGCTGGATGCCGTCCGCGCCCGCGTCGAGCTGGATCCGGATCACGGCCTTGAGGTACTCGCGCCAGACCGGGTTGTTGCGGTCCATGTAGTAGCACTGGTGCTCGCGGTCGGGGCACTCCACCCAGTGCGCGTGGCACGGCTGCTGGTGGATGTCGCGGACCACGCACTCCTCGATCAGGTCCGTGACCGGCTCGCCGTCGCTGTTGACGAGACCGTCCGGGAAGTAGTGCTCGACCGGCTTCCAGAGCTTCGGGTAGCGGTTCGACGAGAACTCCCGCAGCCCCATCCAGTCGCGCTTGCCGACGCCTCGCAGCTCGTTCAGGGCGAGCACGGCGTCCTCGTCGTCGGTGAGCTCGACCGGGAACTCCCAGCCCTGCGCCTCGAAGACGATGCCGAGCACCTTGATGCCCCGCTCGTGGCAGGCGGCGATGAACTCGCTGTCGTTGACGAACCCGTAGAACCGCGAGCGCGCGTCGACGGGACCGAACGCCTCCTGCTCGAGGTACGGCAGCGCCAGCGAGCCGCCGCCCATCGACGCCCACACCAGCACGGTGGCGCGGAAGTCGACGAGGTCATCGACCATCCGCAGCCGTCGTGGCGGCAGGCTCGGGTGGTAGCAGTGCTGGCGGGGGAACCAGGCGTCGAAGTAGACACCGCGATGCATGGGCGGCCTTCCTGGGCTCGGGGGTGAGGAGGGTCAGATCTGGATGTACGGCGCGAGGGTGCGCCTGGCGATCGTGAGGCCGCGACGGACCTGCTCGGGCGAGCCGCTCCACACCGGGTCCTCGTGCTCGACCGAGACGGCGCCGTCGTAGCCCGCCTGGTGGAGCGTGTCCAGGACGCGTCGCCAGTCGACCTCGCCGAGGCCGGGGATGCGGTAGCGCCACCAGCCGCTCACCCAGGGCTCCTTCTCGATCACCCGGCCGAAGACGCCGTACCGGTTGCGCTGGTCGGCGCGCACCTCGACGTCCTTGGCCTGGACGTGCAGCACCCGGTCGACGACCGGCTCGAGCGCGGCGACGGGATCGATGCCGAGCCAGACGAGGTGCGACGGGTCGTAGTTCAGCCACAGCCCCAGGTCGGCCATCCAGCCCCACAGCTCGGGTGAGTAGGCGAGGTTGGCGGGGTAGCCGTCGGGGTGCCATCCCTCCATCGGGCAGTTCTCGATGACGAGGCGTACGTCGCGGGCCGCGGCGTACTCGACCAGCGGCGGCAGCACCTTCTCGGCGAGCCGCAGGTTCTCGGTCATCGTCCGCGAGACGTCCCTGCCGACGAACGTGCCCACGAGCCCGACGCCGAGGAGCTGCGCGGCGTCGATGCACCGGCGCAGGTGCTCATGGGTCGCCTCGCGCGTCTCCTGGTCCTCGTGCAGGTTGTTCTCGTAGTAGGCGACCGCCGACAGGGTCAGGCCCGCTTGGTCGAGGAGGGACCTGACCCTGTCGGCATCGGCCACCCCGAACGTCTCGACGTCGAGGTGGCTCGCTTCCCAGTCGCGGCCGGGCCGGTCCGGCCAGGCGGCGACCTCGAGCGCGTCGTACCCGTGGCTGCCCGCCCACCCGGCGATGTCCTCGAGGGACTCGCCGGGCAGGCAGGCCGTCAGGAGTCCCAGCTTCATGCGGTGGCCGGGACGTTGGCGTAGGCGTTGCCGGCGAGGTCCTCACCGCGGGCGAGCCAGATCTTCCACCCCTCGTTCTGCGGGACGTCCTGCATCTTCACCGACGAGGGGAAGTAGCGCATGGTGTACCCGGTACGCCGGACCGGGCTGGTGTTCGCCTTCGCGCCGTGCACGATCCGCCCGTCGTGCATGGAGAACTCGCCGCGCTTCAGCTCGAAGTAGACGGCCCGGTCCTCGTCGACGCCGCCGAGCTCGGCGTGGAAGGTCTGGGTGGTGATGTCCGCCGGCTGGTAGCCCTCCGAGAATCCTCCGTTGAGGTGCGAGCCCGGGATGACCCGCATGCAGCCGTTCTCCCGGAACGAGCCGTCCTCGAGCGCGAGCCAGATCGTGACGATGTTGTCGTAGGCGTCGAAGCGGCCCTCCCAGAACGCGCTGTCCTCGTGCCAGGGGGTGGCCCGGCCGGTGAAGGGGTCCTTGGAGATGAAGTGGCTCGACCAGAGTGCGATGTTCGGGCCGATCAGCGGCTCGACGGTGTCGAGGACCTCGTCGGAGAGGAGGAAGTCCAGCAGCCGCTCGTCGCGGTAGTGCGGGGTGTCCAGCTCGTCGGAGAGCTTGTCCCCCTTGTCGGCGAGGTGCTCGTTGAAGATCTGCTCCAGCCGGGACAGCTTCTCCTCGGAGAAGAGCTGCCGACCGGGCAGCAGGTATCCGTTGGTGCGGAAGGACTCGACGTGTTGCTCGGTCAGCACGGTCTTGCCTCTCAGGTCGTGGAGTGGTGTCGCCGACGCTACGGAGGGAGTGCGTCCGGTCACGACGCCTATCCTCGGTGCCGTTCGACTTATCTTCAGGAGCCCTGCTGGATGGCCCGGATGATCTCGACGAAGAGCTCCATGTCCTGGACGTAGTCCTCGGGCGAGGTCTTGGGCGTCCCGCCGTTCGTGACGACGTCGTGGAAGTACTCGAGCTCGTAGGTGTACGGGTCCTTCAGGTGCGGACGCCGCACCGACCGCTCGTAGGAGTCGCCGTCGGTGAGCTCGAGCTGCAGGGTGGTCGGGAAGTGCCGGACGTACGGCGTGTCGTACTGCACCTTCATCGTGCCGCTGGCGCCGTACAGCTCGATGTAGGTGTCGTAGCGCAGCTGGTCGTCGACTCCGGTCTCGTAGGTGACGACGAAGTCGCCGTAGTCGAGCAGCGCGACGACGTACCCGCCGTTGCGCCACATCTTCGCGGCCGAGACCTTCTGCGGAGAGCCGAGCAGCTCGCGCATCGCCGACAGGTCGTGGCTGCCGAGCCCGCAGAGCAGGCCGTAGGTCCACTCGAGCTCCTGCGGGACGTCCCCGAGCGCCTCCTTGACCAGCGCCGACCGACGCGCCCACTTCTCGTCCACGGCCTCCTGCGGCACGTCGTCGGGGCGGTCGACGTACGACGTCTGGTCGACGATCAGCCGGTTCTCGCCGATCACGTCATGGACCCGGACGTAACGGAGCTCGCCGAGCTCGGGCAGCCGCTCGACCGCCTCGTTGAAGGCCGGCGCGAAGCGGCGCATGTAGGCGACCATCACGGTCTTCCCGGACCGGTCGCGTGCGGCGATGATCTCCTCGGCCTCGCGTGGGCTGAGGCACATCGGCTTCTCGACCAGCACGTCGATGCCGGCGTCGAGCGCGGTGATCGTGCACTCGGCGTGGTACTCGTCGCTGTTCAGCACGAGCACGCAGTCGAGGTCGCCGGCCGCGAGCATCTCGTGGAAGTCGGTGTAGCGGTGCTCGACGCGGTAGCGGTCGCCGACCCGCTTGACCAGGCCCGGCGAGATGTCGCAGACCGCCGCCAGCTCGTAGCGGTCCGGCAGTGACTCGATGATCGGCAGGTGGATCACCTGGGCGACCTCGCCCAGTCCGATCACTCCGACACGAAGCTTGCTCAACGTGCTCCCTCTCGTGGTTGGGCGGTTCAGATCTTGGTCCAGGCGGCGCCGTCCGCCGACGAGCGCTCGACGGCGTCGAGCACGCGCTGCACCTGGAGTCCGTCGGCGAACGACGGCGACGGCGGCACACCGGCCCCGATGTCGCGGACCAGGTCGGCGATCTCGTTGACGAAGGTGTGCTCGTACCCGAGACCGTGACCGGGCGGCCACCACGACCCCGTGTAGGGGTGGTCGGGCTCGGTCACCAGGATCCGGCGGAAGCCGGCGTCCCTGGCCGGCACCGTCGCGTCGTGGACGTGCAGCTCGTTCATGGCCTCGAAGTCGAAGGCGATGCTCCCCCTCGAGCCGTTGACCTCGATGCGCATGGCGTTCTTGCGGCCGGTCGCGAAGCGGGTCGCCTCGTACGTCGCCAGCGCGCCGCCGTCGGTGCGCGCGAAGAAGACGGCCGCGTCGTCGACGGTCACCTCCCCCGTCTCCGCACCACCGCTGGCGCTCAGGCCGGAGGCCGCCTCGGGCAGCGGCCTGCGGTCCACGAACCGGGTGAGGTGGCCCGCGACCTCGGTCAGCCGCTGGCCGGTGAGGAACTGGGACAGGTCGACGATGTGGGCGCCGATGTCGCCGAGGGCTCCGGAGCCGGCCTTGTCCTTCTGCAACCGCCAGACCAGAGGGAACTCCGGGTCGACGATCCAGTCCTGGAGGTACTGCGCGCGGATGTGGTGGACGGTGCCGACCGCGCCGTCCTCGATCAGCCGTCGGGCGTACGCCAGGGCCGGCGTGCGGCGGTAGTTGAAGCCGACCATCGACAGCACGCCATCGGCCCGGGCCGCCTCGGCCGCCTCGGTCATCTGCTCCGCCTCGGCCACCGTGTTGGCGAGCGGCTTCTCGCACAGCACGTGCTTGCCGGCCTCGAGCGCGGCGATCGCGATCTCGTGGTGCGAGTCGCCGGGCGTGCAGATGTCGACCAGCTGCACGTCGTCGCGCTCGAGCACGTCGCGCCAGTCGGTGGTCCACGCGGCCCAGCCCTGCTGCTCGGCGGCGTCGCGGGTCGCGGACTCCGTCCGACCGCACACGACGTTCATCGCCGGCCGCAGCGGGAGGTCGAAGAACCGGTGCGCGTTGCGCCACGCCTGTGCGTGGGCGGCACCCATGAACGCGTAGCCGATCATGGCCACGCCCAGGGTCGGGGTCTCCGCGCCGTCGGTCTCCTGCACGCCCATCCGGACCCTCCCTCGTCGTACCTGCTCGTCACGCTCGGCCGCGATATTGCGCAAATCGGTTTGCTAACGGAACGCTAGGGGCTGCGGGTGCCCGGGTCAATGGCCCTCACGGACGAGCGTGCAAGGTGCCCACGCCGATCTGCGCGGCGCGCGCGAACGACACCTGAGCGCCCGGCCGCGCAACGGCGTAGGTGCCGGCCCGGACGCCGATCCGCACGGACTCGACCAGGTCCGTGCCGGCGCTGAGGGCGGCGGCGAGGGCACCGGTGAACGCGTCGCCGGCGCCCGTGGTGTCGACCACGTCGGCCGCCTCCGCGAGCACGTGGTCGACCGCGCTCCCCCTGCCGACCACGGCCCCGTCGGCGCCGACGGTGACCACGACCGAGCGGCAGCGACCGGCGATCTCGGCGGCCGCCGCGCGCGCCTCGTCGACACCACGCACCTCACGACCGAGGAGACCGCTGGCCTCGGACTCGTTCACGACCAGCGGATCGCACAGCGCGAGGACGTCCTCGGGCACCGGGCGGTACGGCGCCAGGTTGACCACCGCCCGGGCGCCCACCTCCTCTGCGGCCGTGATCGCGGCCTCGAAGGCAGGGGGCGGGATCTCCGCCTGGGTGACGAGCACCCCGCCCACGGAGAGCAGCTCGCCCACCGCGCGCGACGTGGTCGCGGCCTCCAGCAGCTCGTTGGCGCCCGGCGCCACGACGATCGAGTTCTCACCGGTCGCGTCGACCATGACGAAGGCCAGTCCGGTGCGGACGCTGGTGGCGACCAGCTCCGTGGTGTCCACCCACGCGTCGGCGAGGTCCTTGGCCAGCGCCCGCCCGTCGTCGTCGCGCCCGACCCGGGCGACGATGGCCGTGCGCGCTCCGAGCAGGCTCGCGGCGACCGCCTGGTTGCCGCCCTTGCCGCCCGAGCCGACACTGGCCTCGCCGCCGAGCACCGTCTCGCCTGGCGCGGGAAGCACCGCCACCCGGCAGACGTAGTCGCGGTTGACGGAACCGACCACGACCACGTCGACCAGACGGCTCACGGGAGGCCCGCCATCCGCTCGACGAACAGCGCGCGGAACGCCTCGGCGTCCACCGCGGTCGCGATCCGGGCGTTGGGGGCAGGCGGGTCCTCCCACATCAGCAGGTCCGCGACCGCCACTCCCCGGGTGAAGCGTCCCTCGGTCTCGACGTCGACGTGCGCGTCGCGCCACGTCACCAGGTCGGGGCGGCTCACCACGGCGACGGCGAGCGGGTCGTGCAGTGCGCAGCTGCCCTGCTCGATCTCCTCGCGCGGCTTCACCCGCTCCTGGAACGCGATCCAGGCGAGCGTGTGCTCCGATGCGAGCCTGCCGAAGGCGCCGCCGTCGGCGAGGCGCTCGGCGTCGTCCCGGCTCAGCCGCACCCGGCGGGTGACGTCGAGCCCGACCAGCCGGAGTCGTGCGCCGCTCTCCATCACGGCCTGCGCTGCTGGGGGGTCACACCAGAAGTTGTACTCCCCCGGCATCGCCGCGACGTTCGTCTGCTCGAGGTAGACCCCGCCCATCACGACGATCTCCCGCACCGCGGTCCCGACGGCGGGCTCGATCTCCAGCGCCTTCGCGACGTTCGTCAGCGGTCCGATCGTCACGAGCGTGAGCTCGCCGGGCTCGGCGAGGACACGGCGCACGATCTCCGTCGCCGCGTCCTCGTCGGCCGGCAGGCCCTGCACGACGGGTACGTCGGTGCGGCCCAGCACCGCGAGCAGCTCGTGGGTGAGTCGCGTGGAGGTGACCACGTCGCTGTTGCCGCCGACGGTCGTGACGACCTCGACCCGGAGGCCCGGGTCGGCCAGGGCGAGCGCGAGCGCGAAGCCGTCGTCGATGTCCGAGCCCGGCGCCCCCATCGCCAGGTCGGTGTCGAGGATGATCCTCGTGGGACCCGGCGTCAGCGGCTCGCCCACAGGAGGCCCCGCTCGGTGAGGGTGCGCACGTCGGGGTGGTCGAGGTCCTCGAGCTTGTGGCCGATCGTCGAGACGAAGACCCGGCCGCGACCCCACTGACGGGTCCAGACCGCAGGGCAGGTGAGCTCCTCGCGCCACGGCGTGTCGTCGCGCACGCCGAAGGTCGTGGTCGCGAGGACGTCGTTGAGGTCGTCGGTGAGGACCCAGTACTGCTCGGTGTTCAGCGACCACCGGTCCAGCCCGGCGACGATCTCGTGGTCCGCCTTCGCCGGCACCACCGCGACCTCGTGGTCCACGAAGCCGCCGGGGTGCGCGGCCCACTGACCGCCGGTGAGGTGCAGGTAGTCCGGCGAGCCGCGGAACGAGTCGCAGACGCCGCCGTGCCACCCGGCCAGTCCGGTGCCGGCAGCGACCGCCGCGGACAAGCCCAGGACCTGCTCGTCGGTCGCCTCGCCCTGGGTGTAGCACTGCACGACCAGGTCGGTGGCGGTGAGCCGGTCGGCGTCGGCGTACACCTCCGGTCCGTCGTGGACCTCGACGGCGAAGCCGTGCTCCTTCAGGAACGGGATGAACCGCTCCGTTGCCTCGACGGGGCTGTGGCCCTCCCAGCCACCCCGGACGACCAGGGCCTGCCGGGTGCGCGTGCTGTCCATGCGGTTCCTCTCTCGCTGAGTGTCGAGCGGCACGCTAGCCAAACGATTTGCTCAACGCCAGTGAGTCGGCGCCCGCGATCTGCCATCGTGAGCGCGTGAGCGTCTTCGACCAGCCGATCCACCCCGCGATCGAGGCGTGGGTCGCGGAGCTGCAGCGCGCGTTCCGGCAGACCGCCGGCCACGCGATCAGTGACCTCGCCCAGGCCGCCCCGCACCCGCGGCGTGACCTGGTCGCGGTGACCGCGGCGCTCCGGCCCGAGCCCGACTCCGCGGAGCGGCGGGTGGTGCTGCTCGTCGACGGGTCCGGGACGCCGCGGCCGGTGCTGTCCGGTGCCGGGTGCTGGTCCCCGGTCTGGTCCCCGGACGGCGACCGGCTCTGCGTGCTCGCCGACGACGGGGCGGTCATCACCGACACCGACGGCGTCGAGTCGGCCCGGACACCCGACGTCGGCGGCCTCGTCGAGGTCGCCCGCTGGTCTCCCGACGGCCGGCGGCTGCTGCTCGTCGTCGCCGAGCCCGGGGCCGAGATCTCCGACGTCTGGGGGTCGGGCACCGTGGGAGGCGTCGGGACGGAGTCCTGGCGGCCGCACGTGCTCCCGGCCGCGACCGGCCGGCGGCGTCTCGTCGAGTGGGAGGTCGGGTCGACCGACCACCGCGTCCTCACCCGGCTGAACGTCTGGGAGGCCGACTGGGTCGGCCACGACGCCGTGGCGCTGGTGAGCGACGGGGCCGGAGAAGGCGCCTGGTACGACGCCTGGCTCGTGCAGATCTCCCCCGACGCCACCGTGGCGTTGCTGCACGAGGAGCGGTTCCAGATCGCCCGTCCCGGCGGCTCCCCGGACGGGCGGACCTGGTCGGCGATCACCGGCTTCGCGAGCGACCGCGACCTGCTCGCCGGCGAGCTGCTGGTGGGCCGCCTCGACGGCGAGGCGTCGCGGGTCGCGACGCCCGGCGTGCACGTCACCGAGCACCGCTGGCTCGACGACCGCACGATCCTCTTCATCGGCCAGCGCAGCCTCGCCACGGTGCTCGGCACCGTCGACGTGACGACCGGCGAGTGCACGGAGCTCTGGAGCGGGACGGCCACGACCGGCCGGTACCAGCCCGAGCTCGGCGGCCTCGCGGCCGACGGCCGCCCGGTGCTCGTGCTCGAGCGGCACGACCTGCCGCCGACGCTGGCGCGGATCGAGGCCGACGGCACGCCGGCCGAGCTCCTGAGCAGCCGCGGCCCCGGCACCGACGCGGTGCGGGCGGCGTACGGCGAGGCGCGACCGGTGTCGTGGACGGCCCCGGACGGCCTGGCGATGGACGGGCTTCTCGACCTGCCCCGGACGCCCGGGCCGCGCCCGCTCGTCGTGCACCCGCACGGCGGCCCGGTCTGCGGCTACCGCGACGGCTGGATCGGTCGCGACGCACACACCGTGGTGCTGGTCGCGCGCGGGTACGCCGTGTTCCGGCCCAACCCGCGCGGGAGCTCGGGACGCGGCCCGGAGTTCGCCGAGGCGGTGCGCGGGGACATGGGCGGCCTGGACGCGCAGGACATCCTCAGCGGGATCGACCACCTGGTCGCCTCCGGGCTCGTGGACCCCGAGCGGGTGGGCGTGGTCGGGCAGAGCTACGGCGGCTACCTGGCCTGCTGGCTGCCCGTCCTGTCCAGCCGGTTCCGGGCAGCGGTGTCGCGGTCGCCGTGCACGGACTGGCGGTCGTTCCACCTGACCAGCAACCTCGCGGAGTTCGACCGGCTGTTCCTCGACGGCGACCCGTGGGACCCGGACTCGCAGTACCAGACCCGCAACCCGCTGACCCACCACCACCGGATCCGGACCCCGACCTTCCTGACCGCCGGGTCCCGCGACCTCGCGACGCCCGCGAACCAGGCCGAACAGATGTACCGGGCGCTCACCGAGCGCGGGGTTCCCGCGGCGCTGGCGATCTACCCCGAGGAGGGCCACGGGGTGCAGGCCCCGCCGGCGCTCGCCGACCAGTGCGCGCGGATGGTCGCCTGGTTCGAGAGGTACATGCCGGCCGTGCCGTGAGGCAGGTCAGAAGCCGAGGCGCCGACCGGGCAGGTCGTTGCGCACCGCGGCGCCCTTCTCCCGCGCGGTCTCCCTGAGCTCCGACTGGAAGTCGACCATCCTCGCCCGGAGCGCGGGATCGGTCGCGGCCAGGATGCGCACGGCCAGGAGGCCGGCGTTCCGCGCACCGCCGACGGCGACCGTGGCGACCGGGACGCCCGCCGGCATCTGCACGATCGAGAGCAGGGAGTCCATGCCGTCGAGGTACTTCAGCGGCACCGGCACACCGACGACCGGCAGCGGGGTGACCGAGGCGAGCATGCCCGGCAGGTGCGCCGCACCGCCGGCGCCGGCGATGATCACCGCGAGCCCGCGCCCCGCGGCCTCCCGGCCGTAGGCCAGCATCTCCTCCGGCATCCGGTGCGCGGAGACGACGTCCGCCTCGTGCTCCACACCGAACTCGGTCAGGGCCTCGGCCGCGGCCTTCATCACCGGCCAGTCCGAGTCCGACCCCATCACGATGCCCACCCGTGCGCTCATCGGCTACTCACTCTCGTTTCCCAGGTCGCCGCGGAACCACGCGGCGGCGTGCCGCGCGCGCTCGAGGCAGTCCTCGAGGTCGTCGCCGTAGGCGTTGACGTGGCCGACCTTGCGGCCCGGCCGCAGGTCCTTGCCGTACAGGTGCACCCGCAGGAACGGGTCGCGCGCCAACGCGTGCGGGTAGCCGTCGTACAGGCGTCCGACAGCGGGGTCCGGACCACCGAGGATGTTCACCATGACCGTCCACCGGGCGCGCGGCGCGGGCGACCCGAGCGGCAGGTCGAGCACGGCCCTGAGGTGGTTCTCGAACTGGGAGGTCACCGCACCGTCCTGGCTCCAGTGCCCGGTGTTGTGCGGCCGCATCGCCAGCTCGTTGACCAGCACCCGGCCGTCGTAAGTCTCGAACAGCTCGACCGCGAGCACCCCGGTCACGTCCAGCGCCCCGGCGATCCGCAGCGCGATCTGCTGCGCCTCGCCCGCCAGCGCTGCGGACAGGTCGGGGGCGGGGGCGACCACCTCGACGCAGATGCCGTCCTGCTGCGTGGAGGCGACGACGGGGTACGCCGCGGCCTGGCCGCTCGGCGAGCGCACGACGAGCGCGGACAGCTCGCGGCGGAAGTCGACCAGCTCCTCGGCGAGGATCCGCACCCCCGAGGACCCCGCGGTCTCGAACGCCTCGGCGCAGTCGGCGGCCGACCGCACGAACCACACCCCCTTGCCGTCGTACCCCCCGCGCGTGGTCTTGAGGACGCAGGGGAACCCGAACGCCTCGACGTCGGCGACCGAGGCGACCAGCGCGTTGCGCGGGCACGGGACGCCGAGGTCGGCGAGCCGCTCGCGCATCACGCCCTTGTCCTGGGCGTGCACGAGCGCCTCGGGGCCGGGACGGACGGCGGTCCCGTCGGCCGCCAGGGCGTGCAGGTGCTCGGTCGGGACGTGCTCGTGGTCGAAGGTGACGACCTGGCAGCCGTCGGTGACCTTCCGCAGCGTGTCGAGGTCGCGGTAGTCGCCGACGAGGTGGTCGGGGATCACCTGGGCGGCCGAGACCCCCTCCGCCTCGGCGAGCAGCCGCAGCGGCAGCCCCATCGCGGCGGCGGGCTCGGCCATCATCCGGGCCAGCTGGCCGCCGCCGATGACAGCGAGGGTCGGGGCGAGCCGGTGCTGGTGGCTGGGCACACGGAGACTCTAGGGGTTGTCGGTCCCGGTCTCGAACCGCAGCCCCTGGCCGCGGATCGTCGTGATCAGCCGCGGGTTCCTGCTGTCGTCACCGAGCTTGCGGCGCACCCACCCGAGGTGCACGTCGATGGTCTTCGAGGAGGTCCAGAAGGTCGTGTGCCAGACCTCGCGCATCAGCTCGTCGCGGGAGACGATCGTGCCCGCGCGCTCCATCAGCGCGAGCAGCAGGTCGAACTCCTTGCGGGACAGCACGATCTCGTCCGAACCCCGCCAGGCGCGGCGGGTCTCGGGATCGAGCCGGATGTCCTGCACCTCGACCATCTACCCACGGTAGGGATGCCGGGGCCGGCTGACTCCCGAACGACGAAACTGTGATCCGGACGCCGAGCGTCCTCGCCCGTCCTCAGGCGCGCCGGACGGCCACCGGCTCCACGATGCCGAACCCCCGCACCGGCCGGGCCGGGAGCGGCCGGGTCTCGAACTCGGTGTCCGGCAGCAGCTCCGCGGTGGCCTGGTCGATGATGATCCGGTTCCGCCGGGCGACCGCGGTGAGCCGCGAGGCGAGGTTGACCGGCGGCCCGAACACGTCGCCGAGCCGCATCACCACGGAGCCGCTGGCCAGGCCGACTCGTACGTCGGGCATCCGCGAGTCCCGGCCGATCACGTTGATGATGCCCTCGGCGGTGTCGTAGGCGCGGACCGGGTCGTCGTTCACGAACAGCACCGAGTCACCGATGCTCTTGATGATCCGGCCCCGCCGGGCCGCGACCACGTCGGCGCACCGCGACTCGAACAGCTCGACCAGGTCGCCGATCCGCTCCTCGGTCAGCCGGTTCGACAGGGCGGTGAAGCTCACGATGTCGGCGAAGCCGACCGTCAGCGGGACGGTGTTGAGGTCCTCCTCGTTCGCGCCGAGCGCCTCGACGCGCGCGACGGCCGCGGCCAGGTGCCGCTTCCACACGTAGACGAGCAGGTCCTCGAAGGGCGCCTGGATCTCGTCGATCAGCCGCAGTGCGGAGCCGATCCGGCTGCCGGTCGCCTCGTCGCCGGCCTCGAGCTCCTCGACCCGGTGCACGAGCGTCGCGACCTCCCAGTCCGCGAGCCGGGCCATGGTCTGCCCGACCGCGCGGGTCAGGTTGACCGCCATGTCGAAGTCGATCAGGCCCGAGCGGACCACCCCGAGCAGGGTCGACAGCGCCTCGGTGTCGGAGTCCGTGAACGCGGTCTCGAGCCCGTGCTCGGGGAACCCGAGGGCCCGCCAGAGCCGGCGGGCCTCGTCGATCGTCACGCCGGTCTGCTCCGCCACCTGCGGGGCGTTGAAGACCGGCTCCTCCCCGAGGATCGCGCGTTCGAGGTCCTCGGGAGCCGGACGGTCAGGTTCCTTCATGTCCCGCCGTAGCGTCGTTGGACCCGTGCAGCAGCTCGTTGATCCGGCGCTGGGTCTCCTCGACCCGCGGGATGTCGTGCAGCCGCACCTGCCCGTGCGTGCTCGCGTCCGCGATCACGAGGGTGCCGCACCCGAGCAGCCGGTCGATCGGCCCGAACTCGTAGGCCACGTCGCTGATCCGGGCCAGCGGGATGTCGTGGCCGCGCCGCACGATCACGCCGTGCCGGGTGATCAGCCGGCGGTTCGTGACGGTGTACGTCGCGGTCGCCCAGACGATCACGGGGCGCAGCACGAACCAGACCGCGAGGCAGGCGAGCACGATCCAGATCACGAGCATCACCGTGCCGTTGTCGATCTTCGTCTGTGCGTAGGTGCCGACCGCCAGCAGGACGACCAGGCAGATGAGCGGCCACAGCAGGGCCTTGACGTGCGTGCGGGTGTCGACGACGACGGTCTCACCCTCGTTGAGCAGCTTGCGGGAGATGGCCACGCGCCGATCATGTCACTGATCGGGCGCCCTCACGTGGACCACGTCACCGGCGCCGACGACGGTCTCGCCGGCCGGGCCGACCACCACCAGGCGGCCCACCTCGTCGATGCCGATGGCCCGGCCCGTGAGCGCGCTCCCGTCGGGGAGGTCGACGCGCACCTCCCGGCCGATGGTGACGCACCCCGCCGAGTACGACGCACGCAGGTGCCTGGTCGCGTCGGCGCCACCGGTCTGCCACAGGTCGTAGGCCTCGCGCAGCGAGCGGAGCAGCTCCACGAGGACCGCCGTCCGGTCCGGCTCGGCCCCGCCGGCCAGCGCCAGGGAGGTCGCGGCGGGCACCGGCAGCTCGTCCCGCGTGGAGGAGACGTTCAGGCCGACGCCGACGATCGCCGCCGGCCCCGCGGGGGTGTCGACCAGCTCGACCAGGACGCCCGCGACCTTGTCGTCGCCCAGGAGCACGTCGTTCGGCCACTTGACCGTGGCCGCGGCGTACCCCGCCCCGCGCAGGGTCTTGGCGACGGTGTGGCCGGTGAGCAGCGGCAGCCACGGCCACTCCCCGGCCGGCACGGTCGGGCGCAGCACCAGGGAGAACGTCAGGGCGGCCCGCGCCGGGGTCTCCCAGGTGCGGTCCAGCCGGCCCCGGCCGGCGGTCTGGTGCTCGGCGACGACCACCGTCCCCTCGGGCGCGCCGGCGCGGGCCCGCTCCGCCGCGACGGCGTTCGTGGACGGCGCGGCCTCGAGCACCTCCACGGTGAGCTCGGGAGCGAGTCGGGCGAGCGTCTCGGCGTCGAGTGATGGGCGTCTCATCTGCGCGGGGGTCACGGGCACTACATTGGCCCACGGTCCACATCAGTGCCAGTGAGGAGCCAGACCGATGAGTGCGCACCCCGGCGAGGGAACCGACGTCCCGGTGGGCCCCGACGCCCCCGACCTGCACACCACCGAGGGCAAGCTCGCGGATCTCGACCGGAGGCTGGACGAGGCCGTGCACGCCGGCTCGGCCAAGGCGGTCGAGAAGCAGCACGCCAAGGGCCGCAAGACCGCCCGGGAGCGGATCGAGCTGCTCTTCGACGAGGGCTCGTTCGTCGAGCTCGACGAGCTCGCGCGGCACCGCTCGACCGCGTTCGGGCTGGAGAAGAACCGCCCGTACGGCGACGGCGTGGTGACCGGCTACGGCACCGTCGACGGCCGCCAGGTGTGCGTGTTCTCCCAGGACTTCACGATCTTCGGCGGCTCGCTGGGTGAGGTGTACGGCGAGAAGATCACCAAGGTCATGGACCTCGCGATGAAGACCGGCTGCCCGATCATCGGCATCAACGAGGGCGCCGGCGCCCGCATCCAGGAGGGCGTCGTCTCCCTCGGCCTGTACGGCGAGATCTTCCGCCGCAACGTGCACGCCTCCGGCGTGATCCCCCAGATCAGCCTGATCATGGGCTCGTGCGCGGGCGGCCACGTCTACTCCCCCGCGGTCACCGACTTCACGATCATGGTCGACGGGACCTCGAACATGTTCATCACCGGTCCCGACGTCATCAAGACGGTCACTGGCGAGGACGTCTCGATGGAGGAGCTCGGCGGCGCGCGCACGCACAACACCAAGTCCGGCAACGCCCACTACATGGGCTCGGACGAGGAGGACGCGATCGAGTACGTGAAGGCTCTGCTGTCCTACCTGCCGCAGAACAACCTGGACGAGGCGCCGACGTACCCGGACGTCGCCGACCTCGAGGTCAGCGACCTGGACCGGGCCCTGGACACGATCATCCCGGACTCCCCGAACCAGCCCTACGACATGCGCGACGTGATCACCGCGGTGATGGACGACCAGGAGTTCCTGGAGGTGCAGGAGCTGTTCGCTCCCAACATCGTCGTCGGCTTCGGCCGCGTCGAGGGCCACCCGGTCGGGGTCGTCGCGAACCAGCCCATGCAGTTCGCCGGCACCCTCGACATCGACGCCTCGGAGAAGGCGGCCCGGTTCGTCCGCTTCTGCGACGCCTTCAACATCCCGGTGCTGACCTTCGTCGACGTGCCCGGGTTCCTGCCCGGCACCGACCAGGAGTGGAACGGCATCATCCGCCGCGGCGCCAAGCTGATCTACGCCTATGCCGAGGCCACGGTCCCGCTGGTCACGATCATCACCCGCAAGGCGTACGGCGGTGCGTACGACGTGATGGGGTCCAAGCACCTCGGCGCGGACATGAACCTCGCCTGGCCGACGGCCCAGATCGCGGTGATGGGTGCCCAGGGCGCGGCCAACATCCTGCACCGCAAGACCCTGAAGAAGGTCGCGGAGGAGGGCGGCGACGTCGAGGCCCGCCGCGCGGAGCTGATCGACGACTACGAGACCAAGCTGGCCAACCCCTACATCGCCGCCGAGCGCGGGTACGTCGACGCGGTGATCACCCCGCACGAGACCCGCATCGAGGTGGTGCGCGCGCTGCGGCTGCTGCGCTCCAAGCGGGAGACGCTGCCCGCGAAGAAGCACGGGAACATCCCGCTCTGATGGCCGCGGACAGCTCCCCCGCCGAGCCGCAGCCGTTCCTGCGGGTCATCCGCGGCGACGCGACGCCCGAGGAGGTCGCCGCGGTGGTCGCGGTGCTGGCCGCGCTGCGGGCCCCGGCTGCGGCGCCGGCACGGGTCCATCCGGAGTGGAAGGCTCCGCACCGCGTCGTACGCCGTACGCTGCCGCACGGACCCGGAGGCTGGCGCTCCAGCGGCCTGCCGCGCTGAATCCCCGCGGAGCCCGGTCTGCACCCCTAGTCTTGAGCCAACCTTTGAGCTTTTCCGTGTGGCGTCTTGAGGCCGGTCGCCCATTCTGGAAGCGCGCGATCGACGGCGCAGTGCAGGAGACGAAGGCGTGAACGCGAACCAGATAGGCCCCGACGGCGTCCCGTACGCCCCGGACAGGGGGTACCAGCCGGCCCACCAGTCGCCGCCGGGCACGACCGTGGGCGGAAACGAGTACGTCCGGATGTCCGACCCCGGCCTCGCCGACTACGAGCCCCAGTTCCTCGACGAGCTCGAGGACGCGCCGACGTACCGCCCGACGGTCGGCTGCATCATCCCGGCGTACAACGAGGCCGAGACGATCGCCGGCGTGCTCGACTCGCTGCTCCAGCAGACCCGGTTGCCCGACGTCATCCACCTGATCGTCAACAACACCTCCGACGACTCCGTCGAGATCGCCAGCCACTACGCCGGTCCGCACACGCGGATGACCGCGGCCGGCGAGCAGAGCACGATCATCTACGTCCACGACATCGGCAAGAACCCCGACAAGAAGGTCGGGGCGCTCAACTACGGCTACTCCCTCGTCGAGCACATGGACTACCTGCTCGGCGTCGACGGCGACACCACGCCGGAGCCCGACGCCGTCCAGCACCTCGTTGAGGAGATCTCCAGCGACGACCGGATCGGCGGCATCTCGGCGATCTACTCGATCGACGACAGCGCCCTCGACGGGCTGATGGCGAAGTTCCTCACCGCCGGACAGCGCGCCCAGTTCTCGGCGTTCAACATGCAGAACCTGCTCAAGGGCCGCAACATGGCGGTGCTCGGCGGCCAGTTCTCCATCTTCTCGACCCAGGCGCTGCGCGACGTGCTGCGCGACAGCCACCAGCGCACCCCGTGGGTCAACGACAGCGAGGTCGAGGACTCGCTCCTCTCGCTGCAGATCAAGAGCGCCGGCTACCTCACCAAGATCAGTGCCAGGGCCCGTGCCCACGTGGGCGGCATGGACACGCTCCGGTCGCTGGACGCCCAGCAGGTGAAGTGGAACTTCGGCGCGATCGACCTGATGTGGCCCGGCCAGCGCGGCGACACCAAGGGCCAGCCGTTCCACCCGAACCTCCGGCTCCGCTGGTTCGAGCACATGTCGATGGTCATCAACATCACCACCCGGGTGATGTTCGTGCTGCTGCTCGCCGGCTCGCTCAACATCCACGCGTTCGTGTTCAGCCCGTGGTGGCTGATCCCGCCGTTCGCCTCGATCTGGCTGAACTTCCGCGTCGCCCGATCGATGGAGTTCGCGAACAAGCGCGACTACCTGTTCGCGTTGCTGATCGTCCCGGCGGAGACGTACATGGTGATCCGGATGGGCCACTTCATCCGGGCCTGGCTGAAGTTCTTCAGCCGCCAGCAGACCGACAACTGGGCGGCGCAGGCGAAGGCCGAGCGCGGCAAGGGCGTCGCCTGGCTCTACCCCTACGTCGCCTTCCTCGTGATCTTCGTGATCTTCGCGGCGATCTGGACGTTGCTGCTGCCGATCCAGCTGCGCTCGGACATCCTGGCCGTCTGCTGGCCGATCCTCGGTGTGATCACCGTGCTCCAGACCGCCTGGATGGTCCTCAAGTCGATGAAGCGCTACCGCGGCTTCAAGGCCTGACCCGCTCCTCCTCCCCCGACCCGCAGGAGAACCCATGACCCGCACCCGCTCGCGCCTGTTCCCGGTGGCAGCCGGCCTGCTGCTCACCGCCACGGCGCTGCTCAGCGGCTGCTCGGCGTTCGACGGGCTCACCAGCTCCGACGACCCGTCACCCTCCGTGACCACGTCGCCGACGGCCACGGAGACGCCGTACCCCTCCCAGTTCACCCGCGACGGGACCTTCCAGTCGCACATCGAGATCAACGGGATGGACTACGTCTACACGCTGTACCCGACCAAGTCGACGCCGCGCACGAACGAGTGGTACCCGAAGGGCGACAAGTACTTCTCGTTCACGTTCCAGGCCTACGACCTCAACCGCGCGATCCGCGACCCGTTCTCGACGAAGCGCCGGACGTACCTCTCCCGGATCCAGGTCGACTCCAGCACGGTGACCTACGACGGGGGCAAGGTCCAGCACCCCTACGAGCTCGACGCCGACGCGAAGACGATCACCTTCGACCCCGAGCCCCTGTCCACCAAGTACGGCATGCTCGTCACCTCGCCCAAGGGCGCCTTCGAGCTGCGCAACCAGAAGATCAAGCCGACGTCGGACGACACCAAGGGCATCGACCTGCACTTCACCGCCACCGTCTGGGTCCAGGAGTCCCCCGGGTCGGAGAAGTTCGTCAAGAAGGTCATCAAGCAGAAGGTCCCGATCGCGATCTTCCAGAGCGACCAGCCCACCAAGGCGCAGTCGATCCCCGTCGACGCGAACTGAGCTCGGGCCAGGTCGCGCCGGCGACCCGGGACGCCGGCGACCCGGGGCGCGTCGGGCCTCGACATCGGCCGGGGGCTCTTGTCCGTTGCTTGCTGGCCGTGGGTGGTTGCGACCGACAGGGCAGCTACGGGACCGGAAGGTGGGTGGTTGCTGCTGCCTCCCGGCTTGCGGCTTCCGGGGCCGCGCTGGCTGTGGAAATGTGCTCGGAATCGTGACCTGTTTGTTACCCAGGACCCTGTGGAACGTGGGGTTCTGGGCCTCTCAGTGTCGGTGGCCGATGCTTGAGTAGTCCCGTGACAGCGATGGCCACACCCCGGCACCGAGTCTCGGTGGCCGTCGCGCACGCCCACTCCGAGATCGATGCGGTCGCGGACGCGTCGGTGTGGTCCATGGATGCTGCCGAGACCACCGCGGCCCTGATCCAGCTGACCCGGTTGAAGGCACGCGTGGCCGAGCTCGAGGCTCGGGTCGCCGAGCACGCCGACGAGGAGGCGGTGGACGCGTGGGCGCACCGGACCCGGCAGACCAGGCCCGCGGTGCTCGGCCAGGTCAGGCTCGGCCAAGCCCTGGTCACCCGCGGCCAGGTCCGGGACGCACTCGCCGCCGGTGACCTGGTGGTCGACCAGGCCAAGGTCATCGTCACCGCGCTCGACCAGCTCCCCGGCGACCTCGACACGACTCTGGTGGACAAGGCCGAGCGGCACCTGGTCGCCGCCGGCCGTGAGCACACCGCCCCGACCCCGCGGATCCTCGGCAAACGACTCATGGACGTGGTCGCACCGGAGCTGGCCGACGCCTACGAAGCGCGGCAGCTCGAGCGGGAAGAGGCCGGCTGTGTCACGTCCATCACGACATCCCCTGGAGCCGCGGCGGACCCACCGACGTGCAGCACGGCCGGCTCCTCTGCCCGAAACACCACACCAGGTTCCACCGACGGACGTAGGCCGACGAAGGTCTCGTCGAACGCACACGGAGGACTTCAGGCGCCAGACGCCCGAAGACCCCGCCCAAGCCCCCTCACGTCGATCGGGTCGTGTCGAGACAGGCGCTGGCGCGCCTAGGGACCACCCATCAGCTCGTACGTCACGACCCGATCCCCGTCGACGACGTCGAGGACCGTCGGGGTCAGCGGTCCCGGAGTCGTGTAGATCGTCCCACCACCGTCCGTCTCGCCGCGTCGCACGAACCCGGGCTCGACGGCCGTGGCATCGGAGCCCCTGCTGTAGTCACGGTCGAGGAACTGGACCTTGGTCGGCGCCGCGGCGGGGCTGAGTCGCCAGTCCCACGTCTCGTCGTGCACGTGCCACGCGCGGAGCGCGAGGAGCGTCGTGCACACCGCGAGGCCCCGGATCGCCCACCGTGCCGCCCTCGGCCGACGTGTGGTCATCACGCTCCGTGGACGATGTCGGGACGCGAGAAGTTGCCGGCCGGCCGGGTTTGCGCGCGGGTGCGCCGGGCACTACGCACCTGCGCAGCGGCCGTGAGGACTCGGGGGTCACCGCGGTCGAGGCACAAACGTCCCGCCCCCCTCATGCAGGGGTGGCGGGACGGTCCACGTCAGAGTGCTGGGTGCCGGACCGGGATCCCCGGCTGGACCGCGTACTCGCGCTGTCCGCTGGTCATCCGTGCGGAACCGGCGCCGCCGACCGTCGCACCGGGTGCGGCGGGCACCTCCGGTCCGAACGGCGGGAGCCACGTCGACGCACCTTCCTCAGGAGTGCCCCACTCGTCCCAGAACCCGCCGTACGTCGGGTCGTCGGGATCGTCGGGGTCGACCCATGCGCTGGCGACGGCACCGACGCCGACCCACTCCGGGTCGCGCAGGCAGTGCCGCGGCACGGTCACCCGGACGGTGTCGGCGGCGAAGTCGAAGACCGGGTGCGTCCGGCAGGCACCCTCCGACACGACCACGGAGACGCCGCCACACTCGTCGGAGCCCTCCGGGTCCGGTTCGCGGAGCTCGCGTGCCATGAAGTCCAGGACGCGGAACTTCCCCGACCGGGCGCGGAACCGGTCGACGTCGACCGTCCAGCCCCGGATCTCCGGCACGGCGAGGTGGAGCGACACCGACTGCTCGAGCCTCGGCGAGAGGTAGCGGAACCGGACCACCACCTGCACCGCCCGCGGCGTGTGCCGGACGGTCAGCCCGGTGATGTCGTCGTTGGCGTCGGCCGATCCGTCGATGTCGGTGAAGGTGCCGCACGGGGCCGGATCCGGGTCGAAGTGCCAGCCGGCGACGTCACCGCTGCCGTCGGGCGCGGACCAGCGGTCGGCGTACGCCGCGCCGGGCGCCGCCAGGGCGAACGAGACGATCGCGACGACCGTCGCACTGCTCAGGATCCGGGACACGTCGGACATTCTCGACGGCCCCGACACAGCCCGCAGGCGAAGCCGCGGACGATGCCTCAGGCCGCCTCGGCCAGCCGGTAGCCGACGCCGCGGACGGTCTCGATGAACCTCGGGGTGCCCGCGTCGTCGCCGATCTTGCGGCGGAGGTTCGCGATATGGACCTCGACCGAGCGCTTGTCGGCCTCGTTGACGAAGTACGACGTGACGTACTGCTGGCCGCGCATCGTCAGCACCAGGTCCGCCTTCGATCGGACCCGCCGACCGGTGCTGAGCAGCGACGCGAGCAGGTCGAACTCGGTCCGGGTCAGGTCGACCGCAGCCCCGTTGACGGTGACGACCCGCGTCTCGTTGTTCAGCGCGAGGCCGTTGAAGCGGGTCCAGCCGCCCTGGTTCGGCGGGGCGCCGTGCGCGGCGGGGTCCGGAGGGACCGGCTGATGGGACTGCGGTGCGGGCTGCTGCACGTGCTGGGGCGGCGGGGCCGGCTGGTACTGCTGCGGCGCGGGCGCCACCGGCTGCTGGTACTGCGGCGGCGGCACCGGCACCGGCGCCGGCGGCTGCGGCTCCTCGTACGCCGGCTGTTGCGGCGCGGGCGCCGGCTGCTCGTACTCCGCCTGTGGGGTGGGGGGCTGCGGGGCCGGCGGCTGCGGGGCGGGCTGCTCGTGGAGCGGCGGGAGCGGCGCGTTCGCGGTCAGGTCCCGCGCGGCCTGCGCCGCCCAGGACTCCTCCTGCGGCTCCGGGGCCGCCTGCTCGGCGGCGTCGGTGCCCTCGGCCCAGCCGGCCGGAGTGTCGAAGCGGGTGCGCGGCCGGCGCAGCATCGAGTCGGCACGGGCGCGGAGCTCGCGCGGCCGGAACGGCTTGACCAGGTAGTCGTCGGCGCCGGCCTCGAAGCCCTGGACGACGTCGATCTCGTCCGCCAGCGCGGTGATCATGATCAGGTAGGTGCTGCTGAACTCGCGCAGCCGCTTGGCCACCGCGAAGCCGTCCATGCCGGGCATGTTGACGTCGAGGGTCGTGATCAGCGGGTTGTGCCGCCGCACCGCCTCCACGCCCTCGGGGCCGTTCTCGGTCACCACCGTGCGGAAGCCGGACTGGGTGAGCACGATGTCGATGAGGTCGCGTACATCGGGATCGTCCTCGATGATGACCGCCACCCAGTCGTTGCCCGGCTGCATGGGGCGAATGCTAACAACGGCCCCCGGTGGACGGGCCGGAGGTGTGTCGGGACTTGCCGGAGAGTCTCACCACCCGGACGACGCCGCCATCGCCAGAGCGCGCTCCGGCCAGAACTCACCGGCCGGCGGACCGCCGCCGCACTCGCCGTCGCTCTCGCCGGGCGGCTTCACCCAGACATAGGCGTCCAGGTGCGCCGCGTCGCCGGCCGGCGCGGCGGCCGGGTCGGTGCCGTAGGCCCGGTCCGCCGGGTTGCACCAGTTCTCCGTGGAGCCGTTGCCGTTGCGGCCGGTGTCGATGACGTAGTGCGCGCCGTTCAGCAGGCCACTGAGCTCCTCGTCGTACTTCCGCTCGTCGCTGTCCGACTGGTAGTTCGAGACGTTGCTGGCGAAGCCGCGCACGTCCTCGACCCCCACCTGCTCCAGCAGCGGCGCGAGCTTGTCCGGGTCGACCCAGTTCGAGTGGCCGCCGTCGACGTACGTCGTGACCCCCGCGTCGTCGAACCGCGTGACGGCGTCGGCGATCAGCCGGATCCGCTCCTCGCGGTGCGCGCACTCGAGGCTGGACGCCACGGCATCCGGCTCGACGACCACGACGGAGGGCCCCGCCGCGGCGGCATCGGCGATCTCCTGCACCCAGGGGCCGTAGTCGTCGGCGGGCAGCCCACCCTCGGAGAACCCGCCGGTGCAGTCGCGGTCGGGGATGCCGTAGACGACGAACGTCGGCACCTGGCCGGCATCTGCGGCCACCTCCACCACGTGCGAGACGAAGGCACCGACCTGACCGGCCGGGTACTGCTCGGGGGTCAGCCAGATGCCGCTCGGCGTGGTGGCGAGGCGCTCGAAGACCGCCTCGGCCCCGGTGTCGCCGTCCTTCTTCGCCCGCGCGGCGGCCTGTGCCGCCGGCGAGTCGGGGTCCGCGTAGCCCGCGGCGTCGGCGTACCGGTTCACCGACTGCGGGTCGCGGGTGTCGGCCGGCTGCCCCTCGGAGCCCCCGACGCCGCACCCGGCCAGCAGTGCGCAGGACAGCAGCCCGGCCGCGAGCCGGCGGAGGTGGAGGGGCACCGGCACATCATGCCCGAGGCGAGACTGCCTTCCCGCGACCCGGGGCGAAGGCGCTGGCGACCGCCGCGATCGCCACGGCGGCGGCACCGGTGAGCAGCGCCGGGCCGATCGCACCGTCGTACCCGAACGGCGTCAGCTCGCCGCCGTTGGCCAGGAACACCGCGGTCAGCAGGGCGACACCGATCGCGACGCCGAACTCGCGGACCGTCGAGTTGGCCGAGCTGGCGATCGCGAAGTCACTGTCCGGCAAGCCGTCGAGCACGGCGGTCGCCATCGGGGCGAAGGTCAGGCCCATCCCGACCCCGGCCAGCAGCAGCGCCGGCACGAACGCCGGGTACGCCGCGCCGGTCTCGGTCAGCACCGCGAACCACACCAGGGATGCCGTCTGCATCACCAGGCCGATCGACAGCAGCGGCCGCAGCCCCACCCGCGGGGCGAGCGCCCCGGCGATCGGCGCGACCACCATCGGGGCCGCGGTCCACGGCAGCGTCCGGACGCCCGCCTCGAGCGGGGTGTAGCCCTGCACGATCTGGAGGTACTGGGCGAGCAGGAACACGGTGCCGAACATGCCGATGGTGAAGAACAGGGCGATCACGTTCGCCACCGAGAAGTTGCGCGAGGAGAACAGCCGGAGCGGGAGCACGGCGTACGAGCGGCCGCGAGCCCAGAGGACGTACGCCGGGAGCAGCAGCGCGGCGACCACCAGCGGCACCAGCACACGCGGGTCGCTCCAGCCGTCGTCGTTCCCGTGCACGATGCCCCAGACGCCGAGGAACACGGCGCCACCGAGCATCAGCACCCCCGCCACGTCGAGCCTCTGCCAGGTGCCGCGCGACTCGCGGATCGCGATCAGCAGCAGCGGACCGGCCACCAGGGCGACGGGCACGTTGAGCCAGAAGATGGCCTGCCAGCTGACGCCCTCGACCACGGCGCCGCCGATGACCGGGCCGAGCGCGACGCCGAGGCCGCTGACGCCTCCCCAGATCCCGATCGCGGCGGCCCGCCTCGCGGGCGGCACGGCGGAGGCGAGCAGGGTCAGCGAGAGCGGCATGATCGCGGCCGCGCCGAGGCCCTGCACGGCCCGGGCGGCGATCAGCGCCTCCGAGGTGGTGCTCAGCGCCGAGGCGATGGACGCGAGCGTGAAGACCGTCAGCCCGACCAGCATCATCCGGCGCCGGCCGAGCCGGTCACCCAGGGTCGCGGCCGGGAGCATGAACGTCGCGAAGGACAGCGTGTACGCGTTCACGAACCAGGAGAGCTGGCCGACCGACGAGCCCAGGTCGGCGCGGATCACCGGGAGGGCGCTGGTCATCACCAGGTTGTCCAGAGTCGCCATGAACATCGGGACGGACGCCGCCACCACCGCGAGCCAGACCGGCACGTGCCGGCCGCGGGTAGGGCCGACGTCGACCGGGGCGGCGGGTGCTGTGTCGAGTGCGGTCATCGCGACCTCCGAAGGTAGGCATTGAATGATTACTACTGGCGACGACAGTAAGTAATCGACTGATAACATGTCAACCATGAACTCTCCCCCGGCCCCGCGGATGAACGCCGAGGACCGCCGCGAGCTGATCCTCCAGGCCGCGACGCGTGCCTTCGCCCGCGGCGGCTACCACGGCACCAGCACCGACGCCGTCGCCCGCGAGGCCGGAATCTCCCAGCCGTACGTCGTGCGCATGTTCGGCACCAAGCTCGAGCTGTTCCTCGAGGTGTTCGAGCGCTCCGCCGACCGGATCAAGGCGGCCTTCGAGGAGGTCCTCGACGCGGGCCCCTTCGACCCGGAGAGCGAGGACGACAAGGCCCGGATGGGCATCGCCTACGCCGAGCTGCTCGCCGACCACGACTTCCTGCAGGTCCAGATGCACGGCTTCTCCAGCGCCGGGGTCCCGGAGATCGCGGCCGCCGCCCGGCGCTGCATGGGCGAGGTGTTCGAGACCATCAGGCGCACCGGCTGGGACGACGAACGGTGCCGGGACTTCGTCGCCCACGGGATGCTGCTCAACGTGATGCTCTCGATCGGGGCCGCCGACCACATGACGCCGGACGACCCGCTGAGCGTGCTCGCGGCCTGCGCCTTCGGCGACGCGCTCGAACTGCTTGAATCGGGCGCGTGACCCAGCTCGTCCTCGCCTCGGCCTCCCCCGCCCGCCTCCAGACCCTCCGCAACGCCGGCATCGACCCGGTGGTGATCGTCTCCGGCGTGGACGAGTCCCGGCTCGACGGCCTGCCTCCGGCCGAGCTCGCGCTGCAGCTCGCCGAGCTCAAGTGCGCGGCGGTCGCCGCGCGGGACGAGGTGCCGGCGGGCGCGCTGGTGCTGGGCTGCGATTCGGTGCTCGACCTCGACGGCGAGGCACTGGGCAAGCCCGGCGACGCCGACGAGGCGGTACGCCGCTGGCACGCGATGCGCGGACGCACCGGGATCCTGCGCACCGGTCACTGCCTGCGCGACACCGCGACCGGCCGGGTCGCCGCCGCGACCGCCTCGACGACCGTGCACTTCGCCGACGTCACCGACGAGGAGGTGGCGGCGTACGTCGCGACCGGCGAGCCGCTCGAGGTGGCCGGGGCGTTCACGGTCGACGGTCTCGGTGGCGCGTTCGTCACCGGCATCGAGGGCGACCACCACAACGTGGTCGGGGTGAGCCTGCCGCTGGTCAGGGAGCTCGCCGCGGAGCTGGGTCACTCGTGGACGGAGCTGTGGACCCGTCCATGACCCGCTCCACCAGCCCGTCCGCCAGCCCGCCCGGCAGGTCGGGCGGCAGCACGATCGGGCCGGTGTCCATCCGCAGCTCGCTGAGCTCGAAGACCTGCATGGGGTGCTGCTTGAGCTCGGCGAGGTGGACCGGCCGGCGGAAGACCAGGGTGCGGAACAGGTAGAACCGCGCCACCATGGCGAGGAAGAGGCCGATCACGTTCGCGGCGATGTTGTCCGAGAACGGGTCGTCCTGCCCGAGCACGTTGCGGCTGACCCACAGGCACGCCATCGGGATCAGCATCGTGCCCAGGTTGATCGCGATGAACATCAGCCGGCCGCCGTCGGCGGTGCGGGGCGGGCGGTCCTTGAACACCCAGCTCCGGCTGCCCCGGTAGCTGACCGCCATGCCGATGATGTTCGCGATCGCGTAGGCCAGGTAGGGCTGGCCGGACAGCGGGGCGTCGTACCCCGTGGCGAACCCGTGCACGAGGAAGTTGAAGATCAGGAACGCGACCACCGTCGCGACACCACCGACGGCGAGGAACCGGTACACCTCGGTGAGGAGGCGACGCCACCGGTGAGACATGCGCCCAAGGCTAGCCGCTGGGCCTCGCGTCGAGCAGCGACGGGCCCCGCACCACCTTGATGTTGAAGTCGGAGCCGCCGAGCGCGAGGGCCGTCCGCACCCAGAGCGGGAGGAACATCTCCGCGCCGCGCGCCGTCTCGAGCCCGCCGAGGTCGATCACGTCGGTGTGCCCGAGCTCGCGCAGCAGCCCCACCACCGTGGCCTTGGCGTGCTGGTCGTCACCCGAGACGAAGACCGTGGTCTCCTCCCCCAGCCGGGCCGGGTCGACCATCACGGCGCTGTTCATGGTGTTGAGGGCCTTCACGACCCGGGCCTCCGCGTGGGCTCGCTGGATCCGCTCGGCGAGCGAGTCGTCGTCCTTCACGAAGAGCCGGGGCGGGAACCCCTGGCTGTGGTCGAGCGGGTTCGAGATGTCGAGCAGGACCCGACCCGCCAGCCCCTCCCCGACCTCGGCCAGGACCCCTTCGGCGACGTCGCCGCCGAGCGCGTTCACGACCAGGTCGGCGTCGGCCCCCGCATCGGCGAACGCGACGAGCCGGACGCCGGGGTGCGCCGCCGCCCAGCCCGCGTGGTCCTCACGGCCGGAGGTCGCCTCCGGGTCCCGGGTCGCCATCGTGACGTGGTGGCCGAGGTCGTCGAGGCGGCCGGCGACAGCCCGGCCGACCGCCCCGGTGCCGAGCACGGAGATGTCCATGGCGGCGAGCCTAGGAGCTCAACCGCGCTTGAGGTCAACGCTCACTCGACGGGCAGGCCGAGACCCCGGGCGATCAGCATCCGCTGCACCTCCGAGGTGCCCTCCCCGATCTCCAGGACCTTCGCGTCCCGGTAGAACCGCGCGACCGGGTACTCCTCCATGAAGCCGTAGCCGCCGAACACCTGGGTGGCGATCCGGGTCGCGGTCACGGCCGACTCCGTGGCGTAGAGCTTGGCGACGGCGGCCGCCTGCTTGAAGTCCTTCACGGGGGCGCCGCCGTCCTTCATGGCCGCGGCCCGGAAGGTGAGCATCCGGCTGGCGTGCAGCATCACCTCGAGGTCGGCGACCTGGAAGGCGACTCCCTGCTTGCGCCCGATGGGCCCGCCGAACGTCTGCCGGTCCCCGGCGTACGCCAGGCTCATCTCGAGGCAGGCCTGGATGCAGCCGACGGCGAGCGCCGCGATCGCGACCCTGCCGTCGTCGAGCGTGGCCAGGAACTGCGCGTAGCCGCGGCCACGCTCACCGAGCAGGTTGGCCTCGGGGACCCGCACGTCCTGGAAGGACAGCGGGTGGGTGTCGGAGGCGTGCCAGCCGAGCTTGTCGTAGGCCTTCTCGGCGATGAAGCCGGGCGTGCCGCTCGGCACGATGATGGTGCTGATCTCGGGCCGGCCGTCCTCCCGCTCGCCGGTGCGCGCGGTGACCGTGACCAGGCTGGTGATCTCGGAGCCCGAGTTGGTGATGAACTGCTTCGCGCCGTTCACGACCCACTCGCCGTTCTCGAGCACCGCCCGGGTCTTCGTGGCGCCGGCGTCGGAGCCCGCGCCGGGCTCCGTCAGCCCGAAGCCGGCCAGGGTGGTGCCGGCGACCAGGTCGGGCAGCCAGGCCTGCTGCTGCTCCGCGGTGCCGAAGGTGAGGATCGGGTTGATGCCGAGGCCGACCGCGGCCTCGAGCGTGATGCCCATCGACTGGTCGACGCGACCGATCTCCTCGATCGCGACGCAGAGGCTGGTGAAGTCGCCGTCCTCGCCCATGCCGCCGAACTCCTCGGGAGCGGTCAGGCCGAACAGGCCGAGGGCGCCCATCTTCCGCACCACGTCGACCGGGAAGTGGTGCTCGCGGTCCCACTGCGCGGCGTGCGGCGCGATCTCCGCCTCGGCGAAGTCGCGGACGGTACGGCGGAACTCCTCGTGCTCGCGGGACAGCTCGAAGCCTGACTGGGTGCTCATGTCGCGCATGCTAGCCCGACCGGTTAGCGATTGTTAACCTCGCGGTGCGACATGGCCCACACGCCGGGGCGGGCCCGCTGGCGATACCCTGCCCCGCGGAGATCCCTCCCTTTCCCCTCGCAGGAGCAGGAGTCGCAGGTGCCGGACACGAAGCCGCTGCAGAAGGTCCTGATCGCCAACCGCGGCGAGATCGCGGTCCGGGTGATCCGGGCGTGCAAGGACGCCGGCATCGGGAGCGTGGCCGTGTACGCCGATCCCGACCGCGACGCGCTGTTCGTGCGGCTCGCCGACGAGGCACACTCCCTGGGCGGGGCCACCCCGGCCGACTCCTACCTCGACATCGACAAGATCATCGCGGTCGCGGAGAAGACCGGGGCCGACTCGGTGCACCCGGGCTACGGCTTCCTGGCGGAGAACGCCGGATTCGCCCAGGCCGTCATCGACGCCGGCCTGACCTGGATCGGTCCGCCGCCGGCGGCCATCGAGGCGCTCGGCGACAAGGCCAAGGCCAAGCACATCGCGGTGAAGGCGAACGCGCCGCTCGCGCCCGGCACCAAGGACGCGCTCAAGGACGCCGACGAGGCGGTGGCCTTCGCCGAGGAGAACGGGCTGCCCATCGCGATCAAGGCTGTCTTCGGCGGCGGCGGGCGCGGCCTCAAGGTCGCGCGCACCCTCGAGGAGATCCCGGACGCCTTCGAGTCCGCGGTGCGCGAGGCGGTCGGCGCCTTCGGCCGCGGCGAGTGCCTGGTCGAGAAGTTCCTCGACAAGCCCCGGCACGTCGAGACCCAGTGCCTGGCCGACCAGCACGGCAACGTCGTGGTGGTCTCCACTCGCGACTGCTCCCTGCAGCGCCGCAACCAGAAGCTGGTCGAGGAGGCGCCCGCGCCGTTCCTGACCGACGAGCAGCTGACCGAGCTGTACGAGTCCTCCAAGCGGATCCTGAAGGAGGCCGGCTACTACGGCGCCGGCACCTGCGAGTTCCTGGTCGCCCAGGACGGCTCGATCTCGTTCCTCGAGGTCAACACCCGGCTCCAGGTCGAGCACTGCGTCTCCGAGGAGGTGACCGGGATCGACCTGGTGCGCGAGATGTTCCGCATCGCGGCCGGCGAGGAGCTCGGGTACGACGACCCGGAGATCCGCGGCCATTCGATCGAGTACCGCATCAACGCCGAGGACGGCGGGCGCAACTTCATGCCGGCGCCCGGCACCCTGTCGGCCTGGAGCCCGCCGAGCGGCCCGGGGATCCGGCTGGACGGCGGCTACGAGAACGGCGAGACGATCCCGGGCTCGTTCGACTCGCTCATCGCCAAGCTGATCGTCACCGGCCGCGACCGCACCCAGGCGCTGGAGCGCTCGCGGCGCGCGCTCGACGAGTTCGTGGTCGACGGCATGCCGACCGTGATCCCGTTCCACCGCGCGGTGGTCTCCGACCCGGCGTTCGTCGGCGACGGCGAGAGGTTCGACGTCTACACGCAGTGGATCGAGACGGACTTCGACAACCAGATCCAGCCCTACGCCGGCGACTCCGCCGAAGCCGAGGAGGCCGGCGAGCGCCAGAGCGTCGTGGTCGAGGTCGGTGGCAAGCGGCTCGAGGTCGTGCTGCCGGGCGGCCTCGGTGGCCTGGCGGCCGCTCCGGCCGGCGGGGCGAAGAAGCCGAAGCGCACGGCCGGCAAGAAGTCCGGCGCGGCCGCCAGCGGCGACGCCGTCACCAGCCCGATGCAGGGCACGGTCGTCAAGGTCGTCGTCGAGGAGGGCCAGGAGGTCGCCGAGGGCGACACCGTGGTCGTCATCGAGGCCATGAAGATGGAGCAGCCGATCAAGGCGCACAAGGCCGGCACCGTGACCGGCCTGCAGGCCGAGGTCGGCCAGACCGTCGCCAACGGCGCGGTCATCTGCGAGCTGAAGGACTGAGCTCCCCCGGCCCGAGCCGCGCGCGTGCGACGACGGCCCCCGGGATGATCCCGGGAGCCGTCGTACGCCGGTCGGTCGGTCAGTCGGTCACCACCGCCTTGAGCACGTCCACCTTCGCGGCCGAGCGAGCCGGGCCGACCGCGGCGACCACGCCCGCCACTGCGGCGAGGGCGAGGTAGACGAGGATCTGGACGACCGGGACCGAGACGGACTTGATGCCCTCGTCCTTCAGGACCTGCGAGAGCGCCAGCCCGATGCCGATGCCGAGGACCGCACCGCTCACGGCGCCGATCAGCGAGATCACCGCCGACTCCCAACGGACCATCGCCCGGACCTGGCCGCGAGTCATGCCGACCGCACGGAGCAGGCCCAGCTCCCGGGTGCGCTCGAAGACCGAGAGCGCCAGGGTGTTGACGATGCCCAGCAGCGCGATCAGGACGGCCAGGGCCAGCATCACGGTGACCAGGGTCAGCAGGTCGTCGATGAACCCGCTGGCGACCTTCTGGAAGCCGGCCTGGTCGAGCACCTGCGCGTCCGGGTGGTCGGCCAGGGCCGCGTCGATCGCGTCCTGCACCTGACCCACGTCGGCACCCGTGGCCACCGTGACCAAGGCCGTCGACACCAGTTGCGGGCCGGCGAAGGCGCGCTGCTCCGCAAGGCTGATCACGTAGTCGTCGCCGATCCAGCCCTTGGCGTCGTAGATGCCCACGATCCTCAGGGTGTGGTCACCGCTCTGGGCGAACTGGGCCGTGACCGTGTCGCCGAGGCTCCAGCCGTGAGACGTCGCGGCCGACTTCGCGACGACGACGCCGTCACGACCGAGGTCGGTGAACGAGCCCTGCGAGAGCTCGAGGTTCATGACCTCGTTCGCGTTGCTCGGGTCGATCGAGGAGTAGCTCGACGACGCCCCTTCGAAGTGCGCCTCGCCCCAACCGCTGGCCGAGACCTCGGCCACCCCGTCCACGGCCGCCACCGCGTCCACGACCGACGGGCTGAAGCCCGGCGCCTGGGCGCTCGAGGTGGCGACGTACAGGTCGGCGTCGGTCCGGTCGTCCAGCACGTCGCCGAACGACGTCTTCAGCGAGGACGCGAACACACCCATGCTGACGACCAGGGTCAGGCCGATCATCAGCGCCGCGGCGGTGGCCGACGTACGGCGCGGGTTGCGCGTCGCGTTCTGCCGCGCAAGCTCGCCCGGCATGCCGCGGAGCGTGAGCGGTGCCGCGATCGCGGCCGCGAGCGGACGCACCGCGAGCGGCAGTGCGACCAGGACGCCGACCATGACCGCGAGCAGCCCCAGCCCGAAGACCCGGAAGCTCGCGTCGCCGTACAGCGAGGCCAGCATCCCGCCGACACCCGCGGCGAGGACGGTCACGCCGATGACGGCACGTCGCATCGACGGCTTCTCGGCGCCGGGCGTCGACTCCCGCAGCGCCTCGACCGGCAACACCTTCGTGGCCCGGCGGGCGGGCACGAGCGCGGCGACGACGGTGACGCCGGTGCCGACCAGGATCGATGCCCAGATGGCGTTGGTCGGGACCTGCAGGGTCGTGAACGGCAGCGCCAGCCCCACGGCGTCCATGAGCGACTTCAGCCCCTTGGCGACCAGCACGCCGAGCCCGATCCCGGCTGCCGACGCGGCCAGGCCGAGGACGAGTGCCTCGAGCAGCAGGCTGCCGAGTATCTGTCGCCGACGAGCACCGATCGCACGCAGCAGGGCGATCTCCCGCGAGCGCTGCGTGACGGTCATCGTGAAGGTGTTCCAGATGATGAACGAGCCGACGAAGAGGGCGATGGCGGCGAACATGCCGAACACCATCCCGACGATCGCGAAGCTCGACTTGGTCGCGGCGGCGTTCTCGGCCGCGACGGCCTCGCCGGTGACCGCCTCCGTGCCCTGCGGGATCACCGCGGACAACCGGTCGGCCAGCTCGTCCTGGGACACGCCGGGGTCGGCGCTGACGTCGATGCTGTCGAACTCACCCGGGCTGCCCAGCACCCGCTGAGCCGTCGCCGTGTCGAAGTACGCCGACGTCGTGCCGCCCAGGTCGGTGATGCCGTCGCCGTACCCGACCGTGCCGACGACGGTGAACTCCTGCGTCGGCCCCTGGAACAGCACCTTGATCGTCGAGCCGACGGCGATGTCGTGGTCGTCGGCGCTCGTGCCGTCGATGACGACCTGGTGGGGACCCTTCGGAGCATGGCCCGACAGGAGCTCGACGTCGCCGAGCAGCTCGTCGTCGGCCGGCATCGAGTAGCCGTTGGTCGGTGCGCCACCGTTGGTGGTGATCGCCCTGCCGTCGTTGTCGGTCAGGAGCGCATAGCCGCTGACCGAGCCCTCGGCCGCGCGGACGCCGTCGACCTGACGGACCCGGTCGAGGACCGAGGCCTTGATCGGGCCGCGGTCGGTGCCGACGCCCTCCGTGGCGGTGAACGGCGCCTCGGCGCGGACGACCGCGTCGGTGCCGGCGGAGATCTTGCCGAAGAGCATGTCGAACGCGATCCCCATCGTGTTGGTGAGGATCATGGTGCCGGCGAGGAGCGCGACGCCCAGGGTGATCGACATGGTCGTGAGGAAGAGGCGCAGCTTGTGCGCCACCATGTTGCGGATGGTTGCGGTCAACATCGCTCAGCCCCCCAGGCGCTTCATGTGGTCGAGGACGCCCTCGGCCGACGGCTCGCTCATCTCGTCGACGACGTGGCCGTCTGCGAGGAAGATGACGCGGTCGGCGTAGCAGGCGGCGCCGGGGTCGTGGGTCACCATGACGACCGTCTGCCCGAGGTCGTCCACCGCGCTGCGGAGGAACTTCAGCAGCTCGGTCCCGGAGCGGGAGTCGAGTGCGCCCGTCGGCTCGTCGGCGAAGACGATGTCGGGACGCGAGGCGAGTGCCCGCGCCGCGGCGACGCGTTGCTGCTGGCCGCCGGACAGCTCCGAGGGACGGTGCCCGAGGCGGTCGGTGAGGCCGATCGTCTCGACGATCGAGGCGACCCAGTGCGGGTCGGGGCGGCGCCCGGCGATCCGCATCGGCAGCACGATGTTCTCCGCTGCCGTCATCGTCGGCAACAGGTTGAAGGACTGGAAGATGAAGCCGATCCGGTCGCGGCGCAGGATCGTGAGCGCCTTGTCGCGCAACGAGGTGATCTCGGTGTCGCCGAGGTGCACCGTGCCGGACGACGGCCGGTCGAGGCCCGCGAGCAGGTGCAGCAGCGTCGACTTGCCGGAGCCGGACGGGCCCATGATCGCGGTGAATCGACCGCGGTCCAGTCCGACGCTGACGTCGTCGAGCGCGGTGACGGTCGCCTCGCCGACGCCATACGCCTTGCTGAGGTGCTCGGCGCGGGCGGCGAGGTGGGCACCGTCGGCCGCGCCGGGGAAGCCGGCGGTGGTCGGGGCGGTGGCGGTGGGGGTCATGGCGATCTCTCCTTGTCGTTGCACTCCGGTCGGAGGGCATGCATCGAGGACACCGCGTGCCGAGTGCCGGGCGGGATCGGGCTGAGCGCCCCACCAGGGGCGCTGGCCGCGCGCTTCCCGGGGCTGCCCGTACGGCTGGCCCCACCCCCGGCGTTCGGGTTCCTCCCTCCCTTCGGAGCGGCCGAGCGCGCAGACTGCTGGCATGACCCCGCTGCTGCGTCGGCGCGGCCGGCGCGAGCTGCTCGCGACCGGCCTGGTCGGGACCGGGCTGACCGCCTTCGTCGTGCTCGTGTACGTCGTGGTCGTGCTCGGCGGCGGCGCCCTCCTCGGGCGCACCTCCTCCCCGAGCCTGGGGCTGTCCGTGCTCGCCACCGCCGTCGTCGCCGTGGCGTTCGACCCGGTGCAGTCCCGGCTTGACCGCTGGGTGTCCCGGGTCGTGCTGGGCGGCCGGACCTCGCCGTACGAGGTGGTGCGGCGGTTCACCACGACGCTCGCCGGCCAGCACCCCGACAAGGAACTGCCCGAGCGGATGGCCCGCGTGCTCGCCGACGGGACCGGCGCGGAGTCCGCGCAGGTCTGGGTGGCGATCGGGGACCGGTCGGTCCTCGCGGCCACCTGGCCGCCGACGCACGTCGCCACCGCCGGATCGGTCGCGCGGCGGGTCCCGGTGCGGCACGGCGACGACGTGCTCGGCGCCCTGGTCGTCCGCGAGCACCCGGGCGTCGCCCTGACCCGGGTCGAGGAACGGCTGTTCGCCGGACTCGCCGACCAGGCCGGGCTCGTGCTGCGCGGCGCCCGGCTGCGCACCGAGCTCGAGCTCCGGCTGGCGGCGCTGTCGACCCGCGCGGAGGAGCTGCGGACCTCGCGTGAGCGGCTGGTCGACGCCCACGACGCCGAGCGGTGGCGCCTGGAGCGGGACATCCACGACGGCGCCCAGCAGCACCTGGTCGCGCTCGCGGTCAACCTGCGGCTCGCCGGCACCCTCGCCACCCGCGACCGCGACCGTGCCGACGCCCTTCTCGCCGAGCAGGAGGTGGCCGCCTCCGACGCGATCACCACGCTGGTCCGGCTCGCCCGCGGCATCTTCCCGCCGCGCCTCGAGGCCCTCGGCGTCGCCGAGGCGCTCCGGCCGGCCGTCGCCGCGCTGGGACCGACGGTCCGGTTGCGGGCCGACGGGGTCGGCCGCTACGCCCCGGCGATCGAGTCGACCGCGTACTTCTGCTCCCTCGAGGCGCTCCAGAACGCCGCCAAGCACGCGCACGCGACGTCCATCCAGGTCGTCCTGGTGGGCACCCCGACGAGGCTGGAGATCAGCATCGAGGATGACGGCTGCGGCTTCGACCCGGGCACCGGCAGCCGCGGCGCCGGTCTCACCAACATCCGCGAGCGGGTCGAGTCCGTCGGCGGCTCGCTCGTCGTCAGCTCGGTCCCGGGGCTCGGCACCCGGATCCACGCCGTCCTGCCGGGCGGGGGCACGACGTGAGTGCCTCCCGCGCGGCCCGTGCACTGGCCTGGCTCACCGTCGTCCTGGTCACGCTCGACGTGGTCATCTCGGCGCAAGCGGTCCAGCTCTGGTCCGAGACGGCGGTGGCCGTGCACGGGTTTCCGTTCATCCACGGCGCGGTCGTCGGCTCGGCCGTCATGGGTGCGCTGATCGTCGCGCGCTACCCGGGGCACCCGATCGGCTGGCTGCTGAGCATCGTCGGCACCGCTGGCGCCGTCTCCCTCGTCACCGAGGCGTACGCCTACTGGGTCCAGGAGGGCGATGGGCCGGGCTCGGCTTCGCTCGGCGGCGTGGCCGCCTGGGTGTCGACGCTGACCGGCGGTCAGGTCGAGATCGCGGGGCTGGCGCTGATGTTCCTGGTCGCCCCGGACGGGCGGCTGCTCTCTCGGCGCTGGCGGTACGCCGTGTGGGTGACCGGGTTCGGCGCTCTGCTGTGCATGCTGGCCGTGCTGTCGGTGCCGCCGACGGAGTTCCGGCTGTACACCGACGGCCACCAGCTGGGACCGGCCCGACTGGTGGCGCTGAACGTCGGGTTCCTGTCGATCCTCGGCTGTCTCGTCGCCTCGGTCGTGTCGATGCTGATCCGCCTGCGCCGCAGCACGGGCGAGCAGCGCCAGCAGCTCCGGCTGATCGCCGTGGCGGCCGCGCTGCCCACGTTCGGGGTGATCTGGCTGCTCGTGGTGCAGGGAGGCAACGGTGACGAGCAGACCTGGGCCGCGTCGCTCCCGCTGTTCGTGTCGTACTTCCTGCTCCCGATCCTCTTCGCGATCGCCGTGCTGCGACACCAGCTCTACGAGCTCGACGTGATCATCAACCGCACGGTCGTGGTCGTGGCCGGGATCGCCTTCGCCGCCGCCGGCTACACCGTGCTCGTCGTCCTGCTGGGCCGGTTGATGGAGGACAACGGGAGCGGCTTCTGGCTCTCGCTCCTGGGGACGGCGGTGGTCGCGCTGGCGTTCCAACCGCTGCGTCGCAGCCTGGTCCGGCTCGCGAACCGCCTCGCCTACGGTCGCCGCGCCCAACCCTACGAGGCGCTCGCCGCGTTCAGCAGCCGCCTCGCGGCCGCCCCACCGCCGGGCGCGCTCCTGCCGGCCGTGGCGGAGACCGCGGCCCGGGCGGTGTCCGGGACCGGAGCCGTCGCCACGCTCGTCGTACCCGGGGCCGACCCACTGACCGGCGTCTGGGGCGACCCGACCGAGCGGTGGGACCACACCCTCCCGGTGCGCCTCGAGGGACGCGTGCTCGGCTCCATCGACGTGGCGCTCCCCCGCGGGCGCGCCCTCGACAGCGGCGACCTCCGGCTTCTCGAGGCGGTGGCCCAGCAGGCCGCGATGGCCTTCCGGAACACGGTCCTCGCCAGCCAGCTCGCGGCCCACGTCGAGGAGCTGGAGCGCAGGACCAGGCAGCTCACGGCGTCCCGGCTTCGCCTGGTCCAGGCCGACGACGAGGCCCGGCGCGGCCTCGAGGCGACGATCGCGCGGGAGGTGCTGCCCCTGATCGCCGACCTGCCGGCCCGGGTCGGCGTGGTCCGTTCGGCGATCGCGGCGGGTGGCCTCGACCCCGGGATCGACCCGCTCGTGGCCGACACGAACGCCGCCCTCGAGTCGCTGCGTGAGCTGAGCAGAGGCGTCTTCCCCGCGCAGCTGTCCCGTGCCGGCCTGGTCCCGGCGCTTGGCTCGATGCTCGCCCGGGTCGACGGCGCGCCGACCCTGACCGTCGAGGGCCTTGCCGGCCTGCGGTTCTCGCCGCGGGTGGAGGCCGCGCTCTACTTCTGCTGCGTGGAGGCCACCCGCCCCGAACACGCGGTGTCCTCCCTGCGGCTCGAGCTCGACGGGCCCGACCTCCGCCTGCGCATCGCCGAGGTCGACCCGCCCGGGCTCGACCTCGTGACGATCACCGACCGGTTGGGCGC
Source organism: Nocardioides sp. HB32 (assembly GCF_054058995.1). NCBI lineage: Bacteria > Bacillati > Actinomycetota > Actinomycetes > Propionibacteriales > Nocardioidaceae > Nocardioides > Nocardioides sp. HB32. The sequence continues at coordinate 4,082,801 of NZ_JBSSBS010000001.1, forward strand.
CGCCGGCGGGTCGGTCGAGATCGACGGTCGGGTCCTGCTCGTGTCGGTTCCCGCGTCAGCCGTGGTCGCGAAGGCCGTCGCAGGCGTCGAGCCACGCGGCTGAGAGCCGGTCCGGCCCGAGGTCGGCCTTCGCGAGGTACGCCGCGGCGCCGCTGCCCGCGAGATCGACCTGGTCGACGTCGTACGTCGACAGCAGCACGACGACGGGCCCACCGGGGCCCGCGGTCAAGCGCCGGGTGGCCTCGATGCCGTCGATGCCGGGCAGGTTGACGTCCATCAGCACCAGGTCGGGACTCAGCTCGGCCACGGCCGCCAGGGAGTCCTCCCCCGTGGTGGCGGAGCCGACCACGCTGAACCCGTCGGTCGCCGTGACGACAGCGGTCATCGCGCGGCGGAACGGCTCCTGGTCGTCGACGATCAACACCCGTACGTCGCCCACGCGACCACCTCCTCGCCGACATCGTGCCCGTCGGAGAGTGCCCTCGTCAGGGGGGCTGGCCGCAGGCCCGCCGGGGGTTGGCCGCTCACGGAGCCGCCGTACCTCCGGTGGCCTCGAGGTAGGCCAGCACCGCCATCACCCGGCGGTTGACGTCCGCCTCGGTGGACAGGCCGAGCTTCTGGAAGACCGAGCCCACGTGCTTCTCGACGGCGCGCTCGCTCATGAACAGGGCCTTCGCCGTGGCCGCGTTGCTGCGCCCGGCGGCGAGCTCGCGGAGCACCTCGCTCTCCCGCTCGGTGAGACCGCGCAGCGCCGAGCCGGACTCCTGGTTCTTCCGCGCGAGCAGGCCCTCCACCACCCTCGGGTCGAGCGCAGAGCCGCCGCGGGCGACGTCGTGCAGCGCCCGGACCAGCTCGTCGACCTCGCTGACCCGCTCCTTCAGGAGGTACCCGAGACCCTCCACGCCCTCGGACAGGAGCGCGAGCGCGTAGTCCCCCTCGACGTACTGCGAGAGGACGACGACCCCGGTGCCCGGGTAGCTCGCCCGGATCCGCTTCGCCGCGTCGATGCCCTCGGTGGTGAACGTCGGGGGCATCTGGATGTCGGTCAGCACCGCGTCCGGCCGGTGCACGGCCACGGCGCGCAGGAGCGCCTCGGTGTCGGCCGCGGTCTCGACCAGGTCGACCTCGGCCGACTCGGCCAGCAGCCCCGCGACACCCTCCCGCACCAGGTAGTTGTCGTCCGCGAAGACGACGCGCACCGTCATGGGGCCACTGTAGGGCCGCCCGACCCTCAGTCGATCCGCTCGCAGCCGCGGACGTTCTCGCCGGACCGGCAGGTGTCCCGACCACGGCCGGCGCGGATCTTGTCGGTGCCGTCCCCGGCATCGATCCGGTCCGGGCCGTCGCTGCCCCAGATCTCGTCGTCACCGCCGTACGTCGTCGCGTGCAGCCACGTGCCGTTGGTGTGCACGACCTCGGGATCGTCGGTCCCCAGGTACTCCCACTCCATCGCGGTGTAGAGGCCCACGTCCTCGCCGGCGAACGTGCCCCACGTGACCCCGGCGGCGACGATCAGCCCGTCGGCCATGGTCAGCGTCGCGGATGCCGGCCGTCCGCCGGCGCCCGGCCGCGACGGACCCGCGACGGCCACGCTGTCGGTGCCCTCCCCGCCGTCGAGCACGAGGCCCGGCTCGGTCGCGAACCAGCCCGACAGCCGGTCGTCACCGGATCCGCCGTACAGCTCGCTCGGCCCGCCGCCGGTCTGCCAGACGATGTCGCGGCCGGCGCCGCCCTCGAGCACGTCGCTGCCCGCGTAGGCGTAGAGGGCGTCGGTGCCCGGACCGCCGTCGAGGCTGTCGTCGCCGGGGGTGCCGCCGCCGTACTGCGCCTCCCCGTGCATCTCGTCCGCCCCACCGAGGCCGACGAGGTGGTCGTCGCCCGCGTTGCCGACCAGCAGGTCGCTCGCGTCGGTGCCGGACAGGACGTCGTCGTGGGCCGAGCCGAGCAGCCCGACGCCGTAGCAGCTGAAGTCGCATCCCGTGCCGCTGTAGGCGACGACCGTGTCGGTGCCCTGGCCGCTGGCGGTGCCGGCAGCGAGGTCGACGGTCACCCCGGACGCCGCGTTGCCGAAGTCGAGGTCGCCGTGCGAGCCCCAGTTGACCCAGCGACGGTCGCCGCCGACGTCCAGCAGGTCGTCGCCGGGGCCGCCGTCGGGGCGGTCGGCGATGAAGTAGGTGCCGCCCCGGTCGGAGATCCGCGCCTCGCGCTGGCCGTACAGCCGGTCCGCGCCGGCACCGCCCAGCAGCATGTCGGCGCCGTCGCCGCCGCAGACGAGGTCGTCACCACCACGCCCCCGCACGACGTCGTCGCCGTTCAGGCCGACGATGACGTCGGCCTCGGGAGTGCCGACCAGCCGGTCCGCGTGCGGCGTGCCGACGACGGTCGCCGGCTCGCCCTGGCAGGTGGGGACGGGTGCCGCCCCAGCGGGCGACATCGGGACGAGGAGGGCGGCCACCAGGGCGGCGCCCGAGACGGGGCCGAGAGCGCTCATACCGGGGATACGCGCAGACCGTAGGGTCGGTTGCATGCGACTTCGCGAGCCGCGCGAGCGGGTGAGCCCGCGCGCCCGGACGATGTGGGCGCTGACCGCCGCCGCGGAGGGGCTGGTGCTCGTCGTCGCGCTCGCCGTCGCCGGTCCGCTGACCGACTGGCTGCCGCTGCCGTGGTGGTCGGTCCTCATTGTCGCCCTCGTGGTCGTCGCGTACGTCCTCATCGTGCCCTCGTGGCGGTACGCCGTGCACCGCTGGGAGGTCACCGACACGGCCGTCTACACGCAGACGGGCTGGTGGGCGCGCGAGCGCCGGATCGCCCCGATGTCGCGGATCCAGACCGTCGACCACGTCGAGGGGGCCGTGGCCCGGCTTTTCGGCCTGTCGACGGTCACGGTCACCACCGCGTCGGCGGCGGGCGCGCTGGAGATCGCCGGCCTGGAACGGGCCCGCGCCCTCGCCCTCGTCGACGAGCTGACGGTGATGGCCGACAGCGTCCCCGGCGACGCCACGTGAGCTCGACGGCCGACTGGCGGCGGCTCGACCCGCGGATGCTGCTGGTCTACCCGGTCAAGGAGCTGGTCCGGTTCCTGCCGGTGCTGATCGGCCTGTTCATCGCCGGCACGGCGTCGGGTGGGGCCGGCGAGTGGTGGAACGCCGTCGGCGTGCTGATCCCGGTCGGGCTCGGCGTGCTGCGCTACTGGACGACGTTCTTCCGGGTCGCCGGCGGACGCATCGAGCTGCGCCGCGGGCTCGTCAACCGGCACGTGCTCTCCACGCCGCTCGACCGGGTGCGCAGCGTCGACATCACCGCACCGCCCGTGCACCGGCTGCTCGGCCTGACCAGCGTGCGGGTCGGCACCGGGACCGCGTCGACCGACGACGACGAGCAGCTCGTCCTCGACGGGCTCCCGGTCGAGCAGGCCCGCGAGCTCCGGACGGACCTGCTGGGCGCCGGGCCCGCCCCCGAGGTCGACGTGCCGGAGGCGGCTCCGGTGCTGGTGCTCGACCCGTCCTGGGTGCGGTTCGCACCGTTCACGAGTGCCGGCCTGGCCCTCGCCGGCGGCGTCCTGGCCGTCGCCAGCCAGGCGCTCAACACCGTCGGCGGCTTCCAGCGCCTGGACCCCGACCGGATCGCCCACGACGCGGAGGCCTGGTCGCCCTGGGTCGCGGTCCCCGCCGCCCTCGCCGGTCTCGTGGTCGTCGTGTCCGTGCTGTCGATCGGCGGGTACGTCGTCACCAACTGGGGCTTCGCGCTCACCCACGCCGGCGGCGCCTGGCACCTGCGCCGCGGTCTGCTCACCACGCGCGAGACCACGATCGACGACGCGCGGCTGCGTGGCGTCGCCGTCGGCGAGCCGCTCGGGCTGCGCCTGGCCGGCGGCGGCCGCGCCTCCGCCATCGCGACGGGTCTCGGCCGGGGCCAGTCGGCGCTGCTGGTCCCGCCCGCCCCGCGCGACGTCGTGCACCGGGCCGCCGGCGCCGTGCTGCGCACGCCCGGTCCCCTCGACGTGGCGCTCGTCGCCCACGGTCCGCGCGCCCGCACCCGGCGCTACACCCGGGCGGTCGGCCCCGCCGTCCTCGTCCTGCTCGCCGCCGTCGCCGTCGTCCCGCTCCTGGACGCGCCGCTGTGGCTGCCGGTCCTCGCCGCGCTCGGCGTACCGGCCGCGGCGGCCCTGGCCGCGGACCGGGTGCGCGCGCTCGGGCACGCGCTGGTCGGCGGGTACGTCGTGGTCCGCTCCGGCAGCCTCGACCGACGCCGCGAGGCCCTGGAGACCGACGGCGTCATCGGGTGGAACCTGCGCGCGACCTGGTTCCAGCGACGCGCCGGGCTCACCACCCTGGTCGCGACGACCGCGGGCGGGCGGCAGGCCGTCACCGCGCTCGACGTCCCCGAGCCGGCGGCCGTGGCGCTGGCCCGGGAAGCACACCCCGACATGGTCGGCCAGTTCCTGGAGGAGGAACCGGTCCGGACCAGTCGCTGACGTGGCCCTGCCCGGAGCCGCGGTGGCCTAGCGTGGGAGCTCCTCGGGTGCTCGGGCACCTCAGCGCCCCCTGGAGCATCGATGCCGAGCCGAGCCGTACGTCGTCGAGGGCTGGACTGCGCCCTGGCCACGGCCGTCGCGCTGGCCGCGTGCCTCGCCTGGGTCCAGCCCGCCGGGGCGACGTCTGTCGACCTCGCCGACCCGCCCACCGCGGCTGCCACCCGCTCCGGCACCGGGTGCCTGGTCCCCGAGCTCCGCGGGCTCCGCGCCCGCGTCGCCCGGACCGAGCTGGAGTGGGCGAACTGCAGCCTCGGCGCGGTCCGGACCCGGCACGCCGCCGCGTGGAAGCGGGGCTACGTGCTCAGCCAGTCCATCCCCGCCGACACCGTTCTCCGCGCGGGGCACCGGGTGGGCATCACCATCGGCCGCTGACCCGTCTCGCGACGACCACGGGACCGGCCGGGTCGCGGCACGCCCTTATAGCGTGTGCGCATGTTCTCCAAGGTGCTGGTCGCGAACCGCGGCGAGATCGCGATCCGGGCGTTCCGTGCCGCGTACGAGCTCGGAGCGCGCACGGTCGCGATCTTCCCCTACGAGGACCGCTGGTCGGAGCACCGGCTGAAGGCCGACGAGGCCTACGAGATCGGCGAGCGCGGCCACCCGGTGCGCGCCTACCTCGACCCGGAGGGCATCGTCGCGGTCGCGGTCCGGGCGGGCGCCGACGCGGTCTACCCGGGCTACGGGTTCCTGTCGGAGAACCCCGGCCTCGCCGAGGCCTGTGCGAACGCCGGCATCACCTTCATCGGCCCCAGCGCCGAGGTGCTGACGCTCACCGGCAACAAGGCCCGCGCGATCGGGGCGGCCAAGGCCGCCGGCGTACCGACGCTGGCCAGCGTCGACCCGTCGACCGATGTCGAGGCGCTGGTCGAGGCCTCGGCCGAGCTGCCGTACCCGCTGTTCGTGAAGGCCGTCGCGGGTGGCGGTGGGCGCGGCATGCGACGCGTGGACGAGCCGAGGGACCTGCGGGAGGCGGTGGAGACCTGCATGCGCGAGGCGGACGGCGCCTTCGGCGACCCGACGGTGTTCATCGAGCAGGCCGTCGTGGACCCCCGCCACATCGAGGTGCAGGTCCTGGCCGACGGCACGGGTGAGGTCATCCACCTGTTCGAGCGGGACTGCTCCGTGCAGCGCCGGCACCAGAAGGTCATCGAGATCGCGCCGGCGCCGAACCTCGACCCGGACCTGCGGGACCGGATCTGCGCGGACGCCGTGCGGTTCGCCCGGGAGATCGGCTACCGCAACGCCGGCACCGTCGAGTTCCTGGTGGACCCACAGGGCAACTACGTCTTCATCGAGATGAACCCGCGCATCCAGGTCGAGCACACCGTGACCGAGGAGGTCACCGACGTCGACCTCGTGCAGTCCCAGCTGCGGATCGCGTCCGGCGAGACGCTGGCGGACCTCGGGCTGTCGCAGGACACCGTCCAGCTGCGCGGCTCCGCGCTCCAGTGCCGGATCACCACGGAGGACCCGGCCAACAACTTCCGTCCGGACACCGGCGTGATCACGACCTACCGCTCCCCCGGCGGGCCCGGCGTCCGCGTCGACGGCGGCACGACGTACACCGGCGCGGAGGTGTCCGCCCACTTCGACTCGATGCTCGCGAAGCTCACCTGTCGCGGCCGGACCTTCGAGAAGGCGGTGGAGAAGGCGCAGCGTGCGGTGGCGGAGTTCCGCATCCGCGGCGTGTCGACGAACATCCCGTTCCTCCAGGCGGTGCTGGCCGACCCGGACTTCGCGGGCGGCCGGGTCACCACGGCGTTCATCGAGACGCACCCGCAGCTGCTGCAGGCGCGCGGCTCGGGCGACCGCGGGAGCAAGGTGCTCAACTACCTCGCCGACGTCACCGTGAACCAGCCGTACGGCCCGGCGCCGGTGAAGGTCGACCCGGTCTCGAAGCTGCCGGAGGTCAACCTCGAGGTCCCCGCGCCCGACGGCTCGCGGCAGCTGCTGCTCGAGCTCGGGCCGGAGGAGTTCGCACGGCGGCTGCGGCGGCAGAAGGACGTCGCGGTCACCGACACGACGTTCCGCGACGCCCACCAGTCGCTGCTCGCGACCCGGGTCCGGACCCGGGACCTGCTGGCGGTGGCCGGGCACGTCGCCCGCACCACACCGCAGCTGTGGTCGCTGGAGGCCTGGGGCGGCGCGACGTACGACGTGGCGCTGCGCTTCCTCGCCGAGGACCCGTGGGAGCGGCTGGCCGCGCTGCGCCAGGCAGTCCCGAACATCTGCCTCCAGATGCTGCTCCGCGGCCGCAACACCGTCGGATACACGCCGTACCCGACAGATGTGACCAACGCGTTCGTCGAGGAGGCGGCGAGCACCGGCATCGACGTGTTCCGGATCTTCGACGCCCTCAACGACGTCGAGCAGATGCGGCCCGCGATCGAGGCGGTGCGCGCCACCGGCACGGCGGTCGCGGAGGTCGCGCTCTGCTACACCGGTGACCTGTCCGACCCGGACGAGTCGCTGTACACGCTCGACTACTACCTGAAGCTGGCCGAGCGGATCGTCGACGCCGGCGCGCACGTGCTGGCGATCAAGGACATGGCCGGCCTGCTGCGGGTGCCGGCCGCGCGCACGCTGGTCACCGCGCTGCGCGAGAACTTCGACCTGCCCGTCCACCTGCACACCCACGACACCCCCGGCGGCCAGCTCGCGACCCTGCTCGCCGCGATCGACGCGGGTGTCGACGCGGTCGACGCCGCGACCGCCTCGATGGCCGGCACGACCTCGCAGCCGCCGCTGTCGGCGCTCGTCTCCGCCACCGACCACGGCCCGCGCGAGACCGGGCTGTCGCTGACGGCGGTGAACGCCCTCGAGCCGTACTGGGAGGCGACCCGCCGGGTGTACGCGCCGTTCGAGTCCGGGCTGCCGTCGCCCACCGGCCGCGTCTACCGGCACGAGATCCCCGGCGGGCAGCTCTCCAACCTGCGCCAGCAGGCGATCGCGCTCGGCCTCGGCGAGAAGTTCGAGCAGATCGAGGACATGTACGCCGCCGCGAACGACATCCTCGGCAACATCGTGAAGGTGACGCCGTCGTCGAAGGTCGTGGGCGATCTCGCGCTGCACCTGGTCGCGGTCGGCGCCGACCCGCGCGACTTCGCCGAGGATCCCGGGTCGTTCGACATCCCCGACTCCGTCATCGGCTTCCTCAGCGGCGACCTGGGCGACCCGCCGGGCGGCTGGCCCGAGCCGTTCCGCACCAAGGCGCTCGAGGGCCGCACCCACAAGCCGCCGGCCGAGGAGCTCACCGCCGACCAGCGCGACGCGCTGGCGGGTGGCAGCCCCACGCGCCGCCGTACGCTCAACGAGCTGCTGTTCCCCGGCCCGACCCGCGAGTTCACCGAGTCCCGTGCGCGGTACGGCGACCTGTCGGTGGTGCCCACGCTGGAGTACCTCTACGGGCTGCGCCAGGGCGTCGAGCACGAGGTCGAGATCGAGGAGGGCAAGCGGCTGATCCTCGGCCTGCAGGCCATCAGCGACCCCGACGAGCGCGGCATCAGGACGGTGCTCGCCACGATCAACGGCCAGCTCCGGCCCGTCAACGTGCGCGACACGAGCGTCGCGTCGGAGGTCGCCGCCGCCGAGAAGGCCGACGCCTCGAAGCCGGGCCAGGTCGCTGCGCCGTTCCAGGGCGTCGTGACGGTCGTGGTCGAGGCCGGCCAGCAGGTCGCCGCCGGCGACACGGTCGCCACCATCGAGGCGATGAAGATGGAGGCCGCGATCACCGCGCCGGTCGCGGGCACGGTCGAGCGCGTGGCCCTGCCGGGCACCCAGGCCGTCGACGGCGGCGACCTGGTGCTGGTGCTCTCCTGAGCACGGCGGTGCCGACCGCGCACGGCACGCCGGTCGTGGCCGGCATCGTCACCGCGGTCGTGGGCTTCAGCAGCGCGTTCGTGGTCGTGCTCGCCGGCCTGGTCGCGGTCGGCGCCAGCTCGGCCGAGGCGGCCTCCGGCCTGCTCGCGCTGTGCGTGACGCAGGCGCTCGGCATGGTCTGGCTGAGCGTCCGCACCCGGGAGCCCATCGCGCTCGCGTGGTCCACGCCGGGCGCGGCGCTGCTCATCTCCACCGGCGCCGTCGAGGGCGGCTGGCCGGCGGCGGTCGGCGCGTTCATGGTCACGGCGGTGCTGATCGTGCTGACCGGGCTGGTGCCCTGGCTCGGCGACCTGATCGCGCGGATCCCGGTCTCGCTGGCCCGGGCGATGCTCGCCGGAGTGCTGCTGCCGATCTGCCTCGAGCCGGTCACCGGGCTCGCGGACTCGCCGTCCGTCGTCGGGCCGGTCGTGCTGGCCTGGCTGGTCATGCACCGCGTCTCGCGGCGCTGGGCGGTGCCGGTGGCCCTGGTCGTCGCACTCGTGGTCGTCCTGGTCGAGGCGGGCTCCGACGTACACGGCGGCGACCTGCTGCCGGCCCTCGCCTGGACCACCCCGCACTGGACGGTCGCGGCGGTGGTCAGCATCGCGGTGCCGCTCTACGTCGTGACGATGGCGTCACAGAACGTGCCGGGGGTCGCGGTGATGTCGAGCTTCGGCTGGACCGTGCCGTGGCGCGAGTCGATGGCCGTGACCGGTGTGGGGACGCTCGTCGGCGCGCCGTTCGGCGGGCACGCGGTCAACCTGGCGGCGATCACGGCCGCGATGACGGCCGGCCCGATGGCCGGGCCGGACCGATCCCGGCGCTGGATCGCGTCCACCAGCGCGGCGGCGACGTACGTCGTGCTGGCGTTGGCCGCCGCTGCTCTGGCCGCGCTGGTCGCCGCGGCACCGGGGGACGTGATCCCGGCGGCCGCCGGCCTCGCGCTGATCGGCACGTTCGGCACGGCCCTGGCCGGCGCCCTCGCGGACGAGGACGGTCGCGAGGCCGCGGCGGTCTGCTTCCTGGTGGCAGCGTCCGGGATCAGCGTGCTCGGCATCGGTGCGGCGTTCTGGGCGCTGCTCGCCGGACTGGTGCTGCGGCCCCTGCTGCGCGCCCGCGTTTGAGTCCTGGGAGGTGCGGGCAAGGGTCTGGGCGTCACGACCACTCGGGGGAAGACAGACGATGACCGACCTGATCGAGGACCTGGCCGTCCTCAGGGAGAGCAGCGACGTGCTGCTCCAGCAGCTGGCCGGCGCCCAGGAGCGGATCGGGCCCCTCGAGGCCGCCGACGACAGCGGACAGGTCACGATCCGGGTGGACGCCGAGGGCCGGCTCGAGTGGGTCCGGATCGGGTTCACCTGGGACCAGCAGCTGGCCGCGGCCGAGCTGCCAGCGGCCGTCCTGGCAGCCGTGGCCGAGGCGAAGGTGCGCCAGATCGAGCAGTACGGCGATGCCCTGCGCGACCTGGAGGACGAGCCCGCACCCCCGGCGCGCCCGGCCCGTCCCAGCGTCGCGGTGCTGGAGGCCTTCGACGAGCGGGTCGCGGCCGGCGCCGACGGCACGGCCGTCGCCCGGGAGCTCGCGGAGGACGTCCTGATGGATGTCCGCGCGGGCCTCGACGAGGCCAACCGGCTGCTCGACGAGCACGCCGGCCGCACCTTCACCGCCCGCAGCACCTCGGGCCACGTGGCCGCCACCGCGCTCGGCAACGGCGACGTCGACAGCCTCGACCTCGACCTGGGCTGGGTGTCGCGTGCGCACCCGGCGAACCTGGGCCGCGAGATCACCGAGGCCATGCTCGCCGCGACCCGGCGCGCCCGGCGGGAGGGCCTCGCTGCCGCCATCCAGGCGTCCCGGCTCGCCGACATCGCGCGGCGTGCCATCGGCGCCACGACCACGCCAGAGGGGAACGACCGATGACGATGCAAGCGGGCTTCGAGGCCCTGACCAGCGAGGCGGGCGAGTGGGACGACACGTCCCGCGCGCTCGGTGACGCCGAGGGCACCGTGGCCGGCCTGACCCTGTCCGCCGCGCAGTTCTCCTTCGTGTGCGGGATGGTCGGGCTCGACGCCAGCTACGCCCGGGCCCGGCAGCACGTCCAGGACGTCCTCACTGCCGGCACCCGCGAGACCAAGCAGCTCGCCGACGCGCTGCGCGAGGTGCGTCGCGACTTCCAGAGCACCGACGAGAACGTCGTGCACCAGGTCCAGTCCGTCTGGATCCCGGAGTGAGGAGAGGCTGATGGGACCGGAGACCGTCGACCGCATCATGGACCTTCTCGACGAGATCGACGAGAAGATCCAGTGGGTCACCGACAAGGTCAACGACATCCTGTCCTGGGTCCCGTGGGGCCTGGGCTGGGTCGTCGACAAGTTCAAGGACCTCTGGAACAAGGCCATGGAGAAGCTGGGCGAGTTCTGGGACAAGGTCGGCGAGATCGCCTCGAACATCGGGGCGCCGTGGGACCTCGACTCGGCGAAGGACGCGTGGATCGAGGTCGGCGGGCCGGTCGCCGCGCGGGCGAGCGAGTCCGACCGCTCGCAGAGCGCGGTGGACACGGAGTGGAAGGGCCGGGCGGCCGACCGCTACGCGCTCTCCCTCGGCCCCCAGGGCAAGGCGCTCTCGGCCGTGCAGAGCAAGCTGACCGCCCAGATCGGTCCGGCCCTCGGCGCCGTCGCGTCGGCACTGTACGTCTTCTACGTCCTCACCGCCGCCGCCCTGGCGGCCCTCGTCGTGGCGATCATCGCCGCCGGGGGCGAGACCGTCAGCATCATCGGGCTGCCGGCGGTGCCCGCCACCATCCTCGGCGCCGTGGTGGTCGCCATCGCGGCCCTGGCCAGCGCGGTCATCAACCTCCGTGCGGCGGCCTCGGGCGCGAACTCGACGTTCCTCCAGGTCGCGAACGAGACCGGCGACTTCGGCGCCGAGAACTGGCCGTCCGCGGTCATCGGCTGATGAGCACGCCGGCACTCGCCGCGTACGACCGGGCCGTCAACCGCGGTACGGCGGTGTCCGCGGTCGGCCACGCGCTGATCATCGCCCTCGGCGTCTTCGCCGCCAACGACATCGGCCGCGACGACCCCGGGTCGACGATGTTCTGGCTGCTCGCGCTGTTCGCCGCGCTCAGCCTGGTCGCGACGATGCTCGCGTGGGCGTCGGTGCGGGCCGGCAAGATCGTGTGGGACCTCGGCGTCCTGAGCCTCGTCGGCGGGGTGGGGGTGCTGGTCTGGGCGACCACGGTCCGAGGTGGCCTGATGGTCGTGGTGCTCGGCGGCGTGCTGCTGTTCATGGACTGGCTGGTGTTCAGGAACGCCCTCAAGCTGCTGACGACACCCTGAACGTCATCCACGTCGAGCGCAGCCCCAGCAGGGACCGGAACGTGTCGCCGGAGACCGTGACCTTGCCGTCGGTGCCGCTCAGCGTCAGCGAGACGACCCGTCCGCCCCAGTCCCCGTTGCCGTCGCGCTTCGTCACGGCGATCCTCCGCAGGTCGCCGACCGCGGGCCAGGTCCGCTCGAGCACCTCGTCGCCGAGCCGCGTCGACCAGGTGTGCACCGGGTTGCCGGCCCACCCGTCGTACGGATCCTTCTGCGCCGGCAGGTAGGACACCGACCCGGCCGAGGTCCAGCCGCCGCTGCTCGACCCGAACTGCGTGAACGCCGGGTCGCCGCCGCTGAGCAGCACCTGCTTCGCCGTGTCCTGGACCGCCGTGTCGGAGGCGGGGTACTCAGCGTCGTACCCGCCGTACACCTGGCAGGACCAGGTGTCGCAGAGCTGGTACGCCGCGGACTGCGGGTGGGCGCGCTCGTACGCCGCGTAGGTGCGCGCGGCGACCGCCTGCGCGCGGACGGCGTCGGGGCTCCAGGACGCCGGGATCTCCAGCGGCACGACGCCCCGGAGGTAGCTGTCCAGGGCCAGGTCGTTGACGGTGACCCGGTCACCGGAGGACGTGACGCCGACCCGCAACCGGCCCCGGTACGCCCGCTCGCCGGTCGGGGTGACGAGCGTGACCGGCTCGCCGGCGGCGTAGAACTCGCCCTGGCCGTCGAGCGCGTGCCACCGGTGCCAGCGGTGGGTGCGGAACAGCACCCGGTTGACGCCGTCGCTGCCGACCGCGACCTTCCAGCGGCTCGCGCCGTTGTCCGGCAGCGGTAGCCGCTTGCCCCCGGCGGTGTCGCGGACCGTGAGCCCCTTCCGGGCGACGACGACCAGGTCGTCGGTGGTGTCCGCGGTGATCAGCACGGTCACCCGGCCCCGGGCCTGCCCCCAGTCCGTGCCCGGGTAGTAGAACCGCACGATCTGCCGGTAGGTCAAGCCCTTCCGGGCCGCCCCCTCGGCGCCGTACTGCGACATCCCGTGGCCGTGCCCGTAGCCGTGCCCGCGGACGGTGATCGTCGCGTCCGCGGGGACCTTCCAGACGTCCGCGCTCGCCGCGCTCGCGGGTGCGACGAGGCCGAGCGACGCGGCGAGCGCGGTCGCCAGCAGTCCGGGGATCGCACGCATGGTCACAATCGCACCATGCGTCACATCAGCCCCGCAACGGAGTCGCGGTAACTACAGATCTGTAGTTCAGCTCACCCGGATCGTGAGCCACGGCGAGGCCAGTCCGAGCCGCAGTGCGAAGGCCGCGCCGCTGACCGTGACGGTCCCGCCCGTGCCCGTCAGGGTCACCGTCCCGGCTCGCCCTCCCCACTCGCCGTGGCCGTCGCGCCCGGCGATCTCCACGTGGGTGAGGTCGCCGACCGACGGCCACGCCGACTCGACGTCGGTGTCGGAGAGCGTCTCCTCCCAGGCCTGGGTCCGGTCCCACGGGTCCTCCCGGGCCTGGAGGTACGGCGCGTCGCCGGCCACCGTCCAGCCGCCGTTGCTCGCCGTGAACTCGGTGAACGCGGGCTCGCCGCCGTAGGTGAGGATCCTTCCGGCGGTGGCGGCGACCGCGGTGTCCGAGGCCGGCCACTCGCGGTCGACGCCGAGGTACCGCTGATAGCTCGTGGTGTCGTCGAGGTCGTAGGGCTTGTCCTGACGGGTCGACCGCTTGAGGGCTGCGTAGCTGCGCGCGGCGACGGCCTGGGCGCGCTGCGCCTGCTGCGGCCACGTCGAGGCGACCACCTCGGCGGGCACCACGCCGCGGAGGTAGGCCTCCATGGGCAGCACGTTGATCGCCATCCGGTGGCCGGGGCTGGACGGGACCGAGCGGACGGAGCCGCGGTAGGACATCGGACCGTCCTGCGTGTCGAGCCTGATCGGTTTGCCCTTCGCGGCGAACTCGAGCGTCCCGGCGACCGAGCGGTACTGGTGCCAGCCGGACCGGCGGTACTGCAGGCTGCTCCGGGCGTCGCCCTTCGGCACGATCCGCCAGCGCTGCGCGCGCGGCTTCGCCCGGTTGAGGTCCCAGCTGCGGCCGCCGGCGCGCGCGACCAGGCCGCGCTTTGGCTCCACCTGGACGGTGTCGCCGAGGTCGCCCCGGCCCAGGAAGATGCGGACCTGCCCGGTCGCGGTCCCCCACGAGGTCCCGCGGTAGTAGAAGTCGAGGATCTCCCGGTAGCCGACGCCGTCCTCGGCGGCGTGCTTCGCGCCGTACTGGGACAGGCCCCGGCCGTGACCGTGCCCGTGGCCGTCGATGGTGATCGTCGCCGAGTGCGGGACGTCCCACGCATCGGCCGCGGCCGCGGGCGCGGCGGACGCGAGGAGCAGGGTCGCGGTGGCGACGACGAGCCGTCCGAGCATGTGGTGACCCCCGAGATCAGATGCGGTGCAGGCGCCGAGCGGCCTCGGCGATCGAGCCGCTCATCGACGGGTACACAGTAAACGCCTGGGCGAGCTGGTCGGCCGTGAGCGACTCCGCCACCGCGATCGAGACCGGGTGGATCAGCTCGCTGGCGCGCGGGCCCACGACCACGCCGCCGACGACGATCCCGGTGCCGGGGCGGCACAGCAGCTTCACGAAGCCGTCGCGGACGCCCTGCATCTTGGCCCGCGGGTTGCCCGACAGCGGCAGCGTCACGACCTCCGCCTGCATCTCCCCGGCGTCGACGGCCTGCTGCGACCAGCCGACGGTGGCGATCTCGGGGGCGGTGAAGACGTTGGACGAGACCGTCTTCAGGTCGAGCGGATGCACCGTGTCCCCGAGGAAGTGCCACATCGCGATCCGGCCCTGCATCGCCGCGACGCTGGCGAGCATCAGGACGCCGGTGCAGTCGCCGGCGGCGTACACCCCGCGGGCCGACGTGCGCGAGACCCGGTCGACGTTGACGAACCCGCCGTCCTTGAGGATGACGCCGGCCTCCTCGAGGCCCATGTCGTCGGTCTTCGGGACCGAGCCGAGCGCGAGGATGCAGTGCGAGCCCTGGACGGTCCGCCCGTCGGTCAGGGTGACCGTGACGACGTCGCCGTCACGCGCGACCGACTCCATGCGGGACCTGGACAGGACCGTCATGCCCCGGCGCGTGAGTACGTCCTCGAGGACCTTGGCGGCGTCGGCGTCCTCGCCGGGCAGCACCCGGTCCCGGGAGGAGACCAGCGTCACCGGGATGCCGAGGTTGAGGTAGGCGCTGGCGAACTCGGCACCCGTCACGCCGGAGCCGACGACGATCAGCTCGGTCGGCACCTCGGTCAGGTCGTAGACCTGCTCCCAGCTGAGGATCCGCTCGCCGTCGGGCTGCGCGGACGGCAGCGTGCGCGGCGCCGCGCCGGTCGCGATCAGGACGGCGTCCGCGCGGAGCATCTGCTCGGAGCCGTCGGCGAGCTGCGCGACCACCCGGTCGGCGCCGGCCAGGCTGCCGCGGCCCCTGAGAACCGTGACCCCGTCGCGGGCGAGGCGCCGCCCGATGTCCTCGGACTGGCTCGTGGCGAGCGCCTTGACCCGGGCGTTGACGCGCTCGAGGTCGACCCGGATCGTCGTGGCGGCGTCGCCCTCGGCGTCGTGGAACTCGACGCCGAGCTCGGCCGCGCCGGACAGCTCGCTCATCACCTCGGCGGTGGCGATCAGCGTCTTGCTCGGCACGCAGTCGGTGAGGACCGCGGAGCCGCCCACCCCGTCGCTGTCGACGATCGTGACCTCGGCGCCGAGCTGGGCGGCGACGTGCGCGGCCTCGTAGCCACCGGGGCCACCGCCGATGATGACGACTCTCTCGTTGTTGCCGGTCATTCCCACGTCCCGTCAGGTCTCGATACGCCGCACCGCGGCTTCGTGCCTCAGCCGCGGCGGCTACTCGATCTGGCCGAGCCCACGCCGCGCGCTCGTTCCTCGCACCCGGCTGCTCGTCACAGGTTGATCATGTGGCCGGCGATGCCCTCGACGGCCTCCTTCATCGCCTCCGACAGGGTCGGGTGGGCGAACACGTTCCGCGCGACCTCGTCTGCGGTGAGGTCCCACTGCTGGGCCAGCGTGAGCGCCGGGAGCAGCTCGGTGACCTCGGGGCCGATCATGTGGGCGCCGAGGATCTCGTTGTACTGCGCGTCCGCGACGATCTTCACGAAGCCGACGCCCTCGGCCATCCCGCGGGCCTTGCCGTTGGCCGAGAAGGGGAAGCTGGCCACCTTGACGTCGTACCCCTTCTCCTTGGCCTGGGCCTCGGAGTAGCCGAACGAGGCGATCTGCGGCTGGCAGAACGTCGCTCGCGGGATCATGTCGAAGTTGATCTCGACGGTCTCGGCGCCGGCGATCGTCTCCGCGGCGACGACACCCATCGCCTCCGCGGTGTGGGCCAGCATCAGCTTCCCGGTCACGTCGCCGATCGCGTAGACGTTCTCGACGTTCGTGCGGCCGCGTGCGTCGACCTCGATCGCGCCGCGGTCCGAGACCTTGACGCCGGTGTTCTCGAGGCCGTAGCCGTCCACGCGGGGCGCGAAGCCGAACGCCGCCAGCATCCGGTCGGCCTCGAGGACCTCGCTGTTGCCGTCCTTGCTCACCGTCACCCTGACCCCGCTGCCGGTGTCCTCGACGTCCTCGACCTTGGTCGAGAGGAGGACCTTCACGCCGAGCTTCTTGTACTGCTTGAGCAGCTCCTTCGACACGTCGGCGTCCTCGGTCGGGACCATCCGGTCGAGGAACTCCACGATGGTCACGTCGACACCGAAGTTGGCGAGCACATAGGCGAACTCGACGCCGATCGCGCCGGAGCCGCCGATGATGATGCTCCTCGGCAGCCCGGCGTCGAGGATCTGCTCCTCGTACGTCACGACGTTCTCGCTCGGGCTCATGCCCGGCAGCATCCGGACCTTCGCACCGGTGCCGATGATCAGGTTGTCGAAGGTGTAGGTGGTCCTCTGACCGTCCTTCTCGACCTCGATCTCCGTGGCCGACCTGAGCGTGCCCCAGCCGTCGATCTCCTGGATCTTGTTCTTCTTCATCAGGTAGTGCACACCCTTGGCGCTGGCGTCCGCGACGCCCCGGCTGCGCTTGTGGGTGATCTCGAAGTCCATGACCGCGTCGCCGCTGATCCCGAAGGTGTCCCTCTCCTTCGTGATGATGTGCGCGATCTCGGCGTTCCGAAGCAGTGCCTTCGACGGGATGCAACCGACGTTGAGGCAGACACCGCCCCAGTACTTGTCCTCGACGACCGCGACGGTCTGGCCGAGCTGGGCGGCGCGGATCGCGGCGACGTAGCCTCCGGGGCCGGCGCCGAGGACGAGGACGTTGAAGTGCGTGGTCACAGCAGTCAGCGTACTGACGTGAGGCAGCCCACTCCGCATCGGTCGTTTAGTCTTCGGGCGTGACGCTTCACCCCTCGACGCTGCTCGCTGCGCTCGCATCGCCGCGGGGATCCCGATGACGCTCTACGCGGCCTACGGGACGAACCTCGATCCCGTCCGGATGAGCGAACGGTGCCCGCACTCCCCGATGTCCACCACCGGGTGGCTGCAGGGCTGGCGGCTCACGTTCGGCGGGGAGGAGCACGGCTGGGACGGCGCCCTGTCGACGATCGTCGAGGACCCGATCGAGCAGGTCTTCGTGGCGGTGTACGACGTCACCCGCGAGGACGAGGCGGCCCTGGACGGCTGGGAGGGCGCCGACCTCGGCCTCTACCGCAAGACCCGCGTCCGGGTCGCGACCATGACCGGTTCGATGGTGGTGTGGACCTACGTCCTCGACGCCTACGAGGGCGGCCTGCCCAGCGCGTCGTACCTCGGCATCCTCGCCGACGCCGCCGAGGCCGCCGACGCCCCGGCCGACTACGTCGCCGCCCTCCGACGCCGCCCCTGTCGATCCACGGGACTGTAGGGCCGGCCGGCCCCCGGCCGGTGACTCATCCGGGCGAGACCGTGTGGCAGACCGCCTCGACGTTGTTGCCGTCGGGGTCGCGCACGAAGGCGCCGTAGTAGTGGTCGTGGTACTCGGGGAAGTGGCGCGGCTCGTGCAGCACCTCGGCGCCGAACGCGACGGCGGCGTCGAAGAAGGCCCGGACGTCCTCGGCCGAGGCGGCGCCGAAGGCGACATGGATCTCCCGGTTCGGCCCGGAAGCGGGGCCCTCCTCCGGCTGGCGGCCGATCCAGAACGCCGGGTGCGACGTGCCGTAGCCGATCGCCACACCGTGGTCCGTCAGGCGGCGGTGGCCGAGGACGCCGAGGACGGCGTCGTAGAAGTCCGCGGAGTGCTGGAGGTCGGAGCAGTTGATGCCCAGGTGGTCGATCATGCCCCTACCCTGCACGAAATCGCCCCCGCGGGAAGTCCGCACTAGAGTCCGCAGGGTGACGGACCAGACCCCTGACCAACTCGCCCAGGAGGCCGCCGACAGGCTCGCCGAGCTCACGGGGGTGGAGCGGCACGACGTCGCGCTGGTCCTCGGCTCGGGCTGGCTGCCCGCGGTCGATGCACTGGGCGAGGCGACGGCCGAGATCGACACGACCGACCTGCCGGGCTTCAGCAAGGCGGCGGTCGCGGGCCACTCCGGCCGGATCCGCTCGATCCGGGCCGGCGACCGGCAGCTGCTGGTCTTCCTCAGCCGCACCCACTACTACGAGGGCAGGGGCGTCGCGGCCGTCGTCCACGGGGTCCGGACGGCGGGCCGGGCCGGCTGTCGCACCATCGTGCTCACCAACGGGTGCGGCGGCCTCAAGCAGACGTGGACGCCGGGCACGCCGGTGCTCATCAGCGACCACATCAACCTGACCGGCGCCAGCCCGATCGTCGGCGCGAACTTCGTGGACCTCACCGACCTGTACAGCCCGCGGCTCCGCACGCTGTGCCGCGAGATCGACCCGAGCCTCGACGAGGGCGTCTACGTCCAGTTCCCGGGCCCGCACTACGAGACCCCGGCCGAGGTCCGGATGGCCGGCATCATCGGCGGCTCCCTGGTCGGCATGAGCACCACGCTCGAGGCGATCGCCGCCCGCGAGGCGGGCATGGAGGTGCTCGGCATCAGCCTGGTCACCAACCTCGCCGCGGGCATCAGCGACCAGCCCCTCAACCACGAGGAGGTCCTCGAGGCGGGCAGGGCGGCCGCCACGCGGATGGGCGACCTGCTCGGACGGATCGTCCCGCGGATCTGATGGCCGACACCCGTCGCGCGCTCGTCGAGGCGGCCACCGAGGTGTTCGCGGAGCACGGCGTCTTCGCGGCGTCCCTGGTCGAGGTGACCCGCCGTGCGGGCCAGCGCAACCGGGGCGCCGTGCACTACCACTTCGGCTCCCGCGAGGGTCTGCTCGCGGCGGTGCTGGAGCAGCACGCGGCGTTCCTCGCCCAGCGCGAGGGCGAGCTCCTCGAGCACGCCCGCACCACGCCCGACGACGACCTCGGCTCCGTCCTCGAGGCGATCGTGCGGCCCGCGGTCGAGCTCGCCGAGACCGGCCCGTCGGGCCGCCGCTACCTGGTCATCGTCGGCGAGCTCGTCGAGGAGTACGACCGGGTCCACCCCGACGTGGCGGAGGCGCTCCGCCACACCGGCGGGTACGACGTGTACGCGCTGCTCGAGGACCGGATGCCGCCGCTCGACGACGAGCTGCGCAACGAGCGGCTGGCGTTGGTGACCGGGTTCATCCTGCGCTCGGTCGCGGACCGGGCCCGACAGGTCGACAGCCCCGGCCGCGCCCAGCTGCCCACCGAGCGGTTCGTCCGCAACCTGGTCGCGATGGCCGCCGGCATGGCCACCGCCCCGCCCGTCGACGTCTGAAGCGCCCACCTGCCGGGTGGAGGCCGAGGGCCCGGCGAGATAGCGTCTCGGTCCGTGCCCTCCTCACTCTCGGCGGCGATGCGCGACGGCTCCCGGACCGAGCACGCGCAGGCCGAGGACTCCGCGTTCATGTCCGAGCTCCTCGCGGGACGCGTGGACGAGCGGGGCTACGCCGACTACCTGCTCCGGCTGCGCACCGTCTACGCCACGATGGAGGCGGTCGTGCGCGAGAACACCGACGACCCCGCGGTCGCCGCGGTCTTCGATCCGGGACTGGAACGCCTCCCGGCGATCGACGCCGACCTCGACCACTGGCTGCCGGGCGGGCCGCGCACGGTGGACTCCCCTGCCGCCGCGGCGTACCGCGACCGGCTGACGGCCGCCGCCACCAGCGGCGACCTGCTCGCCGCGCACCACTACACGCGCTACCTCGGCGACCTCTCCGGCGGGCAGGCGATCGGCCGGATCCTGGACCGCGGGTTCGGGCTGGCCGGCCGAGGCCTCGCGTTCTACGACTTCCCGGCCGTCGGGCGGCCGAAGGCCTACAAGGACGGCTACCGGGCCCGGCTCGACGCACTCGGCCTCTCGTCCCGTGCGATCGCCCGGGTCGTGGACGAGGTGAGGGTCGCGTTCCGGCTCAACCAGGCGTTGTTCACCGAGCTCGCGGCTAGCCTTCCCGCGTGAAGGTTCTCGTCACCGGCGCAGCCGGCAGCATCGGACGCGTCGTGACGGTCGGCCTCGCCGACCGTGGCCACACCGTGGTCGGCCTGGACCGGGTGCCCGAGCCCACCGGCGAGGACGTGCCGTGGTTCAGCGTCGACTGCACCGACGCGGACGCGGTCGCCGCGGTGTTCGACGAGGAGTCGTTCGACGGCGTCGTACACCTGGCCGGCCGGCCGCACGAGGCGAGCCTGCCCGACTCGCTGTCCTCCCACGTGATCACCACCGCCGCGCTGCTGGACGCGATGGTCGAGCACGGCGTGCGCCGCTTCGTCTACGCCTCCTCCAACCACGCGGTCGGGCGGACGCCGCGCAGCGACCTGGTCGGCGTCGACACCAGGCCGCGCCCGGACACGTTCTACGGCGTCGGCAAGGTCGCGGCCGAGGCGCTGATGAGCCTGTACGCCGACCGCTACGGCATCGACGCCGTGGCGTGCCGGATCGGGTCCTACCTCGAGCGTCCGGAGACCGTCCGCCACCTCTCGACCTGGCTGTCGCACGACGACTGCGTGCGGATGGTCGACGCCGCGCTCACCGCCCCCGCCCCGGGCTTCGCAGTCCTGTACGGCATCTCGGCCAACACCCGCGGCTGGTGGGACCTCGAGCCCGGCCGGGCGCTCGGGTACGAGCCGCTCGACGACGCGGAGGAGTTCGCGGCGTCCATCGCGCCCGGTCCGGACGACACGGCGGACGGCGCGTACGTCGGTGGTGACTACGCGTCGCCCGCGCAGGAACGCCCCGCGCTCGACCGGTCTTGACCTGGAGTGCGCTCCAGGAGTGACACTGGGGGGCGTGAGCACCGGACTGAGCATCGCCGCGGCCGCCGAGCGCACCGGCCTGACCCCGGACACGCTGCGGTACTACGAGCACGACGGGCTGATGCTGCGGCCCGTCGGGCGCACCTCCTCCGGGCACCGCCGCTACACCGAGGCCGACCTGCGCTGGATCGAGCTGCTGACCCGGCTGCGCGGGACCGGCATGCCGATCCGCGACGTCCGCCGGTACGCCGAGCTGGTGCGGACCGGCGACGGGAACGAGGAGGAGCGGCTGGCGCTCCTGCGCGCGCACCGCCAGCTCGTGCTCGCCCAGCTCGCCGAGGTCCAGGAGCACCTGGGCGCCATCGACGCGAAGATCGGGATCTACGAGGACAAGCTCCTGAGCCGGGACCTTGACCTGGAGCGCGCTCGAACCGCTTGAGTGGACGGCATGACCCTTCACCAGCGCACTCTCGGAACCACCTCGTCCCTCACCGTCTCCGCCCTCGGCCTCGGCTGCATGGGCATGTCGGAGTTCTACGGCCGCGGCGACGAGGGCGAGGCGGTCGCGACCATCCACCGCGCCCTCGACCTCGGCGTCACCTTCCTCGACACCGCCGACATGTACGGGCCCTTCACGAACGAGCAGCTCGTCGGCAAGGCGATCGCGGGCCGTCGCGACGAGGTCCAGCTCGCCACCAAGTTCGGCAACGAGCGGCGTCCCGACGGCACCCGCGTCGGCATCAACGGCCGGCCCGAGTACGTGCGGACCGCGTGCGACGCCTCGCTCCAGCGCCTCGGCGTCGACCACATCGACCTCTACTACCAGCACCGCGTCGACCGGACCGTGCCGATCGAGGAGACCGTCGGCGCCATGAAGGAGCTCGTCGAGGCCGGCAAGGTGCGCCACCTCGGGCTGTCCGAGGCGTCACCGGAGACGATCCGCCGCGGCCACGCCGTCCACCCGATCACCGCGCTGCAGACGGAGTACTCGCTGTTCACGCGCGACCTCGAGGACGAGATCCTGCCCACGATCCGCGAGCTCGGCATCGGCCTGGTGCCCTACTCCCCGCTCGGCCGCGGCATCCTCACCGGCGCGATCACCTCGGAGGACTCCCTCGACCCCGACGACTCGCGGCGCTCGGCGTACTTCCCCCGGCTCAACGGCGAGGGCCTGCGCGCCAACCTCAGGCTCGTCGACGCCGTACGCTCCCTGGCGGAGCAGAAGGGCTGCACGCCCGGTCAGCTCGCGCTCGCCTGGGTCCTCTCCCAGGGCGACGCCGGGCTGGGAGTCGTCCCGATCCCCGGCACCAAGCGCGTGAAGTACCTCGAGGAGAACGCCGCGGCCGCCGACGTCGTGCTCTCCGCCGACGACCTGGCGGCGCTCGAGGCGGCGGTCCCGCGCGACGCCGTGGTCGGCGAGCGCTACGGGGACATGTCCACGATCGACAGCTGACGCCGCAGCCCGGCCACGCAGCCGGCCATCATCCGCTGGTGGTTCCAGCGCAGCAGCGGCCGCGCGGCGTACGACCCCAGCGCGAGGAGTCCGATGACCGCGACGTCCTGGCTGAGGTCGAGGCGGGTGCCGCCCGGGGTGGCCGTCAGCACGAAGCGCACCGAGCCCTCGAGGTCGCCGGACACGGCGACCTCGAGGCGGTCGGGCGAGCGGTCGACGGCGTGCAGGACCAGGTCGAGCGTGTACGGCAGCGCCGAGCGGCACAGCACCCGCGCGTCGTCCGGACCCAGCGACGCCACCGCGACGACCTGGGGCCACCAGTCGGGGTAGCGCTCGAGATCGATGAGCAGCGCGTGCACCGCGGCGACGGGCGCAGGGATCTCCCAGGTACCGGAGAAGGTGAAGGACGCGCGCACCCTCGTATCGTGCCCCCCATGACCGAACTCCTCACGGCTGCGCGCGCCTGGGCCGCCGACGACCCCGACCCGCAGACCCGCGCCGAGCTCGAGCGGGTCATCGCCCAGGTCGAGGCCGGCGGCGGCGACGCCGACCTGGCCGACCGGTTCGCGGGACCGCTCGAGTTCGGCACCGCCGGGCTGCGGGGCGCGCTGGGGGCCGGGCCGAACCGGATGAACCGGGTCGTGGTCACCCGGGCCGCGGCCGGGCTCGCCGCCTACCTGCGCGACACGGGCCACACCCGCGCCTCGGTCGTGATCGGGTACGACGCCCGCCACAACTCCGACGTCTTCGCCCGGGACACCGCGGAGGTGATGACCGGCGCCGGCTTCACGGCGTACGTCCTCCCCCGCCCACTGCCCACGCCGCTGCTCGCCTTCGCGATCCGCGAGCTCGGCTGCGCGGCCGGCGTGATGGTGACCGCCAGCCACAACCCGCCGCAGGACAACGGCTACAAGGTCTACCTCGGCGACGGCAGCCAGATCGTGCCACCGGCCGACGCGGAGATCGCGGCCCGGATCGAGGCGGTCGGCGCGGTCGCGGAGGTGCCGCGCGGAAGCGGCGGCACGGTCCTCGACGAGGAGATCGTGGACCGCTACCTCGACACCGTCGCCGGGCTCGCGGTCGACGGGCCGCGGGATCTGAGTCTCGTCTACACCCCGCTGCACGGCGTGGGCGGCACGACCGTCCTCCGCGTCCTCGAGGCGGCCGGTTTCGACGAGCCGGCGGTCGTCACCGAGCAGGAGCAGCCCGACCCCGAGTTCCCGACCGTCGCGTTCCCGAACCCCGAGGAGCCGGGGGCGATGGACCTCGCGGTCGCGCTCGCGGAGCGCCGCCGCGCGGACCTCGTGGTCGCCAACGACCCGGACGCGGACCGCTGTGCGGCCGCCGTGCCCGGCCCGCACGGCTGGCGGATGCTGCGCGGCGACGAGGTCGGCGCCCTGCTGGCGCACGCACTCCTGAGCCGCGGCACCCGGGGCACCTACGCGTGCAGCATCGTGTCCTCCAGCCTGCTCGGGAAGATGGCCGCCGCCGCCGGCCAGCCGTACGCCGAGACGCTGACCGGCTTCAAGTGGATCGGCCGGGTCGACGGGCTGGCCTTCGGCTACGAGGAGGCGCTCGGCTACTGCGTCGACCCCGAGCACGTGAAGGACAAGGACGGCGTCTCCGCGCTCCTGCTCCTCTGCGAGCTCGCGGCCGAGACCAAGGCCGCGGGCCGGACCCTCGTCGACGTGCTCGACGACCTGGCCCGCGAGCACGGGTTGCACGCGACCGACCAGCTCTCCGTGCGGGTCACCGACCTCGCGGAGATCGCCGCCGCGATGGAGCGGCTGCGCGCCGCGCCTCCCGCCGAGCTGGGCGGGCTCGCGGTCGAGCGGGTCGACGACCTCGCGGTCGGCAGCGCGGACCTGCCGCCGACCGAGGGACTGCGCTACCGGCTCGCCGACGGCGCCCGGGTCGTCGTGCGGCCGAGCGGCACCGAGCCGAAGCTCAAGTGCTACCTCGAGGTCGTGGTGCCGGTGCGCTCCGAGGACGACGTTGACGCAGCCCGGATCGCGGCGGTCGGGCGGCTCGACGCGCTGCGCGACGGGATCAGGACCGCGGCCGGGATCCTGGGCTAGAACACCAGGAGCCAGACCAGGAACGCGACGATCAGCGCGACGGTGCCCGCCAGCTCGGGCCAGGCGTAGGCGCGGCGGACGCCGTCGGTCACGGCGCCGTACCTCTCCCGCGCCTCCGTGGCGAGGTGGGTGAGCCGCTCCTCGACGAAGACCTGGTAGGTGTCGAGGGGGCTCGCGGCCGACCCGGTCTTCTTCGCCGCGGAGCGCTGCCGGACGGTCTGCCGGGCCGTGTAGCCGACTACCGGCGACAGGTAGCGCTTCTCGCCCACGCTGACGGCGGTGACCTGCCCGACCGCGACCCGGTCGATGGCGGCCAGCGGGATCGTGTCGGTGTGGTACATGCTCCGCATCACCAGGTCGCGGTCCTCGACCCACATGCCGGGGCGGAGCATCACCACCCACACGAGCAGCGCGCCCAGGACCGCGACGATCGCCACGCCGAGCGCCCGGCCGGTGCTCCAGCCGGCGATCGCGAGGACCAGGACCACGGCGGTGCAGCCGAGCCCGACGTACCCGCTGATCCGCCCGTTCGTGGCGTGGAACCGCTCGACGGCGGGCTCGGCGGGCCGGTCGGTCATGGGGGCATCTCCTGGTTTGTGGTGCTTCGCGACCACAACCCTATGCTGGGTCGGTGACCAGCACCTCCACCCTCCTCGACCCGGCGTTCGACGACGTCACCAGGTCCGAGGCCGCACTGCGGCGGTTCCTGCACGGGCTGCCCGGCGTCGACCAGGTCGGCGCGGAGGCGCGCGCGGCCGGGCTCGGCACCCGTTCCATCAAGACCACCGCGAAGGCGTACGCGCTCGATCTCGCCATCCGGATGGTCGACCTGACGACCCTGGAGGGCCAGGACACCCCCGGCAAGGTCCGCGCCCTGTCCGCCAAGGCGATGCGGCCCGACCCCGCGGACCCGACCACGCCGCAGGTCGCAGCGGTCTGCGTGTACCCCGACATGGTCGCCACGGCCCGCGAGGTGCTGGGCACCAGCGGCGTGCACGTGGCCGCCGTCGCCACGGCGTTCCCGAGCGGCCGTGCCGCCCTCGACATCAAGCTCGCCGACACCCGCGACGCGGTCGAGGCCGGGGCCGACGAGATCGACATGGTCATCGACCGGGGCGCGTTCCTCGCCGGTCGCTACCTGCACGCGTTCGAGGAGATCGTGGCGGTCAAGCAGGCGTGCGCCCGGGCCGACGGCGAGAGCGCCCACCTGAAGGTGATCCTGGAGACCGGCGAGCTGCAGACCTATGACAACGTCCGCCGGGCGGGCTGGCTGGCGATGATGGCCGGCGCCGACTTCATCAAGACCTCCACCGGCAAGGTGCAGCCGGCGGCGACCCTGCCGGTCACGCTGGTGATGCTCGAGGCGGTCCGCGACTTCCGCGAGCAGACCGGCACCATGGTCGGCGTGAAGCCGGCAGGCGGCATCCGCACCGCCAAGGACGCCATCAAGTACCTCGTGATGGTCAACGAGGTCGCGGGCCCGGACTGGCTGGACCCGGCCTGGTTCCGCTTCGGCGCCTCCACGCTGCTCAACGACCTGCTGATGCAGCGCACCAAGATGAAGACCGGCCGCTACTCCGGTCCCGACTACTTCACGCTGGACTGATCTCCTGATGGCAGACACCAACCCGTTCGAGTACGCCCCGGCCCCCGAGTCGCGGAGCATCGTCGACATCAAGCCGTCCTACGGCCTCTTCGTCAACGGCGAGTTCACCGACGGCCACGGCACGCCGTTCAAGACGATCAGCCCGGCCACCGAGGAGGTCCTCGCCGAGGTCGCCGAGGCCGACCAGGCCGACGTGGACGCCGCGGTGAAGGCCGCCCGGCGGGCCTACGACAAGGTCTGGTCGCGGATGCCGGGCCGCGAGCGCGCCAAGTACCTCTACCGGATCGCCCGGATCATCCAGGAGCGCAGCCGCGAGCTCGCCGTCCTGGAGTCGCTCGACAACGGCAAGCCGATCAAGGAGTCGCGCGACGTCGACGTCCCGACCGTGGCCGCGCACTTCTTCTACTACGCCGGCTGGGCCGACAAGCTGGAGTACGCCGGTCGCGGCAGCGACCCGCAGCCGCTCGGCGTCGCGGGCCAGATCATCCCGTGGAACTTCCCGCTGCTGATGCTGGCCTGGAAGATCGCCCCGGCGCTCGCGTGCGGCAACACGGTGGTGCTCAAGCCGGCGGAGACGACCCCGCTGACCGCGCTGCTGTTCGCGGAGATCTGCCAGCAGGCGGACCTCCCGCCCGGCGTGGTCAACATCGTCACGGGCGCCGGCGGCACCGGTCAGGCACTCGTCGGCCACCCGGACATCGACAAGGTCGCGTTCACCGGCTCGACCGAGGTCGGCAAGGCGATCGCCCGCTCCGTCGCCGGCACCGAGAAGAAGGTGACGCTCGAGCTCGGCGGCAAGGCCGCGAACATCGTCTTCGACGACGCCCCCATCGACCAGGCGGTCGAGGGCATCGTCAACGGGATCTTCTTCAACCAGGGCCACGTCTGCTGCGCCGGCTCCCGCCTGCTCGTGCAGGAGAGCATCTCCGAGGAGCTGCTCGAGCGCCTGAAGCGGCGGATGTCGACGCTCCGCATGGGCGACCCGCTGGACAAGAACACCGACATCGGCGCGATCAACTCCGGCGAGCAGCTCAAGCGGATCCGCGAGCTGTCCGAGCTCGGCGACGCCGAGGGCGCGGAGCGCTGGGAGGTCGCGTGCGACCTGCCGACGAAGGGCTTCTGGTTCCCGCCGACGCTGTTCACCGGCGTCTCGCAGGCGCACCGGATCGCGCGCGAGGAGATCTTCGGCCCGGTGCTGTCGGTGCTCACGTTCCGCACGCCGTCCGAGGCGGTCGAGAAGGCGAACAACACGCCGTACGGCCTCTCCGCCGGCGTCTGGACCGACAAGGGCTCCCGGATCCTGCACATGGCGAACCAGCTGCGCGCCGGCGTGGTGTGGGCCAACACGTTCAACAAGTTCGACCCGACCAGCCCGTTCGGCGGCTACCAGGAGTCGGGCTACGGCCGCGAGGGCGGCCGGCACGGTCTGGAGGCCTACCTGCGATGAGCGCCCGCATCGACGTCCGGAAGACCTACAAGCTCTACATCGGGGGCGCGTTCCCCCGGTCCGAGTCCGGCCACTCCTACGAGGTGACCGACAGCAAGGGGAAGTTCGTGGCGAACGCCGCCCTCGCGTCCCGCAAGGACGCGCGCGACGCCGTCGTCGCCGCCCGCAAGGCGTTCGGCGGCTGGTCGACACGCTCCGCGTACAACCGGGCGCAGATCCTCTACCGGGTCGCCGAGGTCATGGAGGACCGCCGTCCGCAGTTCGTGCAGGCGATCACCCAGTCCGAGGGCCTCTCCGCCGCCAGGGCGGACAAGGCGCTCGACGAGGCCATCGACCGGCTGGTCTGGTACGCCGGCTGGGCGGACAAGATCACCCAGGTGGTCGGCAACGCGAACCCGGTGGCGGGTCCGTTCTTCAACCTGTCCACCCCGGAGCCGACCGGCGTCGTCGCGGTGCTCGCGCCGCAGCAGTCGAGCCTGCTCGGCCTGGTCAGCGCCGTCGCGCCCGTGGTCGTGACGGGCAACACGGCCGTCGTGGTCTCGTCGTACGAGCGGCCGTTGCCGGCGGTGACGTTCGCCGAGGTGCTCGCGACGTCCGACGTCCCGGGCGGCGTGGTCAACATCCTGACCGGCTCGGCAGCGACGATCGGCCCGTGGCTGGCGGCGCACATGGACGTGAACGCGATCGACCTCACCGGCATCGCCGGCGACGCGTCGCTCGCGACCGAGCTCGAGGTCGCCGCGGCCGACAACCTGAAGCGGGTACGCCGCGCGCCGGCCGCCGAGCCGGACTGGGCTGCCGCGCCCGGGATCGACCCGATGACGGCGTTCCTCGAGACCAAGACGGTCTGGCACCCCATCGGCGTCTGACCCGCCGGTGCGCGCACGTGTGATCGTCCTGGCCGGCCCTTCGGGGGCCGGCAAGTCCCGCCTCGCCGAGCGCATCGGCCTGCCGGTGCTGCGGCTCGACGACTTCTACAAGAGCGCCGGTGACCCCACGCTCCCCCTCATCACCGAGGGCGCGAACGCCGGCATCGTCGACTGGGACGATCCCGAGTCGTGGCTGCTCGAGGACGCGATGGCCGCGCTCGACGAGCTGTGCCGGACCGGGCGGGCCGAGGTGCCGGTCTACGAGATCGCGCAGAACGGCCGGTGCGGCTGGCAGACGCTGGACCTCGGCGGGCACGACCTCTTCGTGGCCGAGGGCATCTTCGCCCAGGAGGTGGTGTCGCACTGCCGGGAGGCGGGCCTGCTCGCGGCGGCGTACTGCGTGCGGCAGCACCCGATGGTGACGTTCTGGCGGCGACTCACCCGCGACCTGCGCGAGCACCGCAAGCCGCCCCTGGTGCTGGTCCGGCGCGGCCTGGCCCTGATGCGCGACCAGCAGCGCGTCGTGGCGCACGCCGTCGAGCGCGGCTGCCTGCCGGTCAGTCCGGACCAGGCGTTCGCCGCGATCCGCGCCCTCCTCGGCCAGGGGTCGCAGGCGTGACCGAGGACTGGCCCGAGCGGGTCTTCCGGGAGCGGCTGGCCCAGCCGGACCGGGTGAGCTGCGGTGCGACCTGCCTGGTCGTGGCGCGGATGATCACCGACCACGCGTACGGCGAGTACGTCGGCTCCGCGCCGTCGGTTCCGGACCGGTTCCGCGCGGAGGTGCTGATGATGCACCAGCACGTCACCGGGCTGGTCAACGACGGCCGGCTCCAGCTGCCCTGGCCGCGTGCGCTCGGCACGCCGCCGTGGGCTGTCGCGCGCCAGCTGGGTGACCGCGACGTGCGCTGGATCCGGACCTCCCCCGCGGCCGGGTACGACGCGATCGTCGCAGCCACCCGGGACCTCCGGCCGGTGCCGGTGTACGTCGGCAGCCGCTGGCTGCCGCGCCACGTCGTGCTCGCGCTCGGTGAGGAGGGCAGCCGGCTGCGGTTCTTCGAACCCGCCGCCGGACGACTGATGGACGTCGGTCGCGAGGAGTTCCGCCGGTCCCGCATCGGCCTGGCAGGGTGGGACCGGGCCTGGTGGGCGGTCCTGCCGGACTAGCTGCACGCGCTGGGCCGGTTCGTGAGTGGTGGCGACCGGGTGGTGGCGGGGTGATGTCCGCGACCTCCCGGCAGTGGGTGGTGGCGACCGAAAGGCAGCAAACGGAACGGTGGGCGGGTGGTCGGCGCCGATCCCCGGCTTGCGGGCCCGCCGTCTTCGGGCCTGTGGAAATGTGCTCGGAATCGTGACCTGTTCGTGACCCAGATCCCTGTGGAACATGGGGTTCTGGGCCTCTCAGTGTCGGTGGTCGATGCTTGAGTAGGACCATGACAGCGATGGCCACACCTCGGCACCGGGTGTCGGTGACGGTTGCGCAGATGCGCGATCTGGCCGGCTCGGTGATCGATGCGTCGGTGTGGTCCATGGACGCCGCGGAGACCACCGCCACGCTCGTCTCGATCACCCGGCTGAAGGCGCAGGTCGCCGAGCTCGAGGCCCGGGTCGCCGAGCACGCCGACGACGAGGCCGTGGACGCGTGGGCGCACCGGACCCGGCAGACCAAGCCCGTGGTGCTGGGCCAGGTGAAGCTCGGCCAGGCCCTGGTCACCCGCGGCCATGTCCGCGACGCGCTCGCAGCCGGTGACCTGGTGGTCGAGCAGGCCCGGGTGATCGTCACCGCGCTGGACCAGCTCCCCGGCGACCTCGACACGACTCTGGTGGACAAGGCCGAGCGGCACCTGGTCGCCGCCGGACGCGAGCACACCGCCCCCACACTGCGGGTCCTGGGCAAGCGACTGATGGACGTGGTGGCACCGGAGCTGGCCGACGCCTACGAAGCGCGGCAGCTCGCCCGCGAGGAACGCGACGCGCTGCTGGCCACCCGGCTGGAGATGTGGGACGACGGGCACGGCAAGTGCCACGGCCGGTTCACCGTCCCGTCCTTCCACGGCGCCGCGCTGAAGAAGATGCTGCTCGCGATCGCCGCCCCCAAGCACCGCACCGCCACCGACGGCCCCGCCGCCGGGGTGGTGCCCCGGCCGGGCCCGGAGCGGCTGGGTCGGGCGTTCTGTGAGCTGATCGAGCGCTACCCCGCGCACCTGCTCCCGCAGACCGGCGGCGTGTCCGCGACCGTCGTGGTCACCATGACCCTCGAGACCCTGGAGGGCCGGCTCGAGCAGGCGGCGCTGCTGGACACCGGAAAGAAGATCACCGCCGCCATGGCCCGCCGGCTGGCCTGCGAGGCCGGGATCATCCCCGCCGTGCTCGGCGGCACCTCCGAGGTCCTCGACCTCGGCCGCACCCGCCGGTTCCACACCAAGGCCCAGCGGACCGCGATCGCCCTCCGCGACAAGGGCTGCACCGAGCCCGGCTGCGATTGGCCCCCCGCGATGTGCCACACCCATCACGAGCCGCCGTTCAGCCGAGGCGGACCCACCGATGTAGATCACGGCAGGCTGCTCTGCCCCCAGCACCACACCCGCTACCACCGACGGACGTAGACCGACCGGTCCGACAACCCTCAACCACAGACCGGCCGATGGGCGCGGTCCTGCCTGACAAACCCCAGCGCCGCGACCCGCGCGGAATGCGGCCAGATCCGGACGCTGTCGAGACGAGTTCCTGAGCGCTGATGCCATGGCATGGACCCACGTCTTGCCCTCGACGTGGTCGCCGTCGAGTTGGTCTCGGTGCGTCCAAGGCCGGCGATCGTGTGTTGCCCGGAATCGGTCCGAGCGACGATGCCGTCGCCTACGGTGTGCCGCATGCACCGCCGCCGTCCTCTCCGCGCCGTCCTCGCCCTGGCAACCGTGGGCTGGGTCGCGCTCGGAGTGTCCTCGGCTTCGGCCGATCAGGTCGACCAGGTGCCGGTGACCCAAGGCGAGACCGTGACGCTGTGGGCCGGCACCTCCGGGGCCGTGGTCAAGCTTCTCGCGAACGACTCCGACCCAGATGGCGAGAAGCTGCAGGTCTGCCGGTTCGGTGAGGCGCAGCCCGACTGGCGCCTAGACGTCGAGCCCGAGGACGGCGAGCGCAACGGCCGGGTCGAGGTCAGCCTCGATCCGAGCGCGACCGGTGTCTACACCTACGACTACCAGGTCTGCGATCGCTCCTACCTCGTCCCGGCCACGCTGACGCTGGACGTGCAGCCCGTGGGCGTGACGACGGTCGAGAAGGTACCGCGACGCCCGCGCCTGCTGCGGGTGACGAACCCGGACCAGCACCGCGTCTTCTTCTTGTGGGGGCCGCCGAGCGCCGACGATTTCCTCGGCATCGTGCGGATCGCCTCAGGTGGCTCGCAGCTGGTCCGGGCAGGCACCTCCCGGGTTGACTGGGCGGCCGGCTTCGCCGAAGGCGAGGTCGGGGTCTACACCGGCTACGGCACCGTGCGCGGCCTGAAACCATCCGGCAACCCCCGTCCCGCCAGCGCGGTCGGTCGCGTCCGCGTCCCCTCCGCGCTGGCTGACGCGCTGGCTGACCCGCTGGCCGACGCGCTGGACAACACGCGGGCTGACGGCAGGGCGGCCCTACCGCGCCGCTCGAACGCGGCGACGGGGGCACGCCGCACTGGCGATGGGATCGACCCGACCACGGTCGCGCCACCGGTCACCCAGTTCGACGAGGTGAGTTGGTGGGCCGGCGCCCAGGCCCGCGTGCATGTCCTCGCGAACGACCACGACCCGCAGGGGCAGCACCTCGATGTCTGCCGCATCGACTCGAGCGGCCGCGCTGTCTCCGCCTTCACCCAGCTGTCGAACACCGGCTTCCAGGTCTCGACGGATCAGGACAGCAACGGGACCTTCACCATCACCTACTACGCCTGCAACGTTGCGCGCCTCGCCCCCGGCACCGTCACCGTCCACCTGCGCCGCGCCAGGCCGGTGGGCGTCACAGCCCACGGCGGCGACCTGCGGATCGCTAACCGGAACGGCGACAGTGTCCGTGTCCGGATCGACGACCCCGAGATCGCGGGCGCCCAGCGCACCGTTCGGGTCGCGGCTCACAGCGTCCGACATGTGCAGGTCGAGTGGACCTACCTGCGGTGGTACGCGCAGATCGGCCACCCCCGAGGGTTCGCCGGCTACGGCCACCTCCACCTCAACCTCCATCCCTGATCAGGGCGGCCAGCCACCCCACGAGCCCAGCCGTCCCGGCGGTCTTCGTCCTGGGAGCGTTTCTCGGGTTCGGCATCGCGGTGGGCGGCGTGGTGGTCTCGTGGACCTCCGGGATTGTCTGGCTTCTCAAGAGGCGCCAGGAGGACCCGCGTGGGACCGGCGGGGCATCGTCCTGGCGGCGACGCGAGACAGCGACCTCGTCGGGACGCGTGCGGGGTTGCGCCAGGTCGATCTCGGCCGGCCGTTGGTCTGGGTCGGTCGTGGGCGGTGGGTCGCCGCCGGCCGGAGCGCCCGAGCGCGCCCGGCCGAACGTCGACTCCTACTGTCCGCCGATGCTGAAGGCGTACAGCTTGTTGTTGCCGGTGAAGCCGGGAATCCCCAGGTTCGAGTATCCCGAGCCCCAGAACACGGTGTCGTTGGCGATGGATGCTCCGGCGTTGACCGAAGACCCTGCGGCGTAGCTCCAGAGGGTCTTGCCGGTTGCAGCGTCGAGGCCGAACATCGTCTTGTTCGTCGCTCCGCCAGCCATCGACGCCGCGTACACCACGCCGTTGGCCACGGTCATCGGGCCGAGGTCGACGGCGCCGTTCGGGTCGGCGACCTTCCAGATGATTCTGCCGGTGGCCGCGTCGAGGGCCGCCCACTCCCCACCTTGGGTCGTGGTGCCGTTGCCGACCTGGTCCGGGATCCCGTAGAAGTTGGCGATCTGGACGTAGATCCGCTTGCCGTCAGTGGCCGAGCCCCACTCCATCCCACCGAGGGAGGAGCCGGGACCGACCTGGGTGGCCCAGACGACCGTTCCGGTGCTCGGGTCGATGGCGGTGTACACGCCGCTCTTCTGGCCGGCTCCGATCAGCGTCTTCGGGCCGGTCGCGGTCTGGGCGGTGAACAGCTGCACCCCGGAGCCGAAGTCGAAGTCGGGCCCGGAGTTCACCGGGCAGTTCGTTCCGCCGAAGAAGCACGCGACGGTCCAGTCGTCGGAGGTCGCGAACCGGTCACTCCACGCGATCGTGCCGTCGGCGATCCGCAACGCCATGACGGAGTCGACGTGGTCATCGGGCGAGTTGCACTGCTCCTGCGTCCGACCTGCGTCGATGCAGGCTGTGTAGTCCGGGTCGGTCGGGGTGAAGTAGTTGTTGCCGGTCGTGGCGTAGACGAAGCCCCGCGCCGGGTCGGGGACGATCGTGCTGCCCCACACGGCACCGCCGTTGTAGCCGGTGGGCACGGTGTAGGTCTTCCACAGCACCGCACCGGTCGTGGCGTTCACCGCCATCACGCTGCCGCGGAAGGAGCAGCAGGGATAGGTCGAGTCGACGGCTGCTCCCTCTTCGAGAGATGCCACGCCTACGTAGACGACGCCGTTGAACACGGCCGGGGAGGCGGTGTCGATGGCGAGCGGGTGCGAGTCGAGCTGCGTCCGCCACTTCAGCGCGCCGGTGGTCGCGTTGATCGCGAGCAGATAGGCGCCCTTCTGCGTACCGACGTAGAGCGTGTTGGTGGCTGTGTCGAGAGCCGGGCTCGTGCGCGAGACGACCTTGGCCGGTGCCGGCGAGAACGCGTCGGACAGGTAATCGGCCAGGATGGTCTTCGACCACACGAGCTTCCCGGAGCTCGACTTGATCGCGTAGAGGTGGCCGGACCAGTCGGGGAAGTAGGCGACGCCGTCGACGACCGCGGCGCGTGCCGAGATGTCACCGCCCGTTGTGAAGGCCCACTTCGGTTTGAGGGCGCCCACGTTGCCGGTGCCGATCTTGGTGGCGGGCGCGTTCGCCGTGTTGTTGAGATTCTGCCCGAACATCGGCCACTGCGGCGGCCCGGAGCCGCCGGCCGCGTGCGCCCCGGCGGTGGGGGTGACGACCATGGCGCTGGTCGCCGTTGCTAGTGCGAAGACGGCGAGCCAGGGCCGCCATCCACGAGTAGTGCGTGCGTGTCTCAAGGTAGGTCTCCGTCCGATCGGCCGCACAGCCGCCGCGAAGGGGGTGTGGACCCCGAATACGTCCGCACGCGGGCGCGCGAACGCACGATGCGTCCGAGACCCGGTCACCCGGGCAGCGAACGAGACGTCCCCGCCGGCAAGGAACGCCGGGCGGGACGTGTGCACAGCACTAGCAGGCGCTAGGCGCCGGCTCTCGTGACTCCACGGCGGCGCCCCACGTCCGAGGGCGGTGGTTGAGCTCGGTGATCGTGGTGCATGGCCCGTCTCCTGCCACGTCCCGGCGAGCGGCCCCCGCACATGTGGCGTGCGTCCGCTCCCGGCTAAACATGGAACCTAGCGCGGTCGTGAAGGCGCCCGAATCATCGAATTCGGGCATGACAAGCCCACACCGAACCGGTACGCGCCGTGCGGGGCAGCACGCGTCTTTCCGAGGTGCGGTCGCCCAGCAGACCGAGCCCGCCGGTTGCCCGGCGCCTCCCGTCATGGCCGGCGCACGAGGAACGGCGGGCGCACGACCTCGTTGTCCTTCGTGAGCGCCGTCATCAGGTGCAGCGACCCGTCGGGCAGCAGACCCGAGACGGGTGTGAGGCGGGCTTCGTCACCGTCGATCTCGACCATCAGGAGGTGCGCCTGAGCCGCCCAGGCGGTGGTGTGGGCGTCGTCGAACCCGCTGGGGATCTCCTCCCGGAGCTGGCCTCCCGCCCCGGAGACGACGTACGTGCGGCCGTCCAGCTCCGAGACCTGGAAGTTGTGCTCGTGGCCGGCCAGCACGAGCCGCACGCCGCCCCGCTCGAAGAGCGGCAACAGGGTCTCCAGCATCTCCTGGTCGTTCCCGTGCTCCGGTCCGGCGCAGAGCAGCGGGTGGTGGGAGAAGGGGATCCGCCAGCCGGGATCGGCCACAGCCAGCGCGTCCGCGAGCCATCGCTGGTGGTCCGGCACCTCGAAGAAGCGGTGGTACTCGGGATCCTCGCTGTCCTGGGAGGTGTCGATGCAGATCAGCTCGAGGTCCTTGCCGTAGCCGAAGCGGTAGAACAGCCCCGGACCGACCGAGGCGCGGTCCTGCCAAGCGCGGAACCGCTCGAGGACGTGGAAGTTGTCCTCCATCTGCGCCCGGTCGTCGCTGCCCTCGGTGTCGGTGGTGTCGTGGTTGCCGATGGCGGGGAACACCGGGACCCGAGCGATGACGTAGCGATACGGCTGGAAGAAGCTGGAGTACCAGTCGTCGTCCTCCCCGCCGCTCTCGTCGTCCACCTGACCCAGCTCGCCCTGGTAGATGTTGTCGCCCAACGACAGCACGAACCGGACGTCGTGGTGCCGCACGAGCTCGTCGAGCACCTCCGCGATCCGGCGCTGCCGGCGGCTGGACTCGCTGTCCGACCTGATCCCGACGCCGTAGTCGCCCATGGCTACGAACCGCACGACCGGGGTCGCGGTGTCCGGGGCCGGGAAGGTGCGGAACCGGAGGTCGTAAGCCCTGCCGGGTCCAAGGTCGTACCCGCCCGACGCGGTGGGCTCCCAGTCCCACCGCACGCCCGACGCCCACTCGCGGCCGTCGACGTGGATCCGGTAGCGGTACTCCGTGTCCGGCTCCAGGCCCTCGACCCAGACCCAGGTCCGATCCTCGGTGCCCACCTCGGCGACGACCTCGCCACCGGACTCCAGGACCTCGACGCGGGCGTCACCGAACGGCTCCGCGCCATGCCCGATCGAGGTACGCCGGCCCACGGCGCCCTGCAGCTCGGAGTCATCGAGGATGTTCCACCGGTCGGCCGTCTGGTCGTGGCGGAACCAGAAGGCTCCCCATCCGATCAGGACCCGGTCATGCGAGAGATCGACGAGGTGGACGAACTCCTCGCGATGGACGTCGTCGTTCTCGGCTCCCATCCGGACACCCTAGGCGCCGACCTCACGCCGCCGGTCACCCAACGACGCGCGGGGCCGCCCAGTCGTGGTTGTCGATGACGACGTCGGCGCGGGAGACGGGGTCCACCTCGGCGATGTAGAGGGCCTCGGCAACCGCGTACCGGTCCTGGTGCACCCGAGCCGCCTCGAACGCGCCGTCCCTGGAACCATCGCGGGCGACGCCGCGTGCCAGCGACTCGGCGGCAGCGACCTCGAGCCAGATCCTGTAGTCCCACAGGTCGTCCCACTCGGGGCGGAACGCGAAGACCGTGTCCACGATCAGGACCGCGTCGGGACGGGCCTCGACGACGACGTCGCGGTGGTCGATGCCGGTCAGGGGGTCATGCGCGCACAGGACGACCTGGCCCGATCCGGTCGGTCCGGCGGGTTCGAGCAGGAGTCGTCGCACCGAGTCGTGGTCGTGGGCGTTGCGGTAGTAGCCCTCGCCTGAGAGCCGGTCGTATCCGTGCTCGTCAGCGTGCGGCCACGCGTGCTTGAAATCGTCGAGGGAGGCCCGCAAGGTCGGTCGGTCGAACCCGCGGACAGCCGCCGCGAGCTCGTGTCCGAAGGAGGTCTTGCCGGCCGCGGTCCGGCCGTCGACGGCGACCCGGATCCGTCGATCTGAACGCGCCAGGATCTCCGCTGCCATCCGCGTCACCAGGGTGGACCGAGACGAGGAGGCGGCCGGCGGCATCGGCTGACGCCACGTCGAGACAGAGTCCAACCCATCCACCCGCCGAGAGTAGCGACGTCTCGACAGTTCATGACCGGGGCCGGAAGTCCATCCCACCTTCGCCCAGCAGCTTCGGCGGAAGGACGACGAACGTGAAATCCTCGTCCTTGGCGACTGGATGCGCATCGGGCGGGTACCGCCCGACCTCGAGGGGTGGCCTCCCGGCCACTCGGACGGCACGGCGGGAGGGCCATGCCTGAGACCAGCGGCGGATACCTGAGCCGGCCCGCGCCGAGCGGACTGGCGGACGTCGTCGACATCATCCTCGACCGCGGGATCGTCATCGACGCCTACGCGCGCGTATCGGTCGTGGGCATCGAGCTGTTGACGATCGACGCGCGAGTGATCGTGGCCAGCGCTGACACGTACCTGCGGTTCGCCGAAGCCACCAATCGACTCGACCTGTGGAACAAGGGAGGGGCGACCTTGCCGGACGCGCTCTCCGAAGGCGCCGAGAGGCTCACCAGGGACGTGGCTGCGAACGTCGTCGAGGACAAGCTGTCCGGCAGTGTCGGCGCTGTCGGCGACGCCATCGAGGGCGCCGTCGACACGGTCGAGGACTCAGTCGAGGGGGCCGCCGAACGGGTGGTGGACGGCGTCTCGGAGGTGCGCGACAGGGTGGCGGACGTCGCGGGGCGCGTCGTCGACGCCGTCACCCCGGGCGACTCGCACGACGACTCGGATGACTAGCTGAGCGCCTTGGCCTTGAGCTGGTCGTACTCCGCCTGGGTGATCGCCCCGGAGTCGAGGAGTCCCTTGGCCTGCGCGATCTGGTCGGCGGCAGATCCCCCGCCGCCACCCGTCTCGGCGGCCACGGTCTTGATGTAGGCCTCGGTGTCCGCTTGCGCAGCGCGCATCACCGCGGCGTTGCGCTCGGCCATGCCCTGCCCGCGGACGATCAGGTACACCAGCGAGGTGACGATCGGGAAGAAGATCAGGCAGAAGACCCAGACCGCCTTCATCCCGCCGCTGACGCCCTTGTCGCGGAACAGATCCGTGAGGATCTGGAACAGCACCATGAGGTACGCCATGAGCAGGAAGAAGGAGATGATGAACCAGAAGAAGTCCCAGAAGCTGTCCACGCGGCGACCCTAGACAGGTGGTCTCGTCCGGAGGCTCACCCGATCCGGGTGACCGGGCGACAGCAGCCGCTGGCCCAGCAGCGGGCACACCAGCACGGTGAGGGCGCCGCCCGCGACCAGGACGGAGGCGTTCGTCGCCGTCATCTCGCCGGCGCTCACGGCGACCGACGTCACCGCGACGATGATCGGCAGGCCGGTCGCGGCGAACAGGGCGGCGGCGGCGCTCTGTCGCCGGCCGAGGCCACCCTCGGTGACCGTGGCGAGGAAGACCAGACCGCCACGGACCAGCAGGATCAGCGCCACGAAGGCCACCAGCGCGACCGGCTCCTCGACGACGGCGTGCGGGTCGATCGCCATGCCGGAGGTGATGAAGAAGACCGGGATGAGCAGGCCGAACGCCAGCCCCTCGAGCTTGTGCTCCAGGCTCTCGTGGCCCTCCGGAACCAGCTGGCGCAGCACGAATCCCGCGGTGAACGCACCGAGAACGGCGTCGAGGTCGAACGCCGCGGCGGCCACCGTGAGCGTCACCAGCAGCAGCACGACGAGCCGCACCTGGGTCTGGCCGGACGTCTCGGCGCCACGACGGATCACCGCCAGGACCGAGCCCTCCGGGTTGAACCGCGCGGAGAACCGGTGCAGCACGACGGCCAGCAGGCCGAACCCGGCCAGCACGAGAAGGGACTCCAGCGGACCGCGGGCGCCGAGCAGCACCGCCATGGCGAGGATCGGCCCGAGCTCGCCGTACGCACCGTGGTTCATGACGACGCGTCCGAACCCGGTGCCCAGCAGGTGGGTGTCCTTGAGGATCGGCAGGAGGGTGCCCAGCGAGGTGGAGGTCAGCGCGATCGCGACCGCGATCTCACCGTCGATCTGGCCGGTGCGGTCGAGCAGCAGCACGATGCCGAGCGCGACGAGCAGGCAGGCGACCCACGTGACGAGCGCGCGGCGCCCGCCGCGGCCGACGAGCTCGGCCGGCTCGACCTCGTAGCCCGCGAGCAGGAACAGCATGCCGAGCCCCAGCTCGCGCAGCATCGTGACGCCCTCGCCTGCGACGGCGAGCTCGAGCACGTTCGGGCCGATCAGGACGCCGAGCACGAGGAGCAGCACCACCTCCGGCACCTTGTTCCGCAGCACCAGGCCGACGAGCAGCGGAGCGAGCACGGCACACAGGGCGATCCAGAACAGCGACTCTCCCGCGCCCGGCACCGGATCGGCCTAGCTCGTCCAGACGACGAGGACCAGCACCAGCCAGGCGGCGGCGATGCCGAGGCCGACCAGCGCCACGAGGGAGCTGAGCACGAACCAGGTCCGGCCCGCCCCCTCGACGTCGCCCTCGGTCGCCGCGACGTCGACCCGGTCCGGCCGCTGCGGGTCGTACGCGACCTCGATCTCCGCGCCGACGCGGGGCGGCGGCGCGGGGACGTCGGTCAGCGTCAGCACCTCCACCGGCTCCGAGGCGCCGTCGGGCGTGAAGCTCACCCTCGGGAAGTACCGGGTGTCCGGCTCAGCGCCGAAGCTGAGGTCCTTGGCCTCGAGCGCGGTCACCGTTGCCGTGGCCGTGACCGCCCGCTCACGGAACGTCGCGGCGGTACGCCGGACCGACCGGCCCTTGAGCAGCAGCACGCCCGCCACCACGATGACGAGGACCGCCGACCCGAGCAGCAGCACCGTGGGGACGTAGTGGATCTTCACGTCTCGGCCTCGGGCCCGCCTTCGGCCGCCAGCGCGGCGTACTCCGGCTTGACGATGTCCTCGATGATCGCGAGCCGTTCGTCGAACGGCAGGAACGCCGACTTCATGGCATTGATCGTGAACCAGCGCAGGTCGTCGATGCCGTAGCCGAAGGCCTCCACCAGCGACGCCATCTCGTGGCTCATCGAGGTGCGGCTCATCAGGCGGTTGTCGGTGTTGACCGTGACCCGGAAGCGGAGCTTCTTCAGCAGCCCGATCGGGTGCTCGGCGATCGACGGCGCGGCACCCGTCTGCACGTTCGACCACGGGCACATCTCCAGCGGGATGCGCTTGTCCCGGACGTACGCCGCCAGCAGGCCGAGCTCCACACTGCCGTCGTCGTGCACGGTGATGTCGTCGATGATGCGCACGCCGTGGCCCAGCCGGTCCGCCCCGCACCACTGGATCGCCTGCCAGATCGACGGGAGGCCGAAGCCCTCGCCCGCGTGGATCGTGAAGTGCGCGTTCTCGCGCTGGAGGTACTCGAACGCGTCGAGGTGCCGGGTCGGCGGGTAGCCCGCCTCGGCGCCCGCGATGTCGAAGCCCGCCACGCCGCGGTCCCGCCACGCGATCGCGAGCTCCGCGATCTCCATCGAGCGGGCCTGGTGGCGCATCGCGGTCAGCAGCTGGCGTACGACGATCCGGCCGCCCGCCGCGGCGACGCCCTGGTCGAAGCCCTCCTGCACGGCCGCGACCACCTCGTCGAGGGTCAGCCCCTGGCCGACGTGCTGCTCGGGGGCGTACCGCACCTCGGCGTACACGACCCCGTCGGCCGCGAGGTCCTCCACGCACTCCCGGGCGACCCGGGCCAGCGCCGGAGCGGTCTGCATGACCGCGACCGTGTGGTCGAAGGTCTCGAGGTAGCGCTCCAGCGACCCGGAGTCGCTCGCCTCAGCGAACCACTGTCCCAGCGACTCCGCGGTCATCGGCCCCTCGACGGCGGGCAGCGCGTGGCCGACCTCGGCGGCCAGGTCGATGATCGTCTGGGGACGCAGTCCGCCGTCGAGGTGGTCGTGCAGCAGGACCTTCGGTGCCCGGCGGATCTGTTCGAGGGACGGGGTCATGCCCGCGATCCTTCCAGAGTTCGCTATTTTCTCGGGCATGCGCGTCTTCACGTCCCTCGACGAGGTCGCTGCCGCGAGCGGCGACGAGCTCGGGACCTCCGACTGGCTCACCATCGAGCAGGACCGGGTGGACCTGTTCGCCGAGGCCACCGGGGACCACCAGTGGATCCACGTGGACGTGGAGCGCGCGAAGGACGGGCCGTTCGGCGGCACCATCGCGCACGGCTACCTGACGTTGTCGCTGATCCCGTTCCTCGGCAGCCAGGTCTTCGGGTTCGACACCCCCGGCGCCAAGCTCAACTACGGCGCCAACAAGGTGCGCTTCCCCCACCCGGTCAAGGTCGGCCAGCGGATCCGCTCCACCGTCACCGTCGGTGACGTGGCGGACCTCCCCTCGGGCAAGCAGGTCACCCTGCGCCACACCATCGAGATCGACGGCGAGGCCAAGCCGGCCTGCGTCGCCGAGACCGTGGTCCTGCTGCTGGTCTGACGCCGAGTCGGCGCAGTCTCAGCTGAGACTGCGCCGACTCGGCGTCAGCTCACCCGGTCGATGACGATCGGACCCGGCGTGAACGGCGTGCCCTCGGGCGCGACGTCGTAGCCGCCCTCGAGCGACGCGAGCGCCCGGTCGAAGCGCTCGGCCTCGTCGGTGAGCAGCGTGAACAACGGCTGTCCCGCGGTCACCGGGTCGCCCGGGCGGGCGTGCCAGACGACGCCGGCGCCCGCCTGCACCGGGTCCTCCTTGCGGGCCCGGCCGGCACCGAGGCGCCACGCGGCCAGGCCGACTGCCATCGCGTCCAGGCGGGTGAGCACGCCGGACGAGGGCGCGGTCACGACGTGGGACTCGCGCGCCTGCGGGAGCGCGGCGTCGGGGTCGCCGTCCTGCGCCCGGATCATCGCCTTCCAGGCGTCCATGGCCCGGCCCGAGGCCAGCACCTCGGCCGGGTCGACGTCGGTACGCCCGGCGCCGGCGAGCATCTCGCGCGCCAGTGCCAGCGTCAGCTCGACCACGTCGGCGGGTCCGCCGCCGGCCAGCACGTCGACCGACTCCTGCACCTCGACCGCGTTGCCGGCGGTCAGCCCGAGGGGCGTCGACATGTCGGTCAGCAGCGCGACCGTGTGCACCCCGGCATCCTGGCCGAGCGCCACCATCGTCTCGGCCAGCTCGCGCGCGGAGTCGAGCGACTTCATGAACGCGCCGGTGCCGACCTTCACGTCCAGGACGAGCGCGCCGGTGCCTTCCGCGATCTTCTTGGACATGATCGAGGAGGCGATCAGCGGGATCGCCTCGACGGTGCCGGTGACGTCGCGCAGGGCGTAGAGCTTCTTGTCCGCCGGGGCCAGGCCGTCGCCGGCCGCGCAGATCACCGCGCCGACCGACTCCAGCTGGGCCAGCATCTCCTCGTTCGACAGCGCGGCCCGCCAGCCCGGGATCGACTCCAGCTTGTCGAGCGTGCCTCCGGTGTGGCCCAGGCCGCGCCCCGAGAGCTGGGGGACGGCGACGCCGCACGCGGCCACCAGCGGGGCCAGCGGCAGCGTGATCTTGTCGCCGACGCCCCCGGTGGAGTGCTTGTCGGCGGTCGGGCGCGAGAGGCTGGAGAAGTCCATCCGCTCCCCCGACGCGATCATCGCGCCGGTCCAGCGGGCGATCTCGCGACGGTTCATGCCGTTGAGCAGGACCGCCATCGCCAGCGCCGCCATCTGCTCGTCGGCGACGTCGCCGCGGGTGTAGGCGTCGATCACCCAGTCGATCTGGCTGTCGGTGAGCTCGTGGCGGTCCCTCTTGGCGAGGATCACCTCGACGGCGTCGTGTCGGGTCGGCATGCCCGGAACCCTAGGCGAGGTCCTCTGGCCCGAAGGCATCCGGGAGCACCTCGGCCATCGTCCTGATACCGGACACGGTCCAGACCAGGAGCTCCGGCCCGCCGTTCTCGAAGAGCAGCTGCCGGCAGCGGCCGCAGGGCATGATCACGTCGCCGTCGCCGTTCACGCAGACGAAGTGGGTCAGCCGTCCGCCACCGCCCAGGTGCAGGTCGCTGACCAGGCCGCACTCGGCGCACAGCGTCACGCCGTACGCCGCGTTCTCGACGTTGCAGCCCGCGACGACCCGCCCGTCCGAGACCCGCGCGGCGGCGCCGACGCGATACTTCGAGTACGGCGCGTAGGCGTGCGTGGCCGCCTCGTCGGCGACCGCACGCAGCTCGGCCCAGTCGGCCTCGGTAGCCCCCACGAGCCCACCCTAACTGTTACACAATCTTTCCCGCGTAACGGCTGGCTGACACGACGATGGACGGTACGGTGACCGACTGTCGCGCCGTATCCGACGGGCGAAGATTCTGGAGGCAATAGTGAACAAGTTGAGGAAGGCCGCAGGCGGCGGCGTTGCCGCCCTGGTGGCCGCGACCATGCTGGCGGCATGTGGCAGCGCACCGGACGAGTCCAGTGGCGGCAGCGACGGCGGCAGCACCAGCGCGGCGTCGGACTTCCTGCCCTGCATCGTCTCCGATGCGGGCGGCTTCGACGACAAGTCGTTCAACCAGCTGAGCTACGAGGGCGTGAAGCAGGCCGCGGACGAGCTCGGCACCGACTTCAAGGCCGTCGAGTCCAACAGCGACGCGGACTACGCGCCGAACATCGACAACCTGGTCTCCCAGAACTGCGACGTCATCGTGACCGTCGGCTTCAACCTCGCGGCCGCGACCAAGGACGCCGCCAAGGCCAACCCGGACATCAAGTTCGTCCTCATCGACGACGCCGCCGACGGTGGCGACGACGGCCAGACGTTCGACGGCAAGGCCGACGAGCCGAACATCAAGCCGCTGCTCTACGACACCGCACAGGCCGCGTTCCTCGCGGGCTACGCCGCGGCTGACTACAGCAAGACCGGCGTCGTCGGCACCTACGGCGGCCAGCCGTACCCGACCGTCACCATCTTCATGGACGGCTTCAAGCAGGGCGCCGACTACTACAGCCAGCAGAACGGCAAGGACGTCAAGGTCGTCGGCTGGGACGGCAAGAACGGCTCCTTCACCGGTGGCTTCGAGGCCAACGAGAAGGCGACGAACACCGCCAAGCAGATCATCGACCAGGACGCAGACGTGATCCTGCCGGTCGGTGGCCCGATCTACCAGGGCGCCGTCACCGCCATCGGCGACTCCGGCAAGGACATCGCGATGATCGGCGTCGACGCCGACCTGTTCGAGACCGACCCGACCACGCAGGACGTCGTGCTGACGTCGATCATGAAGAACATGAAGGTCTCGACCTACGA
Organism: Nocardioides sp. HB32; assembly: GCF_054058995.1. Lineage (NCBI taxonomy): Bacteria > Bacillati > Actinomycetota > Actinomycetes > Propionibacteriales > Nocardioidaceae > Nocardioides > Nocardioides sp. HB32. The sequence goes on from NZ_JBSSBS010000001.1 coordinate 4,127,171, forward strand.
GGCGATCATGTCCGCGCAGAAGGACCCCGACAACTTCGACTTCAGCCCGTACGTCGGCACGCTCGAGAACGACGGCGTCGGCATCGCGCCGTTCCACAACTTCGACAGCAAGGTCGACCCGGGCCTGCAGGGCAAGCTGGACGACATCAAGAAGGGGATCATCGACGGCTCCATCCCGGTGAACTCCTACCTGAACCCGTCCTGATCCCGGCTCTGACCCGGTAGTTCGAACAGTCCCACCGAGAGGGGAAGGTCGGCTCACGCCGGCCTTCCCCTTCTCGCACTCCTACGCCCCCACGCCACTAGGATCCCGTCCCATGAAGCTCGTCCTCCGCGGCATCACGAAGCGGTTCGGCACGCTGGTCGCCAACGACGCCATCTCCCTCACCGTCGAACCCGGCGAGATCCACGCCCTCCTCGGCGAGAACGGCGCGGGCAAGTCCACGCTGATGAACGTCCTGTACGGCCTCTACCAGGCCGACGAGGGTGAGATCGAGCTCGACGGCGCGGTCCAGCACTTCTCGGGTCCCGGCGACGCGATCGCCGCCGGCATCGGCATGGTCCACCAGCACTTCATGCTGATCCCGGTCTTCACGGTCGCCGAGAACGTCATGCTCGGCAACGAGTCGACCGGCTTCGCGGGCTCCCTCGACCTCGACGCGGCCCGCCGCCGGGTCAAGGAGATCTCCGACCAGTTCGGGTTCGACGTGAATCCCGACGCGGTCGTCGAGGACCTCCCCGTCGGCGTCCAGCAGCGCGTCGAGATCATCAAGGCCCTGTCGCGCGACGCCCAGGTGCTGGTGCTCGACGAGCCCACCGCCGTGCTGACGCCGCAGGAGACCGACGAGCTGATGCAGATCATGCGTGAGCTCAAGGAGGCCGGGAAGGCCATCGTCTTCATCACCCACAAGCTGCGCGAGGTGCGGGCCGTCGCCGACAAGATCACGGTGATCCGGCTCGGCAAGGTCGTGGGCCAGGCCGAGCCCACCGCGAGCAACGCCGAGCTCGCCTCGCTGATGGTCGGCCGTCCGGTCGAGCTGACGGTCCACAAGGACCCGGCCGCGCCGGGCGACGAGCTGCTCGTCGTCGACCGCCTCCGGGTCTTCGACGACGCGGGACGCGTCCACGTCGACGACGTCAGCTTCTCGATCCGAACCGGCGAGATCCTCGCGGTCGCCGGCGTCCAGGGCAACGGCCAGACCGAGCTCACCGAGGCCCTGATGGGGCTCCAGGACCACGTCCAGGGGTCCATCCGCCTCGACGGCGAGGAGCTGGTCGGCCGCTCGGTCCGCCACGTGCTCGACTCCGGCGTCGGCTTCATCCCCGAGGACCGGCAGGTCGAGGGCCTGGTCGGTGAGTTCACCATCGCCGAGAACCTCATGCTGAACCGCAGCCACAGCGGGCCGTTCGTCCGCCGCGGGTCGCTCGTGCTGGACGAGCTGGAGAAGTTCGCCGAGGAGAAGGTGCGCGAGTACGACGTGCGCGCCGCCGGGGTGACCTCGCTCGCCGAGGAGCTGTCCGGCGGCAACCAGCAGAAGGTCGTGGTGGCCCGCGAGCTCTCCCGGGACATCAAGCTCCTCGTCGCGGCCCAGCCGACGCGCGGCGTCGACGTCGGCTCGATCGAGTTCATCCACAAGCAGATCGTGGCCGGCCGCGACGCCGGCGTCGCCGTCCTGGTGGTCTCCACCGAGCTGGACGAGGTGGCGGCCCTGGCCGACCGGATCATGGTGCTCTACCGGGGTCGGGTGGTCGGCATCGTCCCCGGCGACACACCCAGAGAGGTGCTCGGACTGATGATGACCGGAGAGCGTCCGGAAGGGGCGATCGCATGAACACCCCACGAAACTGCGGGCTTCCCCCGCTTCGCTCCTCCAGCCCACACTTCCGAGGGGACCCCGCGTGAGCAGCGCCGTCGAGGCCGAGCAGCCGCCCACCGAGCCGGAGCAGCCCCCGCAGCAGGACCGCTGGGGCACCGCCCTGCGTGAGATCGCCTCCGGGAGCATGTTCAACGGCTTTCTCGCCGTCCTCCTGGCGGTCCTCGTCGGCTCGGTGCTCATCGCCGTCACCGACGAGAACGTGCGGTCGGCGGCCGGCTACATCGGGGCGCGGCCTGGGGACTTCTTCAACGCGACCTGGGACGCCATCTGGGGCGCCTACACGGCGCTGTTCCGCGGGTCGGTCTACAACACCGACGCCGAGAACTTCCAGCTGGGCGTCAAGCCGCTGACCGAGACCGCCAAGTTCGCGGCGCCGCTGATCGTCTCCGGACTCGGCGTCGGCGTCGCGTTCCGCGCGGGCCTGTTCAACATCGGCGGCCGCGGCCAGATGCTGATCGCCGGCGCGGCGGCGGGCTGGGTCGGCTACCAGTTCGACCTCCCGGCGGTCCTGCACCTGACCCTGGCCCTCGTCGCGGCCATGGTCGGCGGGGCCCTGTGGGCCGGCATCGCCGGCTTCCTGAAGGCGCGCACCGGCGCCCACGAGGTGATCGTGACGATCATGCTCAACTACGTGGGGTTCTACCTGGTCTTCTTCGCGCTCTCGAAGCAGAGCCTGCTGCAGGCCCCGAACTCCTTCAATCCGAAGTCGCTGCCGATGAAGGACTCCGCCGTCCTGCCGAAGCTGCTCGGTGACCAGTACAACCTGCACCTCGGCTTCATCATCGCCCTGGTCGCCGTCGCGTTCGCCTGGTGGCTGCTGGACCGGTCTGCGCTCGGCTTCCGCATCCGCGCGGTCGGCATCAATCCCGAGGCGGCCCGGGCGAACGGCATCGACGTCGGCCGCACGTACGTCGTGGTCATGCTGATCGCCGGCGCCCTGATCGGTCTGGCCGGCGCCAACCAGGTCCTCGGCACGGTCACGGGCGGTGTCACCGTCGACCTCGACGCGGGCATCGGCTTCGACGCGATCACCGTGGCGCTGCTCGGCCGCTCGCGGCCGCTGGGCATCCTCGCCGCAGGCATCCTCTTCGGCGCCCTCAAGGCGGGCGGCTTCGCCATGCAGGCGTCCCAGAACATCCCCGTCGACATCGTCCTCGTGGTCCAGTCGCTGATCGTGCTGTTCCTGGCGGCGCCACCCCTGATCCGGACCCTGTTCCGCCTGCCCGCCAAGGAGGCGAAGTGAGCACCACCACCGGTGAGGCCAGCATCCCGATCCACGAGACCCCGCTGGCGGGCGTCACCACTGTGATCGAGAAGAAGACACCGGTGCTCCTGAGCACCCTCGCCCTGCTCCTGCTGGCGATCGTGGCGATCTGGCCGAAGTCGGGCGACACCACCTACCGGCTGGCCGTCCCGAGCGACTTCGCGCAACTGCCGACCGTGACGGTCCCCTCGACCCTGACCGCCTGGATCGTCGTGGTCGTCTGCGGCCTCTGCGCCGCCTGGTCGGTCGTGCTGTACCGCCGCCACCGGCCGACCCCGCTCTGGCTGGTCGTCGTCTACTCGGTGGCCTGGGTGTTCGGGTTCCTCACCTGGGCCGCCACGGGCGGGACGATCCCTCTCGTCGGTCTCCTCTCCGGGTCGCTGGCGCTCGCCGTACCCCTCGTGTTCGGCGCTCTCGGTGGTGTCCTCGGTGAGCGCTCCGGCGTCGTCAACATCGCCATCGAGGGCCAGCTGCTGGCCGGCGCGTTCGCCGCCGCGATGGTCGCGTCGGTCCTCGACTCCGCCTGGGCCGGTCTCGTGGCCGCCAGCGCGGCCGGCGTGCTGGTGGCGCTGATCCTCGGCCTGTTCGCGATCACCTACTTCGTCGATCAGGTCATCGTCGGCGTCGTCCTCAACGTGCTCGTGCTCGGCCTCACGAGCTTCATGTTCACGCAGGTGCTCGCGCCGAACGCAGCCTCGCTGAACGCCCCACCGCACTTCAAGGCGATCCCGATCCCGGTGCTCGGCGACATCCCGTTGGTCGGCCCGATCTTCTTCCGCCAGACGGTGATCGTCTACCTGCTCTACGTGGCCGTCGCCCTGGTGACCTGGTCGCTGTACCGCAGCAAGTGGGGCCTGCGCGTGCGCGCCGTCGGCGAGCACCCCAAGGCCGCCGACACCGTGGGCATCAAGGTCAACCGGACCCGCTACCGCACGATCCTGATCGCCGGCGCGGTCGCCGGCATGGGCGGCGCGTTCTACACCCTGGTCTCCGTCCCTCAGTTCAACCGGGAGATGACCGGAGGCGCCGGGTACATCGCGCTCGCCGCGGTCATCTTCGGCAAGTGGGACCCGATCCGCGCCACGCTGGCCGCGCTGCTGTTCGGCTTCGCGTCGAACCTGCAGGGCGTGCTGTCCGTGATCGGGTCGCCGGTGCCCAGCCAGTTCATGCTGATGCTGCCGTACGTCGTGACGATCTTCGCGGTCGCCGGACTGGTCGGACGCTCCCGGCCGCCGGCGGCGGACGGCATCCCCTACCGCAAGGGCTAGCGGTCTGCCGGTCGGGCCAGCGCGGCGACCCCGGCGTGCGCGAGCACCTTCGCGCCGATCGCGACGGCGCGCTCGTCGACCTGCAGGTTGCCCTGGTGGAGGTCGTAGACCGGGCCGCCGGGCGTGCGGGTGCCGAGGCGCCCCATCGCTCCCGCCACGCGGTCGAGGTACCAGCCGAAGTCCTCGCCCCCGAGGCTCTGCTGGGTGGGGACGTGCCCACGCGTGCCGACCACCCCCTCGACCGCGTGGCCGAGCAGCACGATCGACTCAACGTCGTTCACCACCGGGGGCACACCGCGCTGGTAGTCGACCTGCGCGACGACGCCGTACGGCGCCACGATCTGCTCGACCAGCACCGGCACCAGCTTCTCCGCCTCCGACCAGGCCACCGCGTCGAGCATCCGCACGGTGCCGCCGATGCGCCCGGTCGCCGGGATCACGTTGTGGGCGGAGCCCGCCTCGACGATGCCCCACACCACGCTGACGCCGGCCCGCGGGTCCAGCCGACGGGACAGGATCGCGGGCAGCTCGGTGACGACCTTGGCGAGGGCGTAGGTGAGGTCCTCGGTCAGGTGCGGACGCGACGTGTGCCCGCCCGAACCGCTCAGGGTGACCTCGAGGTGGTCCGCGGCGCCGGTCATCGGGCCCTCCCTCAGCCCGACCTTGCCGACGTCCAGGCTCGGGTCGCAGTGCAGTCCGAAGATCCGCTCCACGTCGGCGAGGGCGCCCTGCTCGATGAGGGACAACGCCCCGCCGGGCATCACCTCCTCGGCCGGCTGGAACAGCAGCCGGACCCGGCCGGGCAGCAGGCCCCGGTCGTGGACGGAGCCGAGCGCGACGGCGGCGCCGACCAGCGCCGCGGTGTGCACGTCGTGGCCGCAGGCGTGCGTGACGCCCTCGACGGTGCTCGACCACGGGTCGTCGGTGAGGTCGGGCACGGGCAGCGCGCTCCAGGTCGGCGCGCAGCGCGACGACGGGGCCGGTCTCGCCGATCTCGGCGACCAGGCCGGTGCGCGGCAGCTGCGTCACCCGCCAGCCGTGCCGGCCGAGCCAGGACTCCACGAGCGCCGTGGTGCGGATCTCCCGCCATGACAGCTCGGGGTGGGCGTGCAGGTCGCGGCGCAGCGCGATCAGCTCGCCGGCGCACTCCTCCACGGCGGCGTCGACCACCGCACCGGCATCGGGGACCTCAGGCATCGGGTCGAGCCTAGTTCACCCGGGAGTGGCGGTGCGGGCCCCGTCCATCGACTTGGGCCCGCACCGCGTTCCGACTGGCGTCAGCCGGCGGTCAGCCGACCGTCGAGAACTTCAGGACCTTGCCGTGCGGGTCGTCCGGGTTGCCGCGCAGGTCGGTGTCGGTCGCGTACAGGTCCGTGCCGTTCAGCTCCACGCCGCCGGGACCACCGGAGACCTCGGTGAACACCGACGGGTCCCCGCCGAGCGGCTTCGCCAGGACGTTGCCGGCGAACAGCTGCGAGATGTACGCCGTACCGGTGGGACTGATCGCCAGGCCGACGGGCCCGAAGAGCCCACTGCCCTGCGACGCGATCGTCCCGGTGGCCGGGTCGACCTGGTAGACGGCGCCGACCGGCAGGAACTCGCCGAGGCCGCCGCCCAGGGTGGTCACGTAGAGCTTGCCGTCAGGCCCGAGCTCGACGTCGGTCGGGACCGGCTCGCCCTTGAAGGTCCTGCCCTGCGTGCACTTCGGCAGCCCCAGCCCCTTGCGCAGCTTCTTGTTGACCGTGACCTTGACCGCGGGGAGCACCGCGACGGTCCTGATGCCGGTCGCGTCGACCGCGAGGATGGCGTTGCCGGCGGCGTCGGCGACGTAGGTCGTCGCACCGACCACGGCCGTCGCGTACGGGTGGGAGTCCTTGATGCCGTGGTACCTGACCACGAAGGGACGCACGTCCTTCGGGATGCGGTGCTTGCAGGACCTCGAGAGTCCGCTGATGCCGTAGGTCCGGTTGCCGTCGGGGTTGTGGGCCTTCTCGTAGGCCCACGTGTTCGCGATCTCGGCCTGGTCGTACCCGTCGCCGTTCGGCGTCAGGGTGTACACGCGTGAGTCGTGGAAACCGGTCGTGGTGAACGTGACCACGTCGCCGGACACCGATACGCCGCCGACCTCGCGCTGGGCCTCGTCGGCGTAGATCGGGGTCGCCTCGCCGCCTGGGGTGATCTTGTCGAGGACGGACTTGTTGTTCTCCGTCACGTACACGGTGCCGTCGGCCGCGACGGCGAGCGTGAGCGGCGAGACGAGGCCGTCGGCGAGGGTGTCCGGGTCGGCAGCGTTCGCCGCGGGGGCGAACGCGGTGGCCACGAGCGAGAGCGCTGCTGCCGCCAGCGGGATCAGGGGGGTTCGACGCATGTGCTTCCTCCGTAGGTGTTCACGATGAGGTCGCCAGTCTTGGCGGCCCGGTGTCCCAAGAGCACGGGGCATGGGTCCCTGATACGCGGGATATGCGGACGGGTCCGTCGGAAGCCGGAAATCGGCCGGAGTGGTCCAGACCGATCGGCCCGGTCAGCCGGCGTCGTAGGCCTGGAGGATCCGGTCGGCGGCGACGGTCGCGGGCAGCTCGCCGGACAGCACGGCCTCGCTCAGCTCGGTGCGGATCGCGCGGACGGCGGACGAGTGCCGGAGCCGCTGCTCGAGCTCGTCGCGGACCAGCGCCCAGGTGAAGTCGAGCTGCTGCGCCGCACGCTTGCGGGCCAGGCCCTCGGCTCCGAGGTGGTGGCGGTGCTCGAGCACCCGGTCCCACACGTCGTCGACGCCGTCGTCCTCCAGGGCGGAGCAGGTCACCACCGGCGGCGCCCACTCCCCCCTGCCGCGGACCATCCGCAACGCCCCGGCCAGGTCCCGGGCGGCCACCCGCGCCTCCTGGAGGCGGTCGCCGTCGGCCTTGTTCACCGCGATGACGTCGGAGATCTCCAGGATGCCCTTCTTGATCCCCTGGAGCTGGTCCCCGGTGCGCGCGAGGGTCAGGAAGAGGAAGGTGTCGACCATCCCCGCCACGGTCACCTCGGACTGGCCGACGCCCACGGTCTCGACCAGCACGACGTCGTACGCCGACGCCTCCAGCACGGCCATCGCCTGCACGGTCGCCCGCGCCACGCCACCGAGCGTGCCGGCGCTCGGCGAGGGCCGGACGAAGGCGGCCGGATCGGTGGCCAGCCGGGCCATCCGGGTCTTGTCGCCGAGCACCGACCCGCCCGTGCGCACGCTGGACGGGTCGACAGCGAGCACGCCGACCCGGTGGCCGGCGGCGGTCAGGCGGGTGCCGAGGGCCTCGATGAACGTGGACTTCCCGACCCCGGGCACGCCGCTGATCCCGACCCGGACCGCCTCGCGCTGCTCGATCCCGGCCAGCAGCTCCCGGGCCTGCTCGCGGTGCCGGGGGCTGGTCGACTCCACCAGCGTGATCGCCTGGGAGACCGCGGCCCGCCGACCCGCACGGATGCCCTCGAGGAGCGCGCTCACGTCCGCCACGGCCGCGAGTCTAGGGCTTGCGGTCGCGACCCCTAGAGGTGCAAGGTATGCATACCTCGTACTTCTAGGTATCAGGAGGCACCCGTGCGCATCGACAAGGACCTGGTGGCCGCCTCGGCCACCCCGCTCGTGCTCGGCATCCTGGTCGAGGGCGAGTCCTACGGCTACGCCATCGGCAAGCGCGTCCACGAGCTCTCGCAGGGTCGGCTGGCCTGGACCGACGGCATGCTCTACCCGCTGCTCCACCGGCTCGAGCGGCTCGGGTACGTCGACGCCGCCTGGCAGGTCTCCGAGCAGGGCCGGCGCCGCAAGCACTACGCGATCACGGGACCCGGCCGGGACGCGCTCGGCGAGCAGCAGCGGCAGTGGACCGCGGTCACCGAGACCCTGGACCGGCTCTGGCGCGACGGCCCGGCGCCCGCACGCGCGGTCTCGCTGGGAGGTGCCCGATGAGCCTGGACCAGGAGATCGGTCGCTGGCGCGGCCACGTCGAGCGGCACCGGGCGATCTCGGCGCGCGACGTGGACGAGATGGAGGCCCACCTGCGCGACCAGGTCAACGACCTGGTCGCCGTCGGACTGGAGGACGACGAGGCGTTCCTGGTGGCCGTGAAGCGGATCGGGAACCTGGACGCGGTCTCGCAGGAGTTCGCCCAGGAGCACACCGAGCGGCTCTGGAAGCAGCTCGTCACGAGCGAGGAGCCGGCGTACCGTCCCAGCGCTGACCTCTGGCTCACGATCGCGCTCGCCATCGGCGCGGCGGTCGCGGTCCGGCTCGCGGTGGCCGTACTCAGCCCCGAGCGGGCGGCCCTCAACGCCGCGCTGCTGGTCCTGCCGTTCGTCACCGCCTACTTCCTGCACAAGCGCCGGGCCGCGGCCGTGACCGTGGGCGCAGCGGTCGCGGCGTACGCCGCGGCCGCGGTCCTGCTCAACGTCTACCCCTTCGACGTCGACGGCACCACGGCCCCGATCGCCGCGATCCACGCCGCGGTCGCGCTGTGGCTGCTCGGAGTCGGGATCGCGTACGCCGGGGGGCGCTGGCGCTCGGACCGGCGACGGATGGACTTCATCCGGTTCACCGGCGAGGTCGTTGTCTACTACGCGCTGCTCGCGCTGGGCGGCGGCGTCCTCGTCGGACTCTGCGCCGGCGCGTTCGAGGCCGCAGGGGTCACCATCGACGACTGGCTGGCGCAGACCGTGCTGCCCTGCGGCGCCGCAGGCGCCGTGGTGGTCGCGGCCTGGCTGGTCGAGGCGAAGCAGGGCGTCATCGAGAACATCGCCCCGGTGCTCACCAAGGTGTTCACGCCGCTGACGGTCGTGATGCTGGTCGCGGTCGCTGGCGCGTTCATCGCCAGCCCGGGCGTCCTCGCGGTCGACCGGAGCCTGCTGCTGGTGATGGACCTGATCCTGGTCCTCGTGGTCGGCCTGGTGCTCTACGCACTCTCCGCGCGCGAGCGGGACGAGCCGCCGGGGATCTTCGACGCGCTCCAGCTCGGCCTGGTCGTGGTCGCGCTGCTCGTCGACGCGCTCGTCGCCGTCGCCATGGTGAGCCGGGTCGCGGAGTGGGGGTGGTCGGCGAACCGGGTCACCGCCCTCGGGCTGAACGTGGTGCTGCTGGTCAACCTGGTCTGGTCGGCGTGGCTGAGCTGGGGCTTCCTGCGCCACCGGCACGGCCTGGGACGGCTCGAGCGGTGGCAGACGTCGTACCTGCCGGTGTACGCCGCGTGGGCGGTCGCCGTGACCGTCGTGCTGCCGCCGGTGTTCGGCTTCGGCTAGTGGCCGAGCTGCTCGCGCAGCCGCGCGAGCAGGTCGAGCGCCGACTCGGCGATCACAGTGCCGGGCAGGAACACCGCGGCCGCGCCCATCTCGGTGAGCGTGGGCACGTCGTCGGGCGGGATGACCCCGCCGATGACGACCATGATGTCGGGGCGACCCTGCTCGGCCAGCGCCTGCTTCAGCGCCGGCAGCAGGGTCAGGTGGCCGGCCGCCAGCGACGAGACCCCGACGATGTGCACGTCCGCGTCGACGGCCTGCTGGGCCACCTCCTCCGGCGTGGAGAACAGCGGCCCCACGTCGACGTCGAAGCCCATGTCCGCGAAGGCGCTCACGACGACCTTCTGGCCGCGGTCGTGGCCGTCCTGGCCCATCTTGGCGACCAGGATGCGCGGGCGGCGACCCTCGGACTCCTCGAACTCCGCGGTCGCGTCGAGCACCTGCTGCACCAGCGTGTCGCCCGACTCGGACGAGGTGTCCCTGAACACGCCGCTGATCGTACGGATCACGGCCTGGTGGCGCCCGTAGACCTTCTCCAGCGCAGCCGAGATCTCGCCCACGGTGGCCTTCGCCCGGGCCGCGTCGACCGCCAGCTCGAGCAGGTTGCCTCCCCCGGACCGGGCATCGCCACGCTCCGCGGCGTTGGTGAGCGCCTCGAGCGTGCGCCGGACGTCCTCGTCGTCCCGCTCGGCCCGGAGCCGCTCCAGCTTCGCGACCTGCTGCCGGTAGACGTCGTCGTTGTCGACCTTGAGGACGTCCAGCTTGTCCTCGGCCGCGAGCCGGAAGGTGTTCACGCCGATCACCTTCTGCGCGCCCGAGTCGATCCGGGCCTGGGTGCGCGCGGCGGCCTCCTCGATGCGCATCTTCGGGATGCCCTGCTCGATCGCGGCCGCCATGCCGCCGGCCGCCTCGGCCTCGAGGATGTGCGCCCACGCCCGCTCGGCGAGGTCGTGGGTCAGCCGCTCGACGTAGTAGCTGCCGCCCCAGGGGTCGATGGTCCCGGTCGTGCCGCTCTCCTGCTGCAGCAGCAGCTGGGTGTTGCGGGCGATCCGCGCCGAGAAGTCGGTCGGCAGCGCGATCGCCTCGTCCAGCGCGTTGGTGTGCAGCGACTGGGTGTGTCCCTGGGTGGAGGCCATCGCCTCGATGCAGGTGCGCTGCACGTTGTTGAAGACGTCCTGTGCGGTCAGCGACCAGCCGGAGGTCTGGCTGTGCGTGCGCAGGCTGAGCGACTTCGGGCTCTTCGGGTCGAACTCGCGCACCAGTCGGGCCCAGAGCGCGCGGGCCGCGCGCATCTTGGCGATCTCCATGAAGAAGTTCATGCCGATCGCCCAGAAGAACGACAGCCGTGGCGCGAAGCGGTCGATGTCCAGGCCCGCGGCCAGACCAGCGCGGATGTACTCGACACCGTCGGCCAGCGTGTACGCCAGCTCCAGGTCGGCGGTAGCACCGGCCTCCTGGATGTGGTAGCCGGAGATCGAGATCGAGTTGAACCGCGGCATCCGCTCGGCGGTGTACTGGAAGATGTCGCTGATGATCCGCATGCTCGGCGCCGGCGGGTAGATGTAGGTGTTGCGGACCATGAACTCCTTGAGGATGTCGTTCTGGATGGTCCCCGCGAGCTGCTCCGGCTTCACCCCCTGCTCCTCCGCCGCCGCGATGTAGAGCGCCATGATCGGGAGCACGGCGCCGTTCATGGTCATCGACACCGACATCTCGTCGAGCGGGATGCCGTCGAACAGCGTGCGCGCGTCGTAGATCGAGTCGATCGCGACACCCGCCATGCCGACGTCACCGCGCACCCGCGGGTGGTCGGAGTCGTAGCCCCGGTGGGTGGCCAGGTCGAACGCGACGGAGAGGCCCTTCTGCCCGGCCGCCAGGTTGCGGCGGTAGAAGGCGTTCGACTCCTCCGCGGTCGAGAACCCGGCGTACTGCCGGATCGTCCACGGCTGCGTCGTGTACATGGTCGGGTAGGGGCCGCGCAGGAACGGGCTCAGGCCGGGCAGCGTGTCGAGCGCGTCGAGGCCCTCGAGGTCCCGTGGGCCGTAGATCGGCTTGATCTCGATGCCCTCGGGCGACAGCCAGGGCTCGCCGCTGAAGCTCTTCGGGACGCTCATCCGAGCACCTCCCGGGTCCGGGTCAGGAAGTCGAGGGCGTCCACGCCCATCGCGCAGGAGTCGTCGGCCCAGTCGACCGGCTTGCCGGCGACCACGACGCGCGTGGCTCCGGCCGCGCGCAGGGCCTGCGCGGCGGCCTCGCCCCACTCCCGATAGGTCGGGTCGGCACCGGCCAGGCACACCACGGGCTGACCGGCGTACGCCGCCAGGAGCTCGTCGACGCCCGCGGTCGGGCCGGCCACGTCGACGGCGATGCCGCCCGCCGCCAGCAGGTTGCTGGCGAAGGTCGCTCGGGCCGTGTGCTGCGCCACGGTGCCGAGGGTGGCCAGGAATACCGGCCTGCCGGCGGGCTCGTCGCGGAGCGCCTCGAAGCTGGCCCCGTAGCGCCGCACCGGGTCGGGCTCCCCTGCGCGCTGCGGGAGCACCTCGGCGAGGTTCGGGAACTCGGTGAGGCCGGTGATCGGACGCTGGCGGGTGGCGACCTGCCGCTCGCGCTCGGCGACGGTGGCCGCGATCTCGTCGGCCAGGTCCGCGCCGTCGTCCAGCCTGCCGAAGATCCCCCACGCGACGGAGGCGAGGTCGTCGGTCAGCTTCTCGACGGCGTACGCGCCCCCCGCGGGGTCCGCGACGTGGGCGACGTGCGACTCGTCGATCAGCAGGTGCGAGGTGTTGCGCGCGATCCGGCGGCCGAACGCGTCGGGGCGGCCGAGCGGGCTGTCGAACGGCAGCACGGTGACGGCGTCCGCGCCCCCGACGCCGGCGGCGAAGGCCGCGACGGTCGTCCGGAGCATGTTCACCCAGGGGTCGTACTTGCTCATCATCGGCCGGCTGGTGACGGCGTGCTGGCGCATCTCGCGGTGCCGAGCCCCGCTCATCTCCAGCACCCGCGCCCAGAGCCGGCGAGCGGCGCGCAGCTTGGCGATGGTCGGGAACTGCTCGTCCGTGGCGGCGTAGCGGAACTCCACGAGCGCCGCCGCCTCGTCGACGGAGACGCCGGCCTCGGCGAGGGTGCGCAGGTATGCCGTCGCCGCGGCCATCGACCACCCGAGCTCCTGGGCGTCCGAGGCGCCGCGGTCGTGGATCGCGGTCGCGTCGACGACGAAGCACCGGATCCCGCGCTCGAGCGCGAGGCGCGCCAGGTCCGCGGTGGCGTCGGCGACCGGGACGCCGAGGTTCGTCGCGGGGTGCAGCTCCCGTCTCTCTGCGTACGCCAGGAAGGCCTGCGGGTCCGCACCGTCGAGGACGACCGGCGCGAGGTCGAGGAGCACTCCCTCCAGGAGCGTCGCCAGGTCGCCTCCGCCGGTGATCCAGAGGCTGGTCACGCCGCCGTCGAGGTCGACCAGCGCCTCGTCGTGGGCGAGCTCGGCGTCGCGGCCGTCGACGTGGGCCCGGATGTCCCAGTCGCCCTGCCGGGTCGGCCGTCCGTGGACCTCCACGTCAGCCACGAGGGCCGCTGTGCCCAGCGGCGTGACGGCGATCCCGTCGAGCGTGGTGCGGGTGAGCCGGTCCCAGACGACGTCGTTCGGATCCTCGTCGGTCACCCGGCGCGACTTGCGGAGCACGGCCGCGGCCTCGCGCTCCCAGTCGGCCACCGTCCACCGGTCCTCGGGGGACGCGAGGTCGAGCGAGCCCTGCGCAGGCTCGAGGTCGGCGGGCTCGTCCAGCCCGCCCTCGACGGTCCCTGGTTCGGTCATGGTGCGAACGATAGGAGTGGTTCCGCGCCACAGCCACTCAGTGTGACGTTTTCCGCTCCCCCGCCGCCTGGCCAGCGGGTCCTGGAAGGTGCGGACCCCGGGCTAGGCGTCCGTGCGGGTCCAGCCGCACCAGGTGACCTGCGAGCCGGCCGACAGGTCGAGCGCCGACTGGCGGTCCGCGACCACGCCGAGGGCCCGCGCCATCCGCACCTCGAGCGGGCTGCGGTCGCCGAGCGCGGCGAGCTTCGCGGCCTCCTCGCGCAGCAGCGCGACGAACCGCTCCAGCCCCGGACCGTCCCCGGTGATGTGCAGCCCCGCCTCGTCGATCCTGACCGCCACGCCCCGATCCGCCATGGCGCCAAGCCAAGCACCGTCCACCGACACCGGACTGATCCCGTTTTCGATCGTTTCGTGACCCGATCGCAACCCGCCGACCGGCAACGAGACCGCGCCTCGCCGGCGTCTCACCGGTATCACCCGAAGCGGGCGATACCGACGCGTGCCGACCGGGCGCACGCTGGGGACCCACAGCTCGGTCACTCGGGAGGGACGGGCCATGGCACTACTGCTCCACCATCGCGACACCCCCACGCGCACGGGGACGATCCTCAGCGCACTGCTCACGTTGGTGCTGGTCACCGCGATGATCGCGGGCGCGGCCGGGCTCGTGACGTTCGTGTTCGCCAAGCTCCTCGTGGCCGTGCTGAACGGCGCCGCCTCGGGCTAGACCTCGGTCCGTCCGTCGTTGTCCTTGTTGCGGATGCCGATCTTGTTGCCGAGCCACACCAGCGGGTCGTACTTGCGGTCCACGACCCGCTCCTTCATCGGGATGATCGCGTTGTCGGTGATCTTGATGCCCTCGGGGCAGACCTCCGTGCAGCACTTGGTGATGTTGCACATCCCGATGCCGGCGGCACCCTGGGCGAGCGCCCGCCGGTCGTGGGTGTCGAGGGGGTGCATGTCGAGCTCGGCGTACCGCAGGAAGAACCGCGGACCCGCGAACGCCGGCTTGTTGTCCTCGTGGTCGCGGACGACGTGGCAGGTGTTCTGGCACAGGAAGCACTCGATGCACTTGCGGAACTCCTGGCCCCGCTCGACGTCGATCTGGGCCATCCGCCGCTTGCCGTCCGCGTCCCGCGGCGGAAGCTGGGCGTACGGCAGCTCCTTGGCCTTCTCGTAGTTGTACGACACGTCCGTGACCAGGTCGCGGATCACCGGGAAGGTCCGCATCGGGGTGACGGTGATCGTCTCGGTCGGCTCGAAGTCCGAGAGCCGGGTCATGCACAGCAGCTTCGGCCGGCCGTTGATCTCGGCGGAGCAGGAGCCGCACTTGCCGGCCTTGCAGTTCCAGCGGATCGCGAGGTCACCGGACTGGGTGGCCTGCAGCCGGTGCAGCGCGTCGAGGACGACCTCCCCCTCGGAGACCTCGACCGTGTAGTCGACGAGCTCGCCGCCGTCGGTGTCGCCGCGCCAGACGCGCATCTTGAGGTCGTAGCCCATGTCCTAGCCTCTCCCATTGCTCACACTCAGTCGAAGTACTTCTTGAGCTCGTCCGGCATCACCGGGAGCGGCTTCTCGTGCAGGTCGACGCCGGTCCCGCCGGCGTCCAGCGTCACCACGAGGTTCTTGGTCCCCCACACCTCGTTGTCGGTCTTCGGGAAGTCGTCGCGGGTGTGACCGCCACGGGACTCCTCGCGGGCGAGCGCCGCCTTCGCGATCGCCTCCGAGACCAGCAGCATGTTGCGCAGGTCGATGGAGAGGTGCCAGCCCGGGTTGTACTGCCGGTGACCCTCCACGACCATCGTCCTGGCCCGCTCCTTGAACGCCTCGATCTCGCGCAGCGACTCCTCGAGCTCGGCGCCGGTGCGGATGATCCCGACCAGGTCGTTCATCGACTGCTGGAGGTCCTGCTGGATCGTGTACGGGTTCTCCCCGCCCTCGACCTCGAAGGGGGCCAGCGCGCTCGCCTGCGCGGCCTTCAGGTCCTCGTCGCGGATCGCCGGCCGGGCGGCCCCGAGCCCTGCCGCGTACGCCGAGGCCGCCTCGCCGGCCCGCTTGCCGAACACGAGCAGGTCGCCGAGTGAGTTGCCGCCGAGCCGGTTCGATCCATGCATGCCGCCCGAGCACTCGCCCACGGCGTACAGGCCCGTGACCGCGCTCTCCTGGGTGTCCGCGTCGACCTCGACGCCTCCCATCACGTAGTGGCAGGTCGGGCCGATCTCCATGGGCTCCTGGGTGATGTCGACGTCGGCCAGCTCCTTGAACTGGTGGTACATCGACGGCAGCCGCTTGCGGATGAACTCCGGCGTACGGCGCGACGCGATGTCGAGGTAGATGCCGCCGTGCGGCGTGCCCCGGCCGGCCTTGATCTCGGAGTTGATCGCCCGCGCGACCTCGTCACGCGGGAGGAGCTCCGGAGGCCGTCGGTTGTTCTTCTTGTCGTCGTACCAGCGGTCGGCCTCCTCCTCGGTGTCGGCCGTCTCGGACCGGAAGAACTCCGGGATGTAGTCGAACATGAACCGCTTGCCCTCGGAGTTGCGCAGGATGCCGCCGTCGCCGCGCACCGACTCGGTGACCAGCAGCCCCTTCACCGACGGCGGCCAGACCATGCCGGTCGGGTGGAACTGCACGAACTCCATGTTGATCAGCGCGGCGCCCGCCCGGAGCGCCAGGGCGTGGCCGTCGCCGGTGTACTCCCACGAGTTCGACGTGACCTTGAAGGACTTGCCGATGCCGCCGGTCGCGAGGATCACCGTGGGGGCGTCGAAGGTGATGAAGCGGCCGGTCTCGCGCCAGTAGCCGAAGGCGCCGCTGATGCGCTCGCCGTCCTTGAGGAGCTCGGTGACCGTGCACTCCATGAACACGTCGATGCCGAGCTGGACCGTACGCTGCTGGAGAGTGCGGATCATCTCCAGGCCGGTCCGGTCGCCGACGTGCGCGAGCCGGGCGTACTTGTGGCCGCCGAAGTCGCGCTGGGAGATCAGCCCGTCCTCCGTGCGGTCGAACAGCGCACCCCAGTCCTCGAGCTCCTGGACCCGCTCGGGAGCCTCCTGGGCGTGCAGCTGCGCCATCCGCCAGTTGTTGAGCATCTTCCCGCCGCGCATGGTGTCCCGGAAGTGCACCTCCCAGTTGTCCTCGGGCCAGCGGTTGCCCATCGCCGCCGCGATGCCGCCCTCGGCCATCACCGTGTGCGCCTTGCCCAGCAGCGACTTGCAGACCACCGCCGTCCGCGCACCGGCCTCGTGCGCGGCGATCGCGGCCCGCAGCCCCGCCCCGCCGGCGCCCACCACGACGACGTCGTACTGGTGCCGCTCCATGCCGCCCTCGCTGGCGCCGGACATCTCGTTGCCGGTCATCGGGTGTCGGTCAGTCACTAGAAGAACCTCGGGTCGTCGAACGTGCCGGTCGCCAGCAGGTAGATGTAGAGGTCGACGAGCGCCACGGAGAACAGGGAGTACCAGGCGTACCGCGCGTGGTCGGCGTTGAGCTTCGATACGAAGGTCCACATCCGGTAGCGGACCGGGTGCTTGGAGAAGTGCCGCAGCCGGCCACCGGTGATGTGCCGGCAGGAGTGGCAGGACAGCGTGTACAGCCAGATCAGCGCGACGTTGACCCACATCAGCACGGTGCCGAGGCCCATGTGGATGCCGTCCGACTCACCCGGGGCGGGGCCGAACGCGAGGATCGCGTCGTAGGTGAGGATCAGCGCGACCACGACCGCGGCGTACCAGAACCAGCGGTGGATGTTCTGGAGGATCAGCGGGAATCGCGTCTCGCCGGTGTACTTGCCGTGCGGCTCGGCGACCGCGCAGGCCGGCGGCGACAGCCAGAACGTCCGGTAGTACGCCTTGCGGTAGTAGTAGCAGGTGAGCCGGAAGCCGAGCGGGAAGATCAGGATGATCAGCGCTGGCGAGAGGCTCCACCAGGTGATCGGGTTGCCGAAGTCCGAGGATCCCGCCGTGCAGGAGTCCGTCAGGCAGGGCGAGTAGAACGGCGACAGGTACGGCTCCGAGAAGTAGTTGTCGCCGTCGAAGGCCCGCCAGGTGGCGTAGACGACGAACGCCGCGAAGACCACGAACGTCGCTGCCGGGTAGAGCCACCAGGTGTCCGTGCGGAGCGTCTTCGCCCCGATCCGGGCCCGGGTGGGCCCGTCGACACCTGTCGAACCTGCTGCCGTCTCTCGCGCGTCCGTCGACGCCATCGCCACCTCCGCTGGGTCGGGTGCCTGTGCAGTCTGCACACTCGCGGCCCGATCCGAAAGGGTCCACACCGAGTTTCCGAGAACGTGTTCCATGAGCGTGGCGCCCGACGGTTCACCGGGCGTCGACCTCGGTGCGACCGGCCGGCAACCTCTCCGGTCCACGGTGGGGCATGCCGATCGCCGGGGCCGCTGGCGACCCGCGGGTAACCGGACGTAAGTCACACCGTCCCGGCACCAGCGGGGCCCGACCCGCGAGGTAGCGTGGCCCTTCGTGGCAACGACGACCTTGGTGACCGGAGCGCGGGCGTCGCGCTCGACGATCACCCTCAAGCTCCTGATGGCCGTGAGCGGCATCGCCTTCATCCTGTTCGTGCTCGCGCACATGTACGGGAACCTGAAGGCCTTCTCGGGCCACGACGCCTACAACGAGTACGCCGCGCACCTACGCACGCTGGGCGAGCCGTTGCTGCCGGCCTCCGGGTTCCTCTGGATCCTGCGCGCGGGCCTGATCATCGCGCTCGTCGTGCACGTGTACGCCGCGGCCGCCCTGTGGCGCCGGGCGAAGCGCGCTCGCACCCAGCGGTACGTCGTGAAGAAGAACCTCGCCTCGTCGTTCTCGTCGCGCTGGATGCGGTGGGGCGGAGTGGCCATCCTGCTGTTCCTGGTCTGGCACCTCCTGAACTTCTCGATCGGCAAGGTGAACGTCAGCGGTGGCGCCACCAACGACCCCTACAACCTGCTGGTCGACACCTTCGACACCTGGTGGATGACGATCATCTACCTGCTGGCGATGCTCGCGCTGGGCATGCACCTGCACCACGGCACGTGGAGCGCGTCGCAGACCCTCGGCCTCACGAACACCGTCCGCGCCCGCCGCAACGCCAAGGCCCTCGGCTGGATCCTGGCGGTCGTGATCGCCGGCGGCTTCTCCCTCGTCCCGATCTTCGTCCTCGCCGGCGTCATCACCAAGTAAGGGGTCTCGCCATGACCGACATGCCTGACACCACCCTCACCGGGGACCCCTCCCACGACGCGCCGGGCCAGCACGGCGACGACGCCGCGGGCTACTACACGCCGGGCAGCCCGCTGCTCGACACCAAGGCGCCCGACGGCCCGATCGACCAGCGCTGGCAGACCCGCAAGTTCGAGGCGCGACTGGTCAACCCGGCCAACCGTCGCAAGCTCGACATCATCATCGTCGGCACCGGCCTGGCCGGCGGCTCGGCGGCCGCCACGCTCGGCGAGGCCGGCTACAACGTCAAGTCGTTCTGCTACCAGGACTCGCCGCGGCGTGCCCACTCCATCGCCGCGCAGGGCGGGATCAACGCGGCGAAGAACTACAAGGAGGACGGCGACTCCGTCCACCGGCTCTTCTACGACACGGTCAAGGGCGGCGACTACCGCTCCCGCGAGTCCAACGTCTACCGGCTGGCCGAGGTCAGCACGAACATCATCGACCAGTGCGTCGCGCAGGGCGTGCCCTTCGCCCGTGAGTACGGCGGCCTCCTCGACAACCGCTCCTTCGGCGGCGTCCAGGTGTCCCGCACCTTCTACGCCCGCGGCCAGACCGGCCAGCAGCTGCTCATCGGGGCCTACCAGGCCATGGAGCGCCAGGTCGCGGCCGGCACCGTCGAGCAGTTCACCCGCCACGAGATGCTCGAGCTGATCGTGGTCGACGGCAAGGCGCGCGGCATCATCGCCCGCGACCTGGTCACCGGCGAGATCGAGACCCACCTGGCCGACGTCGTGGTCCTCGCGACCGGCGGCTACGGCAACGTCTTCTTCCTGTCCACCAACGCGATGGGCTCCAACGTCACCGCGTCGTGGCGCGCGCATCGCAAGGGCGCCTACATGGCGAACCCCTGCTATACGCAGATCCACCCGACCTGCATCCCGGTGACCGGCACCCACCAGTCGAAGCTGACGCTGATGTCGGAGTCGCTGCGCAACGACGGCCGGATCTGGGTTCCGAAGAACAAGGCGGACTGCGAGAAGGACCCGCGGGAGATCCCGGAGGAGGCCCGCGACTACTACCTCGAGCGGATCTACCCGTCGTTCGGCAACCTGGTCCCCCGCGA
This sequence comes from Nocardioides sp. HB32, assembly GCF_054058995.1. NCBI lineage: Bacteria > Bacillati > Actinomycetota > Actinomycetes > Propionibacteriales > Nocardioidaceae > Nocardioides > Nocardioides sp. HB32. Next base: position 4,146,926 of record NZ_JBSSBS010000001.1, read on the forward strand.
CATCGCCTCCCGCGCCGCCAAGAACGTGTGCGACGAGGGCCGCGGCGTGGGCCCGGCCGTCGACGGCGTACGCCGTGGCGTGTACCTCGACTTCAGCTCCGCGATCGAGCGGCTGGGCCGTGAGGGGATCGAGGAGAAGTACGACAACCTCTTCGACATGTACTCCCGGATCACCGGCGAGAACCCGTACGAGACGCCGATGCGGATCTACCCCGCCGTGCACTACGTGATGGGCGGCCTGTGGGTCGACTACGACCTGCAGTCGACGATCCCGGGCCTGTTCGTGACCGGTGAGGCGAACTTCTCCGACCACGGCGCCAACCGCCTCGGGGCCTCCGCGCTCATGCAGGGCCTCGCGGACGGCTACTTCGTGCTCCCGCACACGATCCGCGACTACCTCGCGGACGGGCCGTTCGAGAAGATCGACGAGGACCACCCCGCGGTCGTCGAGGCGCGGAAGTCCGTCGAGGACCGGGTCCGGCACTTCCTGTCCACCAACGGCACCCGCAGCGTCGACTCCTACCACCGCGAGCTCGGCAACATCATGTGGGAGTACTGCGGCATGGAGCGGAGCGAGGACGGCCTGAAGAAGGCGATCGACCTGATCCGCAGCCTCAAGGACGACTTCTGGCGGAACGTGAAGGTCCTCGGCACCGCCGAGTCGCTCAACCAGTCCCTGGAGAAGGCCGGACGGGTGGCGGACTTCTTCGAGCTCGGTGAGCTCATGTGCATCGACGCGCTGAACCGCCGCGAGTCCTGCGGCGGTCACTTCCGGAGCGAGTCGCAGACCGAGGACGGCGAGGCACTGCGCCACGACGACCAGTTCGCCTACGTCGCCGCCTGGGAGTTCGCGGGCGACGAGGAGCTCCCGGTCCTGCACAAGGAAGACCTCGTCTACACGGCCATCGAGATGAAGCAGCGGAGCTACAAGTGAGACTCACCCTCAAGATCTGGCGTCAGCCGAACGCCGAGACCCAGGGCGCGATGCACACCTACGAGATCGACGGCGTCTCCGACGACATGTCGTTCCTCGAGATGCTCGACGTGCTCAACGAGGACCTGATCGCGAAGGGCGAGGACCCGGTCGCGTTCGACTCCGACTGCCGCGAGGGCATCTGCGGCGCCTGCGGGCTGATGATCAACGGCCAGGCCCACGGCCCGGAGGTCACCACGACCTGCCAGCTGCACATGCGGTCGTTCAAGGACGGCGACGAGATCGTCGTCGAGCCCTGGCGGGCGGACGCGTTCCCGGTGGTCAAGGACCTCGTGGTCGACCGCGGCGCCTTCGACCGGATCATCCAGGCCGGCGGCTACATCTCGGTCAACACCGGCTCCGCGCCCGAGGCGCACTCGGTCCCCGTCCCCCGCGACGACGCGATCCGCGCGTTCAACGTGGCCACCTGCATCGGCTGCGGCGCCTGCGTGGCGGCCTGCCCCAACGGCTCGGCCTCGCTCTTCATGGGCGCCAAGATCACCCACCTCGGCGAGCTGCCGCAGGGTCAGCCCGAGCGCGACTCGCGGGTGGTCGGCATGGTCGCCCAGCACGACGCCGAGGGCTTCGGCGGCTGCACGAACATCGGCGAGTGCACCGCGGCGTGCCCCAAGGAGATCCCGCTCGACGTGATCTCCCGGCTCAACTGGGACCTGCACGCCGCGCTGCGCCACGGTCACTAGGCCGGAACCTCCGCACCAGGGCGACCAGGCCGAGGGTGCTCACCGCGCCGGCGACGTACGGCGTCACCCAGGCCGGCGCCTCCCCCGCCGGCACGGCCGCGACCGCCGGCGACGGCGGACCCTGGACGGGCGCGGCCGGCTCCGGCCCGTGCAGCGCACGGGTCGCCGGCGCGGTCTGGGCGAACGCAGCCGCGTAGAGCACCACGCGTGAGAAGTAGTTGATCCAGACCAGGACGATCAGCGCGATGCCGAAGGCCTGGAAGGCCGGGCTGCCCTGGGTGACCCGCAGCAGCAGGTTCGAGAGCTGCTTGAGCACCTCGAAGGCCAGCGCGCCGAGCACGGCGCCCTGGGCGAGCGCGCTGCGCGGCGCCTGCGGCTCGCCGAGGAGCCGGAACATGAGGAGGAACAGCAGCAGGCTGGCGGCGAAGCCGAGCACGACCGTGAGGAGCGTGAGCAGCCAGCCGAGGTCGACGGAGACGCCCATCCGGTCCAGCAGCGCGCTCGAGAAGCCGCCGACCAGGCCGGCCACGACGACCGACAGGAACAGCACCGTGCCGATCAGGACCAGCGCGAGGAGGTCCCGCAGCTTGGCGCTCACGAAGCCGGGCTGCTCCTTCGCGGGCGTCTCGAACACCGTCACCAGTGCGGCGCGCATCGCCGACAGCCAGCCGAGGCCGGAGTACAGCAGCAGCACCGCACCGATGATCCCGAGGGTGCTCGCGGCCTTCTCGATCTGGCCGAGGGTCGCCTGGCCCTGCTCGCTGCCGATCAGCCCGGGCATGACGCCGTTGAGCGCGTCCCTGAGGTCGGCGCGTGCGCCGGAGTAGACCCGCGAGATCCAGCCGACCACGAAGAACGACAGGGCCACGATCGGGAAGAAGGAGAGGAACCCGAAGTAGGTGACCGCGCCCGCCTGCTGACCGGCCTTGACCTTCCCGTAGTGCTCCTGCATCCGCACCAGGTGGTCGAGGAGTGGACGCCGTCGGCGTACGTCGTCGATGCGCGCCCGGACCCGCTCGACCAGGGCTGCCATCAGCGCGCCGTGGCCGCCTGGAGCGGGAAGTTCCGCGTGGGTCTCCAGCCGGTCTCGGCGTCGTGGACGTAGAGGTGGAACGCCGAGACGTCGAACTCGCACTCGAAGTCGGCGAGATCCGCGAAGGCCCGGTCCAGCTGCTCCTCGCCGAGGTGGTGGGCGACGGTCACGTGGGGGTGGTACGGATACTGCAGCTCCACGTCCAGCGGACCCCGGCGCAGCGACTTGGCCAGCTGCTCGCAGCGCGAGATGCCCTCCACCAGGGTCACGAACACCACCGGCGACACGGGCCGGAACGTCCCGGTGCCTCGCAGGTGCACGCGGAAGCCCCCGAACTCGGCGGCCGTCTCCTCGAGGTGCTTCTCGACCTCGGCGAGGTGGACGTCGTCGATCTCGGTCGGCGGGACGAGCGTGATGTGGGTGGGGATCATGGCAGCAGTGGTGTCCCCGACCGCGGTCCGGTAGTCCTGGAGCTCTGTCGCCCAGGGCTCCGGGATCGCGACTGCTACACCGATGGTCGGCACTCGTCGACCCTACTGACTCGCCGCCACGAAGCCGACCCTCTGGTAGACGTCACCGAGAGTCGCCCTGGCCACCGCACCAGCCTGCTCCGTGCCGCGGCGGAGCACCTCGGTCAGGTAGGTCTGGTCGTCGAGCAGCTCCAGGGTGCGCTCCCGGAAGGGCGTCACGAAGTCCACCACCACCTCGGCCAGGTCCTTCTTGAGGTCGCCGTACCCGCGGCCGCCGTACGACTCCTCGAGGTCGGCGATGCTGCGGCCGGAGAGGGCCGAGTAGATCGTGAGCAGGTTGCTGACGCCGGGCTTCTCGGCCGTGTCGAACCGGATGTCGGACCCGGAGTCGGTGACCGCCGACCGGATCTTCTTGGCCGACGCCTTCGGGTCGTCGAGCATCTCGATGATGCCGGACGGCGAGGACGCCGACTTCGACATCTTCGCGGTGGGGTCCTGGAGGTCGGTGATCTTCGCCGTGGACTTGAGGATGTAGGGCTCCGGGAGGCGGAAGGTCTTCTTGTAGCGGCTGTTGAACCGCTGCGCGAGGTCGCGGGTGAGCTCGAGGTGCTGGCGCTGGTCCTCGCCGACGGGGACGAAGTGCGGGCGGTAGAGCAGGATGTCCGCCGCCTGGAGGATCGGGTAGGTGAACAGCCCGACGCTGGCGGCCCCCTCGCCACCCTTGGCCGCCTTGTCCTTGAACTGGGTCATCCGGCGCGCCTCGCCGAAGCCGGTCAGGCACTGGAGGACCCAGCCGAGCTGGGCGTGCTCGGGCACCTGCGACTGCACGAAGATCGCCGACCGGTCCGGGTCGATCCCCATCGCGATCAGCTGCGCGGCCGCGCGCAGCGTGCGCCCGCGGAGGACCTTGGGGTCCTGCTCCACCGTGATCGCGTGCAGGTCGGCGATGAAGAAGAACGGCTGGTAGTCCTGCTGGAGGTCCACCCACTGCCGCAGCGCGCCCAGGTAGTTGCCGAAGTGGAACGAGTCCGCGGTCGGCTGGATGCCGGAGAGCACCCGCGGACGAGCGGTCCCGGTCCCCTCCGCGGACGTCGCGACCTCGGGCGCGGTCGTGGTGGACATGGGCGTCATTCTGACCCATGCGGGAAGTCGCTCGGGCATCCGGGGTGACCCGTCTAGGGTCGCGCCATGATCCCCACGCTGACCGACGGAGTCGTCACGCTGCGCGCCCACCGGGCCGAGGACGTCGTGGCCGCGATGGAGCAGTCCCTGGACGCCGAGTCCCAGCGCTGGACGACCGTCCCCGTGCCGTACGAGCGCACGGACGCCGAGTTCTTCGTGACCGAGCTGATGCCGCGCGGCTGGGCCGAGAACACCGAGTGGGGCTTCGCCCTGGAGGCCGAGGGCCGGTACGCCGGCACGGTCTCGCTGCGGAACCTCGGCGAGGGCCGGGCCGAGCTGGGCTACGGCGCGCACCCGGCCGCCCGCGGGAAGGGGTACGTCGAGCGCGGGCTGCGGCTGCTGCTGGCGTGGGGCTTCGAGGAGATGGACGTCCGCACCGTCATCTGGTGGGCCCACGTCGGCAACTGGGCGTCGCGCCGGGTGGCCTGGAGACTCGGGTTCACCTTCGAGGGCACGGTGCGGGACTGGCAGCCCCAGCGTGGCGAGCTGCGCACCTCCTGGGTCGGCACCCTGCTGCGCGAGGACCCGCGGGAGCCGCGCACCACCTGGCTGGACAACCCGGTCGTCGAGGGTGACGGGGTCCGGCTCCGCCCGTTCACCGACGCGGACGCGACCCGCGTGGTCGAGGGCATCGGTGATGCGGACACGCAGTACTGGCTGGCGTTCATGCCGCGCGAGCCCGGCGAGGCCGAGGGCCGGCGCTACCTCGAGCAGGTGCAGGAGCGGCTGGCGACCCAGCACACGATCACGTGGGCGTTCAGCGCCACGGACGACGACCGGCTGCTCGGGGCGGTCGGGCTCTACCGGTTCGGCGACGAGCCCGAGATCGGCTACTGGACCCATCCGGAGGCCCGCGGTCGCGGGCTCACGACGCGCGCCGCCGCGCTCGCCGTACGGCACGGGTTCGAGGAGCTCGGTCTGTCCCGGCTCGCGGGCTACGCCTCAGCAGGCAACGCGGCGTCGCTCAAGGTGCTGGAGAAGCTCGGCATGCAACGGATCGGCGTACAACGACAGGCGGCGCACACCGGCGACGGCACTCCCGTCGATCTGGTCGGCTACGACCTCTTGGCGTCCGAGTGGGCGGACCAGAACAGCACCCCGATGCCGAGGACCGACAGCGCCGCACCGACCAACGCGGGCGACCGGTAGCCGTAGCCCGCGGCGATGACGAGGCCGCCGAGCCACGCGCCGAGCGCGTTGGCGATGTTCAGCGACGCGTGGTTCATGGCGGCGCCGAGCGTCTGCGCCTCCCCGGAGACGCCCATCAGCCGGAGCTGGAGGTTCACGACCAGCACCGAGCCGGTCGCGGTCACGAGGAAGACCGCCGGCAGCAGCGCCCAGCCGAACGGCGCGACCGCCCAGACCAGGAGCATGACGAAGAACGACGCGATCCCGGACAGGATCAGGGTGCGGAACACCGACCACTCGGCCAGCCGGCCGGCCACCCAGGTGCCGGCGACCATCCCGATGCCGAAGGCCGCCGTGAACACCGGCACCGCGGACTCCGGCAGCCCGCTCACCTCGGTGACCGTGGGGGCGATGTAGGAGTACACCGCGAACAGCCCACCGAAGCCGACCGCGCCGGCGAGCAGGGTCAGCATCGCCTGGCCGTTGCGGAAGAACGCCATCTCCCTGCGGCCCGTCGCGTGCGGGTTGCCCGCGATGCTCGGCACGAACGCCAGGATCATCACCATGGTCGCGACCGCGAGCACGGCCGTGGAGAGGTACGCCGCGCGCCACCCCGCCTGCTGGCCCAGCCAGGTCGCGGCGGGGACGCCGACGACGTTCGCCACCGACAGGCCGAGCATCACGCTCGCCACCGCGCGGCCCGCGCGTCCCGGCGGGGCCAGGCTCGCCGCGACCAGCGAGGCGACGCCGAAGTAGGCACCGTGCGGCAGCCCGTCGAGGAACCGCGCCAGGAACAGCACGTGGTAGCTCGACGCCATCGCGCTCAGCACGTTGAAGGCGCCGTACGCCGCCATCAGGCCCACGAGCAGCGCCCGCCGCGGCAGCTTGGCGCCGAAGACCGCGATCACGGGCGCGCCGATCACCACGCCGAGCGCGTACGCCGAGATCAGGTGCCCGCCCTGCGGGATCGTGATGTCCACGCCATCCGCGATCTGCGGCAGCAGCCCCATCGTGACGAACTCCGTCGTCCCGATGGCGAACCCGCCCAGCGCGAGCGCCAGCACCGCGAGGGTGAAGTGCGCCGCGGGGCTGCGGGTGCTCGCCGTCGTGGGACTCGGCGTGGTCGTCGTCATGGGTGGCGGCAGCTCTTTCCGGGTCGCGGGCGTCCCAGTCTCCAACCCGGACCCGCTGCGTACCTATTCCACGAGAACAAGCAGCTACTGCACGAGCTCGACGTCGGACTGCACGACGGGGACGTCGCCGGTGTCGGGGAGGCACGGCTCGGAGGCGAAGTTGCCGACCGGGGCGGAGCCGCCGGTCATCCGGACGTGGTCACCGTCGACGGCGACCGACTTGTCGTGGTCGTCGTACAACGACAGCCGGTTGTGGTCGAGCGTGGCGTGGTAGCCGGCCGGCCAGACCGGCCAGACCTTCGCGGGGCCGTCGGAGCCGGGGACCGGCGCCAGGTAGGCGCAGTGGTCCGCGTCGATCGAGAGCACCCCTTCGATCACCGCGCTGCCGGCACCGCCGGCCGGCGCGTAGCCCGAGACCGGGAGGTGCACCGAGACGCCGGAGCGCACGTCGTCGCCGGCGGAGACCAGCGACACGACGCCGAACGCGGCTGCTGCGAGGAGGACGGGCACCGCCACCGCGAGGACGTACCCCCGGTTGCTCAGTGCCTGCGGGCGGGACCAGCGGTCGTACGCCGGCTGCTCCCGGGGCTCGTGGTCAGCCAAGGGACGCGATCGCCTCGTTCAGGGTCTTCGACGGGCGCATCACGGCCGACGCCTTCTCGTCGTCGGGCCGGAAGTACCCACCGATGTCGACCGGCGAGCCCTGCACCCCGTTCAGCTCGGCGACGATGGTGTCCTCCGCTGCCGCGAGCGTGTCCGCGAGCGGCTTGAACACGGCGGCGAGCTCGGCGTCGTCGGACTGGTTCGCGAGCTCCTGCGCCCAGTAGAGGGCCAGGTAGAAGTGCGAGCCGCGGTTGTCGATGCCGCCCACGCGTCGGGTCGGCGACTTGTCCTGGTTGAGGAGCGTCCCGGTCGCCCGGTCGAGGGTGTCGGCCAGCACCTTCGCGCCCGGCCTGCCCGCCTGCTCGGCGTACAGCTCGAACGACGGCACCAGCGCGAAGAACTCGCCGAGGCTGTCCCAGCGCAGGTAGTTCTCCTTGACCAGCTGCTGCACGTGCTTCGGGGCCGAGCCGCCGGCGCCGGTCTCGAACAGGCCGCCGCCGTTCATCAGCGGGACGACGGAGAGCATCTTCGCCGAGGTGCCGAGCTCGAGGATCGGGAACAGGTCGGTGTTGTAGTCGCGCAGCACGTTGCCGGTGACCGAGATGGTGTCCTCGCCGCGGCGGATCCGCTCCAGCGAGTACGCCGTCGCCTCGGCCGGGGCCATGATCTCGATGGTCAGCCCGTCGGTGTCGTGCTCGGGGAGGTACTCCTTCACCTTCGCGATCAGCTGCGCGTCGTGGGCGCGGTTCTCGTCGAGCCAGAACACCGCCGGGGTGCCGGAGGCGCGGGCGCGGGTGACGGCGAGCTTGACCCAGTCGCGGATCGGGGCGTCCTTGGTCTGGCAGGCGCGCCAGATGTCGCCGGGCTGGACGTCGTGCTCGATGAGCACCTCGCCGGCTGCGTCGACGACCTGGACCTTGCCGGCCGCCGGGACCTCGAAGGTCTTGTCGTGGGAGCCGTACTCCTCGGCCGCCTGGGCCATCAGGCCGACGTTCGACACCGAGCCCATGGTGGCCGGGTCGAAGGCGCCGTGGGCGCGGCAGTCGTCGATGACGGTCTGGTAGACGCCCGCGTAGGAGGAGTCCGGGATCACCGCGAGGGTGTCCTCCTCGTTGCCGTCGGGGCCCCACATGTGTCCGCTGGTGCGGATCATCGCCGGCATCGAGGCGTCGATGATCACGTCGGACGGCACGTGCAGGTTGGTGATGCCCTTGTCCGAGTCGACCATCGCCATCCGCGGGCCCTCGGCCAGGCCGGTGTCGACCGCGGCCTTGATGGCCTCGCCCTCCGGCAGCCCGGCGGCGGCGCCGAGCAGGCCGCCCAGGCCGTCGTTCGGGGAGATGCCGGCGGCGGCCAGCTGCTCGCCGTACTGCTCGAACAGCGTCGGGAAGAACGCCTGCACGACGTGGCCGAAGATGATCGGGTCCGAGACCTTCATCATCGTGGCCTTGAGGTGCACGGAGAACAGCACGTCCTCGGCCTTGGCGCGGGCGATCTGCTCGGTGAGGAAGCGGCGGAGCGCGGCGACGTCCATGAACGTGCCGTCGACGACCTCGCCCGCGAGGACCTTGATCCCGTCCTTGAGGACGGTCTCGGTGCCGTCGGCGGCGAGGTGCTTGATGGTCAGGGTGTCGTCCGCCCCGATGACCACCGACTTCTCGTTCGAGAAGAAGTCGTGCTGGCCCATGGTGGCGACGTTGGTCCTCGAGTCCGACGTCCAGGCACCCATCCGGTGCGGGTGTGCCTTCGCGTAGCTCTTCACCGAGGCGGGCGCGCGGCGGTCGGAGTTGCCCTGGCGCAGGACCGGGTTCACGGCCGAGCCCTTGACCTTGTCGTACGTCGCCCGGATCTCGCGCTCCTCGTCGGTCGAGGGGCTCTCCGGGTAGTCCGGGACGTCGAAGCCCTGGCTCTGGAGCTCCTTGACGGCAGCCTTCAGCTGCGGCACGGACGCCGAGATGTTCGGCAGCTTGATGATGTTCGCCTCGGGCGTCCGGGCCAGCGCGCCGAGCTCGCCGAGCGCGTCGTCGGCCAGCCCGAACTGCGCCAGGATCCGACCCGCCAGCGAGATGTCGCGGGTCTCCACGTCCACACCGGCCTGCGCGGCGTACGCCTGGACGATCGGCAGGAACGAGTACGTCGCGAGCAGCGGCGCCTCGTCGGTGTGGGTGTAGATGATCGTGGCCATGCTCCGCGACTCCTGGGGCTTGGGGGAATTACCTTGACGTCAAGATACCTGATGAGGTCCCACGTTCCAGACTCGCATCCGACTCGCGACCGGGCAACGTGACCCGAAACGTGACTAGAGTCGGGCCATGGCAGAGTCGACCGCCCTTCCGGGCGTCCAGCAGAAGCTGACCGCCGAGGTGATCGGGACGTTCGTCCTCGTCTTCTTCGGCTGCGGCAGCGTCGTCTACGCGAGCAACACGAGGGCGCCTTCCACCATCACCACGGTGGGCCTCACGTTCGGCATCGCGGTGATGGTCATGGCCTACGCCTTCGGGCGGGTCTCGGGTGGGCACTTCAACCCCGCCGTCTCGGTGGGTGCGGCGATCGGCGGCCGGATCTCGTGGCGGGACGCCGGCTTCTACGCGCTCGCGCAGGTGCTCGGGGCGATCCTCGGCGCGGCGGCGCTCTTCGTCCTCATGCACGGCTTCGACGGGTACAGCGCCCGGAACAACATGGGACAGAACTTCTTCGGCGACCAGGGCGGGTCGGACTACGCGTGGTGGGCGGCGTTCCTCATGGAGGCGCTGATGACCGCCGTGTTCGTCGTCGTGATCCTCGCGGTCACCGACGAGCGTTTCGAGCACCCCGCGCTGGCGCCGCTGACGATCGGCTTCACCCTGGCCGCCATCCACTTCGTGATGATCCCGGCGACCGGTACGTCGGTGAACCCGGCTCGGTCGATCGGCCCGGCCCTGTTCGCCGGCGGCGACCACATCATCCAGCTGTGGCTCTTCATCCTGGCGCCGCTGGTCGGCGCTGCCGCCGCCGGCTTCGGCTACCCGGCGCTGTTCGGTCGCGGCGGTGACGTGGTGCCGGGCTCCGGCCTCACCTTGGCCCGGGCGCGGGCGCAGGCCGTCGTCGTCGGACCCGACCAGTACCAGCAGCAGTGGAACCAGGAGACCACCACCGGCTACACCGCGCAGCAGCCGATCATCCAGGACGGATGGCAGTGGGACCCGGCCGGCCAGCAGTGGCACCCGGTCGGGCAGACGCCCGAGCAGTGGCGGGCGCAGCAGGCCGCGGCCGAGCAGCGCGCGGGCGCCGAGGACCCGGGCGACCAGACCCAGATCCGGCCGCCCCAGTAGCCGACCGAGGCGTCACTGCCGCAGCCTCACGACGCGGTAGGCACCGGCGACCACCCGCTCGGACTCCAGCCCGGTGCCGCGGAGGTAGGTCTGCTCGGCGCTCGTGCCCGGGCGGAGCGCCGACCGGACGACGACGGTGACCAGGTCGTCGGCCACCGACTCGACGGTGGCGTGGTCCTCGACCACGCCCTCGGCGTACGCCGTGCGGTAGCCGTCGCCGACCCGCGGCGTCGCGGCCATCGCGAGCCCGGCCTCGGCGCCGTCGGTGCCGGCCGCCCACTCCCCCTTTCGGCCGAACCACCAGACGTTGCCGCGGTCGTCCTGGGCGTACCAGTCGACGGTCCGCTTCCCGGACTCGGTCTGCACCCGCGCCGTGGTCGGTACGCCGGCGACGGCCGGCCCCTTCTCCACGGTGACGACCATCGGGTGGTCGCCGGCCGCGTCCGCCACGTCGTACACCTCCCGGCTGCCGGGCGTGAGCGTGAACCACGGGTTGTCGACCGTGCCCACGAAGTCGGCCGGATCCGGGCGCGGAGTGGGGATGACCAGCTCGTCGACGCCGGCGGGCGGGCTCGGGACGGACGCCGTGCCGCACCCGGCGAGGAACGCGAGCAGGGTGAGCAGCACCACCGCTCGCGCCGTCATGGACCCCAGCATCGCAGGGTACGTAACCGCTGCTAGCGTCGGGAGCCGACAGGACCGGACCGTGATCGAGGAGTCGTCGTGAGCTCAACCCCGTTGAAGGTCGCCGTCACCGGCGCCGCCGGCCAGATCGGCTACAGCCTGCTGTTCCGCCTCGCGAGCGGGTCGCTGCTGGGTGACCGCCCGATCGAGCTGCGGCTGCTCGAGATCACCCCGGCGCTCAAGGCGCTCGAGGGTGTCGTGATGGAGCTCGACGACTGCGCGTTCCCGAACCTCGCCGGCGTCGAGATCGGCGACGACGCCGAGCAGATCTTCGACGGCGTGAACCTCGCTCTCCTGGTGGGCGCCCGACCGCGCACAGCGGGGATGGAGCGCGGCGACCTCCTCTCGGCGAACGGCGCGATCTTCACCGCGCAGGGCAAGGCCCTCAACGCCGTCGCCGCCGACGACGTCCGGGTCGGCGTGACCGGCAACCCGGCGAACACCAACGCCCTGATCGCGATGACCAACGCCCCCGACATCCCGCGCGAGCGGTTCTCGGCGCTGACCCGCCTCGACCACAACCGCGCGATCTCGCAGCTCGCCGCGAAGACCGGCGCCGCCGTCACCGACATCAAGAGGATGACGATCTGGGGCAACCACTCGGCCACCCAGTACCCCGACATCTTCCACGCCGAGGTCGGCGGCAAGAACGCCGCCGAGGTCGTGGGCGACCAGGACTGGATCGAGAACACCTTCATCCCGACCGTCGCCAAGCGCGGCGCCGCCATCATCGAGGCGCGCGGCTCCTCCTCGGCCGCCTCCGCCGCGTCGGCGACCGTCGACGCCGCCCGCGACTGGCTGCTCGGCAGCCCCGAGGGCGACTGGGTGTCGATGGCGGTCGCGTCCGACGGGTCCTACGGCGTGCCCGAGGGCCTGATCTCGTCGTTCCCGGTCACCACCAGGGACGGCAGCTGGGCGATCGTCCAGGGTCTCGAGATCGACGACTTCTCCCGCGCTCGCATCGACGCCTCGACCGCGGAGCTCGCCGAGGAGCGCGAGGCCGTCACCGAGCTCGGCCTGATCTGAGCTGCCTTCGTCGCCCGAGCTTGCTCGGGCGACGAAGACCAGCAGCCAGGTCGAGTAGCAGCGCGAGCGAGGAACGAGCTCGCGACCGGCGTATCGAGACCACAGCGGCCGAGAGGTCTCGATACACCGCCGCTCGTACCTCGCGGCGGCTACTCGACCGACGAACGGCTGATACGTCGCCCTACAGGGGCTGGTCGGGGATCGAGCCGGCGAGCAGGATCAGCGCCACGCCGGTCCCGGCCAGCAGCAGGCAGTCCCACCATCTCCGGCGGACGGCGAGCATGCCGGCGTCCTTGGCCGGCAGCACCGCACGCACCAGGGCGGCGAAGATCAGCGCGCCGCCGAACCAGCGCACGCCGAGACGCCAGTCGCCGGTCGTGACGATCCCGATCGAGATGGCCACGACGGCGAGCACGACGAGGTAGAACGCGCCCCCGATCGTCGACGGGTAGCGACGCCCTTCCTCCTCGACCGGTCCGTCCGGGATCGGCTCCGGCTCCTCCTCGGTCACGCCACCGACTGCTCGGCCGCGGAGACGATGTTCGAGAGCAGCATCGCGCGGGTCATCGGACCGACGCCGCCGGGGTTCGGCGACACCCAGGCCGCGACGTCCCAGACGTCCGCGGCCACGTCGCCGGCGATCTTGCCGTCCACGCGGGACACGCCCACGTCCAGTACGGCGGCGCCCGGCTTGACCATGTCGCCCCGGACGATGCCCGGCACTCCCGCGGCGGCGACGATGACGTCGGCGGCGCGGGTGTGCGCGGCGAGGTCGCGGGTGCCGGTGTGGCAGAGCGTGACGGTGGAGTTCTCGCTGCGCCGGGTGAGCAGCAGGCCCATCGGCCGGCCGACGGTGATGCCGCGGCCGATCACCACCACCTCCGCGCCGTTCAGCTCGACCCCGTACCGGCGCAGCAGCTCGATGCAGCCGATCGGCGTGCAGGGCAACGGGCCGGACTCGCCGAGCACCAGCTTGCCGAGGTTGGTCGGGTGCAGGCCGTCGACGTCCTTGTCGGGGTCGACGCGGGACAGCAGCCGGAACTCGTCGAGCCCGGTCGGCTGCTGCACGATGAAGCCGGTGCAGGCGGGGTCGGCGTTCAGCCGGTCGATCTCCGACTCCACCTCGGCCTGGGTGGCCGTCGCCGGCAGGTCGACGCGGATCGAGGCGATGCCGATCTCGGCGCAGTCGCGGTGCTTGGCGGCGACGTACCACTGCGACCCCGGGTCGTCGCCGACCAGCACGGTCCCCAGCCCGGGCACGACGCCCTGCTCGCGCAGCTTCGCCACCCGCTCGGTCAGGTCCGCCTTGATCGCCTTCAGCGTGGCGGTGCCGTCCAGCTTCTGTGCAGTCACGATGCCGATCCTCTCAGTGCGCGAAGTGCCGGGTGCCGGTGAAGTACATCGTGACGCCGGCGGCCTTGCAGGCCTCGATGGTCAGCTCGTCGCGCACGGAGCCGCCGGGCTGCACGATCGCGGCCACGCCACCGTCGATGAGCACCTGCGGGCCGTCCTCGAAGGGGAAGAACGCGTCCGACGCGGCGACCGAGCCCGCGGCCCGCTGCCCCGCCCGCTCGACGGCGAGCCGGCACGAGTCGACGCGGTTCACCTGGCCCATGCCGACGCCGACCGAGGCGCCGTCCTTCGCGAGCAGGATCGCGTTCGACTTCACATAGCGGCAGGCCCTCCACGCGAACGCGAGGTCGGCGAGCAGCTCGGGCGAGGCGGCTTCGCCGCTCGCCAGCGTCCAGGTGGACGGGTCGTCGCCCTCGGCGTCGACGTGGTCGACGCGCTGCATCAGCACCCCTCCGCTGATCCCCCGGAACTCCACGGGATCCGGGTGCTCGTCGACCGGGCAGACCAGGATCCGGATGTTCTTCTTGCCCTGGAGGACCTCGACCGCGCCCTCGTCGTAGGCCGGGGCGACGATCACCTCGGTGAAGACCTCGGCCACCTGCTGGGCCATCGCCACCGACACCGGGCGGTTCACGGCGATCACGCCGCCGAACGCCGACACCGGGTCGCACGCGTGCGCCCGCCGGTGCGCCTCGGCGACGTCCGCGCCGATGGCGATGCCGCACGGGTTGGCGTGCTTGATGATCGCGACGGCGGGCTCGGCGAAGTCGTTCGCGGCCCGGCGCGCGGCGTCGGTGTCGACGAAGTTGTTGTAGGACATCTCCTTGCCGTGCAGCTGCTCCGCGGCGGCCAGCCCGCCGCTGCCCGGCGACGACTGAGCCCGGTAGAGCGCGGCCGGCTGGTGCGGGTTCTCGCCGTACCGCAGCACCGCGGCCCTCTCCCAGGTGGCACCGGTCCACGCCGGGAAGCCGGTGCCGTCGCCGGTGTCGGTGAGGACGTTGCCCATCCACGACGCCACGGCCACGTCGTACGACGCGGTGTGCGTGAACGCCTCCGCGGCGAGCCGCTGCCGCTGCGCCAGCGTGAAGCCACCGGCGGCGACCGCCTCCAGGACCTCGGCGTACCGCGCCGGGGAGGTGACGATCGCGACCGAGGGGTGGTTCTTGGCGGCCGCGCGGACCATCGAGGGGCCGCCGATGTCGATCTGCTCGACGCACTCGTCGGGGGTGGCACCGGAGTTCACGGTCTGGACGAACGGGTAGAGGTTCGAGACCACGAGGTCGAACGGCTCGACGCCCAGCTCGGCGAGCTGCTCCACGTGGGAGTCGAGGCGGCGGTCGGCGAGGATCCCGGCGTGGACCTTCGGGTGCAGGGTCTTCACCCGGCCGTCGAGGCACTCGGGGAAGCCGGTCAGGTCCTCGACCTTCGTGACGGGGACGCCGAGGCCCTCGATCAGCGTCGCCGAGCCCCCGGTCGAGACCAGCGCGACCCCCGCCTCGTGCAGCCCCCGGACCAGCTCCTCGAGCCCGGACTTGTCGTAGACGGAGACGAGCGCGCGCTTGATCGGGACCTGGTCGAGAGTGGTCATCGTCCGAACCGGACCTTTCTGTGGTTGATGGTGAATCCGTCGCGGGCCATCCGGCCCACCGCGTCGACGAGCATCCCGCGCTCGGCGACCTTGATCCGCTCGTGCAGCGTCTCGACGGTGTCGTCGTCCTCGACGGCGACCGCCTGCTGCGCGACGATCGGGCCGGTGTCGACCCCGGCGTCGACGACGAAGAGAGTGCAGCCCGTCACCTTGACCCCGTAGGCGAGCGCGTCGGCGGGGCCGCGCATGCCGGGGAACGACGGCGACAGCGCCGGGTGCGTGTTGACGACCCCGCCGTCGAACCGGGTGAGGAACTCCTGCCCCACGAGCCTCATGAAGCCGGCGAGCACCACGAGGTCGGGCTCGAAGCCGGCGACCGTGTCGGCGAGCGCCCGGTCCCAGTGCTCACGGCTGGTGAACTGCCCGACCTGCTTGACGAACGTCGGGACGCCGGCCCGCTCCGCCCGGGCCAGGCCCTCGATGCCGTCCCGGTCCGCCCCGACGGCGACCACGCGGGCGCCGTACGACGCGTCCTCGCACGCGTCGAGCAGCGCCTGGAGGTTGGTGCCCGAGCCCGACACCAGCACGACGAGACGGGCGGGGCGGGGGGTCACGCGAGGGAGTCTAGAGATGCCCTCCTGGCGGCGCGTCGCTGCCACCACGTCATGAGCACGCCGCCGGCCAGGCCGCCGATCCCGAACGCCGTGATCGCGTGCACCAGCACGTCGAAGGCCTCCGGTCCCACCACGCGCATCCGGCCCGGGCCGACCGCACCCCCGGACACCGCCGCCAGGAGGCCGAGCAGCAGCCCGGCCAGCACACCGCCCGCACAGCCGCGCAGCGCACCCTCGTCCCAGCGCAGCGTCGGGTTGCGCCGCTGCGACCGGGCCGCTGCGAGTGCGGCCACGACCGGAGCGAGCCCGATGAGGTACGCCGTCCAGGCCGGCGTGGGCCCGTTGTCGGGCAGCGCGGCCAGCAGCGGGAACATCGGCAGCGCGCCGACCTGCACCAGCGTCGGCGAGACCAGCGTGCCGGCGCCGACCGCGAAGCCCGGCCCGAGCAGGTAGCTCGCGGAGAACAGCGCGGAGTTCGGCAGGACCGTCGCGCTCAGCGCGGTGTAGACGGTCGCGTCGCCGGCGTCGGTGTGGAGCCTGGACATCACGTTCACGGCCGTACCGAAGTCGACGACCAGGGCCGCGACGAACGCGATCGCGGCGACCGCGAGGTAGCCGCCGAGCACCCGCAGGCAGGTGGCCCCCGCCGCCCGCGCCGACGGCGGGAGCAGGGCGGCCCAGATGGCGGCGCGTCCGGATCCGACCGCGATGGCGCCGAGCCCGAAGGTGAGGCACAGCAGCAGCGACCACAGCAGGACCCGGGACAGGGACGGCGCGGTCTCGGGCGTGGCGGCCAGCCGGAGCGTGACCAACGCCACGGCGACGTACCCGGCGGTGAACGCCAGCGTCGCGGCGGGGACGGTCCAGTCGCGCTCGCCGTCCGCGATCCGCTGAGCGTCGGGGCCGTGCCCGGAGACCGAGTCCCCGACCCGGTGGCCGAGGCGCCAGACCGACCAGGCCGCCAGCGCGGTGAGCCCGAGGGGGACCACGGTCACCGCGACGCCGTTCACGCGGATGCCGGAGCCGTGGGCCAGCAGCCAGCCGAGCGCCCCCACGCGGAGCCCGTCGCGCGGAGTCCCGTGTGCGCCGGCATCGGCCAGGAACCAGCCCACGACCCCGAGCGCCAGGCAGACCAGGAGCGTCGCCAGCGCCGCCGCGCCGCCGCCGAGCACGGCGACGGGCACGAGCGGACGGCGGTGGCGCGCGTCGTACCGGTCCTCCGCGACGGCGGAGGCGGATCCCGGGAGCAGCGAAGTCATGACCCTGTCATCTTCACCGCCGCCAGGCGGCGATCGGGGCTCCCACGCCGTTTCGGCCCCCGACCGTCATTTCGGGCGGAGCGTCGACGCTCGGTTACCGTGGACGGCGCCATGAAGGACCCCGACGAGTTCGACCAGTTCTACCAGGACGTCCGCGACCGCCTGCTCGTGCTGACGTACTGCCTGACCGGCGACCTCCCGTCCTCGCGCGCCGCCGTGCGGGACGCCTTCGTCGTCGCGTGGCACCACTGGCGCAAGGTCTCGAAGCTCGAGGACCCCGAGGCGTGGACCCGGGTGCGGGCGTGCGCCCACGCACAGCGCCGGCACACCGCCAAGCTCTGGCACCGCGAGAAGGGCCTCGACCCCGAGGTGAAGGCCACCCTGGACGCGCTCGGGAAGCTCCCCCTGGCCCAGCGTCGGGTGCTGCTGCTCACCGAGCTGTCCACCGCCTCGATGGCCGAGATCGCACGCGAGGCGGGCCTCCCCCGCACCGACGCGGAGCGCGCGCTGCAGACGGCGGCCTCGCAGTTCGCCCTCGCCCGTGACGTCCCCACGACCGGGCTGCGGTCGGTGTTCGAGCCGGTCCGCGCCCACGTGGTCGGCGCCGGCCGCTGGCCGCGCGCCACGATCATCCGCCGCGCGGGCGCCACCCGTCGTCGTACGCACACCGTGATCGGCACCGTGGCCACGGTGGCGGCCCTGGTCGTCACCGGAACCCTCGTGAGCGACGCCGCCGGCGTCCGGCCGACGCTGACCGGAGAGCGGGTCGAGGCCGGCCAGCCGCACAGCAAGGCGGCCCAGCCGACCCCGGAGCCGGCGGACCTGCCGGAGGAGGCGCTGCTCGTCCCCGAGCAGGTCTCCAAAGCGACGCCGGGCAGGACCTGGACACTGACGAGGACCGACGACAACAGCGCCGGCAGCGGCATCGTGATGCCGTGCCAGGGCCAGCGGTACGCCGACCCGCGCGGCACGGCCGCCCTGGTCCGGACCTTCGACCCGATGAAGGCGCCGAAGGCGGCGCCCGCCCCGACCGCCGTGCAGACCGTCCAGGCCTCGGCGTCCGAGAAGGCGGCGAACCGCGGGTACGCCACCGCGCTCGGCTGGTTCGCCGGCTGCCACGACGACCGGGCCCAGCTGGTCGGCACGCACACCGTCGGCGGGGTCGGCGACGACGCGATGCTGCTCGTGCTCCGCACCTGGGACGGGGCCGGGTCGAGCCTGGTCGCGGGCGTCGCCCGCACCGGCGAGCTCACCACGACCACCCTCACCCGGACGCCGGTCGGCGAGCAGCCGTCGCTCCAGCACTCCGCCCGGCTGCTGGCGGACGCGGTGTCGGGCCTCTGCAACCTCCAGGACGCCGGCTCCTGTGCCTTCGACCCGGTCGTCCGCGATGCCGCGCCCGTGCCCGCAGCGCCGGTGCCGGCGATGCTCGCCGAGGTCGACCTGCCGCCAGTGACCGGTGTCGACCGCCCGTGGGTCGGCACCGAGCCGCGGCAGGCGAGGTCGAACGCCGCCTCCACCGGGTGCGACCAGACGGACTTCAGCGGGACGTCCAACAACGTCACCCGCACGTTCCTGGTGCCGGGCGCAGACCTCCCCGACCAGTTCGGGCTCACCGAGACCGTCGGATCGCTGCCGGCCAAGATGGCTGCGGCGTTCGTCGACGCCATCCGCGCCGACCTCGCGAAGTGCTCGGACAAGCAGATGGGCACCGAGGTCACCCCGGTCAGGAAGGTCGAGGAGAAGGGTCGCGACGTCTCCGTCTGGCACGTGAGCACCGAGATCAGCGACCACCAGACCGTCGAGTACCTGATGGGCGTCGCCCGGGACGGCACCTCGATCGCCCAGGTCGGCTTCGTCCCCGCCCCCAAGGTCGGCTTCGCCCCCGGCGCGTTCGTCGCCATCGTGGATCGCGCGCTGGCGCGGCTCGACGCGATGCCGCCGCCGAAGGGCTAGTCCGGAAATTCCCCCGGTTGCCGTGCAACCGTGTGCGCGGGTGAGGCGTATCCCTCCCGACTCAGCGCCCCGCTGAGTCGCACACGAGACGGGACGGGTCGATGGACGAACGCGAGTTCGACGACTTCTACTCCGCGTCGTTCCAGCGGGTCACGGCACAGGTGTACGCCATGATCGGCAACCGCGACGAGGCGCAGGAGTGCGTCCAGGAGGCGTTCGCCAGGGCCTGGGCACACCGCAGGAAGCTGGACCGGGCGGAGCACCCCGAGGCCTGGGTGCGCACCACGGCGTACCGGCTGGCTGTCAGCCGCTGGCGGCGTACCGTCCGCAGCCGCCGCCCGGTGGACCGGGCGGTCGGGCTGCCCACCGAGACCGCCGCTCCCAGCGAGGCGCACGTGGCGCTGGTCGCCGCGCTCAAGCGGCTCCCCGAGGCGCAGCGGCAGACGCTGGTGCTGCACCACATCGCCGACCTGCCCGTGCAGGAGGTCGCCCGCGAGATGGGCGTCCCCGAAGGAACCGTCAAGGCCCGGCTCAGCCGCGGCCGCACCGCGCTCGCCGCACTGCTCGGAACCGAAGGAGCGAGTCATGCCTGACCCCATCGATGAGCTCGAAGGCTTCACCATGCCCCACACCACCCCGCTGCCTCCCGGAGAGGTGCGCCGGCGCGGCGACCGGATCCGCCGGCGCAACAACGCCATCGCCGCCGTCGGCGGCCTCGCCGTCATCGCGGCCATCGCCACGCCGTTCGCGGTGATGGCGAACGACCGCACGTCCTCGGAGCCGCCGGTCGCGCCGTCCCCGTCACCCTCGGTCACGTGGGTGCACGAGATCCCGGCGAGCTTCCCGCTCACCGAGGGCATGCCGGCCTCCACGAAGACCCGGGACGACTACGAGCAGCAGGCCGTCGACGTCTGCGAGAGCGAGGCGTGGAACCCGGACGGGAGCACGACCGACATCCGCCAGGCCATCTACACCGGGGAGACCGAGGGCGGGGCCGACCGGACGCTGGCGCTCTACCCGAGCGAGCGCGACGCCGACGCCGCCCTCCAGGCCCTCGACGCGAACGTCGAGGGGTGTGCGGCGCAGACCACCGGCAAGAACCGCTCGGCAGAGGTGGTGCCGTCGGAGATCGGCGACGGGTCGATCGTGTACGCCGACCACATGTCCGACGCCGGCGACATGTTCGTCCACCAGGTCGTCCGCGTCGGCAACGCACTCCTCGTCGACACGACCTACGCCATGGGCGGTGGCGACCCGCAGGTGGTCCAGCAGACCGCTGACCTTCTCGAGGAGCGCTCGACCGACGTCGTCGCCGCGATGTGCGAGTTCGGTCCCGGCGATTGCTGATGACACGCGCGGGCTGCGGTTGGGGGCGAACGAGACCCCGGCGCGTCCTAGGATCGGCCTCGATGTCCCGGTAGCGACAGACCGCGGCGGCATGAGATTCCGGAGATCGGTGTCGAAGAACCCGGCGACCGTTCGACGTACGTGCGAGAAGCAGAACCAGCAACCACGAGGAGTGATCGAGATGCCGCGTTTCATGGGATTCGTGCGGATGGAAGAGGGCGTCGGGACGCCCCCGCAGGCGCTGTTCGACGCGATGGACGCCCACATCGGCGAACGCGCCGCCTCGGGCGTGTTCCTCGACGGGGGCGGCCTGTTCGGCACCGAGGACGCCGTGAACTTCGTGGTCCGTCAGGGCGAGGTCAGCCGCGTCGACGGGCCGTACGCCGAGGCCAAGGAGGTCGTCGGCGGCTGGGCGCTGATGCAGTACGACTCCCTGGAGGAGGCCGTGGCCGACCAGGAGGAGTTCGCGGCGCTGCACGCGAAGCACTGGCCCGAGGTCAGCATGGTCGCGACCCTGCGCCAGGTCTCCGAAGGCCCGGACGCCCCCGGCGAGTGACGGACGGCGAACGGCCCCGGACGAGACCGTCCGGGGCCGTTCGCGTGTCGAGCTCAGAGGCTCTTGAGGATCTCCCGCATCAGCTCGGCGGTCTCGGACGGCGTCTTGCCGACCTTGACGCCGACGGCCTCGAGGGCCTCCTTCTTCGCCTGGGCGGTGCCGGACGAGCCGGACACGATGGCGCCGGCGTGGCCCATCGTCTTGCCCTCGGGCGCGGTGAAGCCGGCGACGTAGCCGACGACCGGCTTGGTGACGTGGTCCTTGATGTACGCCGCCGCACGCTCCTCGGCGTCGCCGCCGATCTCGCCGATCATCACGATCGCCTTGGTGTCGGGGTCCGCCTCGAACGCCTCGAGCGCGTCGATGTGGGTGGTGCCGATGACCGGGTCGCCGCCGATGCCGATAGCGGTCGAGAAGCCGTGGTCCCGCAGCTCGAACATCATCTGGTAGGTCAGCGTGCCGGACTTCGAGACCAGGCCGACCGGGCCCGTTCCCGCGATCGTGTGCGGGGTGATCCCGGCCAGCGACTCGCCGGGCGTGATGATGCCGGGGCAGTTCGGGCCGATCATCCGGGTCTGCTTGCCCTGCAGGTAGGACCACACCTCGGCGGTGTCCTGGACGGGCACCCCCTCGGTGATGACCACCAGCAGGCCGATGCCGGCGTCGATGGCCTCGATGCAGGCGTCCTTGGTGAACGCCGGCGGCACGAAGACGACCGACACGTCGGCGCCGGTCTCGGCCATCGCCTCCTTGACGGTCCCGAACACCGGCAGCTCCTGGCCGCCGAGCTCGACGGAGGTGCCCGCCTTGCGCGCGTTCACGCCGCCGACGATGTTCGAGCCGGCGTCGAGCATCAGGGTGGTGTGCTTGGAGCCCATCCCGCCCGTCATGCCCTGGACGATGATCTTGGAGTCCTTGTTGAGGTAGATAGACATCTGCTTCTCGTCCTTACGCGTTCGCGAGCTCGGCGGCCTTGTCGGCCGCACCGTCCATCGTGTCGACCAGGGTCACCAGCGGGTGGTCCAGCTCCTGGAGGATCCGGCGTCCCTCCGCCACGTTGTTGCCGTCGAGGCGTACGACGAGGGGCTTGTTCTCCTCGTCACCGAGGATCTCCAGCGCGCCCTTGATGCCGTTCGCGACCTCGTCGCACGCCGTGATGCCGCCGAAGACGTTCACGAACACGCTCTTGACCTGCGGGTCGTGCAGGATCACGTCGAGGCCGTCGGCCATCACCTGTGCGTTCGCGCCGCCGCCGATGTCGAGGAAGTTCGCCGGCTTCACGCCGCCGTGCTTCTCACCGGCGTACGCGACGACGTCGAGCGTGGACATGACCAGCCCGGCGCCGTTGCCGATGATGCCGACCTGGCCGTCGAGCTTGACGTAGTTGAGGCCCTTGTCCTTGGCCTTCGCCTCGAGCGGGTCGGCCTCCTCGCGGATCTCGAACTGCTCGTGGTCCGGGTGCCGGACCTCGGAGGCGTTGTCGTCCAGCGACACCTTGCCGTCCAGCGCCTCGAGCTTGTCGTCGGCCAGCCGCGCGAGCGGGTTGACCTCGACCAGCGTGGCGTCCTCCTCGACGAAGACCCGGTAAAGCGACTGGATCATCGCCACGGCCTGCTCGAAGACGGGCTCGGGGAACTTCGCCTCGGTGGCGATCGCCCGGGCCTTCGCCTCGTCGACGCCGGCGCCGGGGTCGATCGGGATCTGCTTCACGGCGTCCGGGTTGGTCTTGGCGACCTCCTCGATCTCGACGCCGCCCTCGACGGAGGCGATGCACAGGTACCGGCGGTTCGCGCGGTCGAGCAGGAAGGAGAAGTAGTACTCCTCCTCCGGCGGGGTCGCCGGCGTGACCAGGACCCGGTTGACCCGGAGGCCCTTGATCTCCATGCCCAGGATGTTCGACGCGTGCTCGAACGCCTCGTCGGCGGTCTTGGCGAGCTTCACGCCGCCCGCCTTGCCGCGGCCGCCGGCCTTGACCTGCGCCTTGACGACGGTCACACCGCCGATCTCCTCGGCGGCCGCCTTCGCGGCCTCGGCGGTCTCGACGACGACGCCGAGCGTCGTCACCACACCGTGCTTGGCGAAGAGCTCCTTCGCCTGGTACTCCATCAGATCCACTGATCCACCAAGTCTCTAGTCGGAGCGGGCGGGCGCTGCCCATGGCATTCCACAGGGCGCCCGCGACGTGCTCAGGGGTGTCCGTCGCACCTTAGTCCCGGCCTCGGGCGTACGACGAGGGCGGGCCGACGTGACGTGGGGCACCCCTCGGTGAGGTCTCGGCCCGCGGTCACTCGGCGAAGTGCTCGGCCACCCAGCCGGTGATCTCGGTGGTCGGGGCGCCCGGCGTGAACACCTTGGCGACGCCGATCTCCTCGAGCAGCGGGATGTCCTCCTCCGGGATGATCCCGCCTCCGAACACCACGATGTCCGACGCGTCGCGCTCGCGGAGCAGCTCGACGAGCTTCTTGAACAGCGTCATGTGCGCGCCCGAGAGCACGGAGAGACCGATCAGGTCGGCGTCCTCCTGGATCGCGGTCTCGACGATCTGCTCCGGCGTCTGGTGCAGGCCGGTGTAGACCACCTCGTGGCCGGCGTCCCGCAGCGCGCGAGCGACGATCTTCGCGCCCCGGTCATGCCCGTCGAGGCCGGGCTTGCCGACCACGATCCGGATCCGTCGCGTGGGGGCGGTGCTCGTCATGAGCGCAGGCTAGCCGACGCGTGAGGAGGGTCACGCCTCGGCCCGGGGCGGGGGCGGTGTCGGTCGACCGGAGGTCGACCTCCAGAATTACCCACTGAGCGCCGCATCGATTCCCCACGACCGTGATCAGTCCGTTACAGTCGGGCCTCGCCGTCTGAACCCCCGAGCAGCGGAGAGAATATTCATGGGTAACCACCGAGCGGATCGTCGCGGCCCCAGCCGCCGTCCCTCGGACCTCCCGACCCCGGTCGCCGCCGCGACCACCGCGGTCGGGAAGCGCAGGGCCGACAAGCCCGCGAAGGCCGACCGCATCGAACGTGCCGCAGCGATCACCGCCGCACCCACGACCGAGAACGAGCAGCCCCGTCCGAGCCAGAAGTCCCACGGCACCCCCGCCGGCAAGCGCGTCGCCAGCCGCCACTCCTCGACGCGCGGCCCCCTCTTCCGCGGCCTGCCCTCCCCTCCGATCCTGCTCGGCGTCGCGGCCCTCGCGATCTCCGCGGGCGGCGCGCTCACGGCGGCGGGCGGCGGCCTGGGCGACGACGCCGCGAAGTTCAGCCAGGCCAGCGCCCTCAGCGGCGCCAGCGACGTCTCCAGCGTCAGCCTGCTCGACCGCCAGACGGTCTCGCGCGACTCGCGCCGCGACGCCCTCGCGGACGCTGCCGACGCCCAGCTCGTCGACCAGGCCGAGAGCCAGCTCAAGCAGCGCGACGCCGCGCTGGCGAAGTTCGCGCAGCAGGCCGAGCAGCAGGCGGCCAAGCTCAAGCTCAACCAGTGGGTGCTGCCGGTCGACCCGGGCGCCTACCACCTGACCGCCGGCTTCGGTGAGTACTCCGGCCTCTGGTCGCACTTCCACACCGGCCTGGACTTCGCGGCGCCCACCGGCACCCCGATCCACGCGGTCGCGAACGGTGTCGTCACCTCCGTCGGGTACGACGGCGCGTACGGCAACAAGACCGTGATCACCCTGGACGACGGCACCGAGCTCTGGTTCTGCCACCAGAACTCCTACGCCGTGGACGTCGGCCAGGAGGTCCACGCCGGCGACCTGATCGGCTACGTCGGCTCCACCGGCAACACCACCGGTCCGCACCTCCACCTCGAGGTCCGGCCCGGCGCCGGCGACCCGGTCGACCCGTACGAGGCCCTGGTGGTCCACGGGCTGCACCCGTGATCTGAGCGGCGGAGCCGGTCAGATCGATGGTGGTCGAGTAGCTCGGCGCGACTGAGGGACGAAGTCGCGGCGGGCGTATCGAGACCCGTCGGGTTGAGCGGCTCGTCCTCGGCCCGGCACCTCATCGGGTCTCGATACGCCGTCGCTCGTTCCTCACGACGGCTACTCGACCAACGAGCGGCCCACCTCACCGGGTCCCGATCCGCCAACGAGGAGGGTCAGAGCTTCTCCACGGGCGCGTAGCGCAGCAGCAGCCGCTTCACGCCCTCGGACCCGAAGTCGATCGACGCGACGGTCTTGTCGGCGGCGCCCTCGAGCGCGACCACGGTGCCCATGCCGAAGGAGTCGTGCAGCACCCGGTCGCCGGGCTCCAGGCTCGGGATCTCGCGGGCCGGCTTCGCCCGTGCGGCGGCGTCGGCGCGCACGGCCGCCGCGGAGAAGTTCCGTCGGCCCGCCGCGGTCGGCTCGCCGAAGCGCTGACCGCCGGAGAGGTCCGGCCGGCCCCACCGAGTCTGCGCGGCCTCGGTGCGCCGCCAGTCCACGAGGTCGACGGGGAGCTCGTCGAGGAACCGGGAGCCGGGGTTGTGCGACGGCGCGCCCCAGGCGGACCGCACGACGGCACGCGAGAGGTAGAGGCGCTCGCGGGCGCGGGTGACCCCGACGTACGCCAGCCGGCGCTCCTCCTCGAGCTCGGGCTGGTCGCCGAGGGCGCGGGCGTGCGGGAACACGCCGTCCTCGAGCCCGGTCAGGAACACCACCGGGAACTCCAGCCCCTTCGCGGTGTGCAGGGTCATCAGCGTGACCACGCCGGACTGGTCCGGGTCGTCGTCGGGGATCTGGTCGGCGTCCGCGACCAGTGCGACCCGCTCCAGGAAGTCGCCGAGCCCGGGCGCGACCGTGCCCGCCTCGACGTCGGCGGGGTCGGCGGACGGGCCGGCCTGGGGGTCGTCGGCGAACTCGCGGGCGACCGCGACGAGCTCGGCCAGGTTCTCCAGCCGGGTCTCGTCCTGCGGGTCGTCGCTCTCCTCGAGGGAGGTGAGGTAGCCCGACCGCGCGAGGGTGGCCTCCAGGACGACGTCGGGGCGCTCACCCCCGTCCACCATCGACTGGAGCTCCTCGACCATCGCCACGAACCCCTGGATCTGGGTCAGGGACCGGGTCGCGAGGCCGGGGGCGTCCTCCGCCCTGCGCAGCGCCTCCCAGAACGTGATCCGGTCGCGCTCGGCGAGCGCGTTCACGCAGGCCACCGCGCGGTCGCCGATGCCGCGCTTGGGGGTGTTCAGGATCCGCCGCAGCGACACCTGGTCGGCGGGGTTGACCAGCATCCGCAGGTACGCCAGCGCGTCGCGGACCTCACGCCGCTCGTAGAACCGCACGCCGCCGACGACCTTGTACGGCATGCCGAGGCGGATGAAGACCTCCTCGAACACTCGCGACTGCGCGTTGGTCCGGTAGAAGACGGCCACGTCGCCGGGCCGGTAGGCCTTCGCGTCGGTGAGCTTGTCGATCTCCTCGCTGACGAACCGCGCCTCGTCGTGCTCGTCGTCCGCGACGTACCCCACGATCCGCTCACCGTCGCCCGCGTCCGACCAGAGCCGCTTGTCCTTGCGCCCCTTGTTGTGCCCGATCACGGAGTTGGCGGCGGTCAGGATGGTCTGCGTGGAGCGGTAGTTCTGCTCGAGCAGGATCGAGGTGGCGTTCGGGAAGTCCTGCTCGAAGTCGAGGATGTTGCGGATGTTCGCGCCGCGGAACGCGTAGATCGACTGGTCCGCGTCACCGACCACCATCAACTCGGCCGGCTCGACCCGCTCGGGCTCGGTCAGCCCCTTCTCCTCCAGCGGGTCCGCGCACAGCTCGTGGATGAAGGCGTACTGCGCGTGGTTGGTGTCCTGGTACTCGTCGACCAGCACGTGCCGGAACCGCCGCCGGTAGGTCTCGCGGACCTCCGGGAACTGCTGGAACAGGTGCACGGTGAGCATGATCAGGTCGTCGAAGTCCAGGGCATTCGCCTCGCGGAGGCGCCGCTGGTAGGTCGTGTACGCCGCGGCGTACGTCTCCTCGAGGTGGTTGCGCGCGTCCTTGGTCGCGTCCTCGGCGTCGCGCAGCTCGTTCTTCTGGTTCGAGACCCAGTGCAGCAGCGCT
Organism: Nocardioides sp. HB32; assembly: GCF_054058995.1. NCBI lineage: Bacteria > Bacillati > Actinomycetota > Actinomycetes > Propionibacteriales > Nocardioidaceae > Nocardioides > Nocardioides sp. HB32. The sequence goes on from NZ_JBSSBS010000001.1 coordinate 4,173,854, forward strand.
CCGGGCTGGTAGCGGCGCGGGTCGAGGTCCAGGTCGTTGCAGACCAGCGTCATCAACCGCTTCTGGTCGGCCGCGTCGTAGATGGAGAAGTTGGACTTGTAGCCCAGCCCCACCTTGTCGAACGCAGTGACCTCCTTGCGGAGGATCCGCACGCAGGCCGAGTGGAACGTCGAGACCCACATGATCCGGGCGCGCTTGCCGACCAGCTCCTCGACCCGCTCCTTCATCTCGGCGGCCGCCTTGTTGGTGAAGGTGATCGCCAGGATCGAGCCCGGGTGGGCCTTCCGCTCCTGGATCAGCCACGCGATCCGGCGGGTCAGCACCCGGGTCTTGCCGGAGCCGGCGCCGGCCACGACGAGCAGCGGCGCGCCCTCGTGGACGACGGCCGCGCGCTGCGGCTCGTTGAGCCCCTCGAGGAGCTCCTCGGCGGTGGGACCGCTCCTGGTGGTGCGGGGTTCGTCGGGCGCGACGGACTCGAGTCCGGGAAGCGGTATCGGGCTGCTCATCTCGGTGCCCAGCCTACGGCGGGGCACCGACGCGTCACCGGGGCCGGTTCACACCCAGAAGACGGCGACGCAGATGTTGCCGACGGTCAGCAGCAGGAGCAGCGCCCACAGGCCCTTCGAGATGCTCGGCTTGCGCAGGTTGGCCATCACCAGGACCAGGATCAGCAGCGCGACGACGCCCTTCACCGCGATCTTGGCGTGGTTCACGTCCTGGTCGTCGGCCTCGAGCACGCCGACCAGCGCGAGGCCCGCGACGAACGCCGTCCCGATGCCGTCCCGCATGAGCGCGTTGACCGACTTCTCCGGGCTGCGTGCCTGGACGAGCAGACCGCCCAGGAGGGCGGCGAAACCGAGGATGTGGATCACGAGGAGAAGGTGCCGCAGGAACTCCATGCGGGGATCCTAGTGAGGCTCCCGGTCAGAGCAGACGGCGGTCCGACGCCCAGCGGGTGAGCTCGTGCCGGGAGGAGAGCTGGAGCTTGCGGAGCACGCTCGACATGTGGGTCTCGACGGTCTTGATCGAGATGAACAGCTCCTTGGCCACCTCCTTGTAGGCGTAGCCGCGGGCGATCAGCCGCATCACCTCCCGCTCGCGCTCGGTGAGCCGGTCCAGGTCCTCGTCGACCGCGGACACCTCGATCGTGCCGCTGAACGCGTCCAGCACGAAGCCGGCCAGCCGCGGCGAGAACACCGCATCGCCCTCGGACACCCGCTGGATCGCCTGCACCAGCTCGGGCCCGGTGATGGTCTTGGTGACGTAGCCGCGCGCACCTCCGCGGATGGTGCCGATCACGTCCTCGGCGGCATCGCTCACCGACAGCGCGAGGTAGCGGGTCTCGGGAGAGGCGCCGGTGGCCGTGACCTTGCGCATCACCTCGACCCCACCGCCGCCGGGCAGGTGCACGTCGAGCAGCACGACGGAGGGGCGGTACGCCGACACGGCCGCGACCGCCTCGTCGACGTCGGCCGCCTCGGCGAGCACGTCCACGAGGCCGTGGCCGGCGCTCTCGAGCTCCGCGCGGACCCCGCGCCGGAACATCGCGTGGTCGTCGACGATGACGACGCTGATCGGGTCACTCATGGCTCTCCTCCTGGGACTGACGGGCGAGGTGCAGCCGGACCTCGGTGCCCTCGCCGGGAGCGGACCGGACCTCGGCCGTCCCGCCGTGGCGCTGCATGCGGTCCACGATGCTGTGGCGGACGCCGTACCGGTCCGACGGCACGCCGGCCGGGTCGAAGCCCTTGCCGCGGTCCCGGACGAACACGTCGACCGCGGCCGGCGTGACCTCGGCGTACACGTCGACCCGGCCGGTCCCGGCGTGCTTCGCGGCGTTGGTGACCGCCTCGCCCGCGGCCTTCACGAGCGGTCCGAGCTGCTCGTCGAGGTCGCAGTCGCCGACCGAGACGACGTCCACCGAGACGGCGTACTCGTCCTCCACCCGGGCCGCGACGCCGCGCAGCGCGCTGGCGACGGTGCGCTCGTCGGTCGACTCCCCGGCGTACAGCCAGGCCCGCAGGTCGCGCTCCTGGGCCCGGGCCAGCCGCGCGACCGTCGCGCCGTCGTCGGAGTTCTTCTGGATCAACGCGAGCGTCTGCAGCACGGAGTCGTGCAGGTGCGCGGCGACGTCGGCGCGCTCCTGGGTCCGCACGCGCTCGGCACGCTCGTCGGTGAGGTCGGCGGCGAGCCGGTAGATCCACGGACCGATCACGATGCCGAGGCCCACGACCGTGAGGATCGCGGCGACCGCCACGTCGCGGGCCATCGAGACCGAGCCGCCGTGCGCCGAGTAGAGCACCAGGGCCAGCAGGATCAGCAGCACGCCGACCGCGACCCGGGCGTACGACGCCCAGCCGCCGCGGCCGAACACCACTCGCACCGGGTCGATCCGTCCGGAGCTGTCCAGCCACCGCTCACGCTGTGCCTCGTCGGCCTGCCGCCAGAGCAGGCCGATGCCGACGATGCCGATCAGCAGCGGCCAGAAGACCGCGCCCCGGCCGAGCACCGCGTCGAGCAGGAGGATCGCGCCGAGACCGAGCGCGGCCAGCGCGATCACGGGACCGATGTCGCCCAGCCGGCGCATCCGGCCCGGGCGACGGCCGCCGCGGGTCGCGCTCTCGATGCCGGGCGCGCCGGTCTCGAAGTGCGAGTCCGACGGCAGCATCCACCACAGGCCGGCGTACAGCGCGACGCCCATGCCACCGAGGAACGCCGCCAGCACGAAGCCCGCGCGCACCCACAGGACAGGGACGCCGAGGTGCCGGGCGAGTCCGGAGGCGACGCCGCCGAAGATCGGCTCCTGCGTGTCGCGGGCGGCGCGCCGGCCGCCGAGCGGGACCGTCGCGTCGGCGGTGGTGTGGGGACTGCTCATCGTGGCTCAATCGTCACACAGCGGGAGGCCCCCCACCATGAGGGTGGACCCCGGCCCGACCCTGACCGCGGATCGCCTCCCCCGGCCCAGGATCAGGGGCGTCCCCGATGGTCCCGAGGCGTGCGGAGCGACAACCTTGGTGCCATGACCACCACCCCACCCGAAGCACCGTCCGGCGGGCCGACCGGCCCCCGGGTCACCGGCGACCAGGTCCGCGACCTGGGCCGCCTCCGCCGCTCCCGCGCCGACCGCAAGGTCGCGGGTGTCGCCGGGGGCCTCGCCCGCCACCTCGACGTCGACCCGCTGATCCTGCGTGTCGCGTTCGTGGTGCTGGTGTTCTTCGGCGGCGCCGGCCTGATCCTGTACGGCGCCTGCTGGCTGTTGGTCCCCGACGACGGCGCCGAGCGGGCGGCCATCCACCTCGACGACCGCAGCCGCTCGGTCGCGCTGCTGATCGTCGGCGTGGTCGCCGCGGCGGCGCTCATCGGCGACTCGTGGGGCGCCTTCTGGTTCCCCTGGCCGGTCGCCGTCGTCGCGCTGATCGCCCTGTGGCTGCTGACGCGCAACAATCCGCAGTCCCCCGCCGCGCCCGCGGCGGCGCCGCCGCCGCCCGCCGCCTCCGGCCCGGTGCCCCCGGCGTACCCCGCCGCCCCCCAGACCTACCAGACCTACCAGCCCTACCAGCCCTACGTGCCGCCGGTGACCTACACGCGGCCGCCGAACCCGCGCAAGCGCGGCCCGATCCTGTTCTGGTTCACGCTGGCGCTGATCGCCTTCGGCGAGGGCCTGCTCGGGATCATCGACCTGGCCGGGGCGAACGTCGCCGGCCCGGCGTACCCGGCCCTCGCCGTCGCCATCTGTGGCGCGATGCTGGTCCTCGGCGCGTTCTTCGGTCGCGCGGGCGGCATCATCCTCCTCGGCCTGGTCGCCGCGGTCGCGCTGGCCGCTTCCACCGCAGCCGACAAGATCGACACCGACTCGGTGTCGGTCGCGCCCACGACGGCCGCAGCCGTCGACTCGACGTACTCCCTCGGCGTCGGTGAGCAGCACGTCGACCTCACCCGGGTCGCCGACCTCGACAGCCTCGACGGGCGCACGATCCACGTCGACGGTGACCTCGGTTCCATCGACGTGACCCTGCCCGAGGGCGTGCGCGTGCTGGTCGACGCCCGCGTCCACGGACCCGGCGACATCAAGCTGTTCGGGGACGAGCACGGCGGCATCGACATCGAGCAGCAGCGCACCGCCGGCGCCCCCGGCGACCCCACCGTCACGCTGGACCTCGAGCTCAGCGTCGGCACGATCGAGGTGACCCGATGAACCGCGAGTCCGCACGCCACCCCGTCAACGTCGGCCACCTGGTGATGGGCATCGCCTTCCTCGGGATGGTCGGTGTCTGGGCCCTGGTCCAGGCCGACGCCGTCGGGAACGGCGACGTCCGCTGGCTGCTGCCGGTCCCGTGGGTCCTCGCGGGCCTCGGCGGCCTGCTCGCAATCGGGCTGTCCAGCAGCCGCAAGTGGACGACCCGACAGACCGGCTGGGTCACCAACGACGCCACAGCCGACACCGACGACACCGACGACACCGAGGAGCTCCGATGAACGACCTGCGCATGAAGAACCTGGTACGCCGACGCGACGACCGGATGGTCGCCGGGGTGTGCGCCGGGGTGGCTGACCACCTCGGCGTGGACGTGACGCTCGTCCGGGTCGCGGCCGTCGTGGGGCTGGTGTTCAGCTTCGGCGCCGCCCTCGTCGCCTACGTCGCGGCGTGGATCCTGATGCCGGAGGTCTGAAGCCGGCACGCCTCGAGCGTGCTGACGGCGGGAAGGACGTGCACCCGGATGACAGGATGACGGCCATGACCAGTCCCCGCCTCGGGCCCAGCCTGGGACGCATCGAGACCGTTCCCGCTCTGGACCGCCCCGACCTGCTGGCCGCGCCGGTCCTCGCCGCACTGACCTCCTGGTCGCACGCCGACCGCGTCGGGGTGGTCGAGATCGATCCCGCCCTCGCCGACACGGCCGCGCTGGCGGAGGCGTACGCGCTCGGCATGGACACCGGCGCGAACTGCGTCGTCGTCGCCGGCCGCCGGGACGGCGTCGAGCGGGTCGCGGCCTGCCTGGTCCGGGCCGACACCCGCGCGGACGTCAACAACCTGGTCAAGCGCACCCTCGACGTCCGCAAGGCGTCGTTCCTCACGATGGACCGCGCCGTGGAGGAGTCCGGCATGGAGTACGGCGGCATCACCCCGGTCGGCATGCCCGAGGAGTGGCGACTGCTCGTCGACCCGCGCGTCCTGGACATCGAGGTCGCCGTGATCGGCTCCGGCGTCCGCAGGTCCAAGCTGCTGATCCCGGGCGCCCTCGCGGGTGAGCTACCGGGAGCCGAGGTCGTGCCAGGGTTGGCGTCGTGACCGACGGGCGTAACGAGACCGAGGAGGAGCGGCTCGACCGGAAGTGGAACGACCTCCTCCAGGAGCTGCGGGTCATGCAGACCGGCGCGCAGCTGACCGCCGGCTTCCTGCTGACCCTGCCCTTCCAGTCGACGTTCCAGGACCTGGACGACTTCGCGACCGGCCTCTACCTCACGCTGGTGGTGCTGGCCGCGCTGACGACCGCGCTGGTGCTGGCGCCGGTCGCGATCCACCGCCGGCTCTCCGGTCGCCACATCAAGGAGCGGCTCGTCAACACCGCGCACCGGCTCGTGTACGGCGTCCTCACGTGCCTGACGTTCCTCGTGTCCGGCATGGTGATGCTGATCTTCGACGTCGTGGTGGACCGCACCTACGCCGTCGTCGCGTCGGGGTCGATCTTCCTGGTGCTCGTGCTGCTGCTCGCGGTGCTGCCGCTGTCCCTGGTGCGGAGCGACGACTAGCCTCCGGGCGTGACGACGCTCACCGCGTAAATGATTCGCTCCCGAAACACTCTTCTCCGTAGCGTGGGAGCGTGCACCACCTGCCCCACGACCACCCCGGAGTCCCGGACCACCGCAGCCCCGGGCGCTTCCTGTGGTGGATGGCCCGGCAGCAGTGGCCGACCCTCGTCGGCGGGATGTGCTTCGGCATCGTCTGGATGAGCGCGCAGGCGGTCATGCCGGCCGTCATCGGACTCGCGATCGACCGCGGCGTCGCCGACAAGGACACGACCGAGCTGGCCAAGTGGGCGGCGATCCTGTTCGCGATCGGCCTGGTCCAGGCGGCCAGCGGCATCATGCGGCACCGGTTCGCGGTGACCAACTGGCTGATCGCGGCGTACCGGACCGTCCAGCTGGTGAGTCGGCAGACGGTGCGGCTCGGCGGCACCCTCCCCCGCAAGGTGTCGACCGGCGAGGTCGTCGCGATCGGCACCAACGACCTCTCCCACCTCGGCCAGCTGATGGACGTCTCGGCCCGCTTCGCCGGCGCCTGCGTCTCGTTCGTCCTGGTCGCGGTGATCCTGCTGCAGACCTCGGTCACGCTCGGCCTCGTGGTGCTGGTCGGCGTCCCGCTGCTGATGCTCGGCGTCGCCCCGATCCTCGGCCCGCTGCAGCGCCGGAGCGCCCACCAGCGGCACCTGATGGGCGCGCTCTCGAACACCGCCAGCGACATCGTCGGCGGCCTGCGGGTGCTGCGCGGCATCGGCGGCGAGCAGGTCTTCCACGAGCGCTACGTCCGCGAGTCGCAGACCACCCGGCAGGCGGGCGTCCAGGTCGCCCGGTTGCAGTCGGTGCTCGACGCGCTCCAGGTGTTCCTGCCCGGGCTGTTCGTGGTGATCGTCGTCTGGATCGGTGCCCGGTACGCCGTGGAGGGCACGATCACGCCCGGCGAGCTGGTCGCCTTCTACGGCTACTCGGCGTTCCTGATGATCCCGCTGCGCACGGCCACCGAGTACGCCAACAAGATCATCCGCGCCCGGGTCGCCGCCGCCCGCGTGGTGCGGGTGCTCGCGCTCGAGCCCGAGGTCGGTGAGCCGGCCCACCCCGCGGGCTCGCCCGCACCGGGGGCCGAGCTCCGCGACGACCGCACCGGGCTCCTGGTCCGCCACGGCGTGCTGACGGCGGTCGTGAGCGAGCAGCCGGACGAGTCGGCCGAGCTGGCCGACCGGCTCGGCATGACGCACGCGCCCGTCGACGACGAGGTGACGCTGGGCGGCGTGCCGCTGACGGCGCTGTCCTCCGCCGAGGTCCGCCGCCGGATCGTCGTCTCCGACACCGGCGCACTGTTCTTCTCCGGCCGCCTCGGCGACCGCCTGGACGTCACCGGTCGCGGCGACGTCGAACGCGCCCTCGACACCGCGTCCGCCGCCGACATCCTGGACGCCCTGCCCGACGGCCTCGACACCGTGGTCGCCGAGCGCGGCCGCAGCTTCTCCGGCGGCCAGCGCCAGCGGCTGGTGCTCGCCCGCGCGCTCGCCGTCGACCCGGAGATCCTGGTGCTGGTCGAGCCGACCTCCGCGGTCGACGCCCACACCGAGGCCCGGGTCGCGGACCGGCTGCACCGCCACCGGGCGGGGCGCACGACGGTGGTGACCACCTCCAGCCCGCTGATGCTCGACCGCGCCGACGTGGTGGCGTTCCTCCGGGGCGGCCGCGTGGTCGCGACCGGCACCCACGGCGAGCTGCTCGGCTCGAACGCCGAGTACCGCCGGGTGGTCACCCGCGAGACCGAGGCCGAGCTGGCCGTGAGCGAGGTGGCCCCGCGATGAGCGCCACGACCCACCTGCCGGTGGCCGACAGCCGCGGCGTGCGGCGGTACGCCGCCGCGCTGGCCCGCCGGCACCCGAGGATGCTGTGGGGCGCACTGTCGCTCCACGTGCTCGCCGCGCTCGCCGCGCTGGCCGCGCCGCGGCTGATGGGCGACCTGGTCCAGGCCGTGGAGGACGGCACCACGGTCGGCCACGTCGACCGGATCGTCGCCCTCCTGGCCGGCTTCCTCGTGCTCCAGACGGTGCTGACCCGCTTCGCCCGCTACCTGAGCCAGGTGCTGGGCGAGCAGGTGCTGGCCGAGCTGCGCGAGGACTTCGTCGACAACACGCTGGCGCTCCCGGTCGGCGTCGTCGAGGCCGCCGGCTCCGGTGACCTGCTCACCCGGACCAGCCGCGACGTCGACCAGCTCGGCTGGTCGGTGCGGATGGCGCTGCCGGAGTGGACCATCGCCGTGGTCACCGCGGTGGTCACGTTCGTCGCGGCGCTGAGCGTCGGCTGGTGGGTGTCGATCCCCTGCGTGCTCGGCGTGCCCCCACTGGTGATCGGGCTGCGGTGGTACCTCAGGCGCGCCAAGGACGGCTACCTGCGCGAGAGCGCGACGTACTCCCAGATCAACGCGACCCTCACCGAGACGGTCGAGGGCGCGCGCACGGTCGAGGCGCTCGGCCTCGGTGACGAGCGGCTCCGCGCGATCGACGAGGACATCGCGGGATCGTTCCGCGCGGAGCGCTACACGCTCTACCTGCGCACCGTGTTCTTCCCCAACATGGAGATCGCCTACCTGGTCCCGACCGTCGCGACGCTGATGTTCGGCGGGTACCTCTACACCCAGGGCGAGGTCTCGCTGGGCGCCGTCACCACCGCGACGCTGTACGTGCAGATGCTCATCGACCCGGTCGACCGGATCGTCTCGATCCTCGACGAGCTGCAGCTCGGCGCCGCGTCGCTCGCGCGACTGCTCGGCGTCGCCCAGGTGCCGGACGACCGCGAGGTCAGCGGCCGCGAGCCGGAGGGCGAGAAGCTGGACGCCGAGGACGTCCGCTTCTCGTACGTCGAGGGCCGGGACGTGCTGCACGGCGTCGACCTGGCGGTGGGCGTGGGCGAGCGGATCGCGATGGTCGGCCCGTCCGGGGCCGGCAAGTCCACGCTCGGGCGGCTGCTCGCCGGCATCCACCCGCCACGCACCGGCTCGGTCACCGTCGGCGGCGTCGGGCTGACCGAGCTGCCGCTGGACGACCTGCGCGGCCACGTCGCGCTCGTCACCCAGGAGCACCACGTCTTCGTCGGCACGATCCGGGAGAACCTCGCGCTCGCCCGGCCGGGCGCCTCCGACGCCGACATCCGCGACGCGCTCGACGCCGTGGACGCGCTGGACTGGGTCGACGCGCTCGAGGACGGCCTGGACACCGTCGTCGGGTCGGGCGGCCGTGCGGTGACCGCCGCGCAGGCACAGCAGGTCGCGCTCGCCCGCCTCGTGCTGGCGGACCCCCACACGCTGGTGCTCGACGAGGCGACCTCGCTCATCGACCCGCGGGCCGCCCGCCACCTCGAGCGGTCGCTGGCGGCCGTGCTGGAGGGCCGGACCGTGATCGCGATCGCGCACCGGCTCTTCTCGGCGCATGACGCGGACCGGGTCGCGGTGGTCGAGGACGGGAAGATCGCCGAGCTCGGGTCCCACGACGAGCTGGTCGCCGCCGGCGGCTCCTACGCGGCGCTCTGGGACAGCTGGCACGGACGAGGGGCTGGCAACTAGGCCGATTGTGACAGTTATGCTGTCAACATGAAGCTCTCGACGCCGCTGTTGTACTCCGGCAACCCCCGCGAGGCCGCCGACCAGGTCGTGGGCCTCGAGAAGGCCGGCCTCGACACCGTCTGGGTGGCCGAGGCCTACGGGTTCGACTCCCCCACGCTGATGGGCTACCTCGCCGCCAAGACCGAGACCATCGAGATCGGCGCCGGCATCCTCAACGTCTTCTCCCGGACCCCGAGCGCGCTGCTGCAGACCGCCGCGGGCCTCGACAACGTCTCCGGCGGCCGCGCCGTGATCGGCCTGGGCGCCTCCGGTCCGCAGGTCATCGAGGGCTTCCACGGCCTGCCGTACGACAGGCCGCTGGGACGCACCCGCGAGGTCATCTCGATCCTCCGGCAGGGGCTGCGCCGCGAGACCCTCGTCCACGACGGCAAGATCTTCACCCTCCCCCTGCCCGCCGACCAGGGCCTGGGCCTCGGCAAGCCGCTGAAGATCCTCACCAAGGTCGAGCGCAACGTCGTGCCGATCTGGGTCGCCGCGCTCGGGGACGCCAACGTCGCGATGACCGCCGAGCTCGCCGACGGCTGGCTGCCGTTCCTGTTCCTGCCCGAGAAGGCCCACCAGGTCTGGGGCGAGGCCCTCGCCAAGGGCGCGGCGAAGCGCTCCGCCGACCTGGCGCCGCTCGAGGTCTCCGCCGGTGGCATGGTCGCGATCGGAGAGGGCGAGGACACCAAGAAGCTGCTCGACCTGATGCGGCCGCTGTACGCGCTGTACGTCGGCGGCATGGGCGCCCGCGGCAAGAACTTCTACAACGAGCTCGCCTGCCACTACGGCTACGAGAAGGAGGCGAAGCAGATCCAGGACCTCTACCTCGACGGCAACAAGCGCGACGCCGAGGCGCTCGTGCCGACCGAGTGGCTCGAGGCGGGCAACCTGGTCGGACCGGCGTCCTACGTCCGGGAGCGGATCGCGGCCTTCCGGGAGGCCGGCGTGACCAACCTCCAGATCAGCCCGGTCACCGAGGACCCGGCCGCGACCGTCGCGCAGGTCAAGGAGTGGGTGTCCTGATGACGGCGTCGATCCAGCGCCCGTCGATCTACGAGCAGGAGCACGAGGACTTCCGGCAGAGCGTGCGGACCTTCCTCGAGAAGGAGGTCGTGCCGCACCACCACCAGTGGGAGAAGGACGGCCAGGTCAGCCGCGAGGTCTGGCAACGGGCCGGCGCGGCCGGGCTGCTGTGCTTCGACGTCGACGAGGAGTACGGCGGCGCGGGGGTCAGGGACTTCCGCTACAACACCGTCGTCGCCGAGGAGATGGCCCGGGTCGGCGCGAGCGGCCCCGGCTTCCCCGTGCACAGCGACATCATCGTCCCCTACATCTCCTCGCTGGGGACGCCCGAGCAGAAGCGGCGCTGGCTGCCCGGCCTGGTCAGCGGCGAGCTCATCTCGGCGATCGCGATGACCGAGCCGGGCGCCGGCAGCGACCTCCAGGGCATCCGCACCTCGGCCGTCTTCGAGCCCGACAGGGACTGCTACGTGCTGAACGGCTCCAAGACGTTCATCAGCAACGGCATCCTCTCCGACGTGGTGATCGTGGTCTGCCGGACCGACCCGGACGCGGGCCACAAGGGCATCTCGCTGCTGGTCGTCGAGCGCGGCATGAAGGGCTTCGAGCGGGGCCGCAACCTGGAGAAGGTCGGCATGAAGGCCCAGGACACCGCCGAGCTCTTCTTCGACGACGTCGAGGTGCCGAAGGAGAACCTCCTCGGCGAGGAGGGCTCGGGCTTCATCTCGCTGATGATGAACCTCCCCCAGGAGCGCATCTCGATCGCCGCGATGGCGGTCGCCGCCATCGAGCAGGTCCTGGACCTGTCGCTGGCCTACGCCAAGGAGCGGCAGGCGTTCGGCAGGCCGATCGGCTCCTTCCAGCACAACCGCTTCGTGCTCGCGGAGATGGCGACGAACGCGCACGTGGCCCGGGTGTTCGTCAACGACTGCATCCTCAAGCTGAACGCGGGTGAGGTCGACACCACGCTCGCGGCGATGGCGAAGTGGTGGACCACCGAGCTGCAGAAGCAGGTCGTCGATGCGGGCGTCCAGCTGCACGGCGGGTACGGCTACATGCTGGAGTACCCGATCGCGAAGGCCTTCACGGACAGCCGGATCCAGACGATCTACGGCGGCACGACCGAGATCCAGAAGGAGATCATCGGCCGCAGCCTGGGGATCTAGACACGGGTCCTAACCTGTGAGCCATGACACACGTGGCCCCGGACATCGCCCGCGAGCGAGCGCGCATCCAGGAGCAGGTCGAGGGACGCACCCTCGTGCACGCGCTGGCCGACACCGTCCGGGAGCACGGCGGGAAGCCGGCGTACTCCGACCGGCACCACGCGCCGGAGGGCGAGTCCTGGCGCACGCTGACGTGGGCCGAGACCCGGGAGCGCGCCCTCGACGTCGCGGCCGGGCTGCTGGAGCTCCGCGTCGCGCCCGGCGACACCGTCGCGATCATGGCGACGAACCGGATCGAGCACTTCCTCGCCGACATGGGCGCGGTGCACGCCGCCGCCACACCGATGTCGATCTACAACACGCTCTCCCCCGAGCAGGTGGCGTACGTCGCCGCGCACGCACGGCCGGTCGTGGTGTTCCTCGAGAGCGCCGACCACCGGGCGCGCTGGGCGAAGGCGCTCGACGAGGTCGACAGCATCCGCACCGTCGTGATGCTGGACGAGGACTGGGATGCGCTGGTGGCCGCGGGCGCGGCCCACCGCTCCGCGAACCTCGGCGCCGTCGAGGCGCGCGCCGCCCAGCTCACCCCTGAGGACCCGGCGACCATCCTCTACACCTCCGGCACCACGGGGAACCCCAAGGGCGTCGTCCTGACCCACCACAACGTGCTCTACGAGGCGATCTCCACGCAGGAGAAGGCCGGGCTGATGGACCCGCAGCGCTCGGTGAGCTACCTGCCGCTCGCCCACATCGCCGAGCGGGTGCTCGGCCTGTACGGCCCGCAGATCACCGGCAGCCACATGTACGCGATCGGCGACCCCGCCGAGCTCCTCGGCGCGCTCGGGGAGGTGCACCCGACGGCGTTCTTCGGCGTCCCCCGGGTGTGGGAGAAGATCAAGACCGGGATCTCCGCGAAGCTCGCCGCCGACCCGGACCCGGCGAACCGGGAGATGGTCGAGAAGGCGATGGCCGCCGGGCTGGCGTGGGTCGAGGCCCAGGAGGTCGGCGGCACCATGACCCCGGAGGTCGAGGCGGCGTACCGCCGGGCGGACGAGCAGATCCTCGGCTTCCTCAAGCTCCTGCTCGGCCTCGACCAGGTCACCTGGGCGGGCTCGGCGGCGGCCCCGATGCCGCTCGACGTCGCGAAGTTCATGGCCGGTCTCGGGCTCACGGTGTACGACGTCTACGGGATGACCGAGACCTGTGGCGCCGTGACCGCCAACGGGCCCTCCGGCTTCAAGCTCGGCACCGTCGGCGCCGCCAACCCGGGCATGGAGGTGGTGCTCGGCGAGGACGGCGAGATCCTGGTCCGCGGCCCGGTGAACACGCCCGGCTACCACCTCCAGGAGGAGGCCACCCGCGCGCTGATCGACGAGGACGGCTGGATCCACACCGGTGACATCGGCACCCTCGACGACGACGGCTTCTTCTCGGTCGTCGACCGCAAGAAGGAGCTGATCATCACCTCGGCGGGCAAGAACATCGCGCCGTCGAACATCGAGAACTACCTCAAGGAGTCGCCGATCATCGGGCACGCGATGGCGATCGGCGACAGCCGTCCGTACGTCGTCGCCGTGCTCACGCTCGACGGCGAGATCGCGCCGCTGGTCGCCCAGCAGCTCGGCATCGAGGCCACCGGCCTCGCCGAGCTGGCCCAGCACCCGCAGATCGTGGCGATGGCCCAGGCGGCCGTCGACTCCGCGAACGAGCGGCTCTCCCGGCCCGAGCAGATCAAGTCCTTCGAGCTGCTGCCGGTCGAGTGGACCGCCGAGTCCGAGGAGCTCACCCCGACGCTGAAGCTGAAGCGCCGGGTCGTCCACCAGAAGTACGCCGACGTGGTCGACCGGCTCTACGGCTGAACGTACTCGTCCCGCAGCCGGCGCTTGACCATCTTGCCCGTGGGGGTCCGGGGCAGCTCGCTGCGGAAGTGGAACTCCGCCGGCACCTTGAAGTGTGCGATCCGGTCGCGGGCGTACGCCGCCAGCTCCCGCGCGAGCTCGTCGCCGGGCGTCGTACCGGGCGCGGGCTGGACGAACGCGACCACGCGCTCTCCCATCTCGTCGTCCGGCACCCCGATCACCGCGATGTCGGTGACCGCCGGGTGGAGGCTGAAGAGGTCCTCGACCTCCTGCGGGTAGATGTTCACCCCGCCACTGATGACCATGAAGGCCTTGCGGTCGGTGAGGTAGAGGAAGCCCTCGTCGTCGACGTACCCGAGGTCCCCGACCGTGGTCCAGCTGTCGTGCTGCGGGTGCTCGGTGCTGCGGGTCCGCTCCTCGTCGTTGTGGTAGCTGAAAGTCCGTTGCTCGCGCTCGAAGTAGACCGTCCCGACCTCGCCGGCCGCGAGCTCGCGGCCGTCGTCGTCACAGACGTGCAGCACGCCCATCAGCGCCGTGCCGACCGAGCCGGGGTGCGACAGCCAGGCCTGGCTGTCGATGAAGGTGGCGCCGTTCGCCTCGGTCGACGCGTAGTACTCGTGCACGATCGGGCCGAGCCACTCGATCATCCGGCGCTTCACCTCCACCGGGCACGGCGCCGCCGCGTGCACGACCGCCTGCAGCGAGCTCACGTCGTACCCGAGGCGTACGTCGTCGGGCAGCTTGAGCATCCGCACGAACATCGTCGGCACCATCTGCGTGTGGGTCACCCGGTGCTCCTGGATCGCCCGCAGCGCGCCCTCGGCCTCGAACCTCTCCATCATCACCAGCGTCCCGCCGAGCGCGTGGATCACGCCCCCGAACCGCAGCGGCGCGGCGTGGTAGACCGGCGCCGGCGAGAGGTACACCGTGTCCTCGTCGAACCCGTACAACGCACCGAACACGCGCACGTACACGTAGCCGGGCTCGTCGACCCGGATCGGCGGCAGCGGCGGCTTGATGCCCTTCGGCCGGCCCGTCGTCCCGGAGGAGTAGAGCAGGTCCTCGCCGTGCGGCTGCTCCGCCAGCGGCTCGGTGCTGGCGCCGGCCAGCGCGTCCTCGTAGTCGCCCTCGAACGTCAGCCTCGTCGGCACGTCGACGTCCAGGTGCTCCGCGAGGTCCGCCTTGGCCGGGGACACGACCAGCGCCTTCGCCCCGCAGTCGCGGACGATGTACGACGCCTCCTCGGCCGAGAGGTTGTGGTTCACCGCCGTCACGTACAGCCCCGACCTCAGCGCGGCCCAGTAGACCTCGTAGGCCTCCGGCCGGTTGTCCGACAGCAGGGCCACCACGTCCCCGACGCCCAGCCCGGCGTCGCGCAGCACGTGCGCCAGCCGGAGGCTGCGGTCGTCGAGCTCGCCGTACGTCAGGGTCCGCCCCGACCCGGCCATCACCAGCGCCGGCTTCTCGGGGCTCTTCGCCGCCCATGTCCCGGGATACATCCCGCGAACCTAGTCCTCGTCCGTTGGCGGCGGGTTGGATGGAGCCGTGGACCGCGACCACGATCGAGAGCGCGCCAAGGAGCGCGGGTACGACCTCCTGGCACCGATCGACGCGGCGTACGAGCGTGGTGAGATCTCCCACGAGGAGTGGCACGAGCGGGCCCGGGCGGTCGTCGAGCCCGCCTACCTGTCGGCAACCTCAGAGCGGCTCGGCTCCGGACACTCCGGGCCCGCCGAGGATTGGGAGACGTCGCGCGGCCTGGTCATGGAGGCGGTCGACCATGGCGGGACCTTCCTCGACGTCGGGTGCGCGAACGGGCTGCTGATGGCGTCCGTTGCCCGCTGGGGACGCGAGCGAGGGCCGGAGTGGAGCCGTACGGCGTCGAGATCTCAGCGCTCCTCGCTGAGCAGGCCCGCGAGCGCTACCCGCACTGGCGGAACCGGATCTGGACGGCGAACGCCGCCGGTTGGCGGCCCCCGATGCGCTTCGAGTTCGTCCGCACCGGGCTCGAGTACGTCCCGCACGATCGGCGCGCGGCGTACGTCCGTCACCTGCTCACCGAGGTCGTCGCGCCGGGCGGTCGCCTGATCGTCGGCAAGAACAACGGGGACCGCGGTGTCTCCGGGGTCGCTGAGAACCTTCGTTCCTAGGGCTGGAGAGACGTGGTCGAGGTACGACGCGGCCACTCCCACCCGGACGTCGAGATCTCGTCGTCTGGCTCTACCGTCGCTGACGCAGCGCGTTCGAATGGCCCCGCCGACCGTGGTCGGCGGGGTCCGGGTCAGCCGGTATGTCGGTGGCCCAGGGGGCTGGTCCACACGAACCCGATCCCGGGCACCCAGGAGTAGGTCCAAGCGGTGTGGGTCTTGAGCCGGTGGTGGCCGCGGCACAGCGGGGCCAGGTTCGAGGTGGTCGTCCTCCCGAGAGGCCATTCGACGATGTGGTCGGCGTCGCCGGGCCGGGCGGGGCGGTGGCACAGGGGGAACACGCACCGCGGGCGGCGGAGCCGGACCTGCTCCTTCATCAGCTCGGTCGGCTCGTAGCAGTCGGTGGAGAGCTCCTCGTTGAGGTCGATCACCGGCCGGACCGTGACCTTGGTGCCGAACTGCTGGCACCACTCCTTCAGGTGTCCGGGGGTGATGACGGAGCGGGTGTTCTCGACCTCGACCATGGCCTGGCCCGGGCGGGTGTGGGCGTAGACCACCACCTCGCGGTGGGTCTCACCCGTGCCGAGCATGCCGGCGGCCATCGATCGCCGCACGTCCAGGCTGAGGGCGGGGGTCTAGCCCTGATGCCTTCGCGGCGAGGCTGGCGTCCAACGCGACCGCGTCGGCCACGTCGAGCATCCCGGAGACCGGGACCAGGCCATCGCTCGTCATGTATTTCAGGTGGACGTGGAGGTGTCGCTTCTCGAGCGAGTCCACGTACCGGCGCCCGGCCTCGACCGGGTCGTGCTCGGCCCGTGCCCTGTTGACCTGCCGGTCGATCTCGGCGTACGAGCACTTGTGGAGCACGAAGTACAACGCCCGGTCCACCGCCGCCGCACCCGCCATGGGAAGGGAATGGGTGGCCTGCGCGACCTTCCTCGCCTTCCACACCGGCACCACACCGGCCCGGACCTTGCGCCAGATCCGAGGGAGTCGGTACCTCAGCTCGACCGCGTCACCCAGGTACAACCGGCCCGAGTCCGTCGACACACCGATCGCGAGCGCGAACTCGGCGATCGCTCCTTCGTCGATCGTGGGCGCGCCGTCGCCGGCGATCTCCATCTCCCGCATCGACCAGTCCACGCTCTCGTCGACCTCGTCACCGGGGTGGAGCAGCACCCACTCGACGGCCTGCTGCAACTGGGCGATCTCGAGATCGGTGATGCCGGCGCGGGTCGCGCGGGCAGCATCCAGCACCGACTCGGGAGTCAGGGTGCCGGGCTGGTTCATGACTCCACTCAAGCACTGGCCACCGACACTGAGAGGCTCAGAACCCCTTGTTCCACAGGGGTTCTGAGAATTTTCAAACTATTTTTTGAGCTGCGGCGAGTAGTTCTCTCGAAGGCGCCCTCCTCGACCACCGGCAAGCCGGGAAGCAGCCGCAACCATCCGCCCGCGGTTTCCCTTCGCTGCCTTTCGGCCGCAACTCCGAGCTGGCCCGCAGCCCACCGCTCAGCTCCACGCCACCAGCCGCGGACGCTGAAGCCGGGAAGCCATCGCAACCACCCGCCCGCCGTCCCCGCTTCGCTGCCCGTCGGTCGCAGCCCGAGGCGGACCCGCAGCCCACGCGCCCAGCAGCGGACCCGCAAGCCGGCAAGCAACCGCAGCCACCCGCCCGCGGTACCCGCCTCGCCGCCTTTCGGTCGTAATCCCGGGCGGACCCGCAGCCGACGCACAGCTGCACGCGACCAGGCGCGGACCCGCAGCCGATCGAAGGACGCGCAAGCCCGAAGGCGCATCAGCCCCCGGGCGGACCCTCGAGGACCGTCGGGACGTACTCGAGCAGCTGGATCCGGCCGTCGAAGGTGCGGTGGTCGACCATCTCGAGGGCGACGTCCGGGTACGCGTCGTAGATCCGCTCGGCGCCGGTGGCGCCGGTGATGACCGGGAAGACGACCACCCGGAAGCGGTCGACCAGGCCGGCGGCGAGGAGCGAGCGGCACAGCGTCACGCTGCCGACCGTCCGCAGCCCCCGCAGGTCCGCGTCCTTGAGCGCCCGCACGGCCGCGACCGGGTCACCGGTGACGAGCCGGCTGTTCGCCCACGAGAGCGGCTCCGCGAGTGTCGAGGAGAAGACGACCTTCGGGACCGCCTCGAGCGCCGCCATCCCGGCGCCGGCGTCGGCGAACCCCGACATCAGCCGGTACGTCGTGGCGCCCATCAGCACCGTCCAGTCCCGCTCCGCCGACTCCTCGAGCCAGCCGAGGTACTCGGGCCCCTCGAGTCCCCAGAAGCCGGGCCAACCCTCGGCCGCGGCGTACCCGTCGAGGGAGGTGATGAAGTCCACGAGCAGGTCGGCCATCGTGCCAGCGTCCCCCGACGGCAGCTCGGCGGCAACCTCGTCCCCGAGATCACCCGCACGGACCATGTCGAGAACGGCCGGCGCCGTTCGACTTAAGGGTGTCCGATGAGTCCGCCACGCTGCGGAGGTCGAACTAGGGGAAAACCCCGATGCCGACTGTCCCCGCTCCCTGAAAGAGTTGCCCCATGCACCGTCAGATCGCCGGAAGCCTGACCAACCGCGTGACCAAGTGGGTCGTCGCCGCCATCGCGCTCCTCGTCTTCTTCCCGATGGCCGCCCTCGGCTTCAAGCTCACCGACGTCCAGAACAACGAGGCCTCGTCGTGGCTCCCGTCGAGCGCGGAGTCGACGAAGGCGCTGGACCGGCTGGCGCCGTTCCAGGACCAGAACGACATCCCCACGATCGTCGTCTACCACCGCGACGGCGGGCTGACGCCGGACGACCTGGCGGCGATCAAGGGACAGCTGCCCGACATCTCCGGGATGGACGGCGTGGTCGGCGAGGCCAAGGGGCCGGTCGTGTCCGAGGACGGTGAGGTCGCCCAGACCATCGTCACCTACAACTTCGGCAAGAACGGCTGGAACGACCTGCCGGACACCGCGGACGAGCTGCGTGACATCGCCGCGATCGACGGCGTGGACGTCAACATCGCCGGCCAGGGCGGCCAGGCGGCCGACTCCGCGGAGGCGTTCGCCGGCATCGACGGCACGCTGCTCTTCGCGACCCTCGGGGTCGTGATCCTGATCCTGCTGTTCACCTACCGCAGGCCCCATCCTCTGGGTCGTCCCGATCCTCTCGGCGGTCTGCGCCCTGGAGATCTCCCAGGGCCTGGTCTACCTGCTCGCCAAGTACGCCGACCTGACGGTCAACGGCCAGAGCCAGGGCATCCTGACCGTGCTGGTGGTGGGCGCGGGCACGGACTACGCACTGCTCCTGGTGGCGCGATATCGAGAAGAGCTCCGTCGTCACGAGGACCGGCACGAGGCGATGGCGTTCGCACTCCACCGTGCCGCGCCGGCGATCATCGCGAGCGCGTCCACGGTCGCCGTCGGCATGCTCTGCCTCACGCTCGCCGAGATGAACTCCACGGCGGGTCTCGGCCCGGTCCTCGCCATCGGCGTGGGCGTGACGCTGCTGGTCATGATCACCGTGCTGCCGGCGTGGCTCGTGATCTTCGGCCGCTGGATCTTCTGGCCCAAGCGCCCGGCGTTCGGCTCCGCCGAGCCGACCGCCTCGGGCCTCTGGTCCAGGGTCGGCCGCTCCATCGCGCCGCGGCCGCGCACGGTGTGGGTGACCACCGCCGTGATCCTGATGGTCGCGTGCCTCGGCATCTTCAAGCTCGACACCGGCGGGCTGAGCTCGACCGACCAGTACACCAAGACGTTCGAGTCCGTGAAGGGCCAGCGGCTGCTCGAGCAGCACGGCATGGTCGACACCTCGAGCCCGATCATGATCGTCGCGAACGCCGACCAGACCCAGGCCGTCGCCGACGCGGTCCGGACGGTCGACGGGGCCGCCGAGCCCAGCACCGACATCCCGCCGCAGGACGGCACGGCGCTGATCACCGTCCCGGTCGCGGGCGACGTCGCCGACCAGGCGGCCTTCGACATCGTCAAGGAGGTCCGCGACGCCGTGCACGCGGTGCCCGGCGCCGACGCCGAGGTGGGTGGCACGTCCGCGTTGTACCTGGACATCCAGGACGCCTCGCACCGGGACAACTGGGTGATCATCCCCGTCGTCCTCATCGTCGTGATGCTGATCCTGATGCTCCTGCTGCGGGCTGTCGCGTCCCCGGTGATCCTGATCCTCACCGTGATCCTGTCCTTCGGGGCCGCGCTGGGCATCTCGACGCTGATCTTCCGGGGCGTGTACTCGCACCTGTTCACGGAGGGCAACGGGTTCCTGCACACGGATGCGTCGTTCCCGCTCTTCGTGTTCACGTTCCTCGTGGCGCTCGGCATCGACTACAACATCTTCCTGATGACCCGGGTCCGCGAGGAGACCCAGACCCACGGCACCCGGCAGGGCAGCCTGGTCGGACTCCGCGCCACCGGCGGCGTGATCACCTCGGCCGGCCTGGTCCTCGCGGCGACGTTCGCCGTGCTCGGGTCGCTGCCGCTGGTGTTCCTGTCGGAGCTCGGCACGGCCGTCGCCTTCGGGGTCATCCTGGACACGATCATCGTCCGGTCGGTGCTGGTCACGGCGATCAACCTCGACCTGGGCGGCAAGATCTGGTGGCCGAGCGCGCTCGACCGCAAGCCACCGGTCCAGCCGTCGGAGCCCACCGACGAGGAGGAGCCGGTCCCGGTTAGCCTCTAGGGGTGAGCGACCAGCCCACCCCTCAGCAGGTACGCCGGGCGCTGGCCCGGGCCGAGCGGGGCGCCGCCCTCGACGTCGTCGAGGCGGCCGCCCTGCTCGCGGCGTCCGGGAACGACCTGGACCGGCTCACCGTGGTCGCGGCCCGGGTGCGCGACGCCGGACTGGCCGCCGCCGGCCGGCCGGGCGTCGTGACGTACTCGCCGAAGGTCTTCATCCCGGTCACGAAGCTGTGCCGCGACCGGTGCCACTACTGCACGTTCGTCGAGACACCCGGCCAGGCGGCCCGCGACGGGCGGGCGCCGTACCTCTCCCCCGACGAGATCCTCGCGATCGCGGCCGAGGGGGCGGAGCTCGGCTGCCTGGAGGCGCTGTTCACCCTCGGCGACCGGCCCGAGGATCGCTGGCCCGAGGCACAGGCGTGGCTCGACGAGCAGGGCTACGACTCGACGCTGGCCTACGTCCGCGCGATGGCGGTGCGGGTGCTCGAGGAGACCGGGCTGCTGCCGCACCTCAACCCCGGTGTCATGTCGTGGGAGGAGATGAACCGGCTCAAGCCGGTCTCCCCCTCGATGGGCATGATGCTGGAGACCACCTCGCGGCGGCTGTTCGAGACCAAGGGCGAGGCGCACCACGGCTCACCCGACAAGGACCCTCGCGTCCGGCTCCGGGTCCTGGAGGACGCCGGCCGGCTGTCCATCCCGTTCACCACCGGCCTGCTGGTCGGCATCGGCGAGACCCTCACCGAGCGCGCGGAGACGATCTTCGCGCTCCGCGCGACCATGAAGGCGTACGGCGCGGTGCAGGAGGTCATCGTCCAGAACTTCCGGGCCAAGCCCGACACCGCGATGCGGCACGCCGACGACCTGGGCCTGGACGAGTACCGCGCAGCGATCGCGGTCACCCGGCTCGTCCTCGGACCGAAGGCACGCGTCCAGGCGCCCCCGAACCTCGTCGACCTCGCCGAGTGCCGGGCCCTGCTGGAGGCCGGGGTGGACGACTGGGGCGGCGTCTCGCCGCTCACCCCCGACCACGTGAACCCCGAGCGCCCGTGGCCGTCGCTGGACCGCCTCCGGGACATCACCGCGCAGTGCGGCTTCGACCTCCAGGCGCGGCTCACGGTCCACCCCGAGTACGTCCGCGCCGGCGAGCCCTGGCTGGACCCGCGCATCTCCGCCCACGTCGCCGCGCTCGCCACCGACGAGGGGCTGGCGAAGCCGGGCGTACGTCCGAACGGGCTGCCCTGGCAGGAGCCGGACGGCGGGTTCGCGAGCGTCGGGCGCACCGACCTGTTCGCGGCCGTCGACACCGAGGGCCGCACCGAGGACCGCCGCTCGGACTTCGCGAATGTGTACGGCGACTGGGACTCGGTCAAGGAGGCGGCCGAGGGTCTCGATACGCTCGCTGACGCTCGCTACTCGACCATCGAGAGTGGAGTCGGTGGACGCACCGAGACCGTCGGGATGGACGCCCTCCGGGCGGCGGAGCGTGACCCGGGCAACCTCTCCGACGAGCACGCGCTGACGCTGATGACCGCGGAGGGTGCGCTGCTGGAGCAGGTCTGCCGACTCGCCGACGACCTCCGCCGCGAGACCGTCGGCGACGAGGTGACCTACGTCGTCAACCGGAACATCAACTTCACCAACGTCTGCTACGTCGGCTGCCGGTTCTGCGCGTTCGCGCAGCGGCGCACCGACGCGGACGCCTACTCGCTCTCGATGGACGAGGTCGCGGACCGCGCCCAGGAGGCCTGGGACCTCGGCGCGACCGAGGTCTGCATGCAGGGCGGGATCGACCCGGAGCTGCCCGCCTCGGCGTACTTCGACCTGGTCACCGCGGTGAAGCAGCGGGTCCCGGGCATGCACGTGCACGCGTTCAGCCCGATGGAGGTCGTGAACGGTACGGCGCGCACCGGCCTCTCGATCGAGGACTTCCTGATCAAGGCGCGCGAAGCCGGACTCGGCTCGCTGCCCGGCACCGCCGCGGAGATCCTCGACGACGAGGTCCGCTGGGTGCTCACCAAGGGCAAGCTCCCCACCCGGACCTGGATCGAGGTCGTCTCCACCGCTCACCGGGTCGGCATCCCGACGACCTCCACGATGATGTACGGCCACGTCGACAACCCGCGCCACTGGGTCAACCACCTCCGGGTCCTGAGCCGGATCCAGGACGAGACCCACGGCTTCACGGAGTTCGTGCCGCTGCCGTTCGTGCACACCAGCGCGCCGATCTACCTCGCCGGCGTCGCCCGCCCCGGGCCGACGCTCCGCGACAACCTCGCGGTGCACGCGATGGCCCGCATCCTGCTGCACGGCCGGATCCCGAACATCCAGACGTCCTGGGTGAAGCTCGGCGTCGACGGCACCCGCGCGATGCTGCGGGCCGGGGCCAACGACGTCGGCGGCACCCTGATGGAGGAGACCATCTCGCGGATGGCCGGCTCCGAGCACGGGTCCGCCAAGACCGTCGAGGAGCTCGTCGACATCGGGGCCGGCATCGGCCGGCCGGTGGTCGAGCGCACCACGACCTACGCTCGCCGCTAGCGCAGTCCCGCGTCGTCGCACGCGGCACGCAGCCGCCTGGTGCAGATCTCCTCGACGGTCCAGTAGCCGTCCGCGACCACGGTGTCGGCGAGGTTCTCGAGCGTCACGGGCACGGGGTCCAGGAGGTACGTCGGCACGCCGTCGAGCGTCCTCGTGGGCTGGCCCGGGTCGCCGCCCGTCAGCGCCGCCACCGCGATCCTCGCGGTGGTGGTGGCCGCGGGGTCGACCGGGCGGTACACCGTCATCAGCTGGCGCCCGCTCACCAGCCGCCGCACGCCCGCGAGCGTCGCGCCCGCACCGGTCACCGGCAGGTCGGCCCCGCCGAGCGCGTGGATCGCGGTACCGGCGAGCGCGTCGTCGGCGGCGTACAGGCCCGCGAGCGTGCTGGGCGGGAAGAAGGTCAGGATCGTCGAGAGCCAGGTGTGCGTGGCCTTCGGCCGGTCCGGCAGGGCGTCGTACTCGCCCACCACCGTCGCTCGGCTCGCGTCGAGGACCTGGTGCGCCGCGCCCTTGACCTGGACCGCGCCGGCGTCGGCCGGCGAGCCGTTGAGCATCACCAGGTCGCCCGAGCCGCCCGCCGCCTTCAGCAGTGCGTGCGCCTGCTGCTCGCCGGCCTGCTCGCGGTCGTAGGCGACGTAGTAGTCGAGGTCCTCGAGCAGGGTGTCGTAGCCGACGACCTTCACGCCGAGCTCCTGCGCCGCGCTGAGCTGGTTGACGACGGTGAGCGGCTCGACCGCGTCGATCACGAGCACCCGCGCGCCCGCGTCGGTCGCGCCGGCCAGCTGCTCGGACTGCCGGGCCGCGTCGCCCCGGGCGTCGTAGGAGACGACCCGGCAGTCGGGGCACCGCTCCGCCACTGCCTCAGAGAAGCTGCGCCTGTCGAACGCCTCGCTGCGCATTGCGGGCGGGCCCGGCATCAGCAGCGCGATCGTGCCGCTCGGGTCGGCGCTGGCCGACGTCGCCGAGGTGGGCGTCGGAGCGGGCTCGGCGGGCCCGTCGCCGCTGCAGCCGGCCAGTCCGAGCACGAGCGCGGCGGCGACGGCCAGGCGTGGGAGCACGAGGAGCAGGCTAGGCCAGGAAGGACCGCACCTGCCGGTCGATCTCCAGATCCTCTCGGGCCTCGACCACGGCGACGCCCTCACCCAGCAGCGCGTCGCCCTCGGCCGCGCGGTTGCGCTCCTCGTCGATGCGGACGCCGAGGTGGGCGAGCCCGGCCGCGACCGCCGACCGCAGCTCGGGTGCGTGCTCGCCGATCCCGCCGGTGAACACCAGCACGTCCAGCCCGCCGGCGGCCGCGGCCATCCCGCCCGCCTCGCGGACCAGCCGGTGCACGTACACCTCGAACGCCAGCTCCGCCGCCGGGTCACCCGCCTCGCGCGCCCGACGTACCTCCTGGAAGTCGCCGGAGGTCCCCGACAGGCCCTTGAGGCCGGACTCCCGGTCGAGCACGTCGTACAGCTCGTCGGCCGAGACGCCCTCGCGTCGCATCAGGTGCAGCATCAGCCCGGGGTCCACCGAGCCGCTCCGGGTCTGCATCACGACGCCCTCGAGCGGCGTGAACCCCATCGTCGTGTCGACCGACCGTCCCGCGCGCACCGCGCAGAGCGACGCGCCGCCCCCGAGGTGGCAGGTCACCATCCGCAGGTCCTCGGGCCGCCGCCCGACGAGCTCCGCCGCGCGCCGCGACGCCCACGCGTGCGAGAGGCCGTGGAAGCCGTACCGGCGCAGCCGCCAGCGCTCGTTCCACTCCCGGGGCAGGGCGTACGTCGAGGCCGCGGCCGGGATCGTCGCGTGGAAGGTCGTGTCGAAGCAGGCGACGACCGGCACGCCGCGATGCTGCGCGAGCAGGTCGCGAGCCGCCCGCAGCGCCGGCGGGTTGTGCAGCGGCGCCAGGTCCGAGACCTCCTCGAGCGCGTCCAGCACGCCCTCGTCGACGAGCACCGGCGCGGTGTGGTCCGGGCCGCCGTGCACGAACCGGACGCCGATCGCGTCGTACGGACCCTCCGCGTGCTCGACCAGCTGCCCGTCGTCGAGGAGCGAGGTCTTCAGGCTGCTCGATCCGGGGTTCACGACCAGGACGCGCACGTCAGGAGGTCCACTCCCAGTCCCGGACCTCGGCCAGGTCCTCGCCGTAGGTGCGGACGTACTGCCGGTGCCGGATCAGCGAGTCCTTGAGCATCTCGCGCGCCGCACCCGACGTCGCGGCCAGCCGCGGCACCCGGTCGATCACGTCGATGGCCAGGTCGAAGCGGTCGATCCCGTTCATCACGGCCATGTCGAACGGCGTGGTGGTGGTCCCCTCCTCGACGTAGCCGCGGACGTGGATGTTCTCGTGGTTGGTGCGGCGGTAGGTCAGCCGGTGGATCAGCCACGGGTAGCCGTGGTAGGCGAAGATCACCGGGCGGTCCGCCGTGAACAGCGCGTCGAAGTCCGCGTCGGACAGCCCGTGCGGGTGCTCGCTGGCGGGCTGCAGCCGCATCAGGTCGACGACGTTCACGACCCGGACCCGCAGGTCCGGCACGTGCTCCCGGAGCAGCGACACCGCGGCCAGCGTCTCCATGGTGGGCACGTCGCCGGCGCACGCCATCACGACGTCCGGACCGGTGTCGCTGTCGTTCGACGCCCACTCCCAGATGCCGACGCCCTTGGTGCAGTGGACGATCGCGTCGTCCATCGAGAGGTACTGCAGCGCCGGCTGCTTGCCCGCGACCACCACGTTGACGTACTGCTTGCTGCGCAGGCAGTGGTCGGTGACCGAGAGCAGCGTGTTCGCGTCCGGCGGGAGGTAGACGCGGACGACGTTGGCCTTCTTGTTCACGACGTGGTCGATGAAGCCGGGGTCCTGGTGGGAGAAGCCGTTGTGGTCCTGGCGCCAGACGTGGGACGTGAGCAGGTAGTTGAGGGACGCCACCGGCCGCCGCCACTCGATCCGCCGGGTGCTCTCGAGCCACTTCGCGTGCTGGTTGAACATCGAGTCGACGAGGTGGATGAACGCCTCGTAGCACGAGAACAGCCCGTGCCGTCCGGTGAGCAGGTAGCCCTCCAGCCAGCCCTGGCAGGTGTGCTCGGAGAGGATCTCCATGATCCGTCCGTCCGGGGACAGGTGGTCGTCGTAGTCGAGGATCTCGGCGTTCCAGGTCCGGTCGGTGACGTCCATGACGTCCTGGAGCCGGTTCGAGGAGTTCTCGTCCGGCGCGAACATCCGGAAGTTGTCCATGTTGCGCGCCATCACGTCGCGCAGGAACGTGCCCATCACGCGGGTCGACTCCACGGCGCCGGTGCCGGGCGAGGCCACCTCGACGGCGTAGTCGCGGAAGTCCGGCATCCGCAGCGGCTTCAGCAGCAGGCCGCCGTTCGCGTGCGGCGACGCGCTCATCCGCAGGTCGCCCTCGGGGTGCAGGGCGGCGATGTCGGGCGCGGGTGCCCCGGCCTCGTCGAACAGCGACTCCGGGTCGTAACTGCGCATCCACTCCTCGAGCACCTCGCGGTGCGCGTCGTCGGAGCGGGCGTTCGCGAACGGCACCTGGTGGGAGCGCCAGTAGCCCTCGACCTTCTTGCCGTCCACCTCCTTGGGGCCGGTCCAGCCCTTGGGCGAGCGGAGCACGATCATCGGCCAGGGCCGTCGAGGTACGGCGGCCGACGCGGACCGGGCCTGTCCCTGGATGTCCGCGATCTCGTCGAGGCAGCGGTCCAGGGTGCCGGCGAAGTCCGCGTGCATCTGGGCCGGGTCCGATCCGGAGACGATGTACGGCGTGTGGCCGTACCCGCGCAGCAGCGAGACCAGCTCCTCCTCGGGGATCCGGGCGAGGACCGTCGGGTTGGCGATCTTGTAGCCGTTGAGGTGCAGGATCGGCAGCACGGCGCCGTCGCGGCGCGGGTCGACGAACTTGGTGGAGTGCCAGCTGGTCGCGAGCGGCCCGGTCTCGGCCTCGCCGTCGCCGACCACGGCGGCCACCACGAGGTCGGGGTTGTCGAACGCGGCGCCGTACGCGTGCGAGAGGGCGTAGCCGAGCTCACCGCCCTCGTGGATGGACCCGGGCGTCTCCGGAGCCGCGTGGCTGGGGATGCCGCCCGGGAACGAGAACTGGGTGAACAGCCGGCCCAGGCCGCGCTCGTCGAGGCCGACCTCCGGGTAGATCTCGGAGTAGGTGCCCTCGAGGTACGACGAGGCGACCACGCCGGGTCCGCCGTGGCCGGGGCCGGTGATGAAGATCATCTGCTGGTCGCGCGCCATGATCGCGCGGTTCAGGTGCGCGTACACGAAGTTGAGCCCGGGAGTGGTCCCCCAGTGGCCCAGCAGCCGGGGCTTCACGTGGTCGGCGACCAGCGGCTCGCGCAGCAGTGGGTTGGCCATCAGGTAGATCTGGCCGACGGAGAGGTAGTTGGCGGCGCGCCACCAGCGGTCGAGGGTCACGAACTCCGGATCCATGACCCCACGGTTCCGCGATGCCGCGCTCCACGCAATGGGTCGTTTCGGGTGAGGGGACGGGACGTTGGTCCTGAGCGCTAGCGTGTCCCCCATGAGTCACGGAGACGGCGACCAGGAGATCTACGGCGACTACAGCGTCGACGACGAGGACCAGCCCTCGAACCTGGAGGACATCCCGGACGGGGACGTCGAGGACGAGCTCGACCGCGGCTACTCCCCACCGGAGAAGTACTCCGCCGGCCAGGGCTACGGCAACACGCCCTGGGAGGAGGAGCACCGCGAGGGGATCGACCAGCGGGTCGCGCAGGAGGAGCCCGACGTGGACCCGTACGCCGAGGTCGACGACGACTTCGTGGACGACGGTGAGGTCGGTGACCGCCGCGCCGGGCGGCTGGTCGACTCCGACGAGGGCCTCGGCGAGGACACCGAGAAGGACCTGGTGGGCGACGACGTCGGCATCGACGGCGCGGGCGCGTCCGCCGAGGAGGCAGCCGTGCACATCGTCGAGGACTTCCCCGACGAGTAGAACCCCACCCGAACGGGTAACTCTCCTCCGAATCCGAGAGGGAGGTACCAACACATGGCATTCCTGCTGTGGATCATCGCCGTGATCCTCGTGATCGCCGGCATCGTCCAGCTGTTCAAGGGCGCCTGGCTGTGGGGCATCGTGCTGATCATCGTCGGCTTCGCCGTCGGTCCCGGCGGCTACAGCATCTTCCACAAGTAGCTAGCCCAACTCACGCGCAGCGACCGCCAGGTCGGCCACGAGATCCTCGTACGCCGCCTGGCGGTCGTCTGCGCGGAGCACCGCCGAGGGGTGCGTGGTCGCCAGCACCCAGGCCGGAGGCCGGCCCACCACGAAGTCGTCCGGCCACGTCGCCAGCCGGCCGCGGGTGTCGCCGACCGTGAACGACGACCCGTAGACCGCCTTCCCGGCGGTACCCCCGAGCAGCACGACGCCGGTCGGGCGGATCAGCTGCAGCTCGGCCGCCAGCCAGGGCGCGCACGCGGCGACCTGCGCCCTGCTGGGCGACTTGTGCAGCCGCTGCTTGCCGCGCGTGCCCGACCAGCGGAAGTGCTTCACGACGTTGGTCCGGAACACGTCGTCGGGATCGATGCCGGCGTCGGCGAGCGCCCGGTCCAGCACCTTCCCCGCGGGCCCCACGAACGGCTCGCCCTCCTGGTCCTCGTGGTCCCCGGGCTGCTCCCCGAGCACCATCAGGCGGGCGGTACGCCGTCCGGCGCCCATCACGCCCTGGGTCGCGTCCCGGTACAGCTCGCAGCCGCGGCAGTCCTGGACCGCCTCGCGCAGCGCCGTCAGGCTCAGCCGCTCCGGCACCCACTCGGCTGCGCCAGGTCGTTCCTCGGACATGACGGCGGGGTACCCGGGTGCCCGGCGGACCATGACCCGGACCCGCTCCTGCCCTCGCCCTCGCCCGGCATGGGCGACGGGACCCGCACGCCTGCGTGAGCCGCGCGGTCCCGTCGCACTCGTGAAGGTACCCCCCGGGGGCACTGCCATCCTTATCCTTTCGGGTGATTTTTCATAGAACGCGTTCTAGTTCTCCGGCTAGGCTGGGTCCGTGCGCTTCTCGATCAGCACGGCGTTCCAGCCGGTCGACCACCTGCCCGCCCTGGCCCGTGCGGCGGACGAGCTGGGCTACCACTCGATGGCGGTGCCGGACCATGTCGTCGACCTCGAGGAGCTCGAGACGCCGTACCCCTACACCGCCGACGGCGGCCGCCGGTGGGGCCACGACGCGGCCTGGCCCGACCCGTGGGTCCTGGTCGGCGCACTGGCCGCGGTCACCACCCGGTTGCGGTTCTTCACCTCCGTGTACGTACCCGCGATCCGCAACCCCTTCCAGGTCGCGAAGAGCGTCGGGACCGCCGCGGTGCTGTCCGGCAACCGGGTCGGCCTCGGCGTCGGGATCGGCTGGTGCCGCGAGGAGTTCGAGCTGCTCGGCCAGGACTTCTCGACCCGCGGGAAGCGCACCGACGAGGCGCTCGCGCTGATGGCCGAGCTCTGGGAGCAGGGGTGGACCGAGTTCGAGGGCGAGTTCTACTCGGCACCCCGGCTGGTCATGGAGCCCACGCCCACCGAGCGGATCCCGATCCTCGTCGGCGGGCTGTCCGAGGTCGCGTTCCGCCGGGCGGCGCGTCACGACGGCTGGGTCGGCGACATCTACACGACCGACGAGGCCATCGCGCACGCCGCGCGGCTGGCGGAGGTACGCCGCCAGATCGGCGCCGAGGGCGACTTCTCGGTGGTCGCCGCGCTCAGCGACGCGTTCCTCCCCGAGCACTTCGCGCGCGCGACGGCCGGCGGCGTCACCGACTGCTGGACGATGCCGTGGGCGATGTACCACGGGCTGGACTGCACGCTAGAGCAGAAGCTCGACGGGCTGGCGCGGTTCGCGGCGGACGTGCTCGTGCCCCTCGGCTCCTAGCCTGCCCTGCTCGTCCGCTCATCCAGCAGGGGGCCGCTCCGGAGCGCCCTCCTGGTCGGCGTCGTGGGTGAAGAACGAGATCCGGCCGTCCGCCTCCAGGACGGCGTACTCGATCTCCGAGGTGCTACGGATGCCCTGCTCGCGGGCCGCGACCAGCAGGTCGGCCATCGAGAGCCGTTCGCGGCGCATCCCGTCCTCCAGCGGTCGCCCGTCGGCGAAGACCAGGACCGGCCGCCCGGTGAGCACCGGACGGAACCGCGGCAAGCGCCACTGCAGCCAGGACAGCCCGACGGTCAGCAACGCGAACGTGCTCACCGCCAGCATCCCGCCGGTCACCGAGTAGTCCTGCTGGGTGACGGCCTGCTGCACGAGGTCGCCCATCGTGACGTAGAGGAGCAGCTCGAAGGTGCTCAGCTCGCCGAGGGTGGAGCGGCCGACCGCCCGGGTCACCAGCCACAGGAACAGGAAGATCACGAGAGCCCGGATCACGATCTCCATGCCGGTCCCCTCATGGCAGCAACGTCGTCTCGAAGTCCACGGTGGCGACCCGCCGTCCGTCGGTCATCACGCTCACCGAGCCGCCGCGGCCGACCTGGCTGGCGGGCTGGATGTAGGCGTCGTACGCGACCACGAACGTGTCGCCCGGCGGCGCGGCGAACGTCAGGTACAGCGTGTCCCCGTCCCGGGTCGAGTCCGACGGGTCGGGGTGGAACCCCTGGGTCTCGAAGATGTCGAAGTAGTCGCCGGTGACCGCCAGGGTCAGGTCCTTGCCGAACCCGCCCGGGTGCGTGACGGTGACCTGCCACGGAACGTCGAGCCCGGCGCGGGCCGTCGTCGCGTGGTCGAGCTCCAGGGTCCAGCCGTCGCCCGCGGCCGAGTCCGTGGCGGTGCGCACGCCGAGCAGCCCGGCTGCGCCGGCGAGCACGAAGACGAGGAGCAGCACGAGGAATCCCCGCCTGCTCCAGATCGCGGCCGCGCCCTGGGCGCGGGTCTCCAGGTTCTCGATGGTCTGCATGGTCGCTCGGGACACGGGTACCCAGTGGCATGCCGAACAAGTCCAGCAACATCAAGAACGAGAAGCAGTACGAGGCCCTCAAGGACAAGGGCATGTCCAAGCAGCGCGCGGCGAAGATCGCGAACGCGAAGGACTCCTCCAAGCACGGGGGCCAGCAGTCCGGGAAGGGCGGCGACAGCAGCCAGGGCGGCACCACCGCCCAGAAGAAGGAGGCCGGCCGCAAGGGCGGCAAGGCGGCGGCGAAGAAGAAGAGCTGACCGGTGAGGATCGGCTACTTCCTCTCCTGCGAGGAGCATCCGCCCGAGGAGCTGGTCCGGCAGGCGAGGCTGGCCGCCGACGCGGGCTTCGAGGGCCTGTGGATCTCCGACCACTACCACCCGTGGAACACCCAGCAGGGGCAGAGCCCGTTCGTCTGGAGCGTGATCGGGGCCGTCGCCCAGGTCTGCGACCTGCCGGTGACGACGGCCGTCACGTGCCCCACCGTGCGGATCCACCCCGCGGTGATCGCCCAGGCCGCCGCGACCAGCGCCCGGATGTGCGCAGGCGGATTCCGGCTCGGCGTCGGCTCCGGCGAGGCGCTCAACGAGCACGTGACCGGCTCGCGGTGGCCGACCGCCGACGTGCGCCTCGAGATGCTGGAGGAGGCGGTGGAGGTGATCCGCCGGCTGCTCACCGGCGAGCGGGTCACCCACCACGGGCGGCACTACACCGTCGAGGACGCGCGGATCTACACGCTGCCCGACCGACCGGTCGAGATCCCGGTGTCCGCCTTCGGCCCGGCCGCGATCGAGCTGGCGGCGCGGATCGGCGACGGGTTCGTCACCGCGCAGCCGGACGCCGAGGGACTGGCGTCGTACCGGGACCAGGGCGGCCGGGGGCCCGCGATGGCCGGCGCCAAGGCCTGCTTCGGCCCCGACCGGGAGAAGGCGCAGGCGCTCGCCCACCACCTCTGGCCGAACACGGGGATCCCGGGCGAGCTGGCCCAGGTGCTCCCCAGCCCGGCGCACTTCGAGCAGGCGGCGGAACTCGTCACGCCGGAGATGATCGGCGGGACCGTCCCGTGCGGCCCGGACCCCGACGAGCACGTGGAGAAGCTACGCGCGTACGCCGAGGCCGGGTTCGACGAGCTCTACGTCGGCCAGATCGGTCCCGACCAGGAGCCGTTCTTCGAGTTCTACGCCAGCGAGGTGCTGCCCGCGCTGCGCCGCTCCGCGATGTAGGCGAGCCGGCGCAGCGACTCGGTGTTCCGCCACTTCAGGGGGAGGTCGCGCAGCGGCTTGGGAATCAGCCGCACCGGGCCGCGCGCGGCGTCCTCCTCGATCGTCACCTCGGTCTCCGTGCCGACCGCCTCGAGGCGGATCGTGACCCCGGCGGTCCCGGTCGGCCAGGCCTTCGCGTGGATCACGAGCCGCAGTCCGGGGACCGACTCGACCACCTCGGTGGAGTCGTCGATCACCAGCGGCCAGGTCCCGACCGAGTGGTGCAGCCGCGAGCCGACCTCGGGCCAGTTGTCGTCGACGTCGCGCATCCGCGTGGCTCCCACCACCCAGAGCGGGTAGAGCCAGCCATCGGAGAGGACGTCCCATACCTGCTCGGGCGTGGCATGGATGAGGCGGGTGTTGGTCGACATGCCCGCGCAGTACCCATCCCGGAAATAGAAGAACCGCCGGGGTCTCGGGTCCCCAGCGGTTCGAGTACCACTGTAACCACCCGAACGGGTGAAGTCCCGCTTTTCGCGCAATTTCCCGAAGAGACCTGCGTCACTCCCACTCGATGGTGCCCGGCGGCTTCGAGGTGATGTCCACGGTGACCCGGTTGATCTCGCGCACCTCGTTGGTGATCCGGGTCGAGATCCGCTCCAGGACGTCGTACGACAGCCGCGCCCAGTCGGCGGTCATCGCGTCCTCGGAGGTGACCGGGCGGAGCACGACGGGGTGTCCGTAGGTGCGGTGGTCGCCCTGGACGCCGACGCTGCGGACGTCGGCGAGCAGCACGACCGGGAACTGCCAGATGTCGCGGTCCAGGCCGGCGCGGGTCAGCTCCTCGCGGGCGATCGCGTCGGCCTCGCGGAGGATGTCGAGGCGCTCGCGGGTGACCTCGCCGATGATCCGGATCCCGAGGCCGGGGCCGGGGAACGGCTGGCGCCACACGATCTCGGGGGGCAGGCCGAGCTGCTCGCCGACCAGGCGGACCTCGTCCTTGAACAGCGTGCGCAGCGGCTCGACGAGCTCGAACTCGAGGTCGTCCGGCAGGCCACCGACATTGTGGTGCGACTTGATGTTCGAGGTGCCGGCTCCCCCGCCGGACTCGACGACGTCGGGGTAGAGCGTGCCCTGCACGAGGAACGCGACCTTGTCCCCGGCCGCCGCGGCCTCGCCCAGCACCTCGGCCTCGGCGGCCTCGAATACCCGGATGAACTCGCGACCGATGATCTTGCGCTTCTCCTCGGGGTCGGAGACGCCGGCGAGCGCGTCGAGGAACTGCTTCTCGGCGTCCACGACCTTGAGGTCGGCGCCGGTCGCGGCCACGAAGTCCCGCTCGACCTGCTCCGACTCGCCCTGGCGCATCAGGCCGTGGTCGACGTACACGCAGGTCAGCCGGTCGCCGATCGCGCGCTGGACGATGGCCGCGGCGACCGCGGAGTCGACCCCGCCGGAGAGGCCGCAGATGGCCTGGCCGCGCTCGCCGATCTGCTCGCGGATCTTCTCGATCTGCTCCTCGACGATGTTGACCATGGTCCAGGTCTGGCGGCAGTGCGCGATCTGGACCAGGAAGTGCTCCAGCACCTTCTGGCCGTGCTCGGTGTGCAGCACCTCGGGGTGCCACTGCACCCCGGCGAGCCCGCGACCGACGTCCTCGAACGCCGCCACCGGGGTCTTGTCGGTCGACGCGAGCACGTCGAAGCCGGCCGGTGCCGCGACCACGGAGTCGCCGTGCGACATCCACACGGTGTGCTCGGCGGGTACGTCGGCGAGCAGGGTGCCCTCGCTGGACACGCTGACCGAGGTGCGGCCGTACTCGCGGGCGCCGGTGTGGGCGACCTCGCCGCCGAGGCCGCGGGCCATCAGCTGGAAGCCGTAGCACATGCCGAACACGGGCGTACCGGACGTGAACAACGCCTGGTCGATGGCGGGCGCGCCCTCCTCGTAGACCGACGACGGGCCGCCGGAGAGCACGATCGCCTTCGGCTTGCGGGCCAGCATCTCGGCCACCGGCGTGGTGTGCGGGACGATCTCGGAGTACACCCGCGCCTCGCGGACGCGCCGGGCGATCAGCTGGGCGTACTGGGCCCCGAAGTCGACCACCAGGACCAGATCGTGCTCCGCCGCCTGCGTCATGCGCTGAGCCTAGCGAGGTCGCCGCTCGCTCTCGCCATCGACTGGTGTCTCGATACGGCGGTCGATCCCGTCGCTTCGGCTCAGGGGATCGCGCCTACTCGACCCGTTTCGCCGACGCCGGACGCGCTCCGCGCGCCCGACTGGCGAAACGCATCAGGGCCCGGCCGGGGAGGGAGGGATGGCCGGGCCCTGATCGTCCACGCATCTGCTGGACAGAGCCTGGACATGGGACCCGGCGGTGGGAGGGAGCGTATTGACCGGGTCCGACCTCTCAACGACGCGTCCAGACGGCGGTTACGGGGTCGGACACCCTCTTCGAAGAGTTTTTTCGACGGTTTCCGACGGAACCTCAGCTGACGCCGACGATGGGCAGCCGGAGGGCGCCCGGAGCGTCCTCGGGCACCACCGGGGCGAGCGGACTCACCGGGGAGATCCGGCGATACGGCGCGCCCAGGTCGGGGCGGAGGTCGGTGTGCCCCTTGTTCGGCCAGAACGACATCGCCCGCTCCGCCTGGGCGGTGATCGTGAGCGACGGGTTCACGCCCAGGTTGGCGGTCACCGCCGAGCCGTCGGCGACGTGCAGGCCGGGGTGGCCGTACACGCGCTGGTAGGGGTCCACCACACCGGTCTCGGGCGAGTCGCCGATGGCGCAGCCACCCAGGAAGTGCGCGGTCAGCGGCTTGTTGAACGCGTCGCCGACGGCGCTGCCCGGGAAGCCGCCCATGATCTCGGCCATGGTCCGGATCGCCTCGTTGCCGGCGGGGATCCAGGTCGGGTTGGGGACGCCGTGGCCCTGCTGGGAGGTCAGGTAGCGCCTGCGGGTGCCCGGGATCCGCTTCGTGTAGGTGGTGATCGAGTTGTCGAGGCTCTGCATCACCAGCGCGATCACGGTCCGCTCGGACCAGTGCTTCATGTCGTAGAGGTTCGCGACCTCGCGGCGCTGCCGCCACATCTCCCGCAGCCAGGTCCGCCACCGCGACTGGTCGCCGTCCCCGTCGGTCAGCACCGACTGGAGCAGCGACATCAGGTTGCTGCCGGGGCCGTACCGCACCGGCTCCACGTGGGTGTTGGCGTCGGGGTGGAAGCTCGAGGTGATCGCGATGCCCTGGCTGTAGTCGACGCTGAGGTCCGGCGCGATCGAGCCGCCGATCGACTCGGAGTTGGTGCGCGACAGGAAGCCGAGCCGCTGCGAGATCCGGGGCAGGTGGCCCTCGTCGCGCATCCGGTGCAGCAGCCGCTGGGTGCCGAGCGCGGACGCCGCGAAGACGACCTGCTCGGCCGTGAGGACCCGCCGCCCGATCCTGCGGTCGACCTTCGCCTTCGTGTAGCGCACGTGCACGTCGTACCCGCCGCCCGAGCGCGGGCGCACCCGGGTGACCGTGGTCAGCGGCAGGATCCGGGCGCCGTTCTGCTCGGCGAGGTAGAGGTAGTTCTTGACCAGGGTGTTCTTGGCGTTGTGGCGGCAGCCGGTCATGCACGAGCCGCAGGCGGTGCAGGTACGCCGAGCGGGGCCGGCGCCGCCGAAGAACGGGTCGTCGACCTGCTGGCCCATGCCGGCGCCCGGGCCGCCGAAGAAGACCCCGACCGGGGTCGGGTGGAACGTGTCGCCGACCCCCATCTCGGTCGCGACCTTCTCCATCACGTCGTCGGACGGGGTGCGGAGCGGGTTCTCCACCACGCCGAGCATCCGCTTGGCCTGGTCGTAGTACGGCGCCAGCTCGTCGCGCCAGTCGGTGATGTGGCTCCACTGCGGGTCGGCGTAGAACGCGGGCAGCGGCTCGTAGAGCGTGTTCGCGTAGACCAGCGACCCGCCGCCGACCCCGGCGCCGGAGACGATCAGGCAGTCCCTGAGCGCGTCGATCCGCTGGATGCCGTAGCAGCCGACCTCGGGCCTGAAGAGGTACTTGGTGACCTCGAACGACGTCTCGGGGAGGTCGTCGTCCTCGAACCGCGCCCCGGCCTCCAGGACGCCGACCCGGTAGCCCTTCTCGGTGAGTCGCAGGGCCGTGACCGAGCCCCCGAAGCCCGACCCGACGACCAGGACGTCGTAGTCGAACCGCTCAGCCGTCACGCCCGGCCCAGCTTCTTCATCAGGCGGAGGTTGGCGGTCATCACCTTGGCGTACGTCTCGTCGGACATGCCGAACTGCGGCGAGAAGCGGATCAGCCGCTGGGTCGCGACCGACTGGGTCTCGGTGTAGCGCAGGATGCCCTCGCTGCCCTGCCGGCGGCCCATGCCGGACTCGCGCATGCCGCCCATCGGCGCGTCGAGGCTGGCGAACGTGGCTGCGAAGGCCTCGTTGATGTTCACGGTCCCGCACTTGATGAAGCGGGCGATCGCGCGGGCCCGGTCGCCGTCCTGGCTGTAGATCGAGGCGTTGAGGCCGTACTGCCCGTCGTTCGCACGGGCGACCGCGTCCGCCTCGTCCTGGAACCGGTAGAGCGACACGACCGGCCCGAACGTCTCCTTGCCGAAGCAGGTCATGTCCGGCGTGACGCCCTCGAGGATGGTCGGCTCGAAGAAGTACGGGCCGAGGTCGGGGCGGGCCTTGCCGCCGGTGAGCACCCGGGCGCCCTTGGCGACCGCGTCCTCCACGTGCGCGGTGACGGTGTCGAGCTGCTGCTGGGAGATCAGCGGGCCCATGTCGTTGCCCCAGTCCATGGTCGCCCCGAGCGTCATCGCCTGGGTGCGGGCCACGAACCTCTCGACGAACCGGTCGTACACCTGGTCGGCGACGAAGATCCGCTCCATCGAGACGCAGAGCTGGCCGGAGTTGGAGAACGACGCGCGCACCGCGCCCTCGGCGGCCTTCTCGAGGTCGGCGTCGCGGAGCACGAGGAGCGGGTTCTTGCCGCCGAGCTCGAGCGAGCAGCCGATCAGCCGCTCGGCGCAGCCCTTCGCGATGAGCCGGCCGGTCGCCGTGGAGCCGGTGAAGCAGACGTAGTCGGCTCGCGCGACGATGGCACCGCCGATCTCCGGACCGGGACCCGACACGACCTGCCAGAGGTCCTTCGGGAAGCCGGCCTGCTCGAGCAGCTCGGCCGCGAGCAGCGCGGACAGCATGGTCTGGGCATCGGGCTTGGCGACCACGGCGTTGCCGGCGAGCAGTGCCGGGAGGCCGTCGCAGAGCGCCATGGTGAACGGGTAGTTCCAGGGCGAGATGATGCCGACGACGCCCTTGGGGACCCGGTTGACCTCGACCCGGGTCAGCCCGGGCACGACGCCGCTCTTGCGCTCGCTGTCGAGGTGCTGGTGCGCCGTCCGGCCGTAGTAGCGCGCGGTCAGCGCGACGTGGAGGGGCTCGTCGAAGGCGTGCTTCCGCGCCTTGCCGGACTCCAGCACGATCAGGTCGATGATCTCCTCCTGGCGCTCCAGGATCAGGTCGTGCAGCCGCAGCAGCGCGGCGGCCCGCTCGTCGAGCCGGGTGCGCGACCAGGCGAGCTGCGCCTTCCGGGCCCGCGCGAACGCGTCGGCGACGTCGCCCTCGGTGCTCTGAGGAACGTGCGCCAGCGGCGCGTCGTCGAGCGGCGAGCGAACCTCCGCCGTCGTTCCCGACGTGGCGACCAGGCGCCGGGTCAGCGCTGCGGTGTACTCGGGCTCGAGCGCGTACGACGCTCGCGGGTCGTGCTCGGGGTCGTGCGGACCTTCGACCACCGGGCCACCGGGCGAGGCGGGGTTCTGGGCGCTCATGGGGTCAGGCTACCTCCGGGTAGGTTTGCTGAGGGAGGGTCTCGTGGAGAACAGGTTCGGGGCGGGCACGGACCAGTGGGCGCGCCAGCTCGGACGGCTGCGCGACGCCGTTCGCCAGGCGCTGGTCGCGACCCAGCTCGACACGGTCGTGAGGCCGCCGTCTGCCGTGCTCGACGTCGGCTGCGGCCAGGGCACCCAGGCGCTCCGGCTGGCCCGGCTCGGGCACACCGTCACGGGCCTGGACCTCTCCTCCGAGCTGCTCGACCGGTTCCGCGCCGCGCTGGAGGACGAGCCCGACGAGGTACGACGGCGCGTGACGCTCGTCGAGGGCGCCGGGGAGACGGCGGCCGCGCTGGGCGAGTTCGACGTGGTGCTCTGCCACGGAGTCCTGATGTACCTCGACGACGACGATGCGATGCTGGACGCGCTGGTGGGGGCGCTGGCGCCCGGCGGCCGGCTCAGCCTGCTGGTGCGCAACGGCCTGGCGCTCGCGATGCGGCCCGGCCTCCTCGGCGACTGGGCCGCGGTCGGACCGGCGCTGTCGGCCTCCGGCTACACCAACCGGCTCGGGCTGCCGGCCCGGGCGCACACCCCGCAGCAGCTCGACGAGGCATGCGGGGCACGCGGCCTCCGGCGTACCCACTGGTGGGGCGTGCGGGTCTTCAGCGACCACCTGCCCGGCGACGCGCCGCCCGGCGACGACATCGACGAGCGGGTCGCCGCCGAGCTGGCGGTCAGCGGGGTGGACCCGTACCGGCAGGTGGCAGCACTGACCCACCTGGTCTACGAACGGGTCTACGAACGGGTCTACGGCTTGTAGATCGACTTCACCTCGGTGTAGTGGCTGAGGCCCTCGGGGCCGAACTCGCGGCCGATGCCGGAGTTCTTGAAGCCGCCGAAGGGCGCGGCGAAGTCCATCGTGTAGGTGTTCACGCCGTACGTGCCGGTGCGGACCCGACGGGCCACGTCCAGGCCGCTCTCGACGTCGCCGGTCCACACGGTGCCGGCCAGGCCGTACTCCGAGTCGTTGGCGATCCGGATCGCGTCGTCCACGTCGTCGAAGGGGATGACCGAGAGGACCGGGCCGAAGATCTCCTCCTGCGCGATCCGCATGCCGTTGTCGACGTCCGCGAAGATCGTCGGCCGGACGTACCAGCCGGACGAGAGGCCGTCGGGCATGCCGTTGCCGCCGATGACCACGCGGGCTCCCTCCTCCTGGCCCAGCGCGATGTACTTCTCGACGCGCTCCTGCTGCCGCTGCGCGACCATCGGGCCGATCTCGGTGGCCGGGTCGAGCGGGTCTCCGACCTGCATGCCGGAGACGGCCTCGGCCAGCGCGTCCACGACCGTCGAGTAGTTCGAGCGGGACGCGAGGATGCGCGTCTGCGCCACGCAGGCCTGGCCGGAGTTCATCAGCGCGGTGAACTTCAGGCCCTCCATGGTGGCGGCCAGGTCGGCGTCGTCGAGCACGATCGCGGCGGACTTGCCGCCCAGCTCGAGCGAGACCCGCTTGAGCTGCTGGCCGCAGACCGCGGCGATCTTGCGGCCGGCGGCGGTGGAGCCGGTGAACGCGACCTTGTCGACGCCCGGGTGCGAGACCAGGTGCTCGCCGACCTCGCGGCCCGCGGCCACGATGTTGACGACGCCGGCCGGCACGCCGGCCTCCTGGAGCAGCTCGGCCATCAGGTAGGTGTCGAGCGGGGTCTCCGGCGCCGGCTTGACCACGATCGTGCAACCGGCGAGCAGCGCCGGGACCAGCTTGGACATGATCGTGAACTGCGGGACGTTCCACGGCGGGATCGCCGCGACCACGCCGACCGGCTCGCGCCGGACGATGACCTCGCCGAGCGACCCCGCCCGGGTCTCCTCCCACGGGTACGTGCGGGCGATGCCGAGGAACGCCTCGATCTGCATCCACGGGGCCGGCGCCTGCGCGAGGTTGGAGAAGGACAGCGGCGCGCCCATCTCGGTGGAGATCAGCTCGGCCATCTCACCCATCCGGCCGGCGTACAGGTTCGAGAAGGCCTGGACGACCTCGATCCGCTCCTCGGGGCTCATCCGCGGCCACGGGCCGGAGTCGAAGGCACGGCGGGCGGCGGCGACCGCGGCGTCGATGTCGGCGGCGCTGCCCTCCGGGACCGTCGCGACGACCTGCTCGGTGTGGGGCGAGACGACCTCGATGAGGTCGCCGGTGACGGGGGCCGCCCAGTCGCCGTCGATGAAGAAGGCGTCGCGGTCGAGGGTCATGGTGTCTCCTGTTTGCTGACTGGGTTTACGGGGCGAGCGTGAAGAAGTCGGTGAAGCCGGACGGGTCGTGCCGGCCGATGCAGAAGTGCTCGAAGAGGCCGAAGCCCTCGTGGCCGTCGATCGTGGCCCGGCCGACGTGGTCGACGCAGCCGAACATGAAGCGGCCCTGAACGGCGTCGTCGGCCATGTCGTAGGTGACCCGTTCCGCGAAGCGCTCGCCCTTCCAGGTGCCGTGGATCCAGTCCGGGTCGCCGCCGTACCCGCCGCCGACGTGCAGGGGTACGGCGAGCCGTGACTCGACCTCCATCACGACCGGCTTGCCCTCCGGTGTCGCGCACCGGATGGTCGCGCCGGTCGGGGTCCGGGTGCCGGACCGGTAGTGGACGTCGATGACCGGCCAGCCGAGCTGCTCGACGCGCCCGTCGTTCCAGATCCGCGTGCAGTCGTTGAGCGTCCGGTAGCCGTCCGGGCCCTCCTGGATGATCACGACGACGGCGTACTCCTCGAACTGGACCGGGACGTAGAGCCACCACATGCCCTCGAACGGCGGGTCCGCGGGCGCGCCCGGCGGCTCGGGCTCGCCGACCGGGCGGATGCCCCAGGAGCGGTCGCGGCTGCCGAGCCAGACGTCCGGGTCGACGGCGATCTCCTCGCCGTCGAGGACGATCGTGCCGCTCCACGCGCCGAGCTGCGCGAAGCGCTGGGCGTCGAGGGTCACCCGGCTGCCGCTGCGCATCACGTGCGGCTGCTCCTGCACCACCTCGCAGGTGCCTTCCCAGGTGAGGTCGAGCGCCAGGCCGTCGGTCTCCTCGAGGACGACGCGGACCTGGCGCAGCGGGTCCGGCACCTCGATCCGGTAGCTGCCGACCCGCGGGTTCATCCGGTCCTGGTCCATCAGGTCCGAGAGGTGGACGGCGGTCTGCTTGCCGTTGCGGGCGACGAGGACGAACGCGTCCTTGGTGCCGAGGTTGGGGTAGTAGCCCATGCCGGTGACCAGCATGATGTCACCGGTGCGGTCGTGGGCGTTGAAGTACCAGCGGTCGTAGAAGTTCCGGTCGCTGCTGTCGGCGTACGCCAGGGGCAGCGGCGCCTGGTGCAGGGGGAACTCGTCGAGCGGGATGATGTCGCTCATGCGCCGGCCTCCGCGAGCAGTCGGTCCAGCAGCGGCTTGTGGTGGAACAGGCTCTCGATGTCGTCGGGCCGCTCGACCTCGCCGAAGTGGATCTGCCGGGCGCCGGTGCGCATGAAGACGATCGCCCACTGCACGCCGTTGTAGACGTGGTACCAGTGCAGGTCCCCGAGCTCGACTCCCGCGACCCGCTCGTACTCCGCCTTCACGTCCTCCTCGCGCAGGAAGTGCGGCATGCCCGGCATCTCCAGCATCCCGGTGATCGCCTCGAACACCTGGTGGGCGAAGACGATCCACGACACGTCGAGCTCGCGCGGCCCGATGGCGGCCATCTCCCAGTCGAGCACCGCGACCGGCTCGAAGTCGCGGTACATGACGTTGCCGATCCGCGAGTCGCCCCAGCACAGCACGGCCTCGTCGGTGGCCGGGAGGTTCGCCTCCAGCCAGGCCAGCGCGCGCTCGACCGTCGGGCTGCGGCCGATGTCGGGGACGGCGAAGTCGTACCAGGCGCGGGTGCGCGCGACGTTGCGCGCGAGCATGGTCGCGCCGTCGTGGT
This sequence comes from Nocardioides sp. HB32, assembly GCF_054058995.1. Lineage (NCBI taxonomy): Bacteria > Bacillati > Actinomycetota > Actinomycetes > Propionibacteriales > Nocardioidaceae > Nocardioides > Nocardioides sp. HB32. The sequence continues at coordinate 4,215,476 of NZ_JBSSBS010000001.1, forward strand.
GCGGCGCGAGGAACCCGAAGGTCTGCTGGGCGTCCGGGATGCCGTGCAGCTCCGCGAGGACGGCGACGCTGTTGTCCTGCAGCCGCTTCTGGTCCTCCGGGCTCGCGTCGTGGAGCCAGTTGTCGCCGAAGTTGTACGGCAGCACGTCCTGCGGCACGACGCCCTCGATGCGGTCCATCAGGAAGAACGGCGTGCCCAGCACCTCACCGGTCGGCTCCATCCAGCGGACCGCCGGCACCGGCACGCCGGTCAGCTCGCCGACCAGCCGGATGGCGTCGTACTGGTCCTGGAGCGCGTAGTTCGGGAAGACCGGCAGGTCCTCGGCGGCGGGCGCCACGCGGGCGACGTACTCCCCGTGCCTGGGCACGCCGCCCTCGGTCCAGTCCGCGTCGAGGATGATCGTCTCCGAGGACATGCCGTTGGCGTCGACGCCGCTGTGCAGCGTGACCACCGGGTCGGCGCCGTCCGGGAGGAGCGTGGCCAGCCAGTCGGCCAGCCGGGTCGGCAACGTGCTCGAATCCCTGCTCGAGCGCTGCATCTTCATGTCGGCCGGCGGGGGCGCCTGGGTCACGTTCCCTCCTGAGGTGACGCTGTGACGTGGGTCTCAGCATCGGTGGAACGTGTTCTAGTTGTCAACGGGGCCGGCCCGCCCACTCAGGGGGAGTCGCTACACGATGTCGCGCACCGACACCCGCGCCTCGTCGGCCTCCTGGTCGGTGGGCATCAGCTGGGACTGCCGCTCCGCCTCGACCCGGCGCAGGTAGTGGTCGACCTCCTCGGCGGTGCGGGCGTCGTCCCAGCCGAGCTCGGCGGCCATCAGGGCCGCGGCGACGGGGGCGGCTGAGACGCCGCGGTCGAAGGTCTCGATCGAGATCCGGGTCCGCCGGGTGAGGACGTCGTCGAGGTGCCGAGCACCCTCGTGGGTGACGGCGTACACGATCTCGGCGGCGAGGTAGTCCTCGGCGCCCTCGAGCGGCAGCCCGAGCGGTCGCCGCGACGCGACCAGCGCGAGCAGGTCGTCGACGAGCCCGCCGTACCGCCCGAGCAGGTGGTCGATGCGGGCGACGTGCAACCCGGAGCGCCGGGCCAGCAACACTCTCTGGTTCGAGCGCGTCTCCCAGTCAGCGGCGCCGACCAGCGGCACCCGGTCGGTGATGGAGGAGCGGATCGTGAGCCCGAGCGTGGAGGAGAGGGAGTGCGCGGCGGCGTCGACGGCGTCGCGGCCCATGATGCGGTACGTCGTGAGCTTGCCGCCGGCGATCATCACCAGGCCCGGGACCGGCGTGACCACCGTGTGCTCGCGGGAGATCCGCGAGGTGGGCTCGGACTCCCCGGACAGCAGCGGCCGGAGCCCGGCGTACACCCCTTCGACGTCGGAGTGGTCGAGCGGCTCGCGCAGGATGGCGTTGACGTGGCCGAGGACGTAGTCGATGTCGGCCCGGGACGCCGCCGGATGCGCCTTGTCGAGGTCCCACGGCGTGTCGGTGGTGCCGATGATCCAGTGCCGGCCCCAGGGGATCACGAACAGCACGGACTTCTCGGTGCGCACGATGAACCCCGCCTCGGACCGGATCCGGTCCCGCGGCACGACCAGGTGGATGCCCTTCGAGGCCTGCACGTGCAGGGCGCCCCGACCGCCGACCAGCTCCTGGATCTCGTCGGTCCACACCCCGGCCGCGTTGATCACGACCCTTGCGCGGACCTCGAGGTCGCGACCGTGCTCCAGGTCCCGCGCGCGTACGCCGACGACCCGCTCCCCCTCGCGCAGGAACCCGGTCACCTTGACCCGGGTGGCCACCTGGGCACCCTGGGCGGCGGCGGAGCGCGCGATCGTCAGCACCAGGCGGGCGTCGTCGACCTGGCAGTCCCAGTACTTGATCGCGCCGACCAGCGAGCCCGGGTCGAAGTCGGGCGCGATCCGCTCGACGCTCCTGCGCGAGAGGTGCCGGTGCCGCGGCAGACCGGCGGGGGCGTCGCCCAGCCGCGCCATGCCGTCGTACATCGTGAGGCCGGCGGCGACGTACGGCCGCTCCCAGCCCCGGTGGGTCAACGGGTAGAGGAACGGCACCGGGCGGACCAGGTGTGGGGCGAGCCGGGTCAGCAGCAGGCCGCGCTCCCCGAGCGCCTCCCGGACCAGCCCGAAGTCCAGCATCTCCAGGTAGCGCAGGCCGCCGTGGACCAGCTTGCTGCTCCGGCTGGAGGTGCCGCTGGCGAGGTCGCGCTGCTCGAGCAGCCCGGTGGAGAGCCCGCGGGTCACCGCGTCGAGCGCCACGCCGGCACCCACGACTCCCCCACCCACGACCAGCACGTCGAGCTCGGCCTGCCCGCCGAGCCCCTGCATCGTCGCGAGGGCGTCGTCGCGAGCCTGCGGGCTGAGGGCGCTGGGCTCACTCCTGGGCACGCTCATGTGTCCAGTCTCGCAAACGGCCGTCTTCCCGATGTGCGCACGCACGCCACCCGGAACCGATTCAATGGCCGGATGCGGATGACGGGGGCCGCCCTGGCACTCGTCGCCGCCCTGGTGGCGACGGGCTGCCAGGAGACCCCGGCGCCCGTGCAGCCGGTCGCCGTCGACTCGGTCCCCACGCTCGCCCCTCCCCCGCCCACCAGCCAGGCGCCGGCACCGCGCACGGTCTCGCTGGTGATGGGGGGCGACCTGCTCTGGCACAACACGGTCTGGGCGAGTGCCGCCGAGGACCACCGGCGCACCGGCGTGGGCGACCGCTACGACTTCGACCCCATGTTCGCGTGGCTGAAGCCGGTCATCGAGTCCGCGGACCTCGCGATCTGCCACGAGGAGGTGCCGTTCGCGTCACCGGGCGAGCGGCTCAGCAGCTACCCGGTGTTCCGGGCGCCTCACCAGATCGCCGGATGGATCGGGTCGATGGGATGGGACGCGTGCACGACCGCGTCGAACCACAGCCTGGACGACGGGGTCGAGGGCGTCGACGAGACGGCGGACCTGCTGGAGGCGGCCGGGGTGGCCCACGTCGGCACCTTCCGATCGCCCGCCGAGCGCCGGGCGCCGGTCATCCTCACGACCGCGAACGGCGTCCGCGTCGGGATCGTCGCGGCGACGTACGGCCTCAACGGGTTCGTGCTCCCCACCGGTCACGAGTACGCCGTCTCCCAGCTCGGCGACGCCGACGGCCTGCTCGCGCAGGCCCGCCGCGCCCGCGAGGCCGGCGCGGACATCGTGGTCGCCCACGTGCACTGGGGCACCGAGTACGACCACCTCCCGGACGCCACCCAGGTCGCGCTCGCCCGGGGGCTGACCGCGTCGCCGGACATCGACCTCGTGCTCGGCGAGCACGCGCACGTCGTCCAGCCGGTCACGAAGGTGAACGGGAAGTGGGTCGTCTACGGCCTCGGCAACATGGTCGCGCAGAGCGAGCTCGAGCGGCCGTCGGCCTACGAGGGCATCACGGTGCACTTCGACCTCACCGAGCAGCCGGACGGCAGCTGGCTGGTCACGCGCGCGTCGTACCTGCCGACCCAGTGGAACCACTACAGCGGCGGCGACCCGATCCGGATCCGGCACGCGACCGGCAGCCACCTGGCCTCGGTGCGCGCAGCAGTCGGCGGCGTCGGCGGCAACCCCGGGCTCCGGGAGGACCAGGCGGACAGCGAGGCCGGGGCCCTCACTCGACGACGACCTCCACCCGCTGGAACTCCTTGAGCTCGGTGTAGCCGGTGGTGGCCATCGAGCGGCGCAGTGCGCCCATCAGGTTCATGGTGCCGTCGGCGACCCGGGAGGGCCCGAACAGGATCTCCTCGATCGTGCCGACGGTCTCGAACTGCACCCGCTGGCCGCGCGGCAGGTCGTGGTGGTGGGCCTCCGTACCCCAGTGGAACCCGCGGCCCGGCGCGTCCGAGGCCCTCGCGAACGGCGAGCCGACCATCACGGCGTCCGCCCCGCAGGCGATCGCCTTGGCGATGTCACCGGACTTGCCGATGGAGCCGTCCGCGATCACGTGCACGTAGCGGCCGCCGGACTCGTCGAGGTAGTCACGGCGCGCAGCGGCCACGTCCGCCACCGCTGACGCCATGGGGACGGCGACGCCGAGCACCGTCCGGGTCGTGTGCGCCGCCCCGCCACCGAAGCCGACCAGCACGCCGGCCGCGCCGGTGCGCATCAGGTGCAGGGCGGCCTGGTGGGTGGCGCAGCCGCCGACGATCACCGGGACGTCGAGCTCGTAGATGAACTCCTTGAGGTTGAGCGGCTCGGCCTGCGACGAGACGTGCTCCGCTGAGACGGTCGTCCCGCGGATCACGAACATGTCGACGCCGCCGTCGACGACGGCCTTCGCGAACTCCTTGGTCCGCTGCGGCGACAGCGACCCCGCCACCGTCACGCCGGACTCGCGCATCTCCCGCAGCCGCTCGGTGATCAGCTCGGGCTTGATCGTCTCGGTGTAGATCTCCTGGAGCCGCCTGGTCGCGTCGGCGCCCTGGAGACCGGCGACCTCCTCGAGCAGCGGGTCCGGGTCCTCGTAGCGGGTCCACAGGCCCTCGAGGTTGAGCACCCCGAGGCCGCCGTACTGCCCGAGCGCGATCGCGGTCGCCGGGGACATCACGGAGTCCATCGGCGCCGCGAGCACCGGCAGCTCGAAGCGGTACGCGTCGATCTGCCAGGCGGTGCTGACCTCCTCCGGGTCGCGCGTGCGCCGCGAGGGCACGATCGCGATGTCGTCGAAGGAGTAGGCGCGGCGGGCCCGCTTGGCGCGGCCGATCTCGATGTCCGTCACCGGCTCAGACTATCGAGGTCACCGGCCCGAGTAGTTCGGCGCCTCGACGGTCATCTGCACGCCGTGGGGGTGGCTCTCCTGGAGCGAGGCCTGGGTGATCCGCACGAAGCGACCCTTCTCCTGCAGCTCCGGGACGGTCCGCGCGCCGATGTAGAACATCGACTGGTTGAGGCCGCCGATGAGCTGGTGCGCCACGGCCGCGAGCGGGCCGCGGTAGGCGACCTGGCCCTCGATCCCCTCGGGGACGATCTTGTCGTCGCTGTCGACCTCGGCCTGGAAGTAGCGGTCCTTGGAGTACGACTTCTTGCCACGGCTCGACATCGCGGCCAGGGAGCCCATGCCGCGGTAGGACTTGAACTGCTTGCCGTTCACGAACACCAGCTCTCCCGGCGACTCCTCGCAGCCGGCGAGCAGCGAGCCGATCATCACGGTGTCCGCCCCGGCCACGATGGCCTTGGCGATCTCGCCGGAGTGCTTGAGGCCACCGTCCGCGATGACCGGCACGCCGGCCGCCTTGCAGGCCAGTGCCGCCTCGTACACCGCGGTGACCTGGGGTACGCCGACGCCGGTGACGACCCGGGTCGTGCAGATCGAGCCGGGGCCGACGCCGACCTTCACGGCGTCCGAGCCCGCGTCGACGAAGGCCTGGGCGCCCTCCTTGGTCGCGACGTTGCCGCCGACGACCTGGACGTGCCTGGTGGCGGGGTCGGACTTGAGCCGCTGGACCATGTCCAGCAGCATCCGCACGTTGCCGTGCGCGGTGTCGGCGACGAGCACGTCGACGCCGGCGTCCACGAGCGTGGTCGCGCGCTGCCAGGCGTCGCCGAAGTAGCCGATCGCGGCACCCACGAGCAGCCGGCCCGACCCGTCGTACGACGCGAGGGGGAACTGCTCACCCTTGACGAAGTCCTTGACGGTGATCAGGCCGGTGAGCCGGCCGTCGGGGTCGACGAGCGGCAGCCGCTCCCGCTTGTGCTTGCGCAGCAGGAGGGTCGCGTCCTCGCGGCTGATGTCGGACGGCGCCGTGATCAGCGGCATCGGCGTCATCACCTCGTCGACCTTCGTGGTCGCCCACTCCGCGACCGGGGTGAAGCGCAGGTCGCGGTTGGTGATGATGCCGAGCAGCCGGCTGTCGCTGTCGACGACGGGGAAGCCGGAGATGCGGTACTCGCCGGCCAGCTGGTCGAGCTGCTCCAGGGTCGCGTCCGGCCCGATCGTGACCGGGTTCGGGATGATGCCGGTCTGGGTCCGCTTCACCAGGTCGACCTGGTAGGCCTGGTCCTCGATCGAGAGGTTGCGGTGCAGCACGCCGAGGCCGCCCTGGCGGGCCATCGCGATCGCCATCCGCGACTCGGTCACGGTGTCCATCGCCGCACTCACCAGCGGCACGTTCAGCGTGAGCTCGCGGGTCAGCCGGGTGGTCAGGTCGATGTCGGCCGGCGCCAGGTCGGAATGACCGGGCAGCAGGAGGACGTCGTCGTAGGTCAGGCCCAGGGTGGCGAACTTCTCGGGAACCTCCACTCCCCCAGCCTACCGACCGGCTACGCGCGCAGCGGCTTCAGGTCACGTACGGCGATGCGCACCGTCAGCGTGTCCCCGGCCATCCGGATCCGGCCGCGCAGCCCGGTCGCCATCACCATCGGCAGCACCGCCTGGTTGTCGGACCGGGTGGCCAGCAGGATCTCGTCGACGCCCAGCCCGTTCGCGAGCCTCGCGGCGTCCACGAGCAGCCGCGTCCCGATGCCGCGTCGCTGCCAGGCCGGGTCGACGCGCAGCGCCACCTCCCCGTCCACACCCACGGTCGCCAGCCCGATCGGGACGCCGTCGACCGTGGCCGCGACCGAGTCCCCGTCCGCGACGTACTCCGGCGTCGCGCCGGTGCCGACGCGTCCGGCGGCGGGCCGCGGTACGGCGTGGCCGCGCTCGAGCACGTCGGACACCAGGTCGGCCATGGCCGCGCCGCGGGCGTGCTCGGTCGCCGTGAACGGCGCGGACCGGCTGACCTGCACCTGCACGTCGCCGACCACCAGGTCCATGACGTCCTGCGCACCGGGGCCGGCCTCGGCGTCGAACAGCCGCGCGACCACCTCCGGGAACGACGCCGGGCGCGCCAGGATCGACCGGGCCGCCTGCACGTAGCGGGTGGGCTGGTCGGTCAGCGCCGCCTCGGTGCACGGTGCCGTGCTGACCGAGTGCCCGCCCGCGCGAGCGAGCAGGTCGGCGATCTCCGGCGCCCCCCAGTCCTCCGGCGTGCGCAGCACCAGCTCGTCGGTCACCGCCTCCACGCCGGGGAAGATCTGTAGGCCCAGGATGTTCACGCCCGCATCGCCGCAGGCCGCCGCCAGCGCGGCCAGGGCACCGGGCCGGTCGGGCAGCGTCGTCCGCACTCTCCACAACATGGGATCAGGGTGCACCGGCCGGATCACACCTCGGCGTCCTCCGTGTTTCCCCCGTGCTACGAACGCCGAGTCGGCGCAGTCTCAGCCCCCCAAATGCCGAGTCGGCGCAGTCTCAGCTGAGACTGCGCCGACTCGGGGTGGATCAGTGGCCGTGACCGTGCCCGTGGCCGTGACCGGCCGCCTCGGGCTCCTCGTCCTCGGGCTTCTCCACGATGAGCGTCTCGGTCGTGAGCAGCATGCCCGCGATCGAGGTGGCGTTGACCAGCGCGGAGCGGGTCACCTTCACCGGGTCCAGGACGCCCTGGGCGACCAGGTCGCCGTACTCGCCGGTGGCGGCGTTGTAGCCGTTGCCGACGCCGAGCTCGCGGACCTTGGTGGTGACGACGTATCCGTTCTCGCCGCCGTTCTCGGCGATCCAGCGCAGCGGCTCGTCGGCGGACTTGCGCACGATGCGTACGCCGACCGCCTCGTCACCGGTCAGGCCGAGGTCGTCGGAGAGGACCGACACGGCGTGGATCAGGGCCGAGCCACCGCCGGGGACGATGCCCTCCTCGATCGCGGCACGCGTCGCGGAGACGGCGTCCTCGATGCGGTGCTTCTTCTCCTTCAGCTCCACCTCGGTGGCGGCGCCGACCTTGATCACGCACACGCCGCCGGCCAGCTTCGCGAGGCGCTCCTGGAGCTTCTCGCGGTCCCAGTCGGAGTCGGTGGACTCGATCTCGGCCTTGATCTGGTTCACGCGGCCGGCGACCTCGGCGGCGTCACCGGCGCCGTCGACGATCGTGGTGTTGTCCTTGGTGATCACGACGCGACGGGCCTGGCCCAGCACCTCGAGACCGACCTGGTCGAGCTTGAGGCCGACCTCCGGAGCGACGACCTGGCCGCCGGTCAGGGTCGCGATGTCCTGCATCATCGCCTTGCGGCGGTCACCGAACGCCGGGCTCTTCACCGCGACGGCGTTGAACGTGCCGCGGATCTTGTTGACGACCAGCGTCGAGAGCGCCTCGCCCTCGACGTCCTCGGCGAGGATGAACAGCGGCTTGCCGGACTGGATGACCTTCTCCAGCAGCGGGAGCAGGTCGGCCACGGCCGAGATCTTGCCCTGGTGCAGCAGGATGTACGGGTCGTCGAGGACGGCCTCCATCCGCTCGGGGTCGCTGACGAAGTACTGGCTGATGTAGCCCTTGTCGAACTGCATGCCCTCGGTGAACTCGAGCTCGGTGCCCATCGAGTTGGACTCCTCGACGGTGATGACACCGTCCTTGCCGACCTTGTCGAAGGCCTGCGACAGCAGCTCGCCGATCACGGCGTCGCGGCTGGAGATCGTGGCGACGGACGCCATGTCCTCCACGGACTCCACCTCGCGGGCGGCCTCCTTGAGCGCGTCGCCGACGGCCTCGGCGGCGGCGTCCATGCCGCGCTTGAGGCCCATCGGGTTCGCACCGGCGGCCACGGCGCGCAGGCCCTCGTGGACCATCGCCTGGGCCAGCACGGTCGCGGTGGTCGTGCCGTCGCCCGCGACGTCGTTGGTCTTGGTCGCGACCTCCTTGGTGAGCTGCGCACCGAGGTTCTCGAACGGGTCGTCCAGCTCGATCTCACGGGCGACGGTCACACCGTCGTTGGTGATGGTCGGGGCGCCCCACTTCTTGTCCAGGACGACGTAGCGGCCCTTGGGGCCGAGCGTCACCTTGACGGCGTTGGCGAGGGCGTCCACGCCGCGCTCGAGCGCGCGGCGGGCGTTCTCGTCGAACTCCAGGATCTTGGGCATGACTCTCCTCTAACGAGTTCGGGTCGTCCGCCTCAGGGCTGGCCAGAGGCAGCCGAGAGGCGGACGACCCGGTGAAATCAGGAAACGACTGCGAGGACGTCGCGAGCCGAGAGGATGAGGTACTCCTCGCCGGCGTACTTGACCTCGGTGCCGCCGTACTTGCTGTAGATGACCTTGTCGCCGACGTTCACGTCGAGCGGGACACGGTTGCCGTTGTCGTCGATCCGGCCGGGACCGATCGCCAGGACCTCGCCCTCCTGGGGCTTCTCCTTGGCGGTGTCCGGGATGACCAGGCCCGAGGCCGTGGTCTGCTCGGCGTCGAGCGGCTTGACGACGATCCGGTCCTCGAGGGGCTTGATGTTGACCGACACTACTGATCAACCTCCACTTTCTGGCACTTCGTAGGTGAGGTGGGTGCACGTCTGGTGCCTGCGTTTCGGGTACGCCGTCGCGGGGGTCGCACCGTGTCGCAAGCGCTGGCACACTCACGGGGAGAGTGCCAGACCAGAAACTAGCACTCTCACCAACTGAGTGCCAGAGCGGCCCCCGTGCGGCAGGATCCGGGGATGGACCTCGAGGCGTTCGGCTGGCTGCTCACCGAGGACGGCCAGCAACTCCTGGCCGCGGCGACCCGCGAGCTGGAGAACGCCGGGGACGACCCGCTCGCCGCGCAGACCCGGCTGCGGCGCACCGCTGCGCCGGAGCACGCCGCCGCCGCCGTCACCCAAGCCACCCTCCGGCGCCGGGCACGCGAGAAGTTCGGTGCGGACGCCGACCGGATGTACTTCACCCCCGACGGGCTCGAGCAGGCCACCCGGCAGCGGGTCGCGGAGCACCGCGCGGCCCGCCTGGTCGCCGCCTCGACCCGAACCGTGGTCGATCTCGGCTGCGGCATCGGCGGCGACCTCCTCGCGAACGCTCGCGCGGGCATCACGGCGGCCGGTGTCGACCTGGACCCGGTGCGCGTCGCAGTGGCCGAGGCGAACCTGGCCGCCCTCGGCCTGCCCGGCGCGGTCATGGTCGCGGACGCGACCATGGTCGACACCTCGCCGTTCGACGTCGCGTTCGCCGACCCGGCCCGGCGGGGCGCCCGCGGGCGGACCTTCGACGTCGACGACTGGACTCCCCCGTGGTCGTTCGTGGCGGCCCTGCTGTCCCGGGATGCGTGCGTGAAGGTCGCGCCCGGCATCCCGCACGCGCTCGTCCCGGCGGGCGTGGAGGCGGAGTGGGTCAGCGACCACGGCGAGGTGAAGGAGGCCGCGCTCTGGTCCGGCCGGCTCTCGACCACCGCCCGCCGCGCGACCGTGATCGGCGAGGGCGGGCTGGCCACCCTCACCGACGAGGACGACCCCGGCGCGCCGGTGCGGAGCATCGGTCAGTACTTCTACGAGCCGGACGGCGCCGTGATCCGGGCCGGACTCGTGACTGCCGTCGCGGCCGGCGTGAACGGCGGCCTGGTCGACGAGCACATCGCCTACGTGACGTCCGACGAGTCGTTCCGCACCCCGTTCGCACGCGGCTACCGGGTACTCGACGAGCTCCCCTACCGCGAGAAGCAGCTGCGCGCCGCGCTCCGTGAGCGCGGCGTCGGACGGCTGACGATCAAGAAGCGCGGCGTCGACGTCGTACCCGAGCAGCTGCGCCAGCGGCTCGACCTGCACGGCGAGCAGGAGGCCACGCTCGTGCTGACGCGGGTCGCCGGATCGGGTACGGCGCTGCTCGTCGCGCCGTTCTGAACGCGACTCTCCCGGGAGCCCTGGTGGACTCCCGGGAGTGTCGGTGTGGTGACTGCAGGTCGGTCAGACAGCCTGGGGAACGGCGCCGACGACCTCGCCCTTCTCGGTCTGCTCGGCCCGGCGTGCGTGCCAGATGCCGAGGCCGAAGAGCACCAGCAGCAGGGCCGCGCCGGCGAAGGACACGATGGCGGCGATCCCGGCGATGGTGCCGATGGTCGCGAACGCGTAGCCGTAGAGGAGCAGGCCGCGCAGGGTGTCGCCCATGAACAGCGTCTGCCGGAGCTGACCGAGCGCCGCGACGTCGTCGGGGTTCGCGGTCTTGTCGGCCGACATCTGCATGAACTGGCCGGAGACCTCTTCGTAGGTCTGGCCGCCACTGGCCTCGTTCATGTGGACGAGGATGTAGTGGTTGGCGAAGGCCTTGGCCTCGGGCCCGGTGTCGAGCGGGCTCCCGGCGTACTGCTTCAGGGCGTCGGCGTCGGACTTGGGCAGGCCGGACAGCGCGTCGCCGGAGGGCATCGTGATGGACTGCATGGCGAGCTGGTCGTGCACCTGGTCGCCGATGAACGAGTTGGCCCACCACAACAGCCCGCCGGCCAGGATCAGGACGGCGGCCATGGCCAGGCCCGTCCACGAGATGAACTTGTCGAATGCCGAGCGCATGATGCGCCTCCCTCTGCTGGCGGGGATTCCCTTGTCGTCCTCGCTTCACCCATCACGTTAGGAAAGGCGGCGCACTGGGAGCAGGGCCCGAAGGTGGGAGGCGGTGGGACCTAGGTCCCCCGCTGGATCAGCCGAGCGCCGACCTCTCGGCGCCGATGGTGGTGTCGTCGCCGTGGCCGGTGTGCACGACGGTGTCGGGCGGGAGGACGAAGAGCCTGGCTCGGATCGAGGCCACGATCTGGTCGGCGTCGGAGTAGGACCGGCCGGTCGCGCCGGGTCCGCCGTTGAAGAGGGTGTCGCCGGTGAACACACAACCGAGGTCGGGTGCGTAGAGGCACACCGCGCCCGGGGCGTGCCCCGGGGTGTGCAGCACCTCGAGCGTCGTACCGCCGACCTCGATCCGGACGCCGTCCGCCAGGTCGAGGTCCCACAGGTGGTCGGCGTGCGTGAGCTCCCAGAGCGGCCGGTCGTCGGGGTGCAGCATGATCGGCGCGACGACCCGCTCGCGCAGCGCGGGTGCGACGCGGACGTGGTCGTCGTGCGCGTGCGTGCACACGATCGCCTTCACCCTCCGGTCGCCCACCACGGCGAGGATGCCGTCCACGTCGTGCGGGGCGTCGATGACGACGCACTCGGTGTCGTCGCCGACGACCCAGACGTTGTTCTCGACGTCGAAGGTCTGCCCGTCGAGGCTGAACGTGCCGCTGGTGGTCCCGTGGTCGACCCGTGTGGATCCAGGGGCAGTCACAGGATCACCACGGACCGCAGGACGCTCTGCCCCTCAGGGGCGTGGTGCATCTTCTCGAACGCCGCCTCGACGTCACCGATCCCGATCTCCTCGGACACGAACGCGTCCAGGTCGAGCCGGCCCTGCAGGTAGAGGTCCACCAGCATCGGGAAGTCCCGGCTGGGCAGGCAGTCGCCGTACCAGCTGGACTTCAGCGACCCACCGCGGCCGAACACGTCGATCAGCGGGAGGTCGGGCACCTTCATGTCCGGGGTCGGTACGCCGACCAGCACCACGGTGCCGGCGAGGTCCCGGGCGTAGAACGCCTGCTGCCAGGTCTCGGGCCGGCCGACCGCCTCGATCACGACGTCCGCGCCGTTGCCGCCGGTGAGCTCCTGGATCGCCGCGACGGGGTCGGTCTTCGAGGAGTCGATCGTGTCGGTCGCGCCCATCCGCTTCGCGGCCTCGAGCTTCCCGGCGTCGACGTCGACCGCGATGATCGGGCTGGCGCCGGCCAGCGCAGAGCCCGCGATCGCTGCGACGCCGACCCCACCGCAGCCGATGACCGCGACCGACTTCCCGCGGGTGACCGCGCCGGTGTTGATCGCCGCGCCGATGCCCGCCATCACGCCGCACCCGAGCAGACCGACGGCTGCCGGTCGCGCGGACGGGTCGACCTTGGTGCACTGGCCCGCAGCGACCAGGGTCTTCTCGGCGAACGCACCGATCCCGAGCGCCGGGGACAGCTCGGTGCCCGCATCCGGACCCTCCGCCAGCGTCATCTTCTGGGTCGCGTTGTGGGTGTTGAAGCAGTACCACGGCTCGCCGCGGTTGCAGGCCCGGCAGTCACCGCACACCGCGCGCCAGTTCAGGACCACGAAGTCACCCGGCGCCACCGTGGTGACATCCGGGCCGACCGCCTCGACCACGCCCGCGGCCTCGTGGCCCAAGAGGAACGGGAAGTCGTCGTTGATGCCGCCCTCCCGGTAGTGCAGGTCGGTGTGGCACACCCCGCACGCCTGCACCTTCACCAGCGCCTCACCCGGACCCGGGTCCGGCACGTTGATCATCGTCAGCTCGACCGGCTGTCCCTTGCCACGGGCGACGACGCCCTTCACCTGATGCATGCGCCAAGCCAAGCGGATCGCGCGAGAATTGCAACCATCCCGCGGGCGATCGCGTCAGGGTGGTGTGTTGATGGAACGGACGGGAGCGACTGCGGTGGATCGGGACACCGACTTCACGGCGTACCTCGAGGCACGCCAGGCGAGGCTGCTGCGCACGGCGTACCTGCTCACCGGCGACCAGCACCAGGCCGAGGACCTGCTGCAGATCTCGCTGGCGAAGCTGTACCTGGCGTGGGACAAGGTGCGTGACCGCGGCGCCGTCGACGCCTACGTCCGGCGGATCATGGTCAACGAGAACAACTCGCTCTGGCGGCGCGCATGGCGCCGCCGGGAGCTGACGACCGACACGGTTCCGGAGGCCACGCCCTTCCACGACCAGTACGACGAGGGCACCGGCGCCGCCGTGTGGGCGGTCGTCCAGACCCTGCCGCGCCGGGCGCGCGCCGTGGTCGTGCTGCGGTACTACGAACAGCTGTCCGAGGCGGAGACCGCCGAGGCACTCGACATCTCGGTCGGGACCGTGAAGTCCCAGACGAGCCGGGCGCTCGCCACGTTGCGGGAGCGGATCGGGGAGGAGGCACGATGAGCCAGGAGACGTTCGAGCGCGAGCTCGCTCGCCGGGCGGACGACGTGCACGCGGCGCCGCTCTCCTTCCAGGACGTGCGCGGCCGGGCCCGCTCGATCCAGCGCCGCCGCCGGGCGGCGGTCGCCGGCACGGTCGCGGCCGCGGTGGCCCTCGTGGTGATCGTGCCGTCCGTGCTGACCGGCGGCCACGGCAAGGACTCCCGGGCGCCGGAGCCGGCGCCCCCGGTCCCGGGCCACACGGCAGTCCTGCACGACCGGAAGGTCGAGATGCCCGACGGGACCACCGTCGACCTGCCGGTCGACAACGCCCACGTCGCCCAGCTCGGCGTGCTCACCGACGGCCGGATCGTGGTGGCGATGCAGAAGCCGTACGTCGTGCGGGTCTACCAGCCCGACGGCACGCTCCAGCAGGAGTTCCCCGTCTCGTCCAACGCGATCACGATGAGCGCCCGCGACGACGCGGTGGCGTGGGTCGACCCGGACCGCACGGTCCGGGTGCTGTCGACCGGGATCGAGCACCCGGCGGTCCTCCCCGGGATCCCGATGCCCGGCGAGGCCTACGGGACCATCGACGCCGTGCTCGACGCGGAGCACCTCCTGGTCGGTGACGGCACGACCACGAGCGGCGAGCTGACCCCGGGCGGCGCCACCGATCTCGCGGAGCACGACAAGTTCCGGGTGCTCGACGTCAGCCCGGACGGCACGCTCTGGGCGGTGTCGTTCGTCCCGGACGCGGCCCACGAGGACGGCGGCTGCGCCGGGCTCTACGACCCCGAGACCCGCGAGATCACCGCGCAGAGCTGCTCGGCCTACACGCTGGCGTTCGCTCCGGACGGCCAGCACCTGGTGAGCGGGTACTACGAGAACAACATGGTGGGCGGCGTGAAGGTCCTCGACCTCGACCTGCGACCGGTCGCCACCGTCAAGCCCGCCGGCCGCACCAGCGCTGTCAGCCGCGTGGCGTGGGCGGACGCCGATCACGTGCTCGCGAGCGTGACGGACTGGCAGAGCAGCACCTGGACGCTCGAGCGCGTCGGGCTGGACGGCGCCGATCCCGACGTCCTCGAGGGCCCCGCGACCGGGAGCAACCCCGAGCGGGTCGCGGAGTACATCCTTTCGGAGTAGCCGAAAGTCGGGGGACTCCGGACACCCGCCGTCGCTAGGGTTGCTCAACGTGTTCGCCGCTCTTGGTCGCCTCGCTGCCCGTCGTCCGTGGTGGATCATCGCCACCTGGGTCGTCGTCACGATCCTCCTCGTGATGTTCGCCCCGAAGGTCGACTCGACGACCGACCAGGCGGATTTCCTGCCCGACAAGTACGAGTCGATCAAGGCCACGAACCTCGTGACCGACGCGTTCCCGCAGCAGCAGGACGCGGGCGCGACGATCGTCTTCGAGCGCACAGACGGCGAGCCGCTCGGCGACGACGACGTCGCCGCCGCCCAGAAGGTCGTCGACGACCTGGACCTGCCGCCGGTCTTCACGGGAGCCGAGGACATCCAGGTATCCCCGACCAAGCAGGTCGCGATCGTCAACCTGACGCTCGACCCGGACGCGACCGGCCAGGACCCCGACGAGTACAACCAGGTCGAGGACCTCCGCGACGGTCTCGCCGCCGCGACGAAGGGCACCGACCTGCGCGCCCAGACCACCGGCAACCTGCCGCAGACCTACGACCAGGCCCAGTCGGGCAGCAGCGCCGAGGCGATCGTCGCGATCGCGACCGTCGTCCTGATCCTCGTGCTGCTCGGCGTGATCTTCCGCAGTGTGCTGATCGCACTGATGCCGATCCTCGCGGTCGGGTTCATCCTGTCGCCGGTCTCGTCGGCGCTGATCAACATCGCAGCGAAGCTCTTCGACCTCCAGAAGGACGACTCGACGACGGTCATCCTCATCGTCGTCCTCTTCGGCATCGGCACCGACTACATCCTGTTCTTCCTGTTCCGCTACCGGGAGCGGATGCGGGAGGGCGAGGAGCACCGGGCCGCGGTCGCCCACGCGCTGGAGCGCGCGGGCGAGGCGATCGCCTCCGCGGGCGCCGCGGTCTTCGTCGCGTTCATGACCCTCGTGCTGTCCTCGCTGGGCATCTTCCGCTCGATCGGCCCGTCGCTGGCCATCGCCGTGGCGGTCACGCTGGTCGCCGCGCTGACGCTGTTCCCGGCGCTGGTGTCCGTGCTCGGCCGCGCCCTGTTCTGGCCGTCCAAGAAGTGGAAGCAGGCCCCGACCGGCGACCGCTTCGCGCGGATCGGCGGCTCGCTCGGCCGGCACCCGGTCCGGTACGCCGTGGCGGCCGGTGGTGCGCTGACCGTGCTCACCGCCTTCGCGCTCGGCTTCAACCCCACCTTCGACCTCGGCTCGTCGTCCTCGTCCAGCACCGTCGAGTCCGCGAAGGCCACCAGGACGCTGGAGGACGGCGGCTTCTCGGCCGGCGCCACCCAGCCGACGCCGGTCGTGCTGCACTCCTCCGGCGACCTCACCCAGGAGCAGGTCGACCAGTTCGCTGCCGACCTGAAGGGGGTCGACGGGATCGCCCAGGTGATCGGCGCCCAGGTGTCCCCCAGTGACTCCTCGACAGCGATCGTGATGACCGTCCTCGACGACGACCCGACGTCCGACACAGCGCTGGTCGCCGTCCGGGACACGGTCCGGCCCGCTGTCCATGACCTCGCCCCCGACGGCACGACGGCGTACGTCGGCGGCATCACGTCGGTCTTCGTCGACTTCCAGTCGGCGATGAATCGTGACTACTCGGTCGTCTTCCCGGTCGCCGCGCTCATCATCATGCTGATCCTGGCGCTGCTGCTGCGCTCGCTCGTCGCGCCGTGGTACCTCATGCTCTCCGTGGGCCTCGGCTTCGGTGCGACGCTCGGCGCCTCGGTGATCGTCTTCCAGCACATCGCCGGCCACGAGGGCCTGGTGTTCCTGCTGCCGATCTACATCTACCTGTTCGTCGTCGCCCTCGGCACCGACTACAACATCTTGATGATCGCGCGGCTGCGCGAGGAGGCGCGCGAGGGCAAGTCCCCACGCGAGGCAGCGGCGCAGGCCGTGCGGCACGCCGGGCCGACGGTGGCGGCCGCCGGCCTGATCCTCGCCGGCACGTTCGCATCGCTCATGCTCGCCGGCAACTCGCTGCTGACCCAGATGGGCTTCGCGATCAGCTTCGGCATCTTCATCGCGGCGTTCGTGATGGCGATGTTCTTCACCCCCTCGATCACGGCGCTGCTCGGGCACGCCGCCTGGTGGCCCGGCCACGAGGACGAGAAGGCTCCGAAGGAGCTCTCGGAGCAGCCGTCAGACGAGCACCTCAGTCACCGGTAGCGACGAGTCGGCGGGCAGGTCGAGCGCGGACGGGGTCCGTCCGCGGCTGACCATCTCCGCCCCCAGCGCAGCGACCATCGCACCGTTGTCCGTGCAGAGGCCGGGGCGCGGGATCCGGACGCGGATGCCCTTCGCGGCCGCCCGCTCCTCGGCCATCGCGCGCAGCCGGGAGTTCGCGGCGACCCCGCCGCCGATCAGGATGTCCTCGATCCCCTCGGACACGGCCGCGTCGACGGCCTTGCGCGTGAGCACGTCGCAGACCGCCTCCTGGAACGACGCGGCGACGTCGTTCACCGGCACCGGCTCACCCGACCGCTCCCGCGCCTCGACCCAGCGCGCGACCGCGGTCTTGAGCCCGGAGAACGAGAAGTCGAAGCGGTGCCTCTCGAGGTCACGCCGGGAGGTGAGCCCGCGCGGGAAGTCGACGTACACGCTGTCGCCCTCGCGGGCGGCGCGGTCGATGTGGGGTCCGCCCGGGAACGGCAGCCCGAGCAGCCGGGCGACCTTGTCGAAGGCCTCACCCGCCGCGTCGTCGATGGTCGCGCCGAGCGGGTCCACGCCGCCGTCCTGCCCGGTCACGTCGGTGACGCGAAGCAGCGAGGAGTGACCGCCCGAGACCAGCATCGCGAGGCACGGCTCCGGCAGCGGGCCGTGCTCGAGCTGGTCGACCGCGACGTGGGCGGCGAGGTGGTTCACTCCGTAGATCGGCTTGCCCACGCCGATGGCCAGCGCCTTGGCCGCCGCCACCCCGACCATCAGCGCGCCGGCCAGGCCCGGGCCGCTGGTCACCGCGATGGCGTCCACGTCCGAGAGCCGGATCCCGGCGGTGTCGCACGCCCGCTCGATGGTCGGCACCATCGCCTCGAGGTGCGCCCGGCTGGCGACCTCGGGCACGACGCCGCCGAAGCGCGCGTGCTCGTCGACGCTGCTCGCCACCGCGTCCGCGAGCAGGGTGTGGCCGCGCACGATCCCGACTCCGGTCTCGTCGCAGGAGGTCTCGATGCCCAGCACTAGGGGTTCCGTCACCGCACCATTGTGTCCCGGTGCTGGGTCCCGGTGCGCCCCCTACCCAAGACCCGCGTCCGGACGTACGTTGTCCGGGCTTCAGCCACTCGGAAAGATTCGGAGCCACCACATGCACATCCCGGGAACATCTCGGACGGGCGTCGCCCTGGCCGCCACGGCGGCCGCCGCGCTCGTGATCTCGTCGCCGGGGCTGGCCACCGCCCGCACCGTCGACGACTCCACGCTCACGCCGCACACCCACTTCGTCGTGCAGCCGCTCAACCCGGACGGCAGCACCCCTGCCCCGCCGGCCAACGGTGAGAGGATCCCGAACATCGACTCGGTGAAGTCGACGATCCGGAAGTACTACAACGCCAGCAGCGCCGGCATCGCGGACAAGACCTCCTCGCCCTACATCACCGAGATGGAGGGCATCGAGCAGGACGTGCTGGCCCACCTGCCGGACGCCGCCCCCGGGCAGCACCTCGCCGTCGTCTTCGACGCCGACGACACGACGCTCTGGACCTACGACATGGAGGACGGGGCGATGCACTTCAACTTCGACCCCAAGATCCAGAACGACGACTGGGTGGTCCCGGGCAAGTTCCCGGCCACCCCGGGCATGGTCGACTTCGTCCAGGAGGTCCAGGACCGCGGGTACGACGTCTACGGGATCACCGGCCGCGGCGCGAGCCAGGAGCAGGCCACCCTCGACAACCTCACGAAGGTCGGCTACGACGCGTTCGACGCGGACAACTTCTTCACGAAGTTCGACGCCACGTCCCCGAAGCCGGACTACCTCGACTGCCACACCAGCGTCGACCCCAACGACGACCCGGCCAAGTGCACCACGGTCGAGTACAAGTCCGGGACCCGGAAGTACATCGAGTCGACCGGCGAGACGATCGTGCTCAACATCGGCGACCAGTACTCCGACCTGCAGGGCGGGCACGCGCTGAAGAACGTGAAGCTCCCGAACCCGACGTACTACCTGCCGAGCCCGGACGTCCAGGGCGCTCCGGCCTCCGACGCGAGCCTCGCGCTGCCGACCGAGTTCGACATGGCGGCCGACGGGTCCAGCGGCCTGACGACGCCGGGTGACCAGATCCCGAACATCGACAACGTCAAGGCCGAGATCCGGGCGTACTACGCGGCGACCAACGGGATCGCGAACAAGGACACCTCGCCGTACATCACCCAGATGACCAACATCGCCAAGCGCTGGAAGCAGAAGCTCACGAACGCCTGCAACCGAGGCGTGAAGAAGAAGCAGCACCCCGCCGTGGTCTTCGACGCGGACGACACCACGCTGATGACCTACGACATGGAGGACGGGGCGATGCACTTCAACTTCGACCCGACCCTCCAGAACACGTGGGTGCAGGAGGGTCGCTTCCCGGCGACCCCGCGGATGCCCGGCGTCGTGCAGGCGGCCGCCAAGGCGGGCTGCAAGATCGTGGGCCTGACCGGTCGCAACAACGCCCAGCGGATCGCGACCCTCGACAACCTGGCGCGGTACTACCACGACAGCGACGGCAACCCGCTGTTCAAGTCGGCGTTCTACTTCACGAAGTGGACGAGCACCGACACCCCGCCGGCGTACGTCGACTGCGGGCTGGACGGCAACACCGCGTCCTGCTCGACGATCGACTACAAGGCGTCGACCCGGAAGTACGTGCAGGACAAGCTCGGCCTGCACATCGTGGCCAACTTCGGTGACCAGTTCAGCGACCTGATCGGCGGCTCGTCCGACCGGGTCGTCAAGCTGCCCAACCCGACGTACTACCTGCCCTAGCCGCAGGTGGGGCCGAGGCCCAGGCGGAGGACGATCGCGGTGGCGCCGTCGCGGTAGTAGCGGCGGCGCCGGTCGACCTCCACGAAGCCACGGGCCGCATAGAAGGCCAGCGCCCCGGCGTTGTCCTCCCGCACCTCCAGCAGCAACCGATCGGCGTCGCCCTCCCAGGCGGCGCCGATCACTGCGTCCAGCAGCAGCGTCGCCAGACCGGTACGCCGGTGCGCCGGGTCGACCGCGATCCGCTGGAGCTCCGCGATGTCGCCGACGACGCTGGCGACGGCGTGCCCGACGACCTCGCCGCCCACGTCCGCCACCAGGTAGCCGATCGTCGGCAGGTTGCCGGCGACCCCTTCGGCGACCAGCCCCTCCGACCAGGCGTCGTCCCCGAGGCTGTCGCGCTCGAGCGCCGCGATGGCGGCGACGTCGTCGGTGCGCGCCGGCCGGACCGTCACGACACGCGCTTCGGCGCGTGCGGGGTCTCCACGTCGGGGCGTCTCAGGTAGAGCGGCTCCGGGTCGAGCAGCTCCGCGCGCTCCTCGGCCACCGCGCGGGCCAGCCAGCCGGCGCTGGGCGCCGCGGGCCCGGCCCGGTGCGGGAACGCCTCGGGGTACAGGTCGCCCCCGAGCCCCACCACCGGGGCATCGGTCGCGAGGTCGGCCGGCCTGCCGACGACCGGTCCGTCCAGGCGAGCGCCCTGCTCGTCGTACGACGCCAGGTAGACCTCCTTGCGGCGCGCGTCCGTGGCGACCACGAACTCGCCGGGCATCCCGGCCGCGGCGGCCTCGACGGCCAGCACGTCGAGCGAGCAGACGCCGTACACCGGGATCTCCAGCGCGAACGCCAGCGTGCGTGCGGTCACCAGACCGACCCGCAGGCCGGTGAACGGGCCGGGCCCGACGCCGACGGCGATCGCGGTCAGGTCCTGGCGGACCAGCCCGGCCTCGGTGAGTGCCCGCTCGATCAGCGGCGCGAGCTGCTCGGCGTGCTTCATCGGCCGCTCCGCCGTCAGCTCCAGGACGACGTCCTCCCCGTCGTGCAGGGCGACGGTGACCAGCGGGGTGGCGGTGTCGAAGGCGAGCAGCACCCGCCGAGGCTAACGCGTCACCGAATCCTGGCTGTCCTGTGGATGTGCCGTGGGTCGGATGTGGAAGTGCCCGTCGTACTGTCCTCCTGTCGGTCAGGGGGAACACCGGCACGGGAAGCCAGACACCTGGTTCTCGGCAACATGGTTCGGAACGACCGTCGCGGGACGTGGGGATCCGCGGGCGCGCCGGGGGGGGCGCCACCGGTCGGTTCCGGAAGGTCCGCTCCGCGCGCTCGGTTCCCGAGAAGGCGGAGCGGGCCTTCTCCATTCGGGCCGGCGTCAGCCGCCGGCGAGCTCCACAGCGATGTCGAGGTGGCCGGCGTGCCGCGCGTACTCGGCCAGCACGTGGAAGCAGATCCACTCCAGGGACGGCGGGTCCGCCGCGAACCGGCCGCCCGGCGACGCGGTCGCGTCCGGTGGGAAGTCCCGCAGGATCGTCCGGGTCCGCTCCCCGACCGCCCACAGGGCGGCGACCAGGTCCTCGACGCTGACGTCGTCCGGCACCGCCCACCGGCCGCCGAGCTCTGCGTCCCACGGCTCGTCGACGGTCCAGTCGCCCCACGGCTGCTCGACGTGCTCGCCCAGGAACCCCCACACGAACCATCGCTGCTCCATGTGCAGCACGTGGCTGAGCAGCTCGATCGGCGTCCAGCCCGACGGCAGCCGGGTCGTGCGCCGCTCGTGCTCGTCCAGCCCGAGCACGGCGTCGGCGATCTCCTGCCGGACCCAGTCGAGGTACGCCGCCCAGCGCTGCGCGCCTGCCGGCCCGTGCTTGCTCGGCTCGCCGTCGGCACTCGCGACCCGGTTGTCCTCGCTCACGCGTCGATCGTGCTCATGGTCGGGAAGCCGTGCTCGACGCCCCACGCGACGGCCTGGGAGCGGCTGGTCACCCCGATCTTCCGGTAGACCGACCGGATCACGGACTTCACCGTGTTGATGCTGAGGAAGAGCTCGCCCGCCAGCTCGTCGTTGGTGAGGCCCTGGACGATCAGGCCGAGGACCTCGAGCTCACGCGGCGAGAGGTTGACGCCGCGGCCCTGCTGGCGGCGCCGGTCGGCCCGGTTCTCGAGGTCCGCCCGCGAGCCGTCCTCCAGATGGCCGGCGGCGAACGCCTCGATCGCGTCGACCAGCTCCTCCGCCCCGACGCCCAGCGAGATCGAGGTGATCGCGCCGATCCCGAGCGCCCGGGCGGACAGTCCCGGCTGCAGATCGCGGGACAGGGCGAGCACCCTGCCGGGGTGCTGCTTGACCGCCGTCTCCAGGTCCTTGCCGTCTCCCTGGTGGAGCCCCAGCACGTCGTACAGGACGACGTCGGCCTCACCGAGGTCGGCCTCCGGCCCGATGTCGACGACCGAGACGCGGTCGGCGTACGCGGCCAGCAGGGTGCGGACGCCGGCTCGGACGATGGACTGCTCCGAGATCAGGCCCACGCGGACCATGATGTGACACCTCCCAGGACTACCTCTCCGAGGAGGGCATTCCCGGTGCCGATTCGGTCAAAACCCGACACGTTTCACCCCAAAGGGTGAATCCAACTACTCCACGCGGTTGCCGTCGTCGTCCCAGTGCTCGGCCACCTTCTTGCTCGGCTGCACCCGTGGCGGCTCGCCGGGCATCTTCGGGTAGTCCGGCGGGAAGTTCAGCTCGCCGCCGGGCAGCTCCTCCCACAGTCGCAGCAGCGGTTCGAGGGAGTACGCCGTGTCGTCGATGGTCGCCCAGGGGTCACCGTCCCGCACCCGATCGGGGACGGTGAAGAGGTTGTACTCGCGCGGGTCGGTGACGCCGGCGAGCTCCTCCCATGTCATCGGCGTCGACACCGGCGCGCCGGGCAGCGGCCGGAGGGAGTACGCCGAGGCGATCGTGCGGTCCCGGTTGTTCTGGTTGAAGTCGACGAAGATCCGCTGCCCGCGCTCCTCCTTCCACCAGGCGACCGTCACGCCCTCGTCGCGCCGCGCCAGCTCGCGGCCGAACCCGATCGCGGCGTGCCGCACGTCGGTGAACTCCCACTCCGGCTTGATGCGCACGTAGATGTGGACGCCGCGGTTGCCCGACGTCTTCGGGTAGCCGCGGAGGCCGAGCTCCTCGAGCAGCTCCTTCGCGACCCCGGCGACGCGCACCGCATCGGTGAACGAGGTGCCCGGCTGCGGGTCCAGGTCGATCCGCAGCTCGTCGGGGTGGTCGACGTCCGAGCGACGCACCGGCCAGGGGTGGAAGACGAGCGTGCCCATGTGCGCGCACCACACCGGCACGGCGACCTCCGTCGGGCAGATCTCCTCGGCCGTCCGCCCGGAGGGGAAGGTGATCTCGACGGTCTCGACGTACTCGGGGGCGCCCTTGGGAACCCGCTTCTGGTAGAACGCGTCGGCGTCCTTGTCCTGCGGGCCGGTGGCGAGCTTCATGCCCTCGCGGACGCCGGACGTCCACCGCTCGAGCGCGGTCGGGCGATCGCGCAGCGCGCGCATGATCCCGTCGTCGACGCTCGCGAAGTACTCCGCGACCATCAGCTTGGTGACCTCCGGCGTGTGCTCGGTCGCCTCGTAGATCACCCGGTCCGGGCTGGACACGCGGACGGCGCGACCGCCGGCGTCGACCTCGGCTGCGGGGGTCTTCGGCATGGGGCGACGATAGCGAGTCGTGCCGACGCACCCGCCGATCCGGCACCGGCTCCTCGCTCGCATATGGTCCCGTGATGCGGAAGCCCATCGCCGTTCGGTCCGAGTGACCTCAGGCCACGGTGTCGTCCGCGGGCCGGTGCTCGGTCCTGGAGGCGTGGAGACGGGCGTGGTCGATGGCCTCGGGCGTGGTCGCGAAGAGGTGCCGCTCGTGGGAGAGCCGGTCGTGGACTCCCAGCCCGCGCAGCACGCGCTCGTGGCCCGTCCGGACTCCCGAGAGCAGCACGGTGACGCCACGACCTTCGAGGCGCCCGATCGTGTCGGCGAGGACGTGCGCGCCGGTCGCGTCGAGTGTGGTCACTCGCGACATCCGCAGGATGACGACCCGGACGTCACTCACGTCCGAGAGCTCGAGGAGGAAGTCGTGGGCGGCGGCGAAGAAGAGCGGCCCCTCCAGGCGGTAGGCGACGATGTGGTCGTCGAGGAGCGCGCGTTCCTCGACCCGGTGGTCACCTGGCACGGCGTCGTCCAGCGGCGTCGTGTGGAGCCGCGCGGTGAGGGCGGTCTGGCGGATCGCGACGACTCCGGCGAGCAGCACGCCGACGATGACGGCGGTGACCAGGTCGAACAGCAGCGTCGCCGTCGCGGTGACCACGAGCACGAGCGCGTCGCCCCGGGTCGCCCGGGCCAGGGCCAGCAGGCTCGAGACGCGCACCATGTGCACGGCGGTCGCGATGAGGACGCCGGCCAGCGCGGCGAGCGGGATCTGGGCCACCCAGCGGGCCGCGACCAGCACGACCGCGAGCAGGAACAACGCGTGGACCAGAGCCGCCAGTCGCGAGGTCGCGCCGGCCCGGACGTTGACCGCCGTACGGGCGATCGCGGCGGTGGCAGGGATGCCGCCGAAGAGTGGTGCAGCCAGGTTCGCCAGCCCCTGGCCGGTCAGCTCGCGGTCGGACTGGTGGCGCTCACCGACGCTCATCCCGTCGGCGACGGTCGCCGACAAGAGGCTCTCGAGGGCTGCGAGCGCGGCGACCGCGACCGCGGGAAGCAGCAGCGCGTCGAGGTCGCCGAACGGGACGGTCGGGAGGTGCGGTGCGGGGAGGCCGCTGGGGATGTGGCCGATGGTCGGCGCTCCGAGGTCCAAGAACTGGTTCGCGACGGTTGCCACCAGTACGGCGAGCAGGGCGCCGGGCCAGGTGGGCCGCAGCCGTGCGACCACCAGGATCACGCCGATGACGGAGCCGGTGAGGAGGAGCGAGACCCAGGCCGGGCTGGCGACCCAGGCGGCGACCGCCCGGGCGGCGAGGACGAGGACCTTGTCCGCATGGACGCTGACGCCCAGTGCGGCCGGGAGCTGCTGGAGCGCGATGATGGCGGCGATCCCGACCGTGAAGCCCTCGACGACGGGGACGGGCACGTACCGGATGAACCGGCCGGCGCCCGCACACCCGAGCCCGATGAGGATGACCCCGGCCAGGAGCCCGACGACCAGCACGCCGTCGGCGCCGTGCGCGGCGACGATGGGGACCAGCACCACCGTCATGGCACCGGTCGGTCCGCTGACCTGGACCCGGCTCCCGCCGAAGATCGCAGCGATCGCGCCCGCGACCACCGCAGTGACGAGACCGGCCTCGGCGCCGAGCCCGGAGCTGACACCGAACCCGAGTGCCAACGGCAACGCGACCAGCCCGACCATCACGCCGGCCACGGGGTCCCGGCGCAGGTCGGCGCGCGTCCAGTCCGACGGTCTCGGGAGCAGGGTCGCCAGTCGGGCTCCGGTGGTCATCGCGTCCCGGGCGCCGAGGCCATGACGGATCCCGGCTCCTCGAGGTGGACCAGCCCGGTCAGGATGCGCCGGGCCGCCAGCAGCAGGTCACGTACCTCTGGCACGCTGACCGAGTAGATGACCTCGCCGCCCTCGCGACGCGAGACCACCAACGACGTACGTCGCAACACTCCGAGCTGCTGCGACAGGTTGCTCGGCTCGATCTCGATGGCCTCGAGCAGCTCGTGAACGGCGTGGTCACGCTCGGAGAGCAGCTCGAGGATCCGGATCCGCGCCGGGTGCCCCAGCGTCTTGAAGAACTCGGCTTTCGCCTGGTAGAGCGGCACGGTCACGACATGCAGCCTACATCAACTGAAGAAGTCTTCATGTGCTGGTGGGCACGATGAGGTGTCGCTTTCCCGGTACGGCCGCGACCGTGCCGGGCTCAGCCCCCACCCATCCAGGGCGTGACACCGGGGCCGTTGTCGAACTTCCCGCACCGTTGGCACGTCTTGAAGTGCTCGCCGGAGTCGTTCGTCTCCGTACGCCACTTGTGCCAGCCCAGACGGCACAGCAGGGACTTCGCCACAGACCGATCATGCTCCCGTCGCGCCCGGAGCGCCATGGCCCAGGATGACGAGGCGCGACCCGGCAGGGCGGGATCCTTCGGGACCCCCGCAAGGACCGCGTTGCGGTGCTCGGGACGAATGCGGGCGGCTGCCCGGGTCCTGCGGGTTGGTAGATGGTGGCGACCGAAAGGCAGCGAACGGAACGGCGGGCGGGTGGTCGCTGCTGTTGCCCGGCTCGCGGGTCGATGGCCCCGTGTCCGTGGCTTGCTGGCCGTGGGTGGTTGCGACCGACAGGGCAGCTACGGGAAGGGTGGGGGGGTGGGTGCTCGTCACCGGTTCCCGGCTTTCCGGCGTGCGGTCCCGGGGGGCCGCGCCGGCTGTGGAAAGCGGCTCGGAATCGTGGCCTGTTCGTGACCCAGGACCCTGTGGAGCCAAGGGGTTCTGGGCCTCTCAGTGTCGGTGGCCGGTGCTTGAGTAGAGCCATGACAGCGATGGCCAGACCTCGACACCGGGTCTCGGTGGCGGTCGCGCAGATGCGCGATCTGGCCGGCTCGGTGACCGATGCGTCGGTGTGGTCCATGGACGCCGCGGAGACCACCGCGACCCTCGTCTCGATCACCCGGCTGAAGGCGCAGGTCGCCGAGCTCGAGGCCCGGGTCGCCGAGCACGCCGACGACGAACAGGTCGATACGTGGGCGCACCGGACCCGGCAGACCAAGCCCGCGGTGCTCGGCCAGGTGAAGCTCGGCCAGGCCCTGGTCACCCGCGGCCAGGTCCGCGACGCGCTGGCCGCGGGTGACCTGGTGGTCGAACAGGCCAAGGTCATCATCACCGCGCTCGACCAGCTCCCCGGCGACCTCGACCCGGCCCTGGTCGACCGGGCCGAGCGGCACCTGGTGGCCGCCGGATGCGAGCACACCGCCCCGACCCTGCGGATCCTGGGCAAGCGGCTGATGGACGTGGTCGCCCCCGACCTGGCGGATGAGTACGAGGCGCGGCAGCTCGAACGCGAAGAGCGCGAAGCGCTGCTGGCCACCACCTTCACGATGGTCGACGACGGCCACGGCAAGTGCCACGGCCGGTTCACGGTCCCGTCCTTCCACGGCGCCGCGCTGAAGAAGATGCTGCTCGCGATCGCCGCGCCCCAGCACCGCACCGCCACCGACGGCCCCGCAGCCCCCGGCGCCGGGGTGGTGCCCCTGCCCGGTCGGGAACGGCTGGGGCGGGCGTTCTGCGAGCTGATCGAGCGCTACCCCGCCCACCAGCTCCCCCAGACCGGCGGAGTCTCCGCGACCGTCGTGGTGACCATGACCCTCGAGACCCTGGAAGGCCGCCTCGAGCAGGCCGCACTCCTGGACACCGGGGAGAAGATCACCGCCGACACCGCCCGCCGGCTGGCCTGCGAGGCCGGCCTGATCCCCGCCGTACTCGGCGGCACCTCCGAGGTGCTCGACCTGGGCCGCACCCGCCGGTTCCACACCAAGGCCCAACGGACCGCGATCGGGATCCGCGACAAGGGCTGCACCGAACCCGGCTGCGACTGGCCACCCGCGATGTGTCACGTCCACCACGAACCGCCGTTCAGCAGGGGCCGACCCACCGACGTGCAACACGGCCGGCTCCTCTGCCCGAAACACCACACCAGGTTCCACCGACGCCCCTAGACCGACCGGCCCGACGAAGCACCACACAGACCGGCCGATCGGCGCGGCGCGTGGCCGCCCGCCTGCGGCAGATGCGGACGGTCAGCTCGAGCGACCGAGGCCGAGGACGTCCAGGATCGCGGTACCTCCGTCGAGGACGCCGCCGACCGTCCCGACCTGGCCGTCCGCTCCCGGTGGCGTCGTGGTGGGGTTGTCGGTGAGACGGACGTCGCGGCATCCGTAGTCGTCGATGACCACTCCGGTCAGGTCGCCGGCATGGCTGTAGACGACCATCCATCGCGGGCCGAGGTCGGCGGCGCATCCGCCGCTGTGGTCAGCGGGGGCAAGCTCGTCCAGGGCGTCCTTCAGGTCCGGAAGGTCAGCCGCGGCGACGGGCTCGGCGTGCCCCGCGCGTCTCCACCCGTAGACAACCCCGTCGGGCGTCGTGCCGACATCGAAGGAGTTGAACTGGCAGACCCACGCCTCTTGGGGTGCGAGGAGCGTCGGGAGCTCGTCCGCGACCTCCTCGGCGCCGAAGCCGTGACCGGACGGGTCCTCACCGATGGGCAGTTCCCGTGGGCAGGGTCTTCCATCCGCCTCGGTGAGTTCGCTGGGATGTACCTCCGGCTCGTTCGCGGTCGCGGTGTCCGACCAGGGCACATCGCATCCGGCGAGGAGCAGTGCGGCGGACGCAAGGCCGAGAAGCGCGCCGACAGCAGTCGAGACGTTCGACGAGCTCAACGACGGCATGGTCGTACGACGAGCCCGCGACGCCGGCGGTTCCGAGGTCGGTGCGCGCTCATCGGAGGCAGGCCCGACGTCGGCCAGCGCGTCCACGAACGACGACAGCCGGCAAGAGTCCTAGTCCCCGGCGCCCCGGCTGTGGTGGGAGCCCAGGTCGACGCCGAAGTCGTCGCCGTCGTGCACGATGCCGTAGAAGCCCGAGACGAACAGGGCCATGACGGTCACCAGGATGACGGCAATCGTCACGTAACCCAGGATCTCTGCCGCGCTCTTGAAGATCGAGGCGGTATGAACGAGAGCGTCCGAGACCTTCCCCGTGTCGTCCATGTGACTTCCCCGCTTCCTCGTCGTTCGCATCGGATACCGCTCTCCGTCCTACCCTCGAGACAGACGGCTGGCGAGCGGGGTCGTCGTGGAATACCCGAAACGGGCTATGCCGCGAGCGGTCGGGCCGACGGGCGCGCGGCGCGCGGTGCGCGGCCAACCGCTACAGCAGCGAGTTCGGCTGGAAGGTCGGCCGGCGGTCGTCGTCCTCGCGGGTCGGCCGGACGAACTCGAAGCCGGCGGTCGTGACCAGCTCGGTCTCCTCGCGCTCGCCCAGGCCGACGGCGCAGGCGACGTGCATCGGCGGCAGGTGGAAGGCATTGCGGCCGACCTCCTGCGGCGTGCCCAGGAACGCGATCGGGCGGCCAAGCGGGCGCGCGCACACGCCGCAGATCCGGCTGAGCGCGCACTGGGTGACCCACTTGCGGTCCATCGTCGCGACGCTCATGCCGACGCACGCTTGCGGAAGTAGCCACCGGTCTCGGTACGCCGGCTCGGGCGCTCGGCGTCGGTGCGCCGGCCCCGGTCGATCGACGGCGACGGCGGCTCGGGCTGGTCGGAGCTGGTCATGTGGTTCGGCAGCGAGAGCTTCATGATCGTGCGCAATGCCTGGCCGTACTGACGGTGCAGCGGGCCGGTCGTGTACGGGATGTCGTACTTCTCGCACAGCGCGCGCACCTTGACCGCGATCTCCGGGTAGCGGTTGCTCGGCAGGTCCGGGAACAGGTGGTGCTCGATCTGGAACCCGAGGCTGCCGGACATGATGTGCAGGAACCTACCGCCGTCGAAGTTGGCCGAGCCCAGCATCTGGCGCAGGTACCACTCCGCGCGGGTCTCGTCCTCGAGCTCCTCCTCGGTGAAGTGCAGGGCCCCGTCCGGGAAGTGCCCGCAGAAGATGATCATGTAGGACCAGAGGTTGCGGGCCAGGTTGGCCGTGGCGTTCGCCTTGAGGGTGGACTTCCACTGCTTGCCGCTCAGCGCGGGGTACACGACGTAGTCCTTGAGGACCTGGTTGCGGCCCTTGCGCGCGATCTGGCGGAGCTGGCGCTTCATCTCCACCGGGTCCTTCTTGCCCTTCCGGATCGCCTCGAGGTCGAGGTCGTGGAGCGCGACGCCCCACTGGAAGAGGCCGGCGAGCAGCGCGTTGAAGACCGGCTGGCCCAGGTAGACCGGGTGCCACCGCTGCTCGCGCGCCATCCGCAGCACGCCGTACCCGATGTCGTTGTCGTGGCCGAGGACGTTC
This sequence comes from Nocardioides sp. HB32, assembly GCF_054058995.1. Lineage (NCBI taxonomy): Bacteria > Bacillati > Actinomycetota > Actinomycetes > Propionibacteriales > Nocardioidaceae > Nocardioides > Nocardioides sp. HB32. Next base: position 4,245,335 of record NZ_JBSSBS010000001.1, read on the forward strand.
GTGAACTGGTGGTGGATGTAGTTGTGCGAGTGCTTCCACTGCTCGGCCGGCTGGGCGGTGTCCCACTCCCAGTTGGAGGAGTGGATCTCGGGGTCGTTCATCCAGTCCCACTGGCCGTGCATGACGTTGTGGCCGATCTCCATGTTCTCGAGGATCTTGGCCGCGCCGAGCATGGCGGCCCCGGCGAGCCACGCCGGCTTCCGCGTCCTCCTCGAGTGCAGGCCCGCCATCAAGGTGACCCGGCCGGCGGCGGCGAGGCCGCGCTGCACGGTGATCAACCGGTTGATGTACGCCGCGTCCTGGTCGCAGCGGGACTCCTCGATCTCGGCGCGGATCGCGTCGAGCTCACGGCCGAGCTGGTCGACCTCCTCCTCGGTGAGGTGGGTGTACTCCTTCACGTCCGCGATCGCCATGTCTCTCCTTCGTCGAGTCGTTCGTCGAGTCGTTCGTGAGTCGTTCGTCGCGTCAGATGTCGAGGGTGCAGTCGCCCACCGCTGCGGTGACGCAGGTCTGCACCTGCTCGTTGGGCTGGTCGTACTCCTCGCCGTTGCGCAGGTCCCGGACCGTGCCGCTGACGAGGGTGAGCGTGCAGGTGTGGCAGATGCCCATCCGGCAGCCGTACGGCATGCCGACGCCGGCCTCCTCGCCGGCCTCGAGCACGGTGGTCGCACCGTCGGCGTCGATGGTCCTGCCGGAGGTGCGGAACGTGATCGTCCCGCCCTCGCCACCCTCGCCGCCGAGCTGGAGGGAGAACCGCTCGAGGTGCAGGCGGTCCTCGAGGCCGGCGGCCTCGAAGTGCTCGGTGATCGCGTCGAGCATCGGACCCGGCCCGCACGCCCAGGTCTCGCGCTCGCGCCAGTCCGGGCAGATGTGGTCGAGGTCGGCGAGGTCGAGCATGCCCTCGGTGTCGGTGTGCAGCCGGTGCACGGTCAGGCCGTCGTGCTTCTCCTCGAGCCGGTCCAGCTCCTCGCGGAAGATCATCCGCTCCGGGGTCGGCGACGAGTAGTGCATGAGGACGTCGGGCATCGCTCGGCCGCTCTTCTGGGAGCGCCGGTCCATGGTGCGCAGCATCGCCATCACCGGAGTGACGCCGCTGCCGCCGACGAGGAACAGCATCTTCGCGGGCGGCGGCTCGGGCAGCACGAAGTCGCCCTCGGGCCGCGCCAGCCGGACGATGGTCCCGGGCGCGAGCCCGTTGACGAGGTGGCTCGAGAGCTTGCCCTCGGGCATCGCCCGGACGGTGATCGAGATGGAGCGGCCCGAGCGGCGCGGGGGCGAGCTCACGGAGTACGAGCGCCACTGGAACCGGCCGTCGACCTGGACGCCGATCCCGACGTACTGCCCCGGCCGGTGGTCGTAGCGCCACCCCCACCCGGGCCGGATGACCAGGGTGGCGGCGTCCTCGGTCTCGGGCCGGACCTCCTCGACCCGGCCGCGCAGCTCACGCTCGCTCCACAGCGGGTTGAGCAGGCGGAGGTAGTCGTCCGGGTGGAGCGGAGTCGTCAGCTTGGCTCCGGCGGTGCGGAGCCGTTCCCAGGGGACGGTGGCGGCCATGTCTCCTCAGTGAACACTTGTTCTCCCAATGCGTCAACGCCCCTGAGGGTGACCTTTCCCCGGTCCCTAGAATGGAGGCATGGCCCACCACGTGGAGAAGACCGACGCCGAGTGGCGTGAGCAGCTCTCGCCCGAGGAGTACGCCGTCCTCCGCAAGGCCGGCACCGAGCGGGCGTTCACCGGTGAGTACACCGACACCGAGACCAAGGGCGTCTACTCGTGCAAGGCGTGCCACGCCAAGCTCTTCGAGTCCGACACCAAGTTCCACTCCGGCTGCGGCTGGCCCTCGTTCTACCAGCCGATCACCGACACGGTCGAGTACATCGAGGACACCTCGCACGGCATGAAGCGGGTCGAGGTCCGCTGCGCCAACTGCGGCTCGCACCTCGGTCACGTGTTCCCCGACGGCTACGGGACCCCGACCGGCGACCGGTACTGCATCAACTCGATCAGCCTCACGCTGGAGCCCGCCGACCAGCAGTAGGCGCGACTGGACCAGACCAACAGGTGGCGGGTCGGCGAACTCGCCACGAGGCACGCCGGCGCGGAGCATCGTGCTGCGCATGACCACCACCCCGCTCTCCCCCGCTGACGACCTGCGCGGCCTCTGCGGCGGTCGCGTGCACCTGCCCGGCGACCCCGGCTACGACGCCGCGCGGACGCCCTGGAACCTCGCCGTCGACCAGCGCCCGGCCGCCGTCGCCGTCCCGCACTCGGCCGAGGAGGTGGCCGAGGTCGTCCGGGCCGCCGCGGCCGCCGGCCTCCGCGTCGCTCCGCAGAGCAGCGGCCACGGCGCGGGCCCGCTCGGAGAGCGCGGCCTCGAGGACGTCGTGCTGGTGCGGCTCAACGAGCTGACCGGCGTCACGGTCGATCCCGGGGCCCGCGTCGCGCGGGTGCTCGGCGGGACCCTCTGGCAGGAGGTCATCGACGCCAGCGCGCCGCACGGGCTCACGGCCCTGCACGGCAGCTCACCGGACGTCGCGGTCGCCGGCTACGTGCTCGGCGGCGGCCTGTCCTTCTACGGCCGCCGGCACGGCCTCGCGACCAACAGCCTGCGCGCGGTCGAGCTCGTCACCGCCGACGGCGCGCTGGTGCGCGCCAGCGCGGACGAGAACGCCGAGCTGTTCTGGGCGGTCCGCGGCGGCAGCGGCAACTTCGGGGTCGCCGTCGCGTTCGAGGTCGAGCTGCTGCCGTACGCCGAGGTGTACGCCGGGATGCTGCTCTGGGACCGCGAGCGGGCACCCGCGGTCGTGCGCGCGTGGGCCGCCTGGACCGCGGACCTCCCCGAGTCGGTGACCACGTCACTGCGGGTGATGAGCTTCCCGCCGCTGCCCGACCTGCCGCCGTTCCTCAGCGGGCGCCGGATCGTCGTGATCGACGGCGCCGTGCTCGAGGACGACGACCGCGCGGCCGAGCTGCTCGCCCCGCTGCGGGCGCTCGAGCCGGAGATGGACACGTTCGCCCGGATCCCCTCGGCAGGGCTCGTCCACGTGCACATGGACCCGCCCGCGCCGGTGCCGGCCGTCGCGGACCACGCGGTGCTCGCGGCCCTGCCCGAGGAGGCGGTGGCGGCGTACCTCGCCGAGGTCGGCCCCGGCTCGGACACGTCGCTGCTGTTCGCGGAGCTCCGCCACCTCGGCGGTGCACTCGGCCGGCCGGCCGAGAACGGTGGCGTGGCCTCGCACCTCGAGGGCGGCTACGCGCTGTTCTGCTGCGCGATGGCGCCGTTCCCGGCGGCCGCCGCCCAGGGCCGGGCCGACGCCCTGGCGGCGTGCGCCGCGCTCGCGCCGTGGACGACCGGCACCCGGGTCACCAACTTCACCGAGACCGTGGCCGACGTCTCGAGCATGTACGGCGACCGCTGGGAACGGCTGCGCGCGGTCAAGGCCGCGGTCGACCCCGCCGGCCGCTTCGTCGGGCACCACCCGGTGGGCTGACCCGGCCTACTCGGAGTCCACGAGCGCCGGGACGACCACGACGACGCCCTCGCCGTACTGCTCGTCGACCTGGTCCTGCAGCGAGCCGTCGTCGTAGACCACGTCGACGAGCACGCGCCTGCCGTCGACGGACGCGCCCTGCGCGCCGGGCAGGTCGCGCCCGACCTCGTCGGCGATGTCCTGCAGCTCGGCGCGTGTGTGCTCGACCGAAGGGAGCGGGTACGTCGGCGACGGCTCGGCCATCGGGTCGTAGGCGGCCCCGGGGACGGCGTCCTCGTAGGTGAGCGTCGTGCCGTCCCAGGTGCCGGTCACGACGTACTGCCCCCACCGGGTGCTGTCGGACTTCTGGTAGGTGCCCTCGTGCCGGGTCCAGTCCCAGCCGTCGACAGGCGGGCCGCTGCACTGCGGCGGCCAGGACTCCGCCACGGCGCCGAGGCAGAGCTCGGGTGTGCCGGTGTCCATGACCGTGGCGATGGCGCGGGTGCGGACCTGGCCCGGTGCGGCCGGTACGGCGGTCGGGCTCGCCGCGCCGGCCGGGTCGGTCGCGGTGGTGCCGCTGTCGCTGCCGCACGCGGCGACGAGGAGCACGGCGGCCAGGGCGAGGGCGAGCTTCATGCCGGTACGACGGCGCCCGGCCCGCACCGGTTCCGCACCAGAGCCCGGGGTCAGGGCAGCCGGTCGACGAGGTCGGCGACCCCGACGAGGGCGCCGGTGTAGAACGGCACCTCCTCGCGGACGTGGCGCCGGGCCTCCGACCCGCGCAGGTGGCGCATCAGGTCGACGATCCGGTGCAGCTCGTCTGCCTCGAACGCGAGGATCCACTCGTAGTCGCCGAGCGAGAAGCTCGCGACCGTGTTCGCCCGCACGTCCGGGTAGTCGCGCGCCATCTTGCCGTGGTCGGCGAGCATCCGGCGGCGGTCGGCGTCCTCGAGCAGGTACCAGTCGTAGGACCGCACGAAGGGGTAGACCGAGACGTGCTTCTTCGGCTCCTCGTCGCTGAGGAACGCCGGCACGTGGCTCTTGTTGAACTCCGCCGGCCGGTGCAGCGCCATCTGCGACCAGACCGGGTCCAGGCGGCTGCCGAACGCCGTCCGGCGGAACCGGTTGTACGCCGCCTGCAGCTGCTCGGAGGTGGCGGCGTGCCACCAGACCATCAGGTCGGCGTCGGCGCGCAGGCCGGAGACGTCGTACACACCGCGCACGACGACGTCGGACTCGGCGAGCTCGGCGAAGAGCTTCTCGACCTCGGCGCCCTCGGCGGCGCGGTCGGCCCCCATGTCGGGCGTGCCGAGCGGGTCCGCGAGCGCGAAGACCGACCACATCGTGTAGCGGATGCTGTCGTTGATCTCCCGTGCCTTCTGCGCCTTGCTGCTCATGCCTCCATTGTCTCCCCGGGCTCAATCGCGGCCGTAGCCGGCCTCCCTCGCCCTGATGATCGCCTCGGCCCGGCCGGCGGCGTGCAGCTTGGCGTAGATACCGGAGACCGCGTTGCGGACGGTCTTGCCGGAGACGTAGAGCTCGGCGGCGATCGCGTCGTTCGAGCGCCCGGCGGCGAGCAGCCGGAGCACGTCGCGCTCGCGCGCGGTCAGCTCCGGGAACGGCTCCTCCTGACGGGTCACCGCGCCGGTGACGTACGCCGCGACGCGGGCCGCCATGCTGGCGCCGAACACCATGCCGCCGGACGCCGCGGCGCGGATCGCGTTCTGCACCTCGTCGGCACCGGACCCCTTGAGCAGGTAGCCGCTCGCGCCCGCGCGCATGGCGCTGAGCACGGTCTCGTCGTCCTCGTTCATGGTCAGCATCACGACCCGGACGCCGGGCTGGCGCCCGGTGATCATCCGGGTCGCCTCGATCCCGTCCAGCTGCGGCATCTGGATGTCCATGACGACCACGTCCGGCCCGGTCTCGGCGACGACGTGGATCGCGTCCCGGCCGTCGGCTGCGGTCCCGACGACCTCGATCCCCTCCAGCGCCCCGAGCAGGCTGGCCAGCCCCTCGCGGACGATCTGGTGGTCGTCCACGACCACCACGCGGATGTCGGACGGCTCGGTCATCGGTCGCTCCTCAGGGGCAGCCAGGCGCGCACGACCGTGCCGCCGGTGGGTGGGCAGGTGACCTCGCTGCGGCCACCCAGCTCGGCGGCGCGCTCCCGCAGCCCGACCAGGCCGATCCCGGCCTGCGCGTCCGCGGGGATGCCGGCGCCGTCGTCGGCGACCTCGACGAGCAGCGCGCTGTCGACGACGTCGAGGCGGACCGCGGCGCGGGTCGCGCCGGCGTGCCGGGCGACGTTGGTCATCGCCTCGCCCGCGATCCGGTACGCCGCGACCTCCACCGCGGCCGGCAGGGTGCCGAGCTCGCCGGCCTCGACGGTCGCGGGCGGGTCCAGCTGCTCCGCCTGCTGGCGCAGCGCCCCGACCAGGCCCAGGTCGTCCAGGGCCGGGGGCCGCAGGTCGTGCACGAGGCGGCGTACGTCGGCGACGACCTCCTGGACGTGCTGGCTGGTGCCGTGGATCCGGGCCTTGGCCGCGCCCGGGTCCCTGTCGACCAGCAGTCGCGCCGACTCGAGCTGGAACACCACGCCGCTGAGCGCGGGGCCGAGCCCGTCGTGCAGGTCGCGGCGGATCCGCCGGCGCTCCTCCTCGCGGGCGCTGACCAGCCGCTCCCGGCTCTCCTGGAGCTCCTCGGCCAGCCTGCTGGTACGGGCGGCGGTGGCGGCCTGGCGGACCAGGTCGCCGAGCAGCTCCTCGTCGCGGCGGGAGAGCCGGCTGCGCAGCCCGCGAGCGGGCAGCACCAGCCGGCCGACCTCGCTGTCGCGGTAGGCGATCGGCAGGGTGCGCGTCGCGGCCGGCCGCTCGCCGTACGTCGCCACGAGCCGCTCGCCGCCGCTCCGGTCGACCTCGACGCTCACGAAGCCGACGCCGAAGGCGCTCGCGACGGCGCGCGCGACCGCCGCGAGCTGCTCGGTGCCCTCGTCGGTGGACTCGAGGGTGGAGGCGAGGCCGGCGACGGCGTCGTAGGGGTTGGCACGGTCGCCGAGGAGCAGCCGGCGCACCCAGCGCGAGAGCCGCTGCCGCAACGGGCCGTAGAGCAGGATCGTCAGCAGCAGCACCACGAGGATCACCTGCGGCTGCTCGAGGGAGTCCCCGAGGACTGCGGTCAGGAGGGCGACGACCGCCAGGTCGACGCCGACCAGCACGACCGCGAGCGCGGCCACCACGATGGTCCGGCCGAGGAGGTCCTCGATCGAGACCAGCGACGGGTCGACGATCGCGACCGTCATCGAGATCGGCACCAGCGTGATCGCCAGGAAGAACGCGGCGTCGCTCAGCGGCCCGAGGTCGAGCGCGATCGAGACGACCACGACGGCCACCGTCACGAGCGCGCCCCAGAGCAGCCAGCGCATCTGGTCGCGGGCCGCGCCGCGCGACGACCGGTAACGGCTGACGACGACGCCCACCGGCACGACGAGCCCCAGGAACGTCACGGCCTGGAGGGTGCCGATCAGGGCGTCCGCGATCGGCCCGGTCGCCGCGATCGTGGTGGGGTCCAGGTCGAGGCCGGGAGGGAGGAGACCGGGAGTCGTCTTCGATCGGTACGGCACGACGTCGAGGGCCAGGGCGCTGAGCACCATCGCGCCCATGCAGGCCCAGCTCGCGACGCCCCACCGGCCGGGGAGGAACCGGCCCTCGGGGAACAGCAGCGGCAGCACCACGACGGTCGCGATGAGCAGCGAGGTGAAGCGGAACAGGAACCAGACCGCGAAGGTCATCCCCGGCAGCGCGTCCTCGGTGACGAGCCCGAGCCGCACGTAGGCCTCCGAGAGCCCGTCCAGGCTCCAGAACAGCGCGACGCCGGCCATCGTCCAGCCGATCACCCGGTGCCCTGGGCTGCGCAGCACGACGGCCGACAGCACGCCGAGGACCAGCCCGACCAGCCCGGTGCCGAGCCCGGTGCCGACGTCGCTGTCCGGGCCCAGCGCGTAGAGCACGGAGCGGTCCCGCGTCGCGAGGTCGAGCAGGACGATCGCGACCAGGCAGAGCGCGGTCGCGGCCGGAGGGAGAGCAGCGACCGGCCAAGTGGCCGGTCGCTGCTCGTTGCTCACGCGCACATCATGACCGGAACGCGCGGTCACCGAAGGAGAACCCGAGAGCGGTCACGACGAGCCAGAGCGAGCCGGTGACGCCGGCCATGTACTCCAGCGGCGAGACGCCGAGCACGACCGTGAGGCCGCCGAGCACCAGGCCGACGAGGCCGATCCACCGCGGGACGCCACCGCTGCGCGCCACGACGTGGAGGGCCAGGCCGGCCAGGCCCGCGAGGACCCAGACCCACGGGATGGTCCCGATCCAGTGGTTGTACATCGCGCCCGTGCTGTCGTCGACGATGCCGTCGCCCTGGGCCAGCGGCATCATGAACTCGGTGTCGAGCCCGGCGCCGAGCACGCTCACGACGGCGGTGCCGGCGAGGCCGGCTAGCGCGACGACCGGCGCCAGTCCGTGGGGGGCGACGGCCCGCAGCCGGCGGTGCAGGCCGGCGGCGAAGACGACCATGAGCAGGGCGCCGAGCGTGGTGATCGAGTGGAAGGCGAACATCACGCCGGCCTTGTCCTGCAGGGCGTCGGCGACCCCGGCGGTCGTGCCGGCGTACTCGTCCCGGTAGACGACGTCGATCATCGAGGAGGTCGCGATGGTCGCGATCCCGGCGAGGCCGGCGCCCAGTCCGGCGAGGGTCCAGGCGCGGGAGGTCCGGGGGGCGACCGGGGTGCCGGCCAGGTCCGTGCGGACGGGGTTGTGGGTGGTGACGTGGGTGGTGACGTGGGTGGTCATCGCGGAGCGCTTTCTCTGAGGGTGGGTATTTCCGATGACCCGAGGTTGTCGGGCCCGATGTCCCACGGGACAGGGACAACCGGGCAGACTGCTGCCGATGGACGCCACCCCCGCGCTGCGGATCGCGATGTGGTCCGGGCCGCGCAACCTCTCGACCGCCCTGATGCGCAGCTTCGAGAACCGCGCCGACTGCTCGGTCGTCGACGAGCCGTTGTACGCGGCGTACCTGGCCGCGACCGGGCTCGACCACCCGGGCCGCGACGAGGTGATCGCCTCGCAGCCGACCGACCCGGCCACCGTGGTGCGCGAGCTGACCTCGGGCCCGGTGCCCACGCCCGTGCAGTACCAGAAGCACATGACCCACCACCTGCTGCCCGGCTTCCCCCGCACCGGGCTGGGATCGCTCGCGCACGCGTTCCTGGTCCGAGACCCCGAGCGGGTCCTCACGTCGTACGCCAAGGTCCGCGACGAGCCCACGCTCGAGGACCTCGGGTTGCCGCAGCAGCTGGAGCTGTTCGAGACGTACGGCGGACCGGTCGTCGACGCCGGGGACGTGCTGCGAGACCCGCGCGGGACGCTGGGCCTGCTCTGCTCGGCGCTCGGCATCGCGTTCGACGATGCCATGCTGTCCTGGCCCGCGGGGCCGCGGGACACCGACGGCGTCTGGGCGCCGCACTGGTACGCCGGCGTCGAGGCGTCGACCGGCTTCACGGCGTACTCCCCCGGGGCGGGCGACCCGCTGCCGGACCGGCTCGCGCCGCTGCTGGAGCAGTGCCGGCCGTACTACGAGGCGCTCGCGCCGTACCGCCTCCGCCCCGCGGACCAACCTGGAGAGCGAGTGGAGGGCTGATGCAGCAGCACTGGGACGAGCGCAACCGGGACCTCGTCGTCGGCATCGACGACCGGCTGGTGCACCGCGACGAGGCCGGGATCAGCCCGTTCGACTCGGTCGTGCAGGGCGGGGACGCGGTGTGGGAGGGGCTGCGGCTGCACGGCGGCCGGATCTTCAAGCTCACCGAGCACCTGGCCCGGCTGCGCCGGTCGGCGCAGGCGCTGGCGTTCACCTCGGTGCCGTCCGACGCGGAGATCACCGCCAGGATCCGCGCCGTCCTCGCCGCCAACGCGATGACCGACGACGTGCACATCCGGCTGACGCTCACGCGCGGCGTGAAGGTCACCAGCGGCATGGACCCGCGGCTCAACCAGTCCGGTCCGACGCTGATCGTGCTCGCGGAGTTCAAGTCGCCGGTCTACGACGACAGCGGGATCTCGCTGGTCACGTCGTCGGTGCGCAGGACGCGCCCGGACTCGCTCGACCCGAAGATCCACCACAACAACCTGCTCACCTCGATCCTCGCGAAGATCGAGGCGAACGTCGCAGGGGCGGACGACGCGCTGATGCTCGACGACGCCGGGTTCGTGGCCGAGACGAACGCCACGCACGTCTTCCACGTGAAGGGTGGCGTGGTGCGCACCTCGACGACCCGCGCCTGCCCCGAGGGCATCACCCGCGAGACCATCCTCGAGCTGTGTGCGACGGCCGGGATCCCGACGGTCGTCGGGGACTTCTCGCTGACCGAGGTGTACACCGCCGACGAGGTGTTCGTGACCGGCACGATGGGCGGCGTCACCCCGGTCCTGACCGTCGACGGCCGCACCATCGGCGCGGGCCGGCCCGGTCCGCTCGTCACCCGGCTGTCCGCGGCGTACCTCGAGCGGACCGCGTCCGAGGGGACGCCGGTCGCCTAGTCGATCTCCGCGGCGGCCCGGTGCGCCGACGCGATGACGGCCGGGATGCCCACCCCGTCGTAGGCGGCTCCGCAGACCGCGAGGCCGGGGACGGCGGACACCGCGGCCCGGATCCGCGCCACCCGGTCCAGGTGGCCGACGGCGTACTGCGGCAGGCCGCCGCCCCAGCGCTGGACGTGGGCGTCCACGGGGGCCGCCGACCCGCCGACCGCCTCGCGGAGGTCGGCGAGCGACCAGGCGACCAGGTCCTCGTCGTCGGCGTGCAGGGCGGACTCCTCGCGGTGCCGGCCGAGCGAGGTGCGCAGGAGCAGCAGGCCCCCGCCGGCGGCGCGGACCCAGCCCCACTTCGCGAACGAGAACGTCGAGGCCTTGATCCGCCGGCCGTCGACCGGGGGCACCAGGAAGCCCGACGAGTCGGTCCCCGCGAGCCCGGGGACGTCGGACGCGCGGAACGCGAACGTCACCACCGCCATCGAGGCGTAGTCGATCGAGCCGAGCTCGGCGGCGGCGACCGGCGCCACGCCGGCGAGCAGGCGCGCCGCCGGTGCGGCGGGCACGGCGAGGACGACCGCGTCGGCGGTGAGCTCCTCGGCGGTGGTCGTCGGCCCGACGGTCAGCGCCCAGCCGGAGTCGGTGCGCCGCAGGTCGCGCACCGTCGCACCGGTCCGCACCGGGAGCGTCGCCGCGAGCAGCTCCGGGAGCCGGCCCATGCCGCCCTCGATACCCGCGAACACCGGCTCGTCGGAGGTCGGCGCGGGGAGCGCCCCGCCCTCGACGAGCGGGACCAGCTGCGGCACGGTCGCCCGGGCGGACAGCTGGCGCGCGTGCCCGGCGTACACGCCGCCGAGCAGTGGTTCGACCAGCCGGTCGGTGACCTCCGGGCCGTAGACGGCGTCGACCAGGTCGCCGACCGACACGTCGCCCTCCACGGGCGCGGGCACCGCCGCGCGGAACCGGGCCAGGCCCTCCGGGGAGAGCACGCCGGACGGGCCGGGGTCCTCGAGCGGCACTCCCATGAGCGACCGCGGCAGCGGCCGCAGCGCGCCCCGGGTCCAGATCCGCGAGGACGCCAGCGTCGGGTGCTCGAGGGGCAGCCCGAGGGAGCGGGCCAGCTCGACGCCCTCGGGGCGTCGGTTCAGCATCGCCTCCGCGCCCACGTCAACGGTCACGCCGCCGACCGACGCCCGGAGCAGCTTGCCGCCCACGCGGGGCGCTGCCTCCAGCACCAGGACGTCGTGACCCGCGGAGACCAGGTCACGCGCCGCGGTCAGTCCGGCGACACCGGCGCCGACCACGACCACCCTGCTCACCCCTCGAGTGTCCCAGAGGGGGCCCGCGCCGCGGCAGCGGGTGCGTGCGGCCGCGGCGCGGGAGATCAACCGGCCAGTCGGCCGAATCCGCTGCGGTGGAACACCAGCGGCGAGGACGTGGTCTCGTGCTCCACGGCGTGCAGCTCCAGCAGCACGATCGTGTGGTCGCCCGCCTCCACCTCGCGGTAGATCGTGCAGTCGAAGCGCGCCAGGCCCTCGTCCAGCAGCGTCGCGCCGTCGTCGGTCGTGGTGACGGCGAGCCCGTCGAAGCGGCTCGCGACCGGGCCGGCCAGCTGCCGGCACACGTCGTCGTGGTGGTCGGCGAGGATGGTGACGCCGAGGTGGCCGGACCGGCGCAGCGTCGGCCAGGTCCTGGAGGAGTTCGCCACGGAGAACGACACCAGGGCCGGCTCGAGGCTCACGGAGGTGAACGAGCTCGCCGCGAGGCCGACCAGCTCGCCGTCCACCTCGGCGGCGACCGCGACCACGCCGCTGGGGAAGACCCCGAACGCCTCGCGCAGCCGCCCGGGGTCGAGGTCCTGGTTGGTGGGCAGGTGGCTGACGGTCATGCCGTGGCTCCCGTTCTGCTGTCGAGGACGGCGCCGATGACGGGCCGGGCGAGGTCGAGCCAGGGCTGGTACGCCGCGGGGTCGTCGTACGCCGAGTCGACGACGTACAGGCCCCTGGCCGGCACGATGCCGCCGATCTCGGTGAGCACCGGCCGCAGCGTCAGCTCCGGTGCCAGCGCGTGGCCGGGCCCGGCGCCGAGCATCAGGGACACGGCCACGCCGCCCAGCCCGTCGGTGGCGAAGCGGTCCAGGAAGAGCTTGAGCAGCCCGGTGTAGGTGCCCTTGTACGTCGGCGACGCGACGACCACCAGGTCGGCGGCGCCGACCTCGGTGACCAGCTCGCCCACCAGCGCGTCCTGCCAGTCGAGCAGCCGCCGCCCGAGGTCGGCCAGGTCGACGACCTGGTCCGGCTGGTGCCCCGCGAGCTCGCGGGCTAGGTACGTCGCGGCCGCCAACGTGCGGCTGCGCGGCTTCGGGTTCCCGACGACCACGGACACCCGGGCCGTGGGCCGACCCGCTGGGTCGTGCTGCGACATTCCGACCACCTCCGCTCTTTCCAACTTATGTCGATCAGATTGCTGTACTTTTGGTGGCGGTTCAAGCCGATCGGCCCCTCACGGCGGGCGGAGTCGGTGATCGGGTGACAGGGACCGCCTCTCACCCACCGCGAGAGGAGACCACCAGGTGCGCATCGAACAGCTCGAGTACGTCACCGCGGTGACCCAGCACGGGTCGCTGCGCCGGGCCAGCCAGCGGCTGCACATCTCCCAGCCCGCACTCAGCGAGGCGGTCACCAAGCTCGAGCGCGAGCTCGGCGTGACGCTGCTCGACCGGCGCCGCTCCGGGGCGCGGATCAGCCGCCGCGGTCGCGAGCTGCTGCAGAACATGGCCGAGGTGCTCGAGGCCGTGGACCGCCTCCGGACCGCGGCCGGGGACCAGGCGGCCGCGCACCACGTCGTGCGGGTGGGCACGGTGAGCGCGGCGACGGCCACCCTGCTGGTCCCGGCCGTCCGCGACCTCCGCGGCACCGATCCCGGCTGCACCGTCGAGGTGGTCAGCAACCAGCCCGCCGACATCCACCAGGGCCTGCTGGACGGCGCCCTGGACCTGGGCCTCGTCAACGTGCTCGAGGGCGACGACCCGCCGACCGACGTGGTCGGCACCAGCCTGGTGCACGGGCGACCGGTCGCCGTGCTGCCGGCGCACCACCCGCTCACGGCGTACGCCGAGGTGACGACCGACCAGCTGCGCGCCGAGCCGTTCGTGGCGATGCGCGAGGGCTACCTGATGCACCGGTTCGCGAACCGGCTCTTCGGCCCGGACATGCCCTCGACGTCGTACACGACCCACGGCGCGGAGCTGGGCAAGGTGATGGTCGCCGAGGGCCTCGGTCTCGCCGTGCTCCCCGACTACAGCGTGGCGGGCGACCCGCTGGAGCGGGCCGGGCTGATCACCGCCCGTCGGCTCGCGAACGACAGCACCTCGGTCAGCCTGGTGCTGCAGCAGCGCCGCCTGCAGCACGTGCCGCGGCCGGTCCGGGACCTCGAGGCCGCCCTGGTCGCCCGGGCCCGTGCGCACCGGGCGGGAACCGATCTCGCGGAGGTCACGTCCCAGAGCGCATGACCCCGTCCCGTGCGCCGAAGCGCACCCTCCTCCCCGGCCTCGCCCTGCTCTCCGTGCTGCTGGCGGGCGCCCTGGCCGGGTGCAGCGGCAGCGACGGTGCCGGCGGTGGCGGCGACTCGGGCGCCGCGGGCTCGGCCCCGGTGGCCGCCGAGGCACCGGCCCCCGCCGACGGCGTGCGCGCGAACGCCGACCTGGCGCAGTCGTACGGCGCGGGCGCCAGGAACAGGGTCGAGCCCGGTCCCGAGGTGATGTCGCGGGCAGTGATCCGCAAGGGCAACGTGGAGCTGCGCGCCGACGACGTCGGCAAGGCGCAGTTCGACGTACGCCGCGTCGTCGGCCGCTACGCCGGCGAGGTCACCGAGGAGAAGACCACCACCGACGACGACGGCAAGCCGGCGTACACGAACATGGTGCTGCGGATCCCGACCGAGAGCTTCGGCGACGCGATGGCCGACCTCCAGGGCACCGAGGGCACCGAGCTGGTGTCGGCGAACTCCAGCGAGGACGACGTCACGACCAAGCTGATCGACACCCAGAGCCGGCTCGCGGCCCAGAAGCGCAGCATCGCCCGGATCACCGTGCTGTTCGACCGGGCGCAGAGCATCCGGGACATCATGGCGATCGAGTCGGAGCTCTCGCAGCGGCAGGCCGACCTCGACTCGCTGGAGCGGCAGGCGGCGTACCTGCGCGGCCAGACCTCGATGTCGACGATCACCGTGAGCATCGACGAGACCCCCGCCAAGGTGGTCCCGAAGGCCGAGGAGGACAGGTCCGGGTTCTTCGCCGGGCTGTCGGCCGGCTGGGACGCGCTGGCGGCGTTCGCCATCGGGCTGGCGACCCTGCTGGGCGCGCTGCTGCCGTGGCTGGTGGTGCTCGGGATCCTCGGGCCGCCTGCGTACCTGCTGGTCCGGGCGATCCGGCGCCGGATCAGCGCGGGTAGGTCTGCACGAACTCCGTCAGCCGCTTGAGCTGGTCCGGGTCGGTCGACGGAATCACGCCGTGGCCGAGGTTGAAGATGTGGCCCTTCGCCCTCCGGCCGGCCTCGACGATCTCCGCTGCGCGGGCGGTCATCACCTCGGTCGGCGCGAACACCAGCGTGGGATCCAGGTTGCCCTGGACGCACCGGTCGCCGACCCGGTCGATCGCGTCGCCGAGCGGCGTCCGCCAGTCGACACCGACCACGTCCGCGCCGGCCGCACCCATCAGGCCGAGCAGGTTCGACGTACCGACACCGAAGTGGATGCGCGGCACGCCCAGCGCGCCCGCCCGCTCCAGCACCCGCGCGGAGTGCGGCATCACGAAGGCCTCGTAGTCCGCCGGGGTCAGGGCGCCGGCCCAGGAGTCGAACAGCTGCACCGCGGAGGCGCCCGCGCCGACCTGGACCTCGAGGTACGTCGCGGCGATGCCGGCGATCTTGCGCATCAGCGCGTCCCAGACGTCGGGGGCGCCGAACATCATCGCCTTGGTGCGGGCGTGCTCCTTGGACGGCCCGCCCTCGACGAGGTACGACGCGACCGTGAACGGCGCGCCCGCGAACCCGATGAGCGGCGTCTCGCCCAGCTCGGAGACCAGGTTGCGGACGGCCCGGTCGATGTAGGGCACGTGCTCGGCGGTGAGGTCCGGGATCGCCTCGACGTCGGCGAGCGTCTCGACCGGCTTCGCGACGACCGGGCCGATGCCGGGCTTGATGTCGAGGTCGACACCGACCGCCTTGAGCGGCAGCACGATGTCGGAGAAGAAGATGGCCGCGTCGACGCCGTAGCGGCGGACCGGCTGGAGCGTGATCTCGGTCACGAGGTCGGGGTCCATGCAGGACTCGAGCATGCCGACGCCCTTGCGGACCTCGAGGTACTCGGGCAGCGAGCGCCCCGCCTGGCGCATGAACCACACGGGCGTGTGCGGCACCGGCTCGCCCCGTGCGGCGAGGAGGAAGGCGCTCGTCACGGGTGAAGCCTCGCAGGTCACCCGGCGTGTTCGCACATCGGGACCGGCCGGATCGACCTACTGTGACTTCATGGTCGTCGGTCAGGAGACGCACCCGGGAACGGGTGCGGGCGCCGTGCCCCCGGAGTTCCGGGACGCGGTGTCGACCATGCGCGCGGCGCGGCTGCGCCCCGAGATCCTCTGCGAGGAGATGCCCGCGCCCCAGCGGATCGCGCCGTACGCCTCGGCCCTGTCCGCGGACGTGACGGTCGACGACACCGATCTCGGCACCGGCCGGATCATCCTGCTGCACGACCCCGCGGGCAACGACGCCTGGGACGGCACCTTCCGCTGCGTCGCGTACGCCCGCGCCGAGGTGGACCTCGAGCTGGCGGTCGACCCGATGCTCGGCGCCGTCGGGTGGTCCTGGCTGACCGAGGCGCTCGACGCGCACGGCGCGTCGTACGGCGCGATCTCCGGCACCGTCACCCGGGTCTCGACCGAGAGCTTCGGCGGGATGTCCGACGAGGGCGGCACCGCCCAGATCGAGATCCGCGCCTCGTGGACGCCGATGATCCCCGACGAGGCGCCCGCGCTGGCGCCGCTCGACCTGGCCCCGCACGTCGAGGCGTGGGGCGAGCTGCTGTGCACCGCCGTCGGGCTGCCGCCCGTGCCGGAAGGCGTCGCCGTGATGCCGAGCCGTCGCGGGCAGCGAGGCCCGGGGCGCTGACATGACCTCTGAGGAAGCCCCGGAACCGCCCCTCCTCACCCTGCGCGACGGCCTGACGGCCGTCGTCGACACCGAGGCCGGCCTCGCCGACCTGGTCGAGAAGCTCGGCGCCGGCAGCGGCCCCGTCGCGATCGACGCCGAGCGGGCGTCCGGCTACCGGTACTCCTCGCGCGCCTACCTGATCCAGCTGCGCCGCGAGGGCTCCGGCACCTTCCTGCTCGACCCGATCCCGTTCGGCTCGCTGCCGACCCTGCAGGAGGTGCTCGACGGCGCCGAGTGGATCCTGCACGCGGCGACCCAGGACCTCCCCTGCCTCGCCGAGGTCGGGCTCCGCCCGTCGGCGTTGTTCGACACCGAGCTCGCCGGGCGGCTGCTCGGCTACCCCCGGGTCGGGCTCGCCACCCTCGTCGAGAGCCTGCTCGGTGCGCGCCTCGCCAAGGAGCACTCGGCGGTCGACTGGTCGACGCGCCCGCTGCCCCAGCCGTGGCTGGAGTACGCCGCCCTCGACGTCGAGGTGCTCGTCGAGCTCCGCACGCTCCTCGAGGCCGAGCTCATCGCTGCGGGCAAGGACGAGTGGGCGCGGCAGGAGTTCGAGTACCTCCGCGGCTTCGAGCCGACGCCGCGCTTCGAGGCGTGGCGGCGTACCTCCGGGGTGCACCGGGTGCGCGGTCGCCGCGGCCTCGGCGCCGTCCGCGCCCTGTGGGAGGTGCGGGACAGCCTCGCCGAGCAGCGCGACGTGACGCCGGGCCGGATCATCCCCGACGCCGCCATCGTCGCGGCCGCGCAGGCGCTGCCGACCGACCGCGACACGCTGCTGTCCACCAAGGGATTCCACGGCCGCGGCGCCGAGCGCTACGCCAGCCGCTGGGTCGCCGCCCTCCGCGAGGTAGCGGAGATGCCCGAGTCCGAGCTGCCCACGCGCTCGCCGCGGGGCGACGGCCCGCCGCTGCCCCGTGCCTGGGCCGAGAAGGACCCGGTCGCGGCCCGCCGCCTGGCCCTCGCCCGTGACGCGATGACCGCCCGCGCCGAGGAGCTCAACCTCCCCGTCGAGAACGTGCTCACCCCGGACTACCTGCGCCGCACCCTCTGGACTCCCCCGTCCACCCGCGACGCCGAGCGCCTGGGCGCGGCCGTCGCCGACCAGCTCGCCGGCTACGGCGCCCGTCCGTGGCAGGTCGAGATCGCCGGACCGATCCTGGTCGAGGCGATCCTGAAGGCCGAGGAGCCGGTGGAGGAAGCGCCCGCCGAGGAGACCGTGGTCGAGGACGCTGTGGCGGACGACGCTCCGGTCGAGGAGAGCCCGGCGGAGGACTGAGCGTGGACTCGGTCGTGGTCACCGCCGTCGACGGTGCCCACCTGCCGTCGGGGTCGCGGGCGCCGGTCCCGACGTGGCCGTGCTCTCGGCGGACCGGGCTGTGTCCGCTACCTGGAGCGTGACGAGCTCGCACCCGCCGGACGCCACGCGGCACGACGGCGCGAGTATGGCCCCGCCGGCCGTGGTCGGCGGGGTGGGGTCAGCCGATATGTCGGTGTCCCAGCGGGCTGGTCCAGACGAACCCGGTGCCGGGGACGTGCTGGTAGGTCCAGTCGGTGAAGGTCTTGAGCCGGTGGTGCTGGCGGCACGGGGGCGCGAGGTTCGAGGTGGTCGTCGCGCCTTCGGGCCATTCGGTGATGTGGTCGGTGTCGGCGTGCTGGCCCTGCCGCCAGGAGGGCCGGTGGCAGAGCGGGAACGGGCACTGGGGGTGCCGGAGCCGGACCTGCTCCCGCATCACCGGGGTGGGCCGGTAGGAATCGGTGGAGAGCTCCTCGCTGAGGTCGATCACCGGCCGGATCGTGACCTGGGTGCCGGCGGCCCGGCACCAGTCCCGGAGGTGCTCGGGGGTGATCGTGGAGCGGGTGTTGTCGAGGTCGACCATGGCCTGCCCGGGGCGGGTGTGGGCGTAGATCACCACCTCCCGCTGGGCCACCGGGGTGTCGGTGCTCTCGGGCCGGTTGCCGAGCATGCCCAGGACCAGGGAGCGGCGGACCTGGAGCGGGATGGCGTGGTCGAGCTTCTCGGCCTCGGTGGCCACGTAGTCCTCGAAGCAGACCGCGTCGGCGACGTCGAGCATCCCCGAGATCGGGACCAGCCCGTCGTGGGTCATGAACCCCAGGTAGGTCTTCACGTGCCGCTGCTCGGCCGCGGCGCGGCGGCGGCGTTCGGTCTCGGCGGGGTCGAACTCGGCGCGGGCCTTCTCGACCTGCCGCTCGATCTCGGCGAACGTGCACCTGTGGGCCACGAAGTATAACGCCCGGTCCACGAACCCGGCCCCGCCGACCGGGAGGGACTGGGTGGCCTGGGCGATCTTCCGGGCCTTCCAGACCGGCAGCCGGCCGTCCAGGACGCGTCGCCAGGTGCGCGGCAGCCGGTAGGCCAGCTCGACCGCGTCCCCGAGGTAGCTGCGGCCCGCGTCGGTGGACAGCCCGACCGCGAGCGCGAACTCCGCCACCGCGCCCTCATCGATCGTGGGGGCGCCCTCGCCGGCGATCTGCAGGTCTCGCATCGACCAGTCCACGGTCTCGTCGACCCCGTCCCCGACCTCGTCCCCGGGATGCAGCAGCACCCACTCGATGGCGAGCTGGAGCTTGCGGAGCGCGGCGGCGTTCTCGATCCGGTGCTGCTCGCGGGCAGCGTCGATCACCTGCGCTTCGCGGGAGATCGTGGTGGCCACCATGGCACCTACTCAAGCACTGGCCACCGACACTCGACGGGCCCAGAACCCCTTGTTCCACAGGGGTTTGGTCACGAACAGGTCACGATCTTGGCTGCATCCGCGTCGCGGAACCCGAAGCCGGGAGCCGACCGCAACCACCCGCCCACCGTCCCCGTCGCTGCCACGTCGGTCGCAACCACCACCACCCCGCAAGCCACAGGCACCGCGCCGCTACGGGTCGCCGACGTCAGTCGGAGGGCGACTCCGACGGCCCCGGCGAGGACGAGTACTCCGGGTCGAGGATCGGCTTGGAGGTGTCGTCGATCCGCTGCGTGATGCCGTCGAGGTCGAGCACGCCCACGCCGAAGACGAGCTGCTCGAGGTCCGGCTCGACGGCTTCCTGGAGGGCTGGGAGCGTGTCGACGAGCGGGGCCTGGACCATGCTCCGCACGGCGGTGTTGAAGACCGTGCTGTGCTGCGGCTCGCGGGCCGGCTGGAGGAACGTGTCGGAGAGCGCGACCTGGAGGTTGGCCGGCGCGAGGTAGCCGGTGCGGGTCACCCGGGTCACCGAGTCGACGGACAGCTCGTGGACCATGAAGTCCGCGGCGTCCGGCGGGCTGGCCGCCTTCCGGGAGAGGCAGAGGCCGCTGACGTCGCCGACCGTGGCCGCGCTGCCGAGGG
This sequence comes from Nocardioides sp. HB32, assembly GCF_054058995.1. Classification (NCBI taxonomy): domain Bacteria; kingdom Bacillati; phylum Actinomycetota; class Actinomycetes; order Propionibacteriales; family Nocardioidaceae; genus Nocardioides; species Nocardioides sp. HB32. The sequence goes on from NZ_JBSSBS010000001.1 coordinate 4,264,930, forward strand.
ACGGCATCGCCATCACGTCGAAGTCGAGGTCCGGGACCAGGCGCAGCTCGGGCACCAGGGAGCGGTACCCCGCGATCATCCCGAGCTTGCCGCGCTCGAACCACTTCAGCGCCGTCGCCCGGTCGAGCTGCTGCTCGTCGAGCGTGACCTGCGGGTTGCGCAGGAGCTGCAGCGTGGTGTCCAGGGCGACCCTGGAGTCGCTGCTGGACAGCGTCAGCGACTTCGGGTCGGAGCCGTCGTCGAAGACCGAGCCGCCGCCGGACACGATGAACGGCGAGAGGCCGGGCAGCGTGGCGCTGATGTGCACACCCTTGGTGCCGCGGCCGGGACGGCTCGCGAAGGACGCCGCGGCGCTGAACTGGTCGAACGACCAGCTGGTCGAGTCCGGGTCCGGTGCGTCCAGGCCGCGCCTGGTCATCCGGGCGAAGTCCACGAGGCGCTTGTTGTAGTAGATGACCATCGGCGAGACGCCGTACGGCATGCACTGCAGGCGGTCGTCGACGCTGAACGCCTGCAGGGCGTCGCGGGAGTAGCCGTCGCCGAAGTCCACCCCGCGCTCGTCGAGCAGCTCGTCGACCGGCTGGGTCAGCTTGTCGTCGAGCAGCCAGCGCAGGTCGGTGCGCGAGGTCAGGAACACGTCGGGCAGGTCGGCGCCGGACTCGACGGCTTCGCGGAACGCCTCGCGGGTCTTCCACACCCGGAGCCGCACGTCCGGGCCGTCGGTGAGGCCGTTCCACTGGTCCACCGTGGAGCGGTACGCCGCGATCTGCGTGCTCGGCCCGTAGACGCCGAACGTCAGGTGCGTGACCGGTGCCGGCGACGTGGACGTCGGGAGGCGCGATGCCGGCGGGTCGGACTCGTCGGTGCAACCGACGGCCGCCAGCACGACGCCGGCAGCGAGTGCTCCCGCCAGCGTGCGGCGTACCCGGGTCCCCCGCACTGCGTCCTCCTCGTTCCGTCGGCCGGAGCCACCCTACCGAGTGTCGGAACCCGGCTCCGACCTCGTTCCTCCGTACGATGAGCGCTGTGTCTCGGGTTCCCCTCGCCGCCGTGACCATGCTCACGGCCCTCGCCCTCGCCGGCTGCGGCGACGGTGGTGCGCCGGAGCGCGCGTCCGCGCCGGAGCCGAGGCAGCTCCCCACCCACACCGCGACCGCGACACCCGAGCCCACCCCCTCGACGACCGCGGCACCCGGCCCGACCCGCCGTCCCGGGCACAAGGTCGGCACGCTCGCTCCACGCACTCGCACGAGCACGGCCGGGGACGTGCACCTCCTCGCCGCCGACCGGCTGCCGACGATCGGCGGCCGCGCCTGGACCATCGGTACCGACCAGCCCGTCGGCCCCGTCGGCGCCTGCCAGAAGACCGCGCTCGAGACGATCGGCGCGATGTCGACCGCCCGCCGGTCGTTCACCGCGGACGACGGGCTCACCGCGACCCAGCTGGTCGCGCGGTTCCCGGACGCGAGGTCGGCCTGGCGCGCCCACCAGGTCCTGGTCGCCTGGCGCGACGACTGCGAGTCCCGGGTGCAGCGCTCGACGGTCGGCCCCCTCCAGCCCGTGACCGTGCGGACCGGCACCGGCGACAGCTATCGCGGCTCCTTCCGCGCCCGGTCCGCCGGCCTCGGCATCCTCCGCACCGGCAGCTACCTGACGATGGTCGAGGTCGCCGCTAACGGTGACCGCTACCCGCGCGACTGGGACCCGGCCCGGGTAGCCGTACGCCGGATCGCGCGCACCTTCTAGGTAGTGCGGCCTAGATCGTGTGGAACTTCCGGGCCTCGGTGACGACCCGGTCGAACACCGAGCGGTCGAGCGCGGCACCCTCCCGGCGTACGCCGGACGCGGTCAGCACGATCAGCCGGTCCAGCCGGACCTCGCTCGGTCGCCGCTCACGGTCCCAGCCGCCGGTGCCGACGTCCATCCAGTGCCGGCCCCAACGGTCCTCCTGGGCGGCGTCGCGGTCGTGGTCCTTGCTGGTCAGCATCAGGCCGAGCAGCCGCTTGCCGTCCCGGGCCAGCAGCAGCACCGGCCGGTCCTTGCCCTCCGCCGGGTCGTCCTCGTAGGGCACCCAGCCCCAGACGACCTCGCCCGGGTCGGGGCGCCCGTCGGCTTTGGGCGCGTAGACGGCCTGGACGGGCTTGCGGCGGAACAGCCGGCGGAGGGCTCGCATGGGCCCAGACTCGCACGGTTGCGGAGGAGGCCCGCAGATGAGGGAGTACGCCGGACCGGGAGCGCCTCACGGCGCGTGGCCGCTCGTAGCGGCTTATTGTGGGACCCGGGGCTGCCACAGCCCGACGTACTCGCGATGAGTGTAACGGGATCAGGCCAGGCCTTGTTCCATCTCCACATGTCCGGCGGACTCGAGCTGCTCGGAGAGCACCAGCACCCGCTGCACCTCGGCCGTGGAGCTCGAGCCGAGCGCCGCGCGACCGGTCGCCACCACCCGGGCGAACGCCGCCGCGCGCAGCAGGACGTCGGCGAAGTCGCTGCCCGCGATCCCGCGGAGCACCTCGTCGACCATCGCCCTGAGCTGGTCCGGCCCCGGCGGGTCGGCGACGCCCGCGACCACGCGCGCCACCTGGGCCGGGCGCCGGCCGGCCTCGAACTCGCGCGCGACGCCGACCGGGTCGGCGTACACCCACGAGCGCAGCAGGTAGAGCCGCCACAGGCAGCCGGCCAGCGAGTCGGCGGGCGACCCCGACCACACCTCGGCGATCGTCTCGATGCCCTCGGTGTCGGCCAGGTGCAGCAGCCGGTCCGCGACCTCCGAGTCGTCGGAGTCCCTGGCGCCGCGCACCAGCAGGGTCGCGGCCCGGTCCGCCGCCTCGCTCACGAGCGCCGGGTCGGTGCCGCCGACGAGCGACTCGAAGAACGGTCCGCCGGGCGTCATCGGCCGGTGGTGCTGACGATCACTCACGCCCTGCACACTACGGGGCGCGCTCCGGGGCGAGGCTGCGTCGGATGCGCTGGTCGCTGACCGGGGCTGGCGTGCCGAGCTGCTGGGCCCACAGCGAGACGCGGTACTCCTCCAGCATCCACCGCACCTGGCGCAGCCGCTCGCCGAGCGGCCGGCCCTCCGGCAGCGCGTCCACCTGGTGCAGGTAGGCGTCCTGGAGGTCGGCGACCTGGTCCATCAGCTGCCGGTCCCGGCTGACCTGCGCCCCGAGCCGCTCCCGGCGGTGCTCCACCGCGGCGAGGTAGGTCGGATAGCGGCGCAGCTGGGTCGTCCCCGCCTCGCCCACGAACCCGCGGTGCACCAGCCGCGCCAGCTGTGCGCGCAGGTCGGTCAGGGCGGGCAGCAGGGCCAGGTCCGCCCGCCCGCTGAGGCTCTTCTCGACTCCTCGCCACGCGTCGAGGACGCGCATCACGTCGGCCATCACCGCGCGCAGGTGCGCCTCGAGGTCGCGGGACGCCTCGGCTCTCAGCGCGGCGTACGCCTCCTCGTCCCGCACCGGCGGCCGGGCGTCGACCGCGGCCCCGACGACGGCCGCACGGCAGTCCTCGAGCAGCTCCGCGACGGTCGGGTACGGCGAGCCGGCGAGACCGAGCTTCTCGGTGTTGGTGAGTCCGTCCAGCACCCGCTTGACCGGCGAGGGTAGCTCGATCAGCAGCAGCCGCCGGACGCCGAGACGGTGCCGGGCCTCCTGCTCGTCGGCCGAGCCGAACACCTGCAGCCCGACCGTCTCGCCCTCGTCGACCAGTGCCGGGAAGACCTGCACCTCGTGGCCCGCGCGGTGCTGGGTGAACGAGGCGTCGACGGTGCCGAACGCCCACGTGGTCTCCCCGGTGCGCGCCAGCCCGCTCTCGCTGGCGACCTCGCGGATCGCCTCGGCGAACTTCGGCCGCAGCGGCTCCTTGAGCGCCTCCAGGTCCTTGCCGCGGGCCTGCTCGCGGCCGGCGTCGTCGACGACGCGGTACGTCGGTCGCAGGTGCTCGGGCACCTTCGACCAGTCCCAGGCGTCGCGGGGCACGACCACGCCGGTGGTCGAGCGGCACCACCGCTCCAGGGCGTCGAGCAGCCCCTCCTCCCCCGGAGGCACGGCGGCCAGGAAATCGCGCGCCTTGTTGGGCGCGGGCACGAAGTTCACGCGCAGGTTCTTGGGCAGGCTGCGGATCAGGCTGGTGACCAGCTCCTCCCGCAGCCCGGGGACGTTCCACGAGAAGTCGTCGGCCTCGACCCTGTTCAGCGTCGCGACGGGCACGTCGATGGTCAGGCCGTCGTCGGCGGCGCCGGGCTCGAAGTGGTAGCTGATCGGGAACGTCAGGCCCTCGGCCTCCCAGAGCTCCGGGTAGTCGCCCTCGCTGATCTCCCCGGCCGTGTCGTGGGTGAGCATCGACGGGTCGAACGTGAGCAGTCCGCCGTGGCGCTGCCGCTCCTGCTTCCACCAGCTGTCGAAGTGCGCGCCGCTCACGACGTCCGCCGGGATCCGCTGGTCGTAGAACTCGAAGAGCGTGTGCTCGTCGACCACGATGTCGCGCCGCCGGGCGCGGTGCTCGAGCTCCTCGGCCTCCTCCAGCAGCCGGCGGTTCGTCTCCAGGAAGCGGTGCCGGCTGTTCCACTCGCCGTACACGAGCGCATGCCGGATGAAGAGCTCCCGCGCCAGCGGCGGGTCGACCTTGCCGTAGGAGATCAGGCGGTCCGCGACCAGCGGCACGCCGTACAGCGTGACGCGCTCGTGGGCCATCACGGCCGCCCGCTTCTTGCTCCAGTGCGGCTCGGAGTAGGTCCGCTTCGCCAGCTCGCCGGCGAGCCGCTCGGCCCACTCGGGCTTGATGGCGGCATTCTGCCGCGCCCAGAGCCGGCTCGTCTCGACGAGCTCGCCGGCCATGAGGAACTGCGGGTTCTTCCGGTGCAGCCCGCTGCCCGGGAAGATCGCGAACTTCGCGCCGCGAGCGCCGAGGTACTCACGCATGCCTCGCTCGCCCTTCTCCCGCACCTCGAGCAGGCCGATGTGGGAGAGGAGCCCGGACAGCAGCGCCTGGTGGATGCCGTCGCTGTCGACCGCCCCGTGGTCGGTGGTCGAGTGAGCCGCGAGGGACGAGCGGCTCGTATCGAGACCCATCTCCTTGCAGACCTGGCGCAGCTGGGACTCGAAGTCCTGCCACTCGCGCACCCGCAGGTAGTTGAGGAACTCGCGCTTGCACATCCGGCGGAACGCCGACGAGGACAGCTCGCGCTGCTGGTCCTTGACGTACCGCCACAGGTTGAGCCAGCTGAGGAAGTCGCTGCCGTCGGCCTTGAACCGGGCGTGCTGCTGGTCGGCCTGCGCCTGCATCTCGGCCGGCCGCTCGCGCGGGTCCTGGAGCGACAGCGCCGCGGCGATCACGATCACCTCGCGCACGCAGCCGAGCCGCTCGGCCTCGAGGATCATCCGGGCCAGCCGCGGGTCGATCGGCAGCCGCGCCAGCCGGCGGCCGATCCGCGAGAGCTTCCCGTCCCGGAGGGCGCCGAGCTCCTCCAGCAGCTGGACCCCCGCGGTGACGTTGCGGCGGTCCGGAGGCTCGAGGAACGGGAACCGGGCGATGTCACCCAGCCCCAGCGAGGCCATCTGGAGGATGACGCTGGCCAGGTTGGTGCGCAGGATCTCCGGGTCCGTGAACTCGGACCGGCCCTCGAAGTCCTCCTCGGAGTAGAGCCGGATCGCGATACCGGCCTCGACCCGGCCGCAACGTCCGGACCGCTGGTTGGCCGACGCCTGGCTGATCGGCTCGATGGGCAGCCGCTGCACCTTGGTCCGCACCGAGTAGCGGCTGACGCGCGCGACACCGGTGTCGACGACGTACCGGATCCCCGGGACGGTCAAGGACGTCTCCGCGACGTTGGTGGCCAGCACGACCCGGCGTCCGGTGTGGGAGGAGAACACCTTGTGCTGCTCGGCGGCGGACAGCCGCGAGTACAGCGGCACGATCTCGGTGCGCGGCAGGTCCTTCATCGCGTCGGCGGTGTCGCGGATCTCGCGCTCGCCCGGCAGGAAGACGAGCACGTCGCCCGGTCCCTCCGCCGACAGCTCCTTGACCGCGTCGACGATCGCCTCGGTCTGGTCACGCACGACGACCTCTCCCTCGTCGTCCTCCTCGGACAGCGCCATCAGCGGCCGGTAGCGGATCTCGACCGGGTAGGTGCGGCCGGACACCTCGACGACGGGCGCGTCGAAGTGCTGCGCGAACCGGTCGACGTCGATGGTGGCGGAGGTGATGACCAGCTTCAGGTCGGGGCGCTTCGGCAGCAGCCGCTTGAGGTAGCCGAGCAGGAAGTCGATGTTGAGGCTCCGCTCGTGCGCCTCGTCGATGATGATCGTGTCGTACTTCCGCAGCTGCCGGTCCCGCTGGAGCTCGGCGAGCAGGATGCCGTCGGTCATCAGCTTCACCCGGCTCTGCTTCGACGTCCGGTCGGTGAAGCGGACCTGGTAGCCGACCAGGTCGCCGAGGTCGGTCCTCAGCTCGCTGGCGATCCGCTCCGCGACCGAGCGCGCCGCGATCCGGCGCGGCTGGGTGTGCCCGATCAGGCCCTTCGTGCCGCGGCCGAGCTCGAGGCAGATCTTCGGCAGCTGGGTCGTCTTGCCCGAGCCGGTCTCCCCCGCCACGATCACGACCTGGTGGTCGCGGATGGCGGCGGCGATGTCCTCGCGGCGCTGGGTGACCGGCAGCTCCGGAGGGTAGGCGATCTGGAGCTCGGTCATGACCGGTCCATTGTGCCGGGCCACTGCACACTTCGTTGGTCGAGTAGCCCGCCGCGAGGGACGAGCGGCGGGCGTATCGAGACCCACCGCCTCACGGAGGTCTCGATACGCTCGCTGGCGCTCGCTACTCGACCACCGACTACTGCTTCGTTGGTCGAGTAGCCCGCCGCGAGGAACGAGCGGCGGACGTATCGAGACCCACCACTACACGCGGGTCTCGATACGCTCGCTGGCGCTCGCTTCGTTGGTCGAGTAGCCCGCCGCGAGGGACGAGCGGCGGGCGTATCGAGACCCACCGCCTCACGCAGGTCTCGATACGCTCGCTGGCGCTCGCTACTCGACCACCGAACACGTCGTTGGTCGAGTAGCCCGCCGCGAGGGACGAGCGGCGGGCGTATCGAGACCCATCGCCTCACGGAGGTCTCGATACGCTCGCTGGCGCTCGCTACTCGACCACCGAACACGTCGTTGGTCGAGTAGCCCGCCGCGAGGAACGAGCGGCGGGCTACTCGAGACCTACCCTCCGAAGTCCTTCTCCGAGAGAGCGGGCAACGCGGCGTAGTCCTGGTCGATCAGGGCCAGCCGCTTGGAGCGGCCCCAGTTCTGGATCTGCTTCTCGCGTGCGAACGCGTCACCGATGTGTTCATGCTCCTCGTGCCAGACCAGCTCCACCGGTAACCGGCGACGTGTGTACACCGACCCCTCTCCTGTTTGGTGCTGGTGCAGCCGGAGGCCCAGGTTGTAGGTGCTGCCGACATAGAGGGAGCCGTCGGAGCATCGGAGCATGTAGGTGTAGGCGGTCACCTCTCCACGGTGCCGATCGCAGTGCGGCCGCGCCACCGCGTCTCCGGGAGTTGTGGACAGCGGGTCTCGATACGCTCGCTGGCGCTCGCTACTCGACCACCGACTACTGCTTCGTTGGTCGAGTAGGCCACCGCGAGGGACGAGCGGCGGACGTATCGAGACCCACCGCCACACGCAGGTCTCGATACGCTCCCTGGCGCTCGCTACTCGACCACCGACTACTGCTTCGTTGGTCGAGTAGGCCACCGCGAGGGACGAGCGGCGGACGTATCGAGACCCACCGCCACACGCAGGTCTCGATACGGTCGCTGGCGCTCGCTACTCGGCCACCGACTACTGCTTCGTTGGTCGAGTAGGCCGCCGTGAGGAACGAGCGGCGGACGTATCGAGACCCACCGCCACACGCAGGTCTCGATACGCTCGCTGGCGCTCGCTACTCGACCACCGACTACTGCTTCGTTGGTCGAGTAGCCCGCCGCGAGGAACGAGCGGCGGACGTCGGCCACCGACCTGCACTCGCTATTCGGCGCCTGGAATGGAACGTGTTCTAGTATCGCCCGCATGACCGATGTGTACGACGTCGTGGTCGTGGGCTCGGGTGGGGGCGCGATGACCGGCGCGTTCCTCGCCCAGAAGTCCGGGCTGTCGACCGTGGTGGTCGAGAAGACCGGCCTGCTCGGCGGGACCTCGGCGTACTCCGGTGGGGCGTGCTGGCTGCCCGGCAGCGACGTGCAGCAGCGCGCGGGCATCGCGGACTCGACGGAGTCCGCGCGGGAATACCTCGGCGCGATCCTCGTCGACCCCGACGAGGCGAAGGTCGAGGCGTTCCTCGCGCACGCGCCCGAGCTCGTCGCGGAGCTGGAGGCCGACGAGGCGATCGACTTCGAGTGGCTGCCGTTCCCCGAGTACTACGCCGCGCCCGGCCGGGTGCCGTTCGGGAGGTCGATCCAGCCGGCCAACGTCAAGCGCGGCGACCTGCCGGAGCGGGTCGGCGCGCTGGTGCGGCCGCCGGTCGAGCGCGACCGTGCGGGCGAGGGCGGCCGGAACACCCTGAGCGGCGGGCAGGCGCTGATCGCGCGACTGCTGGACGGATTCCTGCGCGACGGCGGCACCGTCCTGACCGAGCTGCCCGTGACCGGGCTGGTGCTGGACGGCGACCGCGTGGTGGGTGTCGCTGGCATGACCCCCGAGGGTCCGAAGGAGATCCGTGCACGCCGCGGCGTGCTGGTCGCCGCGGGTGGCTTCGAGGGCAACGCCGGGCTGCGCGCGGAGCACGGCGTGCCGGGCGATGTCGCCTGGACGATGGCGCCGGCCGGCACCAACACCGGCGAGCCGATCGTCGCCGGCACGTCCATCGGTGCCGCGACCGACTACCGCGGCATCGGATGGTTCTGCCCCGGTCTCGAGCAGCCGGACGGCGGCGGCTCGTTCACCCTCGGCTTCCGGTCCGGGCTGATGGTCGACCAGGCCGGCCGCCGGTACGCCAACGAGTCCCTCCCCTACGACCGGTTCGGCCGGGCGATGGCCGAGGCGCCGGAGCGGATCCCTTCCTGGTACGTCTTCGACTCCCGGGAGGGCGGCCGGCTGCCGGCCATCGCGATGCCCGAGGGCGACCCGGCCGCCCACCTCGCGGCCGGCACCTGGGTGCAAGCGGACTCGCTGCCGGAGCTGGCCGCCGCGATCGGCGTACCGCCCGCGGAGCTGGTGGCCACCGCCGAGCGGTTCAACGGCTTCTGCGAGTCGGGCGTCGACGAGGACTTCGGCCGCGGCGAGGACGAGTACGACACCTTCTTCGCCGGCGGCGAGGGCCCCAACAAGGCCCTCACCCCGGTGACACAGGCGCCGTACTACGCGGCCCGCTTCGTGCTCTCCGACCTCGGCACCAAGGGCGGGCTCGTCACCGACGCCGCCGGGCGCGTGCTACGAGAGGGCGGCAGTCACATCGCCAGCCTGTACGCCGCCGGGAACTCCGCCGCGTCGGTCTTCGGCACGGTGTACCCCGGCCCCGGCGCGCCGCTCGGCTCCGCGATGGTCTTCGCGTCGCTCGCGGTGCGGGACCTGCGGTCCAGCACGTAGCACTTGCCCGTCGCTCCCTCCTCGTCACTGCCCTGGCGCTCGTGGGGACCGTCGGGGTGTCGTCGCCCGCTCGGGCGGGCGGGTCTCGATACGCCCACCGCTCGTTCCTCGCGGCGGGCTACTCGACCAACGAAGCAGTCGTCGGTGGTCGAGTAGCGAGCGCCAGCGAGCGTGTCGAGACCTCCGGCTCCCGCCCCGGCTACCGGCCCGGCGTGACCTCGACGATCGCGGGCAGCGACGCGGCCATGATCTCGAGCAGCTCCTCGCGGGTCACCCCGCGCGGCTCGGCGATCCAGGAGAGCACCAGCTCCTCCACCATCGCCGACCAGCCGCGCACCACCAGCCGGGTCGCGGGGGTGTCGGGGATGATGTCGCCCTGCGCGTCCTCGCGGAAGACCCGGCCGTTCAGCGCCGACCGGGCCTCCTCGTAGATCTCGCGCAGCGTCTCGTTGCCGCCGGCCGCCGCTTTCACCAGGGACAGGTAGCCCTCGTGGTTGTCCACGACGTAGTCGAGGTACGCCGACAACGAGGTCAGCATCCGCTCCATCGGCTCGCCGTCGACCGGGGGTGCCGTCTGCTCGATCAGGTCGTCGGCAGCCCGGCGTACGACGGCCTCGTGGAAGGCGTGCTTGTTGCCGAAGTAGTGGTAGAGCAGCCCGCGCGAGATCCCGGCCTCCTCCGCGAGCAGGTCGATCGAGAGCTCATCGAGGGACCGGTGGGCGAGCAGCTTCACGCCCAGGTCGAGGAGCTGCTCCCGCCGCTGCTCGGGCGACAGGCGGGTCCGGCCCCCAGACGTCTGGCGGAGGTTAGGCTGACTCACGGCCACCACTCTATTGACACTTTTTCAATAACGCCAGTACGGTCGGCCCATGCATGTGGAGCACCTCATCGTCGGAGCGGGCTTCGCCGGACTGTGCGCCGCCATCAAGCTCCAGGAGGACGGCGAGACCGACTTCCTGGTGGTCGAGAAGGGGTCGGACGTCGGCGGCACGTGGCGTGACAACACCTACCCCGGCGCGGCGTGCGACGTCCCGAGCGCCAGCTCTACTCGTACTCGTTCGCGACCAATCCCGAGTGGTCGATGTCGTACTCCCCGCAGCCGGAGATCCAGGCCTACCTGCGCTCGGTCGCCGAGAGCTCGGGCACCCTCGACCGGTTCGAGTTCGACACCCGCTTCGAGGACGCGACCTGGGACGAGGCGGCCCAGGTGTGGCGGTCGCGGATCACCGGGCCGGACGGCGAGCGCACGGTCGTGTCGCGCACGCTGGTCGTCGGCGCGGGCAGCCTGTCGGAGCCGAAGCCGCCGGAGATCGAAGGCATCGAGACGTTCCAGGGCGAGCTGTTCCACTCCGCGCGGTGGAACCACGACGTCGACCTGGCCGGCAAGCGGGTCGCGGTGATCGGCACCGGCGCCTCGGCGATCCAGATCGTCCCCGAGCTGCAGCAGTCCCTGGCGGCCAGCGGCGGCCACCTCGACGTCTACCAGCGCACCGCCCCGTGGGTGATCCCGCGCAACGACCGTCGGTACGGCGCCCTCGAGCGACGCGCGCTGCGCCGGCTCCCGCTGCTGCGGAAGGTCTACCGGACCGGCATCTACTGGGCGCACGAGGCCTACGTGCCCGCGTTCACCATCGAGCCGAAGATCGCCGCCCCCGCCAAGCAGGCCGCGCTCGCGAACATCCGCAAGGGCATCAAGGACCCGGCGCTGCGCGAGCGCGTGACTCCCCACTTCGAGATCGGCTGCAAGCGGATCCTGCGCTCCAACACGTGGTACCCGGCACTCGCCGCGGACAACACCGAGCTCGTGACCGATCCCATCGCAAAGGTCACCGGCAGCGCGGTCGTCACCGCCGACGGGGTGGAGCGGCCGGTCGACGTCCTGGTCGTGGCAACCGGCTTCCACACCACCGACCTGCCGTTCGCCGAGCACGTCACCGGCACCGCCGGGCGGAGCCTGGCGGACGTCTGGCGCGAGCAGGGCATGGCGGCGTACAAGGGCACGACGGTGCCCGGCTTCCCGAACCTGTTCGTCCTGGTCGGCCCCAACACGGGCCAGGGCCACACCAGCATGGTCTTCATCATCGAGGCCCAGGTCGCCTACCTCCGCGACGCCGTGCGCACCATGCGCGAGCGCGGCCTCGGCGCGATCGAGCCGCGCGAGGCGGCGCACCGGAAGTGGAACCGCAGCGTTCAGCGCCGGATGAAGCGCACGGTCTGGACGACGGGCGGCTGCGAGAGCTGGTACCTGGACGAGCACGGCCGCAACACCACGCTGTGGCCGAAGGCCACCTTCACGTTCCGCCGCAACCTCGCCCGCTTCGACGCCGACGCCTACGACACCACCCCGGTCCCCACCAGCAGGGAGGAACAGCCCGCATGAAGTCCTTCGACGACAAGGTCGTGGCGATCACGGGAGCGGGCTCCGGCATCGGCCGGGCGCTCTCGATCAACCTGGCCCGCCAGGGCGCGCTGCTGGCGATCTCCGACGTCGACGACGCCGGGCTGGCCGAGACCGTCGACCTGGTCAAGGCGGCCGGCGCCCGGGAGGTGCGCTCCGACCACCTCGACGTCGCCGACCGCGCCGCGTTCGCGGCGTACGCCTCCTCGGTGGCCGAGCAGCTCGGCCGGGTGAACGTGGTCGTGAACAACGCCGGTGTCGCGCTCGCAGGGAACCTCGAGGACCTCGAGTACGGCGACATGGACTGGATCGTCGGCATCAACTTCTGGGGCGTGCTGCACGGCACCAAGGAGTTCCTGCCCCACCTGATCGCGTCGGGCGACGGCCACGTCGTGAACATCTCGTCGCTGTTCGGGCTCGTCTCGATGCCCGGCCAGAGCATGTACAACGCCGCCAAGTACGCCGTCCGAGGCATGTCCGAGGCGCTCCGCGAGGAGATGCTGGTCGCCGGTCACCCGGTCGGCGTGACCGTGGTGCACCCCGGCGGCATCAAGACCGCGATCGCGCGCAACGCCCGCGTCTCCGCCAAGGAGGACAAGGAGCGCACGGCGAGGCTGTTCGACGAGAAGCTCGCCAAGATGACCCCGGAGCGGGCCGCCGAGATCATCGTCAAGGGCGTGCTGCACGACAAGGCGCGGGTGCTCGTCGGGCTCGACGCGCACGCGGTCCACCACCTCGCGAAGCTCACCGGCTCGCGCTACCAGGACATCGTGGCGAAGGCCGCTAGTCGCGTGCTTCCGGACCGGACGACGGTCGTCTGACCCGACGGGTCCGCACCTTGAGCGGGCCGACCAGGCGCGGTCCCGCGAGCCGGCCCTCGAGCCGGCGTGCCTCGCGCCGGAGCGGCTGGGCGACGTACTCACCGAGGATCACGCCGGAGGCCAGTGCGATCGCGACCGACGCGGCCGTGATGATCGCCAGCAGCCCCTCCGACGTGTAGTGGCCGCCCTCGGCCAGCAGGCTCAGCCCGCGGTAGATCGAGAGGCCCGGCAGCATCGGCACGACGGCGGAGACCACCACGACGAGCGGTGGCACCAGCAGCCGGCCGGCGACCGTGTAGCTCACGAGGCCGACGAAGAACGCCGCCAGTGCCGTCGACCAGGTGCTGCCGACGCCGCCGAGCGTGATCGTCTGGCTGATCAACATCGCCACCGCGGCGACCACCCCGATCCAGACCAGGGTGCGGCGCGGGGCGTAGGACGCGAACGCGAACGCCGCGGCACAGATCCCCGCCCCGACCGCCATCATCGTCACGTCCCGGAGGTTGGACGCGGCGCCCACCTCGATCTTCCCGACCGAGATGCCCAGCAGGTCGGCCACGGTGAGGCCGCCGCTGACGCCGGCGATGATCCCTGCCGTCGCCAGCAGTGCCTCGGTGAGCCGCGCGCCGGCCGTGACGTAGAAGCCGGTGAGCGCGTCCTGGAGCGCGCCCATGAAGCCGATGCCGGCGAGCAGCATGATCAGGTTCGCGGTGACGACCAGCGACGGGTCGAGGTCGCCCCAGGCTGCCTTCGCGAGCACGGCGATCAGGGTGGCCACCCCGCCACCGGCGACCTGGCGGTAGAAGAACGGGACCCGTCGCCGCCCCATCACCAGCTGCAACCGGTCGATGGCGATCGCCGCGACCGCCGCGATCAGGACCACGGCTGCGTTCCCCCCCAGCTGGAGCCCGACGCCGGCGGCCATCACACCCCAGCCGAGGGTGGCCGCCCAGCGCGGCAGGATGTGGCCGGAGGAGACGATCCGGGCCAGCCGCGCCCGGGCGTCCTTCAGATCGGCCTCGCCACGCAGCACGTCGCGGACCAGTTGGTCGACGAGCGTCAGGTCCTCGTAGTCGATGTCGCGCTGCTTGACCTGCCGGATCAGCACGACCGCCGGCTCCTCGGGGTCGGGCTGGAAGCTCATCGAGAGCGAGGTGAAGGTGACGTCGACCTCGGGCCGGCGCACGCCGTACTCCCAGGACAGCGCCTGCATGGTCGCCGTGACGTCCGCCGCGCCGGCTCCGGACGAGAGCAGGAGCTCGCCGACGCGGAGGCAGAAGTCCAGGGTCAGGTTGAGCTCGCGGGACTCCAACATGGCCGTCATGGTCGCAGCCGGCTGGTAGACAGGTCACGTGACCCCACCACCGGGAACGCCCGTCCGGATCGTGATGTCGAAGTGGGGTGACCGGCCGCACTGGGAGCTCGGCACGACCTACCTCGGCAGCGACGAGCACGGCGACTGGCTGGGCATCCGGCCGGGCACCGTGATGACCCGGCCCGGCATGACCTACGTCGCGCCCACCCGCCAGGTCGGGCTCATCCCGGCGGCCGGGCCGGACGAGGGCCGCGGCTGGCTGGCGACCTTCCACGACGTCGACGGACCGCTGCAGGTGTACGTCGACGTCACGACCCCGCCGGTCTGGGACGGCACCGTCGTGCGCGCAGTGGACCTGGACCTGGACGTGGTCCGCGGGAACACCGGCCGGGTCTGGGTCGACGACGAGGACGAGTTCGCGGACCACCGGATCCGGTTCCGCTACCCCGACGACCTGGTGGCTGCGGCGATGGCGTCGTGCGACCGCGTGCAGGCCGCGGTGGCGGCCGGCGCGGCGCCGTACCACGGCGTGGCCGCGAGCTGGATCGCCCGGGTGGAGGACATGCCCCTCAGTTGACCTGTGGAACGCTGGTCGGGTGCGCATCGACTTCCACGGATCTCCCGAGCCGACGCTGGGCGTGGAGTGGGAGCTGGCGCTCGTCGACCGGCGCACCCGCGACCTGCGCAACGACGCCACGCACCTGTTCGCCCGGGCGAAGCCGCGGCTCCCGGACCCGGGCAAGCTGCACAAGGAGATGCTCCGCAACACCGTGGAGCTCGTCAGCGGCGTGTGCCGCACCGCCGGTGCCGCGATGGCGGACCTGCAGCAGACCCTCGAGGTGGTCCTCCCGGCCGGCGACGACCTCGACATCGACCTGTACGGCGCCGGCACCCATCCGTTCGCGACCTGGACCGGGCAGCAGCTCACCGAGGGCCACCGCTACGAGGAGCTGATCAACCGCACCCAGTGGTGGGGCCGGCAGATGCTGATCTGGGGCGTGCACGTGCACGTGGGCCTGCCCGAGAAGGAGCGGGTGATGCCGGTGCTCTCGGCCCTGCTCACCTACTACCCGCACCTGCAGGCACTCTCGGCCTCGTCCCCGATCTGGGCCGGCACGGACACGGGGTACGCCTCCAACCGCGCCCTGATGTTCCAGCAGCTCCCCACGGCCGGGTTGCCGTTCCAGTTCGAGACGTGGTCGGAGTTCGAGGCGTTCGCCCAGGACCAGGTCGTCACCGGCGTGATCGAGGAGCTCACCGAGATCCGCTGGGACCTCCGGCCGGCGCCGGCGCACGGCACGCTCGAGAACCGGGTCTGCGACGGTGTCTCCAACTTCACCGAGCTCGCGGCACTGGTCGCGCTCATGCACTGCCTCGTGATCGACCTGGACACCCGGCTCGCCGCGGGCGAGATCCTCCCGACGATGCCGCCGTGGCACGTGCAGGAGAACAAGTGGCGCGCCGCGCGCTACGGCCTGGACGCGATCGTGATCACGGACGCGGCGTCGAACGAGCGACTGGTCACCGACGACCTCGCCGACCTGCTCGAGCGCCTCGGCCCGGTCGCCGACCGGCTGGGCTGCGCCGCCGAGCTGGACTCGGTGGCCGACATCCCGCGCCGGGGCGCGTCGTACCAGCGCCAGCGGGCGGTCGCCGAGGCCACCGACGGCGACCTGGTCGCGGTCGTCGACTCCGTGGTGCGGGAGCTGCGCGCCGGCCTTCAGTAGCCCCCGTCCGGGGGCACCATCTCCAGCCGGACGCCGAGCAGCCGCACCGGCCGGTCGCGGTGCCGGTCATCGAGCCGGTCCAGCAGCGAGACCGCCGCGTCACCGAGCACGGACGGGTCGTTCGTGGGCGCCGGCAGGGTCAGGCTGCGGCTCACGGTGACGAAGGGCTTCAGCCGAACCTTGAGGCCGACCCGCGCCGCCGGCCGGCCCTCGGCGTCGATGTCCGCGACCACGCGCCGGGTCAGCTCCCGGATCGCGGCCGCGACCTCCTCCGGCGTCTCGAGGTCCTGCTGGAACGTCTCCTCGCGCCCGTGCGCGCGCGGCACCCACGGCGTGGCGTCCACCGGACCGGTGTCCGCGCCCCGGGCGAGGCGGTGGTACCACGGCCCCATCGTGGGTCCGAGCTCGGCGGCCAGCAGCCGGGCGTCGGAGCTCGCGAGCTGGGCGACGGTGTCGATGCCGAGCGCGGCCAGCTTCTTGCCGGTCTTCGAGCCGATCCCCCACAGCGCCGTGGTCGGCCGCTCCCCCATCACCTCGAACCAGTTCTCCTCCGTCAGCTGCCACACACCGCGCGGCTTGCCGAAGTCGGTCGCGATCTTGGCGCGCAGCTTGTTGTCGCCGATGCCGACCGAGCAGTGCAGCTCGGTGGCGGCCAGCACGGCTGTCCGCACCCGCTCCGCGAACTCCCGCGGGTCGCCGAGGTCCGCGTGCCCCGCGCCCGCGCCGAGGAACGCCTCGTCCCAGCCGAGCACCTCGAGCACGACGGGCACGCCACCCCACTCCAGGCCGCGCAGCGTCGCCATCACCTCGGCCGACGCGGCGTCGTACGCGTCCTTGTCGACCGGCAGGAACACCGCGTCCGGGCACTTCCGGGCGGCCACCCGCAGCGGCATCCCGGACCCGACGCCGTACGCGCGGGCCTCGTACGACGCGGTCGCCACCACCCCGCGCTCGGCGGGGTCGCCGCGTCCGCCCACGACGACGGGCAGCCCGGCCAGCTCGGGGCGGCGCAGCACCTCGACGGCGGCGATGAACTGGTCCAGGTCGACGTGCAGCACCCACCGCTCGCCCGCCACGGCCGGGCTCATCGCGGCGGCGGCAGCGCGTCGGTCGACTCCAGCTGGTCCATGCCCGTGACCATGAGCAGGTCGACGACGACCGACCGCAGCTGGGCCAGGACCGCCTCGGCCGCGAGCACGTCGGTGCGCTCCACCTGTCCCGTCGCCTCGGCGACCGCCAGCAGCGCCGGCTGGGCCGCCGTGGCCATCCGGTTGGCGGCCAGCTCCTCGGCCACGGCATCGCCGGCGTCGGCGAGGTCGAGCGCGAGCAGCGCGTAGGAGCCCGGGACCGGGCGGCGGTGGTACGCCGCGACCGCGGTCTGCCGGACCAGCACGCGGGTGCTGCGCAGCGCCCGGTCGAGCGGGTCGACGAGCTCGGCCATCTTGCGCAGGTCGTCGCGGTGCCGGACCCGGAACGGTGACGACTCGACGACCGAGAGGCCCTCGTCCGCCGCGTCCTGGAGCTCGCGGATCAGGAAGTCCGTCGACCGCGCGTCGGCGAGCAGCGCCAGCGCCCGCGCGGCCTCGCCGTCGGACATCACCTCACCCGCGGCCCGCAGCAGCGCCGCGACCTTCCGCATCACGACCGCGGCCTGCTCACGCGGTCGCCGCAACGGCGCCGCCGGCACGATCGTCGCCGCCACCAGCGCGACCGCGCCGCCGATCACGGCGTCGGTCCAGCGGGTGAACGCCTGGCTGGGGTCGGCCGCCAACCCGGCGATCACGATCGACTGCACCGCAGCCTGGGTCACGAACAGCGGGCCCTCGTCGAGCAGGAACGCCGCCGACATCGACAGCGCGACGATCAGCCCGATCTGCCAGCCGCCGGACCCGAGCCAGGCCACGAGGAGGTCGGCGAGCAGGACCCCCACGGCGACGCCGATGGTGACCTCGGCGACCCGGCGCAGCCGCTGGCCGTAGGACGTCCCGAGGGCGACGACCGCTGCGACCGGCGCGAAGAACGGGGTCGGGTGGCCGAACAGGTCGGCGGCGACGAACCAGGCCACCCCGGCGGCGATCGCACACTGCCCGATCTGCCAGGTCTTCGACTCCAGCCGCTTGATCCGGGCGCGCAACGAGGTGCGCCCGCGGTCCCACATCCGGTCGAGCGGCCCCGCCTCCATGCGGGCGATCCTGCCACGCGGGCCCGCACCGTCACGGCGCCGAGCACGGTGCCGAGCACGGCGCCGTGAAAATGCCGTCCACGGCGTCGTTCAAGAGGAGTGCGCCCAGTCGAGCGCCTGCTCCAGGTCGCCGAGGTCGCGGTACCAGGTGCGCACCTCGGTCCGGCACCGGACCTCCCGTAGCCGGGCGTGGTACTCCGAGCACTCGGCGCGTGCCTCGGAGTCGGTCGGTGGGTACTCCGCCGAGCCGTCGTAGTGCCGGATCTCGAAGCCGTTGGCGGGGTCTCCGGTGACGTCGACGATGGTGTCGCCGGGCGGCGGGTCGACGGCCGCGACCGCGGCTCCTCCGACGCAGGTGCCGAGGACGAGGGCGATGCCGATGATCCATCTCATGCCGGCGACGCTAGGAGCGGTCGCGGACCTCGCGGGCCGGGTCGGCCTCCCGCTGTGGAGAACCCTGCCGGAGCCGGGGCTGTGGACGATCCGCGGGCCGGCGCACGCCGACGGGTCCGCGTTCCCGATCAACCCCGCCTGGGTACCACCGGGGCGTGACTGAGGGTGTGACGGGCGGACTGCGCCTGCTCGACGGGCGCTACCAGCTGACCGAGCGGATCGGGTCCGGTGGCATGGGGACCGTCTACCGGGCCCACGACACGCGACTGGACCGGCCGGTCGCGGTCAAGGTGCTGCGCACGACCGACGACGAGGTCCACCGCGCCCGGCTCCGGGCGGAGGCGCGGTTCGCGGGCGGGCTGCAGCACCCGGGCATCGTGCGCGTGTACGACTACGGCGAGGAGGAGGGCCCGGCCGGCACGACGCCGTACATCGTCATGCAGCTCGTGGAGGGCATTCCCCTCACCGCCCCGCTCCCACCGGGCCGGGTCGCCCACCTGCTGGTCGGGATCGGTCAGGCGCTCGCCGCCGCGCACGCGGCCGGCGTCGTCCACCGGGACCTCAAGCCCTCGAACATCCTGCTCACGTCGGACGGCCGGCCGGTCCTCGTGGACTTCGGCGTCGCCCGGTCCGACACCGCGGAGCCGCTCACCGAGACCGGCTTCGTGGTCGGAACGGCGGAGTACCTCAGCCCCGAGCAGGTCGAGGGCGCCCCGGCGACACCCGCGTCCGACGTCTACGCGCTCGGCGTCGTGGCCCACCAGTGCCTCACCGGCAGCTCGCCGTTCCAGCGCGAGACACCGGTCGCCACCGCGCTCGCCCACCTGCGCGACGACCCGCCCGAGCTGCCCAGCGGAGTACCGGCCGGGCTCCGCACGCTGCTCCGGGCGATGCTCTCGCGTACGCCGGAGGAGCGGCCGACCGCGGCCGAGGTCGCCGCGCGGGCCGCCGTGGCACCCACGACCCGCACCGTCGTGGTGCCGCCGATGCCCGCCACACCGCCGGCGCCGCCCGTCGTGGTCGGGCCCTGGGCCCGGCGCCGGATCGTCGTCGTCACGGGCGGGGCGGTCGTCCTGGTCGCGGCCCTCCTGCTGGCCGCGCTCCAGGGGCGCGACCCGACCGCTCCGGCGGCCGCTGCCGACACGGCGGCCGCTCGGCACACCACGTCGGCGACGCCGCACCCGGTGCAGGCGACCGCCGGCTCCACGAAGCCGGCGGCGACCGGGGCGGCGCGCTCCGCTCCTCCACCGCCGCCGAAGCACCGTCCGGAGCACCACCACCCGAAGCCGCACGGTCACGGTCCCGGTCACCACAAGAAGCCGCACGGCCCGAAGAAGCACGGGCGGCACCACTGACGGGTTGTGGCGGTCGCCACGAGCCGCCACACTCGGACGGCACCATCCGGGACCGGAGCGAAACCAGGGGGAAGCGTGGTCTCACCGATCGACCCGACCGGGACGGCGTTCCTCCTGGCGGAGAACCGCAGCATGCCGATGCACGTGGGCGGGCTCCAGCTCTTCGAGAAGCCCGAGGGCGCCGGCCGCAACTACGGCCGGGAGATGTATGAGTCGATGCGGGACGTCGAGGAGATCGCGCCGCTGTTCCTCAAGCGACCGCACCGCTCCCTGTCCACGGGCGGGCAGCTCGTCTGGGTCGAGGACGAGCAGTTCGACATCGACCACCACATCCGGCACAGCGGGCTGCCGAAGCCCGGCCGGGTCCGGGAGCTCCTGGACCTGAGCAGCCGCCTGCACAGCACGCGGCTCGCGTGGGAGCGGCCGTTGTGGGAGGCGCACATCATCGAGGGGCTCCGCGACGGGCGCGTGGCCCTCTACACCAAGGTCCACCACTCCCTCGTCGATGGCATCTCGGCGATGCGGCTCGTCCAGAGCACCCTCAGCCCCGACGCCGCGACCCGCGAGATGCCGCCGCCGTGGGACGCGCGGACCCGGCGGGACCGGCCCCAGCGCACGAAGTCCGACGAGACGAGCCTGGCCGAGATCCCGACCCAGGTGATGCGGTCGGCCCTCGGCATCGCCGCCGAGGCGGCCGGCATGCCGGGCGCGCTGATCAAGACCATCAGCAAGGGCGTCCGCAACGAGACCTCGTCGATCTCGCTGCACGCGCCGCGCACGATCTTCAACCAGAAGATCACCGGCTCGCGCCGGTTCGCCGCCCAGGACTGGGAGATCGAGCGGCTGCACCGGATCGGCAAGGCCACCGGGACGACGATCAACGACGTCGTGCTCGCGATGTGCGGAGGCGCGGTACGCCGCTACCTGCTCGAGCACGATGCGCTGCCCGAGGCGCCCCTGGTCGCGATGGTGCCGGTCGGCCTCAAGGCGAAGGAGTCCCACATCGCCTCGACCGAGGGCGGGAACGCCGTCGGTGCGGTGATGTGCCAGCTCGGCACCGACCTCCACGACCCCGCCGGCCGGCTCGAGGGCATCCACGCCTCGATGCTCGACGGCAAGGAGGCCCTCTCCGGCATGACGCCGGCGCAGATCATGGCGATGAGCGCCCTCGGCCAGGCCCCGGCGATCGTCGCGCCGTTGCTGCGGATGTCGGGGATCATCCGGCCGCCGTACAACCTGATCATCAGCAACGTCCCGGGCCCGCGGTCGACGCAGTACTGGAACGGCGCGAAGCTGGTCGGCCACTACCCGCTGTCGATCCCGATCAACGGGATGGCACTGAACATCACCTGCATCTCCTACGACGGCAACCTCGGCTTCGGGCTGATCGGCTGCCGGCGGACCGTGCCGCACCTCCAGCGGCTGCTGACGCACCTCGACGACGAGGTCGCGGCCCTGGAGAGGGCAGCGGGCGTCTAGCGGAGGAACGCCCGGGCCAGCACCGCGTCGAAGGCCCGGTCGGGCAGCACCCGGCGTACGGCGGGGATGATCCGCGCACCCTTGCCGGTCGCGTAGCGGCTGCGGGGGTGTGGGGCGGTGGCCGCTCTGACGATCGTCCTGGCGACCACCTCCGGGCCGCTGGACATCATCCGGTTGTCGACCCTCGCCAGCGTGCGGACGGCGCTGTCCGCGTACTGCGCGTAGGCGCCGCCGCGGCTCGTCGCGGCGAGCCGCTCCCGCGCGATCGTGTTCCACTCGGTGACGATGCCGGCGGGGCGCACGATCACGACGTCGATGCCGAACGGCCTGAGCTCCACGCGCAGGCTGTCGCTGAAGCCCTCGACCGCGAACTTCGTGGCGTGGTACCACGCGCCGAAGGGCTCGTAGATGACCGCACCGATCGAGGAGATGTTGATGATCCGGCCACCGCCGTTGTGCCGCATCCCCGGCGTGACGAGCTGGGTGAGCCGGGCCAGGCCGAAGAGGTTGACCTCGAACTGCCGCCTTGCCTCGTCGAGCGGCACGTCCTCGACCGCGCCGTACGACCCGTAGCCGGCGTTGTTGACGAGGACGTCGATGCGACCGCCCTCGCTGAGGATCCGCTCGACCCCCGACGTCATCGACTCCTCGTCGGTGACGTCCATCCCGAGGACCCGGACCCCGTCCTTCTCGAGGCCGGCCATCCGGTCGACCCGTCGGGCCACGGCGTACACCTCGAAGCCGGCACTGCGCAGCCCGCGGGCCGCGTCCGCCCCGATGCCGCTGGATGCTCCGGTGACGAGGGCGACGCGGGCGGAGGTCATGCGTCGATCCTGCCCCCGACCTCCTCGAGGCCGCCACCGACCGTCTCAGCGACGGCGCGCAGCCGGGCGCGGGTGATGTCGGCGACCGTGAGGAAGCCGGCGTTGCGGGCGTTCGATCCATCGCGGGTCGGCTCCGCCGAGTTGACGCTGATGCAGCGACGGGAGCCGCGGTCCGCGGCGTTCTGGAGCGCGACCGCGTGGCCCGTCGTCCCGCTCCCGGCGAAGAAGTCGAGCACGACCGCGTCGTCGGGCATCGTCGAGAGGATCCGGCGGACCAGCCCGGTCGGCTTGGGCGACTCGAAGACGTGGCCGACCAGGTCCTTGAGCTCCTGCACGGCGGTGTCCGTCGACCCGACCTCCTCGGCGAGCCAGATCGTGCGCAGCTTCTTGCGGCGCCCGCCCGGGACTCCGGGATGCAGCCAGTCGCGCTGGAACACGTCGACCCGCTCCCCCAGCCTGCCCTGCACCCGACGGCACACGAGGTCGTCGGGGCGCTCGTCGATCCGCGGGCGGCTCCACCGCCAGACCGCGGGCCGCCCGTCGCCGAAGACGGGGCCGATCTCGACGGCGCCCGCGAACGGCGTGGTGCTGACCCGTCCGCTCTCCGGGTCGCCCCAGACCGTGAAGTGCAGGGTCCGCGCGGTCACCGGGTTGAACTTCTTGTTCGTGTTCCGCAGCGGCAGGTGCCGGTACCGCCGGCCGTCCTGGGTCGTCAGCGGGAAGTCGCGCTCGTCGACGGTGTCCGCGGAGGTCGCGTCGAGGACGGTGCGCCGGGCGTCCCGCGCGTAGACCAGGAGGTACTCGTGACTGGTCGCGAAGCCCTTGCCCAGCTGCCGGCCCTTCGGGTTGAGGTTGACCACGACCTGGGCGAGGAAGTTCTGCTCGCCGTACAGCTCGTCCATCAGCAGCCTCAGGTGCGCGGCCTCGTTGTCGTCGATGCTGACGAAGATCGCGCCGGTCTCGCGCAGCACGTCGCGGGCCGCCGCGAGCCGCGGCCGCATGAACGCCACCCACGCGGCATGGCCGCCGAAGGCGTCCTTGTAGGCGAAGTCGTTGCCGGTGTTGTACGGCGGATCGATGTAGACGAGGTCCACGGTCGGCAGGGTGGGCAGCACGTCGAGGTTGTCGCCCTCGACGAACGTGTTCCACGGCACGGCGCCAACCTAGCCGCCCGCATCCCCGTTGGTGAGTAACCCCGACCTCGGGAACGGCGTTGACACCGCACCATGAAGACGCTGATCGCCACCACGCTGCTCGCCGCCACGCTGGTCGCCGTACCCACGACGACCGCCGCCGCACGCCCCCTCGCCTCCACGACCGACGGCTGCCTGACCAGCGTCCCGGATCCGGGGACCAGCAACCCCGTCCAGATCTGCTACACGATCTTCCGCCCGGCCGGGGCGACCGCTCGCCGCCCGGTGCCGATGGTGATGCACAGCCACGGCTGGGGTGGACAGCGCGAGACCGACCCCTCGGCGTTCACGAAGCTCCTCCGCGGCGGGTACGCCGTCATCTCCTTCGACCAGCGCGGCTTCGGCGAGAGCGGTGGGCACGCGTACGTCGAGAACCCGCGCGTCGAGGGACACGACGTCCGGAAGCTGGTGACCCTGGTGAGCGGTCTGCCCTGGGTGGAGCAGGACGGCCCGGGCGACCCGAGGATGGCCGCGATCGGCGGCAGCTACGGAGGCGGCTACCAGTTCCTCACCGCCTTCGAGGAGCTGCGCCTGAAGGGCAAGCCGGTCCTCGACGCGCTCGCGCCTGAGATCACCTGGAACGACCTCAGCGACAGCCTCGCGCCGGAGGGCGTGGTCCGCACCGAGTGGGCGGCGGCGCTGAGCGCCGGGGCAGTCCCCTCGGACGCGCTGCCGACCAACGTCTACCAGGCGCTGGTCGAGGGCTCGGCGACCGGAAGCTGGCCGGACGGCTCGGTGCCCGGCACCGAGGACATGGATTCCTTCTTCCGCGAGAACGGGCCCCGGTGGCACGTCGAGCACGGGCGCCGGCTCGACATCCCGGTCCTGTTCGGGCAGGGCACCACCGACACGCTCTTCCCGCTGCAGCAGGGCCTGGCGAACTGGCGCACCGCGATCACCCCGCACGCGCGCCGGCACAGCATCTTCGTCGCGTACAACGGCGGCCACACGCTGCCCGCCGTGCTGCCCAGCGGGGTCAGCGTCGCCTCCGACCCGTGCAGCGAGCAGCTCGCGGGTGGCACCTTCACCGACCTGACGATCCGGTTCCTCGACGAGCAGCTCGAGGGCCGGCACACCGGGCTCCGCGGCTACGGCAAGCTGCACCTGGCCACCCCGGACAGCACCTGCACCACCGTGGCGACCCCCCGCGCCAACACGACGTACGACGTCGGCACGGTCGCCACCCCGGAGACCGGCGGCGCCCCGATCGCCTACGCCGTCGCCCAGGGCCCCATCCGGGTCGCCGGGACGCCGTTCCTCACCGGCACGCTGACCGCGCTCGGGGTGAACAACCGGGCGTTCTACGGCCTCGCGGTCGGCACCTCGCCGGCCGACGCCCACCTGGTGCAGAACAACGTCCTCCCGCTGAGCACCACCGCGCCGGTGGTCGGCGAGCAGCGCCGGATCGCCCTGCCGTCGGTCGCGATCGACGTGCCGGCCGGGCAGACGCTGTACCTGCTGGCGACCCCCGTCAGCGACACCTTCGTGGGGATGGGCAGCCGGACCCCGGGGGCCGTGGTGCTCGAGGACACGGCCGTCCACCTCCCCGTCGTGGGCGGGTGAACGGCCTAGCCTTGCGGGGGTGCGCATCCGCCTGACCCTCTCGGCCGGCCTGGTGGCGTGCGCCCTCGCAGCGGGGGCGCCCGCCCTCGCCGGGGACCCCGCACGCCCCGGGCACCAGGGCCCCGACGTCCCCCGCAAGCTGCATCCCAAGGACAGCTCCGGGGGCTATCCGGAGGCGACCGCGGCGCCCCGCACCTCGACCTACCCCCGGGCGACCACCGACGACCGGGTCGGCTGGCGGGTGGCGCCGGGCGTGAAGTACACCCGCTGGACGCAGACCGACGCACGCGGCCCGATCGTCGCGCACCTGCTGACCGTCGACCCGAGCACCCCCGGGCTGAGGATCGACTACGCGAGCATGCCGTCGGTGCGCCGGGTCGCGCCCGTCAAGGACATCCTCGCCGCGGACGGCGCGGTCGCCGGCGTGAACGGCGACTTCTACGACATCGGTCACACGGGAGCGCCGCTCGGGCTCGGCAAGGACCGGCAGCGCGGTCTGCTGCACGCCCGCAAGGACGGCTGGAACAACGCGTTCTTCATCAACCGGAACGGGCGCGCCGGCATCGACGACGTGCCGATGACCGCGAAGGTGCTGTTCCACCCGAGGCTCGCGGTCACCAACCTGAACTCGTCCTTCGTCATCCCCGGCGGGCTCGGCGTCTACACGCCGCGGTTCGGGCGCACCGCGGGGTACGCCGTCACGCAGGGCCAGACCGAGCGGGTCCGCCAGGTGATGGTCGCGAACGGTCGTGTCGTCAGCAACCGCGGCAAGCTCGCGAACGACACCGTCATCCCCGGCCTGATGCTCGTCGGCCGCGGGGACGGCGCGGCGCTGCTGCGCAAGCAGTTCCCCAAGGGCGCCCGCGTCAAGGTGCAGTGGTCGCTCCGGGGCCGCCCGCAGATGGCGATCAGCGGCAACCACTTCCTCGTGCACGACGGCATCATCCGCGCGGTCGACGACCGCACGCTGGCACCGCGCACCGCGATCGGCGTGGACGCCGACACCGGTGAGGTGCTGATCCTGGTGGTCGACGGCCGCAGCTCACGCAGCCGCGGCTACACGATGGTCGAGCTCGCGAACCTGATGATCGATCTCGGCGCCGACGAGGCGATCAACCTCGACGGCGGTGGCTCCTCGACGATGGTCGGGGAGAACCGCAACGGCGCGGCCGCCGTGCTCAACACGCCCTCCGACGGCTTCCAGCGATGGGTCGCGAACGCCGTGGCGATCGAGTACCACAAGCCCTGACGGTCACTGGAGCGCCGGCACGCTCGCCACGGCGACGGTCGTCACCGGGGCGAGGCACTCCGGCATCGGCTTCGCGACCGTCTCGGGGACGATCACGTCCTGCTCGAGGTCGGCGCCGGGCGGCACGTCGCAGCCGACCGAGACGACCTGCGCGAGGACGGGGTTGCCGCCCGCAGCACCGGCGGCCTTCGTCACCTGCCCGGCCAGCCCGTCGCTGAACTGCCTGACGTAGGACGCCAGGTCGGCCGGGTCGGTCACGTCGGTCGCCTGCGCCTCCGGGTCCCCTCCCCCGGCGGTGGCGTGGACCAGGATGATCTCGGGCTCCGGCGCGTCCTGGGGATCGGGCGACCGCCCGCCCGCCTCGTCACCGCAGCCGGCGAGCAGCACCAGGAGTGCGAGCGTTCCGAGAAGTCGTCGCATGGTGATGGGACGGTACTGACCGCCGCCGGGTTCCGCCATGGCAGGCTGCGCGGGTGCCCCGCTTCACCCGCGCCGAGCTGCTGTCCTACCGCGACCACGAGGTGCCCGACCTGGTCGGGCCCGGGCTCAAGCTGCTGTTCGTCGGGATCAACCCCGGCCTGTGGACCGCGGCGACCCGGACCCACTTCGCGTCCCCGTCGAACCGCTTCTACCCCGCGCTGTACGCCGCGGGGATCATCGAGGAGCCGTTGAGCCCCTCCGGCGGGATGACCGACGCCGACCGCGACCTGCTCCGCTCGCGCGGCATCGGGATCACCAACATCGTGCGGCGGGCGACGGCCCGCGCCGACGAGCTGACCCGGGCCGAGCTGCGGGCGGGGGCGGCCGAGCTGGAGGCGACCGTGCGCCGTACCTCGCCCCGGGTGGTGGCGATCCTCGGCATCACGGCGTACCGCACCGCCTTCGACCGCAAGCTGGCGACGCCGGGCCGGCAGCCGGAGCCGCTCGCCGGCGCGGAGCTGTGGGTCGTGCCGAACCCGAGCGGGCTGAACGCGCACGAGACGGCGGCGTCGCTGGCGGTGGCGTACGCCGAGGCCGCTCGTGCCGCCGGCGTGATCTAGCCCGGGAACACCTGGTCCTTGCCGAGCACGGTCAGCCCGTCCTCGACGACGAACCCGCGCGCCCGGTCGGCGGCCGGGTCGAGCCCGAGCTCGGCCCCGGGCGGGACCACGACGTTCTTGTCGATGATCGCGTTGTGCACCCGGGCGCCGTCGCCGACGCGGACTCCGTTCATCAGCACCGAGCCGACGACCTCCGCCCCCGCGCCGACCCGCACCGCCGGCGACAGCACCGAGCTCTGCACGCGACCGCCCGTGACGACCACCCCGGGCGAGAGCACGGCCTCGTCGACGAACGGCTTCTCGCCCGCGACGCCCTTCACGAGCTTCGCCGGCGGCTGCGGGCCGTAGGAGGTGTAGATCGGCCAGTCGAAGTTGTAGAGGTTGAAGATCGGAAGGGGGGAGACGACGTCCATGTGCGCGGCATAGTAGGAGCCGAGGGTCCCGACGTCACGCCAGTAGCCGCGGTCGCGGTCCGTCGAGCCCGCGACGTCGTTGTCCTTGTAGTCGTAGACGTTCGCCTGCTGGCGGCGCACGAACGATGGCACGATGTCACCGCCCATGTCGTGCTTCGAGCCGATCTCGGTGGCGTCCCGGGTCACCGCCTCGACCAGCGCGTCGGCGTCGAAGACGTAGTTGCCCATCGACGCGAGCACCTCGCCCGGGCTGTCCGGCAGGCCGACCGGGTTCTTCGGCTTCTCCAGGAAGTCCCGGATCTTCGTCGGTTCGTCGGGGTGCACGTCGATGACGCCGAACTGGTCCGCCAGCTCGATCGGCTGCCGGATCGCGGCGACCGTGCACGCCGCGCCGCTGTCGCAGTGCGCGGCCACCATCTGGGCGAAGTCCATCCGGTAGACGTGGTCCGCGCCGACGACGACCACGGTGTCGGGCCGCTCGTCGCGGATCAGGTTCAGGGACTGGTAGATCGCGTCGGCGCTGCCCAGGTACCAGTTCTTGCCCACCCGCTGCTGCGCGGGCACCGGCGCCACGTAGTTGCCGAGCATGGTCGACATCCGCCAGGTCTGGGTGACGTGCTTGTCCAGGCTGTGCGACTTGTACTGGGTGAGCACGACGATCTTCAGGTAGCCGCTGTTGACGACGTTCGAGAGCGCGAAGTCGATGAGCCGGTAGATGCCGGCGAACGGCACCGACGGTTTCGCCCGGTCGGCGGTGAGCGGCATCAGCCGCTTGCCCTCACCTCCCGCCAGGACGATCGCGAGGACCTTCTTCCGGGAGCTGAGCGACATGTGCCCAAGGTAGTGCCCGCCGGATAGGTTCGGGAGCGTGCGAGTCGACGTGCTGTCCCGCGAGTACCCACCCGAGGTCTACGGAGGCGCCGGCGTGCACGTCGCCGAGCTGGTCCGCGCCCTACGCGCGCGGCCCGACGTGCAGGCGCACGTCCACGCGTTCGGTGCGTTCCGCGACGAGGCCCTCACGGCGTCGTACCCCGACCTCGCGGAGCTCTCCGGCGCGAACGCCGCGCTGCGCACCCTGGGAGTCGACCTCACCATCGCCGACGGCTGCGCGGGCACCGAGCTGGTGCACTCCCACACCTGGTACGCCAACCTCGCCGGCCACCTCTCCGCGCTGCTGTACGACGTCCCGCACGTCGTCTCCGCGCACTCGCTCGAGCCGCTGCGGCCGTGGAAGGCCGAGCAGCTCGGCGGGGGCTACGCGATCTCGTCCTGGGTCGAGCGGACGTCGTACGAGGCGGCGGCCGCGGTGATCGCAGTGTCGGCGGCGATGCGTGACGACGTGCTGGCGTCTTACCCCGCGGTGGACCCGACTCGCGTGCACGTGGTGCACAACGGCATCGACACCGTCGACTGGGCGCCGGTCCCCTCGCCCGACCGGGTGCGCGCGCTCGGGGTGGAGCCGGACCGCCCGTCGGTGGTGTTCGTCGGCCGGATCACCCGGCAGAAGGGGCTGCCGCTGTTCCTGCGCGCCTGCGCCGCGTTGCCGCCCGACGTGCAGATCGTGCTGTGCGCGGGCGCGCCGGACACTCCCGAGATCATGGCCGAGGTCGAGGGGCTGGTCGCCTCCCTGCGCTCGTCGCGGTCCGGCGTCGTGTGGATCCCGGAGATGCTGCCGCGCCGCGACGTCGTCGCGCTGCTGACCGACGCCACGGCGTTCGCCTGCCCGTCGATCTACGAGCCGCTGGGCATCGTGAACCTGGAGGCGATGGCCTGCGAGACCGCCGTGGTCGCCACCGCCACCGGCGGCATCCCGGAGGTGGTGGTCGACGGCTCCACCGGCGTCCTCGTGCCGATCTCCCAAGCGACCGACGGGACCGGCACGCCGCTCGACCCGGACCGGTACGTCGCCGACTTCGCGGCCGCGCTCACCTCGGTCGTCTCCGACCCGGCGCGGGCCGCCGAGATGGGGAGGGCGGGTCGCGAGCGGGCGATCTCGTCGTTCTCCTGGGACGCCATCGCCGAGCGCACGGTCGAGGTCTACCGCTCCGTGCTCTGACGGCCCGCTACCGTCACCCCGTGGACAAGAACATGTTCCTGTTGTGGGGCGTCGACCCGAGTGCCCTACACGATGACGGCCTGCACGACGACGGCCTGCACGACGACGGCCTCCACGGAGCGCTGTACGCGGCCGGCGTCCGCCGGCTCCAGCTGAACGTCGACGACGAGCACGTGGCGGACGCGATGCGGTTCGGCGAGTTCGAGGAGCCGGTGCGGGCGATCGTGAGCACCTGGGACGCGGACCCGGCAGCGGTCGCCGCTGCGTTGGGACAGGTCGCGGCCACGGTCCACGGGTACGCCGTGGACGAGCGTCGCCGCCTGGACCCGCCGGAGGCGTGGGACGGGAGCCGCGCGGACGCGCTGGCCAACGTCGCGATCCTGCGGCGGCCGCAGGAGCTGGCACGGGACGAGTGGATCCGCCGCTGGATGGTCGAGCACACGCCGGTCGCGATCCGCACGCAGGCGACCTTCGGCTACGTGCAGAACGTCGTGACCGGCGCGGTCACCGCGGCGGCCCCCGGCATCGACGCGATCGTCGAGGAGCTGTTCCCGAGCGCGGGGATCGCGGACATGCACGCCTTCTACGGCAGCGGCGGCGACGACGCCGAGCTGCACCGCCGGCTGGGCGAGCTGATGGCCAGCGTCGCCCGGATCGGCGCCGACCACGACCTCGACCTGGTCCCGACCAGCCGCTACCTCGACGGGCTCGATGCTCCGTCGGGTCGTACCTGATCGCCCCGTCCCGCCGGGCGCCCTCGACCTGCTCGATCGCGGCGTCCCGGCCGGGTCCCGGGCTGGTCGGTCCGGCGTGCTCACCGGGGCGGAGGTACCGCTACACGAACACCCCGAGCAGCAGGACGGCCAGGAGCCCGGTCACCGACAGCACGGTCTCCATCAGGGACCAGGACTTCACGGTCTGGCCGACGGTCATGCCGAAGTACTCCTTGACCAGCCAGAAGCCCGCGTCGTTCACGTGCGAGAAGAACAGGGATCCGGCGCCGACCGCGAGCACCACGAGCGACACCTCACCGGTCGGGAGGCCCTGCACCAGGCCGACCATCAGCGAGCTCGCGGTGATCGTCGCGACGGTGGCGGAGCCGGTGGCCAGGCGGATCAGCACGGCGAGCACCCACGCCAGCAGGAGCACCGAGACGTTCGCGTCCTTGGCCCAGTCGGCGAGCAGGGTGCCGATGCCGGTGTCGACGAGCACCTGCTTGAAGCCGCCACCCGCGGACACGATCAGCAGGATCCCGGCGATCGGCGGGAGCGCCTCCGAGACCGACGTCGAGATCCGCGCCCGGTCCATCCCGGTGCCGACGCCGAAGGTCAGCATCGCGACCAGGACCGCGATCAGCAGCGCGATGAACGGGTTGCCGATCACGTCGCCGACCTGCTGGACGTTGTTCTCCGGGTCGTCGATGACGATGTCGAGGATCGCCTTGCCGAGCATCAGCACCACCGGGAGCAGCACGGTGGCGAGCGTGATCCCGAACGACGGGCGCCGGATGTCCTCGCGATCCTCTCGCTCCCATGTGGTCGGCGGCTCGACGACGACCCACCGGCCGGCCAGCACCCCGAACAAGGGGCCCGCGACGATGATCGTCGGGATCGCGACCACGATGCCGAGGCCCAGGGTCACGCCGAGGTTCGCGTCGAGGTTCTGGATCGCGATGACCGGCCCGGGGTGCGGCGGCACGAAGCCGTGCATCGCGGAGAGGCCCGCCAGCGCGGGGATGCCGACGGTGATCAGCGAGACCCGGGCGCGCCGGGCGACCAGGTAGATCACCGGCATCAGCAGCACAAGGCCGATCTCGAAGAACATCGGCAGGCCGATGATCGCGCCGACCAGGGCCATCGCCCACGGCAGCAGCCGCCCGGACGCCCGGCCGACGATCGTGTCGACGATCTGGTCCGCGCCGCCGGAGTCGGCGAGCAGCTTGGCGAACATGGCGCCGAGCGCGATCAGCGCGCCGACGCCGGCGGCCGTCGTGCCGAAGCCGGTGGTGAACGAGACGAGCACGTCGCTCACGTTCTGCCCGGCCAGGATGCCGACCGTCAGGCCGCCCAGGATCAGGGCCAGGAACGGGTGCATCTTGACGAGCGTGATCAGCACGACGATCAGCGCGATCGCGACGAGCGCGGCGGTGATCAGCTGCCAGCCGGCTGCGACCGGCTCGGTGAGGTCCATCAGTTCTCCTCGAGGTGCGTTCCCCTTACGTACCCCTCGACGATGGCATCGACACTCTGATCGACGTCGATGACCACCCCGTCCTCGTCGGGCTGGAGCTGCTCGAGGGTCGCGAACTGCGACCGCAGCAATGACGCGGGCATGAAATGGCCGGGCCGGCTCGCCTGCCGACGCGAGATCACCTCGAAGGAGCCTTCCAGCAGGACGAACCGCAGGTGCGGCGCGTGGTGGCGCAGCTGGTCGCGGTACTTCCGCTTGAGCGCGGAGCAGCTCATCACGCCGCCGTCCGGGTGCGCCGCGAGCCACTCCCCGACCTTCTCCAGCCACGGGTACCGGTCGTGGTCGTCGAGCGCGTGCCCCGCCGACATCTTGGCGATGTTGGCCGGCGGGTGCAGGTCGTCGGCGTCCTCGAACGGCACCCGGAGCCGCTGCGCCAGAGCAGCGCCGACGGTCGACTTGCCCGACCCTGACACACCCATCACCACGAGAGGAGGCGGCATGTCGCCACGTTAGCCGAGCAGGTGCTCCGCGAGGAACGTCGCGGCCGCGCCGTCGAACTCGCCGCGCCGCTGCAGCATCGCGTGGGTGCCGCCCGGGACCTCGCGCAGCTCGACGTCGGTACGCCGGCCCAGGCGCGCGGCGACCGTGCGGGAGCGACCGATCGAGGCCACCCGGTCCTCGGTCCCGTGCACGACCAGCACGGCACGGCCGGTGAGGTCCGCGTCGTCGTCCGGGTAGACCCACGGGTTGAGCGCGACCACGCAGCGGACCGCCGGCTCGCCGCCGGCGAGCAGCGCGGCCCGGCCGCCCAGCGAGTGCCCGACCAGGCCGACCGGCAGGTCGCCGTACCTCTCCTGCAGCTCGCCGAGCGCCCACCGGACGTCGTCGACGGGTGTGGTGGAGGTGCCCCAGCCGCGCGTGGAGTTCAGCAGCCGGTGCACCGCCAGCCGGCCGTGCCCCGCGAGGGCGACCCGGCGCGCGACCGGGACCATCCGCAGCACCGAGAGCTGGGCGGGTCTGACCTCGGGCCGGTCGGCCCGGCTGGCGCCGCCGTGCAGCACCAGGACCGCGGCAGCGGGGTGCCGCGGTGTCCGGGTGTCGACGAGCCGCCGCACCTAGGGGACGACGACGGTGAACGCCACGATGTTCGTGAGCGCGTTCGCCGTGCCGGCCTTGAACGCGTAGGTCCGTACGCCGAGGTCGGTCCCGGCCGGGCAGTCATGGGCGGACTTGGAGACGAACGCCGACAGGTTGTTGCCGGACGAGTTGTCCCAGTCGACGGTCACCACGGGCGCCGTGCGGGAGGCGTCGATGCTGTCGTCCAGTGTCAGGCAGTAGATCCCGGTCGAGGGGCGCGTCACCGTCGCGAAGCCCTTGCTCCGGGTCGTGTCGATCGCCATCGTCGGGCTGATCACGACGCTGGTGTAGGCGCGGACCTGCATGACCTTCGCGACCGCGGGGCCGAGGTCGGCCGGCTGGATCGAGCCGTTCTTGACCTTCACGCTGATGATGGCGTCGTTGGCGATGTCGCGGGTGCCGATCTTCGCGGCGGCGTAGCTCACGCCGCCCAGGGAGAGGACCAGGGCCAGGGTCGCCACGACGAGGGCTGGGGAAGGGAGGAAGCGTCGCACTCCAGCACTGTACGGAGCGCAGGCCCCGATCACGGGGAGGCGCTCGGGGTGGGTCCGGACCTGCCGAGCCGGTGGCCGAGCGTCTGCGCTGGCCAGTGGCTGATGCGAAGCCGCCCGGACCGCGACGAGGCTGACCTCAGCTCAAGCCCCTGCCCGTGCGCTCGAGGAGGAAGCCCGCATGTCCAGCCCGACCACCAACACCAGCAGCGGCGACCCACGGGTAGCCATCGTCACGGGCGGATCAGGAGGGATCGGGCGGGTCGTGTCGGAGCGACTTGCCGCCGACGGGGTCAGCGTGGTGGTGCACTACGCCGGCAACCCTGCGCACGCCGAGGAGGTTGCCTCGTCGATCACGGACGCGGGAGGCTCTGCCAGCATCTTCCAGGCCGACGTCGCGGACGAGCACCAGGTCGAGGACCTGTTCGCCAGCGCCGAGGAGCAGCACGGCGGGATCGACGTCGTGGTGCACACCGCCGGCATCATGCTGCTGTCGCCGCTGGCCGAGCTCAGCCTGGACGACCTGGACCGGATGCATCGCACCAACATCCGCGGCACCTTCGTCGTGAACCAGCAGGCCGCTCGTCGGCTGCGCCGCGGCGGCGCGATCGTCAACTTCTCCTCGTCGGTGGTCAAGCTCGCCTTCCCGACCTACACCGGCTACGCGGCCACCAAGGGCGCCGTGGACGCGATCACCATGATCCTGGCGAAGGAGATGCGCGGGCGCGACATCACCGTCAACGCCGTCGCCCCGGGCCCGACCGCCACGCCGCTGTTCTTCGAGGGCAAGGACCAGGCGACGCTCGACCGCCTGGCGAACATGTCGCCGACGCAGCGGCTGGGGACCCCGGAGGACATCGCCGAGACCGTCGCCTTCCTCGCCGGCCCGGGCCGCTGGGTCAACGGCCAGGTGATCTACGTCAACGGCGGCATCGCCTGAGCGGCACCCGCGATTCCCGGCACGTCACCAGTCCCCGAGGAGAGAGCTCGTGCAGAAGAACATCGTCGTCACCGGCGCGTCGAGCGGCTTCGGCGCGATGACCACCCGGGCGCTGGCTGACGCGGGTCACCGGGTGTACGCCGGGATGCGCGGTACCACCGCCCGCAACGCCCCGGCGGTCGCCGAGCTCGCCGAGTACGCCCGCGCGCACGGCGTCGACGCCCGCGCCGTCGAGATGGACGTCAGCGACCAGGCGTCCGTCGACGCCGCCGTGAAGGAGATCCTCGAGGACGCGGGTCGCCTGGACGTGGTCGTGCACAACGCCGGGCACATGGTCCTGGGCCCAGCCGAGGCCTTCACCCCCGAGGAGCTCGCGGAGGTCTACGACGTGAACGTGCTCTCCACCCAGCGGGTCAACCGCGCGGTGCTTCCGCACCTTCGGGCTCGCGGCGACGGCCTGCTCGTCTGGGTCGGCTCCTCCAGCAGCCGCGGCGGCACTCCGCCGTACCTGGCGCCGTACTTCGCCGCCAAGGCCGCCGAGGACGCCCTCGCGGTGAGCTACGCCGCCGAGCTCGCCCGCTTCGGGATCGACACCACCATCGTGGTCCCGGGCTCGTTCACGACCGGCACCAACCACTTCGCCCACGCCGGAGGGCCGACGGACGCCGGGACCGCCGCCGCCTATGAGACCCGGTACGCCGGGCTGCTCGACCAGGTGGCGGCGCGCCTCGCCGAGCTCGCCCCGGAGTCCGCCGACCCGACCGAGGTCGCCCGGGAGATCGTCCGGGTCGTCGACCTGCCCAAGGGTCGCCGGCCGTTCCGGGTCCACGTCGACCCGGTGGGTGACGGCGCCGAGGAGGTCAACCTGCTCGGCGACCGGGTCCGCGAGCAGTTCCTCTCCCGGATCGGCCTCGCCGACCTGCTCGTCCCGCGCCTGTCGTAGCCGCAGTCCCCGGCAGGCCGTCGGACGGAATGGCTTCCAGTCCCCGGCCGGTCGAGGCGCGCCTCCATACCGGCCGGTAACGTGGCCCCACCGACCCATCAGGAGGCCACCCATGCAGCTGGCGCTGTCGGCGGAGGACGCCGAGTTCCGCGACGAGATGCGGGAGTTCTTCACCACGAAGATCCCCCAAGAGATCCGGGACGCGGTGCGCGACCGGCGCGAGCTCACCCGCGAGCAGCTCGTGGAGAGCATGCAGGTCATGAACGCGCACGGCCTCGCCGTACCCAACTGGCCCACGGAGTGGGGTGGCCGGGACTGGTCGCCACTGCGCCGCCACATCTGGCACGAGGAGATGCAGCGCGCCTACGTGCCGGTGCCGCTCGCCTTCAACGCCTCGATGATCGGCCCGGTGATCGCGCAGTTCGGCTCGCAGGAGATGAAGGAGAAGTTCCTGCCGCCGACCGCGAACCTCGACATCTGGTGGTCGCAGGGGTTCTCCGAGCCGGACGCCGGCTCCGACCTGGCAGCACTGAAGTGCCGGGCGGTGCGCGACGGCGACGAGTACGTCGTCAACGGGCAGAAGACCTGGACGACCCTGGGGCAGTACGGCGACTGGATCTTCAACCTGGTGCGCACCGACCCCGAGGCCAAGAAGCAGGCCGGCATCTCGATGCTGCTCATCGACATGAGCTCCCCAGGCGTCGAGGTCCGGCCGATCGAGCTGATCGACGGCGGCCACGAGGTCAACGAGGTGTGGTTCACCGACGTCCGCGTGCCGGTCGAGAACCTGGTCGGCGAGGAGAACCGCGCCTGGGACTACGCGAAGTTCCTGCTCGGCAACGAGCGCGTCGGCGTCGCACCGGTGGGTGCCACGAAGCGGGTGCTCGCGCAGGCCAAGGAGTGGGCCGGCCCGATGCTCGAGGAGGACCCGCTGCTGGCGGCGCGGATCGTCGAGTTGGAGAACGAGCTGCTCGCCCTCGAGCTCACGGCGCTGCGGGTGGTCGCCCACTCCGCGGACGGCAAGCCGCACCCGGCGTCCTCCGTCCTCAAGCTCAAGGGCACCGAGCTCCAGCAGGCCGTCACCGAGCTGGTCGTCGACGTCGCCGGTCCGGCCTCGCTCGCCTCCGGCGCAGGCGACGACTCCGACCTGCCGTGGTGGACCCGGCGCTCGACGCCGGTGTACCTGAACTTCCGCAAGGCCTCGATCTACGGCGGCTCCAACGAGGTGCAGCGCCAGATCATCGCCCGCACGATCCTGGGACTCTGAGGAGCAGCGCATGGACTTCACGTACGACGAGGAGCAGCAGGCCCTCCGCGAGGCCGTCCGCGGCCTGGTGGGCAAGGCGTACTCCGACTTCGAGAACCGCCGGCGCACGGTCGCCGAGGAGCCGGGCTTCAGCGACAAGGTCTGGCAGCAGCTCGCCGAGATGGGCGTGCTGGGCCTGCCCTTCGAGGAGCAGTACGGCGGCATGGGCGCCGGTGCGATCGAGGTCGGGATCGTGGCGCAGGAGCTGGGCCGGGTGCTCGCTCCCGAGCCGTTCCTGACCTCGGTGGTGCTGTCCGGCGGACTGGTCGCGGCGGCGGGCTCGGAGGAGCAGAAGACCGAGCTGCTGGGCGGACTGTCGTCCGGCGAGACGGTGCTCGCCTTCGCGCACGCCGAGCCGGGCTCGCGCTGGTCGCCCTCGGCGACCGCCGTGCAGGCGACCTCCTCCGGGGACGCCTGGACGCTGAGCGGGGTCAAGGAGCCGGTCGTCCAGGGCGCCCGCGCCGACGTGCTGGTCGTGAGCGCGGCGCTGCCGGACGGCGGCACCGGGCTGTTCGTGGTCGCGGGCACCGATGCCGCCCGCGAGGGCTACCCGACGCACGACGGCGGCCGGGCCGCGCGGGTCGCCTTCGACGGCACCGCCGCGGTCCCGCTGGGCTCGGGCGGCGACGCCACCGGGGTCGTCTCCCGGGTGCTCGACATCGCTCGGATCACCGCGTGCAACGAGGCGATCGGGCTGATGGAGGTGGCGCTGGAGACCACCTCGGCGTACCTCAAGAGCCGCAAGCAGTTCGGCGTCACGCTCAACACGTTCCAGGCGCTGACCTTCCGCGCGGCCGACCTGTACGTCTCGCTGGAGCTCGCCCGCAGCATGGCGGTGTGGGCGACGATGGTCCTCGCGGACGCGTCGGGCGAGGAGGCGTCGGTCGCGGCGTCGCGGGCGGCCCTGCAGGTCAGCCGGGCCGGCCGGCACATCGGCCAGGAGGCGATCCAGCTGCACGGCGGCATCGGCATGACCGCG
Source organism: Nocardioides sp. HB32 (assembly GCF_054058995.1). Lineage (NCBI taxonomy): Bacteria > Bacillati > Actinomycetota > Actinomycetes > Propionibacteriales > Nocardioidaceae > Nocardioides > Nocardioides sp. HB32. The sequence continues at coordinate 4,302,487 of NZ_JBSSBS010000001.1, forward strand.
GAGTACTCCATCGGGTCCTACACCAGCCGGCTCACCGCGCTCGACCACCTGCTCGGCGACGGCAACCACCACCTGGCGCTGCTGGCCGCCGGCGTGGGCGGGTACGACGAGGTCGACCCGCTGCCCTGAGCCCGGGGAGTTCTCCACAGATCGCGGGTGCCCCGTGTCGATGGCCGTCGGCACGGGGCATCGTCAGGTCATGGGCACCCTGACCACTGATCACCAGGCCTTCCGGTCGGCCGTGGCGGACCTGCGCGACGCCGCCTCGCGGCTCACCGCCGACCGGGACCGCGCGGCCCGGTCGGTCGACGCGCTCCTCGGCACCTGGTCGGGCACCGTCGCGTCGTCGTACGCCGAGGGGTGGGACGCGTGGTGTGCCGGGGCCGCCCGGGTCCTCGAGGGGCTGAGCTCGATGGCGACCCTGCTCGAGTCGGCCGACGCCGACTTCTCCGCCACGGACGCCGGCGCCGGCGCCGAGCTCGGCCGGCTCACCACGAGGCTGGGCTGATGTACGCCGTGGACCTCGAGGAGCTGCTCGCGACCGTCGACCTGCTCGGCCGGTGCGGCGAGGAGCTCGACGAGCTGCTGGCCGCCATCGCGGGGCGGGTCGCCGTGCTGCACGACACCTGGAGCGGCCGCGCCGCCGGCGCCCAGGCCACGGCCCAGGCGGAGTGGGAGTCCGGGTTCCGCGAGATGCGCGATGGCCTCGCCGCGATGCGCGCGGCCGGCTCGACCGCGCACGACCGCTACCGCTCGGCGGCCGACACGAACGTACGGATGTGGCAACAGGTCGCTGCCACCGGTTGACGGGGGCCGGGGCACCGAGGACGGGACGCGCGCACGACGTCACGTCCCCTCCACGGTGCCCGGGTCGCCCCGCGGGTCGCGGCTCCGCCCTGGGCGGGGCCGGGGATGGCAGGGGTCACCGGATGGTCTGCAGTCGCAGCATCTCGAACTCCACCTGCCGCTGGTGCTTCCGGCGCAGGTCCATCAGGCGCTGCTGCTTGTCCTGGGGCGGCAGGGCGCGCCAGGTGGTACGCCGCTCGATCAGCGTGGTCTTCATGTCGGTTCCTCTCGGGTTGTGCCCACCTCCCTGGCGGGCACGCCCATCGTGCGCGCGCGCCCTTGGAGGCGACTGGGAGCCGACTTGGAGCCGCTAGGTCCCCGAGGTGCCAGGAGGCTCGGCGATCCGCTCGTGCAACCGGTCGCGCACCTGCTCCGGCGTGAGCTCCGCCCGTTGGCGCTGGTCACGGGCGATGATGACCCCGGTGGCGGCGACGCCGGCCACCCCGGCGAGCCCGAGCCACTTCCACAGCTTCACGAGGACCCCTTCCATGACCGACCTGCACCTCGACACGGCGGTCGACCTGACCCGCACCGGCGACCTGTGGCTGTTCCGCGGCCACTCGACCGCGGACCACGCTATCCGGGTCCTGACCAACGCACCCGTCAACCACGTCGGGATGGCCGTCGTCCTCGACGACCTGCCACCGCTGATGTGGCACGCCGAGCTCGGCAAGGGGCTGATGGACGTCTGGACCAACAGCCACCACCGCGGCGTGCAGCTGCACGACCTGCGCGCCGCCGTCGACCAGTGGACCGGCCGGTATGAACAGCAGGCCTGGCTGCGCCAGCTGGACGGGACCGTCACCCGCGAGATGGAGGACGCGGTGCTGAGGACGATCGCCCGGCTGGACGGCACGCCTTTCCCCGCCACGGCCAAGCTGATCGGGCGCTGGGCGCGCGGGCGGGTGCGCCGGGCGGCCTCCGCCGAGCTGACGTACTGCGCCGAGGTCGTGGCGGCGACGTACACCGCGATGGGCCTGCTCGACGGGAGCCGGCCGACGAACTACTACGACCCGGGGAAGTTCTGGTCCGGTGACGACCTGGAGCTGCTGCGGGGTGCGCGGCTCGGCGAGGAGATCCGGATCGTCACCTGAGGTAGCGGCGGTCCCCGAGGGGTGCGCCGGTGACGGTCGTGGCGCCGGTTGTCCACAGCCCGGGCGGTGACCGCGTCGCGGCACCTCCTCGCGGGCAGCCTGCCGGCATGAGGCTCCTCATCGACGGCGGCGGCTACACGACCGCGACGAGCGCCTTCGGGCACGCCAACCACGCCGCGGCACTGCGCTGCGACTCTCTGTCCGCGGCCCTCGCGGGCTACGCCGCCATGGCCGGCGACTCCTCCAGCTCGGCCGACTTCGCCGAGACCTACGACGCCGCCGCCGCCGACGGCCTCGCGGCGCTGGCCGACCTGGCCGACTCGTTCGCCGGCCTCGGCCGCCTCACGCACGGCTCGCACCAGAACCACCGCGCCGCCGAGGGACTGGCCGGCCTGGACGACGTCGCGTACACCGGCGTACGCCCCATAGCGCCGCCGTCCTCGCTCGGTGGCGATCCGTCCGGCCTGCCGGACACGCTGAACTGGCTCCTCGACCACGTCGAGGCGTTCATCTGGCCGGACGCCGACGTCGACAGGCTGCGCGCGGCCGGGGCGACGTGGCGCGGCGCCGCCGGGGGCCTCGCCGCCCTCGTGAACCACTGCGACCTGGTCGTCTCGGCGCTCGGCGAGGAGCACTCTCCCGAGATCCCGCTCGCCCTCGACGCCGTGCGCACCCTCAAGGGCGGCACCTGTGACCTGGCCGAGCAGTACGTCGCGATCGCCGGCGCCTGCGAGCAGTACGCCGACCAGGTCGAGCAGCAGCGCGCCGCGATGCTCGACTTCCTGTTCGACCTGCTCCGCGACTCGCTGATCATCGAGGGCATCGGCATCGGGCTGAGCTTCGTCACCGCGGGCGGCACCGCCGCGGGCGCCACCGCGATCAACATCGCCCGCGTCGGCGCCGAGATGCCCCGGATCCTGCAGTTCGTCGAGGCGGTCCGCACGGCGGCCGCCGCCGCGGCGGCGGTGATGCGGTCCGCGGGCGAGATCGTGCTGCGCGCCCGGTCGACCTTCGGCAGGTTCGCCGGGCTGGTGCTCGCGTCGGACGCGCGGGCGCTCGCGCCCTCCGTGCGTTTGCTGCGCGACACCCGAGGCCTGAGCTGGGGAATCAGTCTCCAGCGGCAGGAGCGGCATCTCTTCGGTTCAGACCTGTGGATCGATCGCGGTCGTGGTGGCTACTTCCACGCACCGAACGAAGCTCAGGCGGTGCTCGATGCCGTTCACGATGGTTCGGCAACGATTCTCTGTCGACTGCCCAACGGCGGCCTGCTCGTCCGCTACGACGGAATCACCGGGTTCAACAACAACGCCTACGCCGGATACGTTGACCAGCCGACGCACATGTTCATGATCAAGGGCACCGCGCACCCCAGCGTCGTGCCCGTAAGTCCGGCCACGAAGGTGAAGTGATGAAGGACCTCGCGTTCGAGAACGAGATGGTCCTGGCGGTGGTTCAAGCCGGGATCGGGGTCATCGACCCTGCGGTCCAGGCGATCTCCATCGAGACGGACGCATCGACTCGAACCCTCCGGATCAACGTGGCCACCACGCGCGCCTTCGACGACCCTGAGTTTCCGTCGGACCTGACCTCGGAGATCGACGCTCTCACGGGTGGGGACGTTCGGGTCGAGATCGAGCGGTGGAACGGGCCCGACTGGGTGAACGGATGGCCCGGCAACGACAAGCGCATGGTGTACGCCCCTGCTCGACCGGGCTACGGCGGAACGTCCGCCTGACGTCACACGGGCGAGGCCAACCGAAGGCCTCGCCCGCTCGACGTCCCGACAGCGAGGCTCAGTCCTCGCGGGCGCCCTTCGAGCGCCAGTAGTCGTTCAGCGCGCCGTTCGTCTTCACGAACCACACGATCGCGCCGATGAGGAACAGCCAGCCGAGCAGCAGGTACCACAGGCCGGTGGCGGCCTTGACCGGCGCGGGCCTGCCGTCGCGCTCGTAGAGCTTGCCCACCTCCGCGGAGGTGATGAACGGCATCACGATGCCGACCACGACCGCGAGGAGCAGGGCGATCGGTCCGCCGATGCCGTCGCCGGAGTGACGCTTCATCTCGTCGTGCGTCTTGTACCACCAGTACCAGGAGTAGATGCCGAGCGTCACGATCGTGAGCAGCACGCAGGTGCCCGTGCTGCGGATCTTGCCCAGCGGCGCACCGCTCGGGACGGCGTACGGCGCGGCTGCGGCGCCGCCCGCCATCGCGGGAACGGCCGCGGGTGCGGCCGGGGCCGCTTCGTACGGCGGCGGAACCGCCGACTGGGTCGGTAGGGGTTCGTTGGTGTCGGTCATGGAGAGGTCCCTCCTCAGGGAGCCGGTCGCCGATTGGCGTCGGCAAACGCTAATCCGCGTCCGGCCCCGCGAGGGACGAAACCCCACTGGACTGGACCGGCTGTGGGAGTCAGGCTCGGCGGAGGAACCGCAGCTCCATCTCGATCTGCGCCTGCTGGCGGCGGCGGAGCTCGTCGAGGCGCAGCTGCTTCTGCTCCCCGGTGAGCGCGTGCCAGGCCCGGTGCCGCGCGAGCTGCCCGTTCATGCCCCCCATCGTGCGCCCGGAGCCTGTCCCCGCGCCTCCGAATTAATCTCCCACGGCTGTGAGAATGGCGGCATGCAGCCCCGCGCCAGCTTCGACGCCGCCGCCGACGCGTTCCTCGACCTCGTCGGCGCCGTCCCTCGGGAGCGGTACGACGGACCGGGGGTCGGCGACTGGGACCTGCGCTCGCTGATCGGGCACACGGGCCGCTCGCTGGTGACCGTGGCGACCTACCTCCGCACCCGCGCCGACACGGTCGCGGTGGCGTCGCCCGCGGCGTACTACGTCGCGGTCGACCGGTTCGCCACGGCGGAGACGACCGCGGCCATCCACCAGCGCGGGGTGGACGCCGGGCAGGCCCTCGGCGACGACCCGGTCGCCGCCCTCCACCAGCACCGGGCCGACGCCGACGCGGCGCTGGGCGCACTCGACGGCGACCCGGTGGTGGAGACCATCGCCGGCGGGATGCGGGTGAGCGACTACCTCCCGACCCGCACCTTCGAGCTGACCGTGCACTGCCTGGACATCGCCCGGGCGACCGGGCTGGCGTTCACGCCGCCGGCCGTCGCGCTCGCCGAGGCGCTCGAGCTCGCGAGCGCCAGCGCCCTCGAGCTGGGCCTCGGCACCGACGTGCTGCTCGCTCTCACCGGACGTCAGCCGCTGCCACCCGGCTGTTCGGTCGTGCCCTGAGTCAGATCAACGGGGAGTCAGAGCAACGAGCCGGGGTCCCCGGGGACGTCGACGGAGTGCTCCTCGAGCGCGCGCAGCGGGACGATCTCGAGCGCCCGCTGGTTCGTAGCGGCGAGCACGACGGGCGCGGCGAACCCGTCCGCGTACGCCTGCAGCCACCGCGCGGCGACCACGCACCAGCGGTCGCCGGGGTGCAGGCCCGCGAAGGCGTAATCGGGTCGCGGCGTCGACAGGTCGTTCCCGACCGCCTGCTGGTGGGCGAGGAACTCCTCGGTCATCACCGCGCACACGGCGTGCAGGCCGATGTCCTCGGACCCGCAGCGGCAGCTGCCGTCGCGGAAGTAGCCGGTGACCGGGTCGGTACCGCAGGGCTCCAGGACGCCGCCGAGGACGTTGACCTCGTCCGGCTGCCCGGTCATCCCAGCGACCAGACGCCCGGCCGGCCCTTGGTCATCTCGCCGTCGGCGATCAGGGCCTGGCGCGCCCGGCGGGCGGCGTACCGCCACCGCAGCTCGCCCTCGGGCGTCGTCTGGTGGTCCGCCTCGGTGAGACGCTCGGCCATCCGGTCCTCCAGCGCCCGGAACAGCTCCTCCTGCTCGAGCTGGCCACCGGCCTCCTCCAGCACCGCCACGATGTCGGGCCGGAACGCCTCCGGCGGCGTCCACTTGCGCGGCACCGACCGGCTCGGCGCGGCCTTCTTGACGACCGGCCTGCCGGCCCGCGGCGTCGCCGTCCGGGCCGTCGCGCGCGGCGGCGGGGGCGCCGGTGGGTTCCCGTGGATGCACTGGGACTTCGGGAGGTCACACAGGTCGCAGTAGTCCTCGGCGCTCATCGGCACCCAGCCTAGACCGGGGTCTGAGGTACCCGACAGGGGGATCTAAGGAGGTCGCCCGATGTGGGCGACCACCTCAGGCGCGCACCGTCGCCCTCATGATCGCCTCACTGAACATCGACCCCACCACCGCCCTGATGCTGACCCACCTCGAGGTCGACGAGCTCGGCCGGGTTCGCAGCCGCCGCGGCGACCTGCGCCGCCGGCAGCACCGGTTCCAGGCCGGCGCGCGGCTCCGCAAGCTGCTCGCCTGACAGCTCGGAGGCGAACCGGCCCTACCAGCGCTCGTGCACGGCCGCCCGGAAGTACCGGTCGTACAGGTCCCGCACCCCGTCGAGGAACGCCGGCGGGAGCGGGTCCGCATCGCCGGCGGCGGCGTTCGCGCGCGCCTGCCGGGCGTTGCGGGCACCGGGGATGACCGTCGTGACGCCGGGCTGCTGCCAGACCCACGCGAGGGCCACCTCGGCGGGGCTGAGCCCCGTGGGGCCGACCGTGTCGATCAGGTCGACGAAGGCCTGCGCGGCCTCCACGCCGACCGCGAAGTCCACGCCCGAGAACGTCTCACCCACGTCGAACGCGCTGCCGTCGCGGTTGTAGGTGCGGTGGTCGTCGGCGGCGAACGTCGTCGACCGGTCGTACTTCCCCGACAGCAGGCCGGACGCCAAGGGCACGCGCGCGATGACGCCGACCCCGGCCGCAGCGGCCGCGGGCAGCACCTCGTCCAGGGGCTTGAGCCGGAACGCGTTCAGGATGATCTGCACCGTGGCGACGTGCGGCCGCGCGATCGCCGCCAGCGCCTGGTCGACGGTCTCGACGCTCAGGCCGTACGCCGCGATGTCGCCCTCGGCCACCAGCGTGTCGAGGTCGTCGTAGATCCGGTCCGCCTCGACCGCCTCCGTCGGCGGGCAGTGCAGCTGCACCAGGTCCAGCCGGTCCAGGCCGAGGCCGCGCCGGGAGCGGTCGATCCAGGAGCGGAAGTTGTCGAGCCGGTAGTTGTCCGGCTCCTGCGCCATCCGGCGCCCCATCTTGGTCGCGACGAAGACGTCGGGGTGGGTCCGCAGGAAGGTCCCGATGATCTCCTCGCTCCGGCCGTCGCCGTACACGTCAGCGGTGTCGAAGAACGTCACCCCGGACTCGACCGACGCCTCCAGCACGGCATGGGCGTCGGCCTCGGAGACCGAGCCCCAGTCCGCGCCGAGCTGCCAGGTGCCGAGACCGACGACCGAGACCTCGCGGCCGGTCCTTCCGAGGACGCGCTGCTCCATGGACACAGTCTGACAAGCCGGTGGGCGGGCGGCCGCGCGGCAGTTACCCGGAATTGACGTAGCGGTCCCCGCTCGCCAACGCCTTGGCTGATCGGGGGTCTCCGGAGCAGAACGACTGAGGCTGGGACCGACCACCCGGTCCGGCGCCGCGTCCCGAGCGCGGCACCGGGCCGGGCCTGGGACTCGAGTGGCTCAGCCGGTGTAGGAGAGGACCCGCTTCGTCAGCCGGTGGACCCCAGGGACGTAGTCGTCGGTGCGGGCCGCCCGGTCCTGGACGTGCGACCGCACGGACACCGAGAACCGCTCGGAGGGACCGAGGCAGCTCGGGTCGAACCGGATCACCGACTTCGTCCCGATCATCCGCACCGAGGCGCACCCACGGTCGCTGATGTCCCGGTGGTGGCGGTCCCAGTCGCGGGCCTTGTAGACGCCGTACTCGCTGAAGGACACCCCGGTGATGAACAGGTCGGGCACCCGGTCGCCGTCGGTGTCGACCCAGACGTCGATGCCGTCGCCGACGTCGACCCGGCGGCCGTGCACCACCGTCACCCGAGCCTTGCGGCCCGCCGCCGAGGCGGCCTTCAGCGTCACCGAGACGATGTCGTAGGCCTTGTGCGGCTCGACCGGGTCCGTGATGGTCCGCTCGGTCGGCGGCGCCAAGGCGACGGCCGGCGCGGCGGGCGCGGCGGTCGCGAGCGCCATGAGTGCCACCGGGGCGAGGAGCAGACGGCGCATTCCCACAGTGTCCTCCTCAGTCCTTGCGGCAGACGAATCCGAAGACCGTGACCGCCCAGAAGGCCCAGCCGTTCCGCGCCGCCTCGGCCTGCGCGGTCAGGGCCGCCGCGGCCTGCTCGGGCGTGATCGTGCCGTCGCCGATCGCCTGCTCGGCCGACATCCGGCTCAGGTCCGAGCGGAGCAGCATGTCCTGTGACTGGACGAGCGCCGACGAGCCGACGTCGGGGTCGACCGACAGGCCCGCCTGGATCGCCTGGCGCGGGATGTTGCGCGCGGCGCTCGGGTTCGCGAGCTGGCCCATGAACGCCGTCGTCATCGCCCGCGACACCGCCGGGTCGACATCGGACTCGACGCGGGACTCGTGGTCGGAGTCGAGCAGCAGCGCCCGACCGCCGGGCCGCAGCACCCGCCCGAACTCCGCGATGGCCGCTGCCGGCTCCGGCACGTGCTGGAGCACCCGCTCGCACCACAGCACGTCGACGCTCTCGTCGGGCAACGGGATCTCGGTCGCCAGGCCCTGGCAGAACTCCGCGGCCGAGTCGACCTCCCCGGCCCGGGCCTCCGCCACCACGCGGAGCATGCCGTTCGGCTCCACGCCGAGCGCCCGGCCGTCCGGTCCGGCCAGGGCCGCGAGCCGGCGGGTCATGGTCCCCGTGCCGCTGCCGACGTCCACGCAGACCTCCCCGCGCCGTACGTCGCCCGCGGCCAGCATCCACGCCCGCAGTCGTTCGATCGACGGCGCGGCGTCCTGGGCGTCGAGCACCGCGATCATCTGCGCGACCGCGGCATCGCCGATGGTCTCGGGCCGGAACGCCGCCCCGAGCGAGACCGACGCGCCGCTCACCTCTCCCATGCTCATGCTCGAGGGTCCCACAATCGAGGCATGGCGTACGACGAGCGGCTGGCCGAGCGGATCCGCGAGCTCGTCGAGGGCGAGCCGGGCGTGACCGAGCAGAGGATGTTCGGCGGCCTGGCCTTCCTCGTCGGCGGGAACATGGCGGTCGCTGCCAGTCACGAGGGCGGGCTGCTGCTCCGGGTCGACCCGGACGAGGCCGAGCAGCACCTCGCGCACCCGCACACCGACCCGTTCGTGATGCGCGGGCGGGCGATGAACGGCTGGCTGCGCGTCGTCCCCGAGGGCGTGGGCACCGACGTCGAGCTCCGGCGCTGGGTCAACGTCGGGGTGACCTACGCCCGGTCGCTGCCCCCGAAGTAGCGCACGCGACGCAGGTCGCCGCCGTCGGCCGGGCCTCGAGCCGCTCGGCCGGGATGTCCCGGCCGCAGACGGCACACACCCCGTAGGTCCCGGCGTCCACCCGCGCGAGCGCCGCCTCGACCGCGGCCAGGTGCTCCTCGGCCTGCCGCACCAGTGCCGCGACCTGGGACCGCTCGAACGCGATCGTGGCGCCCTCGGGGTCGTGCTCGTCGTCGGCGTTCGAGTCCTTCGACGCCTCGACGAACCCGCGGTGGTCGCCGCGCAGCGCGGCGAGCCGCGCCGCCGTCCGCCGGTGCTCCGCCTCGAGCCGTGCGCGCGGGTCGCTCACGCCCGCTCCAGGAGCGTGAGCACCTCGTAGTGGGCGGTGTTCGGGAACATGTCCAGCAGCCGGCCGCGGACCGCCCGCAGCGACGGCATCGCGTCGAGGTCCTTCGCCAGCGACTGCGCGTTGCAGCTCGAGTACAGGACGTGCCCGACCCCGGACGACTCCAGCCAGCCGGCCAGCTCGGGGCCGATGCCGCGGCGGGGCGGGTTCACGACCACGAGGTCCGGCGGTGCGGCCGAGCCCACGGCGTACGCCGTCGCATCGCCCGCCTTGAAGCGCACCGCACCCGGCCCGGCGGCGCCCGTCTCCGTCGAGCCCATCTCCATTGAGCCCATCTCCATTGAGCCCATCTCCATTGAGCCCATCTCCATTGAGCCCATCTCCATTGAGCTCAGCGTCGCCGACGCCACCGCCTCGCGGCTGATCTCGATGCCGGTCACGTCGGCCCCGGTGCCCGCGATCGCCAGGGCGAATCCCCCGACTCCTGTGTACAGGTCCCACACCGACCGCGGCGAGACCGCCGCCACCCATTCCCGCCCGAGCCGGTACAGCTCGGCCGCCATCGGCGTGTTCGTCTGGAAGAAGCTCTGCGGCCGCAGGTGCAGCGCGAGCCCCGTCAACCGCATCGTCAGCGTCTCCTGCCGGCTCAGCGGGATCTCCCGCTCCCCCTCGAGGACCGCCTTGTGCTCGGGCTGGAGGTTCACCGACGCGACCACGACCTCCGGCAGCTCCGCCTGGAGCCACGGCAGGTGCTTGCGGATCCGGGCGACTGGCTCCTGCGATCGCAGCACGAACCGCACCATCAGCTCGCCGTCCGGCGACTCCGTCACGAGCAGGTGCTTCAGCTCACCGCTGCGCGAGGGCACGTCGTACGGCGTCAGCGCCGCCCGCGTGACGAACGCGGCCAGGACGGGGAGCGCGGTCCGGATCCCGGCCGTGTGCAGCGGGCAGTCGCGCAGGTCGATCCCCGCGCCGGCCGGGTTCAGGATCCCCAGCGTCGGCTCGGCGACCGTGCCGTGGACGACCATCTTCGCCTTGTTGCGGAAGCCGAGCTGCGGGCTCGCGACCGGCGCGTCCCACGCGACCCGGTGGCCGCGAAGCAGGTCCTCGACCTGCCGCTGCTTGGCGACCAGCTGCGCGTCGTACGGCGTGCCGAGCCAGCTGCACGAGCGGCAGCGGCCCGCATCGAAGTGGTCGCAGATCATGACGGGCCAAGGCTACGGAATGAATCGGGCGGCCACGCGGTTGCGGCACCACGTGACCGCTCCCCTGGAACGACGCGCGGACTACCGCGTCACCTTCGCCGTCCTCTGCCTCGGCGTCGGAGCGTTCTCGCTGCTCCAGTCGATGGTCAACCCGGTGCTCCCGACCATCGAGGCCGGCCTCGGCACCGACCAGGCGACCGTGAGCTGGGTGCTGACGGCGTACCTGCTGTCCGCGAGCGTGTTCACCCCGATCATCGGCCGGGTCGGCGACAAGGTCGGCAAGGAGCGGATGCTCGTCGTCGCGCTCGCCGCGCTCGCCGTCGGCTCATTCATGGCCGCGATCGCCACGAGCATCGGCGTGATGATCGCTGCCCGGGTGGTGCAGGGCATCGGCGGCGGCGTGCTGCCGCTGACGTTCGGCATCGTCCGCGACGAGTTCCCGCGCGAGAAGGTCGCCGGCGCCATCGGTACGGCGTCCGCGCTGCTCGCGGTGGGCGGCGGCGTCGGCCTGGTGATCGCCGGGCCGGTCGTCGACGCGCTGAGCTACCACTGGCTGTTCTGGATCCCGATGGTGATGACCGTCGTGGCCGCACTCGCGGCCGCCTTCTACGTCCCCGAGTCCCCGGAGCGCACGCCCGGTCGGATCAACGTCGGCACGGCGCTGCTCATGTCCGGCTGGCTGGTCGCGCTCCTCGTCGGCGTCACCGAGGGTCACCTGTGGGGCTGGTCGTCGGCGCGGGTGATCGGCCTGTTCGTCATCGCCGCGATCCTCCTCGTCGTCTGGGTCTGGGCGGAGTCCCGCAGCGACCAGCCGCTCGTCGACATGAAGATGATGCGGATCCCGACCGTGTGGACCGTGAACCTGGTCGCGCTGCTGTTCGGCGCCGGCATGTACGCGACGTACGCGTTCCTCCCGCAGTTCCTCCAGACGCCGGAGTCCGCCGGCTACGGCTTCGGCGTGAGCGTCACCGAGTCCGGCCTGCTGCTGCTCCCCCAGACGGTCGCGTCGTTCATCGCGGGGGTGATGGCCGGCCGGCTGACCGTGCGCTTCGGGTCCAAGGCGATGATGGTGTTCGGCGCGGCACTGACCGCAGCGTCCACCCTCGCGCTGACGCTCGCCCACGACGAGATCTGGCAGGTCCTCGTCGCGACCAGCGGCCTCGGCCTCGCGTTCGGCCTCGCGTTCGCCGCCATGTCGAACCTCGTGGTCGCCGCCGTGCCGCAGAGCCAGACCGGCGTCGCGACCGGCATGAACACCAACATCCGCACCGTCGGCGGCGCCATCGGCGCCGCCGTGGTCACCAGCGTCATCACCGCGAACGTGCAGCCGTCGGGGTTCCCCCACGAGTCCGGTTACACCCACGGCTTCGCCGTCCTCGCGATCGTCGCCGCCGGGGCCGCGGTCGTCGGGGCGTTCGTGCCGATCGTGCGGGTCCGGACCCACGTCGTCCCCGGTCCCCGGGCGGAGGCCGAGGCCGACGTGGAGCCGGAGACCGTCCGTCCGAGTTGAGCTGGCCCGGGACCCGGTTCAGCACCTGCTGCAGCTGAGCGAGGAACCGGTCCCGTCGCGGCTTCCCTAGAGTTGCCCTCGTGGACGAACCGGACTTCGGCGTGCTGCTGGCGATCGCCAACGCGACGTTCGTCGACGGGCTGCAGACCCACATGCGCGACTCCGGCTACGCCGGCTTCAGCACCCGCACCGGGTTCGTCCTCCGGGTGCTCGGCACCGACGCCCTCAGCCTCCGGAAGGTGGCGGACCTGCTCGAGGTGTCCAGCCCGGCGGCCCTGAAGGTGGTGGACGCGATGGTGCGCGACGGATACGTCGAGCGGGTGGCCGCCCCCGGCGACCGTCGGGTCCGCGCGATCAGGGCCACCGCCCTCGGGCACGCGGCGCTCTTCGACGCGCGCCGGTTCCACGCCGACTTCGAGGAGTCGCTCGGCAGTCGGGCGACCGCACTGCGCCGCGGGCTCACGGTCATCGCGCAGCGGGGGTCCCCCGCGATCCCGCGGGTGCTGCGGGAGCCGTAGCCCGCCTCCACCAGCTCGAGAGCACCAGCCCGGTCGTGACGTCCCACAGCCCCCAGAGCGCGGCGACGAACGCCACGCCGCCGAGGTCGCCGAAGAACCCGAGCGCGAGCACCAGCGCGAGACCGGTGTTGCGGACGCCGAGCTCGAAGGTCATGGCGCGCACTCCGGGCACCGCGAGCCGCAGCCCGCGCCCCGTGCCGTAGCCCGCCAGCAGCGAGATCGCGTTCTGCAGCACGATCGCGAGCGCCACGGCGCCGACGTAGGTCCGGAACGCCGCGAACTGCCCGGCCAGGCCGCCGACCACGATCAGCAGGAGCAGCACCAGCGCCCCGGGCTCGACGAAGCGGCGGGCCCGCGCGGAGAAGCCTGGGAACCGCCAGGCCACGAGCAGCCCGCCCGCGAACGGCAGCCCGATCAGCAGCGCGACCTCCGCGGCCATGCCCCACGCGTTGATCGACACGTCATTGAGGAGGTCGTCGGCGGCGGGGTTCAGGCCGCACCAGAACGCGACCGCCGCCGGGGTGAGGACGATCGCGACGACGTTCGACGCGGTGGTCAGCGAGATCGAGAGCGCCACGTCGCCGCCCGCCCGGTGGGTCAGGATGTTCGAGAGGTTCCCGGCCGGGCAGCAGACCACCAGGATCATCCCGATCGCGACCGAGCCGCGGACGTCCAGCGCCAGCGTGAGCAGCACCGTGAGCACTGGCATCAGGAGGTACTGGGCCAGCAGCCCGGCGCCGATGGCGCGTGGGCGGCGCACGACGTCGCGCAGGTCGGACGGCCGGACGTCGAGTGCCACGCCGAACAGGAAGGCCGCGATGACGACCTTGGTGGCCAGCTGGAAGCCGTCGCCGAGGTCGACCTGGAGCTGGTCGATATCATTAACCACAGTTAATGATAACTAGCGGATGCGGACCCGCCTGGTCTTCGCGACGTCTCCCCAGCCCATCTCGTTGCGCGCCTGCACCGTCACCCGCAGCCGCTTGCCGGACACCAGCCTCCGGACCGTCGCCTGCCGGGCGTCCGGTCCGACGGTCATCGTGCGTCCCCCGGCGGTCAGGCGGTACGCCGTCACCGGCCGGCCGTTCCCATCGGCAGGCGTCCAGGTGAGGGCGACCCGGCCCTTGCCGGGCGTCACCTTCACGATGCCCGGCGCGGTCGGGACCGTCGCGGGGACGACCGTCGTGGCGACCGGGTCCGAGGAGCCGTCCGCGCCGACGGTGCGCACCGTGTAGTCGTAGGCCGCGCCGTTGACCAGCCCGCTCTCGGTGTACGAGCGGGCGCCAGGGGGCAGGCGGACCGGCTCGCCGCCGCCGCGGGTCACCTCGAAGCCGGTCACGTGGGCCGACGTCGGCGGCAGCTTCCAGCGCAGCGTGGCGCTGCCGTCGCCCGGGGTCGCGGTCAGGTTCGCCGGCGCGGGCGGGTCGGTCGGGTCGATCGTGACGACGGTGACCTGCCCGTCGAGCGCGACGGGCACCGTCGTGCCGACGCGTTCGCGCACCAGGTCGGGCCCGTCGGTGGGGCGGTAGACCGTGAGGTCGTGCGGCACGTCCAGCCGGATCGTGACGTCGGCCGGCGTCACCGGGATCCGCTTCTGCTGGTCCGGGTCGTAGATGCGCACGTCGCGCCACAGCAGCAGCACGAAGCGCCCGTCCCGCTGCTGGGTGAGCAGGTACCTCGCGTCGTTCGGCAGGCCCTCGGCGCCGACGGCCAGCGCGCCGGGCGAGAAGGTCGGGCCCGGGTCGGCCAGCAGGCCGAGCAGGTCCCGCATCGCGGTGTAGGCCGGCTTCGGCGACAGGTCGTGGCGGAGCAGGCCGAAGTGCGCCTCGACGTTGGTCTGGTCCGGGTCGTCGAAGGAGTCGATCAGCTCGTAGCTGTACACCCGCTGCTCGCCGCGGGCGACGTGCTCGAGCAGCAGCCGCGGCAGGTACACGCCCGCCACGTCCTCCGGCACCGGCCGGTGGCTGCTGGAGCTGTTCATCGCGTTGGTGTAGCCGGCCTCGGTGGTGACCAGCGGCTGGTCGGGCATCGACTGCCGGACCGCGTGGGTGATTGCGCCGATCTGGTTCGACGGCTGGTAGCCGCCCGGGTACATGTGCGCGTTCGCGAGGTCCGCCATCGCCGAGACGTCGCCCAGGTCGGTGTAGTTCCACTTGAACGCCAGCGCCGGGGAGAGCACGGGCAGGTCCCTGGTCGCGGCGTTCGCGTGCGCGGCGGCGTACAGCCCCTGCTGCCAGCCGCGCACCTCGTCGACCCAGCCGTCGCCGCCGGACAGGTCCCACTCGTTGGCGCCCTCCAGGCTCTCGACCGCACCGGCGGGCAGCTGGTCGGCCACGGTCCGCACGTAGTCGGCCGGCGTCCCGCCGCTTTCCGGCCGGCCCATGATCAGGTCGAAGCCGATCCCGCGGTCGGCGACGGTCCTGATCGCGCGGTACTGCCGCGGCGAGTCGAGGAACAGGTCGTCGCGCACGTGCCGGACGCCGAGACCGGACAGCGCGTCCGCGACCGCGCCGGCGTCCTGGTACGGCGTGTTCAGGAAGTTGAGGTGGATGCCGACGCCGTAGCTGTCGGCGACCGAGTCGGACGAGATCGCCTGCAGCGGTGCC
The DNA here is from genome assembly GCF_054058995.1 of Nocardioides sp. HB32. NCBI lineage: Bacteria > Bacillati > Actinomycetota > Actinomycetes > Propionibacteriales > Nocardioidaceae > Nocardioides > Nocardioides sp. HB32. The sequence continues at coordinate 4,317,867 of NZ_JBSSBS010000001.1, forward strand.
ACGGCGCGGTCGTGCGTGCCGCGCTGGGCCGGGTGCGCGGCCTGGGCCGCCCCCGGCGCGAGCACCAGCGCCGGCACCAGGGCAGCGGTCAGCGACGCGAGCAGAGCTCGACTAGTCCTCCCCATGCCCCGCATAACGGACGCTCCGTGTTCTTCGTTACGCCCGCATGGCGGGGACGGGGCGCTTCGACTACCTCGACGGGATCCGGGCGGTCGCGATCTCGGTGGTGCTCGCGCTGCACTGGGCCAGCTGGTACACGCCGCTCTTCCACGGCGGTTCGATCGGCGTCGACCTGTTCTTCGTGCTCAGCGGCTTCATCATCACCACGATGCTGTGGCGGACGCCGACCGGGTGGGTGCCGTTCTTCCGCCGCCGGGTGGTCCGCCTCTACCCGGCCCTGGTCGGGCTCGTCGTCGGCGCCCTGGTCCTGTACGCCGTGGTGCCCTGGGCGCCGGACAGCCCCGCCGAGGTCGCCGAGCGCGGCCTGCTGGTGCTGACTCAGACCACCTCGGTCTGGGCCGCCGGCCAGTCCGGCAGCCTGTGGCTGCCCGGCCTCCAGCCCTTCGGCCAGACCTGGTCGCTGGCGGTCGAGTGGTACTTCTACCTCCTCTGGCCGGTGCTCCTGCTCGCCGCCCGCCGCCGCGGCTGGAGCGCTCGCCGGCTGGCCATGGCCTGCGTGGCGGTCGCCGCGGCGGCGTACGCCCTGTCGCTGCCGCTGCCGACATTCGTCCTCTACTTCGGTCCCACCGAGCGCTGCGGCGAGCTGCTCGCCGGCGCCGCCCTCGCACTGTGGTTCCAGCACGCGGGGCAGCCCACGCACGGCCGCGGCGCCACCGCCGCCTCGGTGACGGCTCTCGCCGCGGTCGCGGCGTACGCGCTCCTGGGGCCGGACGGGCACAGCCCGCTCTACCGGCTGGTCGGCGTCCCGCTCGCGGTGGCCGCGGCGGTGACCATCATCCACACCGGCTACGGCGACCAGGCCGGCATCGTGCACCGCCTCCTCGCGCACCCCTGGCTGGCCGGCATCGGCCGGAGCAGCTACAGCCTCTACCTCTGGCACGTCGTGCCGTTCCTGCTGCTCGCCGACGCTCCAGCACCCAAGCCCCTCCTCGGGCTGGTCGCGGTCGCGTCCGCGATCGCGCTCACGACGCTGAGCTACCGCTACCTGGAGAAGCCGTTCCTGCGGGCCCGCAGCGACGTGCTGTCGCCGCGGCGGATCGACGACCGGCCCGCGTCACCCTCGCCCTCGAACGAGCGTCGCACCTGATCAGGCGGAGCCCAGCACCCCGAGCTTGACCAACGCGGTCACCAGGTCGTCGGCGGCGGTCTCGGTCTGGTTGAGCCCGATCCGATCGGCGACGGCGCGGCGCTTGGTCCGGCCCCGGTTGCCGTCGGAGTCGAGGTCGGTGAAGAACCCCGTGAACGGGCGGCAGCCGAGGTCGACGACCTCACCGGGCACCCACTCCAGGATGTCGGCGGGGTACAGCGGCCGGTCGTAGCGGGCCCGGTCGGTCACCAGGAACGCGATCGGCCGGTCCACCAGCAGGTAGTCGACCCACACGCTGGAGTAGTCGGTCACCAGCCCGACCGAGGCGCCCAGCAGCGCGTAGAGCGACACACCGGCGGCAGCCAGGTCGTCCTCGTCGACCGTGACCGCACCCGGCCACTGCCGGCGGTCGGCGTCCATCGGGTGCGGCTTCACGACCAGCTGGACCCCGCGCTCCTGCAGGCCGGCCAGGAGCACGTCCAGGCCCGCCCGGTCCTCGGTCGCGAGCGTGTCGTGGACGCGGACCGCACCGACCGCGCGTGGGGTGCGGAACGTCGGCATCCAGACCACGAACGGACCGGTGATGCCGAGCGCGGCCAGCCGCTCCCGCGGGACGGCCTGCCAGAGCTGGTCGGTGCGCGGGTTGCCGGTCGCCAGCACGAACCCCGCTGGTACGTCGAAGGCCGCGGCCTGCCAGGGCGAGAACAGGGAGGTGCTGCCGACGAAGTACGTGCTGGCGATGTGCGCCCCGACGCCCTTCCCGGGCGTGATGTCCTTGGGGCCGTCACCGTGCCAGATGTTGACGACCGGCTTCCGCGGCACCGGCCGCGGGCTGCCGTACAGGCCGTGCGTGAAAAGCACCGCCTCGGCGCGCAGGTAGGCCCAGAGCCCGCGCAGGCTCGCCTTCGGGACCAGCACCAGCCCCTGCGCCTCGAGCTCGCTCACCGCCGCGGGCACCGGCCCCCGGTCCCGGAGCCAGACCACCCGGCCGGCGTACCGCCGCACCAGCGCGCGGGCGGTCTCGACGCCGTTGCCCTCGGTCTCCGGGTAGGCGGAGACGACGACCGAGCGGCTCTGCGGCACCACGTGCGAGAGCGCGTGGAGGACCAGCCGCAGCGTCCCGAGCACGGCGGTGAGGGCGAGGTTCCTCATGCGGGCTCGAGCTCCAGGTCCGGCGCCCGGTCGGGGAAGCGGGCGAAGGTCGCGGTGGCGAGGTAGCCGAGCAGGCCGCCGACGGCGTGGCCGATCCCCCACGCCGCGCCGACCCAGACGGTGCCGTGCGGCGCGAGCAGGATCGCCAGCACCAGCATCACCACGGTGCTGATCACCTGCACGCCGATCATCGCGGTCAGGTGGGCGGCCAGCCGGAGCCGCAGCATGCCCCAGTAGTTGAACGCCGCCCCGACGCACGCCAGCGCCAGGACGCGCAGGGTGGTGGTGCCCTCGTCGACGTAGTGGCTGCCGAAGATCGCGAGGAAGTACGGCGCCAGCACGACCATCGCCGCGCAGCCGAGCACCGCTCCCCCGAGCAGGAGCAGCCCGCTGCGTCGGACGACGGCGTGCCGGCCGTCCTGCGCGCGCTCGACCTCGGCGTAGGAGAGGTTCGCCACCGACAGGACGACCGCATTGAGGAGCGCGGCGACCTGGAAGCTGATGAAGTAGGCGCCCGCCTGGGCCGAGCCCAGCGCGTTGACCACGATCAGCGGGAACACCAGCAGCGGGAGCACGGTGAGCACGTAGGTCACGTAGCCGGCGGCCGCGAAGCCGCGGTTGGCGAGCAGCTGCGGGGACGGGCGCGGGGTCCGCGAGCCGGGGACGTGACGCAGGATCACGAGCAGGCTCGCCACGCCGCAGGCGCCGACGGCGAGGCCCACCGAGCCGTAGAGGCCGAACGCGCCGGCACCGGCGAGCAGGAACGGCAGGCCGCACTTGAGCACGCCCATCAGCACGCCGTTGAGGCGCAGGAACGACCAGACCCGGTCGATGGCGAGGAACACGCTGTCGGTGAGCACGTTGAGCGCGGTGACCGCCACGAGGACGGCGTACAGCGCGATGGTCAGCGGCGAGGAGAGCACGTCCGCGAGCCGGGGCGAGGTCATCGGGAGCAGCAGGGCGTAGACCAGCGCGAACGCCGCACCGGCGGTCAGCACCACCAGCGCGGCCGTGACGACGTCGGCCGCCTTGCGCGAGCTGGCGGGGAGGGTGCGCACGATCGCGATGTTCAGGCCCAGCTGGGCGAACAGCGCCAGTGAGTCGCCGGCCGCCACCAGCGACCCGGCCAGGCCGACGTCCTGCGGGGACGCCAGGCGGGCCGCGATCACCCAGAAGGCGGCGCCCGCCCCCGCCATCAGGATCGTGGTGACGAAGACGAGCAGCGAGTTGCTCATCAGCCTGCTCACGAGGGAAGCCTCATCGGTACACCCGTGCCTGCGGTGCGTCGTAGAGCAGGTCGAGGTGCCGGTCCAGCTCGTGCAGCGGGTAGGCGTAGGTGAGCAGGTCACCGGTGTAGAAGACCGTCGACTCGCCCTGGTCGAGGATCTGCCCGTCCACGAACACGTAGGCGTCGCGGGACAGCAGGGTCGGGTAGAGCCGGTCGGAGACCGGGGCGCGGTTCTCGCTGAGCGCGAGCAACCGGACGTTGAGGTTCCGGCTGGCGATGATCCGCTCGTTGGTGCGGTCCGCGTGGTCGACCCGGCCGAGCCAGGTGAGGCCCTGCATCTCGGAGTCGCTGGCGAAGAACCGGTCGTAGTAGGTGCCGGCGTTCTCGAGGCCGATCCGCTGCTGGGTGCCGGCGAGCACGACGAGCAGCGCGACCGGGACGACCGCGGTCAGGACCCGCTTGCGCAGGACCCAGCAGATGCCCATGGCCATCACCGGGGCCACGACGAGCAGGGTCTGCTGGAACGCGCGCAGCACGCCGTAGTCGACGGAGAGATTGGGCACCACGACGATCAGGCCGAGCGCGGCCATCGAGCCCCAGGTCAGGAAGGTCACCTCGCGCGGGAGGGCCTGGTCTCCGCCGGACCTGGTAGTGCGGCGCCGGAAGAGCCAGATCAGGCCGAGGAACAGGAAGCCCTCCATCAGCAGCGCGCAGACCATCTTCACGGGGGTCGCGGGCTGCGTCTGCACCGCGGGCGCGAGGTCCGCCGGGCCGGGGTCGGGGATGGCGCGCAGGTCGGGCGGGATCTCCTGGTCGCGGTAGTCCAGGGTCGCCTGCACGAACAGGTGCATCCGCTGCTCGGGCGAGGTGCGGTCTCCGAACGGCTTGGCGTACGACGTGTCCGACGAGCCGGGCCCGTCGGCGCCGTGGCCGGTGAGCGACCGGACCGTGTCGTGCAGGACCTCGCTCGCGTGCCCGCCCGTGTGGGTGACCGGACCGGCCCAGGCGAGGGTGATCGCGACCAGCGCGGCGACCATCGCCGGGTGCAGCAGCACGAGCGTGTGGGTGTCGGGGCGCTCCTGGCCGCGCCGGCGGCGTACCAGCGCGATCACGCCGAGACCGGCGAGCGCGGCGACCATCGCCATCAGCAGCACGTATGTCGTCGAGTAGTGCGACAGGATCACGCCGACGCCGAAGGCGAGCACCAGGGCCCGGGTGGTGCGGCTGCGCGGCTCGGTCGCGGCGAGCAGCGCGAGCGCGAGGAAGAAGAACGCGACCTCCTGGCGGACCAGGTACGGCATGTCGGTGAAGAACGTCGGGAACGCGACCGTGAGCACCGCCGCAGCGATCGCCGTCCGGCGGTCGACGAGCCGCCGCGCGAAGAGGTACGTCAGCACCGGCACGAGCGCGAACGCCAGCTGCAGCAGGAGCTTGAAGACGACCAGCCCCGAGAGGCCGGTCGTCTGCGCCAGCACCGTCGGCAGGATGGTGACCGACAGGCAGGCGTTGTAGGCGCTCGGGAGCGCCGACATCTCCCAGTTCTGGGCGGTGTTGGTGAGCGTGAACGCGAGGTACTCCGCCTGGACGTCGTGGCCGGTGATGTTCCAGCCGCGCAGCGAGGTGGCGAGCAGCAGGCCCGCGGAGACCAGTCCGACGATCCAGGCGTCGTACGCCGTGGAGCGCTCGCGCCCGAGCATCAGCGCCAGCAGCGCGCCGCCGGAGACGACGACGGCGGTCACGGACACGAAGCCCGAAGCCCCGTTGTTGAGCCGGATCGCGCCGATAACGGAGAGCAGCAGCGCGGCCGCGGCGAGGGTCGGGGCGAGCTCGAACCGGGCGTCGAGGACCGCCCGGGCCGCCCGGCGCACCTCGCGCCGGGTGAGGACCGGGACCTGTCGCCGCCAGGCCAGCAGCGCGGCGTCGACCACCAGCCAGGTGACCGCCAGCGGCAGCGGCGCCAGCGGGTGGTCGACGCCGACCCACCCGAGCACGGTGTCGAGGGCGAGTCCGCCCACGACCAGGCCGAGCAGGGTGACCCCGAACGCGTACGGCAGCGTCGTCGCCCGGCGCCGGAGCACGAGCGTGGGCAGCGCGACGAACGTGACCAGGGCGATCGCCGCGCGCAGCACGGGGATGTCCAGGTCGAGGGCGACGACGGCCTGCGCGAGGACCAGGGCGAGCAGCGGCCAGCGCAGCCCGGTGCGCCGGGGCGCCGGCGTGAGCTCGACGTACGACGGGACCGGGCCGTCGAGGAGCACGGTGTCCCCGGCGTCACGCATGGCCGGCCTCCAGGCTGCCCCACCGCGACAGCGGCAGGTCGGTCGCCTCGGGCCAGCGCAGGATGACGTCCTCGTGGATCGCCAGCATCTGCTCGAGCAGGGCCTGGGGGGTGTCGAAGTCGGCGGGGTCGAGGGGCTCGTGCAGGCGGATGACCGGCCCCCGCTCGTCCTCCTCGGAGGTCATCACCACGACCGGCGCGCCGGCCTCGGCGGCGAGCCGGGCGGCACCGAACGAGCCGAGGACCTCCCGGCCGACGAACTTCATCGGCGTCCGGCCGGGGACGTCGGAGGCGATGGCGAGCACCTGGCCCTCGCGCAGCAGGTCGAGCAGCCCGGCGGTCCCGACGGCGGCGCTGACGGCGGTGCCGCCGTTCGCCGTGCCGATCCGGATGTGCTGCTGCAGCCAGAGCGGGGCGTCGGGCTCGAGCATGTACGGGTAGACGACCATGTGGGCCGGCGCGCCGCGCCGTGCGATCGACGGGAAGCCGCCGTCGTAGTAGCCGTGGTGGACGAAGTTCAGCAGCACGCCGCGGCCCGCCGACCGGGCCCCGAGCAGGAAGCCGATGCCGTCGACGCGCAGGCTGGTGAGCAGCTCGGGGTGCCACCGCAGCTCGCCGCGGCGGGCCTGGTAGCGGACGTAGTCGCGGGCGATCGCGTCGAGGTCGGCGCCGGGGCGGGTGTGCTCGAGCAGGAAGCGCATCTGGGCGAGGGCGTCCTCGCGGGCGGCCGGTCGCAGCCAGGCGGCGCGGGAGCGCGCGGCCACCACCGCCGGCAGCATCGCTGTCGGCACCCGGGCCCGGATCCGGGCGGCGATCTGCTCTGCGGTCATGCCACGTCCTCCCTCACTGCTTCCAGCACGGAGAGCGTCGGTCCCACCCGCTGCTCCCAGTCCCAGCGCGACGGCTCGACGGCCATCGGGCTCGCCAGCACGCCGGCCAGGGCATCGGCCAGCGCGGCCGGGTCGCCCGGCGGCACCAGCCGGCCGTCGACGCCGTCGCGCACCACGAACGGGATGCCGCCGACGTCCGAGCCGACGACCGGGCACCCACAGGCCAGCGCCTCAGCGAGCGTCATCCCGAACGACTCCGACTCGGTCAGCGACGGCAGCACCGTCACGCCCGCGCGCCGGTAGTACGCCGGGAGCTCGCCGTGCGCGATCCGTCCGTGCCACGCGACCAGGTCCGCGACCCCGAGCTCGGCGGCCCGCTTCTGCAGCGTCTCGACGTCGTCGCCGTCGCCGACCACCTCGAGGCGCACGTCCGGGACCAGCGCGCGGAGCCGCGGCAGCGCGTCGACCAGCACCTGCAGGCCCTTCCAGCGCGAGGTGCGCTCGACCCGGCCGGCGTACAGGACGGTCCGCCCGCGGGGCTCGCCGGTCGGCGCGAAGAGCGCGCCGTCGACGCCGGGTGGGATCAACGTCGCGCGGCCGGTGGCGTGCGCGAGCGAGACCGGGGAGACGGCGACCAGCGCGGCGCAGCGGCGGAAGACGCGCGGGAGCACGTGCCGCTCGTAGGCGCGCAGCAGCGGGTCGACCACGCCGCCCTTGGCCAGCGATCCGGAGTGGTAGGTGAGCACGACCGGCTGCGTGGCGACGAGCGCCGTCAGGTCGGCCAGGCCGGGCACCGGGGCGTGCGCGTTCACGACGTCCGCGCCGCGCAGCAGCCGGCGCAGCTGCCAGGCCCACAGCGGGTTGACCGGGGTGTTGGACAGCGTGAGCCAGGTGCCCAGGCGGACGACCGGGATGCCCTCGTACGACGTGCGCACCAGCCGCCGGCCGCGGCCGGTGGTGACCACGAGGACGTCGTGGCCGGCGTCACGGACGGTGCGGGCCACCCAGGCCGCGTACTGCTCGACGCCGCCGGGGTCCGGTGGGAACCGCGGCGTCACGATCGCCACCCTCATGTCGCCCGCCTCATGTCGCCCGCCTCATGTCGCGGTCCCGGGGCAGTGGGCGAAGACCTGGCGGTCCTCGCCCGGAAGCTCGACGCGCACCTCGTAGCTGTCCCGGGAGGGGCGGTCGAGGTCGCGGACGACGCTGGCCGTCTCGCCCGGGTCGACGGTGACCGATCCGGGGGTGTCGTGGCCGGCGACCGACACGACGTACCGCAGGTCGCGGACCTCGTCGAGGTGGCTGCTGACGTCGAACGCGACGCGCAAGCGGTCACCGGCGCCGGCACAGGTGACGACGGTGCCGTCGGCGGCGTGGCCGAACGCCAGGCCGACGTACTGCTGCGGCTGGTGGGACGCCGAGAGCGCGACCTGGTGGCGGACGCCGGGCAGGAGGACGGCGAGCAGCGCCACCAGTCCGACCGCCAGCGCGGTGACCGGGACGACGCGACTCCACCAGCGCTCCCTCAGCACGTCGGGTCAACGCAGGGCCCTCGGGCCGGTTACGCGCGGCATACTGCGCGGGTGAGCCGGTCTGAACCACTTCGCGTCCTGCACGTGGCGCACCAGATGCTGCCGCACGTCGGCGGCCTGGAGACGGTGGTCGCGGCGGAGACCCAGGGGCTGCTCGCTCGCGGCTGGCGGGTCGCGGTGGTCAGCAGCGCCGGCGAGGTCGGCCCCGGCGTCCGCGACGAGGACGGCGTGCGCACCGTGCGGGTGCGGGCGTGGAACGGCCTCGAGGAGCGGTTCGGCGTGCCGTTCCCGCTCTTCTCGCCGCGACTGCTCTCCCGGCTGTACGGCGAGGTGCGCCGCGCCGACGTCGTGCACGTCCACGACGTCCTCTACCTCTCCAGCTGGGTCGCCGCGATGTGGTGCATCGCACTGCGCACGCCGTACGTCGTGCACCGGCACGTCGGCTTCGTGCACCACTCCTCCGCGCTGGTGCGGCTGGTGCAGCGGGTCGTGCTCGGCACCATGGGTCGCCTGGTGCTGTCGCGGGCGGGCGCCGTGCTCGCTATCGACGAGCACGTCGCGAGCGGCCTCGCGGGCGCGCAGGTGCTCGGCAACGGCGTCGACGTCGACCGCTTCCACCCGGGTCCCCCGGTCGGGCGGGACCGGCCCCGGGTGCTGTTCGCCGGCCGGTTCGTGCCGAAGAAGGGCTTCGACGTGGTCGCAGCCGCCGCGGGCGACGAGTACGAGCTGGTGTTCGCCGGCGGCCAGCGACCCCCGGGGTACGACGACCCGCGGCTGTCCTTCCTCGGCTCGGTCCCCGCGGCCGCGATGCCCGAGGTCTACCGCGACGCGGACGTGATGGTCGTCGCGTCGGTGGGCGAGTGCCCGCTGACCGTGATCGAGGCGATGGCGTCCGGGCTGCCCGTGCTGCTCCGCGAGGACCCGGCCCTGCACTCGCCGTGGACCGTCGGTCCTGGGGTGTGGTTCGTGGACATGGCCGCCGGCGAGCTGGCCGGCGCGCTGCGCGAGCTGGTCGCGGATCCCGAGAAGATGCGGCGGATGGGGGCCGAGGGACGCGCGCACGTCGCGGCGTCCTACTCCTGGGACGTCCACGTCCAGCATCTGGATCAGAGCTACCGGGGCGTAACCCCCTGTTGACTGCCCCGTTGGGAGGGCGTTGGCGATCTCGGGACCATCGACCGACCGGGGGTCTCCTATGTCATGGGCAGAGCGTTACCGCATCGCGGCGGTCGTGCCGTGCCACAACGAGGAGGCGGCGGTCGCCACCGTCGTCGCAGACCTGCGGGCCGCGGTACCCGGGATGGACGTCTACGTCTACGACAACCGCAGCACCGACCGCACCGTCGAGCGCGCGCTCGAGGCCGGTGCGATCGTCTGCTCCGAGCCGCACAAGGGCAAGGGCAACGTCGTGCGCCGGGCGTTCGCCGACATCGACGCCGACATCTACCTGATCATCGACGGTGACGACACCTACGACGCCGCCGCGGCCCCGGCCATGATCGAGCGGCTGGTGACCGAGAACCTCGACCAGGTCGTCGGCGTACGCCGCGGCTCGGCGTACCGCTCCGGCCACGAGTTCGGCAACCGGCTGCTGAACCGGATCGTCTGCGCGATCTTCGGCGACACGATGGGCGACATGCTCAGCGGCTACCGGGTGTTCTCACGCCGCTTCGTGAAGAGCTTCCCGGCGGTGTCGCGGGAGTTCGAGATCGAGACCGAGCTCACCGTGCACTCGCTCGCGCTGCGCATCCCGTCGGCCACCGTGGATGTCGGCTTCACCGACCGGGCCGAGGGCTCGGAGTCCAAGCTGCGCACCTACCGCGACGGCTGGAAGATCCTGAACGTGATCTTGATGCTCACCCGCCACGAGCGCCCGATCTACTTCTTCGGCCTGGTCTCCTCGCTCCTCACGCTGGTCTCGATCGCGCTCGCGACGCCGGTGCTGGTCGAGTACGTCCAGACCGGGCTGGTGCCGCGCATCCCCTCGCTGATCGTCGCGTCGTTCCTGGTGATGATGGCCTCCCTGCTGCTGCTGGCGGGGGTCGTCATCGACGGCACCCGCAAGTCCCGCCACGAGGTCAGCCGGCTCTCCTACCTGCGGCACCCGGCCGTGCGCGGCACGTACGTGCAGGACCCGTCGTACTTCACCGACGAGGCGCGCCCGCTGGCCGTCGTACCGGCGCCGCGGTCCGGCTGACCACGTCCGCCACGAACTGGAACGTGTTCTAGTACGGTTCGGGCATGACCAAAGCGGCGTCCCTGGCGCGCGTCGGCTGCTGCTACGTCCTGGCGATCGGGGTCGGCGCCGCCTGGCTGTACCTCGGCCCTGACTCTGGCCGGTTGTGGCTCGACGGGCTGATCGCGGACCTGCTGGGCACCCTGGTGGTCTTCGGGTTCAGCCGCGCGTACCGCAACTCGAGCTGTTACGACGCCTGGTGGAGCGCGCTGCCTCCGCTGCTGGCGGTCTACTGGTGGTCCGAGAGCACCCCGGACACCAACGACGTCCGTGCGTGGCTGGTGATCGGCGTCATCGTGGTGTGGGCGGTCCGGCTGACCGGCAACTGGGTCTACGCGTTCCCGGGCTTCCCGCACGAGGACTGGCGCTACCCGATGCTGCGGGAGGGGAAGAGCCCGGCCGCGGCCTTCGTCGTCGACCTGTTCGGCATCCACCTGGTCCCGACGCTCCAGGTCTTCCTCGGCCTGGTGCCGGCCTACGTGGCGGTCACCCGGACCGGCCGGGACGTCGGCTGGCTGGACGCCATGGCGGTCGTGGTCGGGCTCGGCGCGGTCGCACTGGAGCTCGTCGCCGACGCGCAGATGTACCGGTTCGCCCGGATCAAGCAGCCGGGCGAGGTGATGGACCGCGGCCTGTGGGCCTGGTCGCGGCACCCGAACTACCTCGGCGAGATCCTCTTCTGGGTCTCGCTCGGGATCTTCGGCCTCGCGGCGTCCCCGTCGCACTGGTGGCTGGTGTTCCTCGGGGCCCTCGCCATGGTCCTGCTCTTCCTGCTCGCGAGCATCCCGATGATGGAGAACCGCAGCCTCGAGCGGCGGCCGAGCTACCAGGACGTGATCGACCGGGTGCCGATGCTGCTCCCGCGCCCGCCGCGGCGTGCCCGCTGACGTGGGCGTGCGGCCACGCGTGGTGATCGCCGGGCTGGGCGACACCGGCCTCCTCACCGCGATCCACCTGTCGCGGCACGCCGACGTCGTCGGGATCAGCTCCAAGCCCGCACTGGTGAGCGGCCAGGAGCTCGGCACCCGCCTCGCCCGCCCCGACGCGTGGGCGCGCGACTACTTCGTCGGCTTCGACCGGTACCGCCGGCTCGACCGCGCGCGCGTCGTCCACGGGACGCTGACCGGGCTCGACCCGGTCGCTCGCACCGTCGAGGTCCGGTCGGCCAGCGGCACGACCGAGCAGGAGCGGTACGACGCGCTCGTCATCTCGACGGGGGTCACCAACGGCTTCTGGCGGCGGCCCGAGCTCCAGTCACTCGCGGAGGTCCGGGCGGCGGTCGGCGCGGCGCACGCCCGGCTCGCCGCGGCCCGCTCGATCAACGTCGTCGGCGGCGGCGCGGCGGCCGTGAACACCGCCTTCAACCTCGCGACCACGTGGCCCGCGACGGAGATCGACCTCTGGTTCCCGGGCGAGCACGCGCTCCCCCAGCACCACCGGCGGGTCTGGCACCAGGTCGAGAGCCGCCTGCGCGACGCCGGCGTGCGGATCCACGCGGGTCACCGCGCCGTCGTACCTCCCGGCTCCGGCTGTGACGAGATCACGGCCGACCCGGTCGAGTGGACGACCGGGCAGCCGGCGGCCGTCGCGGACGCGACCGTGTGGGCCGTGGGCCGGGTCCGCCCCAACACCGGGTGGCTGCCGGCCGAGGTGCTCGACGAGGACGGGTTCGTCCGGGTCGCTCCCGACCTGGGCGTGGTCGGCGCACCCGGGGTCTTCGCGATCGGCGACGTCGCCGCCACGGACCCGCTGCGCTCGACCGCGCGCAACCGCGCTGACCGCCTCCTGGCGCGCAACATCCGCGCCCACCTCGACGGTCGCCCGCTGCGGGACTACACCCCGGCCCGCCGCCGCTGGGGGTCGGTGCTGGGCTTCCAGCCCGAGGGCCTGCTCGTCTTCACGCCGTCCGGGCGCGGCTTCCGCATCCCGGGGTGGTCGATCGACACGATCCTCCAGCCCTGGATCGTGCGCCGCGGCATCTACGGCGGCGTCAGGCGGGAGCGGGGCTGAGCAGCTTGCGCAGCTGCGGGCGCAGGTTGCGCCGGTTGGTCTCGGCCAGCCAGCCGTTCGGCAGCGACAGCCGGAGCACCTTGTGCCACGCGCTCGCGACCTGCTTGACCATCGGCCGGGCGTTGTAGGGGAGCTCGAACCTCGCGAACACCTCGCGCACCCGCGGCGCGATCTCGTAGTACCGGTTGCTCGGCAGGTCCGGGAAGATGTGGTGCTCGATCTGGTGGGACAGGTTGCCGGTCATCAGGTGCAGCGCCCTGGAGCCGGAGATGTTCGCCGAGCCGAGCATCTGCCGCAGGTACCAGTGCCCGCGGCTCTCGTTCTCGTCGAGCTGCGCCTGCTCGAAGGTGGACACGCCCTCGGGGAAGTGGCCGCACATGATCACCGAGTGGCTCCACAGGTTGCGGACCAGGTTCGCGGTCGCGTTCGCCGCGAGCGTCGACTTCCAGCCGCGTCCGGACAGCGCCGGGTAGACGACGAAGTCCTTGCCGAGCTGGCGGCCGGCCTTCTTCAGCGCGATCCGCACCTCGGCCATCTTCTCCGGCGACATGTTGCGCTTGTCCCGGATGTGGTCGCCGAGGTCGAGGTCGAACATCGCGATGCCGTACTCGAAGATGCAGGCGGTCACGAAGTTCCAGACCGGCTGCACGAGGTGGCGCGGCTGCCACTCCTGCGCCTCGTCGACGCGCATGATGCCGTAGCCGAGGTCGTTGTCCATGCCGACGATGTTGGTGAACCGGTGGTGGGTGTCGTTGTGGGCCCGCTGCCACTGGGCCGCCGGCGTGACGTGGTCCCACTCCCACGTCGTGGAGTGGATCTTGGGGTCGCGCATCCAGTCCCACTGGCCGTGCAGGACGTTGTGCCCGATCTCCATGTTGTCCAGGATCTTGGCCAGCGCCAGACCGGCCGTCCCGGCCACCCACGCCGTCCGGTTGCGGCTGCGGAGCAGCGTCGCCCGGCTCGCGAGCTCGACCAGCCGCTGGACCTTCACGAGGCGGCGGATGTACGCCGCGTCCCGTTCGCCGCGGCTGTCGAGCACCTGCTGGCGGATCGCGTCCAGTTCCTTGCCCAGGACCTCGACCTCGGCCTCGCTCAGGCCACCGGGCGTCGTACGCGTGGGCTCGATCGTGACGGTCATGTCGCCAGTGTGCCCGGCCGGGCCACGGATCACCCCTTCCCCGCGCCACGGGTTCTCCGAGTACAGCCTCAGGCGACCCTCAGGCCCCACATCCCGCAGGGGCCCCACCAGGCACGTTCCCCCCGGGTTCGCAGCGCAGCGAGGCCGCCCTGCACGGGCGGCCCCGCTGTGTGCCGGGGATGTGGGGCCGGGAGCGGGTCAGGCCTCGATCGCGGCGCGATCGGGCTCGCTCAGCCCGCCGATCTCGATCTTGCGCGGCTTCGCCCTCTCAGCGACCGGGACGACCAGGCGCAGCACGCCGTCGGCGTACTCCGCCTCGATCCGGTCGAGGTCGAGGTTGTCGCCGAGCACGAGCTGCCGGCTGAACACGCCCTTCGGCCGCTCGGAGGCCAGGGCCTCCCAGTCGCCGTTGCGGGCCACCCGCTCGGCGCGGACGGTCAGCACGTTGCGCTCGACGTCGAGGTCGATGCTGTCCTTCGCGACGCCGGGCAGGTCGAACTCGATCACGAAGCGCTCGCCCTCGCGCCAGGCGTCCATCGGCATCACCGCGGGACGGTTGGTGGTGCCGAGGAGCTGCTGGGTCAGGCGGTCGAAGTCGCGGAACGGGTCGGTGGTGCGCAGCAACATCACTGTCCTCCTGGTTCTCTGCCGGGGCCCGGGGACCGGGTCCGTATCTGTAACGATGGTTACAGGTTTCTTATACCCGATTCATCAGGCATGATCAAGAGCGTGCCGCACAGCAGCCAAGGCGTCTTCGCGATCTCCGTCGCCGCCGAGATGGTGTCCATGGAGATACAGAACCTGCGCGTCTACGAGCGCCGCGGCCTGCTCGAGCCGGACCGTACGTCAGGCGGCACCCGGCTCTACAGCGCCGACGACATCGAGCGGCTCCACCGGATCCGCGAGCTGCTCGCCGACGGCCTCAACCTCGCCGGCATCGCCGAGGTCCTCCGGCTCGAGGGCCGGGTCCGGGCGCTGGAGGACGAGGTGGCCCGGCTGCGCCGCCGCTGAGGCGGGCTCAGGCGTCGTCCCGCCGGACGCGGAGCTTCTCCGGGTTGCGCATCACCCGGACCCGCACCCGGGCGTCGGTGATCCCGAACGCGTACACCGCGATCGTCGCGCCGTCCTCGATGGCGACGAGGCCCGGCTGGCCGTCGCGCGGGCGTCCCGGTGTGAGGATCAGCGGGGGCTCGACGTCAGCAGCGCGTGGGTGCGGCTGATCTCGGCCCACGACGGCGGTGCCGAGGACCGCCCCGTCGAGCTCGTGTCGAAGTCCCGGGGGAACCCGTTCGCCCGGGTCGGCGCGGGCCGCTCGCCCGTGTAGAGCCAAGCGTCGAAGAACGAGCCGAGATCCTCCCCGGACTCCTGCTCGGCGAGCGCGACGAAGTCGTCGGTCGAGGCGTTCGCGTGGCGGTGCTGGGCCACCCACGCACGCAGGACCGAGAAGAACGCCGGGCCGCCGATGCGGGTGCGCAACGCCTGCAGGGCCATGGCGCCACGGTCGAGGACGGCGAGGCCGGACTCCTGGCGAGCAGTCGGGGCGCCGATGGGGACGCTCCAGAACGCGCTGTCGCCGGCATGGTCGTCCCAGGCGGCGCGGAACAGCTGGCGCCCGTTCCCGCCGGAGTGCAGCTCCGACCAGCGCCACTCGGCGTACGACGCGAAGCCCTCGTTCAGCCAGATGTCGCGCCAGTCCTCCACCGACACCGAGTCGCCGAACCACTGGTGCGCGACCTGGTGGACGACGACGTAGATGTTCGGCCCGTCGTGCCAGAACGACCGGGCGTAGACGGGCCGGGTCTGGTTCTCCATCGTGAACCCCGTGCTCCCGTCGGTCGCGACGCCACCCATGGCGTCGAACGGGTAGGCGCCGAACTCGCGCGAGCCGAACTCCACCACCTCCGGCGTCCGGGCGAGCGCGGCCGTGGCCCGGCGACCCTCCCGGCGGCCGTGGGTGGCGACCGCCGTGACCACCGGGTGCCCGTCGATCCGGGTGCGCGCGATGTCGTACTGACCGACGACGAAGAACGCGAGGTACGGCGCCATGGGGTCCGGCCCGCCCCAGTGCCAGGTGCGCAGGCCGTGCCGGACGTGCTTCGAGACCAGGTTGCCGTTGCCGATCGCCTCGAGGCCCTTGGCCACGGTGACGCGCACGTCGTAGGTCGCCTTGTCGGTCGGCCGGTCGTTCGACGGGTACCACCACGCCGAGGTCCCGGACCTCCCGGCCGCCACCGCCCCGCTGCTGGTCCGGATCCGCGACGGCGCCCCGGCATACTTGACCCGGACCATCATCGCCTGGCCCTCGCGCAGCGCCGTCGACGGTGTCACGACCAGCTCGTGCCCAGCACTCGTGAAGGATGCCGGCCGGTCGTTGACCCAGACCCGGGACACCGGCAGCGCGAAGTCGAGGCCGAAGCGGGACAGCGCCTGCGTGGCGTGGGCGCGGATCCAGGTGTTCCCCGTGAGCCGGTCGGTGCTGGGTGTGTAGGCGACCCGGATGTTGTAGTGGTCGACGTCGTAGCCCCGGCCGGCGTCGGGCGCGTCCGCCGGCGCGGCCTGGGCGGCACCCGCGGGCAGCAGCACGACGGTCACCAGAGCGACGGCGAGGCGGCGTACGCGTGCGTGTGAAGACATGTGGCTTCCTCCCGAGAAGGGACCACCCGGTGTGGTCCGCCGGGAACGCAACCACAGATCGCGGAGCGCCGTGCGCGCTCTCCACAGGCCCCGGCTCAGGTGTCCTTCGTCTGCACGACCGTCCCGTGCCCGAGCTTGCTGTGCCGGTAGCCGTAGACCGCATAGACCACCACGCCGATCAGGAACCACACCGCGAACCGCACCCACGTCTCGGGCTGGAGCTTGGTGACCAACCACAGGGAGAACGCGATGCCGAGCAGCGGCGTGAACGGCATCAGCGGCGTCCGGAACGTGCGCGGCAGCTCCGGCGAGCGGTAGCGGAGCACGATCACCGAGGCCGACACGACCACGAAGGCGAGCAGGATGCCGATGTTGGTGAGCTCGGCGGCATCCCCGATCGACACGAAGCCGGCGATGCCGGCCGACACGATCCCGACGATCCACACCGGCCGACTCGGCGAGTGGTGCTCGTTGGTCTTCGCGAACCAGGCCGGCAGCAGACCGTCGCGGCTGATCGCGTACCAGACCCGGCTCGCACCCAGGGTGAAGGAGAAGAGCACGGTGACGATGCCGACGATCGCGCCGACGGCGACGACCTTGGAGAACCCGCCCAGCCCGACGGACTGGAACGCCTCGCTGAACGCCGCGGTGCTGCTCAGGTCCTGGTAGTCGACCATCCCGGTCAGCACGGTCGCCGCCAGCAGGTAGAGCACCATCGCGATCGCGAGCGAGTAGATGATCGCCTTGGGCAGGTTCCGCTCGGCCTCCTTCGACTCCTCGGCCGCCGTGCTCATCGCGTCGTACCCGAAGACCGCGAAGAAGACCGTCGCCGCACCCGTCGCCGCGCCGCTCAGCCCGTGCGGGAAGTACGGCGTCAGGTTGTCGGTGTCGATGTAGAAGACGCCGACCACGATCACGGCGAGCACGATCAGGAGCTTCACGCCGACCAGCCAGGTCTCGACCTTGGCGCTGGTCTTGATGCCGCGGTTCAGCAGCCACGCGACGCCCAGGCAGAGCAGCACCGCGAACAGGTCGATCCGGTGCCCGTCACCGGTCCCGGGCGCACCGAGCATCCACGCGGGCAGGTCGAGCCCGATCGCGTCGGCGAGGAAGGTGATGTACTGCGAGACCCCGATCGCGACGACCGCGACGATCGCGGTGTACTCCAGCAGCAGGTCCCATCCGATGAACCACCCGACCGCCTCGCCGAGGACGGCGTAGCCGTAGGTGTACGCCGACCCGGCGACCGGGATCAGCCCGCCGAACTCGGCGTACGACAGCGCCGCGCACGCGCTCGCGACGCCCGCGATCAGGAACGACACCGTCACCGCCGGGCCCGCCGTGTCCTTCGCGACCGGCCCCGGCCAGCGCGAAGATGCCGGCCCCGATGATCGCGCCGAGGCCGATCGCGGTCAGCTGCCACAGCCCGATGGAGCGCTCGAGCCCCCCGTCGCTCTCCTCGGTCTGCACCGGCTTCCGCCGGAAGATGCCCGTCCTCGGTTCCACCCGCTGCTCGGTCATGGGCCTCTGGTACCCAGTTGCGAGAGGTCCGTGACACCCGCTCCAGGCACGACCTCTGAAGTGCGTCATGACGGCCGACGGTCGCCGTCCCTGTCCGGGGACGTGACGACAGGGCACGACCCACGACGAAGGGACGACACAGCGGTGAAGGTGATGCGGTCACGGACCGGAGCGGTGGTGCTCACCGCCGCCGCGATGATCGCGGCGAGTGGCGTGGGCGGAGCGGCGGCAGGCAGCCTGATCACCTCGAAGCAGATCAAGGACGGCACCGTCGCCTCGGTCGACGTCAAGGACGGGACGCTCCAGGAGGCGGACCTCAGCACCGCGGCCCGCCGCGTCTTCGGCTTGCCGGGCCCGCAGGGTCCGGAGGGTGGGGAAGGTCCGCGGGGCCCGCAGGGAGAGGTCGGCCCGGCCGGTCCGGCCGGTCCGGCCGGTCCGTCGGGGCCGCAGGGCGACCCGGGCAGCGCCGGCGCCGACGGTCTCCCGGGAGCGACCGGGCCTGGTGGCCCGGCCGGGCCTCAGGGACCGGCTGGCCCCCAGGGGCCGGCGGGTCCGCAGGGACCTGCCGGGGTCTCGTCGGTCCAGACGGTGGTCATCCCGGCCGGCGCCACGGTGACGCCGGGCGGCACGGTGCTCGGCCAGGTCTCCCTCTCGCCGTCCGTCAACTACGTCGTCACGGCGGGGGTCACCGCACTGTCGAGCGTGACCGACTCGATGCAGTGCCAGCTGGGCGCCTCCACGAGCCCGAGCTGGGACGACATGGGCGAGACCGACGTCACCGGCAGGGCCACCGTCCCGCTCGAGCACGCCTATCCGCGGACGAACGGGCTCACCCAGTACACCGTCACCGTCGCGTGCCGCTCGGCCGCGGAGAACTACGTCGTCGACACCGGCCACATCTACGTCTGGCAGGTGGGCAGCATCAGCTCCCCGGGCTCCCACGTCCTCTACCGAGTCGGCAGGTCCGACCTGTCCTGGGCTCCCATGGGGAAGTGAGCCGGGCAGATCGCAGCGGTCGAGGGCGCGCTCAGGCAGCTCGGTACGGTGGCGAGACCAGGAAGGTGTAGCGGCCGCTGTCGTCGGCTCGCGGTGGCGGGGACCAGGCCGGTCTTCGGGTGACCGGATCGATCCGGAGCCGCCAGGCTGTCTGGTGCACGGTGGTGTGATGTCGTCGGCAGAGCAGCGCCAGGTTGTCGAGGCTGGTCGGACCACCGTCGGCCCAGTGGACGACGTGGTGGGCGTCGCACGCCTCGGGAAGCCGGCTGCAGGCGGGGAAGACGCAGTGGGCGTCGCGAGCGACCAGCGCGTGCCAGATCGCCGTCGTCACCAGCCGCTGCGTGCGACCCACGTCGAGCACCTGGCCCGTGGCGCCGAGCACCATCGGGATCAGCTCGGTGTCGCAGGCGATCCGCCGGGCAGCCCGGGCCGACAGCGGCCGGCCGCCGGGCAGGAGCCCGGCGGAGGTCTCGAGGTCACGCTGCAGGTCGTCGAGGGAGATGGTCACGACCATCCGCGGCGTCGCACCGTGGCTCTCGGGCAGCAGGTCGGCCGTCTGCAGCCGGCGGCAGGCCTCGACCAGCGCGTCCCACATCCGCACGCCGAAGTCGCGGGGGTCACGGCCGTCGTGTGCGCAGGCCTGCTCGGGACACGGAGTGCCCCGGTCTCCCGGGTCCGTGAGGTCGCGCCGTCGGCCGCCGCAGGCGCCGGGCGTGCCGCTCACCGGCGCGGCCAAGGGCATCAGCACCGACTTCAGCTGCTCGACCTCCTCACCGCTGCCGTACCCCTTGATCCAGACGCCGCCGAACTCGTCGTCGGAGAACGAGAGGAAGCGCGCGCGGTGCGCGGCGCGCTCGGCCCGGGGCAGGGACAGGTCGGCACCCCGCAACCGGTGGTCCGGATCGAGCTCGGCCACGACGGCCGGCCAGGCGTGGTCCAGGTCCGTGGCGTCGAGGTCGCGCGCCCGCGCCAGCAGCAGCCCCTCGGCGGCGCCGCGCAGCTCCTCGACCGCGGGCAGCTGCCCCACCCGGCGTCCGATCACGCGCGCCTTGTCGGCCGACAGCCAGCCGTCCGCGAGAGCCCGCTGGGTCCGCGACAGCTCGCGCAGCGCCGCCACCAGGCGCAGCACCCCGCCCCCGGCGCCCTTGCGGCCGCCCGACACCGCCGTCAGGAAGTCCTTCGTCGAAGCCCAGCCCACCGTCGCGGCGGCCTCGGTGCGCTCCAGCCGCTCCGCGGCCTTCAGTTTCGCGGCATCCAGACGCGCCTGCACCCGCTCGAGCTCGACCACGGCGGCCGGCAGGTCCTCGACCGGCACCTCGTCCCACCGGATCTCACTCAAGCGCGCGACGGCCTCGTCGGCCGTGGCGATCGCGGTGAGGGAGAACATGGCGCGAGTCTACTCGAACATGTGTTCGAATGCAATGCCTATCCGCTACTGCGCGGACTCGCTGGGGCTCGGTGTCAGTTGGCGGCCGTCGCGTCCCGCCGACGTTCCGCAGCAGTGGCTGCTTCCCAGGACTTCGCGCGGTACTCGCGCAGCTTCCGCAGGGCGTCGCGCGCAGCGTCCTTCGGGACCTGGTCGCCGTCGAGCGACCGGAGCCAGGCCACGAGCTTCTGGCCCGGGACGATGTCGACGCCGTCCACCACCCGCGCCTCGGAGGGCGTTCCTTGAGCCCGGCGGTGCTAGGAAGGGCAAATGATCTTCATCACCGCCAAGTTCCGCATCAAGCCCGAGCACGCCGACGCCTGGCCCGAGATCACCCGCTCCTTCACCGAGGCCACCCGCGCCGAGCCCGGCAACCTGTGGTTCGACTGGTCCCGCTCGGTCGACGACCCGAGCGAGTACGTCCTGGTCGAGGCGTTCCAGGACGACGCAGCCGGAGCCCACGTGAGCTCGGACCACTTCAAGCAGGCGCAGGCCGACCTGCGGCCGTACCTGGTCGAGACGCCGAGGATCGTGAACTTCCAGGTCGACGGCACGGAGTGGTCCGAGCTCGGGGAGATGCGGGTCGGCTAACCCTCAGCGCCCCTCGACCCGCGCGAGCACGGCATGGGTGTGCTGGATCTTCGACCACGAGGCCGGGACCGCAGAGCGCTCGGTCGCCGCGACCCGCGAGCGGAAGCCCGGCGGGAAGCCGTTCGCCTCCGTCGGCGCCGGCCGCCGGTCGCTGTAGAGCCAGGCGTCGAAGAACGACCCGAGGTCCTCGCCCGACACGCTCTCGGCCAGCGCGATGTACTCGGGGATCGAGCCGTTGCCGTACTGGTGCTGCGCCGCCCAGTCCCGCATGACGGCCATGAAGTCGGCGTTGCCGATCCGGGTGCGCAGCGCCTGGAGCGTCATCGCACCGCGGTCGTAGACGGCGTAGTGGAACTCGTTGTGCGCCCCCGGGTTGCCGATCTTCACCTTCCACATGTCGTTGCCGCGGCCGTAGGCCCGCCAGTACTGGCGGAACAGCTGCTTCGCCGTGCCCTCACCGTGCTTCTCCGACCAGAGCCACTCGGTGAACGACGCGAAGCCCTCGTTGAGCCAGATGTCGCGCCAGCTGTGCACCGAGACCGAGTCGCCGTACCACTGGTGGGCGTTCTCGTGGACGACGACGTAGATGTTGGAGCCGGTGCTCCAGAACCCGCGCGTGTAGACCGGTCGGGTCTGGTTCTCCAGCGCGAACCCGAAGTCGGCGGCTGGCGCGACGCCACCCATCGCGTCGAACGGGTACGCGCCGTACTGCTGCGCCTCGAACCGCAGCACGCTCGGCGTCCGCCGGAGGTCCCTGGCCGCGTACCGGCCCTCGCGGCCCCCGTGCGAGGCGACCGCCGTGATCACCGGCAGGCCGTCCACCCGCGACCGCTCGATGTCGAACTGCCCGGCCACGAAGAACGCGAGGTACGCCGCCATCGGCTTCGCCTCACGCCAGTGCCAGGTCCGCCTCGCGTTCCTGGCGTCGTGCGAGACGAGGACGCCGTTGCCGAGCACCTCGAGGCTCTTCGCCACTGTCACGCTGACGTCGTACGTCGCCTTGTCGCGCGGGTGGTCGTTGGCGGGGTACCACCACGCTGCGATCTCGGGCTCACCGACGGCGGCTGCGCCGTCGTCGGTGCGGATCCAGGGCCGGACCCCGTCGGACCGCACCGTCGACGGCTTCCCCGCGTACGCAACGTCGACGGTCATCTCCTCGCCCGTCGCCAACGCCTGCCGCGGCGTGACGACCAGCTCGTGCTTGCCCTGCGTGTACGTCGCGCGCTCGCCGTTGACCTTCACGCTCGACACCGGCAGCACGAAGTCGAGGTCGAACCTCGTCAGGTCCTGCGTCGCGTGCGCGGTGATCTTCGTCCGCCCCGCGAGGTGGTCGGTCTTCGGCTTGTAGGTGATGTGGATGCCGTAGTGGTCGACGTCGTACCCGCCGTTGCCGTAGTCCGGGTAGTACGGATCGCCGATCCCCCGCGCTCCGGTCGTGTCGCCGGCCGGCGCAGCCTGGGCGACGCCGAGCGGCAACAGCAACGCCGTACCCACTGCCAGAGCGGTACGGCGAACTCGTGCTCCTGATGTCATGACTGTCCTCCCGAGAACGGGCCACCCCGGTGGCCCCTGCCAGCATTCGATCACAGGCCGCCGACGACCGTCGGCCCGAGATGAGGGGAACCGGGGGTCGCGGACCTACTGTGGGGACATGGTCGCGTGGTCAGCAGTTGGTCGTCAGCACGTTCTCGCCGCGATCCACGAGTACGACGAGGTCGGCCAGGATGCGTTCCTCGATCGCTACGGGTTCGCCCGGTCACGCGAGTACGTCCTGCGATACAACGACCACAGCTACGACTCGAAGGCCGTCCTCGGCGCCGCGGTCCGGTACGCCACCGGCACCGCTGCCACGTCCGGTGACTTCTCGGGCGGCAAGTCGGGTGCCGCGAGGGTGCTGCGCGATCTCGACTTCGAGGTCCTGTCTCCGGAGAAGGACAGCTCGGTCGCGTCGGTCCCGACGACGAGCATCCCGAACCAGCGCCGGACCAACGGCATCGAGCCCGTGGTCGCGACCTGCCCGACCTGCTTCCTGGCCCTGCCTGCCTCCGGGGCCTGCGACTACTGCGACTGACCCGCCGCGAGCGGGTACCGGCCGGCGAGCGCGCCAGCACCGCCGTACGTGCACGGGCTCAGCTACGCAGGTAGGACGCGCCGTTCACGTCGATGATCGTGCCGGTCGAGAACTTCGCCTCGGGCGAGGCCAGCCACAGCACCGCCGCCGCGACCTCCTCCGGCCGCGCCACGCGGCCGAACGGCGACTGCGCCCGCACGGCGTCGCCGCCGGGGCCGTCGAGCACCTCGCGCGCCATCTCGGTCTGCACGAAGCCCGGCGCCACCGTCCCGACGGTGATCCCCTCCGGCGCCAGCGCGATCGCCAGCGACTGGCCGAAGGCGTTCATCCCGGCCTTCGACGCCCCGTAGGCCGGGTTCCTCGGCTCCCCGCGGAACGCGCCTCGGCTCGACACGTTGACGATCGCCCCGCCGCCGACCGCCCGCAGGTGCGGGATCGCGCAGTAGGCCGCGTTCGCGGCACCGACCAGGTTGGTGGCCAGCGTCTGGGACCAGGCCGCCTGCCACTCGTCGTACGACGTCTCCAGCGGCGGGTGCGCCACGAAGATGCCGGCGTTGTTGACCAGCACGTCGAGCCGGCCCAGCCGCTCCGCGGCGGAGTCGACGGCGCGCCGTACCGCCTCCGCGTCGGTCATGTCCGCCTGCACGGTGGTGTGGCCGTCGCCCGGCAGCGATGCCACGACGCCCTCGGCGAGGTCGGCCGACGACCCGAAGTGCACCGCCACCTGGTCGCCCTGCGCCGCGAACGCGCGCACGATCGCGGCGCCGATGCCGCGGGAGCCGCCGGTCACCAGAACGCCGCGCGCCGTCACTTCGCGACCTCCGCCACGCCTGCGAGGAGGCGCTCGACGTCGTCGGCGCTCGTGTACGGCGCCAGGCCCGCCCGCACCGCGCCCCCGTCGCCCAGACCGAGCCATCGCGACGCCTCGATCGCATAGAAGCTGCTGGCCGGGGCGTTCACGCCGGCTGCGGCGAGGTGCTCGTACACCTCGCGGTTCTCCCGGCCGGCGACCGAGAAGAACGCCGTCGGCGTACGCCGCGCGGGGTTGCCGTACAACGTCACGCCGTCGATCGCCCGCAGCCCCTCCAGCAGCCGCTCGAACAGCGCATCCTCGTACTCCTCCACCGCGCGCATCGACTCCAGGACCCGGGTCCGCCGGTCGCCGGCATCCGACGCCAGCCCGGCGATGTAGTCGATCGCCGCCGTGGTGCCCGCGAGCAGCTCGTACGGCAGCGTCCCGAGCTCGAACCGCTCCGGCACCTCGTCGCTGGCCGGCAACAGCTTGTCAGGCTGGATCCGCTCCAGCAGCTCCCGCGCCGCGACGACCACGCCGTGGTGTGGGCCGAAGAACTTGTACGGCGAGCAGGCGTAGAAGTCGGCGCCCAGCGCCGCGACGTCCACCGGCGCGTGCGGCGTCAGGTGCACCCCGTCGACGTACAGCAGCGTCCCCACCTCGTGCACCGCCTCCGCGATCGCCGTGATGTCCGGCCGCGTCCCGAGCACGTTCGACGCCCCGGTCACCGCGACCAACTTCGTGCGAGGCGAGAGCTCAGCCCGTATGTCGTCGACGCCCAGCTCGGCCGTCTCCCGGTCGAACCCGAGCCACCGCACCCTCGCCCTCGCGGCTTCCGCCGCGTGCACCCACGGCCGGATGTTCCCGTCGTGGTCGAGCCGCGTCACCACGACCTCGTCGTCGGGCCCCCACTCCTTCGCGAGCGCCCGGGACACGTCGTACGTCAGCTGACTCATCGACCGCCCGAACACGACCCCGCCCGGGTCGCAGCCGAGCAGGTCCGCCACCGCTTGGCGGGCACCCGCCACGACGTCCTCCGCCCGCCGCTCGGAGGCGGTCACCGTCCCTCGGTTGGAGATGCCGGACGTCATCGTCTCGGCGATCGCCGCGGCGACTTGCCGCGGCACCTGCGTGCCGCCGGGGCCGTCGAAGTACGCGATGCCCTCGCCGAGGGCCGGGAAGTCCTTGCGAATGCGGTCGATGTCGAAGGTCACGGCCACATCATGGCCGCTGACAACTGACCGATCCGTAGGTAGACCGCTTAGTCGTCCACGTAGCCGAGCCAGAGTCCGTCGCGTGCCCGTGTCATGCCAACAAAGAGCTCCCGGCGGGTTCGTTCAGATCGCTCTTGGAACGCGGCATCAGATTCACCCGGCCACGGATCGAGCGATCCACCGCGAAGGCCGGGCAACAGGACGTACTTGAACTCCAAACCCTTCGCTCGCTTCAACGTTCCGACCTTCAGTCGGTCGACAGTAACTCCGTCGTAATGGAGGAGATTCACCCAGTCGATCCGCTTCCTCGTCAGCAACCGAGAGTAGTGCTGCAGTTCCTTGTTCGTCCGAACCAGGACAGCCATGTCGCCGAGCGGCACACGCAACCGGTCGCGAGTAGCGAGGATCTGCTCGACCATCGCCTCCTCCATCCGCGACTCGCTATCGCTGCGGACGATCATCGGCGGATGCCCATGCCGATGCACCTTCGCGTCGCGCGTTCCCTGGAAGACCTCGCCGTCGAGATCGTCGAATTGATCGCCGGCGACGAGCAAAGCGGCTGTTTCGACGATCTCGACCGTGTTGCGGTAATTGATCCTCAACACACTGGCCCGCCCCGAGACCGAGATTCCCGCCTCCGCGAGGCTGAATCCGCCAGGGTAGACGTTCTGTTGACCGTCCCCGATGAGGAGCAGTCGATCGGGACCGTCGCCCGCGATCTGATGAAGGAGCTCGAGACCGATGAGGCACAGGTCTTGAACCTCATCAACGACCACGGCGCCGTACGACTGTTTCGCTTGGCCGGTCCTCAACAGGTCCCGGGCGGTGATCAGCACATCGTTGAAGTCCTGGATGCCTTCCGCCCTCAGTAGCCGCTCGTACTCAACGTAGACGGCCCACATCGCCTCCCGATGCTCCAGACGCATGGGGGTACGTCGGCCGACCCGGGCGAGATCGGCGTACTCCTGGAAGTCGGTCAGCCCCCGACCCTTGATGACGTAGTCAAGCTCTTCTTGCCAGTACGCCGACCGCTCGTCGAGCTTGACCAGCACACTGTCTCGACCAACCGCGTTCCACGCGTCAGCGAAGACCCGTCTGCGAGCCTTGTCGTCGATCCGGACCCGCGCACCTGCGGACTCAATGACGTCCATGGCGAGCCGATGCAGACCGGTGAAGTGAATACGTTCCCGTGCCGCCGGTGCGAATCGCTGACAGAGCCCGGCAAGTACGACGGGAAGTGTGCGCACGAAGGTCACAAATAGCACTGGGTCCTGCGTGCGTTGGGCGAGATAGACCGCCCGATGGAGTCCGACGACTGTCTTGCCAGTGCCGGCCGGGCCACGGACGCGCGCCGGCCCGCTCCACGAGGTGGAGATCAACTTCAGCTGGTCCGGATGGAGAAACGTCATCCAGTCCTCGATCGGACCAGCGAGATGCGACTCCAGGAGCGCCTGCGTCAACTCGTCCACATCGAAGAGCGGCTCGGCGGGCTGCTGCACGTGCGACGGCATGACGACCCGAACGAGCGGCACCACTGCCTTGCCCAGTGGCTCGAGGGCGTAGGTCGGGAAGTCTCGGTCGAGCACTTGGTAGACCTGCTCAACCTGCTCCGCGTCGAACCGGAACCCGAGCTGGGTAACCCACGTGGCGAGGTCGTACTCCCCGAGCAGGGCGATCCGCGGTAGTCGCTGCGCCAACTTTCGACCGCTGAACACCAGTGCCGCGTGGAGCGCCTGCGGAGTCACTCCAAGCTCCGCGACCGAGTCTTGGACACGGTCGACCAGACTCAGGAGTTTGGCCGCCTCGTCGTCTCGACATTCATCCTCACAAAAGAGACTGGCGTTGACGACTTGCAGCGCCCGCCAGGCTTTGACGTCCACCACCACCACGCCCCCCGGCCCGACGAGCAGAAAGTCAACGTTCGCGCGTCGCGATCCGGCCCAGCGGCGGTCCTCGAGTACGCGCCACCCCACTGCCTCAAGCGCTCGTAGGCGGGCACCGACGGCGGCTTCACTGCGACTGGCGACCTCATACCTCGCCGCCAAATCACGCGCTTGACACGCGAGTCGCTCGTACTCGCCTGCCTCCAGGAGGGAGCGCTGAGCCTCGTAGTGCGCCGAAGCACCCGCACTCATCCCGTCTCCGCTCCCCGATGTCCGTCAGAAGCATCATCGGGACTTGTAGCGTCAGAATGAAGGATCTGAGGCGAGCAACTTTCAGAGTCCACTCCGGAATCCCAGTCCCACGCCTCAGACCCTGGCAAGCTCCCCCCGTGGACGAAGGCCTATACGAATCAGTCGTCACGCCGGAGCTTCGGGCCCGCCTCGCAGCGGCCCAGCATCTTGCGGCCACTGAGCTCTCAGTCGACAAGGCGGACGAACCACACGTCATTGCGCGGCATGTCGCTCACGTCGTGCAGCGACACCTCGAGAGCATCGCCGACCGCGACCGGCGACTGACCACCGTCAATGCCGTGCTGACGGCCCTCGATGCACACGAGACCATCGAAGCTCCGACCCGCCTGCTCGGCTCCCTGCTCGACGATGGGGACGTGCGCGGCTCAGGTCGCCTTGCGGCACGACCCAAGACACCGCTGTCGGACGCCGCGCTTCTCACCAATGCCAGGGATGAACCAAGCCTCGCGGCCGAGCTTCGTGCGGAGATGTCGTCGGCGGATTCTGTGGACCTGCTCTGTGCCTTTGTTCGGTGGCACGGTGTCCGGCTGCTCGAGGGCGACCTCCGCGAGCTCCAGCGAGCTGGGGTCCCATTCCGCGTGGTCACCACTACCTATCTTGGGTCGACCGAGCGACGAGCACTGGATCGGCTCGCCGAGGAGTTCGGTGCCGAGGTTCGGGTCCAGTACGACTCACAACGGACCCGGCTACACGCGAAGGCGTGGCTGCTCCGACGCAACACCGGGTTCGACACGGCGTACGTCGGATCCTCCAACTTGTCGCGTGCCGCGCTCCTCGACGGGGTCGAGTGGAACGTTCGGCTGTCCAAGATCGCAACGCCGAGCCTGCTCCAGAAGTTCGAGGCCACCTTCGACTCCTACTGGAACGACGCGAGCTTCGAGCGCTACGACCCCGCTCAGGATCGCGATCGTCTCGACGATGCACTCCTCGAGGCGAGTGGTCGCAAGCAGCACGACCGGGTCACGCTCACGCTTTCGGGGCTGGAGGTTCGCCCGTACAGCTACCAACAGAAGATGTTGGATGACCTCGATGTCGAGCGAACGATCCGCGATCGGCACCGCAACCTCGTCGTGGCTGCGACCGGGACGGGCAAGACGGTCGTCGCGGCTCTCGACTACCGGCGCCTGGCGCGTGACTCGGCAGGCCCCCGGCCGACGCTCCTGTTCGTTGCGCACCGTTCCGAGATCCTCGAGCAGTCGCGCCGCACCTACCGCGAGGTGCTGGCGGATGGGAACTTCGGAGAAGCGTGGTACGGCGGCACACGGCCAGAGCGTGGTGACCATCTTTTCGCCAGCGTGCAGTCGCTCAACTCGTACGGAATCCATCAGATCCCGGCTGATGCGTTCGACATCGTCGTGATCGACGAATTCCACCATGCCCAAGCGCCTACGTACCGGCGGATCATCAATCATCTGACCCCGCGCGAACTCTTGGGGTTGACGGCGACCCCCGAGCGGGCGGATGGCACTGATGTTCGGGACTTCTTCGATGGCCGGATCGCCACCGAGCTGCGCCTATGGGACGCCCTCGAATCGGACCTTCTTTGCCCATTCCACTACTTCGCGGTGGCCGACAACACGGACCTCTCGGCGGTCACCTGGCGTCGCGGGCGGTACGACGACGCCGAGTTGGAACGGATCTACACCGGGAATGCCGCGCGCGCAGCAATCGTCTTGCGCGAGCTCAGCGACAAGGTAGCCGACCTGTCGTCGATCCGTGCCTTGGGTTTTTGCGTGAGCGTCGCTCACGCGCACTACATGGCAAAGGTCTTCAACGATGCGGGGATTCCCTCTGTGGCTGTGAGCGGCGAGACCGCCCCGACGGCACGACAACAGGCGTTGAGCGATCTGCGGGGTCGCCGCGTCAATGTTGTCTTTGCAGTCGATCTCTTCAACGAGGGCCTGGACATCCCTGACATCGATACCGTCTTGTTCCTGCGTCCCACCGAGAGCGCGACGGTGTTCCTCCAACAGTTCGGCCGCGGCCTTCGGCGTACGACCGAGAAGGCAGTCCTCACCGCCTTTGACTTCGTCGGGCACCATCACGTCGAGTTCCGATGGGACGCCAAGTTGCGGGCTCTGACCGGACGCGCTCGAGGTGAGCTGATCAAAGACGTCGAGGAAGGCTTCCCGTTCCTGCCGTCTGGGTGCCAGGTCATCCTGGACCGAACCTCGCAGGAGCTCATCCTCGAGAACGTCAAGGCTCAGGTCACCAGGCGCTGGCCCCAGGTGGTTCAGGAGTTGCGATCCATGGGCGACACCACGCTGCCGGAGTTTCTCGACCGCTCCGGTTTGCCACTCTCCGAGGTGCTCCGACAGGGGCAGAAGTCGTGGACGCAGCTCCGCGTTGACGCGGGACTGCCCATTCGAGTGCGTGGCGAGAACGCCATCAACCTCACCAAACGCGGGCGGGCTCTCGCGCACGTCGACGACCCCGACCGGGCCGCCGCGTACATCCGCCTGCTTGCCGACAATGCAGCGCGGTACGCGGATCTGAATGAGGTCGATCGGCGGTACGCGCGCATGTTGTTCTTCTCGCTCTGGCCCGACGGCGGCGGCTTCTCGTCGTACAACGCCGGTCTGGAGGCCTTACGACAAGAAGAAGCGGTGCGCGACGAGCTCGCCCTGGTGATTGGCCTCGGTCTCGATGCCGCCGATCACGTGACGAGCCCACTGGCAGGCACCCTCAGCAGCTATCCGTTGCGCGTCCACGGTCGCTACCAGCGTGAAGAGATCCTGGCAGCCGTCGACTACGCCACGCTCGACCGCAAGCCGACGAGCATGATGCAAGGCGTCGCCTACGCTCCCGCAGCGAACGCCGACCTCCTCATGGCCACCCTCAAGAAGTCAGAGGCCGACTACTCCCCCACCACGATGTACCGCGACTACCCGATCAGCCCGACCCTGTTCCACTGGGAGTCCCAGAACGCCACCACTGTTGCGTCGCCAACTGGGCGGCGGTATCTCGATGGCACGAGCAACATCCTGCTCTTCGTCCGCGACACCCACCAAGACCCGTTTGGCACCGCGCCGTACGAGTTCCTCGGCCCCGCTACCTACGCCGGCCACCAAGGAGAGCGACCTATCGCGATCACCTGGAAGCTGGCACACCCCATGCCTGTCGACCTCTTCCAAGCCGCCGCGGTGGCGGTGCAGTAGGCCGTGCGAGGAAGACCCTGCCTCTGGGGCTCCGATCATCGATAAACAGACGGGCTCGCCACCTTCCGGTGACGAGCCCGACGTTCGTGCGTTGACGAATCAGCTGCAGCCGCTGGTGCTGCCGCAGCCCTCGCAGACGTAGCAGGAGCCGGCGGGCCGCATCTTGGTGCCGCAGGTGAAGCAGAGCGGGCTGTCGACCGCGTGGCCGGTGATCTGCTCGAGGAGCTCCGCCGAGGTGTGGGCGGTCCCCGCGGGCTTGGCGGGGACCTCGCGGGCCTCGGAGCCGTGGGTGTCCTTGGTCTCGACAGTCTCCGCCTCGACCGTGTCGACGAGCTCGACGACCGGGGCCTCGATCAGCTCGGCCGGGGACCCGGTCTCCTCGACGGGCTCGTAGGAGCCGGTCTCGAGGTAGCGCTGGCGCTCCTCGGCGGAGTAGATGCCGAGGGCGGAGCGCTTCTCGTAGTCGAGGTAGTCCAGGGCCAGGCGGCGGAAGATGTAGTCCATGATCGACTGGCTCATCCGCACGTCCGGGTCGTCGGTGAGACCGGCGGGCTCGAAGCGCAGGTTGGTGAACTTCGAGACGTAGGTCTCCAGCGGAACGCCGTACTGCAGGCCGATGCTGACCGCGATCGAGAACGCGTCCATCACGCCGGCCAGGGTCGAGCCCTGCTTGCCGAGTTTGAGGAAGATCTCCCCGAGCTCGCCGTCCTCGTGCGCGCCCGAGGTCATGTAGCCCTCGGCGCCGCCCACGGTGAAGGAGGTGGTGCGCGAGACGCGGGACTTCGGGAGCCGCTTGCGGGTCGGGGCGTAGACGATCTTCTCCACCACCTTGGTCGCGGCGTCGTCGGCCGCGGCCGCCGCGTCGGCAGCGTCCTTCTTGGCCTTGCCGCCACCATCGGCGAGCGGCTGGCCCACCTTGCAGTTGTCGCGGTAGATCGCGGTCGCCTTGAGGCCGAGCTTCCAGGACTGGAGGTAGACCTCCTCGATCTCCTCGACGGTCGCCGACTCCGGCAGGTTGACCGTCTTCGAGATCGCGCCGGACAGGAACGGCTGCGCCGCCGCCATCATCCGCACGTGGCCCATCGGCTTCAGCGAGCGGGCACCCATCGCGGTGTCGAAGACCTCGTAGTGCTCGGTCTTCAGGCCCGGCGCGTCGATCACGTGGCCGTGCTCGGCGATGTAGGCGACGATCGCCTCGACCTGCTCGGGCTGGTAGCCCATCTTCCTCAGGGCCCGCGGGATCGTCTGGTTGACGATCTGCATCGAGCCGCCGCCGACCAGCTTCTTGAACTTGACCAGCGAGAAGTCCGGCTCGATGCCGGTCGTGTCGCAGTCCATCATGAAGCCGATGGTGCCGGTCGGCGCGAGCACCGAGGCCTGCGCGTTGCGGAAGCCGTTGGTCTCCCCGAGCGCGACCACGTCCGCCCAGGCCTGGGTGGCCAGCTTGTGCACCTGGTTGTCGGCGATGCCGAGGGTGCGGACGGTGTCGTTCGCGGCCTGGTGCTTGCGCATCACCCGCTTGTGCGCCTCGGCGTTGCGGGCGTAGCCGGCGTACGGGCCGACGACGCCGGCGAGCTCCGCCGAGCGCTTGTACGACGTACCGGTCATCAGCGAGGTGATCGTGGCCGCCATCGCCCGGCCGCCGTCGGAGTCGTAGCCGAGGCCCATCGCCATCAGCAGCGCGCCGAGGTTGGCGTAGCCGATGCCGAGCTGGCGGTAGTCGACGGTGGTCTTGCCGATCGCCTCGGTCGGGAAGTCGGCGAAGCAGATCGAGATGTCCATCGCGGTGATGATCAGCTCGACGGCCTGCGCGAACAGCTCGGCGTCGAAGGTGTCGTCGTCCTTGAGGAACTTGAGCAGGTTCAGCGACGCCAGGTTGCACGAGGAGTTGTCCAGCGACATGTACTCCGAGCACGGGTTCGACGCGGTGATCCGGCCGGTCTCGGGGTTGGTGTGCCAGTCGTTGATGGTGTCGTCGTACTGGAGGCCCGGGTCGGCGCACTCCCACGCGGCGGTCGCGATCTTGCGGAACAGCTCGCGGGCGTCGACGCGCTCGATGACCTCGCCGGTCTTGCGGGCCCGCAGCCCGAAGTCGGTGCCGTCCTCGACCGCGCGCATGAACTCGTCGCTGACCCGGACCGAGTTGTTGGCGTTCTGGTACTGGACCGAGGTGATGTCGGCGCCACCGAGGTCCATGTCGAACCCGGCGTCGCGAAGCGCGCGGATCTTGTCCTCCTCGCGCGCCTTGGTCTGCACGAACTCCTCGATGTCCGGGTGGTCGACGTCGAGGACGACCATCTTCGCGGCGCGACGGGTGGCGCCACCGGACTTGATGGTGCCGGCCGAGGCGTCGGCACCGCGCATGAAGGAGACCGGGCCGCTCGCCGTACCGCCGGAGGAGAGCAGCTCCTTGGAGGAGCGGATCCGGGAGAGGTTCAGGCCGGCGCCGGAGCCGCCCTTGAAGATGAAGCCCTCTTCCTTGTACCAGTTCAGGATCGAGTCCATCGAGTCGTCGACGGAGAGGATGAAACAGGCGGAGACCTGCTGCGGCGACGGGGTGCCGACGTTGAACCAGACCGGGGAGTTGAAGGAGAAGTACTGGTGGGCGAGCAGCCAGGTGAGCTCGTGCTCGAACGTCTCGGCGTCGGCCGCGCTCGCGAAGTAGCCGTGGTCGACGCCGGCCTTCGTGTAGGTCTTCACGACCCGGTCGATGATCTGCTTCAGGCTCCACTCGCGGACGTCGGTGCCGACCGCACCGCGGAAGTACTTGGTCGTGACGATGGTCGAGGCGTTGACCGACCAGAAGTCGGGGAACTCCACGCCGCGCTGCTCGAAGACCGTCTCACCGGTCTTCCAGTTCGTCTGCACGACGTCGCGGCGCTCCCAGGTGATCTCGTCGTACGGGTGCACCCCTTCCGTGCTGAAGACACGCTCGATCTTCAGGCCTGCGCCCGTCTGCGCGGCCTTCCCGCTCACCGTCTCGGTCATCCCTCTTGGTCCCGTCTCTCGAGGTTGCTGTTCCATCATTGCTGCTGCCACCGACAGTCGATGGCGACGTTGGTGCGCCCGGCGCATGCAGCTTCCCCACTACACACGCCGGGCGGTCTGGGTCACCCGCTCGAGGCGGGTGCAGGGGCGAGGTCGCGCTCGGCCCTCAGGACGGCGATCTCGTCCTCGAAGTCGTCAGCGGACTCGAAGGCGCGGTAGACCGACGCGAACCGCAGGTAGGCGACCTCGTCGAGGCGGCGCAGCGGGCCGAGGATCGCCAGGCCCACCTCGTGGGCCGGGATCTCCGCCGTACCGGCGAGCCGCAGCGCGTCCTCGACCTCCTGGCCGAGGCAGGCCAGCTGGTCCTCGGTGACCGGGCGGCCCTTGCACGCCTTGCGGACGCCGGCGATGGCCTTGTCCCGGGTGAACGGCTCGGTGGCGCCGGAGCGCTTGAGCACGGTCATCTGCATCATCTCGACGGTCGTGAACCGGCGCTCGCAGGCCGAGCAGGTACGCCGGCGGCGGATCGAGCCGCCGTCCTCGGCGACGCGGGAGTCGAGGACCCGGGTGTCGGTGTTGCGGCAGTACGGACAGTGCATCCCGGTCCTCCTCTCTCGCTGGTTCGGTGTGGCTCGTCGGGTTGTGCTCGTCGCCGGTACCCGGGCGTGCCACGAAGACCCTCGACGAGGGTGCGGCGCCTGTGGATATCGGGGGTCTCACTGTGTACAACAAGCAGTCACGCTGTGGGCTTCCACCTCTGAGCTGTGCACTAGATGTGGATAACTACATTGTTGTAACTACTAGATGTTGGGGTAACCGTACGCCCGGACCCGGGGGCGCGCAAGCAGAACCGGAGAAGTTCCTCACGGAGGTCCGCCCGGTCCCGTAAAGCCGCAGGTCAGGCCCGCTTTCGGCGCCGGAAATCGGTCCGCGGAGAGGGCGTGTCGCGGCCCTGCTCCCGGCCTTGGCGAGCGGCTCCACCACGGGCCGCCGGGCTCCGGTCGCGAAGGTCCACCCGAACGGGTGGTTTCTGCCTCAACCAGATACGGAAGGTGTTCTGAGGCGGCCAGAACGGCCGCAGCACCACCGCATCAGAGAGGCTCCTTCGTTGACTGCGTCAGCTGTACTCACCGAGGCCCCCGAGAGTCGCTCCGAGGCCACCGCCCGCCTGATCGCCGACCGTGCCACCGCTGGCCCGGCCCGGCGCAGCGCCATCGAGGACGAGATCGTCCGCCTGAACATGCCGCTCGCTCGCGACCTGTCGCGCCGCTTCCGCGGCCGCGGCATCGCCGACGAGGACCTCGAGCAGGTCGCGTACGTCGGCCTGGTCAAGGCCGTCCGCGGCTTCAAGCACGACCAGGGCAGCGAGTTCATCAGCTTCGCCGTCCCGACCATCCGCGGCGAGATCCGCCGGCACTTCCGCGACCTCGGCTGGACCGTGCGGCCGCCGCGGTCGATCCAGGAGACCCAGCAGAAGATCGCCGGCTGCGAGGGCGAGCTGTACCAGCAGCTGGGCCGCGCGCCCCGCCCGAGCGAGATCGCCGCGCACCTGGGCCTCGAGCTCGAGCAGGTCATCGACGCGCTCGGCGCCAACGGCTGCTTCGCACCGGCGTCCCTGGACACCCCGAGCATGGCCGACGGCGAGGAGACGGTGGGTGCCCGGCTGGGCGGCATCGACCCCGAGTTCGACCTGGCGGAGGCCCGTGCCACCCTCGCTCCCTTGCTGGCGAAGCTGTCGCGCCGCGAGCAGCTGATCGTGGAGATGCGGTTCTTCCGGGGCTGTACCCAGGCCGAGATCGGCGAGGAGATCGGCGTCAGCCAGATGCACGTTTCGCGGCTGCTGGCCCGCCTGGTCGCCCGGCTCCGCGCCGAGCTGACGGTCGCGGCCTAGGCATCACGCGTACGCCGGGGCGCCGACCTCGAGGGAGAACCACGACGTCGTCCCGGCGTCGTCGTGGTCGGCGCCCCACCGGTCGGCGAGCGCGGCGACGAGCTGGAGGCCGCGGCCGAACACCCGGAGCGGGTCCTCGTCGTCGACGAGCGCCACGCCCGTGTCGGCGCCGTGGTCGCGCACCTGCACGTCGAGCACGCCTGCGGCCAGGCTGACCGTCAGCACCGAGCCGGTCCCGGCATGGATCACGGCGTTCGTCACCAGCTCGGACACGCAGAGCTCGGCGGTGTCGGCGACGTCGCGCCTGACCTGCCACGCCGTCAGCAGGCCGCGCAGGAACTGCCGCGCGCGGCCCGCCGCCCGCGGGTCGTCCTCGAGCCGCAGGGTCGCGCGCTGGGTGAGGTCGTCATGGGCCACGGCCGAGCGGACCCGGCGTACCGACTCCGCGATCCGGTGCGCGACCGCATCGAGCAGCCCGCGCTGGGGGGCGTCGAACGCCTGCTCGACGTCGAAGTAGAGGACCACCCCGCCGATCGGTGAGTGCCGGCCGGGCAGCGGCAGCGCCGCGAGCGCGACCGTGCCGTCGGCCCGCTGCCGCTCGACGACGCCCGCGAACTGCGCGCGCAGCCCGTCCAGGTGGTCGAGGAGCGGTCGGCCGGTGCGCACCACGGTGGTCAGCGGTACGTCGTCGTAGGCGTCGATGTGGCACCACGCGCCGCCGTCGCTGGAGCGGAACCGCAGCCGGCGGCCGCCACCCTCGCTGAGCGCGATGGCGGCACGCCGCACGCCGGGGATGCCGACCAGCTCCCGCAGCGCGGCGCTCGCGACGGAGTCGACGGAGTCGACCGGGTCGTGCACCACCCCCCAAGGCTAAGACACCTCAGGCCCCATCGGGGAGGATGGCCTCGTGGCATCGGGGACGGGCAGCAAGCACGCGGGCTCGCGCCGCGGCGCGCGCCCGAAGCGCTCCTTCCAGCCGATGCTGCTCCTGCTCGCGCTCGGCATCACCGCGTGCATCGTCGCGTGGGGATACCTCGTGTACGCCGCGATCGACTTCGGCTCCACCGCCCGCGACGGCGACTCGGTCGCGTGGTGGTTCCTCGCGCTCGCATCCGTCGGCGCGGTCGCCTGCCTGTTCGTCGGGCTGATGCTCGTGGCGCGGGTGCTGCGCCGGCTCGGCATCACCCGCGGTCCCGAGCCGAGGATGACGGGCGAGCCGGAGGAGCCGCGCCCGATCGGCGGCCGACGGGCGGCGCGCTAGCGACCGGTCACCGGTCGGCGAGCCGGCGCACGAACTTCAACCCCGACCAGGTGTCGTCGATCGCGGCGACCTTCACGTCGACGAACCCCAGCCGCAGCCCGAGGTCGCGCACCAGGCCCTCGTCCAGGTCGCTCGCGATGCCGAGGGCCCGCTGCGCGGCCTTCTTCGGCCAGCACAC
Source organism: Nocardioides sp. HB32 (assembly GCF_054058995.1). Classification (NCBI taxonomy): domain Bacteria; kingdom Bacillati; phylum Actinomycetota; class Actinomycetes; order Propionibacteriales; family Nocardioidaceae; genus Nocardioides; species Nocardioides sp. HB32. The sequence goes on from NZ_JBSSBS010000001.1 coordinate 4,354,455, forward strand.
CCAGACCATGCCGGCGGTGCTGGTCCGCTCGAGCAGGACCGGCAGCCGGCCCGCGAGGCCGGCCAGCGTGGTGTGGAAGGTCAGTGTCACGTCGGCCACGGCCGGGAGCCGGCGTACGACGTGCGCGCCGGGGACGTCGAGCGCCAGGTCGTCCGGCGCCCCGTCGAGGAACAGCGTGTGACCGGCGCGGATCCCGAGCTTGCGCTCCAGCGGAGTGCCCGAGTAGCCGGCCATGGCCCGACGGTAGGGCCTGCGCCGCGGACGCCGCGAGGGGCGGGACCACAGCGTGGTCCCGCCCCTCGTCTTCCCCGGTTTCGCCGGCCGGGGTCGAAGCGACCGGCGAAAGTCTCTGTCCAGCGTCAACCGGACCTCAGCCCAGCGGCACGACCAGCTTCTGGCCGGCGGAGACCATGCCCGAGTCGAGCGCGTTGAGCTTCTCGATCCTGTCCACCATCGCCCGCACGTCCCCGTCGTCGGCGAGGCCCGCCGCGATGTCCCAGAGGGTGTCGCCGGTGCCGACCAGGACGACCCTGGTGGGCTCGGGGGTGCCCGCCTCGCCGGTGCCCACGGCACCGGAGGCGAGCACGAGCCCGACGGCGAGGACCGCGAGCAGGGCGACGACGAGCACGACGAGGCGGCCCCGACGGGTCAGCCGCACGCTGCCGTGCCGGCCCGAGCTGGGCTGGAACGAGCTGGGCTGGGACGAGCTGGGCTGGAACGAGCTGGGGCGGAACGTGGGGGTTGCGGTCATCGTGCTCATCGAAGGCTCCTGGCTGGACGGCTGGGGGAAGTGGCCTGACACCAGTTCTAGAGGCGGCCACCGACAGTCCTCGCGGACCGGTCTGGACCGGACTCTCGATCAGGTGTTCGATCGAACGTGTGTACGACGGTAGAGCAGGTGTTCGAACGACACAAGCAGCGACACGAACATTTGTTCGAACGCTTTTCCGTCCGCACCCGGGCGACACGCCGTTCGAACAGATGTTTGAACCCGGACGGTCCGGAGGACTACCGTCAGGCCATGGCCACCCAGAAGAAGGCGTCTCCCACAGTCAGCGAGCTCCCCGACGGACCGCCGGACGCGACGGGCCTGACCCCGCGCCAGCAGCGCGTGCTCGCGCACATCAAGGACTGCATCGAGAAGCGCGGCTACCCGCCCTCGATGCGGGAGATCGGGGAGGCGGTCGGCCTGACCAGCTCCTCCAGCGTGGCCCACCAGCTGAAGGTGCTCGAGGAGAAGGGCTTCCTCAAGCGCGACCCGAACCGGCCCCGGGCGCTCGAGGTCTTCCTCCCCGAGGTGATGGCGGCTCGCCGCTCGATGTCGAGCGCGGAGGAGACCGCGTTCGACGAGACCGGGGTGGGCGACGCGGCCCCGGCGCCGGCGTACGTGCCCGTGGTCGGCCGGATCGCCGCGGGTGGCCCGATCCTGGCCGAGGAGCGCGTCGAGGACGTGTTCCCGCTACCGAAGCAGCTCGTCGGCGACGGGCAGCTGTTCCTGCTGGAGGTGAGCGGAGACTCGATGATCGACGCGGCCATCTGCAGCGGCGACTACGTCGTCATCCGGCAGCAGCCGACCGCGGAGAACGGCGAGATCGTGGCCGCGATGATCGACGGCGAGGCCACGGTCAAGACCTTCCAGCGCAAGGACGGAAATGTGTGGCTCCTGCCGCACAACGCCGCCTACGATCCTATTGACGGCACTCACGCCACTATTCTCGGTAAAGTGACAGCGGTGCTGCGCCGGGTCTGACACTCCGGACTAGACGGGGAAATACCTGAGCAGACCCTGGTGTTGATTCCGGGTAGTACCCGGATGCGGCGGGAGGATGCATGAACGACGCTGGTGCTGTGACGACGGCACCTGCGTACGCCCACCACCGGACGATGCCCCGGTGGATCCGGGCCATCCTCGAGCTCGTGCTGATCGTCGGGCTCTGGGCTCTCTACAGCCTGGCCCGGCTGCTCGCGGACACCAACATGGATCCCGCGCTGCACCGCGCCAACGAGCTGCTCCACCTCGAGACCCTGATGGGCATCCGGTGGGAGGGTCCGCTCAACCAGCTCTTCACCGACTACCGGTTGGTCGGGCTGGTCGGCAGCTACTGGTACGCCACCCTCCACTACGTCGTCACCGGCGCGGTCCTGATCTGGCTGTGGCGCCTCGGCGCGGACCGCTACGGCCCGGCCCGCCGCGCCCTCGTCATCGGCACGCTGCTCGGCCTGCTCGCCTACATCTCGATGCCGACCGCTCCCCCGCGCTTCCTGGCCGGGTACGTCGACGTGCTGAGCCTGCACTCCGCCGACGGCTGGTGGGGCGCGGACGCCTCCGCACCGCGCGGACTCGGCGGGCTCACCAACGAGCTCGCGGCGTTCCCCTCGCTGCACGCCGGCTGGTCGCTGTGGGTCGCGCTCGCGCTGCAGATCTACGCGACGCGCTACTGGGTGCGCGCGCTGGGCTGGCTGTACGCGCTCGGCACCGCGATCGTGATCGTCGGCACCGGCAACCACTGGGTGATCGACGCGGTCGTCGGCTGGATGGTCATCCTGGTCGGGTGGGCACTCGCCGAGGCGATCGGCCGGATCCCGCTGCACCGGCGCTGGCAACGACCACCCGCCGGCGAGCCCGTCGAGCTCGAGCACGCCTCCGTTGGGGATTCTCAGGCACGTGCGGTTGAGTAGGCGCGTGCTCCGACGCCCCCTCGCCGTCCTGGTCGCCGCCACGCTCCCCCTCCTCCCCCTGGTCGCCGCCCCGGCGTACGCCGGTGAGCCCGACCCGGTCGCTCCGGCCCACCGGCTGCTGAGCAGCCCGCTCGCCGCACGGGCGCTCGCGGCGGCGGAGCACCCGGACGGCAGCCGTGACCAGACCCTGGTACTGCGCGACCTGCGGACCCACCGCGACGAGCTCGGCGCGACCGACCGGGCTCGGGCCGACGCGCTGCTGCAGCGGCCCGGCGGCGGCCAGTCCGAGTGCTTCACGACCGTCTGCGTGCACTGGTACTCCTCCGGCCCCGACCGCTCGACCCAGACCTACGTCGACAAGGTCGCCCGCACCGCCCAGTCGGTGCTGAAGGCGTACGCCGCCGCCGGCTACCGCGCGCCCGAGCCGGACGGCAGCCTCGGCGGCAACGCGCTGCTCGACATCTACCTCGCGGACCTCGGCAGCCAGGGGCTGTACGGCTACTGCGACAGTGACCGCACGCCGACGGACCCGGGCCCGTACGACGCGCCGGCGTACTGCGCCTTCGACAACGACTACGCCGAGTTCCCGAGCCACACGCCGCTGGAGAACCTCCAGGTGACCGCGGCGCACGAGCTCTTCCACGCCGTCCAGTTCGCCTACGACTACGACGAGGACACGTGGTTCATGGAGGCGACGGCGACCTGGGCCGAGGACGAGCTCTACGACGGCGTCAACGACAACCTCCAGTACCTCGCCGAGAGCCCGCTGTCGCAGCCGGCCAGCTCGATGGACCACTTCGAGGACTACGGCGTGCTGCAGTACGGCGACTGGATCTTCTTCCGCTACCTCACCGAGCGCTATGCGAACGCCGAGGGCGGGCTCCCGACGATCATCCGCGACATGTGGGGGCTGGCCGACGGCGCCAAGGGCGGGCCGAACCAGTACTCGATCCAGGCGGTCTCGGGCGCCCTCGGCGACCGCGGCACCAGCCTCCGCGCCGTGTGGGCCGACTTCGCCGACGCGAACCGCCGGCCGGGGACGTCGTACGACGAGGGCCGCGCGAACCACTACCCGACGGGCAACCTCGGCGGCCGGGTCGCCCTCACCGGCAGCGCCCGCGACTCCGGCTGGAAGACCCGGCGCGTCGACCACCTCGCGGCGAGCACGGTGCGGTTCAGTCGCGCGCCCGGGATGCGGGCCAGCTCGCTGAGGCTCAGGCTCGACCTGCCGGCGACCACCCGGGGCTCCGGTGCGGTGGCGACCGTCTACCGCACCACCGGCCGGCCGACCACGGGACCGATCCGGCTCGACGCGGCCGGCAACGCCACCGCCAGCGTCGACTTCGGCCACGGCGTCAAGTACGTCGAGGTGACCCTCGCGAACGCCGGCACCGACTACGACTGCTGGCGGCGTACGGACACCGGCTACTCCTGCCAGGGCAAGCCGCTCGACGACGACCTGGCGCTCAGGGTGCGGGCGAAGGCGCTGCGCTGAGGTCCAGGGCGGTGGCCGAGAGCCGCGCCAGCGCCTGACGGGCGACGCCCGGGTCGGTCGTCGTCCACATCGGCGGCAGGCTGGCCTTGAGGAACCCGCCGTACCGCGCGGTCGCGAGCCGCGGGTCCAGGACGGCGACCACACCGCGGTCGGTGTGGGTCCGGATCAACCGGCCCGAGCCCTGTGCGAGCAGCAGCGCGGCGTGCGTCGCGGCGACCTGCATGAAGCCGTTGCCGCCGGCGTCGTCCGCGGCCTTCTGGCGCGCGCTGAGCAGCGGGTCGTCCGGGCGCGGGAACGGGATCCGGTCGATGAGCACCAGCTGGCAGGTGTCGCCCGGGACGTCCAGGCCCTGCCAGAGCGACAGGGTGCCGAACAGGCAGGTGTGCGGGTCGCCGACGAACTGCGCCGCGAGCTCGGGCAGCTGCGCGTCGCCCTGTGCGAGCGTGGTCAGGTGCGGCAGCCGCTCGCGGACGACCACCGCCGCCGCCTCGGCCGCGCGCCGGCTCGAGAACAGGCCGAGGGTGCGGCCGTTCGCCGCGTCCACGAGGTCGACGATCTCGTCGAGCTGGGCTGCGCCCAGGCCGTCGCGCCCCGGCGGCGGCAGGTGCCGGGCGACGTACAGGATCGCCTGCCGGCCGTAGTCGAACGGGCTGCCGACGTCGAGGCCGCGCCACGGCATCTCCTGGTCGTCCGGCCGCAGCCCGAAGCTGGTCGCCACGGTGCCGAAGTCACCGCCGAGCCGCAGCGTCGCGGAGGTGAACACCACGGTCTTGTCGGTCAGCAGCTTCTGGCGCATCGGCCCCCAGACCTGGAGCGGCGCGACGCAGAGCCGCGGCGGCATCCGCTCGGTGCCCTCGCTCATCCAGAGCACGTCGGAGTCGAGGTCGGCGGCCATCCGCTCGGCGGTCGCGAACACCTCCTGCACGGCGCCCTTGGCCTGCTGCCTGCCGGCGTCAGCGTCGTCGCTGCCCTTGGGGTAGGCCGACAGGCACGCGCGGGCCGCGTCGCGGACCAGCACCAACGCGTCGCCGAGGTCCTGGGGGATCCGGTCGAACCGGCCGGGACGCACTTCGTTGATCGCCTGGCGGAGCGCGTCCGCCGCGTCGGCGAGGTCGTCGGCCTCGGAGCCGTCGACGTGCCGCTGGCTGCGCCGGGCGGCCCGCTCGACCTCGGCGGCCCACAGCTCGTCGGTCGCCGCCTGGGTCACCCGGGTGGTCAGCTCGTGCGCCTCGTCGATCACCACGACGTCGTACTCGGGGATCATCGGCACGCCCTCGATGGCGTCGATCGCGAGCAGGCTGTGGTTGGTGACGACCAGGTGGGAGCGGTGCGCCTTCTCCTTGGCGCGCTCGGCGAAGCACTCCTGGCCGAACGGGCACTTCGAGGCACCGAGGCACTCGCGGTGGTTGACGCTGACCTGGCGCCACTCCTTGTCGGTGTGCCGCGGGGCGTTGTCGCGCTCGCCGCTGCCGCCGCCCTCGGACTCCTGCTCGGCCCACGACCGCAGCTCGAGGACCTTCTTGCCGAGCGAGCCCTCGGGCAGCTCGACCAGCGCGCCCTGGTCGTCGGGCACGCCCTCGCGGATCCGGTGCAGGCAGGCGTAGTTGGAGCGGCCCTTGAGCACGGCGTACGACGTGTCGACGCCACTCTCACTGACCGCCTCGACCAGCCGCGGCAGGTCCCGCTCGACCAGCTGGTGCTGGAGGGCGAGCGTCGCGGTCGCGACCACGACCCGGTCGCCGTGCAGCAGGCTCGGGACCAGGTAGGCGAGTGACTTGCCGGTGCCGGTGCCGGCCTGGACGAGCAGGTGCTCGCCCTTCTCCATCGCGTCGGCCACGGCCTCGGCCATGGCCACCTGGCCCGCGCGCTCCTGGCCGCCGAGCGCCGCCACCGCGGTGCTCAGCAGCTCGGTCACGGACGGCGTCTCAGGCACCCGGAAACCCTAGCCGCGCCCGTGGACAGGGCGGCGGCGCCATCCCCAGCCACCGGTGGGCGGGCGGTCAGTCCTTCGTCGAGAACGCTGCGTCGAAGGCGGCCTCGGGGGCGTCGAAGGCGAGCCGGCGGACGAACTCGAGCGCCTCGGGAGCACCGACGAGGCGGTCCATGCCGGCGTCCTCCCACTCGACCGAGATCGGCCCGTCGTACCCGATGGTGTTGAGCATCCGGAAGCACTGCTCCCACGGGACGTCGCCGTGCCCGGTGGACACGAAGTCCCAGCCGCGGCGCGGGTCGGCCCACGGCAGGTGCGAGCCGAGGCGGCCGTTGCGGCCGTTGCCGGTCTGCCGCTTCGCGTCCTTGCAGTCGACGTGGTAGATCCGGTCCTGGAAGTCCCAGAGGAAGCCGACCGGGTCGAGGTCCTGCCACACGAAGTGCGAGGGGTCCCAGTTCAGGCCGAACGCCTCCCGGTGCCCGATCGCCTCCATGGCGGCCTTGGTGGTCCAGTAGTCGTAGGCGATCTCGGAGGGGTGGACCTCGTGGGCGAACCGCACCCCGCACTCGTCGAAGACGTCGAGGATCGGGTTCCACCGGTCCGCGAAGTCCCGGTAGCCCGCGGCCACCATCTCCTCGGTGGCCGGCGGGAACATCGCGACGTACTTCCAGATCGAGGACCCGGTGAAGCCGATGACGGTCTTGACCCCCAGCCGCTGCGCTGCGCGAGCCGTCATCTTCATCTCCTCGGCCGCCCGCTGCCGGACGCCCTCGGGATCGCCGTCGCCCCACACCTTCGCCGACAGGATCGCCTCGTGCCGCGCGTCGATCGGGTCGTCGCAGACCGCCTGGCCCTTGAGGTGGTTGGAGATCGCGTAGACGCTCAGCCCGTACTTCTCCAGCAGGTCGAGCTTGCCCTGCACGTAGCCGTCGTCCTCGGCGGCCTGCCACGGGTCCAGGTGGTCGCCCCAGCAGGCGATCTCGAGCCCGTCGTACCCCCACTCGGCGGCCAGCCGGGCGACCTCCTCGAACGGCAGGTCGGCCCACTGGCCCGTGAACAGCGTGATCGGTCGTGGCATCTGACTCTCCTTCGGTGACGGGCTCAGCGCACGCCGAGCAGGTGCTCCATCGCGAGCTGGTCGAGGGCTTCCATGGCGACACTGCGGCCGCGCAGCGTCTCCAGGTCGTACGTCGCGTTGCGGACGTCGTCGAGCGACTCCCCGGCCGCGACCGTCGGGATGTCGAGCTCACCGACACCGGCCGCCTCCAGCGCCGCGGTGACCTCCGGGTCGGCGCGGAACGCCTGCACCTTGTCGCGCAGGATCAGGTAGTTGCGCATGCAGGCCCGCGCGGACTCCCAGACCCCGTCCATCGCCTCGGCCCGCGGGGGCTTGTAGTCGAAGTGCACGTAGCCGTCGTAGCGCCGGTCGGTGCCGGCGCCGAGCATGGCGTCGACGGTCCAGAACGCCCCGCGCAGGTTGCCCGCACCGAAGCGGAGGTCCTGGTCGAATCGCGGCCCGTGCTGGCCGTTGAGGTCGATGTGGAACAGCTTGCCGTGCCACAGCGCCTGGCTGATGCCGTGCGCGAAGTTCAGCCCCGCCATCTCCTCGTGGCCGACCTCGGGGTTGAGGCCCACCATCTCGGGGTGGTCGAGCTCGGAGATCAGTGCGATCGCGTGCCCGATGCTCGGCAGCAGGATGTCGCCGCGCGGCTCGTTCGGCTTCGGCTCGAGCGCGAACCGCATCGAGTAGCCCTGCTCCTTGACGTACGCGCAGACGATGTTGAGCGCGTCGCGGAACCGGTCCATCGCGGCCGGCACGTTCTTGCTGCCCCCGTGCTCGGCGCCCTCGCGGCCACCCCACATCACGAACGTCTCGGCGCCCAGCGAGGCGGCGAGGTCGATGTTGCGCAGCACCTTGGCCAGCGCGTAGCGGCGCACCTCGCGGTTGTTGGCCGTGATCGCGCCCTCCTTGAACACCGGGTCGGAGAACGTGTTGGTGGTGACCATCTCGACGCGGAGGCCGGTGTCGGCCAGCGCCTTCTGGAACCGGTCGAGCGTGGCCTCGCGGGTGCCGTCGTCGGGCAGCAGGTCGTCGTCGTGGAAGGTCACCGCGGCCGCGCCGAGCTCGGCGAGCCGGTACGTCGCCTCCACCGGGTCGAGCAGCTCGCGGGACGCGGGGCCGAACACGTCCACGCCCTGCCAGCCCACGGTCCAGAGTCCGAAGCTGAACTTGTCGTCGGGGGTCGGGTCGTAGGTCGCCGAAGTCATTGCTGGGGGATCTCCTGCCAGGTGCGGGTGTCTGAGCTGGTCTCGACCGCGGCCAGCACGCGCTGGACCTGCAGGCCGTCGGCGAACGAGGGGGCGGGGTCTCCGCCCGCCGCGATCGCCTGCACCAGGTCGACGACCTGGTGGGTGAAGCCGTGTTCGTAGCCGAGCCCGTGGCCGGGCGGCCACCACGCGGCGACGTACGGGTGCCCGGGATCGGTGGCGAGGATGCGCCGGAACCCGGCGACCTCGGCGTCCTCACGGGCGTCGAAGTACTCCAGGACGTTCATGTCCTCGAAGTCGAAGGCCAGGCTCCCTAGCGAGCCGTTGACCTCGAGGCGGATGGCGTTCTTCCGGCCGGTCGCGAAGCGGGTCGCCTCGAAGACGCCCATCGCCCCCGAGCGGAACGTCGCGAGGAACGTCGCCGCGTCGTCGACGGTGACCGGGCCGCGCTCGGTGGCGGCACCTCCGCCGCCCAGGCCGCCCGCGGTGTCGCCGGCCGGGTACGGCCGCTCCTTGACGAAGGTCTCGAGCCGCGCGGTGACCTCGGCGACCGGGTCGCCGGTGACGTACTGCGCGAGGTCGATGACGTGCGCCCCGATGTCACCGAGGGCGCCGGAGCCGGCTCTCGCCTTGTCGAGCCGCCAGGACAGCGGGGCGTCCGGGTCGGCGATCCAGTCCTGGAGGTACTGCGCGCGGACGTGCCGGACCTCGCCGATCCGGCCCTCCTCGACCATCCGGCGGGCGAGCGCGATGGCGGGCACGCGGCGGTAGGTGAAGCCGACCATGGTGCGTACGCCGTGGGCGTGCGCCTCCTGGGCGGCCGCGGTCATCTGCTCGGCCTCGGCGACGGTGTTCGCGAGTGGCTTCTCACAGAGCACGTGCTTGCCGGCGCGGAGCGCGGCGATCGCGATCTCGGCGTGGGTGTCGCCCGGCGTGCAGACGTCGACCAGGTCGATGTCGTCGCGGGCGATGACCGCGCGCCAGTCGGTGGAGCTCTCGGCCCAGCCGAGCCGGGTGGCCGCCTCGGCGGCCCGGTCGGCGTCGCGGCCGACCACCACGGCCATCTCGGGCCGGAGCGGGAGGTCGAAGAAGTGCGGCGCCGTGCGCCACGCCTGCGAGTGGGCGTTGCCCATGAACGCGTGGCCCACCATGGCGACGCGCAGGGGCTTGCTCGGGTCAGTCATGCGAGCTCCCGGGAGAGAGGGTGGTGCCCGCCCCCGGGACGGAGTCCGGGGGCGGGCACGCTGTCGGTCAGGACTCGAACGCGGATCCGATGAACTGGTCGACGTTGTCCGCCGTCACCACGGGGGCGTACAGCTGGACCTTGCGCGGGACCTCGACCTCGACCAGGTCCGACATGGACTTGCCCTGCACGAGGAGACGGGCCAGCTTGACGCCGTCGGCGGCCTGGGTCGACGGGTAGATGACCGTCGCCTTGAGGACGCTGTCGCCGCTCTTGATGGCCTCCATCGCGTTCTTGGAGCCGGCGCCACCGATCATCGTGAACTCGTCGCGGCCGGCGTTGTCGATCGCGGCGAGGACGCCGACGCCCTGGTCGTCGTCGTGGTTCCACAGGTAGTCGATCTTCGGTGCGGCCTGCAGGAGCTGCTCGGCGGCGTCCGACCCGCCCTCGACGGTGAAGTCGGCGGCGACGCGGTTGTCGACGTCGAGACCGCACTCGGCGAGCGCGTCCTTGAAGCCCTGGCTGCGGTCCTGCGTCAGCGGCAGCGAGTCGATGCCGGCGATCTCGGCGACGATCGCGTCCTTGTTGCCGCCGGCCTGGTCGCAGATGTAGGAGCCCGCCGAGACGCCCATGCCGTAGTTGTCACCGAGGATCGTGACGCGCGCGGCGTTCGGGTCGTCGAACTCGCGGTCGACGTTGATGACCGGGATGCCCGCCTTCATGGCCTTCAGGGCCACCGGGGTCATCGCCGCGCCGTCGAACGGCAGCAGCACGATCGCGTCGACCTTGTCGTTGATGAACGTCTCGACCTGGCTGATCTGCAGGTTGACGTCATTGGTCCCCTCGGCGACGCGGAGCTCGACGTCGTCGTACTTCGCGGCCTCCTTCTTGGCGGACTCGGTGATCGAGCCCATCCAGCCGTGGTCGGCGGCCGGGGCGGAGAAGCCGATGACGACCTTGTCGCCGCTCTCGTCGTTCGAGCCGGTCGCGGCAGACGTGCCGCCGGAGGTGTCGGCGGTGTCGCCGCCGCCGTCGCTGTTGCTGGTGCAGCCGGCCAGGGCGAGGACCGCGATGCCGGCGACCAGGCCGGCGGCGACCTTCCTGGACTTTCGGGTGGTGGACCGCAGGGACATGGTGGTGCTCCTTGTTTCGTGCAGAGGAGTGGTGCCGAGGTGGTGGGGTGGTGCGGGCGTGCTGCTAGGTGCTGCTCCGAGACGCCAGGCGCTGCTGGAGCAGCACGGCGGCGACGATGATGGCTCCCTTGAGGAGCGACTGCTCCGAGAAGGAGCGGTTGTTGAGCGTGAAGATGATCGAGAGCGTCGAGAAGATCAGGACGCCGAGGACGGTGCCGACGATGGTGCCGCGACCGCCGGTGAGCAGCGTCCCGCCGATGACGACCGCCGCGATCGCGTCGAGCTCGTAGCCGGTGCCGTGCGTCGAGCTGCCGGTCGTGGTCTTGGCGACCAGCATCAGGGCGGCGATGCCGCAGCAGACGCCGATCAGCACGTAGAGGTAGACCGTGTGCCGCCTGACGTTGATGCCGGCCAGGCGGGCGGCCTCGGGGTTGCCGCCGACCGCGACGGTCCGCCGACCGAAGGTCGTGCGGTTGAGCAGGACCCACCCGGCGACCGCGACGAGCGCGAACAGCCAGATCTGCACGTCGACGCCGAGGATGTCCGCGGTGAAGAAGTCCTTGAATCCCTTGACGTCGATGCCGTTCGCACCGAGGATCTGGGTCTTCTTGTCGCTGATGATCTCCGCGAGACCGCGAGCGCTGGCGAGCATCGCGAGCGTGGCGATGAACGCCACGACGTTCCCGTAGGCGATCAGGATCCCGTTGACCAGTCCGCAGCCGGCCCCGACGAGCAACGCGACCGCGACCATCCAGAGCCAGTGCGTGTCCTCGGCCAGCTGCTGGGTGGCGATGGTGGTGCACCAGACCGACGACAGCGCGACGATCGCGCCGACGGAGAGGTCGATGCCGCCGCCGATGATCACGAAGGTCATGCCGATGCTGACCACGCCGGTCGTGGCGGCGAGCCGCAGGATGGTCAGCGCGTTGTCGGTGGAGGTGAAGCGGTCGCCTGCGGTCGCCGCCCCGACGATGCAGACGATCAGGAGCGCGATCACGAGGCCGGAGTTGCGTCCGACGCTGCTGTTCATCACCGCACGGAAGCGGCTCTCCTCGCGGCTCGTCTCGAGCGCGGCGCGCTCGACGCGGACACTGTCCTGGCTCATGCCGGAACCTTTCCTTCCATGACGAGGTCGAGGACTTCTGCCTCGTCGATCGCGGTGGCGGCGGACTCGTGGACGACCACGCCCTCCCGGACGACGAGGACCCGGTCCGCCAGGCCGAGCACCTCCTCGATCTCGCTGGACACGACCACGACGGCGACGCCGCGGTCGGCCAGCGACCGGATGAGCTGGTAGATCTCGGAACGCGCGCCGACGTCGACGCCGCGGGTGGGCTCGTCGAGCAGCAGCACCCGGCAGTCGCGCATCAGCCACCGGGCGAGCACGACCTTCTGCTGGTTGCCGCCCGACAGCGTGCGGACCGCCCGGGTCACCCCGTCCGGGCGTACGTCGAGACTGCTGGTCAGCTCCTGCGACTGGCGCCGCTCCTCACCCCGGTCCAGGAACCCGAGGCGGGCGAAGCGGCTCATCGAGGAGACCGTGATGTTGGCGTACACGGCCTGGTCGAGCAGCAGGCCCTGGCTCTTGCGCTCCTCGGGGGCGAGCCCGACGCCGGCCCTGACCGCGGCGGCGACGGAGCCGCGGCGCAGCCGCTTCCCGTCGACGGTGACGGTGCCGCCGGTGGCCCGGCGGGCGCCGTACACGGTCTCGATGATCTCGGAGCGCCCGGCGCCGACGAGCCCGGCGAACCCCACGATCTCGCCGGCGTGCACGGTGAGGTCGACCCCCGTGAACACGCCGGCGAGGGCGAGGTCCCGGACCTCCAGGACGGCGGCACCACGGTCGAGTGCGGTGTCGGGCCGGGGCGGGAAGACGTACTCGATGGAGGCGGCCGGTCATCAGCCTGATCAGCTCCGCGGTCGGGGTCTCCTGGACCGCGAGCCCGGTGGCGACGGTGCGGCCGTCCTTGAGGACGGTGATCCGGTCGCCGATCTGACGGATCTCCTCGAGCCGGTGGGAGATGTAGATGACGGCCACGCCGTCCCTGGTGAGGTCGTGGATGACGCGGAACAGGTTCTCGACCTCGCCCTGGTCGAGGACCGCGGACGGCTCGTCGAGGATCAGCAGCCGGGTGTCCCGCGACAGCGCCCTGGCCATGCTGACGATCTGCTGCTTCGCCGGGGACAGGTCGCCGACGACGCGGGTCGGCGAGATCTCCGGATGGCCGAGCCGGTCCAGCAGTTCGCGGGCCTGCTGGTGCGCCCGGCCGCGCTGGGTGAAGCCGCCGACCGACACCTCGTGGCCGAGGAAGATGTTCTCGGCGACGTCGAGGTGCGGCACCAGGTCGAGCTCCTGGTAGATCGTGCCCACACCGCGCTCGATCGCCTTGGCGGGCGTGGACAGCGGCGCCGGCTCGCCCTCCCAGGTGATGGTGCCGGCGTCGGGCTGGTGGAAGCCCGAGAGCACCTTGATCAGCGTCGACTTGCCGGCGCCGTTCTGCCCGAGCAGGCAGTGCACCTCCCCGGCGCGGACGTCGAGGTCGACGCCGTCGAGGGCACGGACCCCGGGGAACTCCTTGACGATCCCCGTCATCTGCAGCAGGACACTCATCGCGCTCCTCCCAGGAGTACGTCGGGCCGCGGGGCCACGGTGGTCGGGTCGTCGAAGACGGACTCGAGGGCCTCGGTCGCGCCACCGCGCACCGCGGCGGTGAAGCCGAGCGTCGAGAACTCCACCCGGGTGCCGCCGCCCTGCGGTGCCAGCACGCCGGCGAGGAGTTGCTCCTGGATCGCGGGGCGCATGTGGTGGCCGATCTCGGCGAAGTAGCCGCTGAGCACGATCGCCGCGGGGTTGAGCGCGTTGGTCAGCATCGCGGCGCCGATGCCGACCCAGCTGCCGACCTGGTCGAGCGCGGCCAGGGTGCGGTTGTCGCCGAGGTCGGCTCGCCGGTTGATCTCCGCGAGCCGCTCGTCGAGCGCGAGCGCGGGGTCCCGGATCGGGTCGTCAGGGTCGGCGGCGGCGTCGAGCAGCGGCCGGAGCGCGGCGACGGTCTCCCAGCAGCCGACCCGGCCGCAGCCGCAGCGGCGACCGCCGGGCTCGACGATCATGTGGCCGAACTCGCCGGCGTACCCCTGGTGGCCGCGCAGCAGCCGGCCGCCGGCGACGATGCCGCCGCCCATGCCGACCTCGCCGAAGATCACCAGGATGTCCTGGCGGGACGCGTCGCCCGGGACGGCCTCGGCGACCGCCGCGAGGTTGGCCTCGTTCTCGATGGTGACCGGGTACGCCGCGCCGAGGCGGCCGCGGAGCTCCGCGCCGACCGGGACGTCCTTCCAGCCCAGGTTGGGGCCGACCGTCAGCACCTCGTGGGTGCGGTCGAGCAGCCCGGCGACGCCGACCACGCAGCCGACGGTCTGCCCGCCCCCGGCACGGACGTCGGCGTCGGTCTGCTCGACCAGCTCGGCGAGCAGGTCCAGCACCGCCGAGACGGCGAGCCGGGTGGAGTCGATCGGGGCCCGGTGCTCGGCGACGACGTCACCGGCGAGGTCGAGCGCCATGGTGGCGACGTGGTTCACGTTGATCTCGGCGCCGATGCCGCAGACCCGGTGGCCGTCGAGCTCCACGGCAGTGCCCGGGCGGCCCAGGCCACCGCGCTCGACGCCGGCCGCGCGGACCAAGCCGAGCTCCTCGAGCTCCCCGACCAGTGCCGAGGCCGAGGACCGGGTCAGGCCGAGGTCGGTGGCGAGCCGAGCCCGGGAGCGGGGGCCGCCGTCGCGCAGCTGCCGCAGGACGAGGGAGAGCTTGGTGCTGCGCACCGGCGACCTCCCTCGTGACGACCGTCACCCCGTTTGTTGTGACGTCGCACAAAGTAGGCGCCCGGACCGAGGATCTGCAAGGGGTTCAGGCGAAAGAATCCACACTGCTGCGCAAACTTTTGAAAGTTACCTGCGAAAGTCTGCTGGGTGAGGCGCCGCTACGGGGAGTAGACGGACTCGCTGATGAGCCGGGCCGCGCCGATCACGCCGCCCTCGTCGCCGAGCTCGGAGAGCACGATCGGCAGGTTGCCGGTCGCCAGCGGCAGCGACCGCCGGTAGGTGACACCCCGGATCTCGGCCAGCAGCGCGTGCCCGAGGCCGGTGACCCGGCCGCCGATCACGATCAGGCCCGGGTTGAAGAACGACACCAGCCCGGCGAGCACCTCGCCGATGTGCCGGCCGCTGTCGCGGATCAGCTGGACCGCTTGGGCATCGCCCTGCGAGACCGCGATGCCGACGTCGGCGGCGGTCAGCTCGCTCCGCTCCTCCAGCAGCGCCGCCAGCGCGGGCGAGCGGCCGCTGCGTGCGGCGGCCGTGGCGTCCCGGGCGAGCGCGGCGCCGCCCGAGAACGCCTCCAGGCATCCGGAGTTGCCGCACGCGCAGGTCGGCCCGAACTCCTCGACCCGGATGTGACCGATGTCGCCGGCGCAGCCGTTCACGCCACGGTAGAGCTCACCGTCGATGACGATGCCGCACCCGATGCCGGTGCCGATCTTCACGAACAGGAAGTCCTGCGCGCCCTTGGCCACGCCCGCGTGCTGCTCCCCCACGGCCAGCACGTTCACGTCGTTGTCGAGCACGACCGGGCAGCCGAGCTCCCGCGAGACCGCGTCCCGGACCGGGTAGCCGTCCCAGCCGGGCATGATCGGCGGCGACACCGAGACGCCGCGGTGGAAGTCGACCGGGCCCGGTACGCCGATCCCGGCGCCCATCGGCTTGTCGACCCCGACCTCGTGCAGGACCTCACGGACCAGTGCCAGGGCGACGGCGAGCACCGCCTCGGGGCCCTGCCGGATGTCGCAGGCCTTGAAACGGGTGGCGAGCACGGACAGCCGGCCGTCGGTCACGCCGACGGACAGGCCGGTCGCGCCGATCGAGATGCCGACGAAGCGGATCTCCTGCGACAGGTCGACCAGCGTCGAGCGCCGGCCACCCCGGGACGCGGCCGGTCCGGCCTCCTGGGCGAGCCCCATCTCGGCCAGCCGGGCGACCTCGGCGGCGACGGTGGTCCGGGACACCTGGAGGCGGTCGGCGAGCTGGGCCTTCGACAGCGGGCCCTCGTCGCGCAGCTGGACGAGGATGCGGGCCTGGATCGCGTTCTCCGCGCGGCCCGCGAGGGATAGACGCACGGCGCGATCCTAGGCCGTGAGCGCAGCGAGCTCCCCCGCGACGAAGTCGCCGAACTGCTCGTGGCCCGCGGGCGTGAGGTGCAGCCGGTCGTCGAGGTAGGGCAGCGTGAGGCCCGACGTACGCACGTAGCCGACGCCGTGCGACGCCGCCAACCGGGCCAGCAGCGCGTCGACGCGCGGCACCTCGGTGGCGCGGGACGGCGCGCTCGCCGGCCCGACGATGACCACCCGGTCGCCCTTCAGCTCGCCCATCAGGCGGTCGAACCCGGCGCGGATGTCGGCGTTCGGGACGTCGTAGTCGTTGAGCCCGCCCTCGACGACGACCAGGTCGGCCCCGCCCCGGAGCGCGGCCGGGGCCCGGTCGGCGAAGGAGACGTCGCGGCAGTCGCCGGCCTGCTCGCTGAAGCCGGAGCCCGAGAAGCCGGCCACGTGCACGGAGCCGGGCAGCCAGGACGGCCAGGAGGACGCGATCCGGTCCAGGCCGAGGCCGGCCGACCACGAGTCGCCGATCACGACCACCCGCTGGCCGGAGCCGGTGACAGCCGCGGCCCGGGCCAGCGAGTCGGACTCGAAGCGGTCACAGCGGTCGCCGTCGGCGCCGGCCCGGTCCGCGACGTGCACGACCAGGATCGAGGCGAGGACGAACGCCACCAGCGCGGCGACCGTGACGGTGCGTCGACGTGCTGACCAGTGCGGGCTCGGCCCCGCGACCCCCCGGAGGACCACGAGAGCAATGGTGCGGCCGCGCCGGCCGCGGCGTCGGCGTTGTTGCCAACCCGTGACCTCGGCGCACGAAATGTGAGGCTGGGGCCATGAGCGAGCGCCTGCAGGTCCCCGGTCCCGACGGTCGCAGCATCGAGGTGCTGGTGGCCGGTGACCCCGGCGGGTTCCCGCTGCTGTTCCACGGCGGCTCGCCGTCCGCGGTCGCGGAGTTCAACCTGTTCGACCGGACCTGCCACGACCTCGGGCTGCGGTTCGTGACCTACTCGCGGCCCGGGTACGGCGCCTCGACGCCGCGCGCGGCGGCGGGGGCGTACGTCGACGACGTCGAGGAGTCGACCGTCGTGCTGGACCACCTCGGCATCGGCGAGTTCCTGACGGCCGGGTGGTCGGGCGGCGGCCCCCGCGCGCTGGCCTGCGCCGCGCTGCTGCCCCAGCGGTGCCGGGCCGCGGCGTCGATCGCGGGCGTGGCGCCGTACCACGGCGAGGGCCTCGACTGGTTCGACGGCATGGCGGGGGAGAACCACGACGAGTACCACGCGGCCGAGCAGGGCCGGGAGGTCTACGAGCGGTACCTGCTCGAGAACTTCCTGCCGATCCTGCAGGCCTCGGCCGACGAGGTCGCCGAGGCGATGGGTGGCCTGGTCACACCGGTCGGCCAGGCGGCGATGACGCCGGCGTTCACCGACTGGATGGCCCGGCTCTTCCACCACGCCGGCGCGCAGGGTGTCACCGGTGTGCGGGACGACGGCATCGCGGCGGTCGCGCCCTGGGGCTTCGACCTCGCGGACATCCGGGTGCCGGTGGCGATCTGGCAGGGGCGTCAGGACGCGATGGTGCCGTTCGCGCACGGCGAGTGGCTCGCCGCGCACGTCCCCGGCGCGGAGGCCCACCTGTTCGACGACCAGGGCCACCTGTCGGTGCTCCTTCGCTTCGACGACGTCCTGGTCGACCTCAAGCGGCTGAGCGGACGCTGAACCGGGCTAGGCGAGGCCCGGGCGGACGAGTCCGCTCTCGTACGCCGCGACCACGGCCTGCACCCGCGACCCGGCGCCGAGCTTGGCGAGCACCCGGTTCACGTGCGTCTTGACCGTGGCGACCGCGACGACGAGCTCGGCGGCGATGTCGTCGTTCGACAGGCCGCGCGCCATCAGCACCAGCACCTCGCGCTCGCGGTCGGTGAGCCCGGCGAGCGGGGCGGGTGACTCGGCAGCCGGCGGCCGACGCAGGTACTCCTCGATGAGCCGCCGCGTGAGCTGCGGCGCGAGCAGTGCCTCGCCGGCGCACACGGTGTGGATGCCCTGGACGAGCCGGTCCGGCGGGGTCGCCTTGAGAAGGAAGCCGGACGCGCCGGCGCTCAGCGCCTCGTACACGTAGCGGTCGAGGTCGTACGTCGTCAGCACGATCACCCGGCTCGGAGACCCGGTCGCACAGAGCTCGCGCGTCGCCGCGATCCCGTCGAGCACGGGCATCCGGATGTCCATGAGCACCACGTCGGGCAGCGTGCGGCGTACCGCCTCGACCGCGGAGCGGCCGTCACCGACCGCGGCGACGACCTCGCAACCCCGCGCCTCGAGCAGGACCTGGAGTCCGGACCTGACGAGCTCCTGGTCGTCGGCGAGGACGACCCGGGTCACCACACGGGCTCCGGGACGAGCGGGAGCCGGACGTCGACGACGAATCCCTCGGCCGTCACGCCGCTGACCAGGGTGCCGCGGAGCATCGCCACCCTCTCCCCCATGCCGCGCAGCCCCAGACCGCTGCCCGGCTCGTCGTCCGCGGCGACCTGGTTGACACAGCGCACGCGGAGCTGCCCACGCTCGACTCCCACGCCGAGCCGGACCGCGCCCCGACCGTGCCGGGCCGCGTTGGTCAGGGCCTCCTGGACGATGCGGTACGCCGAGAGGTCGACGCCGTCGGGGAGCGGGTCCGGCGGCTCCAGCTCGGCGTCCACCTGCAGCCCCGCGGCGCGGAACGACTCCACCAGCGCCGGGAGGTCGCGGACGCCCGGCGGTGGGTGCAGGCCGAGCTCGTCAACGTCGTCGGCGTCGTCGCGGACCAGATGCAGCAGCCGCCCGGTCTCGTCGAGCGCCCTGCGGCCGCACGCCGTCACGGACCGGAGCAGCCCGGCGGCGCGTTCCGGGTCGGTGCGCACCAGGTCCTCGGCCGCGGCCGCCTGGACGACCATGGCGCTGATCGAGTGGGCGATCACGTCGTGCAGCTCGCGGGCGATCCGATCCCGCTCGTCGCGCACCGCGAGCTCCGTGAGCACCGCCTGCTGCTCGCGCAGCTGCTGGGCCTGGTCCGCCAGCCGCCGGGTGATCCGGCCGACGACGTACGGCGGCAGCACCAGGGCCGCGACGAACACGACGTCGGTGATGTCGTGGCCGCGCGGGTCCACCAGGTAGTCGGCCAGCAGCACGGCGAGGATCACGCCGATGCCGAGCAGCCCACGCAGGCCTGGGATCCAGCGCGCGAACGAGTAGCCGCACACGGCGATGAACAGGATCGGGGCGGCCACGTCCTCGAGCTCCGGTCCGACCCAGGGCATCGCGAGCACGATCACCGCGGCGGTCGTCCCGACGACCAGCGGCGCGTGGCGACGGGCGACCAGCACGGCCGCGGCCAGCCCCTCGAGCAGGAGCCCGACCCCCCAGCCGTCCGGCTGCGCGAGCACCAGCTCGACGCCCCCGACCAGCAGGAGCATCGCAGGGACGAGGACGTCCGCGAGGCGCAGGCGCACAGCCACGGACCGAGCGTAAGGCCGGCGCGGCCGTGGGACGTCCACCCTGGGGTGGACACCCGGTTCGGCACCGGGGTTGACGACCGGGCAGCGCGACCTACCTAGCGTCGTCAGCGAGGGCGCCGCCCGGGCGCCGGACGACAGGAGGACACGATGCTCGGGTCGATCGAGAGCCAGCGCCGGATCGGGCGCGTGGCGTGGTGGATGGCATGGTTCGGGCTGGTGCTGGGGCAGCTGCACGCGATGGCGCGCCACCAGACCGCGGACGGCAAGGAGGACCTCGAGTCCGGGCTCGTGCGGGCCTGGTCGGATCCCGCCCGCGAGATCTTCGCGCCCCTGCTGGGCTGGGCGTCGCCCGACACGGTCTACCTGACGTACGGGAAGCTCTGGCTGCCGGTGTTCGTCGCGTTCACCCTCTGCGCGTTCGTCGTACGCCGCCGGCGCCGGCCGGTCGGCGTCGAGAAGTGGGCCTGGCGGCTCACGCTCACGGCGTACGTCGGGGCCTGCGTCTCGGTCGCGCTCGAGTACTGGACCCAGTGGACCGCGGTCGACGACGCGCTCATGGATCCGATCTTCCTGGCGTCACTCCCGTTCGTGCTGCTGACCATGGTCGGCTCGACGTTCCTGGGGATCGTCCTGCTCCGCCGGGGCGTGGGCCTGCCCGCCGCGCTGCTGACGCTGGCCGTCCCCGGGATGATCCTGATCCCGATGGTGACGTCGATGGGCAGCGTGGTGCTGCCGATCGCCTTCGCGTTCGGCATCCTGGGCCGACGGATCGCCGGCGCCGAGGACGTGGCCGCCCGGGGCGAGGTCCCGGCGGCTGCCTAGCCCAGCGCGTAGGCGGCGAGCTCGCCGGCGAGGTCCTCGTTCGCGCGGCCGACGACGACGGTGCCCTCGCCGGTGTGCTCCATCGAGGCGATCTCGCCGTGCTGGTGCAGGCGGTTGATCAGGTCGCCGCGCTCGTAGGGCACCAGCGCCTTGAACTCCACGTCGGGCCGGGGCAGCTCGCCCTCGATGACCCGCAGGGCCTCGGCGATGCCCTCGCCGGTCTTCGCCGAGACGACGACCGAGTGCGGCTCGCGCTGGCGGAGCCGGGCCAGGACCATCGGGTCGGCGGCGTCGGCCTTGTTGATCACCACCAGCTCGGGGACGTCTCCCGCGCCGATCTCGGCGAACACCTCGCGGACCGCGACGAGCTGGCCCTCCGGGTCGGGGTGCGACCCGTCGACGACGTGCAGGACCAGGTCGGAGTCGGCGACCTCCTCCAGCGTGGAGCGGAACGCCTCCACGAGCTGGTGCGGGAGGTGCCGGACGAAGCCGACGGTGTCGCTCATCGTGTACACCCGGCCGTCGGCGGTGGTCGTACGCCGCGTGGTCGGGTCGAGGGTCGCGAACAGCGCGTCCTCGACGAGCACGCCGGCGTCGGTGAGCCGGTTCAGGAGCGAGGACTTGCCGGCGTTCGTGTAGCCGGCGATGGACACGCTGGGGATGTGGTGGCGCCGGCGCTCCTGGCGCTTGGTGTCGCGGGTCCCCTTCATCTCGCGCAGCTCGCGGCGGAGCTTCGCGATCCGGGTGTTGATCCGGCGCCGGTCGGTCTCGATCTTGGTCTCACCGGGTCCACGGCCACCGATGCCGGCACCGCCGGCGACCCGGCCACCGGCCTGCCGGGAGAGGTTGCCACCCCAGCCGCGGAGCCGCTGCTTCATGTAGTTGAGCTGGGCCAGCTCGGTCTGGGCCTGGGCCTCGCCGGACTTCGCGTGCTGGGCGAAGATGTCCAGGATCAGCGCGGTCCGGTCGACGACCTTGACCTTGAGCCGGTCCTCGAGGTTCCTCAGCTGGCTGGGCGCGAGCTCCCCGTCGCAGATCACGGTGTCGGCGCCGGACGCGGCCACGATCTCGGCGATGCCCTCGACCTTGCCGCGGCCGACGTACGTCGCGGGGTCGGGCGACTGGCGCCGCTGGTAGATGGCGTCGAGCACCTCGGAGCCGGCGGTCTCGGCGAGCAGCGCGAGCTCGGCCATGGAGTTCTCGGCGTCCTCGACCGTGCCCTCGGTCCACACCCCGACGAGCACGACGCGCTCCAAGCGGAGCTGGCGGTACTCGACCTCGGTGATGTCCTCGAGCTCGGTGCGCAGGCTCGCGACGCGGCGCAGCTGGTGGCGCTCGGCGAGGTCCATCTCGCCGGTGGTGACGTCCTCGGGATCCGGCTCGTCCGGCCAGGAGTCGGACAGGTCCGTCTCGAGCTCCTCGGAGTCCCAGTCGTCGGTCGCCTCGAGCTCGTCGTCGAGGTTGAAGTCAGGCTCAGCGTTCGTCATATGTCCACAAGAGTACGTTCGGGCCCCACGCCGTGGCCAAACGTTTGCGCACCGCGTCAACCCTCTGCCGGGTCCCGCGCGTTCCAGTGGTGAGGAGGTGGCCGTGCGCGAGACAGACCGCGAGTCGTTCGAATCCTGGGCCCGGGTGTCGCAGCAGCGCCTCCTGCGCGCGGCGTACCTCCTCACGGGCGACCTGTACCTCGCCGAGGACCTCCTCCAGGAGGCGCTCGTGAAGGCCGCCCTGCGCTGGGACACCCTCGGTGGTCAGCAGCCGGAGGCCTGGGTGCGGCGGGTGATGTACCGCGACCACGTCTCGTGGTGGCGGCGACATCGGCGCGAACGACGGGTCGCGGAGGTGCCGGACGAGCGCGGGTCGGCAGGACCCGGAGAGGCGGCGGCGATGCTGCGCGACGCCCTGGGCGTGCTCACCCCGCGGCAGCGAGCCGTCGTGCTGCTCCGGTACGTCGACGACCTGACCGCTACCCAGACCGCCGACGTGCTCGGGGTGACCGTCGGCACCGTCAAGAAGCTCGGCTCGGTGGCGCTGGCGCGGCTGCGTGCCGACGCCCCCGGGCTCGCCGACCTCGCGGAGGACCGCTCATGAGGCTGACCGAGATCGCCGAGACCATGGAGCTGCCGGAGACCCGCGTGGCCGACGCCGCCTGGGACCGGGCGCGGGCGCGGGTACGCCGGCGCCGCACCGCGGCCGCCGTCGCGACGGTGACCGCGGCCCTGATCGTGGTCGCAGCGGTCCCGCTGGTCGGGGACCGGCACCAGACCTCGACGCCTCCGCCGGTGACCACACCGACCCGGTCGCCCGAGGCCGTGGCCGACGCCACCGTGCCGCGATCCCTGATCAGTCCCCGCTGGACGTCCGCGGACTACACCGCAGCCGCCTCCGGCGCGCCGCGGCTGGCGATCACCGACCCGGTGCCGCTGTCCGAGGATCCCGTCGGCCGCGCGGTGCTCGCCGTGGTCCCGAGCTCGGCGGGCCCGGGAGATGCCCGGTGGACCACCATCGACGTGCTCGGCGACGACGGCCGCTGGCGCTCGCTGGACCTCGAGGGCCTGGTGCCGACCCACGATGTCGGCGGGTACCAGTGGTACCCCCTGACGCCGACCAGCCTGAGCGCCGACGGCACCGAGCTCGCGCTCGCCCAGCCTGGCGCCGTGGTGGTGGTCGAGCTGACCACCGGGCGGTCGCACCGGTACGACGTGCCGGGGCTGAACAAGGCGACCTCGTGGGCCGGCGACGACCACCTGCTGGTGAGGGTCGAGGAGCGGGAGACGATGCGGGAGCTCGACCTGGACACGGGGTCCCTGGTGGACACCGACCTCGAGCAGTCGACACGGGTGCTGCCCGACGGCACCGCGGTGACCTGGGGTCTCGACGGACTGGCGGGGACGCCCGCCGTCGGAGGCGACTCCGGAGCCCAGCGGACCGTCCCCCTGGTCGGCGACGGGGTCATCGTCCAGCTGGCCGGCTTCAACCACCGCGTCGGCAGCACGACCTACATGGGCAGGACGGCTGTCGCCGCCGTCGATCGGCACTCCGGCGAGCTCCTCGGTGTGCGGATGAGCCCGGTCGACGGCGTCGACTTCTCCCAGCTGCTGGCCGTGGACGACCACTCGGCGTTGATCAGCCTGGTCCCGCCCGACTCGACCGACCATCTGCTGATCCGCTGGGACTGGGCGGCGCGCACCACCGAGGTCCTCGCGGTGCTGCCGGCCCAGATGGCGAGCTACGCCGGGACGGTCGACGAGGCTGCCACCATGGTGCGGTGACCCCGCACGTCCCGCCCGGCATCCGCCTGCTCGGCATCACCGGGGCGCCCGGTGTCGGGAAGTCGACGGTCGCCACGTCCCTCGGGCTGCCGGTGGTGCCGATGGACGGCTTCCACTACGCCGACGTCGAGTTGGTCCGCCGCGGGCTCCGGGACCGCAAGGGCGCGCCGGAGACCTTCGACGCTCCCGGGTACGCCGCGCTGCTGCGGCGGGTGCGCGCGGGCGAGGAGGACGTCGTCGCTCCGGTGTTCGAGCGCGACCTCGAGCAGCCGCTGGCCGGTGCGACCTGGGTGCCGCCGGCCGGCACCGTGGTGACCGAGGGGAACTACCTGCTGCTCGACGAGCCGCGCTGGCGCGCGGTGCGCGAGGCCATCGACGTCGTGTGGCACCTGGTCACCGATGACGCGCTGCGCGTCGAACGGCTGATCGCGCGGCACGTCGAGTTCGGCAAGGCGCCGGACGAGGCCCGCGCCTGGGTGGCCCGGGTCGACGAGGCCAACGCGCGGCTCGTCGAGGCGGCCCGTGACCGTGCCGACCTGGTCGTGGAGGTCTAACGCGGCTCCGCCGCGAACGCGCCCGGGGTGAGGCCGGTGACCGCGCGGAAGTCGCGGCCGAAGTGCGCCTGGTCGGCGTACCCGAGGTCGGCGGCGACGCGGGCCAGGTCCGGTCGCTCGTCGCGCGCGAGCCGCTCGGCGGCCTCGTGGAGGCGGCGGCGCTGGATCAGCCACTTCGGGCTCAGGCCGATCCGGCGCGCGGTCAGCCGCTGCAGGGTGCGCTCGGTGATGGCGAACTTCTCGCAGACCTGACCGACGCGCTGCACCTCCGGGTCGCCCTCGACGTACTCGACGATCGCGTTGACCAGCAGCCCCTCCTCGTCGACGGGGACCAGTGCCCGGAGCGTCGTCTCGATGGCGGCGACGCCGGCCTGCTGGCGCTCTGGGTCCTCCGGGACGTCCCCGACAGCGTCGCGGATCCGGCGGGCGAGGTCCTCGTCGGGCAGCGTGACCGCCTGGTCGGTCAGTCGCTCGACGGGCCCGCCGGCCAGCGCGAGTCCGGCCGCGGGCTGGAGCATGGTGCCGAGCGCCCAGCCCGTGCCGCTCAGCTCCTGCGTCGACAGGCCGCTGCTCGGCCCGACGAGCAGGGCGTACTCGGGCGACACGACGACCAGGCAGACGGGGTACTGCAGCACCCGCTGCGTGGACGTGACCCCCTCGGGCAGCGACCAGACCGGCATCCAGTAGCGCCGGACCAGCGGCGCGAGGTCCGGTGACGGGGCGAACCGGTGGATCGGCGGCGTGTAGCCGCTCGCGTCCAGCAGGTGCGCGCGCTCCGTGGGGTCGATCCGGCGGTTCCCGCTCATGTGTCGGATTCTTTCAAGAGCCGGCGACAGCGTCGTCGCGATGCTGGTGGCATGAACTTCTTCCTCCGGGCCGCAGACCGCTTCTCCGCCACCGTCGACGCCACCACCGACTGGTCGGCCGCCAGCCCGTGCGAGGGCTGGACCGCCGCGGACGTCGTCGACCACGTGGTGGACACCGAGCGCGACTACCTGTCGCGGATGGACGTCGAGGTCGGCGACCGCCCCTCCGGCTCACCTGCCGACGTGTGGGCCGCGCACCAGGCCGCCGTACGGTCCCTGGTCACCGACGAGCTTCGCGCGCGGGAGTACGACGGCTTCTTCGGCCGCACCACGATCGGCGCCACCCTCGACGATTTCTACGGCTTCGACCTGGTCGTGCACGGCTGGGACCTCGGCGCGGCCAACGGCCGGCCGACGACGTTCACCGACGCGGAGATGGACACGATCGAGGTGGCGTTCGAGGGCTTCGGCGACCACGCCTACGACGACGGCGTCTTCAGGCGGCCCGCCCAGGTGCCGGCGGACGCCGACCGGCAGGCGAGGCTCCTCGCCCGGACGGGGCGGCGAGCCTGAGCCGGCGCGGGTCGTCCGCCTGAGGGCGGCGTATTCACGCGCGAGAGGCGGACGACCCGAACGCGCTACTTGGGGGGCATCCGGATACCGCCGTCCACGCGGACGACCTCGCCGTTCATGTAGCTGTTGGTGATGCACTCGACGACCATGCTGGCGAGCTCGTCGGGGACGCCGAGGCGCTTGGGGAACAGCACGCTCTCGCCGAGCTTGGCCTTGAACGCCTCGGCCGCCTCGCCCTCGCCGTAGATCGGGGTGTCGATCAGGCCCGGCGCGACGGTGTTGAGGCGGATGCCGGAGGCGGCGAGGTCGCGGGCGACCGGGAGGGTCATGCCGACGACGCCGCCCTTGGAGGCGGAGTACGACGCCTGGCCGATCTGGCCGTCGAACGCCGCCACGCTCGCGAGGTTGACGATCGCGCCGCGGCACCCGTCCGCGTCGGGCTCGTTGCGGCTCATCGCGGTCGCGGCGAGGCGGGTCATGTCGAAGGTGCCGATCAGGTTGATGGCGATCACCCGCGAGAACGCCGCGAGGTCGTGGGCGGAGTCGAACTCGCCGTCCCGGCCGATGGTGCGCTGGGCCCAGCCGATCCCGGCCGAGTTCACGCACGCCCGCAGGGGTGCGATCGCGGCGGCGGCCTCGACCGCGGCCTTGATCTGGTCGGTGTCGGTGACGTCGACCTGGGCGAAGACGCCGCCGATCTCCTCGGCGAGCGCCTCGCCCTTGTCGGCCTGCAGGTCGGCGACCACGACGACCGCACCCTTCGCGGCGAGCTGGCGGGCGGCCGCCGCGCCGATGCCCGACGCACCACCCGTGACGATGGCACTGGCTCCGTTGATGTCCATGCTGCGGAGGATAACCATGCTCACAGCAGCACTGTCGCGGTCGGGTCACGATCTGCGGGTGCTTGTCGTGGGAAACCCGACGGACACGCCGGTGGGCCGCGGCGTGTCGCGCGGGTTTCTCCGGTCAGCCGGTGAAACCCGACGTGTCGTCAGAGCGAGGTGGTGCCCCGCGCGACGATGAGGGCGGGGCCGGTGAGCAGCACCCGGTCGTCGTCGGTCCAGGTGACGGTGAGGGTGCCGCCGGGGACGTCCACGCGGTAGGCGCCGGAGCGCTCGGCGCCGTCGGCGACGGCCGCGGCCACCATGACCGCACACGCGCCGGTGCCGCAGGACCGGGTCTCGCCGGAGCCGCGCTCGTGCACGCGCATCGCGAGGTGCCGGGCTCCCCGACGTACGACGAACTCGACGTTGACGCCCCGGGGGTACGTCGCGGGGTCGTGCTCGGGCGCCTCCAGCAGCGGGCCGGCGTCCGCGAGGTCGTCGACGAACGCGACGGCGTGCGGGTTGCCCATGTCGACGTGCCGCGCGACCCAGGCCCGGCCGGCCACGCCGACCTTGGTCTCCCCGAGCACCTGCGGGGTGCCCATGTCGGCGGTGATCAGGTCGCCGTCGACCGTGAGGACCTTGACGCCGTCGCGGGTGTCGACGGGGATCGGCCGCGCCGGGTCGGCCAGGCCCGCGTCGACGAGGTAGCGCGCGAAGACGCGGATGCCGTTGCCGCACATCTCCGACAGCGAGCCGTCGGCGTTGCGGTAGTCCATGAACCAGCCGTCGCCCTGGCGCAGCACGCGCAGCACGCCGTCGCCGCCGATGCCGGCCCGGCGGTCGCAGAGCGCCCGCACCCGCTCCGCCAGCTGCTCCGGCGACAGGTCGCCGTGGACCGTGCCGTCGAGGTCGGGCAGCAGCACGAAGTCGTTCTCGGTGCCGTGCCCCAACAGGTACTCGTAGTCAGGCATACATGCCCTTCTCGTAGTTCTCGGGCCTGTAGTACTCGTCGAGCTGCTCCAGGGTCATGCCGCTCGGCTCGACGTCACGCGCGATCACCGCGCGACGCGGGACGACGCCGTTCGGGTCCCAGGTCTCCGGCTTCCACAGGCCGGACCGGAGGAAGGCCTTCGCGCAGTGGAAGAAGACCTCCTCGATGTCCACGACGACGGCGAGGACCGGCCGGTGTCCCTTGACGACCATCTCGTCGAAGAACGGCGCGGCGCCGACCAGCCGGGCGCGGCCGTTGACGCGCAGGGTGTCGCCGCGGCCGGGGATGAAGAAGTCCAGGCCGACGTACGGGTTGTCCAGGATGTTCCGGTAGCCGTCCGCGCGCCTGTTGCCGGGCCGCTCGGCGAGCGCGATCGTGGTGTCGTCGACGACGTGCACGAGCGAGCCGGCGGGGTCACCCTTCGGGGAGGCGTCGCAGCGGCCGTCGGCGGATGCGGTGGCGAGCACGCAGAACGGCGTGGCCGCGAGCCAGGCCCGGTCGACGTCGAGCAGCGCGGTGCGGCCCTTGTCGCGGGCACGGGCGTTCGGCTCGCCCAGCAGGTCGACGAGCTCCTCGACGGTGGTGAGCTCGGTCCAGGCGGCGGCGGTCGTCACCCCACCACGGTACCGGCGGCCGCAGCCCCGCCTGCGCTCAACGCTGCGGTGTGACGACGGTCGCAGCGCCACCCCCGCGCCGCCGTGGCTCGGCGGCGACCGTCAGCAGCCCGCCGGGACCGAACTCGATGCCGGTCGCGGCACCGATCTCGGTCGTCCCGGTGAAGATGTCCTGGTACTTGTCGACGTGGTGGCCCAGCCTCTTCAGGGCGTGGCCGTACCGCCGCAGGAACGCCGGCTCGGCGAGGTCGTCCTCCGTGTTGCGCTGGGTCGCGCGCGGGGCGGCGATCGCCTGCGGCAGGGTCATGCCGAGGTCGAGCCGGTTCACCAGGATCTGCAGCACCGTCGTGATGATCGTCGAGCCGCCGGGCGAGCCGACCGCGAGCACAGGCCTGCCATTCCGGTGCAGCACGAGGGTCGGCGACATCGAGCTGCGCGGGCGCTTGCCGGGCTCGATCCGGTTCGGGTCGGCGTCGTCGTAGACGGCGGTGAAGTCCGTGAGCTCGTTGTTGAGCAGGAAGCCGCGTCCGGGCACCACGATCCCCGAGCCGCCGGTCTGCTCGATGGTGAGGGTGTACTCGACGACGTTGCCCCACCGGTCGGCGACCGTGAGGTTCGTGGTCTCGACGTTCTCGGTGTCCCCGGCGGACGTCGCGGTCCCGCGGCCGGCGCCGCAGCGGCCGTCGTACGACGAGACGTCGCCCGCCTCGACCGGCGTCGGGAACGCCCGGCCGACCCTGATCCGGCAGGCGCGCTCGTCGGCGTACTTCTGCGAGAGCAGGTCCTTCAGCGGTACGTCGACCTGGGCCGGGTCGCCGACGTACGCGCTCCGGTCGGCGAACGCCAGCGCGCTGGCCTCGAGGTAGAGGTGCAGCGCGCGGGCCCTGGTCATCGACCCGAGCGGGTAGCGGTCGAGGATGTTGAGCGCCTCCCCGACCGTCGAGCCGCCGGACGAGGAGGGCGCCATGCCGTAGACGTGGAGGCCGCGGTACCCGACCCGGGTTGGCGCCCGGTCGACCGGCCGGTAGCCGGTGAGGTCGCTGCGTCGCATGAAGCCCCTCGGGACCGGCAGCGTCGTGTCCTTCGTCGTCGGCGGCCTGCGAACCGCGTGCACGACCTCGCTCGTCAGCCGCGCGTCGTACAGCGCGCGCGTGCCGCGGTGGGCGATCAGGTCGTAGGTGCGCGCCAGGTCGGGGTTGCGGAACGTCGAGCCGACCCGCGGCGCCCGGCCGTGCGGCAGGTAGAGCCTCCTCGTCGGCACGAAGGCATCGAACCGGCGCCGGTTCTGGACCACCTGGCCATGGAAGGTCGGATCCACGCGGAAGCCCCGGCGGGCCAGTGCCTCCGCGGGGGCGAGGGAGCGGGCGAGCGAGCGGGTGCCCCACTCCCTCAGCGCGCGCTGCCAGGTCGCGAGCGAGCCGGGCACGCCGACGGAGACGCCGCTGGTGACGCGGGCGGGCGAGAAGCCGTACGGCTTGCCGGTCTTCGGGTCGATGAACGCGTCGTGCGGCATCGCGGCCGGCGCGGTCTCGCGGCCGTCGATGGTGTGGACCTCGCGGGTCTTCGCGTCGTAGTAGACGAAGTAGCCGCCTCCGCCGATGCCGCTGCTGAACGGCTCCGTGACGCCGAGGGCGGCGGCGGTCGCGA
The DNA here is from genome assembly GCF_054058995.1 of Nocardioides sp. HB32. Lineage (NCBI taxonomy): Bacteria > Bacillati > Actinomycetota > Actinomycetes > Propionibacteriales > Nocardioidaceae > Nocardioides > Nocardioides sp. HB32. The sequence continues at coordinate 4,383,883 of NZ_JBSSBS010000001.1, forward strand.
CCGCGGCGTCGACGGCGTTGCCGCCGGCCTTCAGCACCTCGAGGCCGATCGCGGAGGCATCGGGGTCGACGGAGGTGACGGCACCGCCGTACCCGCGGGCGGTCGGGTGCTTGGGCGGCGTCGCCTGCGCGGGCGCGGCGAGGGCGGTGGCGAGGAGGGCGAGCGGTACGACGATCCCGAGACGGCGCATACCGCCCGGTGCCCGGTCAGCCCGGCCTGGAAACGGTGTACCGCGCGCACAGGAACTCGCGGTTCCGGGCGTGCTCCTCGAGCCGCATCTCGACCCTCCGCGTGAGCAAGGGCGCGCCGCCGCCGAGCGCCAGGGGCGCGTACTGCACCCACACCTCGTCGAGCAGGCCCGCGTCGGAGAACTGCCCCACCAGGTCACCACCGCCGATGAGCCACACGTCCTTGCCTGCCGCTGCCTCGACCATGGCGGCGTGCACGGTGCGCACGTCCTCCGCCGTGAAGGTGACCCCCTCCTGCGGTGGGAGCTCGCGGTGCGTGAAGACCCAGGCGGGCAGGGTGAAGTCCCAGCCGTTCGGGTCGTTGTCGAGGATCCACCGGTACGTCGTGGCGCCGAGGGCACAGGCGCCGACGGTCGCCCGGAACTCGCCGTAGTTCATCGGCCCGTGCTCGTCGATGTCGCGGCTCAGCAGCCAACCGAGGGAGTTGTCCGGGTCGGCGATGAAGCCGTCGAGCGAGCTCGCCGTGTAGTAGACGGTCTTCACTCCGCACCTCCCCGCCGCCGCAGCCAGTTGATCGGGTCGCCCTCGTCGACCTCGACGCCGAGCTCGGCGAGCATCGCTCGGGCGCCGAGCCGGCGGTGGGCGGAATAGGTGAGGACGTGGGCGACGATGCTCCCGAGCACGAAGCTCTCCGGCGGCTCGCAGAGCGCGTCGACGACCCGGTCGTCCCAGGCATCGCGCCGGTCGACGTCGCGGACCATCTCCAGCCAGCGCGGCGCGACCTCGTCGTGCCGGGCGATCAGGGCCCCGGGGTCGTCCGGGCGCTCCGGCGGGAACTCCTCGCCGAGGATGGCCGCCAGCCACACCTCCAGGGTGCTGACCTGTCGCTCGAGGACGCGCGCGAGCGTCGTCTCGTCGCCCTCCCAGGAGAGCACCGGGCGCACCTGGCGTCGGTACGCCTCGTCGGGCAGCTGCTTGGCCAGGTCCAGCAGCGCCCGGGTGTCGTCGAGGTCGTGGTGGACCATCAGGTCCATCGGCTGGCTCATGGTGCGCTCCCCGGAGTGGACCCACAGCGAGGTGGGCGGGTGGAAGTGGATGCCGTTCGGTGCGGGCAGCCAGTGGCTGCCTGCTCGCGGCTGCGTCCGTTGCTGGCTGGGCACGTGTCCGTAGGCGCGGGCGAACGCGCGGCTGAACCCCTCGACGGAGTCGTAGCCGGCGGCGAACGCCGCGTCGGTGACGCTCTCGCCGTGGCTCAGCTGCCAGGCGGCGCGCTCGAGCATCACCCGCCGCCGCATCGCGACCGGCGGCTCCCCGGCCTCGCGGGAGAGCCGGCGGGTGAAGTGGAACGGCGAGGTGTACGCGCCACCGGCCATGTCGTCGAGGCTGCGGTGCTCCTCCTCGAGCACCGCGTCGAGCAGCTCGCGGAGTCGGTCGCGTCCGGTCATGGGCTCAGTCTGGCGTCGGCCGGCCCTCCGGCGCCCGACCGATCTTGCTCAGGCTCTTCTCGACCAGGTCGGGGTCGTCGTACCGGATCCACACCACGCGGGGGTCCTTGCGGAACCACGAGTCCTGACGACGCGAGAAGCGCCGGGTGGCCGTGACCGTGCGATCCCGGGCCTCGTCGAGCGAGATCTCGCCGGCGAGGTACGCCGCGACCTCGCGGTAGCCGATCGCGCGGCCGGCGGTCCGGCCCTCCGCGAGACCGTCGGCCAGCAGGCGCTCGACCTCGACGACGAGCCCGGACTCGAACATGGTCTCGACCCTCGCCTCGATCCGCGCGTCGAGCGTGGGCCGGTCGATGTCGACCCCGATCTGGACGGTGCACGGGTCGGCGTACTCCAGGGTCGGCAGCGACGCGGTGAACGGCCGCCCGGTGATCTCGACGACCTCGAGGGCGCGCACGACGCGGCGGCCGTTCTCGGCCAGGATCCGGTCCGCGGCCTCGGGGTCGACCGCGCGCAGCCGCTCGTGGAGCGCGACCGGGCCGACGTCGGCGAGCTCGTCCTCGAGGCGCCGCCGGACCGCGTGGTCGGTGCCCGGGAACTCGAACCGGTCCAGGATCGCCCGCGTGTAGAGCGCCGAGCCGCCGACCAGCACCGGCGTGCGCCCACGACCGCGGATCTCGTCGATCTCGGCGCGGGCCCAGCCCTGGAACTCCGCGACCGTCGCCGGGTCGCGGACGGTGAGGGTGTCCAGCAGGTGGTGCGCGATCCCGCGCCGCTCGGCGACCGGGAGCTTCGCCGTGCCGATGTCCATGCCGCGGTAGACCTGCATGGCGTCGGTGTTCACGACCTCGCCACCGAGCCGCTCGGCGAGGTCGAGGGACAGACCGGTCTTGCCGGACGCGGTGGCCCCGACCACGGCCACGATCGGGGTGCTGGGCGTCGGCGGCATGTGGTTAGTGTGACAAGCATGAGCGAGAGCCCGACGCCGCCCGAGCCCCACCACGACGAGCGCGATCCGCAGGGTCCGCCGCGGGAGGGCCAGGAGGAGAATGCCGAGACGTCGCTCGACGAGCCGTCGGACGACGCGGGAGGTGAGTGATGAGCGAGTTCGACTTCCACGAGGATCCGCTGCCCGAGGAGGAGGAGTCGCCGGTCTCGGAGGACACCGGGACGGTCTACGGCACCGAGGGTGAGGCGGAGCTGACGCCCCACGACCTGGAGGACCCCGATGATCCCGAGGAGACCGAGGTGCCCGAGTGACGCACGGCCGCTTCGTGGTCGTCCCTGCGTCGTACGTCTTCCTGCTGCGCGGCTCCGGCCCGGACACCGAGGTGCTGCTCCAGCTCCGCCGGAACACCGGGTACATGGACGACCACTGGGCCGCGGCCGCGGCCGGCCACGTCGAGCAGGGCGAGACGGCGTACGACGCCGCCCACCGCGAGGCGCTCGAGGAGATCGGCGTGGGTGACCTCGCGCTGTGCTTCGTGACCGCGATGCAGCGCACCCAGGGCGGCGAGCCGATCGACGAGCGGATCGACTTCTTCTTCACGGCCCGGTCGTGGTCGGGAGAGCCGCGGGTCGTCGAGCCCGAGAAGTCGGGCGGGCTGCGGTGGGCCCGGCTCGACGCGCTGCCGGACCCGGTCGTCCCCCACGAGCTGGCCGTGTTGGAGGGGCTGCGAACGGGTACGTCGGCGGCGTACTCGACGTTCGGCTTCAAGGAGCACTGATGTCTGACCTCGGACCCCTGCCCGACCCCGAGATCGAGCCCGGCGAGCCCAACCCGGGCGGGGTCGACGCCATCCCTCCGGACGAGGGCCGGCCCACGGTGCCCGACCTCTCCCCCGAGGAGAACCCCGCCATCGAGGAGGCCCCCGACCCGCTGAAGGAGTCGGTCAAAGAGGGCGAGGACACCTCCACCGAGGCCACCCGCAGCGATGACGGCGAGGACGACCAGCCGGAGAAGGAGTCGCCGGCATGACCGGCCGCGACGACTCCGACGAGGAGCTGCAGTCCTCGACCCCGAACTCCAGCGGACCCTCCCGGGCGGCCGGCGACCTCGGCGCCAGCAGCGAGCGGGTCGGCCACGCCGGCCCAGGCCAGGAGGCCACCGACGGGCTCCGCGACGTCGCGCGTGCCGAGGTCCCGTCCGACGACGCGCCGCCGGAGCAGTCGGTCGGCAACCCCGAGGACAACCCGGAGGGGCTCCCGCCCAAGGCGGGCTACTCCTCGAAGGACCCGCGGGACGACGACGAGGTCTGACCGGTCGCGCTTCACGGGCACTCCCTGCACTTCTCGGGCGTTGCAATGCCCCACATGCGCCGGGATCCCCGGCTAACCGGGGATCCCGACGGACCCTCAGCGGCAGGCGGGGGCGTCCGGCAGCGGTGCGGGTACGCCGAGGCCCGGCATGCCGAGCGCGACACCGGACGACCCGGGCGCGGCGGTGCGTGCCTCCCAGGCGTCGCCCGAGCGGGTCCGGCGCGCGGAGACGAAGGTGTCCGCGACCAGGTGGTGCGGGGCGGCCCGGGTGACCTCGACGGTGACCAGGTCGCCCGGGCGCACCTGGACGCCGGCCGGCGGGGCGAAGTGCACGAGCCGGTTGTCGGGGCCGCGGCCGGAGAGGCGGTGCGTGGCGGCGTCCTTGCGTCCCTCGCCCTCGGCGACCATCAGCTCGACGCGGCGGCCGACGAGCGCCTTGTTCTCCTCCCAGGCGATCTGGTTCACGACGGCGACCAGCCGCTCGTAGCGGTCCCTGACGACCGCCGGCGGGACCTGGTCGGCGAGCACGGCGGCCGGGGTACCGGGCCGCTTGGAGTACTGGAACGTGAACGCCCCCGAGAACCGCGCCTCGCGCACGACGTGCAGCGTCTCCTGGAAGTCCTCCTCGGTCTCGCCGGGGAAGCCCACGATGATGTCGGTGGTGATCGCCGCGTCCGGCATCGCGGCGCGGACCCGCTCGATGATGCCGAGGAACTTCCGCTGCCGGTAGGAGCGCCGCATCTCGCGCAGCACCCGGTCCGAGCCCGACTGGAGCGGCATGTGCAGCTGGGGCATCACGTTCGGCGTCTCGGCCATCGCCTCGATGACGTCGTCGGTGAACTCCGCTGGGTGCGGGGACGTGAACCGCACCCGCTCGAGCCCCTCGATCGAGCCGCACGAGCGGAGCAGCTTCGAGAACGCCCGGCGGTCGCCGAACTCCACGCCGTACGCGTTGACGTTCTGCCCGAGCAGCGTGACCTCCGAGACGCCCTCGGCGACCAGCGCCTCGATCTCGGCGAGGATCTCACCGGGCCGGCGGTCCTTCTCCTTGCCGCGCAGGCTCGGGACGATGCAGAAGGTGCAGGTGTTGTTGCACCCGACCGAGATCGACACCCAGGCGGCGTACGCCGAGTCGCGCTTGGTCGGCAGGGTCGACGGGAAGACCTCGAGCGACTCGAGGATCTCGACCTGCGCCTCCTCCTGCACGCGAGCGCGCTCGAGGAGGACCGGCAGCGACCCGATGTTGTGGGTGCCGAAGACGACGTCGACGTACGGCGCCCTCGCGGTGATCGTGGAGCGGTCCTTCTGCGCCAGGCAGCCGCCGACGGCGATCTGCATGCCCGGCTTCGCGGCCTTCACCGGTGCCAGGTGGGAGAGGTTGCCGTAGAGCTTGTTGTCGGCGTTCTCGCGCACCGCGCAGGTGTTGAACACGACCACGTCGGCCTGCTCGCCCTCGGGGACGCTCTCCCGGTCGAACGGGAGGTAGCCCGCGTCCTCCAGCAGCCCGGAGAGCCGCTCGGAGTCGTGGACGTTCATCTGGCACCCGTAGGTGCGGACCTCGTAGGTGCGTGTCATGACCCGCACAGGGTACGGCGGGACGTCCGGCCGGGCCCAACCGAGCAGCTGCCTGGAGCGGGTGACGGCCGGTCCCGACTACGCTGACGCCGTGCTCTCCTGGCGCTCGCAGAACTCGATCCTCTCGATCTGCTCGACCGGCTCGATCCTCTCCGTCGGCAGCATCGGCTCCGTCGCCTCGCTGGCCAGCATCGGCTCCGCGCTGTCGGCGTTCTCGATCGGCTCCTGGATGTCGACGGGCTCGGCGCTGTCGTACCAGAGCAACCTGTCGCTGATGTCCCACCAGAGCAACCGCTCGACGATGAGCAGCCAGAGCAACCGCGCCCGGATGGGCCGGCGTACGTCCGGTGCGGTCGCGCTGGCGCTGGTGACCGGGTTCGCAGTACACCGCGCCCGTCGGTAGTCCATCCTTGGACCCGACATGAGCAACCTGCACCTCGACCGCCGCGCCCTGCTCCTCGCCGGCGCCGGCCTCGCGACCACCGCCGCCGTCCTCACCTTCGAGCCCGCCGAAGCCGGGGCGAAGGTGACCAAGAGGTTCCGCGGGACGTTCACCGCCGGCACCACCGAGGACTGGGTCTACCTGCCGTTCCAGGTGCCGAGCGGGGTGCGGCAGATCCAGGTGTCCTACTCGTACCCGCCGCCGATCGACACCCACCTCGGCTACAGCAAGAACGTCGTCGACATCGGCATCTTCGACGAGTCCGGCACCGGCCTGGGGAACGCCGACGGCTTCCGCGGGTGGTCGGGCGGGGCCCGCACGGAGTTCCGGATCAGCCGGACCTGGGCGACGCCGGGCTACCTGCCCGGTCCGATCCGCTCGGGCCGCTGGCGGATCGCCCTCGGGCCGTACCAGATCGTGACCGACGTCGACTACGAGGTCACCGTCACGCTGCACTTCGGCAGGAAGGGCGAGCGCTTCGACCCGTCCCCGGCGCCGACCGGCGTCGAGGGCACCCGCACCGGCTGGTACCGCGGCGACCTGCACGTGCACACCGTCCACTCCGACGGCGCCCAGACCCAGCGCGACGTGATCGGGTACGCCAAGGCCGCGGGCCTCGACTTCATCGGCACCTCGGAGCACAACACCAGCTCCGCGACCGGGACGTGGGGTCGCTACGTGCCGGACGACTTCCTGGTGGTCTGCGGCGAGGAGGTCACCACCCGCGCCGGGCACTGGCTGGCGACCGGGCTCCCGGCCGGGACCTGGATCGACTGGCGCTACCGCCCAGAGGACGGCGCGCTGGCCGGGTTCGTCCAGCAGGTGCACGACCTCAGCGGTCTCGCGATCGTCGCCCACCCCTACATCCCAGTGCCCTCGATCCGGTGGGACTTCGGCACCGACTGGGCCGGCATGGACGCCGTCGAGGTATGGAACGGGCCGTGGGACGGCTTCGACGAGCAGGCGCTCACCCGCTGGCACCAGCTGCTCACGACCGGCACGTTCGTCCCGGCGGTCGGCAACTCCGACACCCACAAGCAGAGCCAGACGATCGGGCTCGCCCAGACCGTGGTCCGCGCCGAGTCACTGTCGACCGAGGCACTCGTCGCGGGCTACCGGGGCGGGCACTCCTGGATCGCCGGGTCGTCGGCGGTCGACCTGCACTTCACCGCCACGCTCGACGACGTGAGCGGTGAGTGCGGCGACCGGGTGCCCAGCGGCGCCGGCCAGCACGTCGCCGTCCACCTCGACGCCACCGGCGTCGACGGCTGCACCGCGCGGCTCGTCGGCCCGCAGGGGACGAAGACGCCGCTGGCCACCGCGACGGCGGACGGCGGCGCGATCACCCTGGTCGCCGACGTCGCGGGCGGTACGCCGTTCGTCCGCGTGGAGATCCGGCAGGGTCCGCTGTTCAACGACCCGATGGTCGCGCTGACCAACCCGATCTTCGTCAGCTGAGCCCCGCCTCGCGGGCGACCACGACGGCCTGGGCGCGGTCGCGCAGGTCCAGCTTGGCGAAGATGTGGCGCACGTGGGTCTTCACCGTCGCCATGCTGATCACCAGTGCGGCCGCGATCTCCGCGTTGGACCGGCCGGCACCGATCATCGCCAGCACCTCGCGCTCCCGCTCGCTGAGGTCGGCGAAGCCGGGCGGCGCCACCGCGGTGACCGGCGGGCGGGTGGCGAAGTTGGCCATCAGCCGCTCCAGCACCGCTGGGGCGACGACCGGCTCGCCCGCCGCGGCCCGGCGTACGGCGTCGACGAGCGCGTCCGCGGTCGCGTCCTTGAGCAGGAAGCCGACCGCACCGGCGCGCAGGGCCTCGACGACGTGCTCGTCGACGTCGAACGTCGTCAGCGCGATCACCCGGGCGGCCTGCGTCGCGGTGATCCGACGGGTCGCCTCGATGCCGTCGACGCCCGGCATCCGCAGGTCCATGAGCACGACGTCCGGCATGCACGCGACGGCCGCGGCGACGCCCTCCTCGCCGTCGCGCGCCTCCGCCACGACCTCCATCCCGGCGAGCTCGAGGATGAGGCGCAGCCCCTGCCGGACCAGGTCCTGGTCGTCGACCAGCAGCACGCGCGTCATCGCGGCAGCACCACGCGCACGGTGAACCGGCCGTCGCACACCGCCGCGTCGAACGAGCCGCCGAGCAGCTCGGCCCGGTGCCGCATGCCGGTCAGGCCACGACCCGGCGCGGGGACGGCGGCGAGCCCCGTCGGGTTCGCCGCACCCACCCGCACCTCGTGCTCGTCCCAGGAGACCTCGAGGTCGACGGGCGCACCGGGTGCGTGCCGCCCGGCGTTCGTGAGGCACTCCCGGACGATCCGGTTCACCGCGAGCCGGACCTGCTCCTGGCCCGCGACCGGCGCACCGCGCTGGGTGAGGGTGTTGGCGATCCCGGCCGCGCCGGCCCGACGGGACACCTCGTCGAGGTCGTCGTACGCCGCCCGCACGTCCTCGTCCGCCGACAGGACGTCGAGCACGCCCCTGATCTCCGCCAGCGTGCGGTGCGCGGTCACCCGGATCGCCTCGACCGGCTCGACCGCGCGCTCGGGCGCGACCCGGAGGGCGGCGGCGGCCGCCTCGGCCTGCACCGCGATCAGCGTGACCTCGTGCCCGAGCACGTCGTGGAGCTCCTGCGCGATCCGGGCGCGCTCGACCTCGACCGCGGACTCCTCGGCCCGCTCCTGCTCGAAGCGCAGCCGCCCGGCGAGCCGGGCCAGTTCGGCGTTCTGGGCCCGCTGGTGCGCGGCGAGCTGCCCGGCGAGGACCGGCGCCACCACCGCGATCACCGCCCCGATCGCCGCGAACGGCGCCTCCGGCCCGAGCAGCGTCACCACAGCGGTCACGACCGAGGCCCACGCCGTCAGGGCGACCACCGCGCGACGCGGCCGGCCCCAGGACCCGAGCGCGAAGAACTGCAGGACCACCACGACGTACCCGAGCACCGGGAAGCCGTCGGTCGGCACGGCCCACAGGACCGTCGACGTCAGCGCGGCCGCGAGCGGACGAGTGCGGCGCCAGGCCAGCGGCAGCGTGGTGCCCAGCACGTAGACCTGGCCCAGGACCGAGTCGGCGATCGGCCAGAGCGTCACCTGCGCGAAGCCCAGCACGACGAACACGGCCGCGAGGACGGCGTCCGTGCGGTCCATGCCGAGGCGGCCCGGAGTCGGTGTCACGCGGGCAGCGTAGGGCCCGGAGGACCCCGCGGTCCTCAGCCCTGGGGCTGAGCCGGAGAGCCGCCCAGCGGTCGATGCGACGGGACAGCGGCCGTTCGTACGGTCCCGGCATGACACTTCTCGACACTCCCCGCGACCGGGAACAGACCCCCGTCGCCGGCCCCGACGTGACCCGCATCAGCACCTGGTGCGGCGTCGCCTTCACGATCTGCCAGCTCGCCGTGATGGTGTGCATGGCGATCTTCGTCCTGCCCCACGCAGGCTCGCCGGGCGATCCCGCGCTCGAGCGGGGACAACGCGTCCTCGACGCCGCCGACACCTACCGGGTCGGCAACTACGTCTTCATGCTCGCCGGGGTGCTGCTGCTCGGCTTCCTCGGCGCGATCCACGTGCGGCTCCGCCGGGTCGACGCGACCGGTGTGCTGGCGACCGTCGCAGTCGCCGCGGGCACGCTGCTGACGTTGATCTGGCCGTTCGCCGGCGTGCTGCACGACGTCGCGCTCGACACCGCCGAGACCGGCGCCGACGTCCGGATCCTCGCCGGGTGGGACGGGGCGGCGCCGTACGCGCTCGCGTTCTCGGCGCTCCCCCGCATCTTCCTGCTGCTCGCCCTGGTGCTCGGGCTGCGGCTGGCCGGCGACTCGCCGTGGCTGCAGCGGACCGGCGTCGCGATCGCGATCGCGAGCGCCGCCGGCACGCTGACCCTGGTGGCCGGCGCGGCGTTCCCCGTGCTGGCGCTGAGCAGCCTCGCCTACGAGCTGTGGATCGGCGCGCTCGCCTGGCACTGGCTGCGCGACCGCACTAGCGGCGGCTCGTGACCCACAGCCGGATGACGCCCTCGATCACCCGCGTCCCGTCCGCGAGCTCGCCGCGGACGCGGACCGGGAGGTCGGGGTCCGGCGAGGTCCACTGCTCCGCGGCGGTCTCGGCGATGCAGGTGACGTCGCCGGTGGCCTTGGCCGTGTAGGCGACCTCCATCCCCTTCGGGATCCACCGCCTGTCGGGCGGGATGCTCGCCTCGGCGAGCGCGCCCATCGCGGCCTCGAGGCCGTTGCACAGCGCGATCGCGTGCACGGTCCCGAGGTGGTTGTGGACCCGGCGCCGCTTCGGGATCACCAGCTCGACGTGGTTCGGCTCGAGGACCGTGAACCGCGGGCGGATCGTGGCGAAGTACGGCGCCTTCCGGGCGAACAGCAGCGAGAAGACCCGGCCGCCCAGCGGCAGCCCGCTCGCCTTGTTCCAGAGGATGAGGACCTGGCTCATGCCGGACACATTACCGGTCAGTAACCTGACCGGTCAGTAGCCCAGGCCGTGGCCGAACTCGAACAGCTCGCCGGTGCCGTCCGGGCCGGGGATCGTGACCGGCAGCCGGCCGGCCGGGTCCACCTCGCCGAAGAGCACCCGCACCAGCGACTCGACCTGGTCCGCGGTGTAGCCGTAGGTGTCGACCACGGTCGGCGCCGCGGGGAACGAGGCGACGTCGTAGGGGTTGCGCATCGCGGCGACCACGACCGGGGTCCCGGTCGCGAGCAGCGCCCGCACGAGCTGGGTCTGGGCAGCGGCGGCCGCCGTCGGCTGGCCGGTCGTCGCGTCCACGTTGTAGGCGTTGTTGGTCGACACGACGACCAGGTCGGCGTCCCGCGCGGCCGCCACCGCGTCGTCGATGTCGGCCTTCGCCGGGGTGGTGCCGGTCTGGAGGACCTGCGTGGTCGCACCGCGCGCGGCGAGCGAGGTCGCCATCGTCGCGGTCGTGGTCACGCCCCAGCCGGTGACCAGCACGTCGCGCGGGCCGGTGGCGAGCGGCAGCAGCCCGGCGTCGTTCTTGACCAGCGTGGTGGTGCGGTCCGTGATCGCCTGGGCGACGGCGAGGTGCGCGGGCGCGCCCATGACGTCGGGCGCCGTGACCGGGTCGACGAACGGGTCCGCGAAGAGCCCGCGCCGGAACTTGTGCAGCAGGATCCGGTACACCGACGCGTCGAGGCGGTGCGTGCTGATCTGGCCACTGCGGGCGGCGGCGAGGACCGCGGCGTACGCCGTGTCCATCTGCGGCGGGACCAGGAGCTGGTCGGCGCCGGCGAGGATCGCCTTCACCGGCGCCACGTCGGGCGGGTACGTCGCGGTCGCGCCCGCCATGTCGAGGGCGTCGGTGACGATCAGCCCGTCGAACCCGAGCGCGTGGCGCAGCAGCCCGGTGAGGATCCGGTGCGACATCGTCGCCGGCACGCCCGGGTCGATCGCCGGCATCACGACGTGCGCGGTCACGATCGTGTCGACGCCGGCGGCGATGTCCGCCTCGAACGGCGGCAGGTCGATCTGGTGGATCTGCGCCAGGGTGTGGGTCACCTCGGGCAGCCCGAAGTGGCTGTCCACGCCGGTGTCGCCGTGCCCCGGGAAGTGCTTCGCGACCGCGGAGACCCCGCCGGCGTGGTAGCCCTTGACCTGCGCCGCCGCCAGGTCGGACACCAGGCCGGGGTCGCCACCGATGGAGCGGATCCCGATCACGGGGTTGTTCGGGTTGATGTTGACGTCGGAGACCGGTGCGTAGTCCTGGGTCACCCCGACCGCGGCCAGCTCGGCGCCGATGACCTTCGCCGACTGCCGGGCGTCGACCACCGACCGGCCCGCGCCGAGCGCCATGTTGCCGGGCAGCTGGGTCGCGGGCGCGCCGAACCGGGCGACCATCGAGCCGCCCTCCTGGTCGACCGAGATCTGGAGCGGGACGTGCCGCGGCTGCGCGAGCGCGGCGGTCTGGAGGCCGTTGGACAGGGTGGCCACCTGTGCGGGGTCGCCGATGTTGTCGTCGCTGTTGCGGACCGTGTAGTAGATGACGCCGCCCGGACGGTACTTGGCGATCACCTGGGCGGGCGTGTCGACGCCGTACAGCTGCTGGTTGACGGCCATTGCCGCGTCGCTCACCAGGGTGGCGTCGCGACCGGCCACCTCGATGACGAACAGCTGCCCGACCTTCTGCCGGAGGGTCATGTGATCCATCAGCGCGCGCACCTGGTCGCGGTACGCCGCGTGGCCGGGGCGGGCGGGGTCACCGGCGGTCGCCGCGGGCGGACCGACGGCGGCGCCGAGCGCCAGGGACAGGCCGGCGACCAGCAGCCGGGTCGACGTCCGGGCAGAAGACATGGGGACCCTCCGGGGCTCGGCTGCCCCTGACCGGAGGCGGCCCGACGCTAGCGCGGCGGCGCCGCTCAGGAAGCCGATTCGAGCAGCTCGACGCGGTTGCCGTGCGCGTCGAGCACGTGGCACCGCTCGAACCCGGGGAACGTGTGCCGCTCGCGCCGGTCGACGTCGAACCCGAGCGCCGCCAACCGCGCGGCGACCGCGTCCAGGTCCTCGACCAGCAGCGCCGGGTGGGCCTTGCGCGCGGGCGCGAACGGCTCCTCGACGCCGATGTGGACCTCCGCGCTCCCGGCGCGGAACCAGCAGCCACCGCGACCGGCCAGCGCGACCGGCTTGTCGACCTCGGTCATGCCGAGGCCCTCGGCCCAGAACCGCCGGGCGCCGTCCTCGCCGCCGGGCGGGCAGGCCAGCTGGACGTGGTGGAGCTTCATGCGGGCACCTGCGCGACGACGAAGATCCGGCGGAACGGCAGCACGACGCCGTACTCCTGCTGCGGGTACGCCGCGGCCAGCCGGCGCCGGAACTCCGTCTCGAACGCCGGCCGCAGGTCCTCGGGCAGCGCCTGGAGGGTCGGCCGCGCGCCGGTGCCGGAGACCCAGGTGAAGACCGGGTCCGGGCCGGTGAGCACGTGGAGGTACGTCGTCTCCCACGCGTCGACCGCGCAGCCGAGGCCGGCCAGCGCGTCGAGGTAGACGGCGGGGTCGTGGCTCGAGGGCACGGCGGCGCCGCCGGTGTGCGCGGCGTACGGCTCCTCCGCGGCCAGCTCGATGCGGATCGTGTGGCTCGGCTCGTCGAAGTTGCCCGGCACCTGGAAGGCGAGCCAGCCACGCGGCGCGACCGCGGACACCAGCCGCGGCAGCAGCCCGAGGTGGCCGGGCACCCACTGGAGGGTCGCGTTGGACACCAGGACGTCGACGGGCGCGGACGGCACCCAGTCGCGCAGGTCGGCGACGTCGAACCCCACCCGCGCGCCGGTCGCCCGGGCCTTCTCGATCATCTCGGGGCTGGAGTCCAGGCCCGCGACCTCGGCGTCCGGCCAGCGGTCCGCGAGCAGGGCTGTCAGGTTGCCGGGTCCGCAGCCGAGGTCGACGACGGTGCGCGGCGCGGCGGCGCCGATCCGCGCCACCAGCTCCACGAACGGGCGGCCCCGCTCGTCGGCGAAGGCCAGGTAGCGCTCGGGGTCCCAGGTGTGGCTCATGGCAGCATCGTGCGTCCGATTTATCTTGATGTCAAGATTCTCGACGGATCCGCTACGCTGCCGCCATGCGGGACGAGGTCGACGAGCTGGTCGAGGCGTGGGCGCGCGAGCGCCCGGACCTCGACCTCGCGCCCGTCGAGGTGTTCAGCCGGATCGGCCGGCTGTCCCGGCACCTGGACCTGGCCCGCCGCGACGCGTTCACGGCCGCGCAGGTGGAGTCGTGGGAGTTCGACGTGCTGGCCGCGCTGCGCCGGGCCGGCGCGCCGTACGAACTCTCACCGGGCCGGCTGCTGCGCGAGACCCTGGTGACCAGCGGCACGATGACCAACCGGGTGGACCGGCTCGCCGCCCGCGGCCTGGTCGAGCGACTGCCCGACCCGCACGACCGCCGCGGCGTGCTCGTGCGGCTCACCCCCGAGGGGCGGACGACCGTCGACCGCGCCTTCGAGGAGCTGCTCGCGGCCGAGCAGGGGTTCCTCGCCGGCCTGCCGGACCGCGACCGCACCCGCCTGGCCGGCCTGCTGCGGACCCTGTTGTCGCCGTTCGCCGGCTGACCTACTCGAGCACCTCCGCGGCCTCGAGCCACTCGAGCTCGAGCTCCTCCTTCTCGGCGGCCAGCTCGTCCAGCTGGGCGGACAGCTCCGCGAGCCGCACGTAGTCCTGCGCGTGCTCGGCGATCTCGGCGTTGAGCGCCGCCTCGCGCTCGGCGATCCGCTCCAGCTGCTTGTCGGTCCGGGCCAGCACCTTGCGGGCGTTGCGCTCCTCGGCGCTGCCCGCCTTGACCTTCACGGATACGGCGGGCGCCGGCTCCGGCGGTGTCGGCGGAGTCATCTCCAGGTGCAGCGCCGCGGCCCTGCGCTCGAGGTACTCGTCGACGCCGCGCGGCAGCATCGAGATCTGCCCGTCGCCGAGCAGCGCCCAGACCGAGTCGGTGACCCGCTCGAGGAAGTACCGGTCATGGGAGACCACGACGAGCGTGCCGGGCCAGCCGTCGAGGAAGTCCTCGAGGACGTTCAGCGTCTCGATGTCCAGGTCGTTGGTGGGCTCGTCGAGGAGCAGCACGTTCGGCTCGGTGAGCAGCAGGCGGAGCAGCTGGAACCGGCGTCGCTCGCCGCCCGAGAGGTCCCCGATGCGTGCGGTGAGCCGGTCGCCGGTGAACCCGAACCGCTCCAGCATCGCGGACGCGGTGATCTCGCCGTCCGCCGTGCGGGTGACGCGCCGGATCGACTCGACCGTCGGCAGCACCCGCCCCCCGGGGTCGAGGTCGTCGAGCTGCTGGGTGAGGTGCTGGAGGGCGACGGAGCGGCCGAGCTTGACCCGTCCGACGGCCGGCGCGAGCTCGCCGGACAGCATCGCGAGCACCGAGGTCTTGCCGGCGCCGTTCACGCCGACGATGCCGACCCGGTCGCCCGGCCCGAGCCGCCAGGTCGCGTGCGCGAGCAGCTGCCGGTCCCCGCGGTACAGGTCGACGTCCTCGACGTCGATCACGTCCTTGCCGAGCCGCTGGGCCGCGAAGCGCTGGAGCTCCATCCGGTCCCGCGGCGGCGGCACGTCCTCGATCAGCTGGTTGGCCGCGTCGATGCGGAACTTCGGCTTCGAGGTCCGGGCCGGCGGACCCCGGCGCAGCCAGGCCAGCTCCTTGCGCACCAGGTTCTGCCGGCGGATCTCCGAGGCCGCGGCCTGGCGCTGGCGCTCGGCCTTGGCGAGCACGAACGCGGCGTACCCGCCCTCGTAGGCGTCGACGACGCCGTCGTGCACCTCCCACGTCCACTGGCAGACGGCGTCGAGGAACCACCGGTCGTGGGTGACGACGGCCAGCGCGGAGGGGCGGTTCGCCAGGTGCTGGGCCAGCCAGGCGACCGCCTCGACGTCGAGGTGGTTGGTGGGCTCGTCGAGCACGACCAGGTCGTGGTCGTCGAGCAGCAGCGCGGCCAGCGAGCAGCGGCGGCGCTCGCCACCGGAGAGGCCGACCACCGCGCGGTCCAGGGAGACGCCGGCCAGCAGCACGTCGACGACCTCCCGGGTGCGCGGGTCGGCGGCCCACTCGTGGTCGGACCGGCCGCCGAGCACCGCCTCGCGCACGGTGTGCGTGTCCTCGAGCTGGTCGCCCTGGTGCAGGTAGCCGACCAGCAGCCCGCGCTGCATCGACACCCGCCCGGTGTCCGGCTCCTCGAGGCCGGTCATCACCTCGAGCAGCGTGGTCTTGCCGTCGCCGTTGCGGCCGACGATGCCGATCCGCTCGCCCACGGCGATGCCCAGCGAGACGTCCGTGAGGAGCGGGCGGATGCCGTAGGACTTGGACACCCGTTCCAGGTTGAGCAGGTTGGGGACCGTCACCACGGCCCCCTAGGCATAGGACACCAGGTGGGCGCCGGCGACCGGGCCGTTGGCGGCGAGGACGACGGGGTGGCCGCTGCCCTGGAGGTCCGCGGCCAGGGATCGGGCGTGGTCGGCGGACCCGCAGAGGAACACGCAGGTCGGCCCGGAGCCGGAGACGATGCCGCGGAGCGCCCCAGCCTCCTCCCCCGCCTCGATCAGCGTGCCGAGCTCGGGGCGCAGGTCGATGGCGGCGGCCTCCAGGTCGTTGTGCAGCGCGTCGGCGAGCGCCCAGGTGTCGCCCTCGGCGATCGCGGTCAGCAACGCGTCGGCAGGCACCGGCTCCGTGGGCGCGTCGGGGAACATCCGGTCGAAGTGCCGGTACACCTCCGGCGTCGACGTGCCGACCTCGGCGGGCACGACCACCCACCACCAGGTGCCGCGGTCCTCGACCGCGTCGACGAGCTCGCCGCGGCCGGTGCCGAGCGCGGTCCCGCCGAGCAGCGCGAACGGCACGTCGCTGCCGAGCTGCGCGGCCAGCGCGAGCAGGTCCTCGTCGGAGGTGCGCACCTCCCACAGCCGGTCCAGCGCGACGAGGGCGGCCGCGGCGTCGGCGGAGCCGCCGGCCATCCCGCCGGCGACGGGGATCGCCTTCGCGATGTGCAGCTCGCCGGTGCGCTCGATGCCGTGGTGCGCGGCGAGCAGGTCCGCGGCCCGGTCGACGATGTTCTCCCCCGCCGTCGGTACGGCGGCCGCGTCCATCCAGTCGGGCACGCCGACCGCGAGCGCCCAGCCGGGCGCCGCGCGGGCGGTGAGGTCGTCGTACAGCCCGACCGCCTGGTAGACGGTGACCAGCGGGTGGTAGCCGTCCTCGCGGGGGGCGCCGACCCCGAGGTGCAGGTTGACCTTCGCGGGCGCGCGGACCGTCAGCTCGTTCACGCGGCGGTCAGCCCCTCCGCGATCCGCACGAAGTCGTCGATCGCGAGCGACTCGCCCCGCGCGAGCGGGTCGATGCCGGCTGCCGCGAGCGCGGCGTCGACCGCCTCGCCGGACGCGAGCGAGCGGAGCACGCCGCGCAGCGCCTTGCGACGGTGCGCGAACGCCGCGTCGACGACCGCGAACACCTCCTGCCGGGTCGCGCTGGTGGCCGGCGGCTCGCGCCGGGTCCAGGCGACCAGCCCGGAGTCGACGTTCGGCGCGGGCCAGAACACGTTGCGGCCGATGGCGCCGGCCCGGCGCACCTCGGCGTACCAGGCGGCCTTGACCGACGGCACGCCGTACACCTTGGAGCCCGGCGGCGCGGCCAGCCGGTCGGCCACCTCGGACTGCACCATCACCAGGCCGCGCTCGAGGCTGGGCAGGAGGGCGAGCAGGTGGAGCAGCACGGGGACCGAGACGTTGTAGGGCAGGTTCGCCACCAGGGCGGTCGGTGGCGGGCCGGGCACGTCCTCGATGCGCATCGCGTCGGCCCGCACGACCTCGAAGCGGTCGGCCTGGGCCGGCGCGTGGTCGGCGATCGTCTCGGGCAGCAGCCCGGCGAGCTTGTCGTCGACCTCGATCGCGACCACCCGCCCGGCGACCTCGAGCAGGGCCAGGGTCAGCGAGCCCAGGCCCGGGCCGACCTCGACGACGACGTCGTCCGGGCCGACCCCGGACTCGCGGACGATGCGGCGCACCGTGTTCGCGTCGATGACGAAGTTCTGCCCGCGCTGCTTGGTCGGGCGCAGGTCGAGACGGGCCGCCAACGCGCGAACGTCCGCGGGCCCCAGCAGACGGGGGCCCGCGGACGTCGACATGTCCGGAAGGGTAACCGTCAGCGCGGGAGCCCCAGCGACGCGGCACAGGCCGGCCAGGCGCCGTACCCGCCCGACGCGTCGCGGATCTTGGTCGCGATCGCGATCTGGGTCTCCCGGCTGGCGTTGCTCGGCAGCCCGGAGCCGCCGTACGCCTGCCAGGTGCCGAGGCTGAACTGCAGGCCGCCGTAGTAGCCGTTGCCGGTGTTGGTGGCCCAGTTGCCGCCCGACTCGCAGCGCGCGAGCGCGTCCCAGACGGTGCTCCCGCCGGCGAAGTTGGTCGTCGCCTGCTGCTTCTTGGTGCCAACCTTGACGAGCTCGGGGACGGGCTGGCGCAGCACCTGCTGGTGCAGCACCTTGCGCACCGCGACCTCGCCGTTGCGGTAGACGATCCGGTAGGTCACGTCGCGCAGGCCGGTGCTGCCGTCGCGGGCGACAGAGGTCTGGCCCTCGTACATCGAGGAGTCGTCCTGCTCCACGGTCGGGTAGTCCACGACCTCGCCCTTGACGTGCTTCGTGACGATCTTGACGTTCGTGAAGACGAGCGTGTCGCCGTCCTGGAGCGTGTGCTTCGGCGCCGGCTTGGTCTCGTCGTGCTTGCCCACCTGCACCCCCAGCTCGTCGAGGGCGTCCTCGACGGTGAGGGCGGTGACGGTCTTCTTGACCATCCTGTGGGCGCCGAGCTTCACGTGCAGCGTCTTGGGGGTGATCACCTGGAGGGTCATGCCCTCGCGGTCGATGCTGCCGCCGCGGCTGACCGACAGGTCGGCGTCGCGGTAGCTGCGGCCGATCTCGTCGAGTGCGCGGGACACGGTGGTGGCGGTGACCCAGTAGGTCTTGGTGCTGCCGTCCACGTCGAGCTGGAGCTGCTTGGCGAACCGCACGGTGATCTTGCTGCCGTCCTCGACCTTCTCGTCGAGGCTCGGGGCGACCACGTCGCGGCTGCTGACGTCGACCCCCTGCGCCTCCAGGACGTCGCCGACCGTGCCGCCGAAGGCGGTCACCCGCTCGGACTTGCCGTCGAGGCTGAGGGTGACGGTCTTGCTGAGGGCGCTGTAACCCCAGGTGGAGCCGGCGACCGCCAGGACCACCACGCCCGCGAGGGCGATCATGAGGGGTCGGCTGCGGACGATCCGGCTGAGCCTGGTGGGCTTGCTGTCCTGCACGATTCTCCGAACGTCGTACTCCCCGGGCCTCGGGTGCCAGCGCGCCGGACGCGCGCTTCCGCGGCTGCGGGGGGCGATGCGTTCGGGGGTGTCTTCTGCGGGGCCCGTGGGCCACCAGCACTGGCGGAATCAGTCCCGATCCCGGCCTTCAAGTCGTTCCAGCGCACCAGCCTTTCCGCTCGATTGCAAGCCGAACCTGCCACATCTCGCCCGGACGTGAGCAGGATCTCGACGGTAAAGTCCGCTCGTGACCGCACCCGCTCGCGCCGACTTCTCGGCGCTGACCTGCGGGAACGGCGTCGCGCTGGTCCCGCCGGTCGCCGGTCCAGACCTTCCGGCGCGCGGGTACGTCGAGGAGGAGCTTCGCGCCTCGGGGACGGCCCTCTCGTACGCCAGCCAACCGCCCGCGGCGTACGCGACCCGGGTGGCGGTCCGCCGGCCGGCCGGCAAGGGCAGCGGCACGCTGGTGGTGGAGTGGCTCAATGTCAGCGGCGGCCAGGACGCCACTCCTGACTGGAACTACCTCGCCGAGGAGATCGTGCGCCGGGGACACACGTGGGCGGGGGTGTCGGCGCAGTTCAACGGCGTCCACGGCGGACCGCCGGCGGTCGAGAGCGGGCTCGAGGCGCGCGGGCTGACGGCCCTCGACCCGGAGCGCTACGGCAGCCTGTCGCATCCGGGGGACGCGTACTGCCTGGACCTCTACACGCAGGTCGCACGCGGCCTGGCCGCGGATCTCGGGTCGGACTGCGTGCTCGCGGTGGGCGAGTCGCAGTCGGCGATGGGGCTGACCAGCTATCTCGACACGGTGCGCGAGCACCCGTTCGACGGGTTCCTCGTGCACAGCCGCGACCACGCCGGGCTGCCGGCCCGCGTGCCCGGGCGCGGCGCCAGCCTCGACGACGTCGTCGAGCACGGACCGGTGCTCTTCCGCGACCTGACGGCGCCGGTCATCGTGCTCCAGACCGAGACCGACCTGTTCGGGCCGCTCTGGTCGGTGCTCAGCCGGCAGCCCGACGACGACCTGCTCCGGACCTGGGAGGTCGCGGGCACGGCCCATGCCGACAAGTTCCAGATCGGACGGCACGAGCCGTTCCTCGGCTGCCCGGAGCCGGTCAACCGCGGGCAGCAGGTGTACGTCGTGCGGGCGGCGCTGCGCCGGCTGGAGTCGTGGGCGCGCGGCGGGCCGTCGGCGCCGTCCGCCCCGCTGCTCGAGGTCTCCGGCGAGTCGTTGGTGCTCGACGAGGTCGGCAACGCGCGCGGCGGCGTCCGGACGCCGGTCGTGGACGCACCCGCCGACCTGGTGTCCGGCTTCGCCGCCCCCGGCGGGCCGCCGATCTGCTGGCTGTTCGGAAGCACCCGGCCGCTGCCGCGCTCGATCTGGTCGTCGCACGAGGAGTACCTCGCCGCCTACACCGCGGCCACCGACGCCGCCATCGCCGCCGGCTTCGTGCTGCCCGAGGACCGCGACGCCGTACTCGCGGAGGCGCGCTGAGCTTCCTGTTGTCTGCGGCGGCCTCACCGGCCTCACTGGCATCTTCCGCCACATGTGCGACGTACTTGTCCGCTGAAACCGACGGACACGCCGTGGGGCCTCGGCGTGTCCGTCGGGTTTCTCCGGTCAGCCGGTGAAACCCGACGTGTCGCCCCAACCCCCACCGAACGCCACCGCGGTGTTCGCGTCGACGGCGGCGCACAGCTCGCCGAGGTCGTCGCCGCGCACCTCGGCCATCGCGCGCATGGTGAGCGGGACGAGGTACGACGCGTTGGTGCGGCCGCGGTGCGGCACCGGGGTCAGGTACGGCGCGTCGGTCTCGACGAGGACCCGGTCGCGGGGCGTGACGGCCAGCGCCTCGCGCAGCGGCTCGGCGTTCTTGAACGTGACGGTCCCGGCGAACGACAGGTAGGCGCCGCGGTCCAGGCACTGGCGGGCGAACGCCGCGTCGCCGGAGAAGCAGTGCATCACCCAGCGGTCGGGCACGCCCTCCTCGTCGAGCACACGCAGCACCTCGGCGTGCGCGTCGCGGTCGTGGATGACCAGGGCCTTGTCGAGCCGCTTGGCGAGGTCGATGTGCCGGCGGAACGACTCGACCTGCACGGCACGCCCCTCCTCGCCGGTGCGGAAGTGGTCGAGGCCGGTCTCCCCCACCGCGCGCACCTTGTCGTGCGCACCGGCCAGCGACTCGATCACCGCCATCGCGCCGTCGAGGTCGGCGAGCCGCGGCGCCTCGTTGGGGTGCAGCGCGACGCCGGCGACGAGGGCGTCGTACCGCAGCGCGGCCTCGACCGCCCACCGGGCGCCGGGCAGGTCGCAGCCGATCTGGACGATCCGGGTCACGCCCACGGCGGCCGCGGCCGCCAGCGCCTCCTCGACCGGCAGGCCGTCGTCGCCCGAGCGGACCACGTCGAGGTGGCAGTGGTTGTCGACGACCGGGTGCGGCAGCGGCTCCGGCGCCGGCGGCCGGGTCACCCGCGGACCCGCGCGAGGATCGCGTCCGCGCACTCCCGCGGCGCGTGGGTCGGGATCCAGTGGCTCACGCCGTCGAGCACGACCAGGTCGTACGGCGCCTCGACCCAGCGCTCGGTGCCCTCCACGCCGACCCGGTCGATGGCGATGTCGCGGGTGCTCCACACCAGCGTGGTCGGGACCGTGACGGTGAAGTCGGTGGTGCCCGGCCTCGTCAGCGGCAGCGCGCGGTACCAGCCCAGCGCATGCGGCAGGGCGCCGTACTCGACGATCTCGCGACGGAACCGCGCCACCTCCTCGGGCGTCATGCCGGCCCTGGCCATGCTCGTGTCGAACCGCCCGCCGGCCCTGCGGGCCGTGAGCTCGGGGATCAGCGGCACGTTGAAGAACGCCATGTAGCGCGACTTGCGCCGCTGGGCCGGGTCCTTCATCGCGCGGGCGAACGCCGCCGGATGCGGCACGGAGATCGCGGTGTAGCTGCTGACCAGGTCGGGGAACCGGCCGGACACCGCCCATCCGACCGCCGCGCCCCAGTCGTGGCCGACCAGGTGCACCGGCGCGCCGACCTGCTGGACGAGCGCGGCGACGTCCCCCACGAGATGGTGCATCTTGTACGCCGAGCGCGGGCGCGGCCGGGCGCCCGGCGAGTAGCCCCGCTGGTCCAGCGCGTAGGTACGCAGGCCCGCCGCGTGCAGGATCGGGGCCACCTCGCGCCAGGTGCTGCTGCGCTCGGGGAAGCCGTGCAGGAGCACGACGGGGCTGCCGTCCTCCGGCCCCTCGTCGAGGACGTCGAAGGTCAGGCCCTCGTTGCTGATGGTCGTGATCCGCTCGCTCATGCCCGCTCTCCTGCCCCGTGCACCAGGTTGTAGACCTCACGCTTCGGTACGCCGGCGCGCCTGGCCGCCTCCGCGATCGCCTCCTTGCGACTGGTGCCGTCGGCCTCGAGCTCGGCGACCGCTGCCCTGAGGCTGTCCGGGTCGGTCGCGATCCCGGCAGTCGGGTCCGCGCCCTGCACCACGATGGTGACCTCGCCCCGCACGCCGTCGGCGGCCCAGGTGACCAGGTCGCCGACCGGCCCCCGGCGTACCTCCTCGTGGGTCTTGGTCAGCTCGCGGCAGACCGCCGCCGGCCGGTCCGACCCGAACGCCTCGGCCATCGCGCCGAGGGCGGCCTCGGTGCGGTGCGGCGCCTCGAAGAACACCATCGTGCGCTCCTCGCTCGCGAGGGCGCCGAGCCTGCGGGCCCGCTCGCCGGCCTTGCGGGGCAGGAAGCCCTCGAAGCAGAACCGGTCCACCGGAAGCCCGCTCACGGCCAGCGCGGTCAGCACCGCCGAAGGCCCCGGCACCGCGGTCACGGTCACGTCGTGCTCGACCGCGGCGGCGACCAGCCGGTAGCCCGGGTCCGACACACTCGGCATCCCGGCATCGGTCACGAGCAGCACCCGCTCGCCGTTCAGGAGGGCCTCCAGCAGGGCCGGCGTCCGCGCGGTCTCGTTGCCCTCGAAGTACGACACGACCCGGCCCGACACGGTGACGCCGAGGTCGCCGGTGAGGCGGCGCAGGCGCCGGGTGTCCTCGGCCGCGACCACGTCGGCGGTGGCGAGCTCCTCGGCGAGCCGGGGTGGCGCGTCGGCGACCCGGCCGATGGGGGTCGCTGCGAGGACGAGTACGCCGGTGCTGGGGGCCACGGCCGTAGAGTCTTCCACCGTGACGACCGCCGCGCCGCCCGAGCCTCCGCGCGCCGGTCTCTCCCGCACCGCGCTCGGCCGGCCGGTGCCCTCCGCGTGGGAGCGGGCGCGGGCCCGGGTCCGGCTCGAGGACCCGTTCGTCGGCTGGACGGCCTGCATCGCGGTGGCGCTGCTGGCGCTGTTCCTGCGGCTGTGGCACCTCGGCCAGCCGCACGTCTTCGAGTTCGACGAGACGTACTACGCCAAGGACGCCTGGTCGCTGCTGAACTTCGGCTTCGAGCGGGACGCCACCGACAAGGCCAACGACCTGATCCTCAACGGGACCACGCTCACCGGCGTCTACAAGGACAGCCCGGAGATGATCGTGCACCCCGAGGTCGGGAAGTGGCTGATCGCGCTGGGCATCAAGGCGTTCGGGATGGACCCGTTCGGCTGGCGGGTCTCCGCGGCCGTCGTCGGATCGCTGATGGTGCTGGTGATGTGCCGGTTCGCCCGGCGGATCACCGGCTCGACCGCGCTAGGCGTCATCGCCGGGCTGCTGCTCAGCTTCGACGGACTGCAGTTCGTGCTCTCGCGGCTCGCGCTCCTCGACATCTTCGTGGCCTTCTTCGTGCTGTGCGGCGTGCACTGCATCGTCGCCGACCGCGACTGGTTCCGGCTCCGGCTCGCGTCCCGGCTGGACGAGCCGGTCCGCCACGGCTGGGGCCCCCAGGTGCTGTTCCGGCCCTGGCTGCTGGTCGGCGGCCTCGCGTGGGGCCTGGCGCTCGGGACCAAGTGGGAGGCGATCTACCCGCTCGCGGCGTTCGGGCTGCTGTGCTGGGTCTGGTCCGCCGGCGCGCGCCGGTCCTTCGGCGTCCGGTGGCCGGTCGTGAGGTCGGCGGTCGCCGACGGCATCCCGGCGTTCGTCCACCTCGTGCTGGTCGGGTTGGTCGTGTACGTCGCGACGTGGACCGGCTGGCTGATGCACGCGCACCAGTACGAGGAGCACCTCTCCGCGACCCAGTACACGCATTACCACGGCGGCCAGGACTGGCCGACCCGCACCGAACCGGACGCGTCCGGCCTCGGCGAGGTCACCCAGTCGCTGCGGTCGCTCTGGTACTACCACCACGACGTCTACGCGTTCCACACGCACTTCCTGAACGGCAGCACGCACACCTACCAGTCGAAGCCGTCCGGCTGGTTGCTCCAGAACCGGCCGGTAGGCGTCGCGGCCGACACCGGCATCAAGCCCGGCACGCAGGGCTGCCACGCCCCGGAGGGCAGCGACTGCCTGCGCCAGGTGCTGCTGCTCGGCAACCCGACGATCTGGTGGGCCGGCTGCCTGGCGCTGCTGTTCGCGCTGGTGATGTGGATCGGGGCGCGGGACTGGCGGTTCGGCGTCGCGGTGGTCGGTGTCGCGTCGACCTGGCTGCCCTGGCTGCAGTACGACGACCGGCCGATCTTCCTGTTCTACGCCGTCGTCACGCTGCCCTTCGTCGTGCTCGCGCTCACCCTGGCGATGGGCAAGCTGATCGGCACCGCGCGAGTGCCGTCGGGGCGACGGACGTTCGGCGTGATCGTCTCCGGCGCGTTCTTCGTGCTCGCGCTGGTCAACTTCGCGTGGTTCTGGCCGATCTGGACCAACCAGCTGCTCACGCACTCGGAGTGGCTGGACCGGATCTGGTTCTCGAGGTGGATCTGAGCACCGCCCTGCCTGAGCTTGCGAAGGCAGGGATCCCAGTGCCAGGTCGAGTAGCCGCGCGACCGAGGAACGAGGCCGCGACCGGCGTATCGAGATCTGAGCACCGCCCTGTCTGAGCTTGCGAAGGCAGGGATCCCGGTGCCAGGTCGAGTAGCCGCGCGGCCGAGGAACGAGGCCGCGACCGGCGTATCGAGACTCAAGCTGTGGCGCTAGCCGCTCAGCCCGGTCTGCGCCGCCACCCACGCCCACATCCGCTCCGCCTCGACCACGCCGGTGCGCGTCCTCGGCAGCAGCTGGGTGGGACGCGGCCGTCGGTCGTGCCACAGCTGCCCACCGGGCGGCGGGGGCTGCGTCGCGGCGAGCCAGATCGTCGTGTCCGCGCCCTCCGCCGCGTCGCGCAGCAGCGGGGCCGTGAGTCGGCGGAAGGTCGGCAGCGAGTCGGCGACGCCGGGGGTGTCCGCCCAGCCGGGGTGCGTGGCGTGCACGTCGGTCGCGGGCCAGCGGCGCTGGAGCAGCGGGAGCAGCTCGACCTGGGCGCGCTTGCTGCGGGCGTACGCCGTGGTCGCCGAGTAGTCGCCGTCGAGGTACTCCGGGTCGTCGTCGCGCAGCCGCTGCGTGTACATCCCGCCCGACGTCACCAGCACGACGCGGCCGCCGGCCAGCCGCTCGCCGAGCAGGTCGGTCATCAGCACCGGGCCGAGGACGTGCACCGCCATGGACAGCTCGTGCCCCTGCGGCGACTCGGTGCGCTCGGCCGGCATCACCCCGGCGTTGTGCACGAGCACGTCGACGTCGCCCTCGAGCTCGCCGGCGAACCGGCGTACGTCCTCCAGGTCGCCGACGTCGCAGCGCCGCACCTCGAGCCGGGCGAGCGGGTTGCGGCCGTGGAGCTGGCGGACCACCCGCGCGGCCTTGTCGGTGTCGCGGACGACGAGGACGACCTCGGCCCCGAGGGCGGCCAGTCCCTCGACCGTCGCGACCCCGAGCCCGCTGCTCGCCCCCGTGACCAGCACCCGCGCACCCGCGAGCGCGTCCGCGGGCGGATCGGCCGGCCAGGTGCTCAGCCGGCGCCGTACGGCGGGACCGATGCGGGTGTAGCCGGGCACCACGGTGCGGTCGAGCAGGGTGTCCACGAGGGACGCGAGGGCCATGCCTCGAACCTAGCCAGCCGGTCGTGACAGCATCGGCCACGTGACCTCATGGCGACCCGGCTGGGACGACTTCCCCCAGGCCCTGCTGGACTTCTGGACCGAGCGCCGCCTGTGCACGCTCACGACGCTGCGGGCGGACGGACTGCCGCACGTCGTACCCGTCGGGGCGGTGCTGGACCTCGAGGAGCGGTGCGCGTGGGTGATCACCAACGCGTCATCGCAGAAGGCGCGCAACCTCGAGCACTCCGCGGTGGTGGCGATCTGCCAGGTCGAGGGTCGCCACTGGTCGACGCTCGAGGGGCGGGCGGCCGTGCGCACGGACGAGGCCTCGGTGCGGCGCGCCGAGGTGCAGTACGCCGGCCGCTACCGCGAGCCGAGCCCGAACCCGCTGCGCGTCGGCGTCCGGATCGAGGTGGACCGGTTCCTGGCGTCCCGGGGCCTCGTGTGAGGATTTCCCCGTGCCTGCAGACGACCTGACCGACCTCGACCGCGAGATCCTCGCCTTCGAGCAGGACTGGGCGGCTCACGCCGGGGCCAAGGACACCGTGGTCCGCGAGCGGTTCGACCTCACGCCGACCGGCTACCACCAGCTCCTCAACCGGCTCATCGACAACCCCGCCGCCGAGGCGCACGCGCCGCGGCTGGTCCGCCGCCTCCGCCGGCGCCGCGACGCGCGGCTCAGCAGGAGGCGCTCGGCGGGCTGACGGCCGACGGGGCAGAGGACCGCTGCGCCGGTTGCTGGCACGCTGGCGGGATGACGACCTCCGAGCTGACCCTGGTCGACTGGCGGATGCGGGTCGCCGACCTGTACGCCGCCGTCCGCGCCGCCGCCGATCCCGAGGAGGGCCACCGGCTCTGGCGCGAGGGCCGCGCCGCGCTCTTCGCGACGCATCCGGACAGCCCGACGTCCGAGGTCGTGGGCTACTGGCCCTACGACCCGGCCCTGCGCTTCGTCGTACCCCTGCTCGAGGCGGAGCCGGAGGAGCGCGAGGTCGACACCGGCGCCGACGGGACCCTCACCCTGCAGCGGATCGGCCGGGTCGAGCTCCCCGCGCCGGTCGCGGCGAGCCTGGACGTCTGGTGGCTGCACCAGTACGCCGGCGGGATCTTCGTGCCGCTGCGGGACGGCACGGCGGGCGCCGGCAGCTACGGCGGCGGTCGGTACCTGCTCGACACCGCGAAGGGCGCCTGGCTGGGCGGTGACGCGAGCTCGCTCGTGCTCGACCTCAACTTCGCCTACCACCCGTCGTGTCGCTACGACGACCGCTGGCGCTGCCCGCTCGCGCCCGCGGGCAACACCGTCGCGGCCCGCGTCGAGGCCGGCGAGCGCCTCTGACCTGCCCGCCGTCCTATGCTGCGAGAGTGCCCAAGGTCTCCGAGCAGTACCGCGCCGACCGTCGGGCGCAGATCCTCGCGGCGGCCGCGCGGTGCGTCGCCAAGGAGGGGTTCCACCGGACCACGATGGCCGACGTCATCGCGGCGGCGGGCCTCTCGGCGGGCGCGGTGTACGGCTACTTCGCGTCGAAGCAGGACCTGATCCGTGCCCTGGCCGGGGAAGCGCTCGAACCCACCGGCGAGCGGCTGCTCCGCCTCGCCGAGCGCGACGCCCCGGTCGCGCTGCGCGACGTCGTGGAGGAGCTCATCGACTCGGCGACCTCGACGTACGGGGACATCTCACCCACGATCGCCGTCCAGATCTGGGCGGAGGCGGCCCGGGACCGGGAGGTCGGCTCGATGGCGGCCGATCGGTTCACGAAGCTGCGGGCTGCGGTGGCGACGGCCGTCGCGCGTTGTCAGGCGGACGGGACGGTCTCCGCCGCAGCGGACCCGGCAGCGGTCGGACTCGTCCTTGTCGGCCTCCTGGACGGGCTGGTCGTCCAGCAAGTCGTCGATCGCGGGGTCGACCGGGAACGTTACGTCGACGGCCTGGTCGCGATCACCGCTCCGTGACCGGCCGCCCGCGCGCGCTGACGGCGCGCCGCGAACCCCGTGAAGCTGCGGTGTCCGCTGGCGATCGCGCCCAGCCCGAAGGCGACCCACACCAGGAGCGCCAGGACGTGCGGCTCGGCGCCGCTGCCGCCGAAGTACGTCGTCGAGCGCACCAGGTTCGCACCGGCGCCGGGTGGCAGCCACTGCCCCACGTGGTCGGCGATGTCGGGCAGGAGCTCGGGGGCCGAGGTCGTGCCCGAGAAGGGGTTGCCGATGAAGACCATGATGGCGGCGCCGATCCCGAGACCCGGTGACCCGACGAGCGAGATCAGGCCGGCGGTGGTCGAGCTCATCGCGAGCACGAGCAGGGCCAGCGCCGCCCAGGTCGCGACGGCTTCGCCCGGGAGCACGCCGAGCCACCACTGGCCCACCGCGTAGACGCCGAGACCGGCCAACGCCGAGACGCAGACCAGTGCCAGTGTCATCCGCCAGGCCGGACCGAACTCCAGGAGCAGCGCGACGACCGCCGCGATGATGAGGCTGCAGATGGACAGCGGCAGGAGCGCCGAGCTCAGCACCGCGCCGTTCGGGTCGTCCGGATCGGCGGCGACGACGTCCGTCATACGGACCGGCGGGTCGATGTCCCCCTGCGCGGTCCTCGCGGCCATCGTCCCGGCGAGGTCGGTCAGGAGGCGGGCGACCGTCGGGCTGGCCGCAGTGGACGTCAGGACGCTGACCCCGGACCGCGAGACGGCCAGCGCCCCGTAGACCTCGCGCGCCTCGATCGCCTGCTCGGCAGCGTCCTCGTCCGCGTAGATCCGCAGGTCGTACGCACCGGGCGCGGACTGGTCGAGGGCGGTCAACACCTGCTCCGTGGCGGCATCGGACCCGACGACACCCACCGGCAGCTCCCGTGGGCGGACCTGGG
Source organism: Nocardioides sp. HB32 (assembly GCF_054058995.1). Taxonomy (NCBI): domain Bacteria; kingdom Bacillati; phylum Actinomycetota; class Actinomycetes; order Propionibacteriales; family Nocardioidaceae; genus Nocardioides; species Nocardioides sp. HB32. The sequence goes on from NZ_JBSSBS010000001.1 coordinate 4,412,426, forward strand.
ACGTGGGCCACGCGAAGGCGCAGACCGCCAGGACCACCACCATCGGCAGGACCACGGACACGATCAAGAGCTGCCGCCACGGCGGGTGGGCCATGAGTCTGGCGCGCACGACGTCCTCCAAAACAGAATAGATGTTCTGTTTAGTGAACACGGCGCGGCGCCCGGACGCAAGTCGAGCGCGATGGTGCCGGACCCGCGGCAGTGGACCGGGTGATCCAGGTCGCGGTCACGACACCGGGGTCGTGAGCGCTCCGGCCGCGTCCAGCCGGCCCGCCGGACGCCTAGTCGGCAGCCGAGGAGTCGTCGTCGGACACCTGCTCGAGGGACCAGACGTGAGCCTCCTGCACGCGCAGGATGGCCTCGCGACCACGGAAGAAGACCACCCAGCCGTCTTCACGTTCGACGTCGACACCGTCATAGGTCTCGGTCACCGCGTCGGCCTCGGTCTCGCCGTACATCATCCGGTAGGTGGGCATCGTCTCGCTCCGTAGGAAGGGGGCAGGGGTTCCCACCAGTGTGCGGCCAACCGACGCCGAACGCACCAGAGGTCGTCCGGGACGACACCAGGGCGCGAGGCGCTCCGACGAGGTGGCGGCCCGGAGGGCGCCTTCGTAGCCCCGTCGGGACCGCGACGGGCGCGAGTGAGCGAGTTCGAGCGCCCTCGTGGTGCGGCTGCGCGTCAGCCGCGCCCGGCCTCGGCCTTCGCCGCCAGGTATCGGGAGTTCTCCGGCGTCTCGAACACCCCGGTCGGGCGTTGGCGCACCACGGAGATCCCGAACGACTCGAGCGCTCGGGTCTTCGTCCGGTTGTTGGTCAGCAACTCGACGGCGCCCACACCGAGCGCCTGCAGCATCTGCGCCGCGACCTCGTAGTCGCGCTCGTCATCGGCGAATCCGAGCGCCCTGTTGGCAGCGAAGGTGTCGAGCCCGTCATCTTGGAGGGCATAGGCGTCGATCTTCGAGTAGAGACCGATGCCGCGGCCCTCTTGGCGAAGGTAGAGCAGGTACCCACCTTCGCGATGAAGTGCCTCCAGCGCCTCTCGCAGCTGAGGACCGCAGTCGCACCTGGCCGAGCACAAGACGTCTCCTGTCAGGCACTCGGAGTGCATGCGGACCAGCGGAGGACGACCCGCGCGGCGAGCCGCGACCTGCTCCCCCAGGGCGACCGCGACGTGCTCGCCACCATCGGCGAGATCCCGGAAAGTGATCACGCGCGCCGGAACCACGGCCCGGCTCGGAAGACGGAGGTTGAGCTCGACAGAGGTCCTCACCGTCGGCGCCGGCGGCCCCGGCGCCGCGTACCTCGACCTCGCCCTACCGGCCTCAGGGGGCGCCCGGTCGACAGGAGGGTCGAAGCCTGCGACCTCGAAGTGCCGGACGCCCACCGGGCAGGACTTGAGCGCCTCCTCCGACATCGAGACGACCGACTCGGGTTCCATCACAGCTCCCGCGGGGCGGGGCCGATGGAGAGCGCCTCTGCGATCAACGCAGCGTCCTCGGCAGCATGACGCGCCGGCGAGCCCGTGGCCGGCGCAGCAGCGCGCGGCCGTGAGACGACCCGGCTCGTCCGACCGACCGCGGGAAACACCTCGGTCGCCATGAAGGTCCAGGCCCCCTGGTTCCGGGGTTCCTCCTGGAGCCACACGCACTCGGCCGCCGGATACCGGTCCAGGACTGCGCGCAGCTGGTCCACCGGTGCGGGGTACAGCTGTTCCAGCCGCACCACCGCGACGGCCTGAGCCACCTCCGGCGCGAGCTTCTCGAGGCGGCTCTGCACCTCGTAGTAGATCTTTCCGGACACGACGAGGACGCGCCGCACCGCTGCGGGGTCCTTGATCCGCGCGTCGTCCAGGACCGGGGCGAAGGTCCCGCCGGCCAGCTCGTCGACGGTGCTGGTCGCGCCACGGGCACGGAGCATCGACTTGGGCGTGAAGACGACCAGGGGCTTCCGCGGCGAGCGGGCCGCCTGTTCGCGGAGCAGGTGGAAGTACGACGCGGGCGTGGTCGGCTGAGCGACGATCATGTTGTTCTCGGCACAGAGCTGCAGGAACCGCTCGATCCGGCCCGACGAGTGGTCGGGGCCCTTGCCCTCGAGCCCATGCGGCAGCAGCAGCACCAGTGAGCTGCGCTGCCCCCACTTCTGCTCGGCGGACGACAGGAACTCGTCGACGACGATCTGGGCACCGTTCGCGAAGTCACCGAACTGCGCCTCCCACAGCACCAGGGACTCGGGGCTCTCCACCGAGTAGCCGTACTCGAAGGCCATCGCGGCGTACTCGCTCAGGAACGAGTCGTGGACGCCTGCGCGAACTCCGTCCGCGGCGGCGGCCTCCAGTGCCGACCAGCGCGCGCCGGTCAAGCGGTCGTAGACCAGGGCGTGCCGCTGCGCGAACGTTCCGCGACCGGAGTCCTGGCCGACCAGACGGACCGGAGTGCCCTCGTGCGCCAGGCTGCCCAGGGCGAGCAGCTCACCGGTCGCCCAGTCGAGCTCGCCGGTGAGGACGGACTCCCGTCGCTTCGCCAGCAGCTTCGCCACCCGCGGATGCGGGACGAAGCCGGCCTGCGGTGTCGTGATCACCTCGGCCAGCCGGCCCAGGTCGTGCACGGTCGGTCGGGTCGAGTCCGGCGCCGGAGCCCCCGAGCGTTGCTCCTCGGGCGGCGCGGGCCGCCGCTCGTCCTCACGCGCCTGCGCGAACGCCTGCTCGAGGACGGTCTCGAAGTCGCGGTGGGCGGCGTCGAACTCTGCCTGGCTCACGTCGCCACGGCGAAGGAGTGCGTCGAGGTACACGCTCCGCACGCTGGCCTTGCCACCGATGAGGTCGTACATCCCCGGTTGTGTCATCGACGGGTCGTCGGCCTCGTTGTGGCCGCGACGGCGGTACCCGATGAGGTCGATGACCACGTCGCGGTGGAAGGTCTGGCGGTAGTCGAAGGCGAGCTGCGCGGCGCGCACGACTGCCTCGGGGTCGTCACCGTTGACGTGGAGGACCGGCGCCTGCACCGCCTTCACGACGTCCGTGGCGTACGTCGAGCTCCGCGCGTCGCTCGGCAGGGTGGTGAAACCGATCTGGTTGTTCACCGTGATCCGGATGCTGCCGCCGATGTCGTAGGCGGCCAGCTTGGACATCTGAACGGTCTCGCTGACGACACCCTGCCCGGCCATCGCGGCGTCACCGTGGATGATCACCGGAAGCGTCGAGCTCCGGCTCCCCCTCCGGTCCTGCTGCGCCCGGGTGGTGCCCATCAGGACGGCGTCGACGGCTTCGAGGTGCGACGGGTTCGCGGTCATGTGGACCGGCAGCTCCTGCCCCTGGAGGCCCCGGTACACGCCGGACGTGCCGAGGTGGTACTTCACGTCACCGGACCCGTCGAGCTCCTGGGTCCCGTCGAACTCCCGGAAGAGCTCCGAGAACCGCTTGCCCGCGATGTTCGTCAGGACGTTCAGGCGGCCCCGGTGGGCCATGGCGAGCTCCGCGCCGTCGAACCCCTCGACAGCAGCCTCGCTCATCAGCTCGTCGAGCAGCGGGAGCAGCGCCTCCGAGCCCTCCAGGCTGAACCGCGTCTGACCGACGTACTTGGTCTGCAGGAACGTCTCGAACGCCTCGGCCTGGTTGAGCTTCGCCAGGATGCGGACCTGCTGCTCGTGGCTCGGGCGCCGGTACGGCTTCTCGAGCCGCTCCTGGAACCAGCGCCGCTGGACCGGGTCGGCGATGTGCATGTACTCGACCCCGAGGGTCCGGCAGTAGGCGTCGCGCAGGATGCTCAGGATGTCGCGCAGCGGTAGTCGGCGGGGACCCGAGCCGCCGAGGTCACCCGCGACGTGCTCCCGATCGAGGTCCCAGAGGGTCAGCCCGTGGCTCGAGAGCGCGAGGTCCAGGTTGGAGCGTTGCTGGTAGGCGACGGGATCGACGTCGGCGATCAGGTGTCCCCGCATCCGGTACGCCTCGATGAGCGCCTGGACGCGCGCCTGCCGGCCGACCTCGGAGTCCTCGCGGACGTAGACGTCCGTGGCCGCCTCGACCGGGGCGTACGGGATCTTGAGGACCGCGTAGATCTCCTCGTAGAAGTCGTCGGCACCGTTCAACAGCCGGTCGACCGCGCGGAGCAGCTCACCCGACGCCGCCCCCTGGATCACGCGGTGGTCGTAGGTGCTCGTCAGGGTGATGACCGGCCCGACGCCGAGGTCAGCCAGGGCGTGCCCGGACGCTCCGCTGTATCCGGCGGGGAGCTCGAGCGATCCCGCGCCGATGATCAGGCCCTGTCCGGCCATCAGCCGGGGGATCGACTGCTGGGTGCCGACCCCTCCGGGGTTGGTGAGCGACAGCGTGGCGCCGGCGTGGTCCGCCGGCACGAGCGCGTTCCGGCCGGCGCGCCGCACGAGGTCGTCGTACGCGTCGACGAACTCGCGGAAGCCCATCTCGTCAGCGCGCTTCACACTGGGCACGACCAGGGTCCGTGTTCCGTCCGCCCGGACGACGTCGACCGCGACACCGAGGTTCACGTGCGCCGGCGTGACGAGCACCGGCCGCCCACCCTGCTCCTCGTAGTGGGCGTTCATCCCTGGGAAGGTCCGCAGGGACCTGACCAGGGCCCAGCCGATCAGGTGCGTGAACGTGAGCTTGCCGCCGACCGTACGGCCGAGGTGCTCGTTGATCGCGGCCCTGTTCTCGACCAGGACCTTCGCGGACACCGTCCGCACGCTCGTCGCTGTCGGGACGCCCAGGCTCAGGTCCATGTTCGCCGCGATCGTCCGGGCCACCCCCCGCAGAGGCTCGACGGTCGCCTCGTCACGCGCGTCCCCGGCGACAGGCTCCGCCGGCACTGCTGGCCTCGGCACGCCGTTGACCGGTGCCGGGATCGTCCTCGCCTGGGGGTCCAGGGTCTCTGCTGTCATTGCCATCTCCACCTTCGACTCGGGATCAGCTCCCGACTCGTCTCCTTGCTTGCTTCCGTGCAGCCGACAGTCGCTCCCTCGCGACCGGGCTCATGAACGAGCTGTGATCTCCTCGACGACGACCGCCGCGCCGTCGACGAGCGCCTGTCCTGGCCGGCGCGCTGCCAGGTCCGGAAGGACCCGGCGCAGCCGTGCGGCGTGGTCTTCGTCCTCGACCTCCCAGTCGAGGGTGATCAGGTCGAACGCGGCCCCGTCGTCGACCCCCATCACCCGATCGACGTTCAGGGTCGCCGAGATCGTGAGCCGCGCAGCAGCGGCGATGTCGGGCTGGCCCAGGATCCGGAGGACCACCAGCGAGGCGGCTGCGAGACCGGCGAGCATGTGCTCGACCGGATTCGCACCGGCGTCGTGCCCGCCGTACTTCTCGGCTTCGTCGATCGTGAACCCGTGGCTGCGCGCGGTGACGGCGAGGCCCTTGGTTGCGTGCGTCGCCTCGACCACCAGCTGCTCACGTCGTGCCGACGTCATCGGATCTCCTCGTAGAAGGTCTGCGCCGGACCCGGCGCCGCGGTCAGGACCTGCGAGAGCCAGGCGATCGCGTCGCCGCCGACGGCGTCGACGTCCGTGCGGGCCGGGCCGTACTGCGGGGCCAGGTAGTGGCTGAGCAGACCCTCTGCGTCCTCGCGCGTCGCGCCCGGCAGGAGCTCGAGGGCGGCGTCGACCGCCACCGGCGCCTGGGACCGGATCAGGCCGAGGGCCTCTCGCTGCGCCTCCACCACCGCTCGCACCCCCGGGTCGTCCGGGGGGACGAGCTCCGTGTCGACGGCGACCCCGGCGGTCGGGAACCTGATCTCGTCCCCGAAGAACACGAGCTGGACGAGCCCCAGCCGCTCCAGGGCGCTGGGCGCGAACGCCGTGCCCACGACGGCGACGTCGGCGGCGCCGGCCCTCAGCGCCTCGAGGCGCTGGCGGTCCCCCTCGGTCCCGACCGGGAAGCGCTGCACGTCGAGAGCCTCGGTGGCGACGCCGCGGTCGCCGAGCACCTTCTCCGTGAACGCCCAGACGATCGATCCGTGGGGGTGACCGGCGACCCGTCCGGCATCGGACCACGAGGTGCCGGGGCGCCCCCACCCCCAGAACAGGGGGTGCAGGGTGTGCACGAGCGCAGCCCGCCAGCTCCGCTGCCCGTTGAGCGTCTCCACCAGCGACCCACCCAGGCCTGCGGAGAGCGCTGCGTCGGGGTGCTCGGCGCCGGACACCGCCCGGACCTCGACGCCGACGCGCCGGTAGCTCCCCGCCCGGACGGCCACCGCGTGACCGATGAGCTCGTGCACGTTCCGGTCACGGTAACCGAGGAGGATCATGACGTCCTTCGTTCTCTATCCTGAACTTGCATCATTATTTCGAACACAGGCGTCCCGCGAAATGTTCCGGCATGCGGCAGCGGCCGCGGCCCCGGGGCGCCACGTCGGCCCGATCTCACATGTACCGTCCGCCGGTGACCTCGGTGACGGTCCCGGTGAGGTACGACGACATGTCGGACGCGAGGAACAGGTTCACGGAGGCCACCTCGGACGGCTCGCCCGCACGCTGGAGCGGGATCTCGGCCAGCTTCGTGTCCCAGATGTGCTGCGGCATCGCCTCGGTCATCGCCGTCCGGATCAGGCCGGGCTGGACGGCGTTCACACGGACGCCCAGGTGTGCCAGCTCCTTGGCGGCGGCCTTGGTCATGCCGACGATCCCGGCCTTGGCGGCCGAGTAGTTGGTCTGGCCGACGAAGCCGACCTTCCCGGAGATCGACGACAGGTTGATGATCGAGCCCGATCGCTGCTCGCGCATCACGGCGGCGGCGTGCCGCAGGCCGTTCCAGCAGCCCTTCAGGTGCACCGAGATCACCTGGTCGAACTGGCTCTCGGTCATCCGCCGCATGGTTGCGTCCCGCGCGATCCCCGCGTTGTTGACCATGACGTCGAGGGAGCCGAAGACCGCGACAGCGGTCGCAACGGCAGCGCCCACCTCGTCGCCGTCCTGCACGTCGCAGCGGACCGCCTCCGCCGCTCCCCGGTCCCGCAGGGCGTCCGCTGCCGCACGCGCGTGCTCCAGGTCGAGGTCCGCGATGACCACCTGCGCACCCGCCTCAACGAATGCCTCCACGGTCGCCAGACCGAGACCCTGCGCCCCGCCGGTGACGAGTGCTGTCCTGCCGTCCAAGAGCTTCACGCTGCTCTCCCCATCGTTCGGTGTGTCGGAAATGGATGTTCGCCGCCGCGAGGTCCGTCAGGTCGTCGACGTCGCGCCGGAGGAGGTCGAGGTCAGCGTCGTCGATTCGATGGGCGCCCTGGGCGGCATGTGCGGCCGCGGAGCCCGGACCGTAGGCGGGCCGCAGCGCGACGCCGGCTCCGGCGAACAGGAGCGTCGTCCCCGTCGACGACCGGTCCGCGATGAACGCCCGGGCGTGCGGCTCCGCCGCCCGCAGCGAGAGGTCGAGCAGCCCGGGGGTCACGAGCGGCAGGTCCGCCGGCACCACCGCCAGGCGCACCGGGCCGTACCACGTGCGTGCGGCCTCGTCGGCGGCGGCGAGCGAGGCGTTCAGCCCGTGGCACCCCGGGTGGAACGCGGTCACGTCGAGGTCGGCGACCTCCCGCTCGTCGTCCGGCTCGTCGAGGACCACCACCACCGCTGCGAACCCTGCCGCGGTCGCGCTGGTCAGCACGGCTCGCAGCATCGCGACCGCCAGCTGCCGCCGGCGAGCGCGCGGCAGGGTCAACCTGCTCTTCGCCTGGTCGAGGTTCTTCTGCGGCACGAGCAGCACCGTGGAGTCACTCATGGCGAACCGACGAAGCCGACGCTGACCGGGAGAACCCGCGGAGCGCTGACGTCGAACGACTCGGCTGCCGCGGCACGCTCTGTACTGACAGGCCCGTACGTCGTGTCACGCTGCCGTGCCGGGCGCCCGGCCAGCGTCGCCATCTCGCGGATCTCGGCGATCGTCTTCATCGAGCCGTTCGACGAGCCGGCCATCCGGCTGATCGTCTCCTCCATCAGGGTCCCGCCCAGGTCGTTCACACCTGCCGCCAAGAGCTCCACGCACTCGTCCGGCGCGAGCTTGACCCACGAGCACTGGATGTTGTCGATCCGGCCGTGGAGCAGCAGACGAGCCATCGCGTGCACTGCCCGGTTGTCGCGCCGGGAGGGTCCGGGGCGTGCCACGCCGGCCAGGTAGATCGGCGAGCTCTGGTGGACGAAGGGGAGCGGGACGAACTCGCTGAAGCCACCCGTCTCGTCCTGGAGACGGGCCAGCAGGCGCAGGTGCCCGACCCAGTGGCGCGGCTCGTCGACGTGCCCGTACATCATCGTCGCGGTCGACGGGATGCCGAGGCGGTGCGCCGTGCTCACCACCCGCACCCACTCGGACGCAGGCAGCTTGCCCTTCGTCAGGATCCACCGGATCTCGTCGTCGAGGATCTCCGCAGCGGTGCCCGGGATGGAGTCCAGTCCGGCGGCCTTGGCCTCCGCGAGCCACTCCTCCACCGAGATGCCCATCCTCGATGCGCCGCTGATCACCTCCATCGGTGAGAACGCGTGCAGGTGGATGTCAGGACTGGTGCGCTTGACCTCGCGCGCCAGGTCGAGGTGGAAGTCGCTCGGCAGCCCAGGGTCGATGCCGCCCTGCATGCAGATCTCGGTCGCCCCGACCTCCCAGGCCTGGGCGACGCGAGCCCTTACCTCCTCGAGGGAGAGGCGATAGGCGTCGGCGTCGGTGGCGCGTTGCGCGAAGGCACAGAAGCGGCAGCCCACGTAGCAGACGTTGCTGAAGTTGAGGTTCCGGTTGACGATGTAGGTGACGGCCTCGCCGACGGTGTCGCGGCGCACCGCGTCCGCCAGCGAGCACAAGGCGTCCAGGTCGTGGTCGTCGGCATGGACGAGCGTCAGGGCGTGCTTCTCGCTGAGGTCGCCGGGCGAGCGCTCGGCGGCGCGGAGCGCTTCGAGGACGTCGGCGTCGATCCGCGCCGGCGGCCTGCTGTGGCGAGCGTCCAGGTGGCGCTCGTCGATCTCCTCGGCGAGCACGTCCCACGAACCGAAGGCAGCGGCGAAGTCGCCACGGGCGATCGTGCGACGACCCTCGTCGTCGATGCCCAGATGGAGGTCGGTCCGCCCGCTCGACAACACCTCGGCGGAGGGAACCTGCCACGGTCGGCCCTCGGCAAGGATGTCGGCAGCGAGCCCGGTGACCGGGTCCGCCAGCGCGCGTACGAACGGCAGCACCCGGTTGTCCACCCAGGGCTCGGGGTCGAGCACGTACTCGGGTTGGATCGCCAGCCGCTCGCCGAGAGTGAAGCCGGCCCGGGAGGTGAGCTCGGCAAGCGCCTCGATCTGGGGCCACGGCCGCTCCGGGTTCACGTGGTCCGGGGTGAGAGGGGAGACCCCACCCCAGTCGTCGATCCCCGCAGCGACCAGCCGGGTGCACTCGGCCGGGTCGCTCAGGTTCGGCGGAACCTGGATGCGCATCCGTGGCCCGAGGATGACGCGCGCCAGTGCGACGGTGGCGAGGTAGTCCTCGACCTCCGCGTCGGGAGCCAGGCGCATCGCCGTGTCGTCCTTCGCACGGAAGTTCTGGACGATCACCTCCTGGATCGCGCCGTACTGGCGCGCGATCCGCCACAGCTCGAACAGCGACTCCACCCGATCGGCGAGCGTCTCGCCGATACCCACCAGGATCCCGGTCGTGAACGGGATGTTGCTGCGTGAGGCGTCCTCGATCGAGCGCAGCCGAACCGCCGGCTCCTTGTCGGGCGAGCCGTAGTGGCAACCGCCGGGCTCGGCCCACAGGCTGGTGGCGGTCGACTCGAGCATCAGGCCCATCGAGCCCGAGACCGGCTTCATCCGCTGCAGCTCGGCCCACGTCATGACACCCGGGTTCAGGTGGGGAAGCAGGCCGGTCTCCTCGAGGACCAGGATCGCCATGGCCCGCACGTAGCCGAGGGTGTCCTCGTACCCGCGCTCGTCCAGCCAGGTCCGCGCAGCGCCCCAGCGATCCTCGGGGCGGTCACCGAGGGTGAACAGCGCTTCCTTGCACCCGAGCTCGGCGCCCCGCCGGGCGATCTCGAGCACCTCGTCAGGCGAGAGGTAGGGCGCCTCCACGCGACCCGGAGTGGTTGCGAACGTGCAGTAGTGACAACGGTCGCGGCAGAGCCGGGTCAGCGGGATGAAGACCTTGCGGCTGTAGGTGACCAGGCCGGGACGGCCGGCGGCCGCGAGGCCGGCGTCGCGGATGCCCGCTGCCGCGGCGCACAGGACGTCCAGGTCCTGGTCGCGAGCCGAGAGCAACACCTCGGCCTCCGCGCGGTCGATCGCCTTCCCCGCCGTGACCCGGGCGAGCGCGCGCCGCAACCCCGGGGCGCTCACGAGCCGACACGCAGGCCCATGGACCGCGCCACGTAGTCGAGCTGCAGTGACGGCGGACCGGCCACGACGCGCGCGATGATCCCGTCCGAGTGGTGCATCGGGAGCGCATGGTCCCGCACGTAGCCGTAGGCACCCTGGATCTGCACGGCCAGCGCCGACGACTCGGCGTAGAGCTGACCGCAGAGGTACTTGGCCATCGTGCTCTCCACCTCGCACGGCAGGCCCCGGTCGAAGAGGTCCGCCGACCTGCGCACCGCGCAGCGCGCCGCGTCGAGCCGCACGTGCATCTCCGCAAGAGGGAGGGAGACCCCCTGGTAGGACGAGATCGTCTTGCCGAACTGCTCCCGCTCGTTCGCGTACGCCACGGTCATGTCGATGACCGCGCTCGAGCTGCCGACGAAGCCCGAGCTGATCATGATCCGCTCCAGCACGAGACGTTCCTTGAGGATCTGCCAGCCCTGGCCGACCTCGCCCAGCAGCGCGTCGGCGGGCAGGGCGACGTTCTCCAGGAAGACCTCGTAGATCCCGCTGATGTTGCGGCCCAGCGCCGGCATCCGCCGGACCTCGACGCCGGGCGAGTCGACGGGCACCAGGAACACGGCCAGGTGATCACGCTTCCGCCCCCCGTCGCCGACCTTCGCGAGCACCTCCATCACGGCGCCCGGGAGGCCGGCGCCCTCGCAGTAGGTCTTCTGACCAGTCAGGATCCATCCCGCCTCGCCCGTCCGGACGGGCTCGGCACGCGTGACCACGCTGGCCGCGTCGGACCCGACGTCGGGCTCGCTCACCGCGATGGAGAACCGGCCCTCACCGCGCAGCACGGGCGCCGCGTACCTGGCCTGCTGCTCGGGGGTGCCCCAGCGCTGGAGGTCGCGGATGCCGCTCAGGTTCAGGTTGAAGAGTGCCACGAGGTCAGAGCTCGACCGACCGATCTCCTCGCACAACGAGGTCAGGAGGCCGGCCGTCCCGTCGATCGGGCCGTCAGCGACGATGTCGTACCAGCCGAGCCGGGCGATCTCCTCGTAGAGCGATCCGGGGTAGGAACCCTCCTCGTCCCAGATCCGCACGTCCCGCTCCGGCGCTTGCTTGGCGAACAGGGCTCGGGCGGTACGGCGCAGCTCGACCTGGTCGTCGGTCTCGAGCGTGGCGGTGTCACTCATCGTTTTTCCTTTCTCGTGCTGAGGAAGAGTTGATCTGCTGCTTCAGGACGCCGAGGAGGTCAGGAGCCGCGCGGGAGAACAGGGCGGCGAGCTCGTGCGCCCGGCTGTCGAGCAGGTCGCGCGGCACCGGCTCGACGAGCCCCTGGAGCGCGACGTCGTCGGCTCGGAAGGACTCCCCCGAACCGAGCAGACGCAGCGAGCGGACCGCCCCGGCGGCCTCGACGAACCGGCGCACGATCGGCTCCGGTGGGAGGAAGCCGAGGGCGAGCTCGGGGAACTTGAACAGTGCCCCTTCGTCCGCCAGCACGACGTCCGCGGCGAACGCCAGGCCCCAACCGCCACCCACGGCGGGGCCCTGGACGACGGCGATGGCGACCGGGAACGAGCTCACCAGGGTGATGGCGTCCTCGATCAGCTGGCGACGCCTGCCGGGCCTGCCACTCGCGGAGCCGTCGTCGGACCGGATGTCGGCACCGGCGCAGAAGGCCGACCCTTCGGCGCGGAGCACGAGGACGGAGATCCCGGCCGCGATGCACTCCTCGAGGCGCCCGATGAGCGCCTCGAGCAGGCCGAGGTCGAGCGCGTTGCGCGCCTCGGGTCGGTTGAGCGAGATGGTCGCCGTCGGCGCATCGAGCTCGAGACGGCACAGCTCCTGCGAGCCGGTGGTCACCACGCTCACATCAACCCCCGGAGGACGTGGGTGGTGAGGAGCTCGACGGCCTCGCGCGGATCAGGACCGACGGGCGCGCCGACATAGGCCTCGGTGAAGCCGGCGGCCTTCGCGAAGTCGAGCAGCTCGCCGAGCGCGGACACGCAGTCGTCCGGAGTGCCCGAGACGACCAGGTGGTCCGCGATGTGCTGGGGCAGGAGCTCCGCGGCGCGGGCGACGCTCTCGCCGTTGTGGACCGCCTCGCGCGTCGCGGCATAGTCCGCCTGCTCGAAGCCGACCGTCTCCAGGTTCTCGTGCGGCTGTTGGCTCACGATCAAGGTCGCCTGGCGCCGAGCCGCGGCACAGGCGGCGTCCCGGTCGAGCGAGACCGAGATGTTGACCCCGTAGATCCGGGCGAAGTCCGGCCGCTCGCTCCTGGCGCGACCCAGCTCCAGGCTGTCGAGGTTGCTGATCGAGTCGAACTGACCGCAACGGAAGGCCGCGAGGCTGTGTGCCGGGAAGTTGCTGGCGCAGATGACGCCGTCGGCGAGCTCGCCGGCCATCTCGAGGACCTTCGGTCCGGCACCGGCCACGATGACACGGACATCGGCGTCGTCGACCCAGGGAAAGTCGACCTTGCCCTCCTCACGCATCCGCAGCCGGGCGCAGGTCAGCGGGTAGTCGCCGAGGCGCACCTGTTCCCCGCGCCACAGCGCACGGCAGAGGGTGATGAGCTCGGCGACCGCGTCGACGGGCCTCTCGCGCGGCATCAGGGCGCTGACCAGGCCACCCCCGGTCCCGATGCCCATGCTGACCCGGCGGCCGGCCGGCATGAACTCGGCGAGGGTGGCCATGGTCGACGCCTGCTCGATCGGGTTGCGGCCGAAGGGGAACGTCACTGCCGTGCCGACGCCGACCCCCGTCCGCGCTGCGACCGCACCGAGCACGGCGGCGACGCTGCGGGACTGCAGCTGGTCGGTCACCCAGACGGTCTCGAACTCTTGGGCGGCCATCTCCGCGACGGCGACCATCTCGGGCGCGCCGGCCCACGCGTGCAGCTGGATGCCTGTGATCATGAGAGCACTCATTTCATTTTACTGAACTTCGATCATCATTGTGAACAGATTATGGACAGGGCGATGCCATGGTCAAGAGCCGGACGCTCAGGAAGCGGCGTAGTCCGGCGCGCTCAGGTAGGTGACGTTGATCGACTCGATCAACGGCCCGTCCTGCTCGGTGGCGGCCTTGATCGCGAGCCAGCGAGGATCCGTGCTGAAGTGCGTCCAGTGGGTTCGGGCGGCCTCCACGCTCGGGAACCTGACGAGGTAGACGATGCGGCCGGGGTCGTCGACGACGTTCCAGAAGCCACGGACGTCGAGGCCCATCTCCTCCCACAGCTCGAAGGTGAGCTCGGCGAACCTCCGGTGCAGCCGGTCCGCGCGCCCCGGGCACGCGACGTACTCACGCAGCTCGTCGATCAACGGTCGATCCCCACGATCGCGACGCCGGAACGCGTCTTGTACCGGCGGTTGACCCCGATGAGCACGGCCGTCAACGGCTCGAGCTGGCCGGCGAGGCGCAGGGCCCCGGCGTCGATCCCTGCCCGCCCGGTCACCGCAGCAGCGAGCTCGAGCACGAGGGACTTCGCCTCGGCGTCGTCGCCGCACACGAGGACGTCCTCGTGGTCGAGCGGCTCCTCGCTCTCCCAGAGCGAGACCGCGGACAGGTGGTGGAAGGCGCCGACCACGCGAGCTCCGGGCACGAGGCCCTGCGTCTGCTCGGCAGCGCTGCCCTCCGCGACGACCAGCCCGTAGGCACCCCGGGCATCGAATCCGAGGGGGTTGACGCAGCTGACGACGACCTTCCCGTCGAGCACTGGCGCCAGCGCCCTGACCAGCGCCTCGTGGCCGTCCCACGGGACCACGATGAACACCACCTCTGCCGAGCTCGCCGCGCCCTCGTTGTCGGTGCCGGTGACCTGCGCGCCGCTCCGCGCCTCGATCTCCGCGGCCGCCTCAGCGGCTCGCTCGGCCGAGCGGGACCCGACGACGACCGTGTGTCCGGCGCGGGCGAGCCAGAGCGCGAGCCCCCGGCCCTGCGGGCCGGTCCCACCGATGATGGCGATCTTGTGAAAAGTCATGTCGATTCTCCAGTTCCTTGGATGCGTGTGAGGGCAGGGCAACAGGACCCGAGGACGTCCATCACGGTGGGTGACGCCTCGAGGGCCGCGAGCCAGGTTCAGCCGACCAAGTCGCTCCGGGTGCCGGCGGTCGGATAGTCAGTAGGGAGGTTCCCGCCGCTGCTGACGGTGATGGAGCGAGCAGCCTCCACGATGTACTCGGACATCTCCTGGACGCTGGCGTCCGTGAGGTCGGACCCCATCGCGAGGAGGGCGATGTACAGGCAGGGCTGCTCGTCCCGGTCGAACACCGGGAAGCCGATCACGTTCAGCTCGGGTCGGTACTCCCCCCATGCCACGCCGAAACCCTGGCTCCGGATCTCGGCGAGGACGGCCTTGTCGACGCCGCGCGGCGCCGGCGCTGTCCCCCAGGCCGCCGAGAGCCTGGCGAGCAGCGGGGCGGTGCGGTCGAACCGCTCACCCACCTCGATCGTGATCTTGATGGCCTTGCGGCTCTCGATCTTGGCGATCGCCGTGAAGTGACCATCAGGCATCGGCTGGATCGCGAGGCACGCCAGCCCACTCTGCTCGGCGAGGCGTTCCATGTAGGGCCGCGCCTCGGTCACGGCCGTCGTCCGGGTGATCGCCGCGACGCCGTACTCGATCAGCACCGAGCCGAGGTTGTAACGCCGCGTCTGCTGGTCGTAGCTCACCAGGTCCTCGGCGACCATCGTCCTGAGCAGGTTGGAAGCGGTGCTCTTCGCCAGGGAGCATCGCTCTGCCAGCTCGGTGAGGCTGGCCCCGTTGCGGCTGCGCACGAGTGCGTCCAGAACCCGGGTCGCTCGGGTCACCGCGGGTACGAGTCCCGTGGGCGCCTCCGCAGACTCCGTGTCGCTCTGCTCCGGTGACCGGCTCTCATCCGTGCTCACTCGTCGTGCCTCCTCTTGATCTGGTCAGTCGACGGTATCGGCACCGACCAGTTCCACGAAGTGGAACAGCGTCCCGTCCGGGTCCTCGGCGAAGAGAAGCTTCCATCCCGTCGTCCCGTCGGCGTCCATCACGGCCTGGGGCTCGGACAGGAACTTCACTCCCGTGGCACTCAGCCGGTCGTACTCACCCTGGATGTCATCGGTCAGGATCGAGAACCGGCACAGACCCGGGTGGATCAGGTCGGTCTGCGAACGGCCTGCCGCCCGCTCGTCGTGCCACTGGATCAGGTCGAGCAGCGCCTCGTCGGCCGAGTCGTTCGGCAGGCGCATGTGTGCGAAGCGCAGCTTGCTCGCGCCGTCGAACATGAAGGCTCGAGCCAGGTTGGCGTCGTCGACCTCCTTGTCCTGGACGACCTCGAAGCCGATCTTCTCGTAGAACTCGATCGTGGCATCCATGTCGGTGACATTGATGCCCACGTGCCAGAACCTGCGCACGGTGATCACTTCCTTTCTCTCTGTGATGTCGTGTGGTGAAGTCAGGTCTCGGTCGCGACGGACTGGAGCACCAGGTGCCGCGAGAGCGAGTCAGGGTCCGCGCGTGCGTCGTCTCCAGCGATGGTCAGGGCGATGTGCCCCCGGGCCATCACCAGGACGCGATCGGCGACGGTCAGCGCGAACGCGAGGTTCTGCTCGACGAGCAGGACGCCGGCGCCGTCGTCGCGCAGGCTTGCGATCACCGACGACAGCGCGCGCAGGACCTGAGGAGACATTCCCTCCGACGGTTCGTCGAGCAGGAGGATTCGCGGTCCGGTCGCAAGGGCGCGCGCCATGGCGAGGGCACTCTGCTCACCGCCGGAGAGGTTGCGAGCGCGCGTGTTCCGTCGCTCGGCAAGCCGTGGGAAGACCGCCGCCACCCGGTCCAGGTCCCAGCCGCCCGAACGACCGGCGAGGTCGAGGGTCTGCTCGACCGTGAGGGTTCCGAAGACGCGTCGTCCCTGCGGCACGACCGCGAGCCCCGCCCTGCTGCGTACGTGCGGTGCAGCCCGGGTGAGCTCGCGACCCTCCACGTGCACCGAGCCACCGTGCGCCGGGACGAAACCCATGAGGGAGTTCACCAGGGTGGACTTGCCGGCACCGTTGCGGCCGACGAGCGCGACGACCTCGCCCGGGGCGACGGACAGATCGAGGCCCCGGACGATCTCGATGTGGCCGTACCCGGAGCGCAGGCTCCTCACCTCAAGCATGTGTCTCCTCCTGGACGGGTTCCGTACCGAGGTAGACCTCTTTCACGAGCGCCGAGACGCCCGGGTCGTCCGCGCGACCAGTCCCGCGGATGGTCCCCTCGGCCATCACCGTCACCGTGTCGGAGAGGGCGAGGGCCATGTCGAGGTCGTGCTCGATCAGCACGATGCTGGTGTTGCGGGGAAGCCGTTCGATGAGCTCGCAGACCCGCGCCGTCTCGGCGGGCGACAGACCTGCCGCCGGTTCGTCGAGCATGAGGACGTCCGGGGACCCGGCGACCGCGAGGACCAGCTCGAGCTCTCGCCGTTCTCCGTACGACAGTGCTTCGACCGGGGCCTTGCCCCTGTCGCCCAGCCCCCACCGCTCCAGGAGCTCCGCGGCCGATCCGTCCAGCGATCTCGACCGCAACGGCCGGATCACGTCACGACGTACCCGCGGTCGTGAAGCGGCGAGCGCGAGGACGACGTTGTCCACCACGCTCATCGTGTGCATCAGGTTGGTCACCTGGAACGTCCGCGCCAGGCCGGCCGAGGCCCGCCGACTGACGTTCCAGCGAGTGACGTCCCGACCGTTCAGGGAGACGCGACCGGAGTCAGGACGGAGGCCTCCGCCGAGGACGTTGAACATGGTCGTCTTCCCGGCGCCGTTCGGTCCGACGATCGCGCGCCGCTCGCCCCTGTCGATCGAGATCGACAGGTCGTGAAGGATCTGGACGCCCCCGAGCCGCACCGAGACCGAGTGTGCTTCGAGCGCCGCAGTGTGCTGGCCCGTGCCGATCACGACACCACCTCCAGCGAGCCTTCGGGCGCGTCGTGGCGTCCGCGCGACGGCGCCAGACGGCGCCGGACGCGCTGGGCGAGGACAGGCGGGTTGAGCAGCGCGACAGCGATGTAGATCCCGCCGAGCACGAGCAGCCAGTGGCTCGTGTGCCGCTGCAGGAGCTCCTGCAGCCACACGACCCCGATCCCGGCGAAGGCAGGGCCCATCAGGGTGCCGGCGCCGAGGACCACCACGAGCAGGGCCTGGATGGAGACGACGAAGTTCAGCTGGGCGGGGCTGGAGAACTGGAGCTGGTAGGTGAGCAGCGCACCCGGGATGGCTGCGAGGACACCGGCGATGACGAAGGCGCCGAGGCGGTAGGCAGTGGTGCGATAGCCGAGCGCCGCCATGCGGGACTCGCTGTCGCGGATGCCGACCAGGACGTGCCCGAACGTGGAGTGGCGCACGGTCCGGACCAGGAGGCAGATGACCAGGAGGGCGATCGCCGAGCACAGGAAGACGTCCTGTGGCGAGACGAGGTACCCGGGAAGCGGCGACAGGCTCGGCGGGTAGATGCCGACGAGGCCGTCGTCCCCTCCGGTCAGCGATCGCCACTTGACCGCCAGTCCCCAGATCATCGCAGTGAACGACAGCGTGATGATCTGGAAGTAGATGCCACGGGTGCGCAGGCTGACGGCGCCGAGGGCGAGGGCGAGGACCCCTGCGACCACGGCAGCCACCAGGAGGCCCACCCACAGGTTGTCCTGGCTCGTGCGGACGGCGAGGACTCCCACCGCATAGCCGCCGGTGCCGTAGAAGGCCGCCTGCGCGAGGGAGGGCATGCCGGCGTGGGTGACGAGCAGGCTGAGGCTCATGCCCAGTCCGCCGGTGACCATGGCGAGGGACCAGACCGAGAGCGCGTAGCCACTCGACCCGTTGCGCACGAGTGCGATCGCGACCACGGCGAGGACGATGCCGATGACGAGCGGACGACTAGGCACTTCGCACCAGCCCTTCCGGACGGAACGCGAGCGTGAGCACCACGATCGCGAAGATGAGGAACAGCGAGACCTCGGGGAAGTACGCCTTGCCGACCGAGTCGCCCACCCCGACGAGGATGCTGGCGACGAACGCGCCCGACAGGCTGCCCATGCCACCCACGACGATGATCGGCAGGGTGTAGAGGATGATCGTGTACTCGACGCCGGGAGAGGCGCCGATGAAGGCCGAGCCGAGCAGCCCGGACACCCCGATCAGGGCGAAGCCGAGCGCGAAGACCGTCCCGAAGAGCCACTCGGGGTTGCGACCGATCGCCGACAGCATCTGGTGGTCGTCCACTCCGGCGCGCACGGCGGAGCCGAACAGCGTGCGGCTCAGGAGCAGCCAGAGTCCCGATGCCACCAGGACACCCGCTGCGATGAGGACCAACCGGTACTCCGTGACGGTGGTTCCCGCCACCGTCACGGAGCCGGAGACCGACGTGGGAAGAGGCAGTGACTGGGCCAGGCCGTGGTAGCGCGCCTGGGTCAGGTCCGCGATCACGTAGATGATGCCGAAGGACAGCAGCACCTGGGGCAACGGATTTCCCCTGAGCCAGGCACGACCCCGCACGAACGCCGCGTAGAGAACGGCCCCGACCAACGCCGCCGAACCGAGCGCGACACCCGCCGCGGCCCAGTACGAGCCGGTCCGCGTGTAGGTCTCGATCGTCAGGTACGCCGTCAGCAGGTAGACCGCACCGTGGGCGAGGTTCACGTAGCGCCCGAGCCCGAAGATCAGGGTCAGTCCCGACGACAGGATGAACAGCAGCATCCCGAACGCCAGGCCGTTGACGACGATCGCCAGCCACTGCCCCATCGCTACTTCTCGCCCTCGAACGTGGCGAGGACCTTGTGGTCGAGGCGCTGCGGGCCCTTGACGACCTGGAAGAGGAGTCCCTTGAGCACCGGGTAGTGCGTGGTCGGGTCGAACGAGAACGGACCCCACGGCGCGTCGACGTGCGTGCCGGCGATCGCCTCGGTCAGGGAGTCCCCGGAGCTGCGGGACTCCTTGATGGCCTCTTCGATCACCTTCGCGGTCGTCCACGCGTTCGCCTGGACGAAGTTCGGCGTCACCTCCGGCGGTGCGGCGGCGGCGGCCGCAGCAGCGAAGGCCTCGTCCGCGGGGCTCGCGGTGCCGGTCTCCGCATAGTGGAAGACCCCTTCGACACCGACGGCGGCATCACCGATCTGGTCGAGGACCAGGCGGGACACCATGGGCCCGAGCCCGATCAGCTGAGCCTTGTCCTTCAGGCCGGCCGCCGCGTACTGCTTGACGAAGCGGACCGCGTCCGCGCCTCCGAAGAAGCCGAAGACGACATCGGCGCCGGAGATCTGGCTCAGGAACGGCCCGTAGTCGGAGGTGTCGAGGGGCGGGTAGACCTCCTTGACGATGGTCCCGCCGGCCGACGTGAAGCCCTCCTTGAAGCCGTCGGCCACGTCGTGGCCCTGGACGAAGTCGCTCGCCATGATGACGGCCTTCTTGTACCCGAGCTCCTGCGCGGCGTACGCCCCGAAGGGCTTCGTCAGCTGCTGGGCGTAGAAGCCGACCGAGTAGGCGGTGCTGAACTCGTCGAGGCCTCCCGGGCCGGGGATCGGGGCGATCTGAGGGACACCCACGCTCTCCAGGTAGGGCGCGACGGCGAGCGTCGCGGCGCCGTTGACGCAGCAGACGATCACGTCTGCGCCCTCCTGCTGGACCAGCTGACGGACCTTGGTGAGGGCGGTCTGCGGGTCGCCGGCGTCGTCGGCCTGCTCGAAGGTGAGCCCGGAGGTGCCGTCGTGGCCGAAGACGCCCTTCATGATGCCGCCGAGCACCGGACCGTACAGGCCGTAGACGCCGGTGGAGGGAGCAACCAGGCCGACGGTCACCTCATCCCCCGCGGCCTTGCCCGTGACCCCGGGCCGCGCGCCGTCCGCGCCGCCGTTCCCGCACGCGGCAAGCAGCGCGAGAGCCGCACCTGCGCCGAGCGCAGCCAGTAGACGTGATCTCATTTCATCTCCTCATGTGATGGGGCTGGTTGATCCGAGAGCTGGGCTTGCGGGCACGACGCGCCGGGGTCGGCGCGTCTCAGGCGTGGGCGGGCAGCTCGCGACGGAGGAGCTTGCCGGTCTCGGTCCGGGGCATCTGCTCGATGGCCTCGATGTCCTGTGGCCGCGCGTGCGGCCCCACGGTCCGGGACACCAGCTCGCGCAGGGCTCCCGCGAGCGAGTCGTCGAGCACGGCGCGGTCCAGTTGGACGAACGCCTTGACGAGCTGGCCGAGCTGCGGGTCGGACACGCCGACGACGGCGGCGTCCGAGACCGCGGGGTGGAGCTTGAGGGCCTCCTCGACCTCGGCGGGTCCGATGCGATAGCCGCGGCTCTTGATCACGTCGTCGGCCCGCCCGACGTACTCGAGCCGCTGCCCGAACGCGCGGCGGGCGAGGTCGCCCGTCCGGTGCCAGCGTTCCTCGACCACCGTGGGCGCTTCCAGCTCGGCGCTCCAGATGCCGAGCATCGCGACCGGGTCAGGAAGGAGCAGCGCGATCTCCCCGACCTCGCCGGGCGCGACCTCCGCCCCGGAGTCGTCGAGGAGCCGGACCGTGTGGCCCGGGTACGGCGCGCCCATGGTGGCGTCGTCAACGGACCCGAGCACCACGGAGTCCCCGATGAGTCCGTTCGCCTCGGTCTGTCCGAACGCCTTGTTGACGGCGGCCGCCAGGTGACGTCGCGCCCAGGCCATCTCGAACCGGCCGGCCGGCTCACCCCCGGTGACGACCGCCCGGAGTCGCCGGCGCGGACCCTGGCCGTGGGCCGCCAGCAGGCGGAGCACCGACGGCGGGAGGAACGCGATCGTCACTCCGAACCGCTCGAGGATGGCGAGGGTCGTGACCGGATCGAACTTCTGCTGCCGGAACGCGACCACCGGCACCCCGAAGCTCCAGGGGATCAGGAGACCGAGCATCAGCCCACCGACCCAGCCCCAGTCGGCGGTGCCGTAGTAGACGTCGCCCTCCTGGTAGAGCTCGAAGGCGAAGTCGACGCCGGCATGACCGAGCAGCACCCGGTTGGCGTGCACGATCCCTTTCGGCTCCCCGCTGGTCCCCGAGGTGTACATCAGGAGTGCGGGGTCGTCCATCCGGGGCACGTGCGGCTCGGCAGGTGCTGAGCGCTTCGCCTCCTGGAGGAGGTCGTCGGCCGACGAGCCGTCGACGGTCAGCACCGCGATGCCGACAGTGGCGACCTCGGTCGCCATCAGCCGACGGCTGCCTGCGGCATCCGTGACCAGGACCAGCGCGCCGGCGTCGCGCAGCCGGTGGGTGACCGAGTGCCCGCCGAGGAGCCGGGGGATCGGCAGGATCACGGCTCCCGCGGTCAGCACACCGCACACGACCTCGGCGGCCGCCTGCGACGGGTCCAGGTACACGGCGACCCGGTCGCCGGGCGCGACCCCGCGGGACGCCAAGGCCCCGGCGATGCGCCGGGCGGCGTCCTGGATGTCCCCGAACGTCACCTCGCCGCACTGGTGGATCCCGGACGTCAGGATCGCGACCCCCCGGGGATCCTGGTCGAAGAGCGCGTCCCTGACCATGGAGTAGCTGGGATCCGGGAGCCAGTCCGACTGGTCCCGGGCGTCCCGCAGTCGCGAGATGACCGTGGGCGCGGTCAGTCCAGTCGCACCCATACGCTCTTCTCCTTGGTGAAGGCGTCGACCGTGGCCTGCCCGAGATCGCTGCCATGTCCGCTGAACCGGAAGCCGCTGTACGGCGACGCGGGGTTGAGCACTCCCCAGCTGTTGACCCAGATGTTCCCGGCGTCGAGGGTCTGCGCGAACCTCAGGGCGCGACCGACGTCACGGGTGAACACGCCCGCGCCGAGTCCGTAGATGGTGTCGTTCGCCAGTGCGATCGCCTCGTCCTCGCCCTCGAACGGCAGGACCGAGAGCACCGGCCCGAAGATCTCCTCCTGGGCGATCCGCATGCCTGCGGTCACGTCGGTGAAGACAGCGGGCTGGTAGAAGAACCCCGGCGCGGCACTGGACGGGTCCGCGGCGCTGCCGGCGGCGAGGGTCGCCCCCTCGGCCACGCCTGCCGTCACGTAGGAGTGGACGGACGTGCGAGCCGCTGCGTCGACGAGCGGTCCGATCTCGGTCTCCCGGTCCTCGGGGTTGCCGACCCGCGCCGCCTCGACCTTCTCCACGACCAGGGCGATGACCTCGTCGTAGATCGGCCGCTCGACCAGCAGGCGGCTCGGAGCGGTGCAGGTCTCTCCCTGGTTGCTGTACATCGCCTGGAACACGACCGAGGCGACGACTGCGGGCGAGGAGTCGCCGAACGCGACCAGCGCGGACTTCCCACCGAGCTCCAGGGACGCCGTGATCAGCCGATCCGACGCCGACCGGCCGATCTGTCGACCGACGTCGGTCGAACCGGTGAAGCTGATCTTCCCGACCCCGGGGTGCTCGACCAGCGCGTTGCCGGCCACCGAACCGCGACCGGGGAGGACGTTCACCAGGCCGGCGGGCAAGCCCGCCTCGAGAGCGAGCTCGCCGAGCGCAGCCGGGACCAGCGGGGCCAGCTGCGCCGGCTTCAGGACGACCGCGTTGCCCATCGCGAGCGACGGCGCGATCTTCCAGATCGCCTGGACCGCCGGGAAGTTCCACGGCGTGATCGCGCCAATCACCCCGATGGGCTCACGCACGGTGTAGTTGAGGAACCGTCCCGGAGCAGGTGTCGTCCTGCCCTCGATCTTCGTGATGAGACCGGCGAAGTACTCCAGGGTCTCGACCATCACCGGGACGTCGATGCCCTGCGACTCACGGATCGGCTTGCCCATGTCGCGGGTCTGCAGGAGCGCGAGCTCGTCGCCGTGCTGCTCGACCAGGGCCGCGTAGCGGACCATCAGCCGAGCACGCTGCGAAGGACGCATGCGCTGCCACTTCCGGGCAGCGGCATGTCCGGATCGGACGGCTCGGTCGACGTCGTCGGCCGACGCCTCCGCGACGGACGCGAGGACGGCGCCCGTGGCCGGGTTGACCGTGTCGAAGCGGGCGCCGGTCGATGCCTCGACGAGCTCACCGTCGAGGACGATGGACACCTTGTCTGTCAGTGCTTCCATCTCCGTCACCACCGATCAGGACAGCCGGTGTGCGGTGGGGAGCACGGCCTCGGCGAGCTCCTGGAGCTCGTCCATCGCCTCGGCGAGCGTCTCGTGCTCGAAGGAGGTGTCGCAGATGAAGTGGCTGACACCCTGCTCGCCGTAGGCCTCGATGGTCTCGGCGTTGTACGGCGCCGTGCGGAGCGGTCGCGCCGTCAGGGTGATCTCGCTCATGTCGCGGCCCGCGCTCTCGACGTGCTCCGTGAGGGTCTTCAGGTAGCCCGCGTAGTCCTCGGGACCGACGGCCAGGGGGTGCCAGCCGTCGCCGATCGCGGCGATGCGGCGCAGCGAGGCGTCGCTGTAGCCCGCGAACCAGATCGGGATCGTGCCGCGCACCGGCTTCGGGTACATCTTGAAGTCGTGCAGGTCGTAGAACTCACCGGTGAAGTCGACCTCGTCCTCGGCCCACATGTGGCGCATGAACCCGACCATCTCGGTGACCCGGCGCCCTCGGTCCTTGAAGGGCGCGCCGAGCGCCTCGAATTGCTCCTTCATCCAGCCGACGCCGATGGCCACCGTGAGCCGTCCGCGGGACAGCACGTCGATGCTGACCAACGTCTTGGCGGTGGGGACCAGGGGTCGCCACGGCAGGATGAGGCACGACGTACCGAGCTCCATGTTCTCGGTCGCCGCCGCGGCCCAGGTCAGGGACGTCAGGCAGTCGAGGTACGGGGTCTCGGGCGCCCAGAGGAACTTGCCGTCAGCGGTGTAGGGGTACGGCGTCTCCACCTTGGTCGGCAGGGCGACGTGATCGGTCATCCAGAGCGAGTCGAACCCGACCCTCTCCGCGAATTGGGCGATCTCCGTGATCGCATCGGGGCCAGCCCACGGGCCTGCGCCCGGGATCCTGATTCCGACCTTCATCTACATGTTCCTCTCGTGAGTGCTTCGGTGGTCATCGGACGACGGACGCGGCCGTCAGCCGATCGACGTCCTCCGTCGAGTAGCCCAGGTCGAGGAGGACCTCGACGCTGTGCTCCCCGACGGACGTCGGTGGCCGGCGGATGCTGCCCGGCGTGTCCTGGAGCTTGATCGGGATCCCCGGGATGCGAAGGGGACCGAGCTCGTCGTGCGCGACATCGACCACGAGGTCCATCGCGCGGATCTGGGGGTGGGCGACCGCCTCGTCGTAGGCGAGGACGGGGGCGCAGATGATGTCGTGGCTCGACAGCAGTGCCACGATCTCGTCGCGGTCGTGCTCGGCGAACCACGGCGCGAGTGCCGCATCGATCGCCGCCGCGTTGGCGAGCCGATGTGCGGCGGTGTCGAACCGCGGGTCCTCGAGGAGCTCGGGCTGTCCGGTCGCGTTCACGAGCTTGGCGAAGTGCCGGTCGTTGAACGCGACCACGTGGACCAGTCCCGAGTCCTTGGTCCGGTAGGCGTTGTACGGCGCGTAGAAGTTGCTCGCGTTGCCCGGCCGTTCCTGGACGTAGTCGGCGAAGAGGTACTGGCCGAACCACGGCGCCTGGAGATGGAAGAGCGCGCCGACGAGCGAGACCGATCCGTTCTGACCCGCTCCCGACCGCTGCCGCGCGAACAGCGCCACGAGCGCGGCGACGGCGACGAGGTATCCGGCAGAGCTGTCGGCGATCGGCGGTCCCGCCTTGATGGCGTCACCGTCGCGCGGCCCCGTCGCGGCCATGAATCCGGTGATCGCCTGGGCGACCGGGTCCATCGCCGGCCGACCGGCCAGCGGACCCTGGTCGCCGTACCCGCTGACGTTGAGCGCGACCAGGTGCGGATGGCGTGCCTCGAGCTCCTCGGCGGTCAGCCCGAACCGCTCGCGGACCGCGGGGAGCATGTTCTCGATGAGGACGTCGGCGCCGGCGAGGAGGCGGTGGAAGACCTCGCGGCCCTCGGCGGTCCGCAGGTCCACCGCGACCGCCTTCTTGTTCCGGTTGACCCCGGAGTAGACCCCGCTCATCCCGTCGCGGCCCGGGCCGAAGGTACGCGACTCGTCACCGCCGATCGGCTCCACCTTGACGACGTCCGCTCCGAAGTCGCCCAGGATCGACGCACCCAGGGGGCCGGCGACCATGGTCGCCGCGTCGATCACCTTGATGCCCTCGAGTGCCTGCACGTCGATCCCTTGTTCATTATCCTGAACCTTCATCAGGATTTCGAACACCGTAGGTCGCCGGGAGACCCGTGTCAAGCGTCACTTCACATCCGGATCCCGACGACGTATGTTCGTTATAATGATCTTTGTTCCTCATCTCGAACACCGAGCCACTCCTGGGAGGCGCACGGACATGCACGAATGGAGCACGGACGCCAGCTGCCTCCACGAAGATCCCGAGCTGTTCTTCCCCCGCGGGGAAGGAAGCCGGGCACAGCGTCAGATCGAGGCGGCCCGCGTCGTCTGCGCGAGCTGCCCGGTGCGCGGCGACTGCCTCGCCTTCGCCGTGACCACGGATGCGCAGTACGGCGTCTGGGCCGGCACCACCCCGCGGGAGCGCCGCCGGCTCCGCCGCCGGGCCGGCCTTGCCGCCAGTCCCAGGAGGGTCGTGCGGCGCACCCTCGCCGAGCTGTCCCAGGCTCGCGACCAGTACGACCTCACGCCGAGGTCGTCATGACGTCTCACCGATCACACGGATCGCACCGAAAGGACGTGGCCCCCATGGCCGCTCTGCTGAAGCTCGTGGCGCACGACGTCGCCCACCTCCTGTGGAGGGGGGTGGTGGTCATCGGCGCTGCCCGGTCCCCGTTCCTGTACGGCGAGCTCCGCGCGCAGGCCCGGTCCGCGCACGTCGGGCCCCTGTTCGACCAGGGCCGCCCGCGCCCTCCTCGCGGCTAGGCGGACGCCTCGACGCCGACGGTCGCAGCGGCCGCGCAGTCCGGGCACGCCCGGTCGTGCGGCACCGTGTCGAATGCGGCCCAGTGCTTCTGCCAGCCACTCGCATCCTGGCCGCACGCGGAACGGGACGTGCCGACCGTCTTGGCATGGACCAGGTACAGCAACGGGTCCATCGGACCGGTCGCCTCGGGCGCCTGCTCCAGCCCGAAGGGTGACGTCGCGAACCAGGGTTCGGGCATCTCTTTCTCCTCTGCTCGGTTGGTCGTGACGGGTCGTCGGTGCGGTCACATGGCTCGGAGGATGTCCCCGACGCGGTCCTTGGCGTCGCCGAAGAGCATCGAGCTGTTCTCCCGGAAGAACAGGGGGTTCTGGACACCGGCGTAGCCGACGGCCATCGAGCGCTTGAAGACGATGACGTTCGATGCCTCCCACACGGTGAGCACGGGCATGCCCGCGATCGGGCTGGTGGGGTCCTCTGCGGCGGCCGGGTTGACCGTGTCGTTGGCGCCGATCACCAGCACGACGTCGGTGGCCGGGAAGTCGTCGTTGATCTCGTCCATCTCGAGCACGATGTCGTAGGGCACCTTCGCCTCGGCGAGCAGCACGTTCATGTGGCCGGGCAGACGACCTGCGACCGGGTGGATGCCGAAGCGGACCTGCACGCCCCGGTCGCGGAGCTTCCGAGTCAGCTCCGCGACGCCGTACTGGGCCTGGGCGACCGCCATCCCGTAGCCCGGGGTGATGATCACCGAGGACGCACCCGAGAGCAGCCCGGCGACCTGCTCCGCGCTCATCTCCCGGTGCTCGCCGACGTCCCCGTCCTCGGCCGGAACGCCGACGATGCCGAAGCCACCGGCGATGACCGAGACGAACGAGCGGTTCATCGCCCTGCACATGATGTACGACAGGTACGCGCCCGAGGAGCCGACCAGGGCACCGGTGATGATCAGCAGGTCGTTGTCGAGCAGGAAGCCGGACGCCGCGGCGGCCCAGCCCGAGTAGCTGTTGAGCATCGAGACGACGACCGGCATGTCTCCGCCGCCGATCGAGGCGACCAGGTGCCAGCCCAGGGCCAGCGCGACGACCGTGACCGCGACCAGCACCCACAATTGCGGGCGGGCGCAGAACCACGCCGTCAGCCCGACGAAGGCGGCGAGGGCGCCGAGATTGAGGAGGTTCTTGCCCGCCAGCGTCAGCGGGGCCGACCTGATCCTCGCGGAGAGCTTCAGGTTCGCGACGATCGACCCCGTGAAGGTGACCGCGCCGATGAACACCCCGATGACGACCTCGGCATGGTGGATGCCGAGCATGTCCTGGGACTGCAGGTCCAGCGCTTCTGCCCCGTGGGCGGCGTGCTCGACGAGCAGGTAGCCGTTCCATCCGACCAGCACGGCAGCCAGGCCCACGAACGAGTGGAGCAGCGCGATGAGCTCGGGCATGCCGGTCATCTCGACCACCCGGGCCCGCCGCAGGCCGATGCCCGCGCCGAGCGCCGTCGCGACGACGAGCACGACGAGGTTCGTGACCGGGACGTTGTCGTGGACCGTCACGGCAGTCGTCGTGGCGAGCGCGAGCGCCATGCCGGCGATGCCGAGCTGGTTGCCGACGCCGGCGGTCTCGTGCCTGGAGAGTCCCCCGAGGGCGAGGATGAACAAGAGGGCGGCCACCAGGTACGCCGCCTGGCTCGCAGTCTCGATGGTCACGGTCAGCTCCTCGAGAACATGGCGAGCATGCGTCGCGTCACCGCGAAGCCACCGAAGATGTTGATGGAGGCCAGCAGCGTCGCCGCGGCAGCGAGCACGATCACCGCCGGCTCGTCGTTGGCCAGGTTGAGCAGGGCGCCGACGACGATGATGCCGCTGATCGCGTTCGTCACCGACATCAGTGGGGTGTGCAGCGCGTGGTGCACGTGGCCGATGACGTAGAACCCGATGACGATCGCCAGGGCGAAGACGGTCAAGTGCGGCAGCAGCGTCGGGGGCGCGAGCGCCGCAAGGAGGAGGAGGGCGAAGCCGAGCGCCAGAGTCCCCCCGAGGCGGTCCGCCGTATTGCGTCTCGCACTCGACGGTGGGGCGACCGCCGGATCGGCGGCGGGGGGCTCCGCGGGAGCTGCCGAGACGTGTACCGGCGGTGGTGGCCAGGTCGGCTCGCCGTGCCGCACGACCGTCATCGCTCGCTGGACGGCGTCCTCGAGGTCGAGGACCAGCCGACCGTCCTTCTCCGGCGTCAACAGCTTCATCAGGTTCACCACGTTGGTGCCGTAGAGCTGCGAGGCCTGCGCCGGCAGTCGGCCGGCGAGGTCGGTGTAACCGATGATCGTGACGCCGTTGGCGGTGACGATCGCGGCGCCGGGGACGGTGCCTTCCACGTTGCCTCCGTTGGCCGCAGCCATGTCGACGATGACACTGCCCGGCCTCATGGCGGCGACGACCTCCGCGGTGACCAGCACCGGCGCGGACCGGCCGGGGATGAGTGCGGTGGTGATGACGACGTCCATGCCAGGGACCGTGGCTGCATAGAGCGCCGCGGCGCGGGAGCCGTAGTCATCGGACATCTCTCGGGCGTAGCCGGTCGCCGACACCTCCACGTCCGCGGACTCGACCGGCAGGTACTCGCCGCCCAGCGAACGGACCTGGTCGGCGACCTCGGGCCGCGGGTCGGTCGCCTTGACCACGGCACCGAGGCTTCCGGCCACACCGATGGCGGACAGGCCGGCGACGCCGGCGCCCACGACCAGGACGTTGGCCGGCGGCATCTTCCCCGCGGCGGTGACCTGGCCGGTGAAGAAGCGTCCGAAGACGTGGGCGGCCTCGACCACGGCGCGGTAGCCGGCCACGTTGGCCATCGAGGAGAGGACGTCGAGCGACTGGGCGCGGGAGATGCGAGGGACCGCGTCCATCGCCAGTGCGGTGATCGGACGCCGCGACAGCGCCTCGACCACGTCGGGGTTCGATGCCGGGCCGAGGATGCTGATCAGGGTCGCACCGTCGCGGAGCCCCTCGAGCTGCTCGTCGGTGGGCGCGTTCACGCCGAGCACGACGCCTGCACGCAACGGGTCCCCGATGACGGCGCCCGCCGCCACGTAGGAAGCGTCGTCGAAGCCGGATCTCGCGCCAGCCTCGGCCTCCACGACGACGTCGTAGCCCAGGGCGGCCAGCTGCCGCACGGTTGCGGGAGTCGCAGCGACCCTGGTCTCCCCCGGGCTCGCCTCCTTGAGGACTCCGATGACGTCCGGGTCGCCGGTGGGCCGGTCGAGGTCGGTGGGTGAACCGCCCGTGGTGTCGATCACGCGACGATGATCGGGCCGCCGAAATCCTGAGTCAAACGAAACGTTCGTTTTTTATCTGGAATCCAGGCGCACAGACGAAACACCCGCGATCGGTCGCCGATGACCGCGTGACACTCAACGTCATCTCTCCGGTGACTCCCCTGAACTAGAGCCGGGCGGCTCGGAGGGGGCAGCGCTCGTCCAGGACGGAGTGCAGCGCCTTGACCAGCAGGTCGATGTCGTCCTCGCTGGCCACGATGGGGGGCGCGAAGCGGACCGTCGAGCCGTGCGCGTCCTTCGCCAGCACGCCCCGCTCGAGCAGAGCCTCGCAGACCTCCCGGCCGGTCATCAGTGCTGGGTCGACATCCACTCCGGCCCACAGCCCGCGGACCCGAACGGCGAGCAGTCCGGCACCGACGAGCGGCGCGAGGCCGCGCTCCAGCCGCTCTCCGAGAGACCGCGCGCGCGCCTGGAACTCGCCGGTGGCGAGCATCTCGACTACCTCGCGCCCGATGGCCGCGGCCAGCGGGTTGCCGCCGAACGTGGAGCCGTGAGTGCCCGGCTGCACGACACCGAGGACGTCAGTGTCCGCGGCGATCGCGGACACCGGGTAGAGGCCACCGCCCAGTGCCTTGCCGAGGATGTAGATGTCCGGCACGACGTCCTCGTGATCGCAGGCGAACGTGCGCCCGGTGCGAGCGAGGCCGGACTGGATCTCGTCGGCGACCATGAGCACGCCGCGCTCGGTGCAGAGGTCGCGGAGGCCACGGAGGAACCCCGCCGGCGGCATCACGACGCCGCCCTCGCCCTGCACCGGCTCGAAGAGCACGGCGACCACTGTGTCGTCGATGGCCTCGGCCACGGCGGCGAGGTCGCCGTACGGCACGCTCACGAAGCCCGGCGTGAAGGGTCCGTAGTCGGCGGTCGCCTCGTCGTCGTCGGAGAAGCTCACGATCGTCGTGGTGCGGCCATGGAAGTTGCCCTGCATCGTGACGATGGTGGCAGCGCCGGGAGCCACACCCTTGACCTGGTAGCCCCACTTGCGACTCACCTTGATGGCGGTCTCGACAGCCTCGGCGCCGGAGTTCATCGGCAGCACCATCTGCTTGCCCGTGAGTCCCGCGAGGGCCTCGACGAACGGGCCGAGCTGGTCGTTGTAGAACGCCCGACTGGTCAGCGTCAGCCGCTGCAGCTGCTCCGTGGCGCAGGCCACGAGGCGCGGGTGGGCGTGGCCGAAGTTGAGCGCCGAGTAGCCCGCCAAGCAGTCCAGGTAGCGCCGACCCTCGACGTCGGTGACCCAGGCGCCGCTGCCTTCGGCGACGACCACGGGCAACGGGTGGTAGTTGTGCGCGGCGTACCGCTCCGTCTGCTCGATGTGCGCCGACGTCGACGTCGCGACGTCACTCTCAGTCGTGGTCACGGGTCTCCACCTCTCACTGCGTGCTCGAGCATCCGGGCGCGTTCTCCGGCATCTCGTCTAGTAGAACAATTTGTACCAATATCTGTCAACTAGGCTAGTCTGTAATAAATATTTCTCCACTGTCGTGATGCCAGGAGCCCCCATGGACGCCACCACCCGAGTGCCCACCCCCGTGAACGAGCGCGTGCTGGACTACGTTCCCGGGAGCCCCGAGCGCGACGCCCTCGACGCGGCCCTCGCGGATCTCGCGTCGGTGGCGACGGACCTCCCGCACATCGTCGCGGGGCGGCCGCTCGTCGGTGACGGCGAGGCGTTCGAGGTCCGGGCACCGCACGACCACGCCCTGCTGCTCGGCACAGGCCGGAACGCCACCCGCAGCGACGCCGCGGCCGCCGTCGATGCGGCCCGCTCGGCGGCGCCGGCGTGGCGTGCCCTGCCCTTCGACGAGCGCGCCGCGGTCTTCCTGCGCGCGGCCGAGCTGGTGGCCGGGCCGTGGCGGGCCCGGCTGGTCGCGGCCACGATGCTCGGACAGTCGAAGACCAGCCACCAGGCCGAGATCGACGCGGCCTGCGAGCTCATCGACTTCTGGCGCTTCAACGTCCACTTCGCGCGGCAGATCATGGCCGAGCAGCCGATCGCGAACAGCCCCGGCGTGTGGAACCGGACGGACCACCGCCCACTCGAGGGCTTCGTCTACGCGATCACGCCGTTCAACTTCACCGCGATCGCGGGCAACCTGGCCACGGCCCCGGCCCTGATGGGCAACACCGTCGTCTGGAAGCCCTCCCCCACCCAGCAGCTCGCCGCGAGCCTGACGATGCAGATCCTGGCCGAGGCCGGACTGCCGCCCGGGGTCATCAACATGGTCACCGGCGACGGCCTGGCCGTCAGTGACGTGGTGCTCGGCGCTCCGGACCTCGCGGGCATCCACTTCACCGGCTCGACGGCGACGTTCCGCCACCTGTGGCGCGAGGTGGGGGCGCGGATCGACGACTACGACGCGTACCCGCGGCTGGTGGGCGAGACGGGCGGGAAGGACTTCGTGCTCGCTACGCCGTGTGCGGATCCCGTCGCCCTGCGGACGGCGCTGGTGCGCGGCGCCTTCGAGTACCAGGGGCAGAAGTGCTCGGCCGCCTCCCGCGCCTACGTGCCGCGGAGCCTCTGGGCCCAGGTGCGGAGCGATCTGGTCGCGACGACCGACGGTCTCGATGCGGGCGACGTGCGCGACCACACCCAGTTCATGGGAGCGGTGATCGACGCCCGGGCGTTCGCCAAGCACCGTGCGGTGATCGACGACGCCCACGCCGACCAGGGCGTGCAGGTCATCGCCGGCGGCAAGTACGACGACAGCCGGGGCTGGTTCGTCCGCCCGACGGTCCTCGAGATCGAGGACCCGGCCCACCCGGCGTTCTCGACCGAGTACTTCGGTCCGATCCTGGCCGTCCACGTGTACGCCGACGAGGACCTCGACCAGGTGGTCGACCAGCTGGAGTCCGTCTCGGCGTACGCCCTCACCGGCGCCGTCCTCGCCACCGACCGCACCCTGGTGCACCGGCTCTCGGAACGGCTGCGGTTCGCGGCCGGCAACTTCTACGTCAACGACAAGCCCACCGGCGCCGTCGTCGGGCAGCAGCCGTTCGGCGGCGGACGCGCGTCGGGCACCAACGACAAGGCCGGGGCCGCGACCAACCTGCTCCGCTGGACCAGCCCCCGCTCCATCAAGGAGACCTTCGTCCCCGCGACCGAGCACGGCTACCCGCACATGGGTTGAGAGGAACCCACCAGGGGACTCTGTAACAAAAGTTACTCAACCTAGTGAATCTTGGTAAAATCTAATGGTGAGTGAGATCCCGGGCGGCCACGCCTCCGTGCGCAAGCTGCTCATGTCCACCCTCGACGACCTCAGCAACGGCGAACGCAAGGTGGCCCGCGCCCTGATGGCGCAGTACCCCACCGCCGGCCTGACGACGGTCGTCGACCTCGCGGAGATCTCCGGAGTCAGCCCGCCCACGGTGGTCCGCTTCGTGACCCGGCTCGGGTTCACGGGGTTCCCGGCCTTCCAGCGCGCCCTCGTGCACGAGCTGAACGGCGAGCTGGGCTCGCCCCTGAAGCAGTACCCCGAGAAGGGCGGCCCGTCCGCGCTGGGCATCCTCCCCGAGACCCACCAAGCCTTCGCCGAGATGCTGCTGGCGTCCTACTCCGAGCTGCCCGAGTCCGAGTTCAAGAAGGCCGTCAAACTCCTGTGCGACCCGGCGCGGGACATCCGAGTCACCGGCGGCCGGTTCAGCCGCTCGGTGGCGGACTACCTGGTCGCCCACCTGCGTCTGCTGAGGTCCGGGGTCCACGGGGTCGGGGCCGACGACGAGATCGACCGGCGTACGACGGTCGCAGACGCCGGCCCGGGGACCGTGCTGGTGATCTACGACTACCGCCGCTACACCGACCAGAACCTGGTCTTCGCCGAGCGGATGGCGGCGCGCGGCGCCGTCGTCTGCCTGATGACCGACAACTGGCTCTCGCCCATCGCCAAGGTCGCCAAGGTGGTGCTGCCGGCCCGCGTCGACTCGGCGTCGCCGTTCGACTCGCTCGTGGCCTCGATGGCCGTCACCGAGAGCATCGTCGCCGGCGTCGCCGAGCGCCTGGGCACCGCCGGCATCGCCCGGCTCGAGCTCGTCGAGGAAGCCGTCGAGTGACGGCCCGCGCGCCGCTCCCGGCGCGCGAAGACCCGCCGGCCGACGAGGCCGACGGGTCGCGAGCAGTCAGCCTCGCGCGACGCCCTGCGTCGCCCGGTCCAGGGGTTCGCTGACGACCTCGACTCCGCTGTCCGGGCGCTCGCCCGACACCGGGCGACGTCGGAGCAGGCTCAACTCTCGGACCCCCATCAGTCCGAGCGGCGCCTTGATGAGGACGAGCAGGAGCACCGCCGCGAGGATCAGGTCGGCGGTCCCGGCGGGCAGCGCGCTGCCTCCCGTGAACTGGCCGTCCTGGAGCCGGCGGAGCACCTCCTGGAGAGCGCTCACGGCGAGCGCACCGATCACGGCCCCGCTCAGCGACAGGTAGCCGCCGAGCACCACCATCACGATGAAGGCGAAGGTCGCGGAGAGGAAGAACGCGTTGACGTTGAACGACGTCAGGTAGCCGGCGTACAGCGAACCCGCGAGGCCGCAGACGAAGGCGCTGAGGATCCAGGAGAGCGCCCGGTGCCGACCGACCGCGATCCCGGACGCCTGCGCCGCCCAGTAGTCCTCGCGTGAGGCCTGGAGCTGCAGTCCGCTGCGCGAGCGACGGTAGCCCCAGGCCGCCGCGATCGACACGGCTGCGACCGCGAAGGCCAGCCAGATGGTGGTGTTGCGCGGGATGCCGATCATGCTCGACGACCCACGCGTCACGTCGGTCCAGCTGTTCAGGACGTTGTAGACGATGAGCAGCAGGGCGAGGGTCGCGATGCCGGACTGGAGGCCACTGAGTCGCGCCACGATCGGCGAGGTCAGCACGCCGACCGCCGCGGCCGCCAGGCCGCTCACGACGAGGGCGACCAGGAAGCCGGCGTGGACGTCGACCAGCCAGGAGAGCCAGCCGGGCAGGTCCGTGAAGAGCGCGGCCTTCAGGTTCACCGGGATCATGAGGTACGCCGTGGTGTAGGCGCCGACCGCCATGAACGCCACGTGCCCGAAGGACATCACCCCGGAGTTGGCCGAGAAGATCGACAGCCCGGTGACGAACACGACCGAGACGATCGCCAGGGTGGCGACCCGCGCGATGGTGACGTCGCCGCCGACACCGACGAGGACGGCGAGCAGCACGAGCCCGACGAGCAGCACGGGCGTCTCGACGGTGCGGGTGACGGGACCGAGCTTCTTCACGAGACACGCACCTTCGCACCGGAGAGGAGGCCCTGGGGCCGAACGACGAGGACCACGATCAGGGCGGAGAACAGGAACGCGTCGCGGAACGCGATGAGGTCGGTCGGCAACAGGGACTCGAGGAGCGCGGTCGCCGCGCCCAGCAGGAAGCCACCGAGGGCCGCGCCCTTGAGGCTGCTCATGCCGCCCAGCACGGCGCCGACGACGCCGATCAGCATCGGCTGGAGCCCCATGTCCGCCGAGACGGCGCCCTGCCGCGCCACCAGCACGGCCGAGCCGATCGCGGCCAGGACACCAACGGTGACGAACGCGCTCGGGATGACGAGGTTGGCCCGGACGCCCAGGCTCGAGGCCATCTGGAAGTCCTCGGCCGCGGCCCGGAGCTGGATGCCCAGGCTGGTGCGGCCCATCATCCACGCCACCGCGACCAGCATGGCGCCGCACAGGGCCAGGGTGAGCAGGTCCAGCACGCTCACGTCGGCGCCGAGGAGGTCGACCCGGTGGGAGAGGAAGTCCTCGGGCGGCACGCCACGCGTGCGGGGCAGCACCGTCATCCGGGCGAGGCTCTGGATGGCCAGGCTGACCGCGAACGACGCGATCATCAGGGTGACCGGGTCGGCGTTACGCAAGGGGTGGAAGGCGAGCCGCTCGCTCAGGAGGGCCACGACGACCGCGAACACGATCGCCATCAGCAGGGCGACGAACCACGGCTGGTCGCGGAACAGGTACATCGCGAAGGCGCCGGCCATGACGATCTCGCCGTACGCGAAGTTCATCAGGCCGAGGACGCCGAACAGCAGCGCGACGCCGATGGTCAGCAGTGCGTAGAGCGCACCGAGGCCGACCGCGGAGATCAGGAACTCGAGAATCATCGGGCGACACCCACTTCGGCAGCAGAGAAGCCGAGGTACTCGACCACGGCGGGAAGCTTCCCGAGCTCGGCTGCCGAGCCGCTGCCCAGCACCTTCCCGGGAGCCTGGAGCACGTACGAACGGTCCGAGACCTCCAGGGAGCGCACGGCGTTCTGCTCGACGAGCAGGATCGTCATGCCTTCCTGGCGCAGCTGAACCACGACGTCGAAGATCAGGTCGACGATGATCGGCGCCAGCCCGAGGGTGGGCTCGTCGAGCAGCAGGAGCCGGGGCTTCAGGAGCAGTGCCCGGGCAATGGCGAGCTGCTGCTGCTCACCGCCGGAGAGCAGGCTCGCTCCCCTGCTCCAGTACTTGCGGAGCACGGGGAACCGCTCGAGCTCTCGCTCGAGGTCGGCCGCCAGGGCCGACTTGTCCTTGCGGGTGATCCCGCCGAGGCGCAGGTTCTCGCCGACGGTCAGGCTGGCGAAGATGCCACGGTCCTCGGGGACGTGGGAGATGCGGTTGCGCACCGTCGAGAAGGTCCGGTCCGTGACGGACCGGTTGTCGACCGTGATCGTGCCGCCGTGCAGCGGGACCTGGCCCATGACGGCCTTGACCAGCGTGCTCTTCCCCGCGCCGTTCTGGCCGATGAGGGAGACCAGCTCGCCCTCGGCGACGTGCAGGGAGCAGCCCTGCACCGCCATGACGGAGGCGCCGTACTGGATGTAGGCATCATCGATGCGCAGGACCATGTCAGTGTCGCTTCCCGAAGTAGATCTCGATGACGCGGGGATCCTTGCGGACCGTGGCGGGCTCGCCCTCGATCACGGTCCGGCCGCTGTCCAGGACGTGCAGCCGGTCGCAGGTGCCCATCACCACGGACATGTCGTGCTCCACGAGCAGGACCCCGCAGTCACGGCGCCGGGCGAAGCCACGGATGGAGGTGATGAGCTCGACGGCCTCCGCCTCGTTCTGCCCGGCGGCCGGCTCGTCGAGGAGGAGGAACCGGGGGCGGGCGGCGAGCGCCCGGGCGATGGCCGTGGTGCGGATCCGACCGGCGGTCAGGCTGTCCGCGCGAGTGGCGGCCACCTCGCCGAGGCTCAGCTCGTCGATGATCTCGTCGCGCAGCCGCCGAGCGGGACCGCGGCGAGACCCCGCTCCGAGGGCGGCCGCCTCGACGTTCTCCGCCACCGTGAGGCGGCCGAACACGCGGCCGCTCTGGAAGGTGCGTACGACGCCCCGCTGCACCCGCTGCCGCATCGACGAGCGGGTCAGGTCGTGGTCGTCGAGGTGGATCCGCCCGGACGTGGCGCGGAGCATCCCGCTGAGCAGGTTGAGCGTGCTGGTCTTGCCGGAGCCGTTCGGGCCGATCAGCCCCAGCACCTCGCCGCTGCGAACCTCGAGGGTGACCCCGTCGACGGCCTTGACGCCGTCGAAGTGGATCCCCCCGCCGGCCATCCGCAGAACGGATGACCGGCGGGAGAGCTGGGCGGCGTCGGTCATGACGCGCAGGCGTTCTCGTCGCCGATGTCCGGGATGCTGTCGACGCGCTGCTGGTCGACGTACTTCATCGCGCCGTGGTCGACCTCGACCACCGAGAGCGGCATGTCGATGATCTTGTGGCAGGTGTCGGAGAAGTACTGGACGTCGCCGATGGGCGTCGACACCGGACCGGCGTTCTCGAGCGCCGCCTTGATGTCGGCGCCGTCGAGCGAGTCGGCGTCTGCGAGTGCACCGGCGAGCGCCGACACCATGTTGTAGCCGAGGAGGGCGTAGCTCGAGGCCGGCTTGGAGTCGTACTCCGCCTCGTAGTCGGCCACGAACGTGTCCAGGTCGGCGGAGTCGGCACCGGTGCAGTACACGTAGCAGGCGAACCCGGTGTAGTAGACGTCGCTGGCGCCGTCGCCGACGATGTCGAGCAGCACCTGGCCATCGAGCGCGGCCGGGCCGACGACCGGCACGTCCACGCCGGCCTCGCGCAGCTGGCGGATCGCCGTGGCGCCGCCCGGGTTCCAGCTGGCGACGTAGACGAAGTCGGGCTTCGTCGCCAGGCCCTTGATCCGGGCGACCTGGCTGCTGATGTTGACGTTGTCACCGCCCGGGAAGGCGTCATTCCCGACGACGGTGCCGCCGAGCTCCTCGAACTCCGCCTGGAAGTAGCGGCCGGCCGACTTCGTGTACTCGATGCTCTCGTCCTGGAGCAGGTACGCCGAGGTCCAGCCCTGCGCGTCGGCCCAGGCCGCGCCCGTGGCGCCCTCGACATCGCTGCCCGCGTTGGCCGAGAAGACGTAGTCACCCAGGGTCGTGGTGTCGGCCATCTTGGGGTCACCCGCGCAGATCGACACCGACGGGATGGACGCCGCCTGCGCCACCGCCGCGCCCGGGGCGCTCAGGTCGAAGTCACACGGGGTCACCAGCAGGTCGATGCCGTCCGCCACCAGCTCGGTGGCCGCGGTGCCGACCGTGTCGGGGTCGGAGCGGACGTCCTTGACGACGGTCTTGATCTGCTTGCCGTCCACGCCACCGTCGGCGTTGATCTGCTTGATGCGGAGCATGGCAGCGTTGCCGGGTTCCACGTCGAAGGGCGCCATGTTGCCGCTCTGGCTGAGGGCGAACCCGATGGTGATCACGTCGGCGTCACTCGCCGAGCTGTCGGATGCGCTGTCGGAACAGCCGGCAGTGACGACCAGCGAGGCCACGGCGGCTGCCGCGAGGATCGCCTTCCGGCCCGAAAATGGGCGCGCTGAGGAGAGCATCTGTCCTACCTAGGTGTGTGAAGGGGTGGAGAGGTGGGTGGTGCCGTGCGGTGAGCTCAGCTGATCGCAGCTCGGAGGGCGACCCGGACGCACTCGATCGTGGAGGCCACGTCGGCCTCGGTGGTGGAGGCGTTGAGCCGTCGGTCGCCCGTCGGGAAGGCGGGCTCGAGCACGCCCTGGGCGAGCAGGGACGCGTGGTAGCGGCCGTACAGGTGCGGATCCGACTCCATCGCCTCGCGGAAGTTGGTCGGCAGCTCCGGACGGAAGTAGACGCACCACTCGGAGCCGAGCCCGGTCACCGTCGCGGGTGCGCCGGTCTCGTCGATGGCCGCCTGGATGCCGGCCCGCATCTGCGCCCCCCGGGCGTACAGGGTGGTGAAGACGTCGTCGGACTCCATCAGCTCGAGGGTCTTGTTCGCGGCCGCGAGTGCGTACGGCGAGGCGTTGAAGGTGCCGTCGATCGTGGCCTCGTTCTTGCTGTAGGCACCGAGGTGGCCCATCAGCGCGTCCGAGCCCGCGAGGCCCGCGAGCGAGTACCCGTTGGCGACCGCCTTGCCGAAGGCCGTCAGGTCGGGGGTCACGCCGCAGATCGACTGGTAGCCGCCCATGGCCGCCCGGAAGCCGGTCTTGATCTCGTCGAAGACCAGCACGGCTCCGTGTCGCGTGCAGAGATCACGCAGCAGCTCGAGGAAGCCGGGGGCGGCGGGGACGCAGCCGAAGCTGTGCACGTAGCCCTCGGCGAACGCGACGGCCAGCTCGTGGCCGTGCTGCTCGAAGGCGGCACGGAGCCCGGGCTCGTCGTTCCACTCGACCACGACCACGTCGTCGACGACCGCCGGGTGCAGGCCACCGCCGTTCGGGGTGTTCAGGGCCGACGTCGCCGTGAGGTCCTTGCGCGAGCTGCCGACCGCGACGTGGTCGCTCCAGCCGTGGTACGACCCGTGGAACTTGAGGACCTTGAGGCGGCCGGTGGCCGCACGGGCGACGTGGACGGCGTGCATCGTGGCGTCCGTGCCGGACGTGCAGAACGCGACCTTGTCGGCCGACGGCATCACCTCGCAGATCTTCTCCGCCAGCTCGATCTCCCCGGCCTGGGGACCGACGCCGGTGAGGTCGCAGGTGTTGACGGCGGCGAGGACCGCCTCGTTGACGCGGCGGTCGCTGTGCCCGAGCACGATCGGACCCCAGGCGTTGAGGTAGTCGACGTACTGGTTGCCCTCCTGGTCCCAGATGTAGGCGCCCTGGGTGCGCACGAAGACCTGCTGCCAGCCGACCCGGTGACCCGACGACACTCCGCGGGGCACGGACGCCTCGGCCCGCCGCCACGTGGCGGCCTGGTCGAGCTGCTCAGAGACTGTGGACACGGGTCCCTCCTTGGTGGTGGGCGAGCGGGCCGCGCTGGGTCCCGGTCGCGAGGTCGGCCAGCAGGGCGCTGCTCAGCCGCTCGGCCAGCATCACCGCCGGCAGGTGGGTGTTGGCGGCGGGGACCTCGGGCATGACGGAGCAGTCGATCACCCGCACCCGGTCCAGGCCGTGGACCCGGCCGCGCTGGTCGACCACCGCTCCCGGGTCGTCGAACGACCCCATCCGGGCCGTGCCGACCGCGTGGAAGTAGTCACCGACCGATCCGGCGAGCCAGCGCTCGTAGGTGTCGGGGTCGTCCAGCGCCGAGACGGGCGTCCCGTCGGCGTCGATGAACGCCTCCTCGACGATCTCCCGGAAGGCCTCGGTCTCGAGCAGGCGTACGGCGTGCCCGATGGCCTCGCGCATCACGGCGCGGTCGCGCTCGGTCGTGAGCATCCGCTCGGCGATCACGGGCGGTCCGGTCGGCCGCTCGGGATCGAGCCGCACCTCGCCCGTGGAGGTCACCGTCATCACAGCCGCCATCACGACGGCGTGGTGCTGGGGCGAGCTCACCGACAGCGCCCCCTGCATCGGGAGGATGTGGATGTCGCCCTCCGCGACCTGCGATGAGAGCCGCAGCACCGCGTTGATGCAGGACTCCCCGGCACGCACGTCCTGGTGACCGGGCTTGAGCGCCAGCATGATCGAGGCCGCCGGGTGGTCCTGCAGCCCCTTGCCGACACCGGGGCGGTCGCAGCCGCTGCGGAGCAGGATCGCCGGCGTCTCGATCGTGCCGGCGCTCAGCACGACCTGGTCGGCGTGGAGCAGGGAGCCGTCCGTGAGCAGCACGCCGGTGACGTCGCCGTCCTCGACCAGCAGCCGGTCGACCCGGGCGTCCGTGCGGACGAGCAGGTTGTCGCGGTCGCGGGCCGGGGCGAGGTAGGTCTCCAGGCTCGAGCGCCGTCCGGTGCGGTCCGCGTGGCGCCAGAGGGTGCCGGCGCCGTCCTGCGGGGTGTGGGTGTCGACGTCGCTCGGCAGCCCGAGCTCCGCCGCGGCACTCACCAGCGCACGGTCCGTCGGCGTGTAGCCCGCTGGCGGGGTGGCGACCAGGTCGCGCTTCAGGGCGCGGAACGTGCCCTCGACGGCCGAC
This sequence comes from Nocardioides sp. HB32, assembly GCF_054058995.1. Taxonomy (NCBI): domain Bacteria; kingdom Bacillati; phylum Actinomycetota; class Actinomycetes; order Propionibacteriales; family Nocardioidaceae; genus Nocardioides; species Nocardioides sp. HB32. The sequence goes on from NZ_JBSSBS010000001.1 coordinate 4,453,208, forward strand.
CACGACCAGTCGTCGAGCCCGTAGACCTCGGCCCACCGGTCGTAGTCGCGCGGCAGCCCGGGTAGTGCCAGCATCGCGTTGACGGAGCCGGACCCGCCGAGACCGCGCCCGCGGTGGTACTGCCGCGGCGCGTCGGTGGCGAGCCGGGTCGCGAGCAGGTCCGGGTCGAACGCCGCGGTCGCGCCCATGGCGTCGATCCAGTTGGCCGATGCCAGCCGGGTGCCGACGTCCGTGCCGGCGTGGTCGGGCCCGCCTTCGAGCAGGACCACCTCGTGGCCGTGGTGCTGGCTGAGCCGCGCGGCCACGACGCAGCCGGCGCTGCCCGCGCCCACGACGATGATGCGTGCCATCAGTTGCTCCGGTTCTGTTCGTTCGCTCAGCTGGCCGGGGGGACGAGGAAGTGCGGGTTGAGGAACATCAGGTCGTCGCGGGACACGTCCGAGAGCCTGCTGTGCCCGATGCCGAACATCGTCTCCTCGATCCCGCGGCGCAGGATCTGGAGGACCTCGTGGACGCCCTCCTCGCCGGACACGGCGAGCCCGTAGAGGAAGGCACGCCCGACGAACACCGCCTTGGCGCCGAGCGCCACGGCCTTGACAACGTCCGAACCGCGACGGATCCCGCCGTCGACCATGACGTCGACCTGGTCGCCCACGGCCTCGACGACGTACGGCAGGTAGCGCAGCGGCGAGGGGCTGCCGTCGATGTTGTTGCCGCCGTGGTTGGAGAGCGAGATGGCGTCGGCGCCGAGGTCGACCGACATCTTGGCGTCCTTGATGGTGTTGACGCCCTTGACCATGAACGGGCCGCCCCACAGCTCGCGCAACCACTTGACGTCTGCCCAGGTCGGCGGCGGGGTGTTCTCGAACTCCGACCACGCCTTGCCGAAGTACGGCACCGTGCCGTCGGCCTCGAAAAGGTTGGGGACCTTCAGCTCCGGGATCCGGCCACGGCGGAGGTAGCTGGCGAACCACAGGGGCCGCGACAGCGCCTCGGGAGCCAGGTTCGCCATCGTCCGCAGCCCCATGTCGCTGGGAGGAGCGGGCGGGACGCCCCAGTCGCGGCGCGGGGTGTGCGACCAGTCGAGGGTGACGATGAGGGCCTTCGCGCCGGCGGCGCGCGCCGCCTCGACGCGAGCCTCGATCTGCGGCTTCGTGCCGACCCAGTAGAGCTGGAAGAGCGTCTTGTCGTTCGCCCGGGTCACGTCGGCGACCGCGTCCGACGCCCACGAGCTCAGCCCCATCGCCGTCCCGGCGCGGGCCGCGGCCCGGGCCACGCCGACCTCGCCGTCCGGGTGGATCGCCTGGGCGCCGACCGGGGAGACCAGCACCGGGAAGTCCACCTCGAGGCCCAGGATGCTGGTCCGCGTGTCGAACGTGGTGGGCCGGTCGAAGATGGTGGGTGAGAACCCCAGCTCGTTGAACGCCCGCAGGTTCTCGTCGAGCGTCCAGCCCTGCTCGTTGCCGGCCTTGACGGCCAGCCACACGGCACGGGGCAGCCGACGCTTGGCCAGGCGCTCGGCCTCGGCCAGGTTCCTGAAGCGGACCTTGGTGCTCATCGGGTTCCTTCCACTGGGCGACGACCCTCACGGTAGGATGAAATATCTCTTACGGCAATGGCAATCGACGAACTTTCTGTAACGCGGATGCCAGACACGGCCACCGCGGCTTCGACCCCGAAGTTCGAAACCAATATTTCAGACCGTCGCGCTTGACGCATTTTTGAAATGGATATATCAATCTGGTTGTGTGTTCGACGCCGTGACACCACGCCATCCTGACCGGCTGGCTCGTCGAGCTCCGTGGCGCCCAGCGATCCGAGAAGGTGGAGCATGACCCCCGACCCCACAGTGTTCGTCGCCACCAGTGACCTCGCGGGCCAGATGCGCGGTCGCTCCGTCCCCGCGAGCGCCCTCGACTCCGTGCTGCGGCGTGGCGTCGGGTGGGTGCCGGCGGACCTGGCGATCACGGCGTTCGGCGCCATCGCGGCCAACGTCTTCGGCTCGACCGGCGACCTGCGACTGATGCCGGACGCCGCGACGCAGGTCGAGATCCCCGCCCACAAGGACGACCCGAAAGTGACCGTCGTCCTGGCGGACCAGACGCTCCCCGACGGCACACCGTGGGCGTGCTGCCCGCGCACGTTCGCTCGTACGGCGCTCGAGGACCTGCGTGCGGCCACGGGTCTGGACGTTGTCGCCTCCTTCGAGCACGAGTTCATGGTGGCGGGTCTGCCCAAGACAGGCCCGTTCTCGTTCGAGCGGCACCGCAGCATCGAGCCCTTCGGCTCCGAGCTGGTCGCGCTCCTCGAGGGCGCCGGCCTGGAGCCTGAGAACTGGCTCCCCGAGTTCGGGGCCGACCAGTTCGAGATCACCCTCCAGCCTGCCCCCGGCCTCGTCGCTGCCGACCGCGCCGTGCTGGTCAAGGAGCTGGTGCGCGACCTCGCCCGGCGCCACGGACGGCGCGTCACCTTCGCTCCCCTGCTCCACCCCGACGGGAGCGGCAACGGCGTCCACGTGCACCTCTCGCTGCGCGACAGCACCGGCGCTCCGGTGCTGTACGACCCCACCCGACCCGCGGGGCTCTCCGCACTCGGGCACCGCTTCGCGGCCGGCGTCCTGGCCCACGCGCCCGCCCTCCTCGGACTCACGGCGCCCAGCCCCGCCTCCTACCTGCGCCTGACGCCGCACCGCTGGAGCGCGGGCGGGATCTTCCTCGCCGAGCGCAACCGCGAGGCGCTCCTCCGCATCTGTCCCACCAGCACGGTCGGCGGCGGCGACACCGCCGGGCAGTACAACCTCGAGTTCCGTCCCTCCGACGCCACCGCCAACCCGTGGCTCACCCTCGGGGTGCTCGTGCGCGCCGGTCTGGCGGGTCTCACCGGGGAGTACGACGAGCCCACGATCTGGCCGGAGACGGTCACCGAGCCGGAGCTGGCGGGGGTCCCCACCCTGCCCTCCGGCCTGGGTGAGGCGCTCGACAATCTCGCCGCCGACCCCGTCGTCGCCCGCTGGTTCGACCCCGACCTGCTCGCCACCCACCTCGCCGTGAAGCGTGCCGAGCTGGCCGCGGTGGCGGGCCTCGACGACGTCCAGCTCTGCGCCAAGATGGCCGATGTCTACTGAGATCGCGGAGGCGGTCGCCGCCCTGACGCTGGTCGACCACCACGTGCACACCTGCTCGACGGCCGCACCGAGCCTGGCCGGCTTCGGCGACCTGCTCACCGAGTCCGACCGGCCACCCGCTCGCGGGACGTCGCGCTTCGACTCGCAGGTGGGTTTCGCCGTACGTCGTCACTGCGCGCCGCTCCTCGGCCTCTCGCCCCATGCCGACATCGAGGAGTACTGGCATGCCCGCCAGCTCCTTGCTCCTGCCGAGCTCGACCGACGGCTCCTGGGTTCCGCCGGCGTGGACCGGTGGCTGGTCGACACGGGCTTCAAGGGCGACGAGATCCTGGACCTCCCCACGTTCGCCTCCCGGGTGCCCGACGCCAGGGTCCAGGAGATCGTCCGGCTCGAGACCCTGCTCGAGGACGTCGTCGTGAGCGCCGAGGCGACAACCCTGGAGGAGCGCTTCCGGGTCGCGCTCGACCGGGCGAGTGCCGGCGCGGCGGGGCTGAAGTCCGTGATCGCCTACCGGTACGGCTTCGACTTCGACCCGCAGCGACCGTCGGCCGGCGAGGTCCGCGCCGCCGCTGCGGAGTGGCTGGCCGAGCTCGAGGGCGGCGCGACGCCGCGAGTCACCGACCCCGTGCTGCTGCGGATGGCCCTCTGGGCCGGTGTCGAGACCGGGCTGCCCGTGCAGCTGCACGCCGGTTACGGCGACCCGGACCTCGACCTGCGGCGGTGCGACCCGCTCCTGCTCGCCGCCTGGATCAAGCTCGTCGAGCCGCTGGGCACCGAGGTCGTGCTGCTGCACTGCTACCCCTTCCACCGCCAGGCGGGCTATCTGGCGCAGGCGTTCCCCCACGTCTACTTCGACGTCGGCCTCGCCGTGAACTACACCGGCGCGGCCTCCGCGGCCGTGATCGCCGAGTCGCTCGAGCTCGCGCCGTTCGGCAAGGTCCTCTACTCCTCCGACGCGTGGGGCCCGCCCGAGCTCCACCTCCTCGGCTCCCTGCTGTGGCGCCGGGGCATGACCCGCGCGCTCTCGGGCTGGGTCGACGAGGGCGAGTGGTCCGTCGCGGACGCCATCCGGGTCGCGACCATGGTCGGTCGCACCAATGCCGAGCACCTCTACGGGAGCGACCATGGCTGACCCCACCGTGTGGGACCTGCTCGAGCGACACCTGGGACGGGCCGCCGAGCTGCGGCGGCTGCTGCACAGCGAGCCCGACCTCTCCGGCGATGAGTCGATGACCCGGGACCGGGTGCTCCAGGCGCTGCCGGGCAACCAGACGCCGACCAAGGTCGCCGAGACCGGCGCCGTCCTCCGGCTGGGCGGACCCGGCCGGAGCATCGGCATCCGGGGCGAGATGGACGCGCTCCCGGTGGGTGAGCGGACCGGCGTCGCCTGGGCCTCGCGGCACGAGGGCACCATGCACGCCTGCGGCCACGACCTCCACCTCGCCGCGCTGGTGGCCGTCGCCTGGGCGGTCCACGAGGCGGGCGGCACGGTCCCCCTGCTCGTCGTGCTCCAGCCCCGGGAGGAGACCTACCCGTCGGGCGCCAAGGACATCGCAGAGCACGGGATCCTCCAGGCCGAGGAGTGCGCGGCGATGATCGGCGCCCACATCCAGCCCTCGCTGCCGCCGGGTGTCGTCGCATGCGTGCCGGGCGGGGTGAACGCGTCGTCGGACGAGTTCGAGATCCGCGTGCACGGAGCGTCCGGCCACGCGGCTTACCCCCACCTGAGCTGCGACCCGCTGCTCGCCCTCTCCGAGATCGTGGTGGCTCTCCAGAGCGTCGTCAGCCGCTCCGTGGACCCGATGTCGGCGGCCGTCGTCGGGGTCTCGTCGTTCTCGTCGGGCCAGGCCGCGAACGTGATCCCGGGCCTGGCGCGGGCGACGGGCACCATCCGGGCGCTGGGCCCCGACACCCGCACCCTGCTGCGGAACCGCATCGTCACGGTCGCGCAGCACGTCGCCCGGGCGCACGGGTGCGAGGCGGAGGTGACGATCACCGACGGCGAGCCCGTGCTCGAGAACGATCCGGAGCTCGTGCGCGCCATCTCCGCGCACCTCACCGACCAGGGGATGGGCCTCTCGACCACCCTGCGGTCGCTGGGCTCCGACGACTTCTCCTTCTTCTCCGAGCGGATGCCCTCCGCGATGATGTTCGTGGGCAGCGAGACCAACGAGCCGCTGCACTCCCCGTCGTTCCTCCCGACCGACGGGGACCTGCATCTGACTGCCCGCGCCATGCTCGCGGGCTACCTCGGGGCCGCCGACCTGCTCATCGGCTTGGGTCACTGAGCCCCGGGCGCGGGCCATCTCGACCACGATCCCCACGTTGTCTACGCGGCCCCGGAGCGCGGCGAAGCGGTCGACCTCACCCTGCACCGCAGAGAGGCAACCGGTCACCCGGGTGGCGTTTCTCCTGGTCGTCACACATGTGACAACACGGCTCGCGACGGACCCCAATCCACTCGGCGCGGAGATGTTCGCACCGGCCAAAGTCGCAAGGGAAGTGCAGCGGGGAGCCCGCCGATCCGCGCTGCGCTGAGGCTCAGGTGACCGGCGGGCCTCGCACCCCCGCCGGTGGTCGTGACGCCACCAGTACAAGTACCGAGTAGCCCGGGCGGCTCCCTTCTGTTTTCAACCGGTCGCTGTGAGCGTCCCCTTCCGGCCGCCTATGGCGGGCGTAGCGTCGTCGTCGTGGGTCGGGGGAAGTGGCTGATCCGACGTGCGATGTGCGGGTGGGAGTCGGCCGCGCTGGGTTCTTGAAACGCCCCGCAGTGCCCTCCGGGGCCCGTGTCAGAGAAATCGGCCGGCCGCCAGTTGCGTGTCGGCGACCAGTTTCTCGGTAGACGGCATCGGAGATCCTGCGCTTGAGGCAGCGCATGGCTTCGCGTAGATCTCGCCGTACGCGCCGATCGAGGTCCGCGGGTGGCCGCCGCTCACGGCGCGCTCCGGCGCGGGTGGCGCTCTTGGTCGGCGTCCTCGAGACCGGCGAGCCAGGCCTCGACCTCGCTGATCCGGAACCGGAGCTCCCGGCCGACCCGGAACCCGCGCGGTCCGCGGCCCTGGCTGCGCAAGTCGTAGATCGCCTGGACGCTCACCCCGAGGTCAGCGGCCAGCCCCGAGATCGTCAGCACGGCTTCGAGGGCGGAGGGGTGTGCGTTGGTGGTCTCCATGACCCTCAGGTGCGCGGGCCGCGCCGAGAGCAGCCGAGGCCACGCCGTGTGGCGCCGAGACGCCAGGGTGTGAATGGCTGAAGTGCCGAGTTTGTGCCGACTTTTCACTCCGTCTCCTCGGGGAGGAGCCTGGAGTTACCGCCTGACCTGCAGGTTTTGGTGGAGCTGAGGGGATTCGAACCCCTGACCTTCTCATTGCGAACGAGACGCGCTACCAACTGCGCCACAGCCCCAGGATGTTGCGGAGCGCAACGTTAGCACCAGCCCCACGGGTGTTCCGAATCGACCCGTCAGGCCACCAGGACGTCCTCGAGACGCTCCAGGGCGATGCGCGCGTAGGGCCGCCACATGCGGGCGAACACCGGCATCGCGAGGGCGCCGAGGCGGCCCCGGGGGTGCACGGTCCACGCCCAGGTGACGCGGACTCCGGTGCCGGCGGGGTCGAAGGTGAAGCGGCCGTCGATGGCGGTGGCGAGCCCCTTCATCGGGCCGGTGATGTCGGTGAGTCGGTAGCCGAACGCGTGCGGTCGGTCCACGTCGGTGAGGGTCTCCAGGATCGTGCCGCCGTCACCGAGCACGATGGTGCGGGCCTGGCCGGCCGTGTCCCACGAGGCCTGGTCCCGGACCGCGGTGACGGGCGGGATCGCGGCGTACCGGTGCGCGAAGAGGTACGGCAGCGGCAGGGGCAGCACGATGTCGAACGAACGTGCGACCCCCGCGGGGTAGGTGCGGGAGGCTGCGA
>NZ_JBSSBS010000002.1:0-14440 GCF_054058995.1 Nocardioides sp. HB32
CTGGTTGTAGGAGAACCACGCCGAGCACTTCCACAACCAAGACGTGACGTCCCGGACGGCCCGGTCCACCCGCGTCTCATGTTGCGCCGCCCAGACCAGATCCCAACCGGCCTTACGCGTCTGGGAGAGACCAGCGAGCCAGGACATGGGGAGCTTCAGGGCCATACGCGCCGGGAACCACAGGTGCGCCTCGTCGATCATCACCAGACCGGGCGGCAGGTCCATGAGCTGGTCGGGGGTGAACATGTAGACGTTCGGGTGCTTCACCGCCCAGTTCGTGAACACCAGCCGATCGCGGTCCGCCTCGCGCAGCGCTTTGGCCGTCATCGCGTACGACTTCCCGGAGCCGGGGCGACCGATGAACCCCTCAATCATCGGAGAGCACCAGACCGTCACGGTGGACCTTGCGAGCGAGGCTGAGCAGGATCAGCAGCTCGAGGCGGCGGAGCTCCAGAACCACGTCCTCGGGCATCAGCGAAGCACCCCCGAGCCGAACAGGAACTTGCAGACCGTCACGGCCAAGAAGGCCAGCGAGATCCAGACATAGCGATTGCGCATGGTCAGACTCCGATCAGGTGAACTTGCCGGGGAACTTGTTGTAGAGCCACACAACGACCGACCAGCCGTTCAGGACGACCCACAGGCCCGCGACCGCGGAGATGCACGCGCCGAGCGTGGTGACGGGGAAGAACCCGTTAGCGACCTGCACGGCCTGGGCGATCGGGTCAGCGATCGACGCCGGGTCGAAGGGCAGCGCCCACGCGGGAAACAGCCCGAGGATCGAGTTCAGGACCGCGGTCAGCGTGACCATGATCTTGTCGAGGATCACTTGTCGAACGCTCCCGCCAGCATCTTGCCGATCCCGAGCATGGTCAGACCGATGAGGCAGGCCTGGACGATGCCCCACAGCAGCGGCATCCGGGTCTGGCCGTTGCAATCGAACTCGGTCCCCCCCGACTGCCCCTCGGAGTCGTTGCCGACGAAGAAGCTCGTCGGGTGCATGTTGCAGGCAGGGTTGAGGAACGCCCCGCCGACCTCCGCCACCGTGTCGAAGGCCTGGACCATGATCGAGAACGGCGGACGGGTGGTGAACGACTCTTGCAACCCGGCCAGATCCCAGGACGAGGGGTCAGGGACGAACAGCCACTTGAACACGCAAACGAAGTCGAGCATGCCGCAGGACGCCCCAGACTCGTCCGTCCCCGGATCCGGCTCGGGAGAGGTGTCCGGGGGGGTGTTACCGCCCAGCGAAACGCCAGTCACGTTGCCGGAGGCGTCCCGCGAGACGGTCAGCCCGAAGAAGCAGCCAGGGGCGTTGACAGACTCAACACGCAACGTCCCGACACCAGCCGGGATCGGCCAGTTCGTGACCCCGTACCGCGCACCACCCGCGACGAGCGGAGCAGCCGGGACGGTGCCGAGCTGGGTGCCACCGCCCTTCGGCACGTCCGCTCGTGCGTCGGTGATCCGCCACCCCCGGGACGGCACCGTGCCCTGCCAGCCCCAGGACACATCCAACGTGCCCTGCACGAACGGGAACCGGACGGAGCGGAACGAGTCGCACTCCACCCCAGTCGGGGGCGGCGGAGGCACCGAGCCGATACCGAACTTCCACGTCGGCGAGGACCCACCGGGCCACTGAACGAAGCTCATCAGATCCACCCCGGACTGGAACGTCGAGCCCGCGGGGCAGGTCATCGCGTGGTGGAACGACTTGTAGCCACCGGGAGCCCCAGCCGTGACCACGTTGGTCTGCGTGGAGCTGCCGACCGTTTCGGTGCCCGTCGACGTCTTGCAGGACCCGGCAAGAGGCCCGGAGAACCCGCCGATCCCGTACCCGTCAGCAGCCCGAAGGTCGAAGCTGATCGCGGAGGGAGTCTCGACGTAGTTCGTCACCGTCAGCCACGACGGGGGAGACGTGGGGGTGGCCCAGGCCGTAGAGGGCAGCACCAGCACGGCGAGGCACGAGCCCAGCACCAGGGCGAGCAACCGCAGCCGTGGGAACATGGTGGAGCCCCTTTCGCAGAGTGGGTTGGAATGTGAGAGCGGGTCGGGATCCGAGGTCGAAGCGGATCCCGACCCGCTTTTGCCGGCCGAACGGTGCTCAGGCCTTCGACGCCCCCTTGCGGAGGAACTTGATGCCGAAGAACAGCAGCACCGAGGCGACGACGAGCGCGACGACGGCAGCGCCGTAGAGCGTCACCTTGCCCTGCATCGTCGTGAACGCGTCGTCCACCGGGTCGGCGGGCGTAGCCTCAGCCGCGCCCATGAGGATGAGCGCGCCCATGAGCGCGATGCCCGTGGCCGTTCCCACCAGACCGACGCGCTTGCCGATCCCCTTGATGGTGTCCATGTGTTTTCACCCCCTTCCTTGGATGTAGGAGGACACCAGATCAACCCAGCGTCCAACGGTCCCCGCGAGGCAGCCGCCCGTGAGGAAGATCAGAAGTACCGCCAGCTCGTGCTCAGTCACGGTCGTCGCCACCCGTGGCCTCGCGTCCGCCGCGGATCAGCCACGCGATGCCGAACTCCACCCCAGCGACAAGGCAGATGGTCACCGTGATCGCGGACACGATCTGGCGGGCCAGCTCGGCGTCAGTCGGCATCGGTGCTCACCGGCTCCGCAGCCGGAACAGGATCCCCGCGCCCAAGCAGATCAGCGTCCCAACGCTGAACAGGTACAGCGACCGCCAGCCTTGTACCTCGCTCGTCAGCGATTCGATCGCGGGCACGGGCGAGGGCTGAGGTTCCGGGGTCGTAGTGGGTTCCGGCTCGTCCGGCGATACGACGACTAGCACGCAGACGGGTCCATCCGACGAGGAGACCCACGACGGCAGCGCAGGAACCTGCGAACCCGAATCCGGGCTCGGGTACGGGTAGCTGCCCATCGAAGTCGCGCACGACGGGAGCAACGACGGCTCCGAGGGCGTAGGCGATTCCGAAGGTGACGGCTCCGCTGATGAGGGCTCCGGCGATGCCGAGGCGGACGGCCCGGAAGTCGACGCGCTCGCGCTCGCGCTCAGCCACGGCGCACCAGCAACGCAAACCAGCGCCACGGCTGGAGCCGCAAACAGAGCCGCCACGCGCCGACGAGCACGAAGAAACCCAAGAACCACACTACGGTTTCGTGCGAAACCACGTCTCATCACCCGACTCCCTGTCACCCTTGGTCGAACCGCCACCGGGTCACGTTCAGTCGGTGGAGGCCAGGGGGGCGACGAGCTGGCAGGCTCGCGCTCCCCGTTTTGCGTCAGGGACAGGTCAGGACGACTGAGCGTCGTGCTCGGCGGTCCACTCGCCGGAGAGGTCGATGTTCAGGTACTTCCCGCCGTTGTGGCGGATGCGGACCAGCCAGTCCACGGCCTCGCCCTTGCCGGGGCAGAGCAGCAGCTTCTCGTCCGGGATGGTGACCTCGATGAGGTCCTCCCCACCGACGAGCACCTTCGCGGTGGTCATCTTCCAGGCGCGGCTAGAGCCGTCGTCCTGCACCTTGTTGCCCGAGCGCTCGTCGGTGCGGAGAACGATCCCCGTCACACGTGCGGCGTAGTCCGCCATGATGTTTCCCCGTTCAGTGGGAGGTGTGTCCGGCTGGCAGGCCGGTTGGTTGTCGGGGACACCTAATCACCCCGTGCGACTTCCCGTCACGGTTTCGCCGAAATAGGTCCAGACCAGCCCCCGAACAGCTCGGCGAGAGTAACTGTTCGCAAGGGACCAAGAGCCGGGCCGCGTGCGTGGGGCGGCTCGCTTCGCTTGCAGCCGCCCCACCGCTACGCGCGCGGCCCGTGGTGGCCGTGGGAGCAGGTGACCAGCCGACGAGCTGGAGGCGGGGACCGGGGTCAAAAGCGGCTGGTGACGAGGGGGAGGGGGGCAGTGGGTGACGAGCGGGTCTCCCGGATCAGCGCGGGTGCCGATGGTGACCGAAACGTGGTGCGGACCCCATTGACCGGGCCCCCGCGGGCCCTTGTGCGGGAGGCCTTCTACCGCGGCGAGGGGTTCCATTCACCGATGCGAGTCCCCCAGGTCAGCGGTACCGGAACCGGAGCCACAACGGACAACCCCTAGCCCGCGGCGCAACGGATGCAGACGGGAAATCTTGCGGTGAGAGCCGGGCCGGCTGGGGGGTCAGACGGGAAATCTTCCGGCAAACCGACCGTCAACACCTATTGACGGCGCGGGGTGCCGTCAACGATGATTGACACATGACGAACACACACACCGAAGCAGTCCGCCCCGCGTGGTTCAGCCTGCCCGACGACGTACGCGCCCGACTCGTTGACCTGGAGGACGCCGTGCGAGCGAATGAGCAGCTCGTGCCGGAGGCCGAGCGGGACACCCAAGCATTCCTGCACAGCGTGGCCCTAGTCCGAGAGGCCCGCCACGACCTCGCAAACGCGATCCTCGCAGCGTGGGACGCACGTTGAGCTGGGGCGATCACGTCCTCCAGCGCGACCTCGACCAGCTCGGAGACGAGCTGGCCAAGGTCCGGCACGCGGAGGCGAGGATCCGCGAGCAGGTGGCCTACCTGAGGCAGCAGGAGACGCCCTGGTCGGTCATCGGTGACGCCCTAGGCATCACCAAGCAGGCCGCACAGCAGCGGTACAGCTCCCAGCGGGTCAGCCTGAACGACCGACCGTTTCCCGGAGCCTGACCAGCATCGCCCGATGCGCGAGGCGGGCCGCGATGAAGTCTTTGACGCGGCCCGCTTCTGCCGCCTCCAGCAGACCCGGCAGCACCATCCAGAACCGGCCCGCCTTCCACGACTCCGCATCGATCCGGGCCACGCAAACCGAGTCCTCGGGCGTCTCTTCGGCCAGTTGCTCGTCAGTCTTTTCGACCTCATCGACCGCGCCGAGGTCGGCCAGGAGCTGCCGCAGACCGTGACTCCACGTCATCTGCCGACGACCCTTTGAGGCGTCCTCCCACTCCCGCCACACCGCACGGTCCTGATCGATCGACTGCGACAGGTCCCCGACGACCTCGCCGGTGGCGGTGTCCACACCGGCGACCAGATCCCGGAGCACTTCGAACGGGGTCCGACCGCCCTTGCCCTGCCGCTTGGACTGCGATCCGGTCAGCTCGTAGGCCGCACGACCAGGAGACGCCGCGTAGGTCCCCTTGGCGAAGTAGTCGGCCACCGCGGCAGCCGACGACACCGGGCGCAGGTCGATCCCCACGTGTTCCAGCACGGAATACCCCTCACGGGCTAGAGCAGCCTCCCAGCGGGCGTACAGCCGCCCCTGGAGGTCGAGCAGCTCCCGAGGGTGCATGAGCCCGTTGGGGTGCCACTGAGACGGCGACACGGGCCGATCCAGAAACACCAGGAAGTGGATGTGCGGGTGCCAGCCGTTCTCGCCATGCTTGACCTCCAGCAGCCGGATAACCCCGTGGATCCCGAACCGCCGCTTGTCACCGATGTCGGTCTGGGTGCCGTCTTTCTTCGCTTTGGTGCCGTTCCACCCCGAGCTGCCCGACGTGGTCCGGTTCCAGGCCGGGGCGATCGCGTCGAGCATGTCCGCGAGCCGCATGCCGCGGGTGTGCCGCATGGTCACGGTGCCGAACAGCACGCCGCCGCCCGCCGCCTGCCAGGACTCGATCGCGTTCTGCAACTCGTGTTGCCGACCGGCGTTGATCTTCTCCGAGCACACCGAGCACGCCCACACCGACCCGCACGTCTGGACCCCGGACAGACCCGCGTGACCATCGGGCGACACGTGCACGCCGACCGCCTCAGAGCGGTCCGAGACGACGCGGCGGCAGTGAGCGACGCGCTTGATGCCGGTCTCTCGCCACAGGACCCGGAGAGCGGCGTACCGGTCAGCCCGCAGGTTCCGGGCGCGTTCTGCGCGTGCGTCCTCGGACTGGGTTACCGTTGGTGTCGAAAGCATCCGTTGGAGCCCCTAGGAAGGCAGCGGGTGTCAGAAGCGGGTCGGAGCCAACCGGCCCGCTTCTCTATGTCCTGAGCAACGTAGAGCCCCAGCAGCGGGCCCCGTCGCAGAAACGCCGCAGTCACCACGACGCGGCCTGGATGAGCGCTTCCAGCAGCAGCAGGTGGCCGACATAGAACGTGATCGGCCAGCAGCCCAGCGCCGCGACCCAGCGCGGCGCACGCCCCGCCCAGGTGAACGCCGACGCCGGAAGCATCGCGCCGAGCGCCATCAGGCCCCACAGACAGCGAGCGTCGTACGTGCCGTCCGTGTCCACCCACCCGTTAGCCGACGCCGCGAGCGCGACCACCACCAGCAGCCACGCCGGAACCTCAGCCCAGCGGGCAGCCGCCAGCAGCAGCACCCCGACCGCCCACCACACGAGCACGTTGGGGGAGTCGATCCACGGGACGAGCACCGGGAGCGCGCAGCCGATCAGGAAGATCCCGCCGTGCCGCCACCGGACCCGCCGAGCAAGGTGACCGGCGAGCAGGAAGAACATCGGCATCGCCAACCGGCCCACCGTCATCCGCACCGCGTACGGCCCGGAGAACACCAGGCACAGGTGGTCGACCAGCATGGCCAGCATCGCCAGCCCGCGAAACGCGTCGTAACCGAAGATTCTCCTGTTTGACAGCTGGCCGGCGGGCCCCTTCACCGCAAGATCTTCGGTCATGCGTGCTCGCCGGTCTCTTCGAACCCGAGTTCGGAGAGGTCGTACCCGTCGAGGTCGGCCAGCTCGGGCACCGGCTTGGAGCCGCCGAGCCACGGCGCGGACTCCGAAGGGATCTGGACACCCATCGGCGCGGAGGCCGCACCCTGACCAGGGATCACCACGGCGAGGTTGACCGTGGACGACGCACCGGCAACAGAGGTTGACTCCGCCGACGCCGAGGCGACCGCGACGGCGGTAGCCGACGAGCCCACGCCGCGCACACCGCGACCGACGAGGTAGGCCGCGAGCACGGCCAGACACATCACCAGCACCGCGGGACCGATGGTCACCGGCCCGTCCGCGGGGAAGTTGCGCCACGCCTGCACACCGGCACCGACGCACAGCCCGAACGCGATCAGCTTCACGTGGGCACGATCCCTTCCAGCACCGAGCCGCCGCGCTTCTCACGGGCCCGTGCGTAGGGGTCTTTGGCGTCCTGGGTGTGGTCGGCCTGGGTCAGCGACTCGTGAGTGTTGTAGGCCTCAGCGACGCGCCGCGAGAACCCCGAGACTTCGAACGTGAACTTCTTCTTGGGGTGCCGGAAGAACTCCGGCTCCCAGCAGTCCCGCTTGAAGATGACCGGGTGCTGGTTGTAGGAGAACCACGCCGAGCACTTCCACAACCAAGACGTGACGTCCCGGACGGCCCGGTCCACCCGCGTCTCATGTTGCGCCGCCCAGACCAGATCCCAACCGGCCTTACGCGTCTGGGAGAGACCAGCGAGCCAGGACATGGGGAGCTTCAGGGCCATACGCGCCGGGAACCACAGGTGCGCCTCGTCGATCATCACCAGACCGGGCGGCAGGTCCATGAGCTGGTCGGGGGTGAACATGTAGACGTTCGGGTGCTTCACCGCCCAGTTCGTGAACACCAGCCGATCGCGGTCCGCCTCGCGCAGCGCTTTGGCCGTCATCGCGTACGACTTCCCGGAGCCGGGGCGACCGATGAACCCCTCAATCATCGGAGAGCACCAGACCGTCACGGTGGACCTTGCGAGCGAGGCTGAGCAGGATCAGCAGCTCGAGGCGGCGGAGCTCCAGAACCACGTCCTCGGGCATCAGCGAAGCACCCCCGAGCCGAACAGGAACTTGCAGACCGTCACGGCCAAGAAGGCCAGCGAGATCCAGACATAGCGATTGCGCATGGTCAGACTCCGATCAGGTGAACTTGCCGGGGAACTTGTTGTAGAGCCACACAACGACCGACCAGCCGTTCAGGACGACCCACAGGCCCGCGACCGCGGAGATGCACGCGCCGAGCGTGGTGACGGGGAAGAACCCGTTAGCGACCTGCACGGCCTGGGCGATCGGGTCAGCGATCGACGCCGGGTCGAAGGGCAGCGCCCACGCGGGAAACAGCCCGAGGATCGAGTTCAGGACCGCGGTCAGCGTGACCATGATCTTGTCGAGGATCACTTGTCGAACGCTCCCGCCAGCATCTTGCCGATCCCGAGCATGGTCAGACCGATGAGGCAGGCCTGGACGATGCCCCACAGCAGCGGCATCCGGGTCTGGCCGTTGCAATCGAACTCGGTCCCCCCCGACTGCCCCTCGGAGTCGTTGCCGACGAAGAAGCTCGTCGGGTGCATGTTGCAGGCAGGGTTGAGGAACGCCCCGCCGACCTCCGCCACCGTGTCGAAGGCCTGGACCATGATCGAGAACGGCGGACGGGTGGTGAACGACTCTTGCAACCCGGCCAGATCCCAGGACGAGGGGTCAGGGACGAACAGCCACTTGAACACGCAAACGAAGTCGAGCATGCCGCAGGACGCCCCAGACTCGTCCGTCCCCGGATCCGGCTCGGGAGAGGTGTCCGGGGGGGTGTTACCGCCCAGCGAAACGCCAGTCACGTTGCCGGAGGCGTCCCGCGAGACGGTCAGCCCGAAGAAGCAGCCAGGGGCGTTGACAGACTCAACACGCAACGTCCCGACACCAGCCGGGATCGGCCAGTTCGTGACCCCGTACCGCGCACCACCCGCGACGAGCGGAGCAGCCGGGACGGTGCCGAGCTGGGTGCCACCGCCCTTCGGCACGTCCGCTCGTGCGTCGGTGATCCGCCACCCCCGGGACGGCACCGTGCCCTGCCAGCCCCAGGACACATCCAACGTGCCCTGCACGAACGGGAACCGGACGGAGCGGAACGAGTCGCACTCCACCCCAGTCGGGGGCGGCGGAGGCACCGAGCCGATACCGAACTTCCACGTCGGCGAGGACCCACCGGGCCACTGAACGAAGCTCATCAGATCCACCCCGGACTGGAACGTCGAGCCCGCGGGGCAGGTCATCGCGTGGTGGAACGACTTGTAGCCACCGGGAGCCCCAGCCGTGACCACGTTGGTCTGCGTGGAGCTGCCGACCGTTTCGGTGCCCGTCGACGTCTTGCAGGACCCGGCAAGAGGCCCGGAGAACCCGCCGATCCCGTACCCGTCAGCAGCCCGAAGGTCGAAGCTGATCGCGGAGGGAGTCTCGACGTAGTTCGTCACCGTCAGCCACGACGGGGGAGACGTGGGGGTGGCCCAGGCCGTAGAGGGCAGCACCAGCACGGCGAGGCACGAGCCCAGCACCAGGGCGAGCAACCGCAGCCGTGGGAACATGGTGGAGCCCCTTTCGCAGAGTGGGTTGGAATGTGAGAGCGGGTCGGGATCCGAGGTCGAAGCGGATCCCGACCCGCTTTTGCCGGCCGAACGGTGCTCAGGCCTTCGACGCCCCCTTGCGGAGGAACTTGATGCCGAAGAACAGCAGCACCGAGGCGACGACGAGCGCGACGACGGCAGCGCCGTAGAGCGTCACCTTGCCCTGCATCGTCGTGAACGCGTCGTCCACCGGGTCGGCGGGCGTAGCCTCAGCCGCGCCCATGAGGATGAGCGCGCCCATGAGCGCGATGCCCGTGGCCGTTCCCACCAGACCGACGCGCTTGCCGATCCCCTTGATGGTGTCCATGTGTTTTCACCCCCTTCCTTGGATGTAGGAGGACACCAGATCAACCCAGCGTCCAACGGTCCCCGCGAGGCAGCCGCCCGTGAGGAAGATCAGAAGTACCGCCAGCTCGTGCTCAGTCACGGTCGTCGCCACCCGTGGCCTCGCGTCCGCCGCGGATCAGCCACGCGATGCCGAACTCCACCCCAGCGACAAGGCAGATGGTCACCGTGATCGCGGACACGATCTGGCGGGCCAGCTCGGCGTCAGTCGGCATCGGTGCTCACCGGCTCCGCAGCCGGAACAGGATCCCCGCGCCCAAGCAGATCAGCGTCCCAACGCTGAACAGGTACAGCGACCGCCAGCCTTGTACCTCGCTCGTCAGCGATTCGATCGCGGGCACGGGCGAGGGCTGAGGTTCCGGGGTCGTAGTGGGTTCCGGCTCGTCCGGCGATACGACGACTAGCACGCAGACGGGTCCATCCGACGAGGAGACCCACGACGGCAGCGCAGGAACCTGCGAACCCGAATCCGGGCTCGGGTACGGGTAGCTGCCCATCGAAGTCGCGCACGACGGGAGCAACGACGGCTCCGAGGGCGTAGGCGATTCCGAAGGTGACGGCTCCGCTGATGAGGGCTCCGGCGATGCCGAGGCGGACGGCCCGGAAGTCGACGCGCTCGCGCTCGCGCTCAGCCACGGCGCACCAGCAACGCAAACCAGCGCCACGGCTGGAGCCGCAAACAGAGCCGCCACGCGCCGACGAGCACGAAGAAACCCAAGAACCACACTACGGTTTCGTGCGAAACCACGTCTCATCACCCGACTCCCTGTCACCCTTGGTCGAACCGCCACCGGGTCACGTTCAGTCGGTGGAGGCCAGGGGGGCGACGAGCTGGCAGGCTCGCGCTCCCCGTTTTGCGTCAGGGACAGGTCAGGACGACTGAGCGTCGTGCTCGGCGGTCCACTCGCCGGAGAGGTCGATGTTCAGGTACTTCCCGCCGTTGTGGCGGATGCGGACCAGCCAGTCCACGGCCTCGCCCTTGCCGGGGCAGAGCAGCAGCTTCTCGTCCGGGATGGTGACCTCGATGAGGTCCTCCCCACCGACGAGCACCTTCGCGGTGGTCATCTTCCAGGCGCGGCTAGAGCCGTCGTCCTGCACCTTGTTGCCCGAGCGCTCGTCGGTGCGGAGAACGATCCCCGTCACACGTGCGGCGTAGTCCGCCATGATGTTTCCCCGTTCAGTGGGAGGTGTGTCCGGCTGGCAGGCCGGTTGGTTGTCGGGGACACCTAATCACCCCGTGCGACTTCCCGTCACGGTTTCGCCGAAATAGGTCCAGACCAGCCCCCGAACAGCTCGGCGAGAGTAACTGTTCGCAAGGGACCAAGAGCCGGGCCGCGTGCGTGGGGCGGCTCGCTTCGCTTGCAGCCGCCCCACCGCTACGCGCGCGGCCCGTGGTGGCCGTGGGAGCAGGTGACCAGCCGACGAGCTGGAGGCGGGGACCGGGGTCAAAAGCGGCTGGTGACGAGGGGGAGGGGGGCAGTGGGTGACGAGCGGGTCTCCCGGATCAGCGCGGGTGCCGATGGTGACCGAAACGTGGTGCGGACCCCATTGACCGGGCCCCCGCGGGCCCTTGTGCGGGAGGCCTTCTACCGCGGCGAGGGGTTCCATTCACCGATGCGAGTCCCCCAGGTCAGCGGTACCGGAACCGGAGCCACAACGGACAACCCCTAGCCCGCGGCGCAACGGATGCAGACGGGAAATCTTGCGGTGAGAGCCGGGCCGGCTGGGGGGTCAGACGGGAAATCTTCCGGCAAACCGACCGTCAACACCTATTGACGGCGCGGGGTGCCGTCAACGATGATTGACACATGACGAACACACACACCGAAGCAGTCCGCCCCGCGTGGTTCAGCCTGCCCGACGACGTACGCGCCCGACTCGTTGACCTGGAGGACGCCGTGCGAGCGAATGAGCAGCTCGTGCCGGAGGCCGAGCGGGACACCCAAGCATTCCTGCACAGCGTGGCCCTAGTCCGAGAGGCCCGCCACGACCTCGCAAACGCGATCCTCGCAGCGTGGGACGCACGTTGAGCTGGGGCGATCACGTCCTCCAGCGCGACCTCGACCAGCTCGGAGACGAGCTGGCCAAGGTCCGGCACGCGGAGGCGAGGATCCGCGAGCAGGTGGCCTACCTGAGGCAGCAGGAGACGCCCTGGTCGGTCATCGGTGACGCCCTAGGCATCACCAAGCAGGCCGCACAGCAGCGGTACAGCTCCCAGCGGGTCAGCCTGAACGACCGACCGTTTCCCGGAGCCTGACCAGCATCGCCCGATGCGCGAGGCGGGCCGCGATGAAGTCTTTGACGCGGCCCGCTTCTGCCGCCTCCAGCAGACCCGGCAGCACCATCCAGAACCGGCCCGCCTTCCACGACTCCGCATCGATCCGGGCCACGCAAACCGAGTCCTCGGGCGTCTCTTCGGCCAGTTGCTCGTCAGTCTTTTCGACCTCATCGACCGCGCCGAGGTCGGCCAGGAGCTGCCGCAGACCGTGACTCCACGTCATCTGCCGACGACCCTTTGAGGCGTCCTCCCACTCCCGCCACACCGCACGGTCCTGATCGATCGACTGCGACAGGTCCCCGACGACCTCGCCGGTGGCGGTGTCCACACCGGCGACCAGATCCCGGAGCACTTCGAACGGGGTCCGACCGCCCTTGCCCTGCCGCTTGGACTGCGATCCGGTCAGCTCGTAGGCCGCACGACCAGGAGACGCCGCGTAGGTCCCCTTGGCGAAGTAGTCGGCCACCGCGGCAGCCGACGACACCGGGCGCAGGTCGATCCCCACGTGTTCCAGCACGGAATACCCCTCACGGGCTAGAGCAGCCTCCCAGCGGGCGTACAGCCGCCCCTGGAGGTCGAGCAGCTCCCGAGGGTGCATGAGCCCGTTGGGGTGCCACTGAGACGGCGACACGGGCCGATCCAGAAACACCAGGAAGTGGATGTGCGGGTGCCAGCCGTTCTCGCCATGCTTGACCTCCAGCAGCCGGATAACCCCGTGGATCCCGAACCGCCGCTTGTCACCGATGTCGGTCTGGGTGCCGTCTTTCTTCGCTTTGGTGCCGTTCCACCCCGAGCTGCCCGACGTGGTCCGGTTCCAGGCCGGGGCGATCGCGTCGAGCATGTCCGCGAGCCGCATGCCGCGGGTGTGCCGCATGGTCACGGTGCCGAACAGCACGCCGCCGCCCGCCGCCTGCCAGGACTCGATCGCGTTCTGCAACTCGTGTTGCCGACCGGCGTTGATCTTCTCCGAGCACACCGAGCACGCCCACACCGACCCGCACGTCTGGACCCCGGACAGACCCGCGTGACCATCGGGCGACACGTGCACGCCGACCGCCTCAGAGCGGTCCGAGACGACGCGGCGGCAGTGAGCGACGCGCTTGATGCCGGTCTCTCGCCACAGGACCCGGAGAGCGGCGTACCGGTCAGCCCGCAGGTTCCGGGCGCGTTCTGCGCGTGCGTCCTCGGACTGGGTTACCGTTGGTGTCGAAAGCATCCGTTGGAGCCCCTAGGAAGGCAGCGGGTGTCAGAAGCGGGTCGGAGCCAACCGGCCCGCTTCTCTATGTCCTGAGCAACGTAGAGCCCCAGCAGCGGGCCCCGTCGCAGAAACGCCGCAGTCACCACGACGCGGCCTGGATGAGCGCTTCCAGCAGCAGCAGGTGGCCGACATAGAACGTGATCGGCCAGCAGCCCAGCGCCGCGACCCAGCGCGGCGCACGCCCCGCCCAGGTGAACGCCGACGCCGGAAGCATCGCGCCGAGCGCCATCAGGCCCCACAGACAGCGAGCGTCGTACGTGCCGTCCGTGTCCACCCACCCGTTAGCCGACGCCGCGAGCGCGACCACCACCAGCAGCCACGCCGGAACCTCAGCCCAGCGGGCAGCCGCCAGCAGCAGCACCCCGACCGCCCACCACACGAGCACGTTGGGGGAGTCGATCCACGGGACGAGCACCGGGAGCGCGCAGCCGATCAGGAAGATCCCGCCGTGCCGCCACCGGACCCGCCGAGCAAGGTGACCGGCGAGCAGGAAGAACATCGGCATCGCCAACCGGCCCACCGTCATCCGCACCGCGTACGGCCCGGAGAACACCAGGCACAGGTGGTCGACCAGCATGGCCAGCATCGCCAGCCCGCGAAACGCGTCGTAACCGAAGATTCTCCTGTTTGACAGCTGGCCGGCGGGCCCCTTCACCGCAAGATCTTCGGTCATGCGTGCTCGCCGGTCTCTTCGAACCCGAGTTCGGAGAGGTCGTACCCGTCGAGGTCGGCCAGCTCGGGCACCGGCTTGGAGCCGCCGAGCCACGGCGCGGACTCCGAAGGGATCTGGACACCCATCGGCGCGGAGGCCGCACCCTGACCAGGGATCACCACGGCGAGGTTGACCGTGGACGACGCACCGGCAACAGAGGTTGACTCCGCCGACGCCGAGGCGACCGCGACGGCGGTAGCCGACGAGCCCACGCCGCGCACACCGCGACCGACGAGGTAGGCCGCGAGCACGGCCAGACACATCACCAGCACCGCGGGACCGATGGTCACCGGCCCGTCCGCGGGGAAGTTGCGCCACGCCTGCACACCGGCACCGACGCACAGCCCGAACGCGATCAGCTTCACGTGGGCACGATCCCTTCCAGCACCGAGCCGCCGCGCTTCTCACGGGCCCGTGCGTAGGGGTCTTTGGCGTCCTGGGTGTGGTCGGCCTGGGTCAGCGACTCGTGAGTGTTGTAGGCCTCAGCGACGCGCCGCGAGAACCCC
This sequence comes from Nocardioides sp. HB32, assembly GCF_054058995.1. Taxonomy (NCBI): domain Bacteria; kingdom Bacillati; phylum Actinomycetota; class Actinomycetes; order Propionibacteriales; family Nocardioidaceae; genus Nocardioides; species Nocardioides sp. HB32. Next base: position 14,371 of record NZ_JBSSBS010000002.1, read on the forward strand.
GAGACTTCGAACGTGAACTTCTTCTTGGGGTGCCGGAAGAACTCCGGCTCCCAGCAGTCCCGCTTGAAGA